>NZ_CP114264.1:1200000-2400000 GCF_027105055.1 Acinetobacter sp. TR3
GCTGCAATCGCCCATAAATTAGGTGTGGGTTATTCAACCTTAGATAAATGGATTCGTGAAGCCAATCCAGTAGGTTCAAGCAAACGTCAACTTTCTCCTGAACAACAGCGGATCTTGGAATTAGAAAAAGAAGTCAAACAGCTCAAGGAAGCCAATGACATCTTAAAAAAAGCGCATGTGTACTTTCTGACAGATCATGCCAAGAAAAGTACACGGTAATTCAAGATATGGATATAAATGAAGTCACTGTGTCTTCTGTCTGTAAATGCCTAGATGTCAGCACTTCAGGCTATTATGCCTGGCGAAAACGCCAGACCAATACAGCGCAGAAATACAATGATTTAAAAGTTGTATATTGGCAGCATCATGCGCGCTTGGGTGCACCGTCATTGGTACATGACATGCGTGATTTAGGTTATCGCATGAGCGAACGTACCGTTGGAAGGATGCTAAAAAAGCTTGGTTTACGTAGTAGGATTGCACGTAAATACAAGCATACGACTGATTCAAACCATCGTTTGTCTACAGCATCAAATTTGTTGGATCGCCAATTTACAGTTACTCAGCCTAATAAAGTTTGGACAACGGATATTACCTATATCCGAACTAAAGAAGGCTGGCTGTATTTATGTGTGATGCTAGATCTATTCAGCCGTCGTATTGTGGGTTGGCAAACCAGCCATCGAATAGACCGCCAATTGGTGTGTGATGCGTTTAATTATGCAATGGCTCGTCAGGGTTATCCAACGGGTGTCATGGTGCATTCGGATCAAGGTAGTCAGTACTGTAGTCGTGATTTTAGGGCGCTATTATTGACGAATAACTGTATTCAAAGCATGTCTAGACGAGGAAACTGTTGGGACAATGCAGTGACCGAAAGCTTCTTCCATACCCTGAAGGGGCATGTAGTACATGGCAGTGTATTTTCTACGAGAAAAGAGGCAAATGCTATCTTGTTTGAGTATATTGAAGTTTACTACAATCGAATCAGAAGGCATTCTGCAAATGGCTGGTTAAGTCTAGAAGCCTTTGAACAGAAATATTTCAAGAATTTAGAGGGATCGGTTGTCCACGATACTGTCTAGGATCAATTGTTGGTAAAAACCATCAGCAAGCATTAGTCTTTATTGTAGATCGGAAGACAGGTTGTTTATGGCTGAAAAATGTAGCTCACGTAAGGCAGATGAAATTTGCTAAACAACCATCAGTCTTCTTGAGCCGATCTAAGATCAGCTCAAGACTATTACTGCAGATAATGGCAAAGATGCGCGAATGAAAATATAAATGGTCTAATCAGACAATATATTAAAAAAGGCAGTAATTTAAATATCTATACGGATGAATATATCTCAGAAATCACTCTACGTTTGAATCATCGCCCAAGAAAAAAATTCAGATTTAAAAGTCCGTGTCAGGTATTATGACAACAACATGCTGTTGCACTTCAAATGATAATATAAGCCTATAGAAAAGCCACCTTGCGGTGGCTGTTTTCTTATAGTGGACTTAAAACTTAATGATTTTAAAATGTATTCTGTAACTACTATTTTTTAAATGTATAATCTTAATTTAAATCAAAACAAATGCTTTTATAGATCTCGACTTGCTAAAATCTTAGCTGATTTATCTAATCCATTTTTCCATAAAATCGGCGTACTTAATATTTCTATTTTGCTAATTTGATTTTCAGCAGGAATATTCATAGCAAATGTTCTAAAACTTTCAGAATTTTTGGGATCAAGTTTATTATCACTAAAATCATCCGATTCTTTAAACCAAGGTCTAAATCCACCTTGTATTGCAAAGTGTTTAGTCGTTTGATTTTTATAGTATACTTTTAGCGTATAATCACATCCACTTTCTGCACAGAAATTTTTATAAATACTGTCACTATTTCTACTAATTTTTGCTAAGTCATTAGCATCTGTTGGATCTATTTGTTTTAATAGATTTCCTGTATAGGTTTTAGATACAGGATATATTTGTGTCATGCCTTTGGTATTCGCATTACTGATAGTAAATACTACTGTTTTGACAAGTACATTTCTTTTATTTGCATAATTTTTATTTATTCCAAATCTTGCTCGATCCCATTTGTCATCGGTTGGATCATAGTCTATCCATTGATAATTTTTTTGATCCCATTTAGAATAATTGGTCAAACTTTTATCATTTATAATTGTTTTAGATTCAACATATTTTTGAATTCTTGCAGCATTATAATCTGAAAATATACCATATTGATATTTTTTAGATCTATCTTCACTACCAGACTCCATTACATCAACTTTGTAGCAATTTCCATTTTCATCTAATGGTCTCACATATCCATGAGATGTATATTTTTTACAGTTTGAGTAGTTTTGCGCATCACTGGTAACGAGATCTGAAATAAAAGTATTTGTACTTATATCAAATCCCCATTCTGAGCCTTTTATGCTTCCTCCGTAGTAGGGGAAGTTATTATCTTTGTATTCTCCTGCTGCATGACCAAGTCCAAAAGCATGTCCACTTTCGTGATTAAATATACCACTATAATAATGGTCTCCAACACTCACATTTCCCCATCCGACTCCGCCTCCTGGATACTGATATTCACCTTTAGAATTCATTTGAACAATAGGCCCATAGTATTGATAATTTAAACTAGAATTTCCACTTGCATAGTAGATCGTAGTAATAGTATTTAGAATTGTATTAATAACTCTTGAATCCTTTTCCAAAACTTTTTCAGCTTCTTTTCCATCGGAAGGAGGAACGATCATATAATCCCATTTAATTTCACCAATAGGATGCTGTTCAAAAATTAATTCTGATATTGGCCAAATATTTTCAAGTTCAGCTTTCTGTTGAGAAGTTGGCGAAATAACTTTGTCGTAAGCGATTAAGTTCGTAGATGCTCCAAATAAGTAAAATGGTAGAATTTGTATTTTTAAATTAGAATGTAATGAAAACTCTACTTCCTTAAAGCTGGATGGTTGAGCATTATCTGATATAACTCTAAATCTAAGCCCTTTTTGCATATATTCTTTTGGAATGTTTGCTATCCAAGTATTTTTTGAAAATGGTAAGGGTTTTACATTTCCATCTACTGAAAATGATTTATAGTCTTGTGATAGATTAATGCTTGTTATTAAATTATGAGACTTATATATCTCAATTTTAGGATTCTGATCACCATTTAAATTTAAATCTAAAAGGATTATTGCTGATTTATTTGGAGTAGCTCTATAAGTTAGTTCACTGCCATCTTTTAACTTCCATACTTTACCCTGTTCAGTTGGTAATATATGTGACTGAATAATATTTACTTTACTTAAAGTTATGGGAATCAATGTTTGTTTTTGTGTTTGTGTTTCAGTTAATTTTAATTCCTTATCCGTATTCATAACTTGATTTGGGGCTGATGATTCACCACCACAAGCAGAGAGGAAAATAGGAATGCTAAGTATTTTTAAAAATTCTATCTTTTTCATAAGATTAATCCTATAAGTGTAATAGTATTAATTTATCAAAAATTTTTTTTATTATCTATATTTATAATTTTGTTTATATTCACAAATAAATTTTTTAATGTCAATTTAAGCACGTATTTAGATATTTTTATGAAAATACAAATATATTTTAATGATACATTAGACCTCTTTTATAAATAAAATTTTATTCATCTCTAAATTATAAATAACTGCAATCAAATTAAATCTTAAGCCAATTTTTTCCTCTATTTCGGTAACTCTCTGCAAGGATTTTGAAAGTCTTTAATTTACCAAATAAGTAACATCTAAATAACAAACATGTTTGCTTTTTAGCTCTTACTTATTTGCTGTGTTTTATAGTGAATGATCGCTTGTACCTTAAATGTATGAGCTTTTTTCTTGCCGCTATAGCTTTTGTTCTGTTTTTAGGTCTTTGAATTGGAATTTGAGTGGCATCTTCGATTACAACATTGCAGTCTATACCTTCCCCTTCAGGCATATCTCTGGGAAACCTGGCTGAATTAAACTATCTTCAACTAGACGAACAGTTCTGGAAGCTATTGGCTCTGATACACCATAATTTGCAGTAACTTGAAATAAACTTCGGTATTCTCTTCAATAGCTTAAACAGGATTCGAGTTAGTTATGCTTGAACAATTTTTATCAGATATTGGAATCTTGACTAACCCTAATATTGGTGCTAATTTAATCAATAAGGAAGTCATATACTATTTGGGATTTAAGAGAAATCTTACCCAAATGAATAAAGATATGACAACCTGAATACACAGCTAACAACGAACGAGACGATTCAGATTGTTTTTAAAAATGTTCAAGGTTGTAGAAAAGCCCGTTAATCGGGCTTTTTTAATGCCGATTATTTTTTGGATAAAATTTAGGCTATAGTGAAATAAAGATTGGAGGAGCAATAGGGGATTGTGATGCTGATATTTATTATTTTGGTCATTGTGATTGGCTTAGTCTTATTAGCCTTCTTCGCAAAGAAAACAGATTCTACACAGGATACATCTGATTATAGTCATCCGTATTCTTCCACAACCTCTTCATGTGATTCTTCTCAGGATAATGTTTCTAGACATTCTGATGAATGTAGCTCAAATGATGATTCGAGCTCAGACTCAAGTAGTTGTGATAGTAGCAGCAATAATGATTAGAAAAAGCTTGTACCCCCTAAGGGGCAAGGGGTACAAGATAAACCGAGTTTAATTAAGGTAGATCAAACCAAATCATTTGGCTTTCTTGCAATGCAGTAATGGTTGCAATTTCATCGAATACTAAAGCATCACCTGCTTTAACCAAATGATTGGCAATCATTACTTCACCTGAAATCACATGCACGTAGTTCACTTTTTTTCGTGCTGTAATTTCTAAATGTTGATCTTTCTCAATGACAGCAGTTTTCACTTCCACATTCTGACGAATCGACATTGGTGCAGATTCATCACCAGCAATCAAGTGCCATTGGTTTGGATGGTTTTTTGGATTCAGCTGTATTTGCTGATAAGTTGGCTCAGCATCTTGTACATTCGGTTGAATCCAGATCTGTAATAGATGCACTGCTTTATCATGCTTGTTCATTTCACTGTGAGTGACCCCAGTTCCAGCACTCATCAACTGCCATTCACCTGCATTGATCTGACCTTCATTGCCCATACTGTCTTTATGGGAAATGGTGCCATCAAGTACACAGGTTAGGATTTCCATATTGTCATGGGGATGGGTACCAAAACCATTGTGAGCAGCAACCGTATCATCATTGATTACACGTAATGCGCTGACACCCATGTATTTCGGGTTATACCAACTACCAAATGAAAAGCTATGATAGGTGTCTAACCAACCCGCTTTGACATGACCACGGTTTTCACTACGATGTAGATAAGCATTCATCTTTCATCTCCCAGTTATTATGTTTTGCTTGATGCTTATATTATCGATTCATAATGGTGATAAGTAGTCTTTAAATACGACATATTGTTCTATAAATGCAATGATTCGGTAATGAGTATTTTCTTGGATAAAATAAAAAAGGCTGAATCAAATATTCAGCCTTTTCAAGTTGGTAAATTAATTTACCAATCTTTTATTTTGATTTATTTTCTAGCTGTGGAATTGCAGAGCCTTGACCCACTGCAAGCAAACCAGTTTCAGTATAGATACCCAATTTTGCACGGGTATCGGTAATATCAAGGTTACGCATCGTTAACTGACCGATACGATCCATTGGTGTAAATACAGAATCACCTTTCTCCATAGTTAAACGCTCAGCTTCATACGTGAGGTTAGGAGATTCAGTGTTCATGATGGTGTAGTCATTGCCACGACGTAATTCTAAAGTCACTGTACCCGTAATGGCTTTAGCAACCCAACGTTGTGCAGTTTCACGTAACATAAGTGCTTGTGAGTCGAACCAACGACCTTGGTAAAGTAGGCGACCTAAACGTAAACCGTTAATGCGGTATTGTTCAATCGTATCTTCGTTATGAATACCAGTTACTAAACGCTCATACGCGATGTGTAACAAAGCCATACCAGGTGCTTCATAGATACCACGAGATTTCGCTTCAATGATACGGTTTTCGATTTGGTCAGACATACCAAGACCATGACGACCACCAATACGGTTCGCTTCTAAAATGAATTCAACTGGATCTTCGATACGTTGACCATTGAGCGCAACAGGCATACCTTGTTCAAAAGTAATGCTCACTTGTTCTGGTTGGATTTCAACGTCATCTTTCCAGAATGCAACACCCATGATCGGATCTACGATTTTAATACCCGCATTCAAATATTCTAAATCTTTGGCTTCGTGCGTCGCACCCAACATATTTGAGTCAGTTGAATACGCTTTTTCCTTTGACATTTTATAGTCAAAACCGTTGTCGATGAGGAACTGTGACATTTCCGCACGACCGCCTAACTCATCAATAAAGGTTTGGTCTAACCAAGGCTTATAGATTTTGAGGGCAGGATTGGTCAATAAACCATAACGATAGAAACGTTCAATATCGTTACCTTTATAAGTTGAGCCGTCACCCCAGATGTTCACATCGTCTTCTTTCATCGCCGTTACAAGCATCGTACCTGTAACTGCACGACCCAAAGGTGTGGTATTGAAATAAGGAACGCCACCAGTACTAATGTGGAATGCGCCACATTGAATTGCTGCAATACCTTCAAGCGCAAGTTGTAAACGACAATCGATTAATCGAGCTTTGACTGCGCCGTATTGTTCAGCTTTCTTTGGAATTGCATCATAGTCATCTTCATCAGGTTGACCCAAGTTTGCAGTATAAGCATAAGGCTCTGCGCCTTTTTGCTTCATCCACAATAAAGCTGCTGAAGTATCGAGACCACCAGAAAAGGCAATCCCAACTTTTTTGCCTACAGGTACGTGCTGCAAGATAGTTGCATTATCAGTCATTGCTTGTCCTAACATTTATTAGTAAAGACTCCGAATAGGTAGTCTTGAGAATAAAAAATCGGAACTATTGTAACACTTTTCATTGAGCTTGTTTTCCTGAAAGAAAAACTAAGCAGAAAAATTATGTTCTAATACATTTGATTTTGGTTTTTTAGATTGGAAATCAAAATAGTTACATTGCTTTTGACTTTAGTGTCAGCATTTTCTTGAAAAGAGTCATAAACACATATAAAAATTCAGTTAAAGTACTATGCAACAAGTTGCAAAGCCAATAAATACAGAAGGAATACCATGACTAGCTATGCAAATATCTTAAAACCATTACATTTAGGGTTTACGACAATTAAAAACCGTGTAGTAATGGGCTCTATGCACACAGGTTTAGAAGATCGTTTCTTTAATTACCCTAAACTTGCAGCTTATTTTGAAGAAAGAGCAAAAGGTGGTGTTGGCCTAATCATCACAGGTGGTATTTCTCCAAATCGCCAAGGTTGGTTATTACCAGCTGGCGGTACAATGAATAGTTTAATGGATATTCCACAGCATCGTTTAGTGACGCATTCAGTTCATAAACATGGTGCAAAAATTTTAATGCAAATTCTGCATTCTGGGCGTTATGGCTATCAACCTTTTGTGGTTTCTTCGAGTGCTGTTAAATCGCCAATTTCACCATTTAAACCGCGTGAAATGAGCAATCAAAATATTTTGGATACGATTCAAGATTACGCACGTTGTGCGAGTATTGCGAAGAAAGCAGGCTATGATGGTGTTGAAATCATGGGTTCAGAAGGGTATTTGCTGAATCAGTTTTTAAGCCGACATGTGAACCAACGTACTGATCGTTGGGGTGGTGATATCGAAAATCGTATGCGCTTTGCAGTTGAAATTGTGAAAGCAATTCGTGCGAAAGTGGGCGAGAAATTTATTATTTGTTTCCGTTTATCAATGCTTGATCTAGTGCATGATGGTAATACGATGCAAGAAGTAACGGTTGTTGCTCAAGCATTAGAAAAAGCAGGTGTTACTTTACTAAATACTGGGATCGGGTGGCATGAAGCACGTGTACCAACAATTGTGACTTCAGTACCTCGTGCAGCATTTGCAGATTACACCGCTTTTGTAAAACAGCATGTTTCTATTCCTGTAATTGCATCAAATCGTATCAATATGCCTGATACTGCTGAAGATATTATTGCTTCTGGTAAAGCCGATATGGTGCAAATGGCGCGTCCATTATTGGCAGATCCATATTGGGTAAATAAAACTGCAACCAATCGTGTAGATGAAATTAATACGTGTATCGCATGTAACCAAGCATGTTTGGATCATAGTTTTAAGAATCAACGCGCAACCTGTCTTGTAAACCCACGTGCAGCATTTGAAACAGAATTGGTTTATATCAAAACTAAAAAACCTAAACGTATTGCGGTTGTTGGTGGTGGTGTTGCTGGAATGTCAGCTGCAACAGTTGCCGCAAGTCGTGGTCACGCCGTTACTTTATTTGAAGCAAGTAATGATGTTGGTGGTCAGTTTAATTTAGCGAAAGTTGTTCCTGGAAAAGAAGAATTCCACGAAACCATTCGTTACTTTAAGGTGCAAATCAAGCAAACAGGTGTCGATTTGCGTTTAAATACGCGCGTAAGCCGTGAACAGCTTGAACGTGAAGGTTTTGATGAAGTTATTGTGGCTACAGGTGTCGTTCCTCGCGCATTGAAAATTCAGGGCAGTACTGCGCCACAAGTATTATCTTATGCTGAAGTGTTACGTGGTGCTGAAGTTGGACAAAAAGTTGCTGTAATTGGAGCAGGGGGAATAGGTTTTGATGTATCAGAGTTTTTATTAAAACCACCGCATCAACCTCAGCCTCAACCTTTAGCAGAATGGCAACGTGAATGGGGGGTTGATCCAAACCCTAATTATATTTCTGAAGGTGGAATGCAACGTCCAGAAGTAGAAATGCCAATTCGCCAGATCTATTTATTACAACGCAAAACTACACCTTTAGGTGTTGGCTTAGGTAAGACTTCAGGCTGGGTACACCGCGCGCAATTGAAAAAGCATGCTGTTCGTATGCTTCGTGGTGTGCAGTATAAAGCGGTAACTGATGAAGGATTATGGGTTGAGCATAATGGTCACGATCAGTTATTGCGTGTAGACACAATTGTCGTGTGTGCTGGGCAAGAATCTGTAAAAGATTTAATGCCTAAAGATGGTGAAAATACTTTAGCGAACTATCATATTATTGGTGGTGCGAAGCTCGCTGCTGAGTTAGATGCGAAGCGTGCAATCCGTGAAGGGGCTGAATTGGCCGCTAAACTCTGATAATTGATGAAACATTATGCGTTTGAATACATTGCACTTAAATTTCTCTTGAATAAAGACAACAAGCTTTGTATTCTTACGCACATGGAAGCGTGGCAGAGCGGTTTAATGCACCGGTCTTGAAAACCGACGAGGGTGTGAGTCCTCCGTGAGTTCGAATCTCACCGCTTCCGCCAAATATTTAAATAAGCCCTTGTTTTTACAAGGGCTTGTTTTTTATCTATGATTTTACCCCTCAACCTACCCCTCATCAAACATTGGATTAGGTGATATCTAAAGAGACATCTTTTTACTTATTTGGACATCATATTAGTTGAAAGAAAATTTCTAGTAGAATTCCAAACTGATTTTAAGGTGGGGAATTTTGCAAATATCCACTTTGGTCTTATGCTTGAATGGTCTGTTGTATTTGGTTTTTTACTGTTGCTTATCTTTACTTTCATCTTGGATGAGTTTTCTTGATCTTATACATTCTGTTTATGAGATTTTATCGATTCATAATTATGGGCAGACTGTAAAAAAATAAATCTACCCATATTCTTTAGATGCTTGTAAGTGATGTTAAACCCATAAATTTGATGATACTGGTATATCATACGGACTGTTAAGTTGTCTGCATCCTTACAGATTGATGATCTCATATAAATTTTCTGGTGATAAATTTTTCACCATATCATTTAGACCTTTACTTAGACTTGCTTTACTAAATGTATGTTCATAAAGTATGTCCCTCATACCACAAGTGATAAATATTGTTGCTTTTTTAGGCTTTATGGTTTTTATATCTTTATCATTTTCAAGTAATTCATAAAGCGTTTGGAACAAATCGGAAAAATAATCCATGCCTGTATGATTGATTGAGTTGCGACGATCTTGATTGATAGCATTCTCAATTATAGTTTGGTTTGCAGAGCCGTGAATTTCACTTAGCATAAATTTAGAATAATTCGCTGATTCAAACTGCTGGATGTTACCCTTGTTGATCTTTGTTTCAAAAATTTTATCGTAGTAAATCAGGCTGATTAGCGCAGTAAGAATTGCATCAGCTCTTTTGAGTACTTCAAGTGAATTTGCACAATCATCTAAAATGATGCTCAAGCTATGAATTTTTTCAGAAACCTTATTGTCAATAATAGGCTGGGCATCTGTCCCATTTCTCTGATTATCTAATCTTGTAGCCATAAATTCATGTATAAATTTACTTAAAAGCACAGGCAGATTGCTAACATCCTCTTCTAGATTTAGATGAAGATTTATGAACTTTGAAGGTGGCAAATTGGCATCTAACGGAGAGCATCCAATAAATGATTTTGTGGACTTCTGTAGTGGTGTACCATAAATTTTCAATCCTTTAATTGCATTCCTAACTTCGTGATATGAAGGGACTTGAGTTATATTTGTGCCTTTTATATCTTTGCTATTCTTAAAATTATGATATTCAATATAAATTTTAAGATAATCCAAAAATAGAGATTTAATATCCCAGAATGGTAACAAGTCAGGTAAGAAATACTTTTCGTTCAAAATACGTTTGAGGTTTGTCGAAAAATTGGGGAATTGTGTCCATTCTTCATAACTTTTGATGTTTTCCCAAAATATGCAATAAAGTTCTTCAAATATTGATGTTAGTTCATCTGGTTGAAGTAAATGGTTTAACAAAAATATATCTTCATCCACTAATTGCCTTGTTTGACAATATCCCATTACATGGTTGAGTAACTGTCTGCCAAAGACAATTATCTCTACTTCAATCTTGATTTGCTCAATAGGTAGTGACTTTCTTTCTTTATATTTTTCAGTTAGCAGGTTGACCAGTTGCCTCAATATTACATCCCTAATACGTATTAACTCGTTATACAGATTTGGGAAAGTTGCTTGAAACTCTCTTGCTTTTACAGCTTGCTTTACTAATTTTTGCATTACAGGGTGAGCTATTCTGTAAATTTCATGATCGAAGACGGGATTACTCATTTAAATACGCTACTTAACAATTGTGAATCTTGTTTTGCTGATGTTTCTGAGGATTCTAGAGCATATTTATATCCGAAGACATCCACATCAGGTTTAAATCGGAGTAAACAATGCAAACCTCAGAAACCAAAAAAAATCAGATTCTTAGAATGAAAGGAGTAACAGAATTAGTCTGTTTAAGTAAATCAAGTCTGTATGACAAAATGAACCCGAAATCCAAGAGATATGATTCGTCTTTTCCTCGTCCGATTAGATTGGGACTATCAGCCGTTGGTTGGTTAGAGCAGGACATAATTGATTGGATCAATTCAAAAAAAAGCTAACCAGATTAGCAAGATATCTTTACAACTCTCACATACCCTATTAACCCTTATAACACTGTAATTCCTTGATTTCGAGGTCATGGGATTACAGTGATTTTTACGCCTGACCATTTGTGTTACTTATATGATCAGTATATCTAATAATATTAATTATTATATAAATTGACTTAATTAACAAATTGTTAGGTGTAATTACGTACAGAGAAGTTCATTATTATGAATCAATCATCCTATCTTATGAGTAATAATCAAACACCTGCTTTAGCACATGAATACTTAACACAAGTACCTGAACACTTTCTAAATCAGCAGACTGAAATAACTGATACTGATTCATCTAATCAGCCCATTCAGATTACAGCACCATTGGAAGAGCAACAGTCTTTACTCAATTCAATGTATGAAGAATGCTTCAATGCAGCAGACGATCAGCATTCAAGCTCATTGGCATTGGATTACTTATTAGATTTCAACACTGAATATAACCAATATGAAATTCGATCAAATCCTGAAGCTGAGAAAATATTCTCAGAAATTGAATTAGTAAAACAAATCTTAAAACACAACTATGTGCAGGCTTATCGTAAGATCAAAGGCACTCTGTATCATGGATGGTATGAGCCTATTGATAAAAAATTCATTGAATTATTAAAGCAAATACTCATCCAAGGGTTTGATCCTCTAGAGCATTATGATTGTGAGCATCATAAGATTGTTATGCAAGCGTATAACGAAATTCTAAAGGGTTATTTTCATGCTGATTTTTATCTACATTACCCCAATGATATTATTCAGCTAAGAAATACTGATGGAACAATAACTTCAATTTGTTATGCAGAATTAATTAATCTATTCATTGAACGTTTGTATTTGCTAACTCAAGAAAAGGAATTCAAATACCAACAGAAAAAACGAAGGGAACGTTCCCAATATCAGCAAAAGGTCGCTACAGAATGTGTAGATACGATACTGGCTAAACATTCGAGAATTGTCATTGCTCGTGTCGATTTTCGTTATGGAAAAACACAAAACCCTGAACTTGCCCAAGTCAAAGCAGATTTAATCACATGCCTTCGTTATTTAAAGCGTACTTCAAATTTACGTATATTGGGCTATCTATGGAAATTGGAATTTGCCGAAAAAACGGGCTATCACTACCACTGTTTTTTCTTTCTCGATGGTCGTAAACACTCACAGGACATTAAGTTAGCACAACAGATTGGTGAGGTCTGGAAAAGAGTGATTGGTGATGAGGGGACTTACTATAATTGCAATATTGATGCTCACAATGGCAAATACAAAGATGTCGGTATTGGCACCTTACATCGCAGTGATAAACAAAAATACGAGTATTTGATTAAAGCCATCCGTTATATAACCAAAAGAGACCAATTCATTGTGCATAAAAGGATTAAGCAGGATGAAGAGAATGAGCAAAACCTTAGAAATGATAAAGCCTACTTCATACGTGTATTTGGTAAAAATATTGCTAAGGATGTTGCGATAAAAATGGGTAAATCTCTTAAAAATACTGGTCAAAAGGAGGCATGAAATGACTCATTATTCAGCGACTCCTCAAGCACACTATATACCGCAGACACCAATTATCCCATTCATGCTGGATGTTAATACTCATTTGTTCTTAGGACAGAGTATTCAAAATGCAGCTCAAATTGAAAATGGGAAACTAGCGGTTATGGATAAACGATCACCCAAATGTTTGGATAAGAATTATCGTATATTTTTAAATTCTCTACCTTGGCTGCATTATCACCGTTTGGTATTACATGGATTTCAACTAAATCCTTATTGGGCTGCAATCTTTGATACAGTAGGCTTTTCTCATTACGGTAATATGAATTACCTTGTAGAGAATGCAGAGCTTATTCATGATCAATTTAAACATAAGTTTCTGAAACGACGGATTGCACTGGAATATACAAAATTTATTGAACCAATTAATGAAAGTATTAAATTCCAAAAGGCATTGTTTAAACGTTGTCTAGACAAACATAAGCAGATCAATTGTATGATCTATGATTTACCTTGTATGTTTACTATTCCCTTACAATTTGATGCCGAAGTTAAATTACCAAAACTTGCTAGTAAATGGCTGGAAAGATTACATCAATCCGAAGAATTAGCTGGCAAGCTGTATGATGTGCAATGGCGTATTGTGAAATCACTGAATGGATTTTATTCAGTCCATGCCATCATTTATGTGATTGGTGATGAGTGTAAATATTCTGATTTTATCTTACGGGTATGGAGAGGGGCTTGTTTACACAAGGGACATGAGCTTGTGCAAGGATCACCTTATTTGGTTTGGGAAAAACACTGTTACTTTGCGGACAGTGATATGCGTAGCTACTGGAGTAAACAGCTTGAGTTTCTAAATGGCCCCCTCAAACTTTATCGGTATATGAGTCAGCATATTTCCTATTTATGGCAAAGCTATACAGGGAATATCCCTGCTAAGTAAACTTTTCAAATATAAGGCGCTCTGATTAGAACGCCTTTTTTATGCTTGTATAAATCGCTGTGATTAAATCTCTAAAAATTATAGGTATAGGTCAAACCACTGTTGGTGGTGATGGTCACTTCACGGACATATTCAGCGGAACAGCCCAAGTAGACTTTTGCCACTGAGCCATAGCGCATATTTTGGTAATCGTAAGTGCCTTTGCTTCTGCAATTACCACGGTTGATTAAAACCCCTGTGATGGTGGTTGGCGCATCGTTCAAGGACATGATGTTTAACAAATCGGTATAGCCTGTCATGGAGTATTGTGATTCTTCACGACGGACACGGACTTCAAATTGTTCTTGTACAGTGGGTTCAGTCCCTTCCTCAGCATTATATGACTCATCTTCCAGAAAGGATTTATCAACGGCTGGAAAATCATCTTCAGATTGAGGCGGAGTTTCAGTCGCATCAGCAGTGCTATGCTCACTTGTTTGAGTTGGGGTATCCTTTGGTTTTGGTGCATCGTTACCTGAATTACACGCAGTTAAAGTCAGTAGCAACACACTGGATAAAACAATCGATGGAATAAAATTCATTACACATGCCTATATTTAATCGAATATTGTGATCTACAGGGTTGGGTGAAAGCCCAACTCTGTGTATTTAATTGTTTGGTCAATCAATTTTTTACTTTTTATAAAAGTGGGAATTACTCATCGATCTTTTTAAATACCTTTTCGATCGGCGTGTAGTTTTCCAAGCTAAAATCAAAAGGAATTGGCTTTTTCAGTGTCACATCAAATTGCTTTAATCGAGCATTTTCTATGCCGTTGAAATGTTTGCGTTGAAAGGACATGGTGCTCGGTTCAAGGATGGCAATCGGTTCATTCGCAGAATCAGCTTGAGTGTTGTTGGCCTGATAAATGACTAAGCTCTCTAATTCCAATTTATGATTATTGAAGTTAAAAATGTAACCGACATACTTCTGTCCACCAGCCGTAATAATATTTTGTGCTAACTCTGGCGTGGATGGGGCTGTGAAATTCACAATAAGATCAGATGCGAAATTCATATTCTCAAAATGTAATTGTTTCGAATCAGCATCGTAATAAACAAAATTATCAATCGGACCATTTGGTCGATCATTCGGTGTATAGCTGCTTGGCATAAACAGACTTTGACCAGACGTAGCATTTAAACTGAGCTCTAAAAGTTTTAAGTCATAATTTAGATGGGCATTTTTAGTATCCAACTCATTTTGAAGTGTCTGAATACGTTGTTGATATTGTTCTGTACTCTCAAATTGATCTTTTTGTGGTGGAGTCACCTGCATTGTCGATCTTATATAATTGATTGCCGTATCATGCGCTGCACGCAAAGAATAGTCATCACCTAAAGCAAAAGTGAATGCAGGAAACTGTTGATCAGTATGTCCGATCACTAAAACTTGATTGTTTTTTAAAGCCAGCACATTTCTTAAATCATTGAGAATGGACTGGAAATACACGCAGTTTGCACAATAATCTGCAACATCGTCATTTTCAGCAAACATCTGCAATCCATAGATGGTTTTATACGGTGGATAAAAGGAAAAATACCCCTCATCTTTGATGAGTTCCTGAAAGTCTTTTCCTGTTTTGGTGAGCGGAGGTGTAATTTGATTTCGAGCGATAATCAAAGGGGACGAAACAGCCTGTGCAGGGGCAGCATCATTCAATGACATTTTTTCAATCTTTTGAGATAGCTCTTTTTTCTGTACATCATCTTGTTGTGGTTTTGAGCATCCGACCAACGTAAGGCTGGTGAGCAGCGCAATTGAAACGTATTTCATCCTATTATTTCCCCATCCAATATTTTTAAAGTTTTTAAAAATGAATTATGAAATTGACTGTAATTTCAAATACATTCTGCTTGGCTGTCATAGGCTCTAACTATGCTGTTACTGAGCACAATAAGGACAAGCCAAATAAGCTGTGCGATGAATTTCATGATTTTTACCCAGCACAAAACACCACTGACCAAAAAGGATGCAGCAGTTAATTGATGCCTTGAATCAATCAGGGCATAGCGAAAGCGTGCGATAAATGAATTGTAATGGAATGCCGAAGAGGCTTAGAAAGTGCAGGGGAAAAAGCACAGTAAATTGCGTCATGGTTGACTCCTAGATGAATTAGAAGTTCTACCGAATCACTGTCAATTGATTATGGTGGCAGAACGAAAGAGGGTTGACAGACTGGACATACAGAACCAGCACGCGCGAACGCGTCCCCCTCCCGTTCTACCGCAAAGGGGGACGAGAAGGTTTTACGCATACGGGGAATACTCAGAAGAATAAACCCTGATGCGCTGTATGAAACGGTCTGTCAAAACCGACTGACAATGTAGGTCAGCCCTTGCATCATAATCGCTGCTAAAAAACAGGTCAATTGATCTGTTTAAGCATCATTCAAAAATTGCCTAAAACTGATGATAAAAAAACCATTCTAAAAAAATACAAATACATAGCATCTAAATGAGAACGGTGCTTCTCCATTTGAGACAGCACTACTAATACATGCTTTAGCTACATTGCAATCACTTTGCCTGCTTCCCTCAGCAGGCTTTTTTTATTCATTTACAGGAAATACCACAATGAGTTTGCCATGTCCTTATTGCCAGTCTAGAGAGACGGTACAACTGCAATCCCCCCAATATTTACCTAATACCTCAACTAACAATCCTATTTCCAATAGTGTGATGTCACCGATGGCACTTGCCACATTAGGCGTGAGTGTTTCCAAAAGTCTAAATATCCCACCGATTGCAGGCGCGATCGTTGGGGTACTGATTGGTGGTATCTGGATGTTGATCACTGAAGATGAACAGCAACAACCGCTACACCCAACTTATCGCAGACAGTATTACTGCAATCACTGTGACCGCAGCTTTAGCCCAAATTTACGCAATTAAGTATTCAGCAAAATTTAAATCCAACGCTTTACCCATTTTTAAATTAATACAGGAATTATTCTTATGGCACATTTAGTTGAAACTATGGCATTCACTGGACAAACCCCTTGGCATGGACTAGGCAACCAACTCACTCCAAATCAGCCGTTGGAGGTCTGGGCAGAGCAGGCAGGTATGGACTGGCGGATTGAATCTTCCGATGTCAGTTATATGGCACAGAATGAAAAGGGACAAAGCATCATCATGCCTTTTGAGGAACAACGAGTACTTTACCGTTCTGATACTCACGCACCTTTATCCGTAGTCAGCCAACGTTTTCAGGAAGTCCAACCGATGGAAATCCTACATTTCTACAAAGATCTGACTGAGCAATCAGGCTTTGAGCTGGAAACCGCAGGCGTACTCAAAGGCGGTAAGAAATTCTGGGCATTAGCCAAGACTGGACAGACTTCAGCACTCAAGGGTAAGGATGTGAGTAATGGCTATATTCTACTAGCGACGGCTTGTGATGGCACTCTAGCAACCACTGCACAGTTCACCAGTATCCGGGTGGTATGTAACAATACTTTGGCAATTGCTCTCAAAGGACAAAATACCAGTGCAGGTGTGGTTAAAGTCCCACACAGCACTCGTTTCGATGCTGAGAAAGTTAAACAACAGTTGGGTATTTCAGTCCGTGCATGGGATGAACACATGTATGAAATGAAACAACTGAGCCAGCGTAAGGTAACTCAGCAGGAAGCAGCAGCCTTCTTTGATGCGGTGTTTAACAATACCAACCTAACTATGGCTGAACAAGATGAAAGCATCATTCAGTTCTATCGAAATGCTGCTATGCCAAACCAAGGCATCAACACCCCAACCAAAGCGGACAATAAAACCGAGCCAAATGGACGTGCCATGTCGAAAGTCATGACCATGTTTAACGGACATGGACGTGGTGCAGAACTGAGTTCAGCCAAGGATACCGCTTATGGATTATTGTGCAGCATCACCGAGTTCTGTGACCATGAACGTCGAGCGATGAGTACCGATCATCGACTCGATTCAGCATGGTTTGGTGCAGGGGCTGCCATTAAACAGCGTGGTCTGGAACAGGCATTGAGAATGATTGCCTAAATTCAGTTTCAATTAAGCCAGCTCCATTAGCCTAAGCATACAGTAACACCGTACAAGCACAGCAACACCTTTAGCCGCACCCTCATGCGGCTTTTTTATGCCCAAAATTCAGCTTTTACGATTTTATCGATACAGGAATAATTGCAATGAATAGTCATACTCAAATTCAAAACACGCTAAATAACCCACCACTACAACCCTATTTACCGAATCTAAATCAATCCATTCAGCAGATTGAGGTGGGAACCCGAACCAAACGAGATCGACCGAATACGCAACCACGAAAGACCAAAGCCCTTACAGCAAAAAGACTTGCCAACACCAAACAGATGAACTATCAACAATGGTTAGAAGTCAGAAAACAGGGTATTGGCAGCAGTGATGCAGCAACGGCCTGTGGACTGAATCCCTATATGTCGATGCTGGAACTGTGGATGATCAAGACAGGGCGGATGCAACAAAACATCGAGGATGAAAGTGCAGGTTACGCACCCTTGTACTGGGGAAAAAAGCTAGAACCTTTGGTGGCTGAATACTACAGCATGCACACCAATCATAAAGTCCGTCGAGTTAATGCAGTATTGCAACACCCTGATGAAGACAAACAGTTTATGTTGGCGAACTTGGATTATGCTGTAGTCGGTAATGAAGAAGTGCAAATTTTGGAATGTAAAACCGTGGGGGAATATGGCGCAAAACTATGGCGAGATGGCGTGCCTTTATATGTGCTGTGTCAGGTACAGCATCAATTGGCAGTGACAGGTAAACAGGCAGCGCATATTTGTGCCTTGATCTGTGGGCATGAAACCAAAATCTATAAAGTGACTCGTAATGAAACTGTGATTCAGCACATCATTAATGCGGAACGTCATTTCTGGCAATGTGTCGAAACAGGTATTCCACCCAGTGTAGATGCTTCGGATTCAGCAGCTAAAGCCTTGCAACAACTTTATCCTGAACAGATTCCATTAACAGTAGAAGACCTGACCCAAAATGAACAAGCTAATTATTTGTTTAATCAGTTACTAGAGGAGCGACATAAAGTTGAACAACACCAGCAGTATTTTGATGAACTGAAACATCAACTACAAATGATGATGAAAGAAGCAGAGCGAGCGGTATTTACAGGTGGTTCAGTCACATGGAAGAAATCACAAGACTCAATCAGCCTAGACAGTAAATCATTGCTTAAACAGCATCCTGAATACCTACAGCAATTTCCCCAAACCAAAGCAGGAACACGACGCTTTCAGATTTATCCGAATGGTGGATAGGGCTGATACCCAAGTAACCCATTTCAATTTAACTAACACCCCAACCAACTGATCCCATACCCCAAACAAGTATGGGATTTTTTATGCCCAAAATTTATTTATCCAAATTTAAACGCCATTTCAACATCTATATAGAGTACATCATCATGATTAAAGGTTTAGCTATTACCCCACCTGTGTTGGGGCGTATCAGTATCGGCAAAATTGTCGAAAAGAATGGAAAACGTCTGCCTGAAAAAGATGATCAATTTACCATTACCAGCCAAATCCAAAATAAAGATGGGTGGGTCAAACATCCACTGGATGAGCAACTACGTGCCAAAGCGCCCAATCAGAACCAAAAGCTGAGAAGCATTCCAGTCCGCATGATCTTCAATGATCCCGATCTCAACTTAAGAGCAGAGTACAGCCTATTTGACCGCCAAACTGGACGTTTAATCTGTTCAGGCAATGGCGAAAGCTGTCAGCGACTCGGTCAAAATGGCATTGAACAACATCCTTGTCCATCCCCTGATTTATGTCCATTGGCACAGGGTGGATTATGCAAGCCCTATGGCAGACTCTACGTCAACTTAGATGAATCAGATGAGTTTGGTACTTTCATCTTTAGAACCACAGGCTTTAACAGCATCCGCACTTTGGCAGCTCGACTTCGTTACTATCACGCAGCATCGGGTGACTTACTTTCTTGTTTGCCATTGCAATTGACCTTGCGAGGTAAAAGCACCACACAAAGTTACCGTACCCCGATCTACTACGTGGATCTGACTTTACGTGATGGCACAAACCTGAAAGATGCGATTAGTTCAGCCAAACAGATGGATGAACAAAGTAAGACAGCAGGGTTCTATCAGGAGGCTTTGGATCATGTGGCACGGCAGGGTTATGGTAATGCCTGCTTTGAGGTGGGAGGTGAAGAGGGTTTGGATATAGTGGAGGAGTTTTACAGCGTTGAATCTCAAACAGAGCATCAGCAAACGCATGATCTCACTCATGTTCAAGATATTCAGAAAGGCTTACAGCAGTCGGTTCAAGCTCTGAATTAAATACTGTTGGGGGCTAAGAAGCCCCCAACAGTAATATTGCTACTATTTTTTATTAAAAAATTTGAACTACTTATTGAATCAATAAACATTACTTAAGTATCGTTTATTTGGAGGGCGGTAGTACGTTAGGCTTTTGTAACATTAATCCATTTATAACTTTTTGTTGTCTACTATCTTCATTACGTAGTTGTTTATCTTTAGAATGATGGTCTTTATTCTCTTCGACTTTGGTGTCGCCATGATTATGATCAGTGATATTACGTAATTCGGTATCATCTAAGGAGCGAATCGTTTTTGAAGTGCTAGGTTCAGCCCATGATGTCGTATTCAAAAAAATGAAAAATAATAAATTGTACTTCATCCATGAAGTCATAGCGTGATCCTTTTTTACTCAATACCGACTACAGTGGTGATATAACCAGTGGCTAAAAGAATTGATAGACCTAATGACATCTCAAATAAAATGGCATAGCCCAATTGTTTCGCAAATTTCGGGTCTTGTAAGCGAGGTGTGAAATACCATTTGTTAAAGGCTGCTAACAATAAAATACTTAGGACAAATAATATTTTAATAATAAATCCATGCCCATAAGGTGTATTGATTAGAGTATTAAAATCTTTAAAGAGTAATAAAGCAATACTAAGACCACAAGCGATGAGTATTCCTACAATAAAGGCTGCTATTTGCCCAAATAGATGCATACGTTCTTTAAGTGGTAAGCCATTAATTTTTTTGCTTGTTTTCCATAATGGATAAAGCGACCCCATCCATAAGGACATTACAAGTACATGTATTGATAACAAAGCTTGAGCGAATAAGGGTAAATTCGTGACGTGTCCGAGTTGTGAAAAACTTAAAACGATTGGTGTGAGCAGTATGGTAAAGATTGCTCCTTCAGTTTTGGAAATATCAATCGTCCCTTTACTAAGTTTGACTATCATAAATATGAGTAAAAGTGCAAAACTGATTGATCGAATGATAGAGACATGTCCAGTAGGAGTATTGACTAGTATATTTATATAGTTGCTATCCCACATACCTGAAAGGCCAGTGTTGGCAAAACTTCCTATAAGAATGAAGAAGCCGAGAACACTTGAAAAAAGGCCTAAACCTGTACCAATAGTCATGTATTTTAGAATAGTCTCCTTGATTTCAACATAACGTCCAAGTAAGAAATAGCAGAAAGCACCGCCAATAACAAATGCAATCCCTAAATATAAAATGACTTTAACCAACCATGTTGCATATATCCAAGTCTCAGGAATCATATTTTTCTCCCTTTATTATAGCAACATGCCAGCAAGCTGCTGGCATGTTGACTATTTTCACTCATTGTTATTTTGCCGATTTAATAGTGAAATTATATTCACCATTCATGTTATGGCCATCGGTACCCATTGTGGTCCAAACCACCGTATATTTTCCTTTTTTTAGTTTTGGAACCGCTACGTCAAATGATTTTTTCATATCATGAGTTATTTGGTAGTTCAAAGGGATATCCTTACGTTGGGCATCAAGTAACTTAACGTTCATTAGCATGACTTCTTCACCAAAATTGAGTGTTATGTTTTTTGGTTGACTTGCTACAGAAGCATTGATCGCAGGAATTGCACTTTCAAGTTTCACGTGTGCAAATGCACTTGAAGCAGTAACAATCAGTGTTGCACCTACGAGAGTGTTACGTAGAGCTGACATTTTATTTTTGAAAATTTTCATTTCTTCATCCTCTTTAAACTAATCTTGGGCTCAGTAATGACCGAATGAAATGCATCAATTGGTTGCTTGGTCATCACCTTTCTCATGCTTATTATTAAAGGATGAGAGAAACATCCCGATGACTTCAAAATTACATTTTTGTCATTTTAAAAATTAAAAAACCACAAGTGGTACACTGGCTTTAAAGAAAACAATGATCACTAAACAAACTAATAAGAGGGAGTCTATTTCCATCTTAATGAAATTATTAATTTAAAAAATTAAATATGAAGGAGGCTTTTATGGACCATCATCATGAAAACAAAGTACTCAATAACAGACTTACTGACCCTGTCTGTGGTATGACAGTTACAGAAGCATCCAAGTTTTATGAAGAAGTTAAAAATAGAACTTTTTACTTTTGTAGTGAGAAATGCCACATAAAGTTTAAAAGTGATCCTCATTTTTATATTACTAAAGTTGAGAATGTAGTTACGTTAAAAGAACCACAAAAGAGGGATGGTGAGGATTCAAATGAAGTTAATCAGCCTGCTCATGTTAATACCTTCACGATATACACTTGTCCAATGCATCCTGAAATTAGACAGAACCATGCGGGAAATTGTCCGATCTGTGGTATGTCGTTAGAGCCTTTACTTCCTGACTTAGATGACGCTGATGAAAACCCAGAACTCAAGAATTTTAAGCATAGATTTTGGTGGACCTTACCGCTAACCATTATTGTAGTTTTCTTAGCAATGTTTGGTCATCAATTGAACTGGTTCGAAATGCAGGTGCAAAGCTGGATTGAACTGGTACTGACTTTACCAATTGTTTTGTGGGCAGGAATGCCATTTTTTGTGAGATGTTGGCAGTCAATCTGGAATCGGAGTCCAAATATGTGGACCTTGATTGGAATAGGTACAGGAGCTGCTTTTATATACAGCCTTGTTGGAACAATAGTACCTCAAGTATTTCCAGACTCATTTGTATCTATGGGGCGTGTTGCTGTGTATTTTGAGGCGACCGCAGCGATTATTTCTCTCACATTGTTAGGTCAAGTGCTAGAGTTAAAAGCACGTTCCCAAACTTCAGCGGCAATTAAATCCCTACTTGGGCTAGCACCTAAAACAGCAAGAAAAATCAGTGTTGATGGTATAGAAGAAGATATTCCACTATCTCATGTACACGTAGGCGATTTATTACGGATACGCCCCGGTGAAAAAGTTCCTGTTGATGGAGTCATTACAGAAGGTTCAAGCTCTGTAGATGAATCGATGTTAACTGGTGAACCTGTGCCAGTTACAAAACGTGTGGGTGATCAAGTCATTGGTGCAACAATGAACATGAATGGTTCATTGGTGATGCGATCAGAAAAAGTTGGATCATCAACCGTACTTTCTCAAATCGTGCAAATGGTTGCTCAGGCTCAACGTTCAAAAGCACCTATGCAGCGGATGGCGGATCATGTTGCAGGACGATTTGTTATGGGGGTTATAGGTATTGCTGTTCTAACTTTTTTGGGGTGGGGGCTATTCGGACCTGAACCTAGTTGGGTTTATGGATTAATCAATGCAGTAGCTGTTTTAATCATCGCATGCCCATGTGCTTTGGGATTAGCTACGCCAATGTCAATTATGGTAGCAACAGGGCGAGGTGCATCAAATGGAGTACTTTTTCGAGACGCTGCCGCAATAGAGAATCTACGTAAAATTGATACATTGATTATTGATAAAACAGGAACTTTGACAGAAGGACAACCATCATTCAATAAAGTAGTAGCCACTTCAGGATATGAAAAGAATGAAGTCCTCCGTTTAGCTGCGAGTTTAGATCAGGGCAGTGAGCATCCTTTAGCAAATGCAATTGTACGTGCCGCCCGTGAGCGAAATCTTACTTTAAGTAAACCTACTTCATTTGAATCAGGTTCAGGTATTGGTGTTAATGGAGAGATAAACGGACAAAAATTAGCGCTAGGCAATACGGCACTGATGAAGCAATTAGGGATATCTGTTAACACTCTTATTCCACAAGCAGAGGTATTAAGAGCTGAAGGTGCCAGTGTTATGTATTTGGCAGCCGATGGAAAACTGCTAGGTCTTCTGGCAGTTTCAGATCCAATCAAAGCAAGCACTCCAGAGGCCCTTTTATCGTTGGAAGACTCAGGTTTAAGAATCATCATGGCAACAGGTGATGGGCTAACTACAGCAAAATCAGTTGGGGCTAAGTTAGGAATTAGTGAGGTTTATGGTGAGGTTAAACCTGCTGATAAATTAGATTTGGTCACAAAATTGCAAAAAGAAGGGAGAATTGTTGCTATGGCTGGTGATGGAATTAATGATGCACCAGCCTTGGCTCAAGCTGATATTGGAATCGCAATGGGCACGGGTACTGATGTAGCAATGAATAGTGCCCAAGTTACATTAGTAAAAGGTGACTTACGTGGTATTGAAATTGCTCGTTCTTTATCAGAGGCAACTGTTAAAAATATGAAACAAAACTTGATGTTTGCTTTCCTCTATAATGGATTAGGTATCCCTTTGGCTGCTGGTGTACTGTATCCATTTACTGGCTGGTTACTCTCGCCTATGATTGCTGCATTAGCAATGAGCCTAAGCTCAGCATCGGTAATTGGTAATGCCTTACGATTACGTCATCAAAAATAATCACGACTTACCACTCATTAGCGTAAGTTAATGAGTGGTAAGCATCATTAGAATGAGTGCTTAATAACCGAGATATCACTAATTTTTAAAGATAATTTTAAAAGAAATATGTCCCTCGTTATAAGTCGCTTGAATGGAAGCTCCATGCACATCAAGAATAGATTTGGTAATTGCTAAACCAAGGCCAGTACCTTCTTCAACTCTCTGTCTAGATACATCTGTTCGATAAAAACGATCGAATAACCGATTAAGTTGTTCTGATGATAGTGGGGAGCTTTCATTTTCAATGATGAATGTTGTTGTATCAAAGTTTTGTTGGCATGTGATTTTGATGACCGAATCTGATTTGCCATATTTAATTGCATTCGATAACAAATTACTTAAAGCGCGGCGTAGCATTAAAGGATCACCTTTTATACTACCTGAACCACTCTGTTCGAGTGACATTCCCTTTTCAGCAGCGATAGCATCATAAAAATCAAATAATGCTGAAACTTCTTTAACTAAATTAACCTGTTGTAGGTTAGGTAAATGTAGACCATGTTCTGCTTTTGCCAAAAATAGCATATCAGAGACCATGCGAGCTAAATGCTCAAACTCTTCTAAATTTGAAAATAGAACTTCCTGATAAGTATTAATATTTCGACTACGAGATAAACATACTTGAGTTTGAGTCATCAAATTGTTAATAGGTGTTCTTATTTCATGAGCAAGATCAGATGAAAAATCTGAAAGTTTTTCTACTGCGGCTTCTAGCCGATCTAACATATCATTAAAAGCGACAGCCAGTGATTTAAGTTCGGTTGGAGTATTTTCGACTTCTAAACGTTCAGAAAGATGTTGGGCTGAGATACCCTCTGCTACTTTTGCCATTTGTTGTACTGGACGTAGCCCTCGCCATGCTGCGAACCACCCTAAGAACATTAAACAAATTGTACCCACAAATCCAATGTATAAAAGTTGACGTCTAAAGTCATTTAAGAAATGTAGATGCTCAGAGGTATCGATTCCAACAATAATCTGAGCTGATATAAACGAGTCATTATGATCAAAAGTCTTTTTATAAATTAAGCCACGATAAGTCTTATTTTTAATTTTCCATTCAAGCCATGGATCTTGTTTTGATTTGTTGAGTGCTTGGGGATGAATTACTGATGGTGCTGAGCTAAAAATAACTTGACCTGTTGGACGTTCAATCTGAACAATCAGATCGTGATGTCCAATTAAGGCATCTTTTAAATATAAATTTAGTTCTTGAGAGTTAGATGGGTTCTGTTCAAGTAGATTCTCTATAAGTTGAATTTTGCCTTCTAATTGAGTTCGGTCTTGAGCTTCAAAATGATGCATTACGAGCTTGTGAATAACCAACCCCATAATCATTAAGATGATAACAGTAGAAAGAGAAAAGATGATTGCTATACGAAAGCTGATTGCATTAAACAATTTACGAGTCATCTTCTACCTCTAAAACATACCCCATTCCACGTATGTTCTGTATCAGCTTTGGGCTAAAATTACTGTCAATTTTACTGCGCAAACGTTTGATAGCGACTTCTACAACGTTGGTATCACTATCAAAATTCATGTCCCATATTTGAGAGGCAATGAGCGTACGAGGTAATATCTCACCACGTCTACGCATAAATAATTCCATCAGCGCGAATTCTTTAGCTGTTAAGTCAATACGTTGCCCAGCGCGAGTGACGCGGCGTTTACGAAGATCAAGTTCAAGATCAGCAATTGTAATAAGGTTACTATCTTCTTTTTGTTGTCCCCGTCGGAGTAAGCTTTTAATTCGTGCTAATAACTCAGCAAAAGCAAAAGGCTTGACTAGATAATCATCAGCACCTAAATCCAAGCCTTTCACACGATCTTCAATTTGATCACGTGCTGAAAGAAAAAGAATAGGCATAGTTTTGCCACTTTTTCGGATATCATAAATGATATCCCAACCATCTAGCTTTGGAAGCATCACATCTAAAATGATGAGGTCATATTCTTCGGAAAGCGCTTGATGTTTACCAGATAATCCATCCGTTACCCAATCCGTTATATACCCAGCTTCAGATAGACCTTGTTTAAGGTAGTCACCGGTTTTTTGTTCATCTTCAACTAGTAAGATTCTCATTGATAAAAATCCCATATCACTCATTAAGAACATAATAACGTTATAAATACGTGATTCGTTGTAGATTACAAAAATGTCATTTTCATGTCACATAGATGTTTAGTAAAGGCCTTTAAGGTATTTACATAAAGTTAATTTTTGGAGCAAAACATGAAAACTCTATTCAGCCGTAGCTTAACCACTCTTATGTGTGTTGGTACTTTAATTGTAGGAACTCAGTCTTGGGCAGCAGATGTGAAACAAGGAACTACAGTTGTGTCTGAAATTAAAGCCGATTCAAAGACGCAAGAGAAATGTCAAAAACCTTGTAATATGAAGAATGATGATAAAACCCAACAGGATCATAGTCAGCATGAGCATGGTAACATGACGGATATGTCTCAGATGGATCATTCTAAGATGATGAATATGGGGCAATCTAAAATGAGTAATATGGATAATTCCAGTATGATGAACATGGACCACTCAAAGATGAACATGTCAAATACATCAAATAAATAACAAATACGATAAATGAAAGATCGGGGGAAATTAAAGCGAATAATAGGTTTGCTTGATTCTCCCATCCTTATATTAGATAGGTGAAATAAATGTCTACAAAATTAACGCATGTCCTTTTAATAGGAGTCGGTTTATTTTCATCAACTTGGGTTGTGGCAGCAGTTAAAGAATATGATTTAACAATCGCTGAGCAAACGGTGAATATCACAGGTAAGCCTTTAAAACGAATTACGGTTAATGGGAAATTTGTTGCACCTCTTCTTGAGTTTGAGGAAGGTGATGATGCTATTATTCGTGTCCATAACAAGCTAAAAAAACAAGATTCTTCTATTCATTGGCACGGGTTAATTCTACCGGGCATCATGGATGGCGTACCCGGATTTAATCAGTTTGACGGTATTGCCCCTAATAAGACCTACGAATATAAGTTTAAGGTACGCCAAAATGGTACCTATTGGTATCATTCGCATAGTAAAGGTCAAGAACAAGAGGGCTTGTATGGTCCGTTAGTCATTTACCCCAAAAATAGGACACCTTTAACTGTAGCTGAGAAAACAGATAAGGATTATGTCGTATTACTTTCAGATTTTCATGATTCAACTAGTGATAAAATCATGAATAATCTAAAGAAAGAAGCTGACTATTATCAGAACCGTCGTGAAACTGTTTTTGATGTTTTTAAACAAATTAAAAAAGATGGTTTAAAAGCAACATGGCAAGACCGTTCGATGTGGAACCAGATGCGAATGCTCAAGACAGATATGTCTGATGTGACAAAATATACTTTTTTGATGAATGGTAAGACTCCAGAACAAAATTGGACTGGTAATTTTAAGACGGGTGAAAAAGTACGTCTTCGGTTTATTAATGCCTCAGCAATGTCATTCTTTGACGTCAGAATCCCTAACTTGAAAATGACGGTAGTCAGTGCAGATGGGCAACCAGTGAAACCTGTTCCGGTTGATGAATTCAGAATAGGGACGGCTGAAACGTATGATGTTATTGTAGAACCCAAACAATCAAATTATCAAATTGAAGCAGAATCAATTGATAGGAGTGGTTTTTCAGTTGGTTCCTTACATGATGAGAATACTCCTCCAATAAATCAAATCAAAATGCCGAAGTCACGTCCTCGTTCTTTATTAACTATGGAAGATATGGGGATGGGGCATGATATGTCTTCTATGGCGGGCATGAATCACGACATGTCTTCAATGAAAGGCATGGATCATGATATGTCGTCTATGACAGACAGCTCAAAAGATCAGTCAATGTCTGGAATGAACCATGACATGTCTTCAATGAAAGGCATGGATCACGATATGTCGTCTATGACAGACAGCTCAAAAGATCAGTCAATGTCTGGAATGAACCATGACATGTCTTCAATGAAAGGCATGGATCACGATATGTCGTCTATGACAGACAGCTCAAAAGATCAATCTATGTCAGGTATGAACCATGGCATGCAAATGACTACATCTAATGCACCTACACAAGAAAAGAATGGTGATGTTGTATATGGCTGGGCAAATGCTTCAACACCTGTTGGTCAAAAAGCACTTCAATATAGTGACTTACAATCTTTAAAGCCTCAACCAGATACTCGTGCCCCTGAACGTGAAATGGAAATCCGTCTTGGTGGGAACATGGAGCGCTATATTTGGACAATTAATGGTAAGAAGTTTAATGAAACAGAACCATTCAAAGTGAAATACGGGGAACGTATACGCTTGAAATTTGTGAATGACAGTATGATGGCTCACCCAATGCACTTGCACGGTATGTTTATGCAGCTTGAAAATGGTCAAGATCCAAGTAATATGCCAAATAAACACACGATCATTGTGCCACCGGGGAAAACAGTTACAACTTTACTTACTGCTGATGAATTGGGTGAATGGGCTATCCACTGCCATTTGTTATATCACATGGCAGCTGGAATGATGAACAAACTCATTGTGGCAAATGTAGATAGCAATGATGATGATACGAAAAGTATCGTTGCCCAACCTCAAACTAGCCATGAGGGAGTGAATCAACATGCACATCACTAAACAGTTATATTCAAAAACAATTTTATCTGTTGCTTTAATTGGCTTAGCGGGTATGGCATTTGCGAATGATAATTCGACTGAAAATCTAAATAAGAGTACGTCAAGTATGAGTGTGCTTTTACGCGAATCAGGCGGATTAGGCTATGTTGAACGTAATACTGATCAAAAGTCTTCAAACAGCAAAGGGTCTGAAACTTTAGCTTTTAGCCAAAATCATATGAACGAGCATGGTGGGCAAATTTATCAGACAACTAAATTTTCCAATGAGTGGATAGTTGATAAAGATGGAAAGGGCAGCTTAGGTTCGAGTTTCGAGGCATTGATTGGAACAGATGAAAATCGAATGTTTGTTGAAGCTAATATGAATAAAGCGGAGAGTAATGATCCCAAATATGATGTATCAGCTCTTTACAGTAGAAATGTTGCACCATTTTGGGATGTACAAGCTGGGGTAAGGTATAGTGAGGACAAAAATAACCGTAATAGTAATCGCATTGATGGCGTTATTGGATTATTAGGCCTTGCACCTTATTTCTTTGAGACAAAAGCCTACCTTTATGGTGGTGAAAATAATTTTTGGGGAGCTAGTTTTGATTTCGACCGTGATTTATTACTCACTCAAAAGTTGATTACTCAGCCATATATTGAAGCAGATGTTGTGTTTAATGATAATTCTGACTTTGCATCAAAGACGGGGTTGTCAGAATTGAAGACAGGTATTAAAACTCGTTATGAGATTACCAAACGTATCAGACCATTTGTTGATATAGCCTATCAATATGAGAAAGGAAAAAAATCAACTCCTTTTCAAGAAGCAACAGATTCTGAAAAGGGATGGCTATATGGTGCAGGTATTGAATTAGTTTTCTAAATATTTCATTAAGAATGAATAATGGTGATATTCCATTGTTCATTCTTAATTATTTTAAACTTACGGATAACCCTTCAAGTACTTTACAATAGTTAATTTCCAAAAAACCAGAGCATTTACTTCTTAAATCAGAAAGTTGTTGCTTAAGCTGAATCTGTTTTTGGATATTTTGTTCTAATTGATGAATATGTTTATCAACTAAGATGTTAATAGAATTACAGTTTCCACAAGGTTTGTCTTTGTATGCTAATAAAATTTTAATTTCGTCCAAGCTCATATTCAAAGTTCGGCAATTAAGAATAAATAGAAGCCGCTCTAAGTGGTCTTTGTTATAAAGTCGATAATTAGCTTCCGAACGATTAGGGGCTAGTAATAAAGCTTCTTTTTCATAAAATCGTATTGTAACAACAGGGCAACCAGATAGCTGGGATAATTCACCAATTTTTAAGTTCATTTCAAGTCACCTAATCTATTGACTCTATAGTAGCTATAGGGATTTTAATATGCAATACGTGAAGATATGACTATAGGCACATCAATGAGTGGTTGCGGTTGTAATCAAGAAAGTTCTTGTGAAGACACTAAGCAAAAACAAAATGAATCAAAAACAGATTCTTGTAAAATTAAAGATTTAGCTACAGAAGAAAGTAAAAGTTCTTGTTGCGATAATGAGGTACAGCAAGAACCTACCCCTGATGAAAAAGATTCCTGCGGTAGTAAGCAGTCGAATTCATGCTGTGGCCCAGATACTATAAATTTACCAGAGCAAGTTCGTGGCAATGAAAGTATAGTGGCTTTCATCAGTGACTATAGCATCCCGAAAATGGATTGTTCCACAGAGGAACAAATGGTTCGGATGACTTTATCTCCATTGGTAGATGTTAAGAGCTTGGTTTTTGATTTGCCGAATCGAAACCTAAAAGTTCTGCATAATGGTGAAAGTAATGAAATCACTGCAAAACTTGAAGCTCTTGGATTTGGGGCAAAATTAAATAAAACTGAAGTTTATGAAAATAAAGAACAAGCACAAGAAGCTAGTACTTTTCTGATTCCGAAGATGGATTGTTCGGCAGAAGAGCAAATGGTAAGAATGGCACTTTCTCCCTTGCATGAAGTTAAAGGTTTATCTTTTGATTTGGCGCAAAGACAGTTAGTTGTTTTCCATACCAATGGGATTAATGAAATTACCACAAAACTTGAAGCCCTTGGCTTTGGTGCAAAGCTTGTGGAAACGGTAAAAGCTACGGGGGAATTGCCTGAAGCACCTGATCCAACTAAGCAGGCGAAAGTACTAAAATTATTATTAGCGATCAATGGTGTTCTTTTTTTTATTGAATTCATAAGTGGCATTATCGCCGAATCTACAGGTCTTATTGCCGACTCTCTTGATATGTTTGCTGATGCTGCTGTTTATGGTATAGCACTTTATGTAGTAGGAAAAGCAGCTAAGTACCAAGTAAAAGCAGCTCATTTCGCTGGTTGGATTCAATTGTCATTAGCTCTTGTTGTTATTGTTGATGTGATTAGGCGCTTTATTCTAGGTAGTGAGCCTGAATCTAGCATAATGATTATTATTGCTTTCTGTGCACTTATTGCAAATGTTGCCTGTCTCTATTTATTGACAGGCCACAAAAATGGAGGTGCCCATATGAAAGCAAGTTGGATATTCACCGCAAATGATGTAATCGTTAATATGGGAGTCATTTTTGCCGGTGTACTTGTGACATGGACTAGCTCAGCTTACCCTGATTTGATTATTGGTATCCTCGTTTCATTGTTCGTGCTTAACGGCGCTAGAAAAATTTTGGCGTTGAAATAAGGTGCAGACAATGAATTTATTTCAAGTAAAGCAAGACCAAATTGTAAAAATCATTGATCTTAAAAAGGGTGATCAGTATCAAGATAAAAATGATCCTGTTCTAGAGCGTTTAGAACTGCTGGGCTTTAGAGTAGGTGAATCCTTACAAGTACTTGCAAAAGGGCTTTTTGGTGGTGACGCCGTATTGGTTCAAATTGAAACCTCACGTTTCGCATTAAGAAAAAATGAAGCAGAACGAATTTTTGTAGAGATTACCAATGAACACTAAAAATATTGCACTCGTTGGTAATCCCAATTGCGGTAAAACATCACTTTTTAACACCCTCACAGGGACTCGTCAAAAAGTTGCTAATTATGCTGGGGTAACGGTAGAACGGAAAGAGGGTTTTTTTAAATTACCTTCTGGCGATACTGTACGAGTACTGGATTTACCTGGGACTTACAGTTTAAAGCCAAGTAGTTTAGATGAAGAAGTAACTAGAGCAGTCTGTTTTGGCGAGTTAAAAGGTGAAGTTATACCTGATATTTTTGTATGTGTTGTGGATGCTACGAATCTTCATCTTCATTTAAGTCTTGTACTTGAAGTCAGAGCTTTAAACAGACCAATGTTACTTGTTCTTAACATGATGGATGAGGTTAGAAAACGTGGTATCTCGATTGACACATCAAAATTATCTCAGCTCTTAGGTATTCCTGTTGTTGAATCGATAGCTGTAAAGACAAAAGGGATTCAGGGTTTATTAACGCAGTTAGACCAAAAAAATTTGTTTATTTCCCCTTATCATTCTGATCTAAATCATTTCGACCAAATCAAAGATATTACAAAACAGGTCATATTGAAGAATGATAATGGTGATAAACGAACGGCTATCTTAGACAAAATATTCTTACATCCATTTTTTGGATTATTAATATTGACCTTTACCATGTTTGTAATGTTTCAGGCTGTTTTCATTTGGGCACAACCCTTCATTGCATTTATTGAAAATTCGATTACATGGTTTAGTGGGGCTGTTGGACCTTTAATTTCGCACCAACTTCTAAGAAGTTTGATTGTTGACGGTGTGATTGCGGGTGCAGGTAGTGTGCTTGCCTATATGCCTCAAATTCTGATCTTATTTTTCTTTATTTTAGTTTTAGAGGAATCAGGTTACTTACCTAGAGCTGCCTTTTTGTTGGATAAACTGATGTCTAAAGCAGGCTTAAGTGGGCGTTCATTTATTCCGTTGCTTTCAAGCTTTGCCTGTGCCATCCCAGGAATTATGGCAACACGGAGTATCAGTTCTGAAAGAGATCGTTTGGCAACGATTATGATTGCACCTTTGATGACGTGTTCTGCACGATTACCTGTATATGCTTTGCTGATCGCTGCATTCATTCCAAACAAGTTGGTTTATGGTTGGCTCAGTTTACAAGGTCTAGTTCTGTTCGGGCTTTACATGTCAGGAATCGTATCCGCTTTATTGGTTTCTTTATTCCTGAAATTAGTAAGAAAAGATAAAACTGAAAGTATTTTCATTTTTGAATTACCTACATACCGTATTCCAGATGTTCGAAATGTAGCTTTGGGGCTTTATGATAGAGCGACTATATTCTTAAAAAGAGTTGGTGGAATTATTGTCGCACTTTCTATTTTATTATGGTTCTTGGTAACGTTCCCATTACCACCTGATAACCCAACAATGCCACCAATCAATTATAGTATTGCTGGACAGTTAGGACATCTAATCCATCCAATATTTGCTCCGATTGGATTTACGTGGGAAATTTGTATTGCTTTGATTCCTGCCATGGCAGCTCGTGAAGTGATTATTGCTGCATTAGGGGTAATCTATGCAATGTCTGGTGATGAGAATGCAGTTACCCAAACCTTATTATCTCAAATATCGGGTCCTGATGGATGGGGACTAGCGACAGGGATGTCACTATTGGTTTGGTTTATCTTTGCTCCACATTGTTTAGCAACATTGGCAACTATCAGAAGAGAAACAGGGAGTTGGAAACAGCCAACCATAATGGCCATCTATCTTTTCTCGTTGGCCTACTTATTCTCTTTCATAACTTATCAAGTTGTGAGTCGTTTTTAATCTAGAGCATGGTTGTTGATTCATATCAACAACCATGCTCTTGTCTAAGTAATTATTTAAATTAATTATAGGATTGTTATTTTACTAAGAATCTGTAAAACTAAAAAAGCTTAAATTTTGGTCATGACATTATGCACTGGTTAAAAACATGCCTTTCGCTGTTTTTATCATTTGCTATCCTCATCGTAGGATCGGCAGCAGCAGCTGCATCTGTACATAGTCCATGTTTAATGTCATCTCAAGATATGCAACCCATGCAAATGATGAATTCTGAAGATCATGAAAAAGCAAGTGCTATGCACATGGATTGTATGAAAGCTGAAGTAAAGATTAAGAAGCAATTACATGATCCATCATGTATGTCTAAGCAAGATTGTATTATGTCATTTTCTAAAATTGCATATACATCTACAGCACTAGGTGTTTTGCAATCTATGGTTTCTTCCCCTGTGGAACAGTCTGCTTTTTCTCCATTAAATCAAAATTTCACCTCATCTGATCCTTCCAATTTATGGAAACCCCCACGCTCTAATTAATTTGATGACTAATCATCATTCATAGAGTTTTCTATGGATGTTCTGCACGTGCGCGTGTACATCATTTTAGAGCTAAAAATATGAACTTTAATAAAGAAAAGCTGTCCCTAAAATGGGGTGGATGCTCAATTGCGACGATCTGTTTTTTCTTGAGTTATGGTCATGCTTATGCCCAGCCATTGACTTTGGATACAGCATTGAAGCTTGCTGAGCAATATGCACCTACTCTAAGGGCCAATAGTGCTCAGATTGAAGGCGCTGAGAATATGGTTTCAGCTTCCGGTATCTTACCCAATCCTAAACTGTTTGTTGGCTTAGATAATTACCCCGTGTCTGGCGATGCCGCATGGTCAGTCACACAAGAAGGCATGACGATGAAAAAGATTGGCATCATGCAAGATTTTCCAAATCGTGCCAAAAGATTGGCCGAAATAGAATTAGCAAAAGCTGAATTGGGTTCAGCTAATGCTCAGACAGAAATTCTTCGTATTGAGTTACGTCAAAAAGTAGCATCGGTATGGCTTAAGCGTTTTTATCTTGAGCGTAAACTGGCCTTATATGATGACCTTCTTTCAGAAAATGGATTGTTATTCCAGATTACGCAGACACAGGTTACATCTGGTCGGACTATGGTTACTAATGCGATTTCCCCTAAGCTGGACAAAACGGTTTTACTTGATCAAAAAGATGATTTACTTCGAGATTTAAATAAAGCAAAGCTAGAATTACACCGATTAATCAGTGCGGATTCTAGTCGTACAACTGAAATAGAAAGTTTGCCTAGCCAAGAACCTGTAATTAATTTTGATACATCACGTTTATATCATCATCTGCATCAACTTCCTGAATTGAAAGCATTTCAAGCAGAAAGGCAAACTGCTGAAGCCAAACTTAAGCAAGCCCAAGCCCTTCAAAAACCAGATTGGGGTATTGAGCTTGCCTATCAGCATCGTGCTCCTGAATTTGGAGATATGATTGGTGTACAACTGACAACAGAACTACCAATATTTTCAAAAAAACGTAGTGGTCCGCTCATTCAGGCAGCATTAGCTGAACAAAATCGGATTACAGCAGATCAGGAGATAAAATACCGCGACCATCTCACCATGTTAGATGAGGGGCTATCGGATTTAAAAGCTCTTGAAAGACAAATCCAACGTACCGTTCAAAGTACACTTCCTTTGGCTAAAGAAAAAGTAACTTTACAGTTAGCAAGTTATCAGGCTGGTAAAGCCAATTTGTCAGATGTCATTGAGACACGACAAGCATTACTAAATCAGCGATTACGTCTCATCGATTTACAACAACAGCAAGCAATTATCAAAGCCCAGCTCTATTTTTCTTTTGTAGAACCCACCTTAAACCATGCTGAGGAGTCAAGATAATGTTAAAAAATAAATTGGCATTTGTAATTGCTGGCTTGATTGTGGGCAGCTTGGGAGTCGGTAGTGGGATTGGATATTGGTATGCGCATCAAAATGATGAAAAGCAAACTGTAAGTGATCAGGCAACTGCTAAAGTGTTGTACTGGTACGATCCAATGAAACCAGAACAGCATTTTGATAAGCCAGGGAAATCCCCTTTTATGGATATGCAGTTAGTCCCTAAGTATGCGGATGAAAGTACTTCTGGAATAACTGAAAGTGCAGGAGTAAAGATTGATCCAGCTCTTCAACAAAATCTAGCCATTCGTTATGCCACAGTCGAACAGGCTGTAATGGGCAATACCTTGTTAACCAATGGCATATTACAAGCGAATGAACGACAGGTAGCAATTCTGCAAACACGAGCAAGTGGTTTTGTTCAGCGTGTTTATGGCCATGCAGTCGGGGATATAGTGACTCAAGGGAGTCCGATTGCTGATATTTCAATCCCTGAGTGGACTGGGGAACAGACTGAGTTTTTGGCAGTACTTAAAATAGGAGACCGTTCTCTTATTCAAGCAAGTCGACAACGCCTACAGCTTCTGGGAATCCCACCAAATGTGATCCATCAAGTCGAACGGACACATCAAGTACAGTCTAATATGACTTTGAGTGCTCCTTTGAGTGGATTCATTGACTCACTAGAAGTTCGTAGTGGAATGGCTTTAGCTATGGGGCAAACACTTGCCACCATTAAAGGCGTGAATCCAATTTGGTTAGAAGCAGCAGTGCCTGAAACGCAAATTGCTGGGATAAAGCGAGGAGATAAAATCGAAGCAACTTTTGCTGCGTACCCTCAAAAAGTGTCTGGCAAAGTCATTGATATTTTACCGACATTAGATACTACAAGCAGAACCATAAAAGTTCGTATTGAGTTACCCAATAGAGAGGGGCAACTCAAGCCCGGAATGTTTGCTTCTGTCAAATTTTCCAACAATCCTCAAAGCAGTTTAGTTGTGCCAGAGCAAGCTGTTATACGTACAGGTACTCGTAATATTATTATTGTCGCACATGAAAAAGGGCGTTTCGAACCTGTTGTTGTACAGTTAGGACAGAGTGACGGAAATAAAATAGCAATTCTACAGGGTTTGAACGCTGGTCAGAAAATCGTGATTTCGGGACAATTCCTAATTGATTCTGAGGCCAATTTACAGGGTGTACTGGATAAGCTGAACACTGGACAATCGATTACATCATCTCAAGTGACTAAGGCATCAATATACCAAGGCATTGGTAAAGTGGAAAAAGTTACAGCTCAAGACATTACCATTTCACATCATGCAATTGCTGAATTGGGGTGGGGGGCTATGACCATGAGCTTTAAACAACCAGTACAACCATTTACCCAAATTCAGCAAGGCGAGCAGGTCAGTTTTCGTTTTACACGTGTTGGGGATGCTTATGTTATTTCTGACATTTCCAAGATGTCTATGACATCTATGCAGAACTAAACGGGAGAACCATTATGATCGCCCGTATTATTCGTTTTTCAATTACAAATCGAGTATTTGTCTTATTAGCTGCTGTAGTTCTTGCCGTTTGGGGAACTTGGGCTGTCAAGAATACTCCGGTTGATGCTTTGCCAGATCTGTCTGATGTACAAGTGATTGTGCGAACTAATTTTCCCGGTCAAGCACCACAAATTGTTGAAAATCAGGTGACTTATCCTTTAACAACGACCATGTTATCAGTACCCGGTGTTAAAGCTGTTCGGGGCTATTCTTTTTTTGGTGATTCGTTTGTTTATGTCATTTTTGATGAACATACTGATCTTTATTGGGCACGTTCTCGTGTATTGGAATATCTCAATCAAATACAAGAAAGAATGCCTGCAAATGCAAAATCTTCATTAGGACCAGATGCTACAGGTGTTGGTTGGATCTACGAATATGCTTTGGTTGATCCAACAGGGCAACATGATCTCTCACAACTGCGAAGCATACAAGATTGGTTTTTGAAGTATGAACTGAAGACAGTACCAAATGTGGCTGAGGTCGCCACAATTGGGGGGATGGTTAAACAATATCAAGTTGTTTTAGACCCAACCAAAATGGCAGCATTCGGTATAACTCAGCGAAGCATAATTGAAGCAATTCAAAAGGAAAATCAGGAAACTGGCGGTTCAGTCCTAGAAATGGCTGAAACTGAATATATGGTGAGAGCTTCAGGTTATTTAAAAACATTAGAAGATTTTCGGCAGATTCCGTTACGTACAAACGATTTAGGTGTTCCAATCACTCTTGGAGATGTTGCAACGATTCAACTCGGTCCTGAAATGCGTCGTGGAATTACTGAACTCAATGGACAAGGGGAAACTGTTGGAGGTGTTGTGATTTTACGTGCTGGTAAAAATGCACGTGAAACCATTACTGCTGTAAAAGAAAAACTTGCTGAATTACAACAAAGTCTACCGAAAGGTGTACAAGTTGTTTCTGTGTATGACCGCAGTCAATTGATTGATCGGGCGGTAGAGAATCTCAGCCATAAATTAATTGAAGAGTTTATTGTAGTGGCTTTGGTTTGTGGGCTATTCCTCTGGCATTTACGTTCAGCAATGGTTGCGATTGTTTCTTTGCCTTTGGGAATCTTGTCAGCCTTTTTATTGATGTATTATCAGGGACTAAATGCCAATATCATGTCATTGGGTGGGATTGCAATCGCGATTGGTGCTATGGTTGATGCATCTGTGGTTATGGTCGAAAATGCACATAAGCATATCGAAGCTTGGCAACATGAACATCCTGATCGAGTTTTAGAAATACAAGAGCGTTGGGACATCATTACACGTTCTGCCAGTGAGGTTGGGCCTGCTTTATTTTTCTGTTTACTCATCATTACTTTATCCTTTATTCCCATTTTTACTTTGCAAGCACAAGAAGGACGATTGTTCTCTCCATTGGCATTTACTAAAACTTATGCCATGGCTGCTGCTGCGGGGCTATCTATTACATTGATTCCAGTTTTGATGGGATACTGGATTCGCGGGAAGTTACCATCTGAACAACGGAATCCATTAAACCGTTTTCTCATCAAAATATACCGTCCTATGTTAGATAAAGTCTTAGCTTATCCAAAGACAACGTTATTAGGTGCGTTACTCATTTTTCTTATCAGTCTTTTTCCTTTAACGCAATTAGGTGGAGAGTTCCTGCCTAATATGGATGAAGGTGATTTACTGTATATGCCTTCAGCTTTACCGGGATTGTCCGCAGCAAAAGCTTCTGAATTACTTCAACAGACTGATCGAATGATTAAAACTGTTCCAGAGGTTGCCACTGTATTTGGTAAAGCTGGGCGAGCAGAGTCGGCTACAGATCCTGCACCTTTAGAAATGTTTGAAACCACGATTCAGTTTAAACCACGATCTGAATGGCGTTCAGGTATGACACCAGATAAGTTGATAAAAGAACTGGATAAAGCTGTTCAAGTACCGGGTTTAACAAATATCTGGGTGCCGCCTATTCGTAACAGAATTGATATGTTGGCGACCGGGGTTAAAAGCCCAATCGGGCTCAAGATTTCAGCAAATGATTTGCAAGATATTGATCGGGTAGCACAACAAATTGAACAGGTTGCCAAAAAAGTGCCCGGTGTTAGCTCAGCTTTAGCTGAACGACTCACTGGTGGGCGATATGTTGATATCGATATTAATCGAATGGAAGCTGCACGCTATGGTCTCAATATCACCGATGTACAGCAAATTGTGTCATCAGCAATTGGTGGGGAAAATATTGGTGAAACTGTTGAAGGGTTAGCAAGGTATCCTATTAATGTACGTTATCCGCGAGAAATTCGAGATTCACTTGAGGCATTAAGAAATTTACCAATTCTGACTGAATCAGGTCAGCAAATTGTTTTGAGTAGTGTTGCCAACATTCAAATCACAGATGGTCCTCCGATGTTAAAAAGTGAGAATGCTCGTCCAAGTGGTTGGGTCTATGTTGATGTACAAGGACGTGATTTAGCCTCCGTTGTTCGGGATTTGAAACAGTCTATTGACCAACAAGTGAAACGCTCTGCGGGTATGAGTATTAGTTATTCAGGTCAATTTGAATTTATGGAAAGAGCAAATGCTCGCCTAAAGGTAGTAATACCAATCACTTTGATGATCATTTTTCTATTGCTGTATCTGATTTTTAGACAAGTACAAGATGCTGCTCTGATTATGCTGACTCTACCATTCGCTTTAATTGGTGGTATTTGGGCAATGTATTTCAGTGGTTATAATTTCTCAATTGCCATTGCAGTAGGCTTTATTGCACTTGCCGGTGTTGCCGCAGAGTTTGGAGTGGTCATGTTGTTTTATTTAAAGCAGGCGATAGAACATGCTCAACAAAATTTATCATCTTTAACTGAGCAGCAACTCAATGATGCCCTTCGTACAGGGGCAGTACTACGGGTTCGCCCTAAAGCGATGACTGTAGCTGTCATTCTGGCGGGTTTGATTCCTATCCTTTTAGGAACTGGAACGGGCTCTGAATTGATGAGTCGTATTGCTTTACCTATGGTTGGGGGCATGATTTCAGCTCCACTTTTATCAATGTTTGTTATTCCCGCTGCATATCAGCTTTTAATCAAAAGAAAACTATCAAAATCTTGATAGTTTTCTTATTTCGTTCAAAGAGGTTTTATTATGTTTAAATTTATTAAAATTGTCGCTCTTGTTGCCACTGTTACTGCGTTAAGTGCATGTAGTAAAAATGAGGCGTCAGAGCAAAAGAAAGCGGAAGCGCCTATGGAGCAGATGAGTAAAGAATCATCTACAGCAACGACAACTCAAGCAGTTGGAGTGATTACGGCTATTGATACGAAAGAAAATATTTTGACACTCGATCATGAGGCAATTCCTGCGATTAAATGGCCTGCGATGACCATGGGCTTTAAAGTTGCTGATCCTGCATTATTGAATGGGCTTGCAGTAGGGCAAAAAGTTGATTTTGAATTAAAGGCTGAGGGAGAAACATACACAGTCGTAGCTGCTAAGTTAAAAAAATAGGATGATTTAGTAGATAGAATTTTGGTGGTGTTTCAAAAAGTATGCTGACATTAAATGAAGCCATTATTGATGTAAAAAAAGGTTAAGTCGAAAGCTTTAAAATGGTTTTCAATCTTTTTTGAAAAATTACAACTCCTTCTAAAACCGCGCCTAATTCGATGCCTTATTTTGCAATTATTACCTTCAATACCTACAGTAAAAAATTTACCAATACTTTGCTTGCAGTTTTTAAAAGCAGTTATGAAACTGTCCCAATGATCACTTGCAATTCGGGTGTAGTGAATACCTAATTGTTTAAGCTTTGTCTTCAATCGTTGAACTGTAGCTAAGTCTCTTTTACCCCAAACATAAGCAACAATCTCACCTGTTTCTCGATGGTAGGCGTAAATAAGCCATTGTTTATTATTTTTATTTCCCACAAAAGTCCAAAACTCATCAACTTCAAGAGACTCATAATGACTTTGTTTAGGCTGAATTTGGTAGGTCGATTCGGTTAAAGTACGTAAAACTTTACCGATACTGATTCGCTCAACTTCAGCGATATCTCGTATACCACTACCTCTGACCATCAACTGTAATATTTTTCGAGTAATGCCTGAATTACATCCTAGATAGCTCAGAGCATGGTCACCAATAAACTGACGTTTACAGTCTTTGCACTGATAGTTTTGTTTCCCATCTACTTTGATGCCATTTTTCTTTATACTGTCACTGAGGCAGGTTGGACATTTGATTTCTAGAGTTATTCGCATTTCTCTATTTTATCAAAATTCAACCTGCTTTGTTTCAGCATACTTTTTGAAACACCACCAGAATTTTGATAGTAATGAGGTTCTTTTCAAAAGAGCCTTATTCTCTAATAAAAAACAAAACATATGGTATTGCATATATATGGTAATTCGAATATAAAGATATTATAAATTATCAAAAGAGCTCAATTCGATGACAACTTCATCAACTGTGACGATTTATCACAACCCAGCTTGTGGGACATCTCGCAACACTTTGGCTTTGATCCGTAATACAGGGATTGAGCCAACTGTGATTGAATATCTCATTACACCACCTAGTCATGACGAATTAGTTAAATTGATTCAGGATGCAAAATTAACAGTAAGAGAGGCCATTCGCCAGAATGTAGATCCTTATCGGGATTTAGACCTTGATCGTAGTGATTTGAGTGATGAGCAGTTACTTAGTTTTATGCTTGATCATCCAATATTGATTAATCGACCATTTGTTGTTACTGAATTAGGCACTCGCTTAAGCCGTCCTTCTGAAGTTGTCTTAGATATTCTACCATTACCTCAGAAGGGTGCCTTTACGAAAGAGGATGGTGAAAAAGTGATTGATGAAAATGGTCAACGAGTGAATTAAAAATTTTACTTTTTGTATGTGATTATCCGCATATCCAAATAAGTGAATGGGAGTTAAGAATGGACCAAGTTAATTTTTTTAAATGCTTATCAGATGAAACTCGACTAAATATCGTGACTTTAGTCGCTGAGAATAAAGAATTATGTGTTTGTGATTTGACTGAAAAGTTGCAACTGAGTCAGCCAAAGATTTCTAGGCATTTAGCGTTATTGCGTTCTTCTGGTCTCTTACAGGACAGGAGACAAAGCCAATGGGTGTATTACAGCATTAATCCGCAATTACCAATGTGGTGCCATGACGTTCTGAATCTTTTGGTAAGCAGTCAAACCATAGTAAATAAAGATTCCCAAAATATCCAAATAAATAGCTATTGTGAGTAATAGAATATGAAATTTCTTTTTTTGTGTACTGGAAATAGTTGCCGTAGCATCCTCTCAGAAGTCCTTTTTAACAGTCGTGCGCCTGAAGGATGGAAAGCATACAGTGCAGGTAGTAAGCCATCAGGGCAAGTACATCCATTGACTATAGAAACTTTAGAAAATCTTGGTCTCTCAACAGATGGTTTGTGGAGTAAAACCATTGATGACTGCGAACAATATCAACCTGACGTCGTGATTACTGTTTGCGATTCAGCAGCTCAAGAAGCGTGTCCACTTTATTTAGGTGGAGCGATTAAGGCACATTGGGGCTTGGCTGATCCTTCACATTTAGATTTGCCGAAAGAAGAAAAATTAAAAGCATTCCAAGTTACTGTTGATCATATCAACCGCCGCTTAGACGCTTTATTGGCACTAGATACAACTCATATGTCTCGCCCAGATTTGATTGCAGCAATCAATCAAATTTCGCATATTGAATGAGAACATCATGGCTCAACAAAGATTATCTTTTCTAGATCGTAACCTCACTCTATGGATTTTTATCGCCATGGCATTGGGGATTGCGATAGGTGTGTTCTTTCCGCAAGCTTCCGTTACTTTAGACAAAATGAGTGTGGATTCCGTCAATATTCCAATTGCGATTGGTTTGATTCTGATGATGTATCCACCTTTAGCCAAAGTGGACTATGCTACTTTGCCACAAGTGTTTAAAGACAAGAAAACCTTAACTTTGTCTTTGGTGCAGAACTGGGTGATTGCGCCTGTATTAATGTTTGCATTAGCAATTATTTTTTTACATAGCTATCCAGAGTACATGACAGGCTTGATCCTGATCGGTTTGGCTCGCTGTATTGCAATGGTCTTGGTGTGGAATGGTTTAGCCTGTGGTGATAACCAATATGTAGCAGCGTTGGTGGCATTCAATAGTATTTTCCAGATTCTGTTTTTTAGTACCTATGCTTGGCTGTTCCTCACATTCTTGCCACCCTATTTCGGTATTGCAGGGCAAGTGATCAATGTTGATTTCTGGACGATTACCCATGCGGTGTTGGTTTACTTGGGGATTCCATTTCTTCTTGGTTTCTTGACTCGTTTGGTTTTGGTCAAAGCCAAAGGCTTAGATTGGTATCAAAATGTCTTTTTACCCAAGATCAGCCCACTCAGTTTATTGGCACTTCTTTTTACCATCGTGGCAATGTTTAGCCTAAAAGGTGGTGATGTAGTGAGCTTACCATTGGATGTTCTGCGTATCGCAATCCCACTCACGATTTATTTTATTGTGATGTTTTTCATCAGCTTCTTTATGAGTAAATGGATGGGCAATGACTATCCTAAAACCACAGCAATTTCTTTCACGGCTGCTGGTAATAACTTTGAGTTGGCTTTGGCTGTAGCGATTGCAACCTTTGGTTTGGCTTCACCTGTGGCATTTACCACCGTGATTGGTCCTTTAGTTGAAGTACCTGTATTGATCGCTTTAGTGAGTGTGTCTCTATGGCTCAGAAAAAAGTATTTTAAATCGGTGTAATTGTAATGAATCTTCCTAATGTTGATATGGAGCTACTTGAACAGCCAACTTTGGAAAAAGTTCAAGCTAAATCGTTAGATCATGCGCCACGTATTTTGTTGTTATATGGTTCTAACCGTGAGCGTTCGTATAGTCGTTTAGCCGTGATGGAAGCAGGTCGAATCTTGGAACAGTTTGGTGCTGAGGTTAAAATTTTTCATCCGAAAGGGCTACCTTTGCCAGAAGATGCGGATATGGAACACCCAAAAGCAAAAGAACTACATGAGCTTTTGGCATGGTCAGAGGGCATGGTGTGGTGTTCGCCTGAACGTCACGGTTCAATGAGTTCGATCTTTAAGTCACAGATAGATTGGATTCCATTGGCAGGTGGTGCGATTCGTGCCACTCAAGGAAAAACACTGGCACTAATGCAAGTCAGTGGTGGTTCGCAATCTTTCAATAGTGTCAATCAAATGCGTATTTTAGGGCGTTGGATGCGGATGATCACGATTCCGAATCAGTCTTCAATTCCAAAAGCATTTTTAGAGTTTGAAGAAGATGGGCGAATGAAAGCATCATCGTATTACGACCGTATCGTGGATGTGATGGAAGAGCTGTATAAATTCACCTTGCTGACACGGGGGCAAAGTCAGTATTTAACTGATCGTTATTCTGAGCGTAAAGAATCTGCTGAAGAATTATCAAAACGTGTTAATCAGCGAAGTTTGTAGAATGCTGGAGAAAATTAAATGCAAAATCAACATTCTCGTTTAATTATTTTAGGTTCGGGACCTGCGGGTTATAGTGCAGCCGTATATGCAGCTCGTGCCAACCTCAAACCAACATTGATTGCTGGACTACAATTAGGCGGGCAATTAACAACAACGACTGAAGTTGATAATTGGGTTGGCGATGCTGAGGGCTTAACTGGTCCTGTACTCATGGAGCGTATGCAGGCGCATGCAGAACGCTTTGGTACAGAAATGGTCTATGATCACATCAATGAGGTGGATCTCAAAACTCGCCCATTCGTACTCAAAGGTGACATGGGTGAATATACTTGTGATGCACTGATTATTGCAACAGGTGCAACGGCTCAATATCTAGGTCTTGAGTCAGAGGCAGCTTTCATGGGGCAGGGTGTGAGTGCCTGTGCAACCTGTGATGGTTTCTTCTATAAAAACCAAAATGTCATGGTGGTTGGTGGTGGTAACACTGCGGTTGAGGAAGCTTTATATCTGTCAAATATCGCTGCACATGTGACACTGGTACACCGTCGTGACAGTCTGCGTTCTGAAAAGATTTTGCAAGACCATCTTTTTGCCAAAGAAAAAGAGGGCAAAATCAGCATTATTTGGAACCATCAAGTTGATGAGGTTTTAGGTGACAACACAGGTGTAACGGCGGTACGTATTAAATCCACTCAAGATGCAAGTATCCAAGATGTTCAAGTGCAAGGCTTGTTTGTTGCGATTGGACATAAACCCAATACAGGAATGTTTGAAAGTCAATTGAACCTACGTGATGGCTATATCCAAGTCCAAAGTGGAACTACGGGTAATGCAACAGCTACATCTATCGAGGGTGTATTTGCTGCGGGTGATGTGGCAGACAGTATTTATCGTCAAGCGATTACCTCGGCTGGTTCGGGTTGTATGGCAGCATTGGATGCTGAAAAGTATTTAGACAATCAAGAATAATCAATACATTCACTGAAATAAATCAAGCTAACTCCACCTCTCATGGGTGGAGTTAGATTTTCTATATTGTTTTTTTATTTAGCTACTTATAGTGTTACGCCAGCGTTTCTCTATTTCGGATTCGCTTACTTAAAGCGAGTGTGGGATAAGTAAGCAGATCCTTTTTAGTAATTGGTATGCTCATTACAAATTCTTTTGGGAACATCAAATTAGTTGGATGGATGAGCAATTAAAATTCAGATTTATAAGAGATAAAATTCCTTTATCTCTTATTTTTATATTAAGTGTTTTTGTAATTGGGATTGTACTTTTTTGAGCTGTACCACATGGCTTCAGGCTATTTGTGCATGATATATGTTGCCCAATCAGCCATTAAGCCTTTACGTTTTTCTAAATAGCCTCCACGTAAATAAGAAGCTTCAACCTTATCTGGAAGTTTGTGTGCGAGAACATGTTCACACACTTCTCTACGGTAATCTGTTTTGTCTGCCGACCAATCACGGAAAGTAGACCGAAAGCCATGCGTTGTAATGACTCGGTTTTGTTTGGGATCAATATAGCCTAAGCCATTTTCTTTAAGCTTTTGCTCATGCAGTCGTTTGATTAGGGTCGTCAAAGACATATCAGAAAGCATCTCACCACTCCGTGGCGCAGGGAAGATGAAATCTTGAATTAGAGTATGATTTTGAATTGATTCAAGCAAACTTATCGCTTCTTTCGACAAAGGCACATGATGTTCCTTTTCTGCTTTCATACGTTCTTTAGGAATAATCCAGACTTTATTCTTAAAATCAATTTCCTGCCATTTCGCCCCAAAAATCTCACCAGAGCGACAGGCGGTTAAAATTGCAAATTCCAGAGCTTTTGGTGAAATTCCTTTTTTCTGTCTTAAGTGTTGGATAAACTCAGCAACCTGTTCATAGGGCAGGGATGGGTGAGGGCGTGATTCCTGCTTTAAATTACCTAATATAGGTTCAAGATTGCCTTTCCATTCGGCAGGGTTGTCACCCTCAAAATATCCCATTGCTTTGGCATAATCAAAAATGGTTTCTATACGACCACGGATACGTTTGGCTGTTTCGTTTTTCTCAACCCAAATAGGTCTTAAAACTTCAGCAATATCGGCTTTGGTAATGTTACTAATAGTAAGATTGCCCAAAGTTGGGTAAATATAAGTTTCTAGTGTTGATGACCATTGTCCAATATGTTTTTCATTTTTGAGTTCACGGGTTTTATTGGCAATAACAACTTTTGCACATTCCATGAATGTTTTGTTCCGTAGTTGCTGAACATGAAGCTTTGCAAGCTGTTCCTGTTGATGGACAATTGGATCAATACCACTTCGTATTTGTAATTTTAATTCAGTGGCTTTAGCACGAGCTTCAGCTAAAGAAACTTCAGGGTATGGACCAATACCAATATCACGTCGATGAGGTTTTAATTTTCCATCTTTATCCAGATGTTTTCCCACCACCGCACGTAAAATCCAGACACGGGAAGTTCCTTCGACGTTTAAACAAAGACCATCAACACCACCTACGTGATATCGACCAGTCTCTTTAATTTTTGCTACACTAAGCGCAGATAGCTCTTTAGCTTTCTTTGGCATGTTATTGTCTACCCCTCAAATTACCCCTCATAAAATACTGGAAATAGTCGGATTAGACAAGACTGAGTTGGATGGGTGTAATTGTAATTAATTGAAAAATATTAATTTATAATATTGGATTGGACTTCTTAGGATTGGTGTTAGACGGACACCGCTTCCGCCAAATTCAAGTTTCTGACACTGTTTAACACTATATAAGTTTATGATTTATAAGGTTAAAGTTGGAAATATATGACATGACAAGCCGCGACGCACTAAGCCAATCGGTAGTTATAAAGTAGTAAAAAATGCAGTAAGATTATTTCTTACTGCATTTTTTTATGTCTGAATTATGGCGACTCGTGGAATCAACAAGCTTAGTGCTTTACAAGTTAAAAATGTGATCCTAGCCAAAATAATGGACAATGCATCCCTCTAAAGCTAACGTAAAGTTAACTTTGGAGATGTAAAAATGGCTAAACGTTTTAGTCCGGAATTTAAACAGCAAGCAATTGATCATGCACTTTCAAACTCCCACGAGCCTATAGCTGCAATCGCCCATAAATTAGGTGTGGGTTATTCAACCTTAGATAAATGGATTCGTGAAGCCAATCCAGTAGGTTCAAGCAAACGTCAACTTTCTCCTGAACAACAGCGGATCTTGGAATTAGAAAAAGAAGTCAAACAGCTCAAGGAAGCCAATGACATCTTAAAAAAAGCGCATGTGTACTTTCTGACAGATCATGCCAAGAAAAGTACACGGTAATTCAAGATATGGATATAAATGAAGTCACTGTGTCTTCTGTCTGTAAATGCCTAGATGTCAGCACTTCAGGCTATTATGCCTGGCGAAAACGCCAGACCAATACAGCGCAGAAATACAATGATTTAAAAGTTGTATATTGGCAGCATCATGCGCGCTTGGGTGCACCGTCATTGGTACATGACATGCGTGATTTAGGTTATCGCATGAGCGAACGTACCGTTGGAAGGATGCTAAAAAAGCTTGGTTTACGTAGTAGGATTGCACGTAAATACAAGCATACGACTGATTCAAACCATCGTTTGTCTACAGCATCAAATTTGTTGGATCGCCAATTTACAGTTACTCAGCCTAATAAAGTTTGGACAACGGATATTACCTATATCCGAACTAAAGAAGGCTGGCTGTATTTATGTGTGATGCTAGATCTATTCAGCCGTCGTATTGTGGGATGGCAAACCAGCCATCTGATAGATCGTCAATTGGTATGTGATGCATTTAATTATGCAATGGCGCGTCAGGGTTATCCAACAGGTGTCATGGTGCATTCTGACCAAGGCTCACAGTACTGTAGTCGTGATTTTAGGGCGCTATTATTGACGAATAACTGTATTCAAAGCATGTCTAGACGAGGAAACTGTTGGGACAATGCAGTGACCGAAAGCTTCTTTCATACATTGAAAGGTCATGTGGTCCATGGCAGTGTGTTTGCCACTCGAAAAGAAGCTAATACTGTCTTGTTTGACTATATTGAGATTTATTACAATCGGGTCAGAAGGCATTCCGCAAACGGCTGGTTAAGTCCAGAAGCCTTTGAACAGAAATATTTCAAGAATTTAGAGGGATCGGTTGTCCACGATACTGTCTAGGATCAAGTTTACGGAATGAAATTGCATATGATAGTGCCTTGCGTACAGTAATGCCTTTTTTAATTCTTATGCCCATATTGCTACTTATTGTTGCTCATTTAGTTAGGAACATGTTTCAGCCTATTTCTACACTTTCAAAAGAAATAGACCAACGTGCTGAACATGACTTACGTCCTATTGAAAGTAGACATTTACCAACAGAAGTACGTCCCTTCATTATTGCAATCAACGCACTGTTTATACGTGTAGAACAGTCAATGGAGACTCAACGTCGTTTTGTTGCAGATTCAGCGCATGAATTAAGAACACCAATGACGGCTATTTCATTACAAGCTGAACGATTGTCAGAAGCTGAGATGTCTGAACTAGCTCGTGAACGATTACAAATATTAAGACAGGGGGTAAATAGGGGGCGGAATTTGTTGGATCAGCTTCTTGCTTTAGCTAAAGTTCAGTCTAATCCTGAATTTATGAAAACATTGCTACCTATTCAAAATATTTATTATCAGGTATTAGAAGATTTGATGCCATTAGCAGAAGCTAAGCAAATTGATATTGGAATTGAAGGAAAACTTAATGTTCAAATTTGGGCGAATGAGCTAGACCTCACTATGATTGTCAAGAACCTAGTGGACAATGCAATCCGTTATACACCAATAGGTGGCCGTGTTGATCTATCCATAATTCAACGTGATAATAGAATGATTTTACAAATACAAGATAACGGCCCAGGTATTTCTGTCGCTGAAAGGGAAAGGGTTTTAGATCCTTTTTATAGAATATTAGGAAATGATCAGATTGGATCAGGTTTAGGGCTATCAATTGTCAATGCTATTTCGAAGAGACTTGATGCAAAAATTTATTTCGACTTTACTGATAAGGAAACCCAGACAGGGCTAAAAATTCAAATTTCTATTCCACTTTAAAATTAATAGTTAGCCAAAGGGAAGTATAGAATGTTTTACTTATTAATATTGAATTTAATGAATCTTTAATAACACGGTAAAATTTTTAATAATATTAAAAATTTTTATGATGATGTTTTATCATATATTATTATATACAATCATTGCATTTTGTGTCTATTTTTAAGGAGAAAGATATTGTGTGAAATTTGTATTTATCAGATAGATTTTTAATTTGATTTAAGATGTAATTTTTATTTTCATATGTAGGTGAATCTAATATAAATGTTTTTTTACATACGTTACATGTAATTCTAATAATATCAGAGCCTTTTTTAAATGAAAAAATTGCTTGGTTGTCTTCTCTTTTATATCGGTGAATAAGCCTTTATCTTCAAATTCTTTTAAAATATTAGACCTCTTGCGAAAGTTATTTTTTGATCATCCAATTGATAAGCCCAGAAATTAAATTTACTCTTAATCCGAATCTTTTTCGTCTATTTCTATATCGTTCACTCAGAATACGAAAGACTTTAAGTCTTGAATTGATATGTTCAATCGGAATTCGACGACGACTTATTTCCTTGTTGATTTGCTTAGCTTCTTTCGGTAAGCTCATTTTCCTTGGTTTTTTAATTGGAATTAATAACTTACTCTTTATTTCTTTGAACCCTTTATAGGCCAAATCCCCCAAAACACATGTAAAATTGGCAAATTCTTTAGTATATTTTCGAGCTATTTTAAGATCATGCATTGTCCCTATTTCAACTTGAATACTCACAATTTGATTTAATTTTGGACTAAAAATAACCTGTGTTTTTAATGTATGCTTCTTCTTTTTCCCACTATAGAATTTTCTTTGTTTTTTTGGGACGTTCAATTTGTGATTCTGTAAAATCTATGATTACAAAATCATCATTTGCCACATGTTGATTTCGTTTAGGTAAAGCAAAATATCGAGATTGAATCAGGGCATTTTCAACTTTTTGAATCGTGCGATTAACATTACTTTCAGCTATACCATAATCAACTGATAATTCTAGCTGTGTTCTATATGATCGTAAGTAATTCAAAGATAATAATAATTGATCTTCTAAAGTTAAAGAATGCGGACGCCCAGATTTTTTCTTGGCGCGCTCAGAATTTTCTAAAATCGTCATCATTTTAGAAAATAAAGGACGAGGAACCCCAACTAAACGTTTAAATTCTTCATCATTAAATCGTGTTAAATTTTCATATCTCATAGAAAATAGTATAAACGATTTTATACTTTCGCAAGAGGTCTATTCTATCAAAGTAAGTTGCATTCATTTATAAATGCTGTGTTCCCTGAATGATAATAAATAGGTAGTATTTATCTTAAATAAAAAACGGAGCAATGCTCCGTTTTTTATGGCTTATTTTGCAGGTTGGACATCTAATTCGAAAGTCCATGTGGTTGCACTTGATGCATTACTTGGATCTGCGTATTTAACTTCTTTAAGTTGCAGACGTGCGTAGCTATTGCCTTTATTTCCTCTAATAACCGTTGCACTATCTGTATTTGCTTTCAACATATGCGCAGCCTGCAAGCCATCTGCTTGAGCGGCAGCTAATGTTGGGTAGTAGTTATACCAACCATACGATAATTTTTGCGGGTAGGTGCCTTTGAAAGCTGGATTTAAAATAGAAGTAATACTATTAGAAACCCATTTTACATTTGTTGTTGATACTGCCGCTTTTAGATCTGCTTCAGTTGTAACGTAAGCATTGCTGTCTTTAAATTTATCGGTAACGGGTTTACCGTCTGCCCCATAGAAGCCTGCTGGCTGTGATGTCACCATACTACCAATACCTTGGTTAAGCTGTACGTTATAACGGTTAAACGCCAATTGCCACTTTGCATTTGCACCTTTGGTGGTTGTTCCTGTGCTGAGATCGACATAATTCCAGCCTTGGGTTGCATCAATGGTTAAGGTTTTTACATCATGAGGAAGTTGGGTATTGATATAACGGATCGAGATATAACCAGAAGTTGTGCCTTGGTAATAATTATAAATCTGCACAGCGAAAACTGGCTTCTCATAAGTACCGACTACATTTTTAGAGCTTGAATCGGTTGTGACTAAGAATGTTTTGAAATTTGGTGACATCCGATGATCACCAAATAAATCATATTCGAAAAAGCTGTTACTGCCAGAAGTTGTATCCATAAATGCATTGCTATACGCATCTACACTCCAAGCCTGCGCTGGTAAGCTACCACTTTGCGTTGCATCCAGTTCTTTAGATAGATTTTCCCAAGTCGCATCAAAGGGTGAATAAAGCACACCACCATTGCCTGAGCCACTGACGCCACTGTTTGAAAAAAGCAGTGGGGTACGCGTACCCATGGCAAATTTCAAATCCCATTCAGCAGTTGTACAAGAAATTTCGGTTTGAGTGTCAATATCATAACAATAGGAATTGTTGGCACTGGGAGTCACTCTCCATTGTTTGCTTTTCAGCGTAAATAAATCTGTTTTGGTTGCGGGTGGTGTGCTATTTCCACCATTATCCGATGAACCACCGCCACCGCAGGCGATCAGTAAGGTACTTAGCGTGCTTAGTGCAAATAATTTAGCTAAATTTAAATGAGACATTGTTGAGTGATCCTTTAAAGATTATTTCAGATTGCTATTCCAGTTAAAGCGCAGCCCCATGTAGGTATATCGTCCTGCGATAGGTCGGTAATCTACTGCGTTAGAGAAATTACGTTGTTCATTGAATATATTGTCGATGCCTGCGAAAGCACTGATATATTTGTTGATGCGATAGTCAACTTGTGAGTCAAGAGTGATCCAGCTCGGTGATTGTTTTTGATTGGCACCGTCCCCGTATTCATCGCTTTGGTAACGACTACGTAGAGTCAGGTCTAACTGATCATTCAAGGCATAATCAGCCCCTAAGCGCGCAATATGTTTTGGACGTCGTGTTAGAAGTGTATTTGTGGTTTTATCCTTGGCTTCGGTATAGGTATAGGCACCATTGAGCGAAAGATAGGGGGTCAGATTCCATTTAACTGAGCTTTCAAAGCCTTTGGTTTCAGCCTTGGCAACGTTGCTATAGCTATATTGAGTAATACCATTCAGTGTTGTTGCGTTGTCAAAGTCTGTTTGAATGAGGTCCTTAACATCATTCCAGAATAGGTTGAAGTCAGCATTCCAGCGATCATTTTGAACAAGGCTTAATCCCAGTTGATAGCTATCCGATGACTCTGGTTTTAGATTCGGATTACCAATCACGATATAGCCTAAGTGACTATGGTCAAAAGAATAAAAGCGTTCTTTGAGATTAGGAACACGGTAGCCCTGACCATAACTTAAGCGTAAATCTGCCAAGAGATCATTTTGCTCGTAAAAGCGGTATTTAGTACTGAGTTTAAAGGCATTGTGGTCACCAAAATCATCATCATTTTGGAAACGCCAACCAATGACTGCATCGAGATTTGGGACTAAATTGAAATCATTTTGAACATAGAATTCATGGCGATCACGTTTAACGCTACCACCTTGCATCTCAAACTTACCATTGTTGCTCTGCTCTAGTTTTTCTTCATGCCAGTCATAGCCCAATTGCCAGTTTTGTTTTTGCCATTTAGGGAGTGTGAGTTGTGAGCTGAGATGATTATTTTCTTGTTTTGAGTTTCTCAATGCAGATAAATAACCATCTACAGTTTGCACTGAAGTGGAATCATATGTTTCATGGACTGCTTTTAAATCGACTTTGGCAGTGTTCATGAGATTAAATTGAGACCCTGCGCTAAAACGTTGGCGCTCAATATCTTCAACTTTGTATTGCTTTAGATTAAATGGAGATACAAAGAGTAGGCTGCGTTGATGATCTTTTTCTTTGTATTCATTGAAATCTGCCCAAAGCATAAATTGATCTGTAGCTTGCCATGCACCATAAACGGCATATTGTTGGCGTTTCTGTTCATCGCCTTGTTGTGCATAGTTCTCTGGTTCTACTGCAAATCCATCATTACTGAATTGATCTGCAATAATGCGGCCTTTCAAATTTGAATTTGCAGCTTCAATACTGATTTTCTGATGGTGATTGTTGATGGACGTGTTTTTTCCATCCGCATTTTGTTTGCCATATGAGCCAATATCGATTTGGCTTGAAATTGAAATACCTTCCTGAACTTTCTTCGTAATAATGTTAATCACACCACCCATCGCAGATGAACCGTATTGTGCAGATGCAGCACCTTTAACCACTTCAATATGTTCAATGCCACCAATTAAATATTGATCCAAATCAACAGTAGAACTGGTGCTGGCAGCAAGCGGTAAACCATCAATCAAAATCAGCACTTGGTCACTACTTAGACCTTGTAGTGAAATTTCATAGCCTGATTTGCCATGAATTTCTCTGAGCAGAATCCCAGGGATATTTTCTAAAGCATCTTTTAAGGTAATGGCATTGGTTCGTTTTAGTTCATCTTCACTGATAATTTCGGTTCGGATTGGGCTATCGATTAATTTTTTTTCTGAACGTGTTGCTGTGACCACAATAGTATCAAGGACATAATGTGGTAATTTGGCGCTAGCATTTGCTGATTGTTCGAAGGCGTGAATCGATGGAGACATTAAACCTACTGCTAAAAGGGAAGCAAATAAAAAAATAGGTCTAGAAGAAAATTGAGGAGGTCGCATATTCACAGCATTCAATAGTAATGAAAATTATTCAATAATATAAATGGTAATCATTATCATATTAATTTACAATACCCCACAGGTTTATTTCAAAAAGATACGTACAGCTATTTTTTTAAAAGTTGTTTTATCTAATTGAATCAATGATTTAATATTTTATTGAGATTTTTTTATGAAACTTAAGCTATCTTATGTTTTGGTTACAGCATTTGTGATGGGGATAACAAGTGTAAATGCAGCACAACAGCCAATAAAACTAGCTGAGGCATTACAGCAGCAATCTTTACATGAAAATCTGACACAGGAACAAGCGCGTCAAGCCATTTTGAAAATGGCTGGAGAGTACAAAGTCGATTTTCGTTTTGAAGAACTCTATTCACTTAAACAAGGTTATGAACTCAAAGATGATGATTTATCAAGTGGACATGAAACGGTCATTGTTTTAGAAAACACACCTAGTAAAGTGTCATTACAACATATCTTGGTTGCAGGTGGGCAAGTAGTGAAACACTGGCGTCAAGATTGGGAATACGAACCTACTAAAATGTGGAGCTATATTGGTGACTATCGCTGGAAAAGCATTGATCTAAAAAAAGCTGAAAGTAGCGGTAAATGGTTACAAACAGTATGGCAAGTTGATGATTCACCCCGTTATGCTGGTTTAGGAAAATGGATAAAAGACAATGGTGTTGTTGAATGGGTATCCAATGAAACCTACCGCCCATTGCCACGCCGTGAACATACCACACGTAATGATTATGATGTAATCATTGGTATCAATCGTCATGCACTCACAGCAACAGGTTGGGTACATGAGCAAGACAATATTAAATTTGATAGTAAAACCAATACTGCACTGGCACGTGAACTTGGGGTTAACAAATATAACAAAGTCGAAGGTTATGACTTTAAGCCTGCTTATGATTATTGGAAAAACAATGCGGCGTATTGGAGTGCAGTCAAGGGGGCATGGAGCGATGCATTTAATCAAAATCAAATTGTGGCATTAAAATTTGCAGAGAAAAATGAAAAGTCTCATTTTAGTTATTTTAATGACCAAGCTGAGTCGGTTGCAGGAAAAGCAGTAAAGGCTGAACAGTTACAATCACAAGCAAAAACTTTGCTTAATCAACAGTTACTTGAGGGCAAAGTTAATTGATTAGAATTAAAAGGCTTTGAATCATATAGTTTCTCAAGGCTATGGCAATGCCTACTTTGAGGTGGGAGGAAAAGAGTGCTTAATATTGTTGATGAGTTCTATACAGATTAATCAAAACTAGAGCAGCATCAACAATCTCATGATCTCACTTATGTTCAAGATATCTAAAAAGGGTTGCAGCAGTCAGTTCAGGTTTTTAATTAAATTAAAGAAGGAGAACAATGTTCTCCTTCTATTATGGCTAAGATTATTTTTTATTTATAGTCAGCTCAAAGGAGTTTAAATTTTTGACGAAATTAAATAGACCATACGAGTCTGTATAATAAATATGCACTTGATAATGATTTTCATTTTGTTTATTGCTTATCATGGAGCTTGTGTATAAATTTCGTATCAATTTAGATTGATCTCTATTAAATAATTTAGATGAATAAAAAAATATTTTTGGGATGCGTACTGAGCTACATTCCAATTTATAGCTATGCGTTAGAAGATATTTCACTTCCAGAAGTGATTAGATAAGATCAACGTTTAAATGAGCTAAAGAACCAACTTTTAGAGCAAGATCTGCAAGTCAGCCCTCAACAAAAGAAATCGAACAGTTACACAGTCAAAGATATTGTTGTAGAAGAAGCACCTTGTTTCCCGATTAAACAAGTTACACTTTCAATTAAAAATAATCATGACAATCAATATCAGGCTAAAGATTTCTCCTATTTATTAAAACCATTGAATAATGAAAAAAAAGGAATTATTGGTAAGTGTATCGGTACGCAAAGCTTACAAAATTTAGTCCGATATTCCCAAAATGAATTGCTCAAAAAGGGCATGATTACGACTCAAATTACAGCTCAACCACAAGACTTGAATACAGGTATTTTAGAGCTACAACTTGAACTAGGTCGATTACATAAAATCATTAGACAAAACGAACAACCTTCAAAATTAGAACTTTATTCAGCTTTGCCATTCAAAGAACAAGATGTACTCAATTTAAGACAATTAGATCAAGGTCTAGAGAATCTGAAACGCACTTCAAATCGTACTTTGGATATTGAAATTGTACCAGCAAGTTGAACCGTACTGGGTTTGTCGGAGAGTCAATATTCTGAGAGACTATCCCGATGACAAAATTAAAATATACCCCTGAAATCAGAGAAAGAGCGGTTCAATTATTGATTGAATCTGAAAAAGATTATCCATCGAATTGGGCTGCGATCACCGCTATTGCTCCCTGAGCAGTATACTGCGCAAGGGTTATACTCCTGAAACACTACGTGTTTGGTATCAAAAATATTTAGATAAACAAAATCCAGTTAAAGTACAGCAGCTTTCAGACCAAGAACGTATCAAACAACTCGAACGTGAAAATAAAGAACTGCAACGCGCCAATGAGATTCTACGTAAAGCAGCCGCTTTTTTCGCCCAGGCGGAGCTCGACCGCCCACACAAATAATGGTGGATTTCATCCATAACAATAAAGACTTATATGGTATTGATGCGATTTGTAAGATTTTACCGATCGCAGCTTCAACCTATTACCGAACTTTAGATCTCTGCGATGAGAAGCATTGCTTCGCAAGGGAACATCGAGCAAAGCGAGATTTACATGACTTGCATCATGCTGAACAAATTAAACGAATTTGGAAGGAAAGTTCAGGTCGGTATGGTGTGCGTAAGGTCTGGCAACAATTGAAACGTGAAGGTTATGTTATCGCACTTTGTACAGTTGCTCGATTGATGCAGAAGCTAGGTATACAAGGTGTTTGGCGTGGTAAGAATAAACAAACCACCCGTAGCCGAGATGACCAAAAACGAGCACCTGACTTGGTGAAACGGAATTTTAGAGCTGATCAGCCTAATAACTTGTGGGTTGCTGACTTTATCTATATTCAAACTCATTCAGGCTGGGTCTATACCGCCTTTATTATTGATGTGTTCTCACGAGCAATTGTTGGATGGAAAGTATCTACACGAATGAATACAGATATGGTGCTCGATGCATTGGAGCAAGCATTGCATGATCGGGGCATGCCAAAGAATGTGATTCATCATTCCGACAGAGGTGTGCAATATCTTTCTATTCGCTATACCCATCGTTTAGAAGCTGCAAATTTACGAGCATCAGTCGGTACGACTGGTGATTCATACGATAATGCTCTGGCTGAAACGGTGAATGGCTTATACAAAACAGAGGTGATTGAATATTTAAAAGCAGATTGGCAAGGTTTAGCAGATGTACAACTTGCGACACTAAACTGGGTAGATTGGTTCAACAAAACGCGTGTACATAGTGCACTGGGTTATGTATCGCCTTTTGAGTTTGAAGCAATGTACTATGATAAGATTAACCCGTTAGGTCAGGTGGCCTAACTTAAATAAAAAAGTCTCCGACAAACCCGGTACGGTTCATTATGTATTTAGGCATGTATAAATAATAATTTTATAGAACATCATTGGTTTTAATGGGAAGTATTATTAAGTGTATTTAAGCAATTAAACATGCGTAAAAAATCAAAAAACCACCATAAGTGATTGTATTTTTGTTTACTTTTTAGCTCTTACTTATGAGAATTTGCACTTTTTGATTTTATGCAGCCAAAGACCTACTCTTTATAGCCTAGCATTAGTGACAATTTTCGCCATTTAGCTTCCAGTCTTGTTGTTTATGTCAAAAATATGACTTAAATATTTAATAACTAAAAATAAATATTAAAAAATGGTTGAATAATAAGCAATTATCTATAAAGATAACTAATATTCACTTGGTCGTTCATTCTAGGAGGTAGATCATGATTGATGTGCAATATTCCGAAAATGTCTCTATACATCAGTTATCTGATGACGCATTCTTGTTAAGAGTCAATGATGCCAAGGTTTATCAATATTTGCTCAAGCAATGTGGCAAGGAATTCGGTTGGGAACGTTCGATACAAAAATCTCAAAGTTTTTTTAACGGTGATATTGAATATCAAATTAACCTTTCTGATATTCCATTGGAAAATTTTGGACGAGATTTCTTTATGTTGGAACCAGAGCTACTCGATAACATTGCGAAAAGTTAATACATAGCTTGATTATATGCTGTGTATAGTTAGTTATATATTTCAGTTTTTCGCCACGTCATCCCCTTGACGTGGTCTTTTTATATAAAACTACTTTATTGAAAATAGAATCAATTTTATAATTTTGATACTGAATATCATCGCCAATCGCGCAAACTTCATATTGGTATAGATGCTAACACCCTTCAAATACGAGCAGTTCAGCTCACAACAAATAATGTGAGTGATTCACAGGTGCTTGGTGATTTGCTTGATCAAATTCCGTTGGATGAACGAATTGATTCAGTCGATACAGATGGTGCTTATGACACAAAGCACTGCCGACAAGTCATTTTAGATCGAGATGCACATGCAGTCATTCCACCTAGGAACAATGTAAAGCTTTGGAAAGATAAGAAATTGAGATATTTAGAGAGAGGAATGAATTATTAAAAACAGTCAAACGGCTAGGTAGGTCACTTTGGAAAAAATGGTCTGGTTATCATCATCGAAGTTTAGTGGAAACCAAAATGCATTGCATCAAATTATTAGTTGATAAATTAACAGCAAGGAGTTTTCCTAGTCAGGTGAATGAGATTCATGCACGTGTAGCAGTTTTGAATAAATTCACAGTATTTGGTCGACCTCATACCCAAGTTGTGACTTGAATTTAGCTCAATTACGGTAGCATTGTCTTTCAAACCTTTGTACAACAAAGCCTCGCTGCACTAGTAAACCGGATAAACTTGCAATAACAAATTTCGCAAGATGTCTTATCTTGATACGGTTGTGTAATGTTTAATAGCGAATTTAAAAAAAATCAATCTGATCTGTAGAATAAAAATTCACGCTTTTTTCACCTATTTCCATCTAAGTTCAAACATGAAGTCATTCAAATAAATCATTTTTCTCAGTTCAAGTTGAAGGCAAAGGAGTAACTATGACTCTCGTATTGATATTGCTTAGCTTGTTGATTCAGTTTGTTGTGTTGTGGGCTGTATTTTATTTCGAACTCAATCGAACAATTGGTAGTATTGTTGCTATCGCCACTGCGATTCTCTGCGCGATTTTTATTACACCGTGGAGTTTAGTGGTTGGTATTCCCATCATTTTAATGAGTATTATTTTACTTGTTGCACCATTACGTGAAGCTTTAATTGCTAAACCTGCGTTTAATATTCTTTCCAAAGCAATGCCTAGCATGAGTATTACAGAAAGAGAAGCTTTGGAAGCAGGTACAAGTTGGTGGGAAAAAGAATTATTTATGGGAGCGCCTGATTGGGAAAAGTTCGATCAATATCCATATCCAAAACTTTCTGTAGAAGAACAATCTTTTATAGACAATGAAGTTCAACAACTTTGCGCCATGCTTGATGAATGGAAAATTCACCACAAAGATAAAAATTTACCTCCTGAAGTTTGGCAGTTTATTAAAGATAAAGGTTTTTTAGGACTCATCATTCCAAAATCATTTGGGGGAAAAGAATTTTCAGCATTTGCTCAAAGCCGCATTATGAGCAAGATAGCATCACGTTCATTGACTGCGGCAGTGAGTTGTATGGTGCCCAACTCGCTTGGTCCCGGTGAACTATTACTCCATTACGGTACAACTGCACAGAAGCAACGTTATTTACCCGGCTTAGCAAATGGTACAGAAATTCCTTGCTTTGGCTTAACCAGTCCAGAAGCTGGTTCTGATGCGGGAGCAATTCCAGATACAGGTATAGTCTGTTATGGGGCTTATCAAGGACAAGAAGTTCTTGGTCTAAAAATGAATTTTTCTAAAAGATGGATTACGCTTGCACCGATTGCAACGGTAATTGGTTTGGCATTTAAGTTGTACGATCCAGATGGTCTATTAGGTGATAAAAGTAAAAGTGAATATGGAATTACCTGTGCATTAATACCTGCAAGTCATGAGGGGATAAAAATAGGTGCACGCCATAATCCTGGTGCGCCATTTATGAATGGAACCGTGGAAGGAACAGACATTTTTATTCCAATCGACTGGATTATTGGTGGTCAACAAAATGCAGGTAAAGGTTGGCGCATGTTGATGGAGTGCCTTGGGGTTGGTCGTGGTATTTCTTTACCAGCATTGGCCACTGCTGCGGGTGAGATGAGCTACCTTTTAGTGGGTGCATTTGCTAGCGTTCGACAACAGTTTAAAGTGTCAGTTGGGCATTTTGAAGGTGTGCAAGAGGCAACCAGCGATATTGCCAGTGATGCCTATATGCTTGAGTCATTTAGATACATGGTGACTTGTGGTTTGAATCAGGGCGGGACCCCAGCCGTCATGACAGCCATGGCAAAATATTATGCGACTGAAACCATGAGAAAAGTGATTAATCATGGTATGGATGTCGTTGGTGGACGTGCGATTCAGCTAGGGCCACGTAATTTTCTGGCTTTGACCTACCAATCTATACCTGTTGCAATTACGGTAGAAGGGGCAAATATTCTTACGCGTTCTTTGATGATTTTCGGTCAAGGTTCCATGAGATGCCATCCGTATTTATTTGAAGAACTGCAATTATTGCAATCAGACAATAAAGCGAGTGCTCTAAAAAAATTCAATACCTTGTTATTCAAACATCTTGCTTATACTTTTAATCGTGCTGCTAAAGCGCTTGCATTTGGTCTCACAGGGGGCAGTAAAGAGGGTTCTTCAGCAGCTGATGATTTCTCAAAACCATATTATGCAATTATCAATCGGATGAGTGCTGATTTTGCTTTGACGGCAGACATGGCATTGGGAATATTGGCTGGAGATTTAAAACGTAAGGAAATGCTTTCAGGTCGTTTAGCGGATATTCATGCCCATTTATTTATTGCAACATCGATTCTTAATTATTATGAGCATGGACAAAGAACTGAACCGGATCAAAAACATGCAGAATTAGCATTAAATAAGGCTCTCTATAATGCTCAGGAAGCATTCTTTGGATTCTATGAAAATTTCCCTGTGAAAATTGCTGCGAAATTGGTGAAATTAATCAGTTTCCCATTTGGTCGACCAGTCACAAAGCCATCGGATGAACTCAAACAACAAGTTGCTCAATTACTGCTAAAAGAAAATTCTTTTAGGGCGGAATTGAAAAAACATGTTTATTACACAACCGATGAAACAGATGTGATGGGACGCATGGAATCAACTTTCCAAATGTTGCTAACATTGCAGCCGCTTTGGGATAAGTTTAAAAAAGCTGAATCGAAAGATCAGTTTAAGGGGCTGACTTTTGAGGAACATATTGCAGATGCCGTTGCAGTGGGTTTTATTACTGCAAATGAATCGGAACAGCTTTTAAAATATAACGCTAAACGCTACGACAGTATGCTGACTGATATATTTGATCAGCATTTAGAAAATGACTTGCCTCTTGGAAACCCTCATTTGAAAAGTTAGATAAGGTGATCAATAAAAAAGCGAGATGTTCAAGTCTCGCTTTTTTATTTTTTATAAATTAAATTTTTTACGATAACGCCAAAGTGTGGTTCGACTCATACCCAGTGCTTTTGCTGCGAGTGAAAGATCATTTTGGTATTGAATTAATTTTTTCCGTATCGTTTCTTTATTGATTTTATCCGAAAGCAGCAGTGGGTCTACTTCTATTACTAGGTTTGAAAGGATTGAATGTTGATTATCAATGATTTCATCGGGCAAATCGTAAATATCAATCTCAGATTTTTCATTTGCCATCGTCAGTGCATAGAGTAGGGTATTTTTCAGTTCACGAACATTTCCGGGCCAATCATAATCAATCAGTTTCTGTAAGGCTGCATCAGAGAGTTTTGGAGAAGCTCCAAAAACATTTTGTTGCTCAGTTAAAATATAATTGGCAATAAAAGGAATATCTTCTTTGCGATCACGGAGTGGTGGAACAAAAATTGGAATCACACGGAGTCGATATAATAAATCCTGACGGAAGCGTCCAAGACGAGCTTCTTCTCGTAACGCTCGATGAGTAGCGGTGATAATACGGACATTCGCTCTAATCGATTTTTCTCCACCTAAAGGTGTAAATTCACCAGTCTCAAGAACTCTTAATAATTTTGCTTGAAGTTCTAATGGAATTTCAGCGATTTCATCTAAAAAAAGTGTTCCGCCCGCAGCACGTTCAAAGACACCTTTATGTTCTCGAATTGCCCCTGTAAATGCACCTTTGACGTGACCAAATAATTCGCTTTCCAGAATGTTGGCATTTAAAGCTGCACAGTTAATGGCAATAAATACGTTATTTTTCCGCTGACTATGATCATGGATAGCCTGTGCAACCAGTTCTTTTCCACTGCCAGACTCGCCTCGAACTAAAACAGGAAACTCTGTAATTGCAACACGTTGAATGATTGAAAACATGCGTTGCATTTCAGCAGATTGGCTATGAAAAGTCTGCTCTAAAGCTGTGATCTTTTGATCTTGTTTTATTTTCTGTATGACTTGAGTGGATTGTAATAAATACATGGTTCCCTCAAAGCGCTGATCGATAATTCTAATGGGATGACGATGGCAAAACAGCTCAATGGATTGAGCTGCATCACTAATCATATGTCGTCCGATTTCAAGCTCATGATGTTGTATTGTTTTTTTTAAAGTTTGAAATAATGAATTATTGATTTTTTTATCGTTCAATTCATACACAAAGCGCTGCTTAGATTGATCTAAGATAAGAAGGGAACTGTCTAACATTAGGGTTTGCAATTTAAACAAAAAGCTCTCTAAATCAGCTTGAGTATAAAAATCAATCGCTTGGCTCATGATGTTTCATTATATGTTTTTCACTTGAAACAATTGAAACACATTATGCAACATTAATGAAATGGTGATTTTATTTAAAATTAAATATTATTAATTAATATATTGTTTTATTTGAATATAATTTATAACGCATAAAGTTGGCACTTAGTTTGCAAAATAAGAATATAACCAAGCATATCGAGACCAATTCAAATGATACTTCATCAGTTTTTTGAAAAAGAAAGTTCAACTTATACTTATTTGGTTGCATCTGAACAAACACGTGAAGCGGTACTGATTGATCCAGTTGCATCTGAAATAGAAAGTTATGAACAAATGCTGAATCAGTTGAATCTCAAGTTAGTTTACAGCTTGGATACGCATGTTCATGCAGATCATGTTACGGCTGCAAATTTACTCAGAGCACGTTTTGGCTGTAAAACAGTTTTACATCGTAACTCTGGCGTGGATTGTGGTGATATTTTTATCACTGACCGGAGTGCGATACGTGTTGGTGAATTCTTAATAGAAGCACGTTACACCCCTGGACATACTAATGCCTGCACAAGCTATGTCATTGACAATATGGTGTTTACAGGAGATGCATTACTGATAGATGGTTGTGGTCGTACTGATTTCCAAGAAGGAAATGCTGAAACCTTATACGACAGTATCCACCAACAGATATTCACTTTACCGGACGACACGATTGTTTACCCGGGACATGATTATAAAGGTCGTTTGTCTTCAACTGTAGGGCATGAGCGTGTACATAATTCCCGTTTAGGTCAGGGGCGTAGTAAACAAGACTTCGTTGAAATTATGAAAAACCTTGATCTTCCATATCCTAAAAAGATTGATATTGCTTTGCCTGCAAATAAAGCATGTGGGAAATAAGGGGAAAATTGTGAGTGACTTAAAACAAGTTAACCCTGAATTTTGGGTATCAGCTCAGATCAATCAATCTGATTTGGTTGAAATTGCAGCCAAGGGAATCAAAACGATTATTTGTAATCGCCCTGATGGTGAAGGTGTCGACCAGCCAAATATCATTGAGATCCAAGAAGCGGCCATTCGGCAGGGAATTCAGTTGGAATATTTGCCTGTTGTGAGTGGGCGGGTGACAGATGAACAAGCAATTGAATTTAAGTCACTTTATCAAAAATCCCAAAAACCTGTACTGGCATTTTGCCGTTCAGGAACTCGATCAATTACCTTATGGGCACTGTCTCAAGTGGCTGAACTTACCATTGATCAGATGTTGTTGCAGTCAAAATCACTGGGCTACGATTTACAAGGTTTAGTCCCTCGAATTTTGAAGCAAAACCCAACGCAGTTAAACAATATTCCGACTTTCTCTGTGGTGATTGTAGGTGCGGGTGCGGCGGGTATTTCAGTGGCATCGAGTTTGTTGTCTCGTCAACCGAATTTAGATATTGCCGTGATTGATCCTGCTGAAATTCATTACTACCAACCAGGATGGACGATGGTGGGCGGTGGGATATTTGCTCCTGAAAAAACGGTAAGAACAATGGCGAGTCTGATTCCTAAACAAGTTCATTGGATAAAGGCAGCTGTTGCAGCTTTTGATCCTGATAATAAACAAGTTTTATTAGAGGGATGTAAACCGATTAACTACGAAGTATTGGTCGTCTGTCCGGGCTTAAAATTAAATTGGCATGGAATAGAGGGTTTAGTTGAAACGCTAGGTAAAAATGGTGTGACTTCAAACTATCGTTATGATCTTGCACCATATACGTGGGACTTGGTTCGTAATATGAAACAGGGTAAAGCTGTTTTTACACAGCCACCTATGCCAATTAAATGTGCTGGTGCTCCGCAAAAAGCAATGTATTTGTCAGCTGATTATTGGCAAAAACAAGGTGTATTAAAAGATATTGAAATCAATTTCTATAATACAGGTGCGGTGTTATTTGGCGTACAAGCTTATGTTCCAGCTTTGATGGAATATATTAAACGTTACAATGCCAATTTAAACTTTAATCATCAATTGATTAAAGTCGATGGAAGCCAAAAGCGAGCTTGGTTTAATGTCAGTGAAGGGGAAAATACTTCAGTGATTGAAACTGATTTCGACATGATTCATGTTGTTCCTCCGCAGCAAGCACCTGATTTTATTCGAGCAAGTAACTTGGTTGATGCGGCAGGCTGGGTCAGTGTCGATCAGCATACCTTACAGCATAGCAAGTATCCTAATATCTTTGCTTTGGGTGATGTCACTAATGCACCAAATGCGAAAACGGCAGCAGCAGCGCGGAAACAAGCCCCTATTGTTGCAGTGAATGTATTGCAGTATTTAAAAGGCAATCAGAATTTTGCGCAATATGACGGTTATGGATCTTGTCCGCTTACAGTTGAGCGTGGAAAGATTGTGTTGGCAGAATTTGGTTATGGCGGAAAACTGTTACCTAGTTTTCCTAAGTGGTTGCTCGATGGGCAAAAACCTTCACAGCTTGCATGGTTGTTAAAAGAGCAAATTCTACCGCCGATGTATTGGGATGGAATGCTCAAAGGTCGTGAATGGCTGGTGAAGCCAAAACTTTAGTTTATTCAGCTTAAATAAATCAAATACTTAGTCCTGATTCAGAACTGAGTTAGGACAGTATTTTCTCCAGAAATGGGTTCATCCTTGTACGAGGACATTGCATATCATGTGGTTATTAGTCTTAGAAGGTCTTGCGATCGGATGTTTACTTGGACTGACAGGCGCAGGTGGCGGTATTTTGGCTGTACCAGCATTGATGGCGAGTCAAGGATGGACAGTGTCTCAAGCTGCACCAGTAGGTTTGTTGGCAGTAACACTTTCTGCATTTGTTGGTATGGTTCAAGGCTTATTCAAAAAAATTGTGCGTTATCGTGCAGCGATCTGGATTGCCCTGATTAGTCTGCCATCGGCACGCTATGGCATCCATCTTGCGAATATTATTTCTCCAGTTTGGTTAAGCCTTGGATTCAGTGTCGTGATGATGATTGTGGCTTATCGTATTTTCTTCAATAAGGTGAATGATTTTGAAGATCCGCCGTGTAAGGTGAATCAATCAACAGGACAACTGATTTGGAATGTTAAAACTGCTTCAGTATTGGGTATTATCGGTGTGATTGCAGGTCTATTAACTGGATTATTGGGGGTTGGTGGCGGTTTTGTGATTGTGCCTGCATTACGTAAAGTCACTGATTTGGATATGCGGAGTATCGTTGCAACGTCACTGATGATCATTTTCTTAATTGGTGGTGTAAGTATTTCAATACACATCATAGATGGCTTTCAGTATCCAATCGCTGTAACTGTTAGCTTTGTTGTGGCTTGTATTATCGGCATGTTAATTGGAAGAAGATTAATCAGCCTGATTGATATAAAAACGGTACAAAAGGTATTCGCTGTGGTGGTAATTTGTGTTGCCATTTACTTGGTGATTACAAGCTTAATGAAAATTTTACCTATACTTTCTCTTTAATTATATTGTTATCTCTTTGATTTTTAGTTTCTAAAATTGAACCTAGACTCAAGCCATGAGGTTTTGAGTTTAGGTTAAAAGATACATAAATTTATGTTTCCTATGTAATTTTGTATTATGATGCTAAGAGTTCACTAGCATGCCTAAAACGATGCTTCACATAAACTTCATATGATTTCTATTAATATCATAAATATAAAAAGAGATTGGGTCAGGAAGAATCAATGTTTAAATTTTTTCTGCGATGGATGGATAGTTGGTCACTGACTGATACTTTAGATAAACAGCATATTCCCTTTCAAGAAAGCTCAAAAGATACCAAGATTCAGTGGTTTAGAATTTTACCATTCATTTTGCTGCATATCGCTTGTCTTGCAGTTTTTTGGGTGGGTGTATCTTGGTTTGCTATCGCATTCATGCTGTTTTTTTATTTTATTCGTATGTTTGCGATCACTGCTTTTTTTCATCGTTATCTTTCGCATAAAACCTTTCAAACTTCGCGTCCAATACAATTCTTTTTTGTGTTGATCGGAACCATGAGTGCACAGCGAGGGCCTTTATGGTGGGCAGCTCATCATCGTTATCATCATCGTTTTACTGACACAGATCACGATCCACATTCATCTACACACGGATTTTGGTACAGTCATATCGGATGGTTTTTAAATGAACAGAATTTTTCTACACGAAAAGAAGTCATTAAAGACTGGTTAAAGTTTCCTGAAATTGTTTGGTTAGATCGCTTTAGTTTACCTGTGGTCTTGTTCACTGCTTTTGCAATTTATGGTTTAGGTGAGTGGTTGAGTATTGCTTATCCGAGTTTAGGTACATCAGGCTTACAGCTATTGGTCTGGGGTTTTGTCATTTCGACAGTTTTATTGATTCATGCGACTTTATGTATCAATTCACTTGCGCATTTATATGGCAGTCGAGACTTCGAGACGAAGGATAACAGCCGAAATAATTTATTTTTATCAATTATTACATTGGGTGAGGGTTGGCATAACAACCATCATTATTATGCGGGGAGTACTCGGCAAGGTTTCTTCTGGTGGCAAATCGACATTACTTATTACATTTTAAAAATGATGTCTTTTTTTGGGTTGATTTGGGGAATTAAACCTGTACCACAACGTATTTATGATATCCATAAAAGTCATCAATTAAATCTCAAAATAAACACAAGCAAAATTCAAAGCGAGGAGTCTTGATGAAGATTGCAATCGTAGGCTCTGGTATTTCAGGTATATATGCTGCATGGAAATTATCAAAGCAGCATGAAGTCACAATCTTTGAGAAAGAACAGTATTTCGGTGGACATACGGATACACATGATCTTTGGATTGAACGTAAAAACGTTGCTGTAGATAGCGGTTTTATTGTATTCAATGATTATAATTATCCTCTATTCAGTGCCATGCTAGCTGCATTAGCTGTAGAAGCACAGAATAGTGACATGAGCTTTTCAGTCAACAACCGAGTGACAGGGCTTCAATATAATCCATCAAAAAAATGGTCACTATTAACGCGACCTCAGAATTTTTTAAATAAGAAATTTCGGATCATGCTGTCCGACTTGATTCGTTTTTATCAAGACAACAAAGATATTCAGTTAGATCAATGCAACGCTGAACTGAGTATCGAAGACTATCTGAATCAAAATGATTATTCAGAGGTATTTCGCCAAGAACATTTATACCCAATGTGTGGTGCATTGTGGTCAAGCCCAGTGGATCAAGTTGGAAATATTCCTTATAAGTTTGTCGTAAGTTTTTTTCAACATCATCGTATGTTGCAATTGGAAGACCGCCCTCAATGGCAGACGGTTAAAGGTGGTTCAGCTTCTTATATACGAGCGATTCAAAAAGCGTGTCCGTCGATTATTTGGAAAAAAGCGCAAGTACAACAAGTGCTACGTGAATCAGATAAGGTCACTGTTGTAACCGATCGAAATGAGGAAGTTTTTGATTGGGTTGTGTTTGCGAGTCATGCTGATGATACGTTAAAGCTGATTCAAGATCCTTCGGCAGCTGAGCGAGACGTATTAGGTTGTTTTGATTATCAAGATAACTTTATGGTGGTACATCATGATACTTCGATTATGCCGAGGCGTCAGTCTCAATGGGCGAGTTGGCATGTACATGTCACTGCTCAAGAGAAACCTCAAAAAAATAGCAAAGCTCATCAAGTACACTATGGATTTACTTACTGGATGAACAGCTTACAGAAGCTACCGTGTAAGACTCAGATCTTTTCTACACTCAATCCGAATATGCCGATCGCAAAAGAAAAGATTTATGTCGAACGTCGTTATCGACATCCTGTTTTTGATAAGAAAGCAATTGAATCACAAGCGCGTTGGGATTTGATCGATGGTCAAAACCGCAGTTCATTCTGTGGAGCATATTGGGGTTGGGGGTTTCATGAAGATGGAGCGAGAAGTGCTCAACGTGTAGTCGATAAACTATTAACATTGAATGACTAAATTTGGAGGTGATCACATGTTTGAAGATTCACTTTCCATAGCCAAAGCTCAGATTAGACATCGGCGCTTTTATCCTAAAGCACACGATTTTCAGTCTAGTTTGAGCTATTTATGTTTTGATCCAGATCGTATTGATCAGAACCTAGATCGTTCATGGCTTTGTTCTACTTCGCGTTGGAATATATTAAATCTCTATGAAAATGATTTTCTAAAAGGCTATACAGGTTCGATCAGAGAACGAATTAAGAAAATCCTTTTGCAGAAAGAAGATACGATTTTGTCGACACAATCAGAAATTCGTGTCCTTGCTTTACCAAGAACTTTAGGATTTAGTTTTAATTCAGTCATCTTTTATTTTGTACTCAATCCTCAAAAACAGCCTCTTTTCATATTGAGTGAAATTACCAATACCCCTTGGAATGAACGTGAAGTTTATGTGCATGACTGCCGTCAAAAATTAAAAGAGCACAGTCATTTTAAAAGTTATGAGTTCGAATTTGAAAAAAGTTTTCATGTTTCACCGTTTATGCCAATGGATATTCAGTACAAATGGCGATTTAACTTTTCAGATGAACAGAATGTGATTCATATGCAGCTTTATCAATCAGATAAATTGATCTTTGATGCAACCATGCATTTCACGTTAACCAGCATCACAGTTCCTTCACAACTGAATCGTTATGCTATTCATCATATCTTTGAACCTTTCAAGATGTTAGCTTCGATATACGTTCAAGCTTTTCATCTATGGCGAAAGAAAGTTCCATTTTATCGGCACCCAAAAAAAGATAAGGATTTAAAACAACATGATGAAAACGCTTATTTTCGGTGAACAAGATTCACTGCCTTTGGTTCTTCGAAGCTTGCTCAAACTTCGTCATGGACAAATTCATTTTCGTGGAGAATGGAATGGTACCGTGGGTGAGGTTTCTGATTTAGAAGCGACGATAGAGATTCATAATAAAGAATTGATCGATCTCATTTTTAAAAATGGTGTACTTGGTGCAGCTGAAGGTTATATTCGAGGCTATTGGAGCAGTAAACACCTCGTTGAGGTCATTCAAATTTTGGCGAGAAACCGTCATGTGCTCGATAAAATTAATCAAAATGTGATTTCTCAAGCCAGCCAACTTGTATTAAAAGCTTGGTATAAAACACGTAAAAATTCATTGTCAGGAAGTCGAAAAAATATTGCAGAGCATTACGACCTGAGCAATGATTTTTTCAAACTTTTTCTTGATTCTTCAATGATGTATTCAAGTGCTGTGTATAAGCACAAAGATATGACTTTGGAAGAAGCATCGGATTATAAAAAAGAACTGATTTGTCAGAAATTACAGCTCAAACCGATGGATCACTTGGTTGAGATCGGTAGTGGTTGGGGCGGATTTGCAATTTACGCTGCTCAGCATTATGGCTGCAAAGTGACCACGATTACCATTTCTCAAGCACAATACGATGAAGCAACTAAACGTATCGCCGATGTAGGTCTTAGTCATCGTGTCAGTGTTCAGCTTAAAGATTACCGATTATTAGAAGGAAAATTCGATAAGTTGGTTTCGATCGAAATGATTGAAGCTGTCGGTGAACAATATTTATCGACTTACTTTAATAAATGCCGATCTTTACTAAAACCGAACGGTTTGGGGTTGATTCAAGCTATCACGATTGAAGATGCACGTTATAAAAAAGCTTTGAATACAGTGGATTATATTAAACGCTATATTTTTCCAGGTAGTTTTATTCCGTGTATCAGCGTTTTAACTCAAGCTGCATCTGAACAACAGTTACGTTTAAAACATCTTGAAGATATTGGCTTGAGCTATGCAGAAACGATTCATCAATGGCGTGAGCGTTTCTTAAATGCTAAAGAACACGTTTTGGCTTTAGGATTTGATGAAAACTTTATTCGGATGTGGGATTTCTATCTCTGTTATTGCGAAGGAGGCTTTAAAGAAGGGGTGATCAGTGATGTGCATCTTCTATTTGAAGCAAGCCCTTATTAAAAAATCCATGATTTTTTAATGCATCAAGGAGGTGGTTATGTTGTGGCAATTATTTTTACTTGATGCCGTAGTAATGACGCTGTGTTGGTTGTGGGCAACCTCTAATCATCGAGCTGGTATTGTAGATGTCGCTTGGAGCTTTTGTATTTTTTTAAATATTGCTCTGACAGCATTACTTATTGATGTTGCACCATTTAGCGTCAGATTGTTTATTGGAATATTCAGTTCGATTTGGTTTTTACGATTGAGCTGGCACTTGTTTCGGCGTTATATGGCTGAACATGAGGAAGATAGACGATATGCCAATATGCGTAGGGCGATGGGAAAATATCAACATTTAGGTTTCTTTGCTTTTTTTATGTTTCAGGCAGGATTAGCCATTTTATTTAGCATTCCGATGTGGAGTTTGCTCAATGTGCCAAGTATGTCTTGGAGCATGGATACCAATGATTATTTGATTATTGCAGGTTTGATTATGTTTGTTGCATTCGTTGGCGAGACGGTTGCAGATCAACAATTATATCGGTTCAAGCAGAATCCCAATAATCATGGTAAAACAATGGATCAAGGTCTATGGAGATATTCACGTCATCCAAACTATTTCTTTGAATGGTTGCATTGGTTTGCTTATCCAACCATTGGGTTAGCAGCAGGATTATATAGCTTGTGGATATATCCAGTGTTGATGTGGTTGTTTTTGTACTACATCACAGGTATTCCATTTAGTGAACAACAAGCCTTAAAAAATCGCGGTCAAAATTATCTCGATTATCAAAAACGAACTTCAATGTTTATTCCGTGGAAACCCAAACAGTAGGTACTGCACATGGACTTTATAATTCAAAAATCTTTAAAACTCGTTGAAAGCGGTTTAGTTCCAGATCAAGCGATTCGTGCAGCCATCCGTGCATTGAGTAAAAAGCGTTTGATTCAAGAAGGGCGTTATGACCCTGAACAAGGTGCTCAGCGCTATATGGATGTGCTTAATATGTTAAAGCATAGCGAGATTGCGATCGAAACGGACAAAGCCAACGAGCAGCATTATGAATTACCTACAGCATTCTTTCAGGCGGTTCTAGGAAAACGTTTAAAATATAGTGCATGTTTCTTTCCCCATGATCGAACAAATTTGGATGAAGCTGAAGAATTTTCACTACAGATATATAGTGATCGCGCTCAATTACATGATGGTCAACAAATTTTAGAGCTAGGCTGTGGGTGGGGATCATTTACCTTATGGATGGCAGAGCGGTATCCAAATGCAAAAATTACTGGAGTGTCTAATTCAGCTACTCAACGCCAACATATTCTTGCAGAAGCTCAAAAGCGTGGTCTAAACAACGTAGAAATCTTAACCTGTGATGTTAATGTGCTTGAGTTAAAAGCAAATACTTTTGATCGTGTGGTTTCGGTTGAAATGTTTGAACATGTTCGAAACTATCAAAAACTTTTTGAGAAAATTCAGTCTTGGCTCAAAGCAGATGCAATGTTGTGGTGTCATATTTTTTGTCATCGTTTTTTACATTATCCATTTGAAATTAAAAGTGAATATGATTGGATGTCACGCTACTTCTTTACAGGTGGTTTGATGCCAGCCAGTTCAACATTTTTACATTTTCAAGAGCATTTAGAACTATCTAAACATTGGCAATGGTCGGGTACTCATTACGAGAAAACAGCGAATGCTTGGTTAGAAAATATGGATCGCAATGTAGAACAATTAAAACCACTTTTTGAACAGGTTTACGCTCAAGATGCAGAAGCATGGTGGCAACGTTGGCGTATTTTCTTTATGGCTTGTGCAGAATTATTTGGGTTTGAACAAGGGCAAGAGTGGGTTGTCGGTCACTTCCTGTTTAAAAAGAAAGCCGTATAATTAAAGATAACTCTGTAAGTAGATCAGCCAATGTTTAGATCGAAACAAAATGACGGAAATAATCATCCACTCGGTGAGATGTTTAATCGCTATTATTGGTTGCAGATCGGGCTGATCGCACTTTCAATTGTTATTGGTATTGCTTGTAGTGCATGGGTGATTAAAGGTTCATTACTCAAAACTGCGCTTGAACAAGAAATGGAACATTATTGGATACGTGTTGATCGAAATCCAAATGCTAATCTTCCAGACACTAAAAATTTATATGGTTATCGATGGTCATCAAACAAGCCTCCGCAACCATTTCGTGATTTGACTTTACAGCAAGGTGTGCATCGTATTTTTGTAGATGGCAAAGATCGTATGACTGTTTATGGCGAGCGAAATGGACAACATGTGTTGTTGGTGTTTGGTGAAAGTAACGTCAATAAAATTGTTTGGATGTTTGGTCTTGCGCCATTAATGTTTAGTTTGATCGTGCTGTATAGTATTTTATGGTGGTCAAATCGCCGTGCGAAACGTTATTTTTCACCGATTACCCGTCTTGCAAATGCGTTAGAACAAATAGACTGGGTTCATCAAAATAAAGAAGCTTCTCCATTTCAAGATATTAGTACCAATGGCAATTTGGAAGCAGAATATCTAAAACAGGCATTAGAAAAGTACCATGAAGTATTGAGTGAGTTTATTCATCGTGAACGCGAGTTTACGGGGGACGTTAGTCACGAATTACGTACGCCTTTGACGATTTTGAAAGGTAATGTCCAAATCTGCCAAGCAAGATATGGTAATGATAAATCATTGAACCGTATAGCAAATACCATTGAAGACATGCAATTACTTGTAGATACTTTACTTGCAATTGCACGTAACACGACCAATACCCTAAATGCCGATCAAACTCGATTATCAGTGATTATTAATGATCTCGTTCACGATTTAGATATGGTGAGCCAAAGCAAAGGGATGGAGATTTTGGTGCAGTATGATGATCCAGAATCAACACGCCTATTATATCCATCGATGACAAAAATGGTGTTGAGCAATATTTTGCGTAATGCGCTAAATTATTCTCAAGGCTCGAGTATTCATATTATTCAACAGAAAAATAGCATCATCATTGCTGATAACGGCATTGGAATTAGCCTACCAGATGAATTAAAAGTCCGAGAATTAAGTCGTACTCAGCTAAAACTCAATCCTAAAGGACATGGCATAGGTCTACAGTTAGTAGAAAAACTATGTATGCAACTGGGCTGGAGAGTTGAGTTGTTCGATCGTCAATATTATTTAAATACACATACTGAACTTGAACTGCCGAATACAACAGGATTAATTGTTGTTGTATATATGAATTAAAGCACTTAATCCTCAAGTGCGATTTTTAAACCAACACCAGAAATCGTATGAATGAGTTTTTGTTGAAAAGGTTTATCCACCATTTTACGTAAATTATAAATATGGCTACGTAAAGCATCGCTTTCAGGCTCTTCATCACCCCAAAGCTCAATAATAATTTCTTGTTTGGTTATTACTCTTGGTGAGTTTCTCATTAAAATTTTAAGTAATTTAAATTGAATCCGTGGTAATTCAATGTGTTGACCTGCACGAATAATGGTTTGTGTGGAGCTATCTAAAATTAAGTCATGAATTTGAATTTTATTTTTGGAAACTTCGCCTAATGAACGTTTAATTAGGGCACGAATACGCATGACTAATTCATTGAAATCAAAAGGTTTAACTAGATAATCATCTGTACCTGCAACAAAACCTTTCAATTTATCATCTAAGGTGTCACGAGCGGTAAGCATAAGCACGGGAATATCCATACCTTGTTCTGTTCTTAACCATTCACATAAATCGTAACCAGAGCCATCAGGTAAATTTATGTCTAATAAAAGCAGATGATAAGCCTGTGTTTTAAGAAAATTACGTGCAGCATCCAAGTTACGCGCATGATCAATTACAAAACCATGTTCCTCTAAAAACTCACATACAGTTGCCGCAAGTTCATAGTGGTCTTCAACCATCAGGATAAATTGATTGCTCATAATAATATCCACTATGGATTAAGTAATTGTTGTTTTAATTTAGCATTAAAAGGTGAATTTCCAAACCAAATTTTAAAATACTGATTTGCTTTTTGATCTGTAATCGCACCGAGAGTCTTCTGATTTAAAGATAATCTGAGTGTATTGCTATTGTGATTGTAGCTGAGGCTATAAAGATCACCTTTTTTTACAGAGTGATATAATTCTGTGATGTTATTCAGTGGTGAGTTATCTGAGAAGTCTGCAATATTTTTCTTAAGGAAATGAGTCGCTGCACGTTTAAATGCCCATTCAGGAATGTTTTGACGATAAGAAAAGTCTAGGCGTATGTTTTGGTTTTCCCAGTTTTTTTTACAGTCATCTGCAAAATATGTCACTGAACCAACAACTTTTCCCGTAACAATCAGTGGGGCATTCTGACAAGTTTGAACACTTGCATGCACTACATGAGTACCTACTATTAAGTTAATGGCACAAAATGAAAATATTTTCTTCATTAAATTTGAATTCATTTTAAGCTCCATTGTACAAAGAAATACTCAATTCAAAGCTTATCTAATAATATATATTTTAATAGGCATAAAAATTAAGATTTTTTTCAATACGTTCAATTTCGTAACGTGCATATGCAGGGTTTGTCAGAGTATGATCTAAAATTGCATATAAAAATAGGTTTTGATTACTTTCAAGAGGAGTAATCATATGATATTGATTGTGTAAACTGATAAATATACCTTCAATATAATCCAGTGGATCAAACTGATGTGTCAGTTTTATTTGCATGTTATATATATTGGTAACTTCAAGTATAGCACTATCTATATTTATATAATGATCTCCTATGGATTTTAATATAGCACCATCATAATTATCTATCACAGCAAGGAAGATTAAACCATCAATATGACTGAATTGATTTAATAAGAAATTATCGTTCATATATATCACCCTTGAATTATTATAAATTTATGATGGTCGAATTTTAAACTATTTTTTGAACGGTAAAATCAAAGAGTAGGCTCTTCCGATATAAGGTAATGAACGATATAAACCATTGGCAGGATCCCAATAGTCTTGTTGAAAAACAATTTGGCTAGAGGAGTTGATTTTGATTTCGCTTATGCCATACGATGCCATAGTTTTACTACGGCCAAACATTTTAAAATCATAAGCCATATACCAATGTATATAGGCTGAATCTTTTTGATAAGTGGCACTAATAAGTTTGACATTTACGTTACTCACATGCTCATTCATACCTGAAAAATGTTTTACCAAATCTTGTTTGTTCGAAAACTGGGATAAGGTGTCATTAATGTATAGGTCATTAGCATAAAGTTGGCTTGCATTTTTAATAAAACTTGGTGTTCCAAGTGTATTGAATGCTGAAGTAAAGCGCTTACCGATTTCAGCCGCTTGTTCTTGCGTCAAAGCAATGCCTGATATTTCTTTACTTGCTTTGGTATAGTCAGATGAATAGCTCGGTATACTTTTACACGAAGCTAAAGAGAATAAGGCTAATGTTGAAACGGCTAAAGTTCTGAGAAATGCCATTTTTTTACACTCATTTGATTTTATATACAGCATAAAAGTAAAAGTGTGAATCTGTTGTGAACTGATTATTAAACCTAATACGTTATTCATAGCCTAAGAAAATAATTTTTTGCTTTATTCTTATCAAATAACTTGACGCAAGTCGCCAGCAGTTTCAAGAAGTAAAGGTAAAATGTGAGTAATTAAATAATCTTTGGTTGTATGCATGGTTGGAGAAACAATATTTAACGCTGCAACAACATCTGCATTTGAGTCTTAAATTACACCTAGTTCATGTTCTTCACATGAGTAGCACCGATCCTGTTCTTTAATTTCATGTAATAGTGAAAGGAAAACTTCACTATCCGTATGCGTATATTTAATTAAACGTTTTAAAGGGTATTTTTCTAATCACTGTTTTTGTTCTTCAGCATTTAGATGTGCCAATAATATTTTACCTGCTGAAGTTGCATGTGCGGGAAGGCGATTACCTAAATGTAATCCATAAGGATTGACTCGATCTGGTCCAAAACATTCTAAAATACTTAAACCTTTAGCGATGCCCGCAATATAGTCTTCATGGGCTTTGTTGCACAAAGGTTTGAAAGACAATGCTACCGTAATTGAGCTAAATTCAAGTCACAACTTGGGTATGAGGTCGACCAAATACTGTGAATTTATTCAAAACTGCTACACGTGCATAAATCTCATTCACCTGACTAGGAAAACTCCTTGCTGTTAATTTATCACCTAATAATTTGATGCAATGCATTTTGGTTTCCACTAAACTTCGATGATGATAACCAGACCATTTTTTCCAAAGTGACCTACCTAGCCGTTTGACTGTTTTTAATAATTCATTCCTCTCTCTAAATATCTCAATTTCTTATCTTTCCAAAGCTTTACATTCTTCCTAGGTGGAATGACTGCATGTGCATCTCAATCTAAAATGACTTGTCGGCAGTGCTTTGTGTCATAAGCACCATCTGTATCGACTGAATCAATTCGTTCATCCAATGGAATTTGATCAAGCAAATCACCAAGCACCTGTGAATCACTCACATTGTTTGTTGTGAGCTGAAATGCTCGTATTTGATATGAAGTTTGCGCCATTGGCGACGATATTCAGTTTGATGTTTCTTACGCTTCCATTCGCCTTCACCTAAAAATTTTAATCCTGTAGAGTCAATAAGTAGGTGTAATCCATCATGACTTTTCTGAGAGCTTATCGCAATATCAATATGCTTTTGTCGTCTACAGAGGGTGGAGTAATCTGGTGCTGTCCAATTCAAACCACGGCGTTTAATCAGACTTTGAGCAAAGCCAGTGACCATACGTAAAGAAAGACGGAATAGAGATTTGATCATTAAACAGCATTGAATCGCTGTATCGGAATAAGTTTGATTTCGTCCATGCTTGCCTTGTGGCTGTGCATACCATTGGTCTTAGGATCAAACCAGATTGAAATATTTCCTCGCTTGATTAAAGCTTGGTTATACGAGGACCAATTGGTTGTACGGTAGATTTTAGGAACAGGCTTCTTCATCTGGAAATTATATTGCTGAAGAAGCCTTCAAGAATAGCTTTGTGCAACAAAGCCTATTTAGTATAATCATTTGATAAATATAAATTAATTTTGCTTATGAATCATTTAAATAATATTTGTTAATAACGATCTTTATATCACTTTATATAAAGTAAAACATGATTCGATTGTATAAGCTTGTATATACAAATTGGCGATAATCTATATACAATAGCTCAAAGTATTGTGTATGAGTTTTAGCCAATGTCAAGAACATCCAAGCAAACCGATTTGGATTTATCACTCGGGGAAGACAGTCCTGTACCTTTGTACTTGCGTGTGAAACAAATGATTTCACAGAAAATCTACGAAGGCACATGGACAGTCAATAAAAAGATTCCATCCGAGAGTGAATTAGTCAACTTGCTTGGTTGCAGTCGTATGACAGTCAACCGCGCTTTGCGTGAGTTGACCAGTGAGGGCTTGCTAGTACGCATACAAGGTGTAGGTTCATTTGTTGCAGAAGGACAAGGACGCACAGCTTTATTTCATGTGAATAATATTGCCGAAGAGATTATCGCTCGAAATCATAAACATCGTGCAGAAGTATTGGTGTTGGAACAAATTCAAGCAAACACAGAACAAAGCCTATTAATGCAGATGCGTGAAGGGCAAAAGCTATTTCATTCGATTATTGTGCATTATGAAAATGATGTGCCTGTACAAATAGAAGATCGTTTAGTTGATCCAGTGTTGATACCTGATTATTTAGCTCAAGACTTTACAGAGATTACGCCAAATGCTTATTTGATGTCAAAGGCACCTGTGACTGAGGGTGAGCATGTGGTTACGGCGATTTTAGCATCGGCTCAAGAATGTAAATGGTTGAAGATTAATAAGACAGAACCCTGCCTATTGATTCGCCGTCGTACATGGTCAAATAAACAACTGATTTCTAGTGCACGTTTGATTTATCCAGGTAGTCGTTATTATTTGGAAGGTAAATTTACGCAATGATTCAGCATCTAAGCTCAGCAGATTATAAATGCATGCTGTGGAAAAATGGTGCAGGCTATACAATTGAACTTGCTCGGAGTGAAGGGAGTAGCCTTGAGTTATTTGATTGGCGTATTTCCATGGCGGACGTCAAAACGTCTGGTTCGTTTTCCAAATTTGATGGTATGCAACGTTATTTGACGGTTTTGGAAGGTCAAGATATTTTGCTGAATATTGATCATCAAGTGAAGCATTTACAATATCTGGAATCGATAAAGTTCAGTGGAGACAGTCAGGTTAGTTGTGAATTGCCCAATGGAAAGATTCGAGACTTTAATCTGATATATGATGCTAAAAAATTTCATGCAGATTATGAATGGATGTTCGAGTCTACTGCTTCTGAATTAAAGAGTTCTGCTGATTTAATTTTTGTTTTTAATCAAAGTTTAGAACCTTTAGAAATTAAAATAAATGAATCTATTTTCTATCTGGAGCATCAAGAAAGTTTAATTATAAAAGATCGGGATTACTTGAAAAGTATTTCTTTTGGTAAGCAGGATAAAAAACAAGTTTGTGCGATTCGACTCACGAAAATTTAAATAATTAACACTTTTTTGAAACCCATACAATTTTTAGTTGTATGGGTTTTTTATGGTCTTAATAAAAATAAATCAATTTATTTCATATGTTTAAAATTTATTTTCATAAATGGAATGAAATGCATCTTTTCAAGATAAAAGATTTGTGTAGTATATAGATGTATATACAAGTTAATACATTGCTATACGTTAAAAGCAGTTTAATTTGCGGTTCAAATCTCAAAGGAAGGAGTCCGATTGTGACTACAATGACAACAAAATTTCGTGACGTAGAAATTCGCGCACCACGTGGTACACAACTGAATGCAAAAAGTTGGTTAACTGAAGCGCCGTTACGCATGCTGATGAATAATCTTGACCCTGATGTGGCAGAAAATCCAAAAGAACTCGTTGTTTATGGTGGGATCGGTCGTGCTGCACGTAACTGGGAATGCTTTGATAAAATTGTTGAAACTTTAAAAAACTTAGAAGCGGATGAAACCTTGTTGGTTCAATCAGGTAAACCTGTTGGTGTATTCAAAACCCATAAAGATGCGCCACGTGTTTTGATTGCAAACTCGAACTTAGTTCCACATTGGGCGAATTGGGAACACTTCAATGAGCTAGATGCAAAAGGTTTGGCAATGTACGGTCAAATGACAGCAGGTTCTTGGATCTACATTGGTAGCCAAGGCATTGTACAAGGTACATATGAAACTTTTGTTGAAGCAGGTCGTCAACATTACAACGGTGATTTAACAGGTCGTTGGGTACTGACTGCTGGCTTAGGTGGTATGGGCGGTGCTCAACCATTAGCAGCAACATTGGCTGGTGCATGTTCATTGAATATCGAATGCCAACAAACCAGTATCGATTTCCGTTTACGCACACGTTATGTTGATGAACAAGCGACTGATTTGGATGATGCATTAGCACGTATTGAAAAATACACCAAAGAAGGTAAAGCAGTTTCGATCGCTTTACATGGTAATGCAGCAGAAATTTTACCTGAATTAGTTCGTCGTGGTGTACGTCCTGATATGGTCACTGACCAAACCAGCGCACATGATCCACTTAATGGTTATTTGCCAGTGGGTTGGACATGGGAAGAATACCGTGAGCGTGCTAAAACTGAACCAGAAGTTGTGGTGAAAGCCGCTAAACAATCTATGGCAAAGCATGTTCAAGCGATGCTTGATTTCCAAAAAATGGGTGTGCCAACATTTGACTATGGCAACAACATTCGTCAAATGGCACAAGAAGAAGGTGTTGCGAACGCTTTTGATTTCCCAGGTTTCGTACCTGCTTATATTCGCCCATTGTTCTGTCGCGGTGTAGGACCATTCCGTTGGGTTGCACTTTCAGGTGATCCAGAAGATATCTATAAAACAGATGCAAAAGTAAAAGAATTAATCCCTGATGATGAACATTTACATCGTTGGTTAGATATGGCACGTGAACGGATTAGCTTCCAAGGCTTACCAGCACGTATTTGTTGGGTCGGTTTAGGTCTACGTGCCAAACTTGGTTTGGCTTTTAATGAAATGGTTCGTAGTGGTGAGCTTTCTGCACCGATTGTCATTGGTCGTGATCATTTAGATTCAGGTTCGGTATCAAGTCCAAATCGTGAAACAGAAGCAATGCAAGATGGTTCAGATGCAGTATCAGATTGGCCATTATTAAATGCGCTCTTGAATACAGCAGGTGGTGCAACTTGGGTTTCTTTACATCACGGTGGTGGTGTTGGTATGGGCTTCTCGCAACACTCAGGTGTCGTGATTGTATGTGATGGTACAGATGAAGCGGCAGCACGTATCGCTCGTGTATTGACCAATGACCCTGCAACAGGGGTGATGCGTCATGCCGATGCGGGCTATGACATTGCGATTGATTGTGCCAAAGAGCAAGGCTTGAACTTGCCGATGATCACACAATAAACAGACAAGGACATTACGATGCTTTTTGCAATTGTGTAAGCGGCATCGTAAGCGAACAATATAGTGCAAAACAGGACGCCAATAATGGAACTTCTAATTCAACCCGGCAAACTTAGCCTAGCAGATCTGCGCCACGCTTATTTAAATCCAATCCAAGTCAAACTCGATGAAAGTGCATCAGCAGGTATTAATGCCAGTGTTGCATGTGTCGAAAAAATAGTAAATGAAGGTCGTACTGCTTACGGGATTAATACAGGTTTTGGTTTGCTCGCTTCAACTAAAATTGCACCAGAAGATTTAGAACAATTACAACGTTCTTTGGTACTTTCACATGCCGCAGGTGTTGGTGAGCCATTAGATGATGCAATGGTGCGTTTAATCATGTTGCTCAAAGCAAACAGCTTGGCGCGTGGCTTCTCTGGTATTCGCCGTAAAGTGATTGATGCCATTCTTGCGTTGATCAACGCAGAAGTCTATCCACATATTCCACTGAAAGGTTCGGTGGGAGCTTCGGGTGACTTGGCACCACTTGCACATATGTCTTTAGTGTTATTGGGTGAAAGTAAAGCACGTTATAAAGGTGAATGGTTGCCAGCAGTAGAGGCGCTTAAAATCGCAGGTTTAGAGCCAATCTCTCTAGCAGCTAAAGAAGGTTTAGCACTGTTAAATGGTACGCAAGTTTCCACTGCATATGCTTTACGTGGTTTATTTGAAGCTGAAGATTTATTCGCTGCTGCAACGGTTTGCGGTGGTTTAAGCGTTGAGGCAATGTTAGGTTCTCGTGCACCATTTGATGCGCGTGTGCATGAAGTTCGTGGTCAACGTGGTCAAATTGATGTGGCTGCTGCATATCGTGACTTACTGACTGATTCAAGTGAAATTGCACATTCACATGAAGATTGCAGCAAGGTTCAAGACCCATACTCACTGCGTTGCCAACCTCAGGTGATGGGTGCTTGCTTGACTCAAATTCGTCAAGCAGCAGAAGTGTTGGAAATCGAATCAAATGCGGTATCCGATAACCCATTGGTATTTGCAGCGGAAGGCGATGTGATTTCAGGTGGTAATTTCCATGCTGAACCTGTTGCGATGGCGGCAGATAATTTGGCACTGGCAATTGCAGAAATCGGTTCACTCTCTGAACGCCGTATTTCGATGATGATGGATCGCCATATGTCACAACTTCCGCCATTTTTAGTTGCCAATGGTGGGGTCAATTCTGGATTTATGATCGCTCAAGTAACTGCCGCAGCTTTGGCAAGTGACAACAAAGCTTTAGCACATCCTGCAAGTATTGACAGTTTACCAACATCAGCAAACCAAGAAGACCATGTTTCTATGGCACCAAATGCGGGTAAGCGTTTGTGGTATATGGCTGATAACGTTCGTGGCATTCTTGCTGTGGAATGGTTAGGAGCATGTCAAGGTCTTGATTTCCGTGAAGGTTTAAAAAGCTCGCCAAAACTTGAACGTGCGCGTAAAGCATTGCGTGACCAAGTGCCGTATTACAGTGAAGATCGTTTCTTCGCTCCTGATATCGAACAAGCCAGTGAATTACTCGCAAGTGGTTGTTTGAATGAATTACTCATTCCAAATCTATTGCCAAGCCTATCTAACGCGTAATCAGGATAACGGTCACATGGAGTGACCGACTCTAACTATATTTCCTCAAGGATTGGAGATAATAATGTCACAACACTCCACTTTACAGCGGGGATTAAACACCCGTCACATCCGTTTCTTAGCATTAGGTTCAGCAATAGGAACGGGACTTTTTTACGGTTCAGCAACAGCCATTAAAATGGCAGGTCCATCAGTTTTGCTCGCATATATTGTTGCAGGGATTGCAATTTATATCGTGATGCGCGCATTAGGTGAGATGGCGGTTCAAAATCCAGTTTCAGGCTCTTTCAGTCACTACGCTTCACAGTACATTGGACCACTTGCTGGTTTTACCACAGGCTGGACCTACGTTTTTGAGATGATCATTGTTGCGTTGGCTGACGTAACTGCTTTTGGAATCTATATGGGATTTTGGTATCCCGATGTTCCTCGATGGATTTGGATTCTGTCACTGATCATGTTCTTAGGTGCAATTAACCTCATTCATGTCAAAGTTTTTGGCGAGCTAGAGTTCTGGCTTTCAATCGTAAAAGTGACCGCGATTGTTGCCATGATTTTGGGTGGCTTAGGGCTGATGATTTATGGTTTCAATGCCGATCAAGCAGGTTTCACAACAGGTATTCAAAACTTATGGATTCATGAAGGTTTTATGCCAAATGGTATTGCAGGTTTGATTGCTTGTTTATCTGTAGTTGTATTTGCTTTCGGTGGTATCGAGATTATCGGGATTACTGCGGGTGAATCTAAAGATCCAAAGACCTCTATTCCGAAGGCAATTAACGCTGTTCCAGTCCGTATTTTGCTCTTCTATGTCTTGACGATCTTTGTATTAATGTCGATTTTTCCTTGGAATCAGATTGGTAGTCAAGGTAGCCCATTTGTACAAATTTTTGAAAATCTAGGTATTGGTTCTGCTGCAACAGTTTTAAATATTGTGGTGATCACTGCGGCAGTTTCTGCGATTAATAGTGATGTATTTGGTGCAGGGCGTATGTTGTTTGGTATGTCGAGCCGTGGACAAGCACCGCAAGTGTTTCAAAAAATCTCTAAAAATGGTGTACCGTGGATGACAGTCGTGGTTATGGCTGGAGTCTTACTTATCGGTGTGGTTCTCAACTATTTAATTCCAGAAAATGTATTCCTTATCATTGCGTCAATTGCAACTTTTGCAACGGTTTGGGTATGGTTGATGATCTTACTTTCACAAGTTGCGATGCGACGTAAGTTGTCTAAAGAACAGATTAAAGCACTTGATTTTCCTGTGATCGGTTGGCCGTATGCTCCTGCATTTGCCATTGCATTCATGCTGTTTATTTTGGCAATGATGGGTTATTTCCCTGACTCAAGACCAGCACTGTATGTTGGTGTTGGATGGCTAGTTTTACTGTGTATTGCATACAATATTTGGGTTAAACCAAAACAAGATGCAATTAAGGTTGATGAGGATTTACCACAAAATTTCAAAATGGAAAGCTAATAACCCAACTGTTCAAGAGCGCATAGCTCTTGGACAGGGAGATGATCTGAAATGAAAAAGCTTTGGAAAAACTGTCATATCGCTACTATGCAGGATGGGAAATACAACAGTATTGAACATGCTGCTTTAGTGACATTTGGACAGCATATTCATTGGATTGGTCGTGAAAGTGATATTCCAAATGATAATTATGCTGAAACCATTGATTTGAATGGGGCATGGTTAACACCCGGTTTGATTGATTGCCATACGCATAGTGTGTTTGGTGGAAATCGTAGTGTTGAGTTTGAGCAACGTTTGCAGGGTGTCAGCTATGCAGAGATTGCAGCAAGTGGTGGCGGGATTGCCAGTACTGTGCGTGCTACCCGTGAAGCGAGTGAAGAACAATTACTCGCATCGGCTTTAAAACGTATTCGTTGTTTGCTTAAAGATGGTGTTACCACCATTGAAATTAAGTCTGGTTATGGTCTGGACTATGTCAATGAACGAAAAATGTTACGTGTGATTCGTCAAATTGCAAATATTTTGCCAATGACTGTACGCAGTACATGCTTAGCAGCGCATGCATTACCTCCTGAATATAAAGGTCAAAATGATGCCTATGTCGATCATATTTGTACAGAAATGTTGCCCAAATTGCATCAGGAAGGGTTAGTGGATGCGGTCGATGCATTTTGTGAGTATTTAGCATTTTCACCTGCGCAAGTTGAACGTATATTTAGAACAGCACATGCACTCAATCTCCCCGTTAAATTGCATGCAGAACAACTGTCTTCTCTAGGTGGTTCTAGTTTGGCTGCACGTTATTACGCTTTATCTGCTGATCATTTAGAATTTATGACTGAAGACGATGTCAAAGCAATGGCTAGCTCAGGAACAGTTGCAGTGTTATTACCTGGTGCATTCTATTTCTTGAGAGAGACTAAATATCCACCATTAGACAGTTTGCATCAACATGGTGTTCGGATTGCGTTGTCGAGTGACTTGAATCCAGGAACTTCTCCAGCATTGTCTTTACGTTTGATGATGAATATGGGAAGTACCTTATTTCGCTTAACACCCGAACAAACATTGGCAGGCGTAACCATTCACGCGGCACATGCTTTAGGGCTACAAGATTCACATGGCAGTTTAGAAGTAGGCAAAGTTGCTGACTTTATTGCTTGGGAAATTGAACATCCATCTGAGATTGTGTATTGGCTCGGTGGAGATTTACCTAAACGTATTATTCAGCATGGCAATGAAATTTTTGTGTAGTGCGAACAGTTTTAATTAGTGATATTGAATATGAATCATTCATTTAAATGGCAAGGGCGACAAGATGGTGAAGGTGAGCAACATCTACGTATCCATCAGGTGGTTAATACCAGTCAACATGCTGCTTTTGCTTTAATCGGTTTTAGTTCCGATGAAGGCGTAAAGCGTAATAAAGGGCGTTTAGGTGCAGCGGATGCACCCGATATGATTCGTGCTCAGTTGGCAAATTTACCTATTCATCAACCGATTTCGATTGCTGATTTGGGTACGGTAGTTTGTGATCATGGAAAATTGGAACAAGCTCAGGCTGAACTAGCAGAACAGGTTGAACGCAGCTTAAAACAAGGCATGAAACCGATTGTTTTAGGTGGCGGGCATGAAGTCGCATTTGGTAGTTTTTCTGGGTTATTTCAATATATCCAAAGCAACGATCTAAACCGTAAAATAGGCATCATTAATTTTGATGCGCATTTTGATCTTCGTGAAGCTGAACAGGTGACTTCAGGAACACCTTTTCTAAATGCAGCGCAATTGTCAGAACAGCATGATCAGGAATTTAATTATCTCTGTATCGGTGTGGCGAAGCATTCAAATACTAAAGTTTTGTTTGAAACAGCGGATCGTTTGAATTGTAGCTATATCTACGACCATCAATTACAACTGACCAATCTTGTAAATTTAATTTCGAAAATTAACGGTTTTATTGAAAAAGTTGACGACTTATACATCACAGTTGATTTGGATGTATTTAGCGCCAGCATCGCACCCGGTGTCAGTGCACCAGCAGTCAAAGGCATTGATTTATCCGTCTTTGACTCATTATTAGACGCCATTAAGAAAACTGGCAAAATTAAAGTTTTTGATGTGGCTGAATGCAACCCACGGTTTGATTTGGATAACAGAACTGCCAAATTAGCCGCTTATATCATTTTTAATTACCTATTTGATTGATGATTCAAACGAACTCATCAAAAGGATAAAACATGTCTAATTTATTATCTTATGTCTCTCAAAATGACGGTCCATGGGCAACTTATCTTAAACAGATTGAGCGTGTTGCTCCATATCTAGATGGTTTAGAAGACTATGTGGACACATTGAAGCGCCCAAAACGTGCTCTGATTGTCGATGTGCCAATTGTGATGGACGATGGCACAATTCGTCATTTTGAAGGTTATCGTGTACAACACAACTTGTCACGTGGTCCGGGTAAGGGCGGTATTCGCTATCACCCAGATGTAGATTTAAATGAAGTAATGGCACTTTCAGCATGGATGACCATTAAAACTGCGGTGGTGAATTTACCATTTGGCGGTGCAAAAGGTGGCATCCGTGTTGACCCGCGTCAACTTTCACCACGTGAATTAGAGCGTTTAACCCGTCGTTATACCAGTGAAATCAGCCATATCATTGGCCCACAAAAAGATATCCCTGCTCCAGACGTGGGTACTAATCCAAACGTGATGGGTTGGATCATGGATACTTATTCATCTGGTCAAGGTCATACAGTGACTGGTGTGGTAACGGGTAAACCGGTACATCTTGGTGGTTCTCTTGGCCGGATTAAAGCGACAGGTCGTGGAGTTTTCATCACAGGTCAACAAGTTGCTGAAAAAATCAAATTACCATTAGACGGCGCAAAAATCGCAGTTCAAGGGTTTGGTAACGTAGGTAGCGAAGCTGCATATTTGTTTGCTGATTCGAAATCGATCATTGTGACGATTCAAGATCACACTGGTACGATTTTCAATCCAGAAGGAATCGATCTTGCTGCATTAAAAACGCACATGGAAACTCATCAAGGTGTGGGTGGCTTTGAGGGCGCTCAAGCGATTAGTGATGAAGAGTTCTGGAATGTAGAGATGGATATTTTGATTCCTGCTGCATTGGAAAGTCAAATCACAGTTGAACGTGCGCAAAAGTTAACTGCGAAGTTAGTACTTGAAGGTGCGAACGGTCCAACATTCCCAGAAGCAGACGATGTATTGGTTCAACGTGGTATTACGGTTGTGCCTGACGTCATCTGTAACGCTGGCGGTGTAACCGTATCTTACTTTGAATGGGTTCAAGATATGTCGAGCTACTTCTGGTCTGAGGAAGAAATTAACGAAAGACTGGATAAGTTGATGATTCAAGCTATCAATGATGTATGGCATAAATCAAGCGAGAAAGAATGTACTTTACGTACAGCAGCCTTCATTTTAGGTTGTGAGCGTATTTTAAAAGCGCGTAAAGAGCGTGGTATTTTCCCTGGTTAATTTTATTTTTTAGCTTAACATTTAAAATGACCTTAAGACTGATGTTTTAAGGTCATTTTTTATGGTTGAATCAATCCAAAAAGAAATCTTTCTGTAGATTGGTATTTCCAGCGACACATGCATATTGAGAAAAGTCAGTGATGCCGACTCTTACTAGAGCTTGTTCATCGGTTAGGTTCTGTCCTGTCAGTTCACCTTTCGCCGTACTATAAATCGCATAAGCTGCATCAGCCATGATTTCAGGTTTACGACTCACATGTAAGGTATTTTCTTCGCCTAGATTCTTAGACACGGCTGCGGTTGCGATATAAGTTTCAGGCCACAAGGTATTACAAGAAATACCATATTGGCGAAATTCTTCTGCCATGCCCAAAGTCAAAATCGTCATACCATATTTAGATAAAGCATAAGGTGAAAGCATCCCGAGCCATTTCGGTGACATGTTTACAGGTGGTGATAAACTCAAAATATGTGGATTTTCAGATTGCTTTAAAAAGGGCAATGCAGCTTGGGCACAAATAAAGGTCGCACGGTGGTTAATGCTTTGGATCAAGTCATATTGTTTTAACGATGTGGATTCCACCCCCATCAATGCGATTGCACCTGCGTTATTAATCAGCACATCAATTCCACCAAATGCTTTGGCAGCTTGCTGAATAGCTGTATGGATTTGTTGTTCATCTCTAACATCAAGTAGTAGAGGCAATGCTTTGCCACCAGCAGCTTCAATTTCTTCGGCGACGCTATAAATCGTACCTGTTAATTTAGTGGTCTCGACTTCGGTTTTTGCTGCAATCACGACATTAGCACCTGCCTGAGCTGCTTTTAAAGCAATCGCTCTGCCAATACCTCGACTGCCGCCAGTGATAAAAACAGTTCTTCCTTGCATATTATTCATTGAGATATCCTAGATTTGAGTTGTTGTAAAAGGTGAACTAGATCATGAAAGGGTGTGCAAATTTTTCAGGATCATAGAGTTGGCGTTGCTTGGCAATCTCTACAATTCGATGGCGGAGCTGACGTTTGATCACGGCATAGGTCATACGGTGCTTTTGTGCCATATCTTCTGCAAATTTAAACACTTCAAAGTTTAATGTTTCGATTGGTTCAATTTGGTGAACGAGTTGGGATTGTAGACATTCAGTGCCTGTCATGGTTTTGCCTGTCAAAGACATTTCCCAAATTGCATGTTGATTGGGAAGTAGTTGTACAATTTCAGCAATGCTATCTGTAAAAGGAATGCCTAGATGGACTTCTGGAAAGCAAAAACGTCCTCGATCCGATCGCATAAATCGGAAGTCACAAGCAGATGCGAGAATTGCACCGCCTGCATAAGCATTACCACCGATTTCAACAACTACAGGTAAGTTGAGTAATGCTAAATGGAGCAACATATTTTCAAGTTGCAGGGTAAAGGCTTTTTTATCTTCCAACGATTGTTGCATTAACCAAGCAAGGTCTAAGCCATTACAAAAGGTTTTAGGATGATCACTTCGAATAATTAAACAGGCATTATTTTTATCACTTTCAATTTCATCAAAAATAGCAAAATATTCTTCTAATACCGCTTTATTTAAAGCATTTTCCTGATTGCCATTGGTTAAATTCAGCACATAGGTCGATTGCTGTTTATCGAGTGTCATGGTTGCCATTTCAGCAATTCCTCATTGTTTTAGTCATCAATCTTGAGGTTATTATTTCGAAGAAAATACTCGCTCAATAGGGGAGACTATGCCATATTAATGATCATTTTAGGACATAGGATGTGTCATGCGAGATCCTTTTGGATTGTTTCAAGAAACCATTTCTGTTTCTTATGCTCATGTATTATTAGAAATTGTCTATGAATATGGTATTGATGCACACGTCGTTTTGCATGGAACGGATTTGATCTTGACCGACATGAAACAAGCCGATGCCAAGATGAGTGCACATCAATGGTCAAAATTGGTGGTGAATGCCTTACGACTGACGAGGAATCCGCGTCTTGGGATTGAATATGGGTTTAGGTTACGTCCAACTTCGCATGGGGCTTTAGGTTTTGCATTTCTGAGTTGTGCGGATGTTGAAACGGCGTTAAGTCTTTGTCAGCAGTATTTTTGTACCCGAATCCAAAATTTTACCCCTGAATGGCATATTGATGAAACGTTTATCTATGTTTATCTAGATGATGTTCACCCAGTGAAATTAGGTGATGCAGAACAATCTGATCAGTTAAGGCATTTTCTGATCGAAAGTTTATTGTTTGGAGCGATTCATTTTCTCACGTTGTTTTCTGACAAAATTGCAGAAAGTTGTGAGGTGTTTGTGGATTGGGCAGATGCTCAGAATTATGACAAAATTGATTTATCCCAGATAAAGATTCATTTTAATCAACCACGTAATGGTTTTCGATTTTCTAAAAAATATTTACATTGTAAGAATTCGAATGCAGATCAAGTCGCGTTCCAGCAGGCTATTTTGTATTGTGAAAATGACAAGCTTAAACTCGTAAAAGAAAGTACTCGGGACTTACAAAAAAGTATTCGCTCTGAGTTGTTGTATCATTCCAGTCATGGTTATCCCTCACTTCGATTGATTGCGCAACGTTTAAATATGTCAGAACGAACGATTAAGCGGCATTTGCAAGCACAGGGCACTACATTTTTGCAAATCTTGGCTGAGGTTCGTTTTAATCAAGCGAAGAAATTACTGCAACAACAGCAATATAGTATTCAGGATATTGCTGGCTTGGTGGGGTATGAAGAAGCCACCAATTTTATTCGTGCCTTTAAAAAGATGTTTGGGGAAACACCAAGTCAATATCGGAAAAGCTATTTGAGCACAATGAATTGATGTTATTTTTGCCTCGTTGGGCCAAATGGTCAGCCATTAGGAAATGGTGAGTGGTCGTAACAAGAATGAAAAATTATCGAATTTCAACATCATGTAAATGGACATTTTTTAAGGATAAAAATGAGTATGAGTTACCTCATTATCATGGCTTAGATGGTGATATTTTAACTTATCTAACTGAATATGATAGAAAAATTGGAAAAAGGTTAATGAAATGACAATTGATAGAACAGAATTATATTGGTCTTCACTATGTAAGTTGATATCTAAATTGATTTGTTGGGTCCATATAGTTCGGAGGCAAGATTTTCAGGATGAGGACGATCGATGGGGACAACTTTTAACAATTTCTATAGAAGGCTATTTGGAAGGACCTGCTGGTTTTGTTTCTTTTAAAGATATAGATGCAGTAGAGATTTCAATATATCGTCTTAAGGGAGGAATGGCAAATCGACCATTGCAGATGATTGATATGAAAACTGAAATCTTAGAAGCTTTACAAGAGACTCAGCTCTGTTGGGAAATACGGGAAAGTACTTGGTCTGTTGATAGGCTTTTCGAAGAGGAGCCTGTAACAGTGATTGCTATTTTAAATCCATTCTGAATAGTTACCAATTTTATTCGTGCCTTTAAAAAAGATGTTTGGGGAAACACCAAGTCAGTATCGCAAGAATAATCTATCCAAACTGAATTAATTTGGTATTTGACGTTGAATCGTCGTGATGAATAACTCTAACGAATGCTGAATCTGTTCTGTCCATTCAAAAGAACAATTCATACGAATAAAATGTTGGTGTGAGGGCAACACATTAAATAAGGGGCTTGGCGCAACACCAATGTGATGCTGAATCAATTGCTCATAGATTTGCATACTGCTGACTTTGTCTGGCAGTTGAATCCATAGAAAATAACCGCTTGGATAGTTATACACCTTACAGTCTTGCGGCAAATGTTGTTTGAGATATTGAAAGAATTGCTTTTTATTCTTTTCTAAGGCACGTCGCAGAGTTCTTAAATGCTTTTCATAATGATGGTGAGAGAGGAATTCCACCAGTGCATTTTGGATCAAGGCGTTGGCAGAAATAGTACTCATCAATTGTAAATGTTGAATATGTTCAGAGAATTTACCTGCATAGACCCAGCCCATACGGAAACTTGAACCTAAGGTTTTAGAAAAAGAAGAGCAGTGTAATACCAGATTTTGCTGGTCAAAATACTTCATTGGCAATGGTTTTTGGCTGCCATAAAACATTTCTTCATAAACATCATCTTCGATTAAATGAATTTGATGTTCATGCAACAATTTAGCGATTTTATATTTGATGTCATCGCTGACAGTAAAGCCAATTGGATTATGCGCATTCAGCATAAACCAGCAAACTTTGATTGGATAATTTTTGATGACTTGTTCAAAAGCCTCGATATCAAAGCCATGCTGTGGATGTTCTGGGATGGTGATGACTTTTAAACCTAAACGTTCAGCAGCCTGCCAAGCGCCATAAAAAATTGTTTGTTGTAATAAAATATAATCACCAGGTTGCGTAATGGCTTGCAGTGAAAGATTTAATGCTTCTAGTCCTCCTGATGTAATGACAATGTCATCCGCATCGGTTGGGATGCCTTGCATACAATAACGCTGCGCAATCAGTTTTCTTAACGCTAAATTGCCGGGAGGTAAATTTGAAGTTTGGTCATAACTATGTCGATTGCGGGAAAGTTGCCCCATGATTTGAATCAACTTTGGGGGATACAACAACTGACTGTCTGGAAAGGCAGAACCTAATGGGCTGACATTGGAAGATTGAATCGACTTGAGATATTTAAAAACGAGTGAGTTAATTTCAATTTTCGGATTTAAAGACACCACTGAATAGGCTTGTGGAATCTGAATATGATTTTGCTCAGCCACAAAATAGCCTGACTTTTCTTTTGAATAAATCAGCCCTTGTGCTTCCAGTTCTTGGTAAGCATTCATCACGGTAATAAGACTGAAACCTGATCGTTGTACTTGCTCACGTAAAGAGGGTAACTTGGTGTGTGGCTGCCAAGAACCATTTTCAATAAGCAGTTTCAAGTTATGTGCTAATTGTTCTGATTTATACATAAAATAAAGTAAATCCGTGTTGATGGAATAGCCCTCATCTAAAAGCTATTCCACCCATTTTTTAATAAGCAAACATCAAGAGTAATCTAAATAGACCTGCAATGATGGTGAGTGCAAAAAATCCGACTAACCATAAGATTATAAACCATTGGGTTGGATTTAAATGCAGCGATTTTATTTTCATACAAAGCTCCTAGTGATAGCCTGCATCACCAATACGAACTTTATCCCGAAATACCCAGTACGACAGGATGGTATAGGCAATAATCACAGGAATTAAAATCACAGCACCGATTAAGGCAAATTTTTGACTTGAGTAGGGTGCTGCTGCTTCCCAAATCGTGACCGATGGCGGAATGATATTCGGCCAAAGGCTGATCACAAAACCTGTAAAGGCTAAAAATACTAAAGCTAAAGTATAGATAAAGGGTTTGAAATCTTGGCGTTGTTTACATGCCTTTAAAATAAGGAATGTAAATAATAAGACCAAGATGGGTACAGGACTAAAATAAAGCAGATTTGGCAAAGCAAACCAACGTGTTGCAATTTCAGGATGGGTAAGCGGCGTGTATAAACTGACACCCGCAAAGACCACAAATAAAACAATCATCAATTTAGGCATCAAATGATACATTTTGTCTTGTAGCTCATGATCTGTTTTCATGATCAACCAACCACAGCCCAAAGCAGCATACATGGCAACCACACCCAGTCCGGTAAATAAGGCGAAAGGTGTGAACCAATCCAAACCTGAACCTGAGAAAATACCATGAGTGGTTTGGATACCCTGAATATAAGCACCTAAAATTACCCCCTGTAGGAAACTAGATAGAATTGAACCCCAGATAAAGGCTTGATCCCACAGGTATTTGGTACGATTGGCTTTAAAGCGAAATTCAAAAGCAACTCCACGGAAAATCAATGCAGTTACCATTAGGATAATCGGCATATATAACGCAGACAGTACGGTTGAATAAACTAAAGGAAAGGCTGCAAATAACCCTGCGCCGCCCAGTACCATCCAAGTTTCATTGCCATCCCACACAGGTGCGACAGTATTCATCATCACATCACGTTCTTCGCTGCTTTTAATGAAGGGGAATAGAATCCCAATCCCGAGATCAAAACCATCCAAAATGACATAGATCAGGACACCAAGGCCGATAATGCCGACCCAAATCAGAGATAAATCAATCATGGTGTTTCTCCTTGTTTGAGTCTTGTTGATCAATGCTTTCATCGACTGCACTTAAAGGACGCATTGGGGTTTTGAAATGCCCATGACCTGCGGGTTCAAGATCAATCGCTTCAATAAATTCAGGACCTTTTTTCAGTAGTTTCAGCATGTAGTAAATACCGCTACCAAACACGATGGCATAGACCACCACGAAAATGATCAGACTGATACCAACTTGATCGGCAGTCACCGTATGCGACAAACCATCTTTGGTATGCATCACCCCATAAATTACCCAAGGTTGACGGCCAACTTCGGTGGTGACCCATCCCGCCAGTAAGGCGATATAGCCTGTAGGTCCCATGATAAAAGCGAATTTATGAAACCAAGATGAACCATAAAGCTTGCCTTTTTTACGCAACCATAAGGCAACGAAAGAGAGCAGCACCATTAACATGCCAAGCCCAACCATGACACGGAAACTCCAAAACACAATGCTAGCATTTGGGCGGTCTTCAGGGGCAAAGTCTTTTAAACCTATGACTTTACCATTCAGTGAATGAGTCAGAATCAAACTGCCAAGATGAGGAATTCCGACTTCATAGAGATTTTCTTCTTTATCCATGTTCGGAATGGCGAACAGCAGGAGTGGCATACCTTCATCGTGATTGGTTTCCCAGTGACCTTCGATCGCTGCTAATTTTGCAGGTTGATGTTTTAAGGTATTTAAACCGTGATGATCACCAATCACCACTTGTAAACATGAAGTGGCGAGTACCATCCAAAGCCCCATTGAAAAGGATTTTTTGATCAGTTCATCACGGCGACCTTTGATCAAATGCCATGCCGCAGTACCCACCACCAATAAGGATGAGACTAAAAATGCGGCAACCGCCATATGCGCAAAGCGATAAGGGAAGGAGGGATTAAATACGATCGCCCACCAATCGGTTGGAATGATAATGCCATTTTCTATGCTAAAGCCTTGAGGTGTCTGCATCCAACTGTTCGAAGATAGAATCCAGAACATGGAAATACAGGTGCCGATTGCAACCATGAGGGTAGCAAAAAAATGCGCTTTGGGGCTGACCCGTCCCCAACCAAAGAGCATGATGCCGAGGAAACCCGCTTCTAAAAAGAATGCACTTAAAACTTCATAGGTGAGTAATGGGCCTGTAACACTTCCTGCAACGCGGGAAAATTCGCTCCAGTTCGTGCCAAACTGGTAACTCATCACCACGCCAGACACGACACCCATTCCAAAGGCAACCGCAAAGATCTTGATCCAGAATTTGAACAGATCTTTATAAATGGGATTTTGAGAACGCAGCCATTTCCATTCTAGCAGAGCGAGGAAACAGGCTAAGCCGATTGAGGTGGCAGGAAAGATAATGTGAAATGAAACAGTAAATGCAAACTGTATTCGAGCTAATTCTAAAGCAGTGAGACCAAGATCCATATATCCTCTCCTATAACAGACGAGCAAAAGCAGTCGCTAGGAAAATGTGAAAGAATGGACTTAAATATTTGAAAATAAAAAGAGTGGCATGGATTGCTCAATCCTTATTTAAAATCTATTTAAGTTTTATTTATCATCCAATCTTCTGTTGTATATAAATAGGTACAATTTCTTCTTGTTTTTTTATAACAGATGAATGGGAATGAAATGATCTGTTATATTTTTTTAACTAAACTCTGTAGCTATGCAGTTCTATATGCTTCATCCAAAATGACAACATGAACTCAGCAGCCTATGCAATCTCAATAAGGCTGGTAGATTGTTCGAAACATAATGATTTTGACTGGATGGCATATGACAATGTTTGTGACCAAAGAACTTAATGCGATGACGCATCTGTTTCAAGACAGAGAGCCATCGCAATCGGTACAAGAACAACTACGTCTTGAGTATGTCAATCTAGAAGCGACTTTATTAAGAGGCAAGGTTTTAAGAGATTTTTCCAAAGATCGTGTTGCTTATATTGCACAGTCTTCGATTGGTGAAAATGATAATAATCTGGGGTATTTATTTGCGCCATTTATTATTGCCAATTTGAATCAGTCAGTGATTTATACAACGCCTGTCGTGTCATCAGTATTAGCAATTCTGAATTCCTATTTTCAGGCAGAAAAAAGTGTCAATCTCAAAATTGAACAAGTGCTGCATAGCCTAAAGCTATATATTGATCTGGTTGATTCCCAAAAGACTGAAGAGGATTTTCTGTTTCGTTGTCTAGTCAAGGCTTTGTGCCGAACTGATATCTTTCATATCTTTTTGGTCACAGATTTACCGATTGATCTGACACAGGTAAAGATCTTAGAACCTATCCAGAATATTTTCTATGCAAAAGTAGCCTTAAAAAGGCTAAATTAATGAACTGAAGGCTCGTATTTAGGTGCTTTTCACAGTTTTTCCAAAGCCTTCTACATTTTTCTAACCAAGCAAATGATCTTTCCACAACCCAGCGTTGTGGTATGACTGCAAATTTATGTAATTCACTTCGTTTAGCAACTTCAACTCGCGCTCTGATTAAATCATTAACAGCCAAAGAAAAGGGTTCGCCTGTATAACCACCATCAACAAGTACAACCTCTACATTTTGTAAGGTGTCTCTATGTAAAGTTATGGCATCTAATGCACCTTGACGATCTGTTTTATCTGCTGTCGTAATAAATATTCCATGAGGCAGACCTTGAGTATCAACAATGATATGTCTTTTAATCCCTGAAACTCTTTTACCAGCGTCATAGCCTTTATTACGTGCGGTATCTGTGTTTTTTACACTTTGTGAATCAATGATGATAAAGCTCGTTTGTTCTTTCCGTCCATTGTTGATACGGGCCTCGCCAACCACATTTTTTTAAAGCTTGCTCAAGTATGCTAGGTTCAGTTTCTGATGGTTTTCTATTCCAAATTGAGAAGTAATAATGCACAGTGCTTTTAGGTGGAAAGTCTCGAGGAAGCATACTCCATTGACATCCACTTTTTAGAATATAGAGCAAGGCGCAAAACACTTCATAGACATCAACGACTCTTGGACGTGTTTGTTTTCTTCCGCTCAATAGTAACGGTTTAATTTCTTTAAAGGCTTCTCGACTAATGTCGCTGGGATATGGTTTTCTCATGGGGGAGAATTTAACAAATTATTTTTCCAATTGCCAAAAAAGAATGAAATTAGGTGGTGTTCTAAAAAGTATGCTCATAAGAAAAGGAGGCAACGAGGAACAATTCAGCTATATTTAAATGTGTGAAAATCGAAATAGAACTTCATTGTCCTCGATGCCAGAGTACAAGTATAAAGAAGAATGGCATTAAACACGATGGTAAGCAAAACTATCGTTGTAAAGAATGTAATAGGCAGTTTGTGGGTGACCATAATTTGACGTATTTAGGCTGTCATTCAAAAGCGGTCAAATTGATTTTGCTTATGCTTGTGCGATGTTGTGGCATTCGGGATATTGCAAAGATTACGAGGTTTAGTATTGGCAAGATACTTAAAACGCTTACACAATCAAATCATGAAGTAATTCCTCAAAGAACTCATTATAAATGCTTGGAAGTTGATGAATTTTGGACATTTGTAGGCAACAAGAAAGATAAGCATTGGCTACAGTACGTCTATGATAGAAGTAGCGGAGAAATAGTGGCTTTTGTATGGGGAGGAAGAGATGCTCATACAGCACAAAGGCTAAAAAACCGTTTAGAAGAACTGGGTATTACTTATGATTGTATATCGAGTGATCATTGGGAAAGTTTCATCAAAATTTTTAAGCCGGACCAAGAAGGGAAATATTATACAGTCGGGATAGAAGGAAACAACTGCCAATTAAGACACCGCATAAGGCGAGCAGTAAGAAGAACATGCTGTTTTTCGAAGAAGGTATTGAATCATGTAAAAGCTTTTAATCTTGGATTCTTTTACATTAACCACAGTTTTGTATAGTGATGTTAAAATGATCAGCATACATTTTGAAACACCACCTGAAATTAATATTGGATAGGTTCTTAGAAGATTATTTTGAAATTAAAATTGATGTGATTCATGCCGATACAGCACCGCAAATGGTTCCTGATGAATTGTTGAATACTAGAAAATTGTTATTTAAAAACAAAGATGAATTACATAAAACGATCTGTACTTTGTTTTCGAATCTCAATGCCAAACTTATTGCACAAATTGGTCAATTTAGCCAAGCGCAAGCTGCGCATCTAATTGAAGATATGTTTTATTCAGAACATATTTTTGAGAAGTTATCGGTCTATGCCGAATACATGCAAACTCGCCTTCAAAATGGCGCGAGCTATAAGGTTTTGTCCACCATATAGAGATGAATGTATTGAGTTTTCATATTTAAAATAGGAGGAGACAGTATGTCTCAACAGCACTCAAAATTTCCGTATCTTGCCGTTGGAATTAGTATTTTATTAGGCTGCTTATTTTTAGGTTTCTTCTTCCTTGCTGTATCTCATCAGCCTGATTATATGCCATCACAACAGAAGCAAAATACAACTCAAATACCACAATCCATTCAGCCTAATCAGTCGTCTGAATAGTTAATTTAAGCATTAGGTTTTAGCTCTCTTACTGGCCATTTGAGCAATTGCCAGTAAGTTTTTTAATTTTAATCATTAGAATTAGACAAATCAAAAATAGAAAAGAATAAAAATTCATGTTAATTGTATCTTAGATTGAAACCAAAATAGCGCAATGATGTAGGCGATTAAATGGATAATTCAGAGCAAAGCAAATTTAAACAAGAAAATATAGGTTATGCCAGAATCGAGCCTTATACCCAACCCGCAGGAGGGTGGGGAGCATTACTGAGTGTTGCACGAAATCTCAAGCGCCAAGATATCTTAAAAAAAGGTTCAATTACTTTACTCAATATTAATCAACCGACAGGTTTTGACTGCCCAGGCTGTGCATGGCCTGAGAAAAAAGATACACATGCCTTTAACTTTTGTGAAAATGGTGCCAAAGCGGTGGCATTTGAAGCAACCAGTAAAACCGTAACACCTGAATTTTTTGCACAACATACGGTGAGTTTGTTGTCGGAACAGAGCGATTTTTATTTAGAAGATTTAGGGCGTTTAACTGACCCGATGCGTTATGACCCTGTGTCAGATAAATATGTCCCGATTTCTTGGGATGACGCTTTTCAGTTGATTGCTAAACATTTACAAGCACTCGATCATCCAGATCAAGCGGCATTTTATACCTCAGGTCGTGCCAGTAATGAGGCGGCGTTTCTCTACCAACTTTTTGTCCGAAGTTTTGGAACCAATAATTTCCCAGATTGTTCCAATATGTGCCATGAAACCACGAGTGTTGGTTTAAAAGATGCGATTGGTTTGGGCAAAGGAACCGTTATTTTAGAGGATTTTGATCAAGCGGATGCCATCTTCAGCTTTGGACATAATCCGGGGACCAATCATCCACGTATGTTGGCGACGCTCAGAGAAGTCTCTCGACGAGGAGGCAATATTGTTGCGATAAATCCAATTAAAGAACGTGGCTTAGAGCGTTTCCAAGACCCACAAGCAGCATTGGAGATGATGACTAATAGTAGTACGCCAATTAGTCGTTATTACTTCCAGCCTAAAATTGGCGGGGATTATGCGTTACTTTTTGGGGTACTAAAGCATTTATCAGAATGGGATAAAAAGGCACTTGCGAAAGGGAAACCAAGCGTTTTTGATCGTAGCTTCATTGAAATGAATACGATTGGCTTCGAGGAGATGTTATCTGAAATTGATCGAACAGATTGGGCGGAAATTCATCAATATACGGGGCTGTCAGCAGAACATTTAGAATCAATTGCACAAATGTTCCTTGATGCCAAAAAGGCAATTTTCTGTTGGGGCATGGGCATTACCCAACATCGTCATGGGACTGCCAATATTCATATGTTGGCTAACTTGATGCTATCACGCGGGCATATTGGTCGTCCGGGTGCAGGTCTATGTCCAGTACGTGGTCATAGTAATGTACAAGGCGACCGAACTATGGGTATTAATGAACACCCAAGTGATAAACTACTAGATAGTATTGATCGGGTATTTGGGATTAAATCGCCACGTAAACATGGATTTGGTGTGGTCGATACCATTAAAGCCATGTATGAACGAGAGGTAAAAGTTTTTATTGGTCTAGGAGGGAATTTTGCAGTCGCAACGCCTGATACTGCATATACCCAAGAAGGGTTACGCCGTTGTGATTTAACGGTACATATCACCACGAAATTGAATCGTAGCCATTTGGTCTGTGGTCAAGATGCTTTGATGCTACCTTGTTTGGGGCGCACTGAAGTTGATATGCAGATGCATGGTGCGCAAGCGATTTCAGTTGAAGATTCGATGAGTAATGTTCATCTTTCAGCAGGGCGTAATCCACCCATTTCAGACAATATTTTGTCCGAACCTGATATTGTCGCTCGTATGGCAGCAGCAGCTTTGCCAGACAGTAATGTGAAATGGCGTTGGTATATCGAAAACTATGATCGTATCCGTGACTCGATTGCTGATGTCTTTGATGAATTTCATGATTTTAATCAACGTGTTTATCAATCAGGTGGTTTCCATCTAGAGCATCCAGCCAATCAACATGTGTGGAATACGCCAAGTGGCAAAGCTCAGTTTTTGATTACACCGTTGGCAGAGGTCTACCAAGATAAAGAAAATCAATACGCAGCAGCATATACTGAGCAGCAGGTGTATACCTTGATGACTACACGCTCGCATGACCAATACAACACCACTTTATATGGTTTGGATGATCGCTACCGTGGTGTATTCGGGCAACGCCGTGTCCTGTTTATGAACCAAGCAGATATTGATGAGGCAGGGTTTGAAGCGGATCAATGGGTTGATATTGAGAGTGTGTTCTCGGATGGAGTTAAACGGGTTGTACACAGTTTCCGTATTGTCCCTTATAACATTCCGAAAGGCAGTTTGGCAGCTTATTATCCTGAAACCAATCCATTAGTTGCCTTAGGTAGTCATGACAAATATGCCAAAATCCCAGCATCAAAAAGTGTTCCTGTGATTCTGCATGCAGGGCAAGCACCTGAACATTTTAATCTTGCAGTTGCAGTCGATCCTGAACATGCCAATGAAAGGGTGAGTCGTACATAGCCTCTCGAAATTCAAAGTTCGATTAGGCAATGTGAATGAGGTAAAGTGTGGATACAAAAATTCGTGGCTATGAAACGGTGCAAGTGCATCGTTTCCATCGGGATATTTCAGAAAATGAGATGGACTATATTGTGCAGGAATATCCTGTTGCACTGATTTATAATGGGATTTCACATGCAGTGATGATGGCAACGCCTTCAGACCTTGAAGTATTTGCCAAAGGCTTTAGTCTGTCTGAAGGGATTTTACATAGTCTAAGTGAGCTATATTCACTTGAGATTCGTCACAATACATTAGGGGTTGAAGTCGATATGACGATTTCCTCTCGTGCATTTATGGCGCTCAAAGAGCATCGCCGTATGATGGTCGGGCGTACAGGTTGTGGCTTATGTGGTGTGGAAAGCCTAAAACAACTCTATGCGAATTTACCTGTCGTAAATACAAGCGTCTCTTCGATCTGGCTAAATCAAATTCCGAATGCGATTGCCCAACTCAAAGTCAGACAAAGAATTAGTGAACTCACTGGTGGCGCACATGCTGCGGCTTGGGTGGTGAAAGGTCAGATCGTGGCGTTATTTGAAGATGTTGGTCGGCACAATGCTTTGGATAAATTAATCGGTTACTTGGCTGAACAGAAAATGAATGTTGCAGAAGGTTTTGTGGTGATGACCAGTCGTGCCAGTTATGAGCTGATTCGCAAATGCGCACAATACAATATTGGACTATTGGCGACAATTTCTGCACCGACCAGTATGGCGATTGAGATGGCAAAACACTTAAATCTAACCTTGGCCAGTTTTTGCCGTGGTGATAGCTTTGTTTTATACACGCAATAATAGTAATAATTTATGATTTGGTTATTTGCACGCCATTACCAAAGACATGCTCGAAAATATATTCCTCAGCAAAGAAAATAAAAAGATAGATCAATAGCTTGATTTTAGTATCGTCGTTTTAGGTCATTTATGCTTTGGCTAACCTCTAATTCTCTCGAAAATTTGACTGAGTAAATCTAAGCAACTGCAAATAAAGACTTCATTTGCGGTTGCTAGAATATTGAGCTTATTGTGCAACCAAGTACTGCTGTAACTGTACGCGGAATTGATCTGGGATACGGCCTGATTTTTGTGTGCTGAAATCAAAATACACTTGAACCGCTTTGCCACGTGCAACGCAATGCTCATTTTGCCAAGCTTCATGTGCCACAATAAAAGAAGAATTGCCAATATGCTCAATCCATGTTTTGATTTCGATATCAGCGCCGTAATAGATTTGGGCAACAAAATCGACTTCCACTCGAGCCAGAATCAAAGGCAGATTTTTGATTTCCATACTTGGGTTAAATAGGCGAAAAACAGGTTCACGTGCTGTTTCAAACCAGCCAGTGATCACCGTATTGTTGATATGTCCAAAAGCATCGGTTTCATAGAATCTTGGTGTAATCGAAAGTGTAAACATGGATTCACTGTTATTTTCTGATTTAAACCTAAACACTATAAGGGCTGAGTCTGTAAAAATCAGCCCAAATAGTCGACTTAAGCGTTTACGAGGCTCGAGATAAACCACCACCGAGCGCTTTATACAATTCGATCTGATTATTTAACTTGCTTTGTTCTAGCATCAGTAAACCTTGCTGTGCCGCATAAGCAGAACGTTGTGCATCCAATACGGTCAGATAACTATCAATACCCGCTCTAAATCGAGCCGTGGATAATTTATAAGTGGTCTCAGTGGCAGAGACTAAACGACGTTGTGCTGCTAAACGCTCATCAATATGTGCATGTGCAGCAAGGGCATCGTTGACTTCACGAAAAGCGGATTGGATGGCTTTCTCATAATTAGAGAGTGCTATGTTCTGATCTATTTTTGAAATTTTAATATTGGCTTTACGTGTACCCCAATCGAAAATGGGGAGGTCGATACTTGGTCCAATTGACCAAGAGAAGCCACCAGATTTGAATAAATCTTTGAGATCTGCCGATGCATATCCTGCTGAACCTGTCAGGCTAATGGTAGGGAACATCCGTGCTTTGGCTGCACCAACATTTGCGCCAGCAGCCTGCAACTGATATTCAGCACCTTTTAAGTCTGGACGGTTATTCAGTAAATCGCTGCTTAATCCAGTTGCAAAGATTTTTTCTTGGGTAATATTCAAGATTGCGTGGTCAGGCAGTAAACTCTTAGGAATCGTTTGCCCCGCCAATAGATCCAGTAAGTTATGTGCTTGTGCCACTTGAGTTTTATAGGCGGCAACATCATTTCGGGCAGTTTCAACCGATATCTGTGCTTGACGCAGCGGAACTTCGCTATCAATTCCAACATCAAAACGTTTTTTATTCAGGTTGTAGAAATCGAGCTGTGCTTTTAAGGTCTGCTCAGCTAGATTTAAATTGGCTTTTGCATAGGCATAATCCAACCATGCTTGCGAAACTTGGCTGACTAAACTGATCTGCATGGCTTCTTGTGCGCTTTGCGTGGCAAAGTAATTATTCAACGCCACATCTTTTAAGCTTTTGACACGTCCCCAAAAATCCAGTTCATAAGCCGTCATTCCTAGACCGACTTGAAAAGTTGAATAAGGATTGTTTGGGTTCGCAGATGGATTCACCTGTCGAACAGCACTGCCATTTGCTCCAATAGTCGGTAACTGATCATTTTTGCTGATTTGATATTGTTGCTGTGCACGTTGGATATTCAGTGTTGCAGTGCGTAAATCACGGTTGCTATTTAAGCTGATTTCAATCACTTGCAATAAACGTGCGTTGGTAAAGAATTGTTGATAACCCTGATTGGCAATCGAAGTCCCAACTCTGGTTTGAGAAAAATTTTGTGGAATATCGGATTTAATCATAGGTTTTGGTGCCTGCATATTCATACACGCTGTCAAGGCAATTGAAAGCGTAGAGACAAGCAGGCCACGAGATAAGACAGCCGTTTTAGACATGGTCTTCTCCAAATAAGATGAGGATAAATACTGAGGAGGAGTCAGAGGAAATCATTTGATTCCCTCTGCTCAATGTCAGTTAAGATGGATTTTTTTGTTTCGAGGAAAACAGTTTTTCAACTGCACCCAGAATGAAAATGAAGAACACTGGAACAAAGAAGATTGCCAGAATCGTCGCTGAAATCATGCCGCCAAATACACCTGTACCTAAGGCATGCTGTGTTTCTGAACTTGCGCCTGAGGCGATAACCAATGGAATCACACCACAGGTAAAGGCTAACGAAGTCATCAGAATAGGGCGTAGACGGAGTTTTGCTGCTGCCACAGTGGCTTCGACTAAACTCATGCCTTCTTCTTTCAACATCTTGGCAAATTCAACAATCAGAATCGCGTTCTTGGCAGATAAACCAATAATGGTAATCAGACCAATTTTAAAGAATACATCGTTCATCAAGCCTCGAGACATAATTGCAACCACTGCACCAAAGATACCCAAAGGCACGACCAGCATCACTGAAAGTGGAATTGCCCAACTTTCATAAAGTGCAGCCAGAACAAGGAATACCACCAGCATAGAAAGGGCAAGTAAGAACGCCATCTGCGATTCTGATTGCTTTTCCTGCAAGGAAATACCTGTCCATTCATAACCGATGCCTTTTGGCAATTTAGCAATCAGGTGTTCCATTTCACGCATAGCATCGCCTGATGAGGTATCAAAGTTCGGGATACCTGCAATACTCAACGATGGACGACCGTTATAGCGATTGTATTGTTGTGGTGCTTTACTCCATTGCGGTGTCACCACTTCAGACAGAGAAACCAACTGCCCATTTGAACCCATCACTTTCAGATTCAAAATATCTTTTAATTGCATACGTGATTTGGCATCGACCTGTACGATCACTTGTTGCATGCGTCCCTGATTTGGGAAATCGTTGATATACATCGAACCCATTGACGTTGAAATGATGTCAGAAACGTCAGAGAATTTCACACCCAGAACATTCAATTTTGCACGATCAATTTTTAAAGAAATATTGTCGCCTTGCGGTAAGCCTTCATTCCAGACCATATAGAATTTTTTGTTCTTGGCAGCCATTTCCATGAGCTGGTCTTGGGCAGCTAAAAGTGCAGGCATACCTAAGTTGGCACGGTCTTGCAAGCGTAAGCTAAAGCCCGAAAATGTACCCAATTCATCAATGGCAGGAGGTAATACCGCCATTGTTGCACCTTCTTTACTGTGCGCCATCGTGGCATTAACCGCATTGGTCATTTCAGTTGCTGTTGCTGTTGAAGTACGGTCTTTAAAGTCAGTTAATGTGGTAAAAGCGACAGCCACGTTTTGACCTGAGCCACTAAAGCCCCAACCCATGATGGTTGTGTTACTTTTAACATTTGGATTGTCTTTTAGACTACTTTCAAATTGATTGATCACACCTCGCGTTCTTTCAGCAGTGGCATCTGATGGCAATTGGAATGAGGTCATAAACCAGCCTTGATCTTCCTCAGGCATAAAGGCTGTAGGCCAATACTTCATACCTGCAAAGGTAAGTCCTGTAATCACTACAAAGATCACCATCATCGGAATGCTATGTTTAATCACTTTAAGCAGGATCAATTCATACTTTTTAGTGACCTTATCGAAGCTGCGATCAAACCATGCAAAAAAGCCTTTCTTCTGATGATGGCCATCAATTGGTTTAAGAATCGTGGCGCACAATGCAGGCGTTAAGATTAATGCCAATAATGCTGAGAATAGAATTGAGACTGACATGGTTAAGGTAAATTGTTGATAGATAATCCCGATCGAACCACTGGCAAATGCCATCGGTAAGAACACCGCTGCCAAGACTAAGGTAATTCCAATAATCGGGCTGGTAATTTCCTTCATTGCCTTGGAAGTTGCTTCTTTTGGAGGAAGTCCTTCAGTCGCCATAATTCGTTCAACATTTTCGACCACCACAATCGCATCATCGACGATAATACCAATCGCAAGCACCATACCAAACATGGTGAGGACATTGATTGAGAAACCTGCCAGTAGCATCACCGCAAAAGTGCCCAGTAATGCAATCGGTGCAACAATCGCTGGAATCAGGGTATAGCGAACATTATGCAAGAATAAATACATGACAATGAAAACCAGTACCATGGCTTCAAGTAAGGTATGAATCACTTTTTCAATCGAAATTTTGACAAAAGGTGCGGTATCATAAGGAATACTAAATTGCATGCCATCAGGTAAATTCAGGTTTAATTCCTCAATTTTTGCTCTGACACCTTCCGCTGTTTTGACAGCATTGGCACCTGGGCTGAGCTGAATCGCAGCAGCCGTTGCAGGTTTGCCATCTTCTAAAATCGCAAAGTTATAGGCCTGTGAACCCATTTCAACTTCAGCCACATCAGAAAGTTTAATCACGCTACCGCTGGTTTTACTTTTGAGGCTGATATTTTTAAATTGTTCAACATCACCTAATTGACCTTGTGCCGATAATGGGATGGTAATCAATTGACCTTTAGGTGCGGGAAGATCACCGAGTCGACCTGGTGCGATCTCGACGTTATTTTCACGGATGGCATTATTAACGTCACTAATTGATAGACCATAAGACACCAATTTATTGGGATCAACCCAAATCCGCATGGCTTTTTCGGCACCGAAGGATTGAACTTTACCCACGCCTTCAACACGTTTCAGTTCTTCGACAACGTTACGGACCAGATAATCACTGAGATCAACTTCGGAATACTGCCCATTGGGTGAATTGATTCCAACCAGCATCAGGAAGCCCGAAGACGATGCCTCAACTTGCAAGCCTTGTTGACGAACCACTTGCGGTAAACGAGCTTCAATAGCTTTGATCTTGTTTTGTACATCGACCTGTGCCATTTCAACATCTGTACCCGGTTTAAACGTTGCAGAAATTTCTGCCGTACCCGAAGTATCCGTAGTTGAGCTGTAATAGAGCAGATTTTTTACACCCGATAATTCTCTTTCAATGAGCGTGACGACGCTATCATTGATAGTTTTTGCCGTCGCACCCGGATAAGTCGCGCTAATATTGACTTGTGGTGGTGCAACACTTGGAAAGCGGGCAATCGGCAGTTTGGGAATGCTCAGTAACCCGAACAAGATAATGAAAATCGCAATCACCCATGCGAAGACAGGACGGCGAATGAAGAATTGTGACATCATCATTGAGCTCCTTGTGTTTCAGGTATTTTCCAGTTGCTAATTTCAAGTTTTTGATTGGGCTGAATACGATCAACACCTTCCACAACGATTTTGTCACCTGTTTTAAGGCCTTTATTGGCAATGTAGAACTGATCATATTGTTGTCCCAGTTCAATCGGGCGAATATCTGCGGAACCTTTGGCATTGATCACATAAACTTGCGGGTCGCCATTGATATTGCGTTGAATTGCTTGGGCAGGGACTAGCAAAGCTTGAGGCACTGAAGCACGGTCGATATTCACTCGCACATACATGCCTGGAAGGAGTTTCCGTTCAGGATTCTGAACTTCGATACGAATGGTGACATCACCTGTTTCAGGGTCAACATTAATGTCTTCAAATAGCATTTTGGCGGTGACGTTATACGCTTGACCATGGCTATTAGAAATACGGACAGTTTTTTCATTATTGGCAGACAATTCACCGCTTTGTAGCGCAGCCTGCAAAGTCTCGTATTCACTAATCGACTGTTTTACATCCACATAAACCTTGTCGATCTGTTGTATGGTTGCCATTTTATTTGTATCGCCTTGGCTGACTAGGGCACCTTCTGTTACGAATGATTGCCCAATACGACCTGAAATTGGGGCGCGAACAGTGGCATATTGCAGATTTAGGTTTTGACGAGCTAATAAGGCTTTCATCTGAGCAACATCCGCCAAAGCCTGACGATACGCAGCTTGAGCATTACTAACTTCTTGCTTACTGATTGCATTACTTGGAAGTAATTGTTCAAAACGTTCCAATTGAATTTTTAAACGGGCGACTTCAGCTTCAGCTTTATTTAGAGAAGCACGATTACTATTCACATCAGCCTGAAAAGTTTCCGCGTTAATTTTATAAAGTGCTTGGCCTGCTTTAACTTCACTGCCTTGTCTGAATAATACCTTTTCAATAATACCGCCGACTTGAGGGCGAATCTCAGCAGTTCGGAAAGCCTGTACCCGTGCTGGTAAGTTTTCACTAAAGTTCACTAATTGCGGCTGAATATTTAAAACGCTCACTTTGGCAGTAGGTGTTTCTGCTGGCTTTGCCTCCTCAGAACCACAGCCTTGTAGCACGAGTCCGATAGATAAAAATAATGGAAGTAATAGATGCTTTTGCATTCTGTCCAAGCCTTGGGAGTTTCTGATGCTGACATTATTTTCCAGCTTTGTGTAACCAATATCGGGGAAGTGTGGAAAAAGTGTGGAGATAATCAGATAAATCAGCGTATGATGAATCGATTGTTTTATTGATCTTGATCGTTATGTTTGAGCATTCCTTTTCTTTCGATTGTCACGATAAACTTATTCTTGTGGTAGAGGATGAGTATGATATTGGAGACATTATCGAGCACTATCTCAAGCGTGAAGGGATGCGTGTCATTCGGGCAATGAATGGCAAACAGGCGATTGAAATCCATGCCGCACAAACAATTGATCTCATTGTGTTGGATATAAAATTGCCTGAACTGAATGGCTGGGACGTGCTGAGCAAAATTCGTCAAAAGGCGCAAACCCCTGTCATTATGCTTACGGCATTGGATCAGGAAATTGATAAGGTCATGGCATTAAGAATTGGTGCGGATGATTTTGTAGTCAAACCCTTTAATCCGAATGAAGTTGTGGCTCGCGTTCAAGCAGTGCTGCGACGAACACAGCAGAGTCAGCCGGTACTTAATAGAAATCTAAGTTATAAGAATATTGAAATTAATACCGAGATTCATAGTGTTTATATTCATCAGCAGCATAAAAAAGTGATGCTAAATTTAACCTTAACTGAATATAAAATCTTACTGCAAATGATTGATCATCCTCATAAAGTATTTACTCGTAGTGAGCTTTTAAATCATTGTCTGCCTGATGGTGATGCATTAGAACGTACAGTAGATAGTCATGTCAGTAAATTAAGAAAAAAATTAGAGGAGCATGGATTGCAGCAGATGTTGATTAACGTGCGTGGGGTCGGTTACCGACTCGATCATCCGCAGGAAATATAGTGTAGTCAAATGATCAACATGCAAGTTATCTGGAAAAAATGTTATGAAAAGTCACTCAGGAATCAGTAAACAGCTCTTTATTGCCTTAAGTATTGTGAACTTAAGTGTGACACTTTTTTCAGTTTTTCTGGGCTATTTCATTTATAACTATGCCATCGATGCGGGATGGATTACTTTAAGTTCATTACAAGAAGATTGGACGGAATTCCATTTTGTCGATTGGATTTGGCTATCTGCGGTGATTTTTTGTGGTGGTATCATTTCTATCATTATTGGAATGCATCTTGCCCAACGTTTTATTAAGCCGATCAATTTCTTGGCGGATGCAGCAAAAAAAATTAGTCAGGGCGATCTATCCGCGCGGGCTGATGACAGTCAAATTCATTCCACTGAAATAGCTGAGTTGATGCATAACTTTAATAGTATGGCGAAACAATTAGAAAGTTCTGTTAAAAAAGCCCAACTTTGGAATGCAGCAATTGCACATGAATTAAGAACACCAATCACAATTTTACAAGGACGTTTACAAGGTGTTTTAGATGGTGTTTTTAAACCTGATGAAATCTTATTTAAAAGTCTACTCAATCAAGTTGAGGGTTTGTCTCATCTTGTTGAAGATCTTCGTACAGTGAGCCTTGTTGAAAATCAACAACTACGATTAAATCATGAATGGGTCGATATTCAGGACAGCGTTGAAAAAGTATTAAAAATATTTGAACAAAGATTCACTACAGCAAATTTAACTGCTCAACTGCAATTAACGACGACTCTTATTTTTTGTGACCGACGACGTATCGAACAAATATTAATTGCTTTATTTGATAATGCTGTTCGATACGCCAATGCAGGGACAATTAGAATTTCTTCAAGTAGCACCGCTAAAGAATGGATTTTAAACATTGAAGATGAAGGGCCGGGCATTTCTCAAGAATATCAACAAGATTTATTCAATCCTTTTTTTAGATTGGAACAGTCAAGGAATAAAGAATTTGGTGATACAGGTTTGGGTTTAGCTGTTGTATATGCGATTGTAATTGCGCATAAAGGTTCAATTGAATATAGTAATCCGAATCAGAATAGTGTGTTTAGCATCAAATTACCGATACAAAAAGATCATATATAAACTTTTTGAAAGTTGAAAATTTAGGTTGTATTTAACTAAAACGTAAGTCTTTATAAATTATCCTTCTTAATTTCGATGGTTTAAATAAGAAATTCTAATTAAAATTTCATTTGCGAATATATTTTTATTCAAATATAACATTAGTAGTTCTACGATAATTCTTGTTGAAATTAAGTATACATATCTCAATTTTGTTAAATTATGTGTTCAATTTGATATTTTTGTAGTATTGTATGCACAGAATTTGAATAAATAACAACTTTTAGTGCAGGTTGAAAATATGATAAGCCGATTCAACAAAAGTGCTGTCTCAAAAACTTCATTTATCGCTTTATTTGGCTTATTTTTGGGATTTCATAGTTCTATTGCATTTGCTCAACCTAAAGCAGGAAGTAGTATCACGAATATTGCAAGTGGTGACTTCTATGATGAACAAGGCAATTTGCAAGTTATTAACTCAAATGCAGTTATTTTAACTGTTCAACCAATCTACTCTTTCGCTTTACAAAGTAATCAGCAAAATATCGGAAATATCGGAAGCAAAGTTAACTTCCCGCATGTTTTAACCAATACTGGTAACATCGTAGACGACTATAAATTAAGCCTTACTCAGTTAACGAATGATCAATTTAATTTAGATAATGTAGCCGTTTACATCGATCGGGATCAAAATGGCGAGCCTGATGATAATAATAATTTACTGAATTCGACGACAAGTTTTCGCTTAGAAGCTGGCGAGTTTGCCTCATTAGTTGTCGTTGGAAGTATTCCAACCAACGTAACTGCAAATAATGTTGCTAATTTTACTTTAACAGCTACAAGCCAGCATGATAATGCAATCGCTATGACCGTAAGTGATACAGTAAAAGTTGTGGATGATGCTGTAATTCAAGTGACGAAATCACAGAATATCAGCACAGGTAAAACTGGCACGGAAATTACTTATACTTTAGCTTATACAAATACGGGTACTGCAGCAGCAAGACTCGTATTAAGAGATATTTTAGCTACAGATGTAACATATAAATCGGGTAGCGGTAGTTGGGGGAATGGTTCAGGATTTTTAACTGATGCTGATGATGTTGAGACGGGTGCAAATGCACCAATAAAATATAAAGTGAGTAATGGGCAAGTAGATGTAGAGCTTGCAAGTGTAGCAGCTTTAAGTAAAGGCACAGTAAGTTTTAAAGTCACTGTGAATGCGAATGCTGCTGAAAAAGTTGCGAATACCGCTGATTATCAACAATACAATGCATCAAATGCTATTCTGAAAAACACGCTAACGAATACTGTAATTTTTAATGTTCAGCAAACCTTAGGTGTTGTACTTAACTATAGCCCAAGTAACGCGAATGATGATGGCGAGCCAAACGGTGGCTTGAATAACTTACAAACCCAAAACAATACTTTTGGGGGCATAGCAAAAGAAATCCAGTTTGATAATTATGTTTGGAATACAGGGCAGGCGACAGATACTTATAATTTAAGCTTCGTTAAAAGTAATGTGCCAAGTTGTGCTGTAGTTCGTTTATATCATGCAGATGGTCGGACATTGCTGACAGATACTAATGGTGATGGTGTCATTGATACAGGCGGATTGGCTTACGGCACTTCAAAAAGAATTAAATTAGGGGTTTATTTCCCATCAAATTGTACGTCTACAAGTACAATGGATTTCGATATTACCGCAACTTCCGTAACAGATACTAGCGTAAAAAATAGTACGCGTGATCGATTAGTTAATACAGTTGCTGTGGGCGAAAGCGATTTGTATAACAGTAACAATTCAGGTGTGGGAGTTGGAAACGTTACTGGTTCAGGTGGGCAAGCCTTATTGGTGAAAAATGCTATAAAAGGTGCAACAGCTGTTTTCCCACTTGTTATTCGAAATAATAGCACTGCCTCAAATAATTATAATTTGTATGCATCGAGTACAGCGATTGACATTAATAGTATCAATACGACATTACCAACAAATTGGGTCGTGAAGTTCTATAATGGTGATGCAACATGTCAAACCTTACAGGCTGAAATTACCAGTACTGGCAACATGGCGGCTGGAACAACTAAACAGTATTGTGCGGTTGTCACTGTTCCTGCGGACACGACTTTGACAAGTTTACCAATTTGGTTTGCTATGAAATCACCGATGAATGCTCAAGGTGACAGTATTAAAGATCAAGTTGATGTAGCTGTACGCAAGTTGACTTTAGCAAATGATCAACAAGGGCGGATTAATGTAGGTGGTACGGTTGTATATCTGCATACATTAAAAAATATGGGTACATTTGTTGAAGGTGATACAAGCGGAAAAGTAAGTCTTAGCGTAGTCCCTCAAAATATTAATGATGGTTTCACTTATACTTTGTATTACGATGCTAATAATAATGGTGTATTAGATACCACAGACCCGATTGCTACCGATTTGTCTATAACTGGTGGATTAAACCCACAAAGTTCAGTTCAGCTAATTTTAAAAGTTCAAGCTCCATTAACAGCAGCAAATGGTATTTCTAGTGCAGCGAATATCGTCGTCTCTGCTACGAATACAATCCAAGGTTTAACGCTGACAACAATTCAAAATACAGATTTAACAACAGTTGATCCTACGCAACTTCGTTTGACCAAAGAGCAGTCTAAAGATGAAGCATGTACACTTATGAATGTTGCCACCGCGACCTATGCGAGCAACCCATTGACGATTAAGCCAAATCAATGCGTTACCTATCGTTTAACAATTAAAAATGATGGTTCAACACTAGCAGCAAATGTCGTGATTAATGATGTTGTACCTGCTTATAGTATTTTGCGAAATGCATTGCCGCCGTCAGTGAGTAAGGGTTCTGTAGCTGTGAGTGGAGATCAAATATCTGGAAATATTGGAGCACTTGCGCCACAGGAGCAAGCAGCGTTGTATTTTTCTATTCAGGTTACACCTTAAGTTAGGCGGATGCTAGAAGATGAATATAATCAATAAATTAGAAAATTTCCGCAATAGCAAGATCACTTTTGGGATTTTGTTGGTTACGTTATTGGGAGTGCATCAGTCTAGCTCTGCTGCTGTTCCTACGCGCCAGATCATTAGTAATATGGCGATCGGTGAGTACACCGAAGAAGGCTCAACCGTTGTTCAAGTCAGCCGTTCTAATTTAGTTCAAACAACGATTCTTCCAGTTTATTCTGTTAATTTGACTGCCAATAATACTAAAAGTGTCGCAGCGGGTCAGACGGTATATTTCAATCATACTTTGACTAACACGGGTAATGAGGTCGACCAGTATACCTTTGTGGTGACAAATAATACTGGAGATAGTTATGACTACAGTAATCTATCTGTATTTTTAGATAAAGATAATGATGGCGTGCCTGATGGCGCAGCGATTACTTCTTATTCCTTAAGTGCAGGTGAGTCAGTTGGTCTTATTGTGGCGGCAAATGTACCGAGTAGTGCAACGGTTAATCAAAATGGATTATTAACATTAACTGTAAATTCTTTAAATAGTGCATCTGGAACAAAGACCAATGTCGATACAGCAACTGTTACCAATCAGTCTGCTTTAGTTGTTCGTAAAAAGTTTTCTCAAACAAGTGTGGCAAATGGAGACGTTGTTACCGTTCGTTTGGATTATGAAAACTTAGGTAGTACAGCGACAGGCTCTGTAACTTTAACAGATACACTCAATTCAAGTTTGGCTTATCAACTAAATGCTGGTGAGAATTGGAATGGTGCAACTGTAAATCCGAGTACTGGGAGTAACGATCCAGTAGGAATCAATTACAGTGTGACATCAAATACTGTAACTGCGGTCATTAGCTCAATACCAGCAAATGCAACTGGCTATATTGAATTTAAAGTTAAAGTAAATAAAGTAACTGCTGGACCAATTAATAATACCGTTAATTTTCAGTATGATCATGATAATAGTGCAGCAACTGCAAATATATCTGATCTCAGTAACATAGCTGTACTTAATGTCGCTTCAATTTATGCTGTCAAAATTAATGGTAGCGCAAGTGATGTAAACAATAGTGCTACGGTTATAGCTTCTGCCGCTTCTCAGGGTGGAGAGCTTACGTTTAATAACTATGTTTGGAATACAGGTAATAATACTGATGTATTTAATGTAACAATGACAGGTAGTACATTTCCTACAGGTAGCCAAATTGAATTTTATCGTGCAGATGGCGTAACACCATTATTAGATAGCAATGGAGATGGTATTCCTGATACAGGTTTATTATCAGCAGGCGTAAATTTACCAATCGTTGTTAAAGTGCGTTTACCTAGTAGTTATGCTGTAACGACTGATACGACATTCGAAGTTTCACCTCAAGCGCAGTCTTTAGGTGATATAAGCAAAACAAGTTTGATTAAAGATCAGGGTAATTTACTTGCCACAACGGTAGCACGTTTAGTTGATTTGACGAATAGTCCTGAAAATAATGGTTTGGGTAATGGAAATGTCGATAATGCTGGTAATCCGTGGAAAACCGTGATTGCATCAACAAGTATCAATCCTGTTGCGGGTGGGCAAGCAATATTTCCATTAAAAGTGAGTCATACTGGTATTGGAACTGAATATTTACTCAGTGCGAACTCAACAAGTGATTTTACAAGCTTAACATTACCTAATGGTGTAAACCGAGTTCGTTTTTATGTTTCTGGAAATGGTTCAAACTGTAGTGTCTTAGGTAGTGAAACAGGTAAAACCATCTATCTGAATAATGGTGAAAGTCAGTTAATCTGTGCTGTTGTTGAAGTGGATCAGTTGAATGGTAGTGTAACTACACCGATCTATTTCCGCGCTCTTTCTACAAGTTTTGTAAGTGGTAATAATAGTAGTAATCCTAGCCAAGATATTATTAAGGATGCGATTACCATTCAAAGTGTCAACTCTGTGGCTGAAGTTGAATTCACGCCAAATTCTCGTGGACAAGTCTCGCCATTAGGTACTGTCATTTATAGTCATCTTTTAACCAATAATACTGATGTTGATTATACAGGGAACTACAGTTTTCTCTCGAATAACGATCAGGTTGAGTTTAACAGCACTCTTTTCTATGACGTAAATGGAAATGGTGTTTTTGATGCTGGGGATTTGGTGATGAGAAGTTTAGCTGACTTGCCAGGTGGAAAATTAGCAGCACATACTCAAGTCAAATTATTGCTTCAGGTTAAAAATCTTGTAGCAAATAATATTGCCCAAGCGAATACCACCACGATTAATTTAACGAATAATGCTAATGGTCAAGTTGTGGCATCAATTACCGATGTAACCACAGTGAATCAGACACAATTGAAGCTGAGTAAGTTGCAAGCACGTGATTTTGATTGTAATGGCACAGCTGATGAGTCATATACAACAAATAGTCTAAATATCGGTAAACAAGCAAATGGCCAAGGTCAGTGTGTTTTGTACAAGGTAATCTTAACCAATACAAGTGCTACTGCTATGAGTAGTGCATTTACCTTTAGAGATATGACGCCTGCATATACAGTTTTATCTCAATCACCTATCTGCACATCGTGTAGTGGTATGACGGCTCCTACAGTTGGTAATGCTGGTGCGGTTTCAGGAACATTAAATAGTGTAGCTGCAAACCAAAGTTATGAATTTAATTTCGGGGTGCGCTATGTGGGTCAGTAAGCAAAAAATGAAAAAGAATATCTCTAATTACAGCATGATGAATCATAAAGTTAGTTATATATATACTTTGGTTTTGTTTATCTTAACTTGTTTGATGTGTAGTCAAGCTGTATTGGCTGCTCCACCAACTCTTGAGATTTATTCAACCTCTGGTACAGGGCAACAAGGACCAACAGCTAATACTACAGCACACACTTTTTTGCTAAATAGAAATAACCCATCTGATAATAATAATGAGACATACGCACCAACAACAACCGTTAGTTATGCGATTACGAATTCTGTTTTTAATGCAACTCCTTATTCTCCAAATAATAATCAGTTTAATAAGCCTAATTTTTTTATTGGCGGAGATATGGATGCTAATAGTGTCGTAATACCTGCAAATGTATTGCGTCCTATGAATGGTTTTGGTAGTCCTACTGACAATATGTTTGCTGCATCTTTACAGAATGCGCCAACAGGCTGTATTAATGGTGCCGCTTGTTTAAGTACAAATGGTGGGATCAGTGCAAGTATTAACCATGGTGTAGCTATGGAGCTTACATTAAGAGGGGTAAATAGCACATCTAACCCAACTAATTCTAGAGTGAAAATGGGGACAGTTGTCATAAGCTTTAACCGTGCAGTTACTAACCCTATATTACAAGCAAGTGCACTTGGTGGAGAATCCACAACAGGTTTAGGTTTTAGTGCTGAATTTACGCTAACGGGTAGTAATGTTCCTGTGGTAATGAGTCGTTTAGCGGGAAGTCAAGAGTTAACCGTTAGTGGAAATAATATTGTAAATAATGCCACTACAATTAGAGCAGCCAGTGGAAATGGTGGTGCGAGTGGAAGTGTTTATGTTAAGGGTAAGGGGATTACGCAGTTAACATTTGATGTATATGTTCGTGGTGATGGTAGGGCTGCTACATGGGGGGCTACTTCATCCGATGCTTTCTTCTTTGGTGTTTCTAGTATGGATGCTGATAGTGCAATTGCCCTTGTCAAGAGTCAACGTGTAGGCAACACAGGAAATTTTGTACAAACACAATTAAATAATGTACCTGTTAATTCATTGATGCAATATCAACTGGAAATTACCAATAATACGCCAACGGGTGCGACATTGGGCGGTACAGTCGTTAATCTGCCTTTTGATGATACATTACCTATAAGTTTAAAAAATGTTTCCGTTGTTTCAACAACACCCACAACACCTACTGGTGCCAACCCAACTACAGCATGTACTCCAACTTTAACAGGTAATAATACCGCAGGCTGGAAAATTTCAGGGTTATTTACGGGAGCAACAACTGCAACCTGTATAATCACGATTCAAGGTACAGCAACCGCGGCAGGTACGTTAACCAATACAGCAACAATAGAGTCAACCTCATCGAATACGCCTGTTAGTAGTTCAGTCAATGCGATCATTGTAGCCCCGACACCTGATCCAGCGGTTAAGGAAGCTCGTTTTACAATTACTCCTGATTTACCCACGATTGTACGAGGACGAGTTGGTACACAAACCATCAATATTAAAAATGAAGGGTCGAACGATGCAACCAATGCCATCGCAACCTATATTGCCGCACCGCAAACTGGTGTGACAGTAACGGGTGTAAGTGTTGTTGGTGGGGGGGTATGTGCCCAAAGTGGTAGCAACTGGACATGCCCTTTAGGGAGCGTGGCGAATGGAGCTATAAAACAATTATCTGTGAGTTACAGCACAACAGCGGCTTCCTCTTTGGGTACTGCTCAGCAAGCGACCGTTAAAGTTTCGAGTGATGAGTTTAACCCGGGTAGCGGCACAGGCGAAACACTGTATAAAGTTTGGGGTAGCAACCAGCAAAATGAGTCAAGAACCAATGGTGCCTTTTGGGTGGGATATACAGGTACAGGTGGAAGTACGCCTGTAGGCAGTAATGTAAATCAGGGAAGTTCACTTGCAGCAGCTTGGCCTCCAAGCCAAGCTAGCCCGACGGGTGCTTATCTTTCCTATGGTGGGCCAGCACTCGGCGACTCAGTTTATTTGGCATCCAGCAGCACCGCTGCACCCATGATCCAACGCATTATTGGCAATATGGGGGCAGCTGCTGAAAGAACGGTATCACTCCCTACAATGCAGACTGCTGATAACCGCCGTGCTTGGGAATTTACCACAGGGATTTATATTCCGAGTTCGCAAACATTAACAGTTTGTACTGGAAATACGAGTGTTGGCGTGGATGATGGCGCATATATTATGGTGGATGGTAATGTCGTGGCGAGCACAAACGGATGGGCAGCAGGTGGTGTAACTGTTACCACAGCTTCCGCCTTCAGTGCTGGTTATCATCGCATTAGCTATCGTATCGTCAATCGTAATACCTACAATTTATCAGGGTCGGATGCAGAAAACTCCGCAGGTGGTTATGGACCAATTGGTTTGTCTTTAAGTGGGAATTGTTCGACTGCAAACTATGACACAGTCACAGGTACAGGTGTTCCTGTCAGTATTAACATTATAGATGGTGCAAAAATTAAAATTGCTAAAAACTCTGTGAATGGGACGGGTACGTTTAACTATATTAATCTTAGCAATCTTGTAAATAGTACAACAGCAGTTACCACGGATTCTGTAACTACAGTCACAGCAGGAACCACAGCAACCTCTGCACAACAGCTTTGGGCGCAAACATTGAATACAGATGTTTCTTTTACAGAAAGTGCTTTAGCAGGATATGTTTTATCAGGTGTTAGCTGTGTAGATGCAAATAGCGGTGTAACAGGGAATACAGGTACTTTTTGGACGCTTGTAAATAATATTGTGACGATTCCCGCTGTTCGCATAAAAGAAGGTGCCAATATTACCTGTACTTTTACAAATACTAAGCTTGTTTACGTTGATATTACTGGACGAGTATTTGTTGATAATAGTGGAACAACGCTAGATGTGAGTAAAGCATATAATGGCATACAGGATGCAGGTGAAGTTGGGATTGCAAATAGTACAATTCGTTTGAATAACTGTAGTACTACACAATTAGCTTCAACAGTGACAAGAGCAAATGGTGATTATGCTTTCTCAATTGAACAAAGCTTATTACCATCATCATTTTGTATTGTTCAGCAGAATTTACCTGAATATATTTCTGTCAGTGGCACAACGGGCTACACTCGTTCAACAGATACTATTGCTTTAACCAAGACAAGTGCGACAAGCTATACAGCAAATAATTTTGGTGATGTGATTGTTAATGTTGTGTTGAATGAAGATGGACAGCATACAGCTATTGCTGGAGATGTCACTGACTATCCTCACCGTTTAAGCACACAAATCCCAGTTCAACTCACTCAGTTATTACAGACTCAGACTCAACAACCAAATGCTAGTGCTGATCAACCTTGGCAGGCATTGGTTTATCGAGATACGAACTGTAATGGTCAGGTAGATATGGGTGAAATTGTATTTAACCCAACTGCTGCAAGTACTGTTCTACTACAGCCAAGTGTTGATATTTGTTTAGTACAGCGAGTTCATGTACCAACTAATGTTACTGCTGGTGCACAACATATTGGAACTCTTCAAGCAAGTTACCAATTTGCTCTGACAAATCCGTCACAAACGATTTTAGGGCAAACGCTTAAACGTCAGGATGTGACACTTATTGGTAGTGCTGGTTTAACACTGACAAAAAAAGTTCGTGCAGTTGCAAGTTGTCCTTCAACATCTTCCGATACAAACGCATTTGTAACGACTAATCAGGCTGCTAAGCAAGATAATTTAGAGTATGAAATCACCTATAAAAATAACAGTACCAAGAAATTACAGAACGTAAAAGTGAAAGATAGTTTACCAATTGGTACTAATTTTGGCAGTATGAGTTGTAGACTTACACCAAGTGGAAATACTTGTAATACAAGCCGTTCTGGTGATTATCTTGAATGGAGCTTGACTGGGTTATTAAATCCTTCAGCTTCAGGCACTCTAAGGTTCTGTGTGTCGCAAAAGTAAATTATAGATAAAGTATGCCGAAAATATTATTGATTTGGCATGCTTTGTACAAGAAGTTGGTATGGAAGTTGCTATTATTTGAATTGATAGGTGAATTTTACAAAAAATGTGATTTTCAGCAACAAAAACACATAAAGTTGTTGTGTTTTACATCGAAGAGAAGTAATTTAGTTGTTAGATTAAACTAAATATAAGTCTATGTAACTCGGTTTGGAATAGATCAAATGCATTTAAAAGATAATTGGAAAAAAGGTTTACTTGGTGCAGCTAGTTTGATTTTGGCGGTTGGCGTTTCTGCTGAAACTAAAGTTGCAAAAGATCCTGTATCTGTAGAATTAAAAACCTATCTCATTAGTGTAAGCACTGATGGGAAGCCAGTAGCTAAGTTAGTGAATAAAGTAAAGCCAAACGATGTAATTGAGTATCGTGCAACGTATACAAATAATACATCTGGAAAAATTAAAAACTTAGCTGCTACGTTACCAATACCAGTTGAAACTTTATTTTTGGCGAAATCTGAGCCAGAAAACGCGCAAGCAAGTACAGATGGTAAAACTTTTGCCCCGATGCCTTTAAAACGCAAAGAGGGTAATCAAATGGTGAATGTTTCACTGAAAGATTATCGTGCATTACGTTGGACGATCGCAGAACTTCCTGCTGGGAAATCTGTAACCGTATCAGCACAAACGCGCATTAACAGTGACAAAACCAAAAATTAAGCAAACTGACATTGAATAATCAACAGGGGTAAGTTCCGAATGTCAAATCAAACTCAACGTTTAAAACTAACGCAATTAGCAGCTTCGATTGCATTTGTTGCAGGTGGTGCAGCTTTCCTTCCTTCAGCACACGCAGCAGCTCCTAGTGCGGGCACGAATATTAGTAACATTGCATCTGCAAGCTATACAGATAGCAACGGTTCTAATAAAACTGTGACATCAAACGTAGTTACTACGACTGTATTGCAAGTAGCAAGTTTCACGTTGATCGCTGATCAAACTAAAACTGCTAATGCGAATGGTCAAGTATCTTTATCTCACACATTAACAAATACAGGTAATGGTAGCGATACCTTTAACGTAGCTGTTGCCAATAATGATACACGTGATAACACAACTGATAATTTCGATTTCAGTGGTTTAAATGTTTATCTTGATGCCAACAAAGATGGTGTTCCAGATAGCCAAACTCCTGTAACAAGCATAACTTTAGCAGCAGGCGAATCTGTTAACTTAATCGTACAAGCAACAACAGCAAGCAACAACGTTACTGCTGGTGATCTTGGTAAGTTAACGGTTTCAGCAATCAGTGGTTTTGATACAAGTGTAACTGCTAAAAATGTTGATACTGTTCGAATTACCAATGGCGCTGTAATTAGTTTATTAAAATCTGCAAGTGTTAGTAATGTAGATGCAACTTTATCAAACCCTGCGGCACGTGAAGTTGAATATGCTTTAGCTTATCAGAACACTGGTAACACGACTGCAACTAACGTTACAATTACAGACGTACTTCCAGCTGGTTTAACCTATGTTGTTGGTTCTGCTACTGTAAATGGTACTGCTGTAAGTGATGCAGCTGATACTGATGGATATAACTTCACTTCAGGAACTGCTACATTAGTTATTCCTACAGTTGCTGCAAACAGTAGCGGTGTATTGAAATTCAAAGTTCGGGTAAACCAAAATACTCCAGCTGGTGTCATTACAAACATCGCTGAAGTGGATCCAGATGGTCCGGGTACAGAAGGCAAAACGCCATCTAACCCGAACGATGTAACAGTGTTAGGTGTTAAAAAAGGTACAATTAACGACAGTACAACTGATGCCTTTGCTGATGGACAAACTTCTACGGCTCCAGCTGATGACGTAATTACTAAGTCAACAACTCAAGGTACTCCAGTTACCTTTGGTGTTACTGCGGGTGGTGGTGAGCCAATCGTTATACATAACACTGGTAACGTTACAGAAGCATTCAACATCACTGTAAATAAAAACTCTTTACCAGCTGGTAGTATTGTTGAATTATTCAAATCTGATGGTGTAACGCCATTAACTGATACGAATGGTGATGGTGTTGCAGACACTGGTCCAATCGCAAGTGGCGCTACATACCAAGTTGTTGCTAAAGTAACTCTGCCTTCTGGTTATTCTTCTACGACGCCAATCAGCACGATCTTAACTTCAACACCTGTTACTAATTCTACTGGTACAGATACAATTACTTTAGTCATTGATAAAGTTGTTGCATCTACAGTTGACTTACACAATGGTGATGCAACAAATAGTACTGGTACTGTTGTTGGCGCGTCAGGTAAAGATACTGGTCAATTTATTGATACTAAATCAACTAAACCTGGTCAAGCAACTAACTTCCCATTAACTATTGATAATAATGGTGCAACTGGAGATAACTATAATTTATCTATATCACCTACATTACCAACAGGTTGGACGGTTCAATATTACTTAGCTGATGGTGCAGGTAATCCAACAGGTGCTCCAATCACGAATACAGGTAATATACCAAGTGGTGGTAGTGTTAAACTTGTTGCAGTTGTAACGCCTCCAGCAAATGCTCCAGCAGGTAACCAAGAAGTTATCTTTACAGTTTCTTCTCCAGCTACTGGCTTAACAGATGTAATGTCTGATCGTGTAACAGTTGAAACTAATCGTATCCTTAGCTTGCAAAATGACCGTACTGGACAAGTTGCACCAGGTGGTACGGTTGTTTACAAACATACCCTAACCAACAACGGTAACATTGTTGAAGGTGCTACAGCGGGTAGCTTACCGTTTACACTTACGAATGACCAAGCTGCAAATGGTTGGGTAACAAGCTTATTTGTTGACATAAACAATGATGGCGTGGCTGATGCAAATGAATTAGTTACAGGTAATGATCTTTCTGCGAAAACTGGAAGCATTGCTCGTGGCGCATCTGTTAACTTACTCATCAAAGTACAAGCTCCAACAAATGCAACTGCTGGAACACCAAGTGCAGTTGTATTGACGATCAAACCAACTGATGTTGGTAATCAGTCTGTTGCTGATCTAGTGAATACTGACTTAACGACTGTTACAAGTGGTCAAGTACGTTTAGTGAAAGAGCAATCTTTAGCAAACTGTTCAACAGGTGTTGCTGGTACTTATACTCAAAATACAGTTTCTGCTAAACCAGGCGAATGTGTGAAGTATAGAATTACTGCAACGAATGAAGGTAATGCTGACGTAACTAATGTTGTAATTAGCGATGCTACGCCTGCATATACAACCTTGAAAGTGATTGCAAGTGCATCTCCAGTAGCTACAAATGCGACATTGAGTACTTCAACTGCTGCATTAACTGATGGTTCAACAGGTACTATCGCTGCTGAGAAAACACCTCTTGTACCTAATACAAGTGCGGTATTAGAGTTTGTAATCAAAGTAAATAATTAATATTCATTAAGCAATTTCGATTGCTCAAAATGAATTGATTAAATATGTGGGCATTTGCGCAAAGCAGGTGTCCACAACAATAATTTTAAAGTTTTTTTATTTAGACTATTTAGTTGAAGGGTAGAGTACCGTGGCGCTACAACAGAAGCAAAATCGTGTAAGTCGAAACATATCTTTCATGTTATCAACGTTGACAATATCTATTCTGTCTGCGCAGTATGGCCACGCGTCGAATATTCCTAAAGTTGGTAGTAAAATCACAAACGTTGCTTACGCAACTTTTATACCAGCAAATGGTAAAGAACAACAATCAGTTTCTAACACAGTCGAAGTTAATGTTTCAGCATTGTATGCTATTACTTTAACTACCCCACCAGTACTCGATGTTGAACCTAGTGTGCGAGTAATATGGGCGAATACTTTATCGAATAATAGTAATGCACCTGTTAATGTTCAGCTAGAAGCATTAACAATTAATGAATTAAATAATATTAAAATTTACATAGATAGCAACAAAGATGGTCAATTTGATACGAATGATCAACAATTAACAACTAATGTGGCTCTACAAATTGGTCAAAGTGTCAATTTGTGGGTTGTTGCTACCACAAGTTCAAATTTAACAGAAGGTCAGCAATTTAATTTACCAATTAAAGCAACAGTTGTTGAAGATACAACAGCAATTGCAACCGCTACAGATAGTGCAATTAGCTATGGTGCAAAATTAGTTGCAACTAAAGACGTGCAACAAAAAACTTTTGAGCCTTCTGCAAGTGCAAATTATGACTTAAATTACACGCTCAACATTAGCAATGAAGGTAAGAAGACAGCCAGACCAACCGATGTCATGGTGGATGGTCAAATACAAAAAATGGTTTTGTTGGTTGATGATTTGCCGCCAAATACAACATTTAAATCTGCTTTAGTAAAGAATACTCAAGCCAAAATTTTATACAAGCTTGCAAATAATAGTTATAGCACTATTGCTCCTAGTGACATTACACAGATCAATCAGCTTGTTGTCGGTTTTCCACAAATTGCTGCAAATACATCTGAGCAAGTTAATCTTGTTGTTAGTATGAACCGCAATATTGCAAAAACCACAGTAAAAAATACTTATAAAGTTTCGTATGCTGTCACTGATACTCAGAAAGATGTGTTATCAAACGTTGCATCTACTTTAGTTAGCGGCTCAGCAGATATTACAAATAATTCAAGTGATTTTAAGAGTATTTTGGCAACTGGTAGTGTAAATAAGCCACTGAATATAGAAGCTAAGAATGCAAGTTGTAATGCGGATCGTTACACTCCTGATCGTGTGAAAATTCGAATTAAATCTACAAAAACAGATGATTTAGAAGAAGTTATTGGTATTGAAACTGGCCCAAATACTGGTGTATTTCGCTATACATTACCAACAACTCTTTCAGATAAAGGCATTCAATATGATGTAGTTTTGCAAACGCTTAAACGTGATAAAGTTGATATCAGTTTAACGGATTGTTTGGATGCTCAAGGTCAATCGACTGGAACGATTACCGACATTAATACAAGTGTGTTAATGGATCCTTATGGTACAGTATTTGATGCTAAAACGGGTTTACCTGTAGCCGGTGCTACAGTTACTTTATTGGATCAAAATGGCCAACCAATTGCTGATAATGTAGCATTTATAATTGATCCTCAAACAGGTAATTTAGTTTCTATACCTGCAAAACAAGTTACGAATAGTGCTGGTGAATTTATCTACCCATTAGTAAAAGCAGGTACATACAGTTTTATTGTAGATACAAACACTATTCCAGGTGAAAAACGTTATACTTTTATTAGTGATCGCAAGGTATATTCAAATTTTCCAGCAGATAAAGCGGTTGATTTAAAGTGGTCTTATGCAGGGCAATTCACATTAAATAATGGTGACCCTGCACTCAATATCGATATTCCAATTGACCCTGTGCTTCCACCTAGTAGTTCTACCTTATTTGTAACGAAAGTTGCCTCGAATAAAACTGCAGAGATTGGCGATTTCGAAGAATATACTGTCAAGGTTGCAAATCGTGGAACTGTAGATTTATCAAATGTTTCGATTACAGATAAACTTCCTCGAGGCTTTATTTATGTTCAAGGCTCAATGCGTGTTGATGGTAAAAAGGTAGAAGATCCATTAGGTGGTAAGGGACCTTATTTAACATTAGGATTAGGTACACTCACTCCAAGTACAGAACTTAAAGTAAATTATCGTGTTTATATTGGACCAAATGCACTGAATGGTGATGGTATCAACCGTGTACGCGCTAAAGATAAAAATGGTGTTGAGTCGAATGAAGCATCAGCAAAAGTAGAAGTTACGCCTGGTATGATGATGTCTGAGGGTTTTATCGTAGGTAAAATCTTCACCGACTGTAATCGGAATGGCATCCAAGATGCTGGTGAAATAGGTGTTCCTGGTGTTCGTATCTACCTTGAAGATGGTAGTTATGTTATTACGGATAGTGAAGGTAAGTATGATTTCTATGGAATTAGTGCAAAAACACATGTTTTAAAAGTCGATCGTACAAGTCTACCGATTGGTTCTGAATTAGTATTAATAAATAATCGTCAAGCAGGTGATCCAAATAGCCGTTTTGTCGATTTAAAACGTGGTGAATTGCATCGTGCCGATTTTGCGATAGCTGAAGGTGTTGGTCAATGTTCAGAATCTTTAATTGAACGTGTGCTAGAGCGTAAAAAGCGTATTGAACAAGATAATACAAATTTAGAGCAAATATTACGTTCTGATTTAACGGCTGATCCAATTTTTTCCAAAGTCACGGATGTTCGTGGACAGCCATCGAGTGGCTGTATTTCAGCCGTTGGAGTTCAGGCGAATTGTAATCTTGATTTTTCAAAAGAACAAATTAAAGAAATCAAGCAAATACAATTTGAACCCGAAAAGTCTGGTGTTCAAGCATCTAGCGCTTTACCAAGTTCTTCAACTCTTGCTCTGCCAAATGAAGAGTCTGTAGATACTGTTAATTCTGCCAAAATGATTAATCTTGAAGCAGCTTTAGAAACAGCTGTGAATAATCAACTAGAAATTTTAAATCTTAAAGATGGGCAAGTATTGCCTTATCCTCAGACCTCGATTCAAGTTAAAGGTGCAGCAGGCACTCAGCTTGAACTCTGGGTAAATGGAACTCGTGTTCCTGAAAAGCGGATTGGTAAACGTGCTGTATTGCCGAACATGCAGGTTTCAGGTTTAGACTTTATTGGTGTTGATTTAAGTACGGGGCAGAACACCATCGAAGTACGTCAAGTAGATATGATGGGCAATACTCGAGACATTAAACGTATTAATGTTATTGCACCTGATCAGTTAGACAAGTTGCAACTTGAGCCGAGTAAAACGATTCCACAGGCAAATGGACGCGATCGTTTTAATGTTAATTTAAAAATTGTCGATCGACATGGTACGCTTGTCTCGAACCGTACACCTATCACCTTAGATAGTTCAATCGGTAAGATTGACTTAGTAGACTTAGATCCAAAACAGCCAGGTATTCAAGTATTCGTTGAAGGTGGAACTTTACTTGTTCCAATTCAAGCGCCAATTGAAGCTGGTGAAGGAACATTATCGGTTGAAAGTGGTATCTTCCACTCAAGCACACCTGTTCGTTTCTTACCTGATTTAAGACCGATTATCGCTGTAGGTATACTTGAAGGTTCTTTTAATTTCAAAAAGTTTGACCCTAAAGAACTGAGTGGTATTAATTCAAATGATGGTTTTGAAGAAGAATTAAATGAGATTTCAGCTTCAAAAGATGGAAAGCGCAATTTAACGGGGCGAGCTGCATTATTTTTGAAAGGTAAGGTAAAAGGTGAATACCTGCTTACACTTGCATATGATTCAGATAAAGATAAAAACCAAAGATTATTCCGTGATATTCGTCCTGATGAATATTACCCAGTTTATGGTGACTCTGCTGCTAAAGGTTTTGATGCTCAATCTACTAGTAAATTGTATGTTCGTGTCGATAAAGGACGTTCATATGCAATGTATGGTGACTACGTAACACGTACTGAAAATGATGAGGGCTTATCTTTAGGTCAATACAATCGTTCATTGACAGGTATTCGTAGTACAGTAGAAGCTGATAAATATAAAGTTACTGCGTTTGCTGCACAGACAAATACACAACAAGTTGTGAATGAACAACGTGCTATGGGTATTTCAGGTCCTTATAGTTTAGGTAATGGTGTTAATGCGCAAGACGTGCGTGAAAACAGTGAAAAAGTAGAGGTTATTACGCGTGACCGTAATAATTCGGGTTTAATTATTGCACGTACAAGTTTGACTCGTTTTACTGATTATGAGATTGATACTTTCAGTAATAGTATTTATTTGAAAGATCCAGTTCCAAGTGTTGATGCTGACCTAAACCCAGTATATTTACGAATTACAGTTGAATCTGATCAAGGTGGTGAAGAATATACGGTTGGTGGTGTGTCTGGTTCTTTAAAAGCCACCGATAAAGTTAAAGTAGGTGGTTCTTATGTGAAGAGTAATAACCCACTAACTCAAGATCAGTTAGCAAGTGTGAATACTGTCGTTAAATTTGCCAATGATAAAGGTAAATTCATTGCTGAGTTTGCTCGTTCAGAGAATATTAATAATGACTTAAATTCATCGACGTCAGGTAATGTGAAACCAGATGCAACTGGTAAGTTATCGGGTGATGCTGCACGAGTTGAATTAAACTATTCTTATAAAGACTTGGAAATGAAAGTTTATCATAACCAAGCTGATAGAGAATTTTATAATACAGCTGCACCTATTACTGCTGGTCGTAAAGAAAGCGGCATTAAGGGACGTGTACAATTAAATAAAATCGGCTTAGCTAAGCTTGAAGCGATTCGCACAGAAGATCAGTTAAATGGCGTAAATCAAGGTGTATCAGCAAGTATTGAACGGGCAATTAACCGTATTTTAGCTGTAGAACTTGGTTTAAAATATTATGATGAGTCATCTAATCCAGCAACGCTAAATACAACACAAGTTGCACCATATCATGGTGTCACAGTTCGCTCTAAATTAATCAGTCAACTACCTTGGCAAGGTTCGAATGTCTTTGCTGAATATGAGCAAGATATTTCTGAAGCGGATCGTCGTATTTTCGCGTTGGGTGCAAATTATCAAATTAATTCCAAACTCCGTGCTTATGCTCGTCACGAATTGGTTTCAAGCATTGGTGGTCTTTATGATCTGAATAGTAATCAACGCCGCAATGTAACGGTATTCGGTCTTGATAGTAAATATAACAATAATGGAACAGCCTTCAGTGAATATCGTGTTCGGGATGGTATTAGTGCGAGAGAGGCTGAGGCAGCAATTGGTTTACGTAATCGTTGGGAAATTGAAAAAGGTTTTTATGCCAATACGAGTTTTGAGCAAACTAAATCATTATCAAATGCCAATAACTCAAATTCTGATAGCACAGCAGCATCTTTAGGTATTGAATATTTAAAGAACCCTAACTGGAAAGCTGTTGCGCGCATTGAAGCACGTTGGACAGATCAATCAGATACGATATTGAACAATTTAGGCGTTGCTTATAAATATTCGGATGATGTGACATTATTGGCAAAAAATGTTGTTAGCCTAACAGATAGCAAAAATGATAGTAGCGGTGATCGTTTAGTGGATCGCTTCCAATTAGGATTGGCTTATCGTGATACAGAACACAATCGTTTTGATGCACTAGCTAAAGTTGAATATCGTTATGATGATAATAAAACTGATTTAAATAATCCGTATCTTAAACATGTTTATATTTTCTCGAACCATTTAAATTATCATCCAACACGTGATTTTACCTTGTCGGGTCAATATGCGGTGAAAAATGTGCAGGCTACATTCTCTGGTTTAGAGTCTACAGGTATGACACACATGTTCAGTGCAAGAGCTATATATGACATCAATGAAAGATGGGATGCAGGAGTACACACAGGTGTATTATGGTCTGATATGAGTTCAGGGCGTCGAATTCTCCTGGGTGGTGAGGTTGGGTATCTCGTTGCAGCAAATTTATGGTTGTCAGGTGGCTATAACTTCTCAGGTTATAAAGATGATGATCTGGTAGATAGTGATACTACAATTCAGGGTGCTTATATTCGTTTTAGATTCAAGTTCGATGAGAATCTATTTGCTGTTAATAACGCTGGAATAAATGCTTCGAGAGAACCATAAACATGAAATATCTTCACAATAATTTATATAAAATGTGTTCTTATTTTTATATCGGGGCTTCTGTTGGTTTACTTGCAGTAAGTACTTGTATATTTGCTGAGTCTGCATCTGAGCAACTTATTGTTGGGGAGCAAACCAGTTCTTTGGTACAAGATGTCAATCAACAGAAACCTTATAATCCTAAAGATAAGCAAGTTGCGGCATTACAAACACGTCTGATACCTTATTTAAAACCATCTGAAAATATTGCATATTATCAAGCGATAAAAGCCTTAACATGGTTAAGTTACGCTGCCCACGAAGGAAGTGAAAAGAGTCTAAGTTCTGCGAGAACTGAAGCACTTCAACAAGCAAAATATATTATTGATGCTTTAGAACAAGGACAAATTGAAAAATTTACGCTGACAACAGCTATTCTTTCTGATTCAAGTGTCATGCGCAGAGACCTTTGGGCAAATGCTGAATTATTAAAGCAAACTGAAGGTTTTTCATGTGCTCAGGCTGAGATTGCTCAAGCAGAAGTGATGTTGGTTTGGGCAGCAGCAGAACATTGTGAACTTGGATGGAGACACTCAAGAGAACTGTTTCTATCCGCTCAAAGTTTAATTGATCAATCAAATCTCAAAGCATCGGCGTGTAAGTCTGCAACAGTATTAGAATTACCTAAAATTAATTATCCATCTTTACAAGAATTGAATGGTGATGCTAAAGGTTGTCATGGAGTGAAAGGCAAGTGGCCAATTTGGTCGCCTGAACAGAAAGTTATCGCTGAACCACCAGTAGCTAAAGTTCCATCAAATGTACCAAATGTAGTTCACTTCGCCTTAGATCAATCAAACTTGTCAAAAGAATCGATTGAAGTATTGAATCAAGTTGTAATGTTCCTAAAAGACAATCCAACCTACACCTTGACTCTGTACGGTTTTACTGATGCTCGTGCAAGCGAACAATATAATTTGAAACTTTCCATGAGACGAGCACAGAGTGTACTTGCATACCTTCAACAACAAGGGATTCATTTAGATCGAGTTGCTGCTGAGGCAAAAGGCAAAAAACAAACAATTAACGATGAAAATCAGAAGTTTGGTCATGCATTAAGTCGTAGAGTCGAATTAGTCTATGTTGATCCAGAAGGTAAAGAGGTATCAACTTTCAAGCAACGTCAGGATATTCAAGTAGAAAAATAACTCTCTATTGAACAATGAAAGTACGTTAAAAAGAGAGCTTTAAAGCTCTCTTTTTAACGTTCAGCTTTAGCTAACTCTGCATCAATATAGCTAATAATCATGGTGCTTAAGCCTTTGACCATTTCATCGAAACTAATTTGTGGATTAGGCAAAATGAGATGTCGTGCCACATTAAAAATACTACTATTGATACTGATATAGGCTGTAACACTCAAATTGCTCACTTTCAAATATTTAGGGTGGCGCATCATGTATTTCATCAGAACTTCCATCAATGCCATTTCAATTTGTCCAATATAGCGTTCATATTTAAGTTCAGTTGCATATCGTAGACAGATGAGATAACGATCATTATCACGGGTAAGTAAGTCACGGAAAGTATAGAAAATCATTTCAAATAATGGTTCTAACTCCATTTCGACAATAATAGGTGTCAGTTCTTTAACCATGTCTAGAACTTCTTTGACAAATGATTTTGCCATTGCATCGTAGATTTCTTCTTTATTTTTAAAATATTCGTATAAAGAGCCGACGCTGACGCCTGCAATATCGGCGATGTGACGTGTTGTGGTTCCACTCGTACCATTTGTTGCAACAGCGATAAAGCCTGCTTCAATAATCGTATCTACTGTTACTTTTGATCGAGTTTGACGTGGTTTTCGAGTAGCCATAAATATTGTTATATAAATCCGAACATGATGTCAGATTAGCATGCTCTACATGGAAGTAAAAGATCAGCCTACATAATCCGAACAAATAAAATTACATACTTTTGAATATCAAGTTATGCAATGTAATAAAAATAATAATTTCTTTTATATTAATAAAAAATATAGATGACTTAAAGTTTTTTAAATCAAATAAATAATTGATATATATTATATTATTTTTAATTTTTCCCATTTGAATTTTTAATTTTAAATAAAAATTTCTAACTTTTTATGTTGATCATTACTTCATTAAATTGATTGTTTTACCCGAATTGAATCCGAACATAAGATCGGTTTACATTGTTTCTAGTAGGAAATTAGGTTCACAAAAATCTCCCGAATGTTTTTTCGTAACTCAAAGAATATGTAGCTATACGAAAAGAGATGAACCTGATTCAAAGAATGTAAAGGGCAAGTGACGCTCAAGTAAAGTAGGTAGGTGTAGCCATGATTAGCAACACATTAATGAAAGGTTTAAGTTTATTTAAATCTAACCCGATAACTGAGCAAATTGATTTTGCAAGTAAAAAAAGTATTCCCATTCGACATTTGGCAATTGGCTTTGAAGGCAAACAGGTCGATTTATCATTTTATATGAACAATCAATTCGCGACTATTTTCTTTGCTACGCTATCTGTATTTTTGACCTATGGTGAAGACTTAGTGATTGAAACTGCACGTCACCATCGTGATTTATTAAAAGATCCTATTTTAAGGCAGCGTGTGACGTCATTGATTGGTCAGGAAGCGATTCACTCAAAACTTCATAATGAGTTTAATGATGCAATTGTTGAGCTTGGCTATCCAGTGAGACTGTATCGTTTCTTGGGCGAGCAATTTTTTGATCATATCTTCTTAAAATTTCCACAACCATTAAAACTTTCTTTAATGGCAGGGATTGAGCATTTTACGGCTGTATTAGCTGAATACATGATGGCACATGAGCAAAACTTCTATTTCTCTGATGACGCTAAAACACGTGCGCTTTGGATGTGGCATATGTTAGAGGAGTCTGAGCATAAAGATGTCGCTTATGATGTTTATCAAACATTAAATGGTAATTATGCACTTCGGATTTCTGGCTTCTTCCTCGCGTATTTTACCATTCTTGGCTTAATTCCATTTGCGACAACATTCGTTCCTGTTTTACGTAAGCCTCAAGAAATGTTGACTGCAAAATTCTGGAAAGATGCAAAGCGTGGAGTCAAACTCGTTTTTAGTCCTAAAGATGGCGTTTTTGGTAGCACTCAAAGCCGTATTTTTGATTATCTACGTACTGATTTTCATCCTAATGACCATGATGCATCTGCGTATTTTGAATATTACGAAAAGAAATTATTGTCTGAAGGTGGTGCATTACATCCTTTCTTTGTTAAGGAATTTACACCTAAAGTTCAAGCTGCTTAATTTTGTTGGATAACTGACTGGTGCACAGCACAATAGTGATGATATGAGTTGGCAAAAAAGCTCAGATTCTTATGAGCGATTTGGTTCTTGTTGCCCATATTTTGCTCGTGCACTATGCAAGCAAGTTTTTCAGGAAATATCAATTTAAAAATTTTCTGAGATAAAAAAAGAGTTTTCATTGAACTTAAGTGTTTAACAATTGAAGTGTTAAATGTTGCAGAAATAATTTTATAGACAACTTTACCGTTTTAATTGCTATGTAACTCTTTGATTTTTATTTACTCTCGTTATGGGGATCACGTTATGGTCGCTCAAGTTATTCGAAGTGTCTTTTCAGACAAACTAAGTACTAAATATCAGGGAATTATTCAGAACTTTGCGAATAAATCACCGATTCCCATTCGCCATTTTGATTTTAAATTTAACCCAAATGAGTTAGATGAAAAATTTTTCTTAAATAAAGAATTGGCTACATCTTATTTTCATGCTTTATCAATTTTTCTAACTTTTGGTGAAGATGTTGTAATTGAAACAGCGCGTCATCACCGTGACTTTATTCATGATCCAATTTTGAAGCAAAGACTTACTTCTTTGATTGGGCAGGAAGCGATTCATTCAAAAATTCATAATCAGTTCAATGATGAAGTTTTGAAAGAGAATGGTTATCCCGTTGAGCTGCTACGTGCAATTGCCGCAAAAGTTTTTGATTATGGTATTTACAAATTACCACAGTCATTACAACTGTCATTGATGGCAGGAATTGAACATTACACGGCAGTGCTTGCTGAATTTATGATGCAGCATGAAGACTATTTACTTGGCTCACAGGATGAAAGACAACGTGCTATGTGGATGTGGCACATGTTGGAAGAATCAGAGCACAAAGATATTGCTTATGACGTATTCCTTGAATTATCGGGGGATTATTGGCTCAGAATTACGGGTTTTCTTTTAGCTAGTTTGACAATTTTAGGTGGCGTATCACTTGGCGGTTATTTGATGCCATTCTTACGTAAGCCAAGCAATTTGTTCAATCCACGCTATATGAAAGATGTATTAGAAAGTACCGCATTATTGTTTGGTAGTGAGCGTGGCGTGTTTGGTAGTAGCTTTATGCATATCTTGGAATACTTACGTCCTAGCTTTCATCCAAATGACCACGATACTACTGCGTATATGGCGTATTACAAAGAGCGGTTACTTAATCCTGAAACGGGATTATTGTCACCATTTTTCCTTAAAGAATTTGTACCACCTGTACGTGCAACTCACGCATAACTTGGGCCAAGTAAATACGAAATTACTGGAAAACAAATATGAAATTATTTGGTAAAAAAGTCAAACCGAGCCAAAAAGCATTTGCTGTAGTGACTGGTGCGGGAAGTGGAATTGGTCGTAGTTTTGCACTTGAATTGGCAAAGCGTGGTGGCACAATTGTGTGTTCAGACATCAATCTTGATGCGGCAAAAGAAACAGTAGCTTTAGTTGAAGCGCTAGGTGCAAAAGCCTTTGCCGTGCAATGTGATGTTGCGAAAGAAGAACAGGTTAATCAATTGGCTGAGCAAGCTGAACAATTGATGCAGAGCCCTGTCACTTTGGTGATTAATAATGCAGGTATTGGTCTTGGTGGTAAGTTCGATGAAATGTCATCAGAAGACTGGAAATGGTGTATGGACATCAACCTATGGGGTGTCATCTATGGTTGTCGTGCTTTTGTACCGAAGTTCAAAAAATTAGGTCATGGTGCAATCATTAATGTTGCTTCAGCAGCATCCTTTACCGCAGCACCAGAGATGACTGTTTATAACGTTTCCAAAGCGGGTGTACGTGCATTATCTGAAACTCTGTCAGCAGAACTTAGAAAGTCGAACATTAAGGTCAATGTACTTTGCCCAACGTTGGTTCCGACCAATATCATCAAAAATGGCAAAGTACCACATAAGGGTCTTTTAGATTATGCCTTGACTAATCTTGCATTTACGACCAGCGATAAAGTCGCAAAGTTGACATTGGATCGTTTAGACAAAGGTGAGCTTTATACCATCCCACAAATTGATGCCAAATTATTTTGGTTGATGAAACGTACTGCACCAAATTTATATGCAAAATTTTTGGGCACATCGTACCGTTTGATGAAATAAACCCAATCGGGTAAAAGATTTTGATGACTGAAATAAGATTGAAGATACATTTATTTCAGCGCAATAGATGAAAGGATATTTAAATGACCGCTCAAGCAAAAAAATTAAATTCTGCTGACAAAAAAGCATTACCTCCACACATTTACGATACTTTTATCGTAGGTGCTGGTATTTCAGGTATTGCAACTGCAATCCGTCTTGATCAAGTGGGTTACACCAACTACAAGATTATTGAAAAAGCGACGCGTGTCGGCGGCACATGGCGTGAAAATACTTATCCTGGTTGTGGTTGTGATGTTCCATCAGCATTATATTCATACTCATTTGCACCAAGCGCTAAATGGAGTCATTTATTTGCTCGTCAGCCTGAGATCTTAAGTTATTTAGAAGAAGTTAGCGAAAAGTTCAATGTAAGTTCAAAAATTGAATTCGGTACTGAACTCACAAATGCTGCTTGGGATAAAGAGCGTAATTTATGGGTGATTGATACGAATAAAGGTCAATTCCTCTCTAAAACAGTTATTTTTGCGACGGGTCCAATCACTGAAGCTCAGATTCCAAAACTTGAAGGTTTAGAAACTTTTAAAGGCGAAATGTTCCACTCAGCAAAATGGAATCATGATTACGATCTTACAGGTAAGCGTATTGCTGTTATTGGTACAGGCGCTTCTGCGATTCAGTTCGTACCCCAGATTCAGCCTTTAGCAAAAGAGTTATATGTATATCAACGTACAGCACCTTGGGTTGTACCAAAACCTGATACTGACTTAGGTGAAGTTAGTAAAGCATTGATTGAAAAATTCCCGTTTATCCAAAAAGCTTGGCGTAAAACGGTAGCACAATCACTCAATGCGATTAATTTTGGTTTACGTAATCCAGCGGTATTAAAGCCTGTGGGTGAGTTGGCGAAACTGATTTTACGTTTCCAAATTGAAGATGCTGAGTTACGTAAAAATGTAACTCCTAACTTTACGATTGGCTGTAAGCGTTTATTGTTCGCTAACAACTATTATCCAGCATTACAACAAGCTAATACTAAACTGATTCCACATGGTTTGGTCAAAGTGGAAGGCAACACTGTTGTATCCGCAAATGGTGAGCGTCAAGAGGTTGATGTGATTATTTGGGGTACTGGTTTTGAAGTTTCACATCCACCTATTGGTAAACGTGTTTCAAATGAGAAAGGTGAATGCCTGAATGATTTATGGAAAAGTAGTTCTCCAGAAGCATATTTAGGTACAAGTATTGAAAATGTACCGAATGCCTTTTTAATTTTGGGTCCGAACGTATTAGTTTATGACTCATTTATTGGTTTAGCTGAAGCGCAATTGGACTATATTGTGGATGGTTTGCTTAAGATCAAAGAAAAAGGTATTAGCAAGCTAAATATCAAACCAGAAGTGATCAAGAAGCATAATGATTTGGTACAGCAACATTTGAAGACGACAGTATTCAATGCTGGTGGCTGTAAGAGTTATTATTTAGATGCAAATGGTCGTAACTTTGCAGCTTGGCCATGGTCATTAAAGCAGTTAAAACAGCGTTTAAAACGTATGGATTTGAACGATTATCAAGTAACTTATCAAACTGAAAAGACAAACTAATCATTAGATAAGTGATAAAAGGGCAGTAAATTTTATCTAAGGATAGAATTTACTGCTTATTTTTTGCATGATAGAAATAAATTAGGAAAGAAATATGAAAGAAGGACAATCTAGCCGAACGGCGGAAGCAGCAGCAGCATTGCGCGCGAATCACTTTCAAAATGCTGAAAATCCAGTATTTTCTGATCCTTATGCCTTTGAATTAACGAGCAAAGGCTGGAAAAAATTATTAACAACGCCTCTGACCGTAAAAGTGATGAATTCCTCTATATTTAATCGAACACTTGGTTTATTAACGGGTCAAGTGGTGGGTCGATCACGTTATGCAGAGGATTTATTGCAGCAGGCTATCGAAGCTGGTATCCAACAATATGTATTGGTTGGGGCAGGGCTAGATTCTTTTACACTGAGACAAGCAAAAAAACATCCTCATTTAAAAATTTTTGAAGTTGATCACCCTGACACTCAAGCAGAGAAACAAAAAAAGTTGACTCAGCTCGATCAGGTTCCAACCAATGTTGAGTTTGTTGCAATTGATTTTGAACAAGAGTCGATTGCTGAAGCATTAGCAAAGAGCAATTTTCAAGTAGAACAACCAGCCTTCTTTTCTTGGTTAGGTACAACCCATTATCTTGAGCCACAAACGACACTTCATACCTTAAAAAGTATTAGCAGTATTGCTGCTGCAAAAAGTGAGGTGGTTATGGATTATTCAATTGATTATCGTGAATTATCTGGCGTAGAACGTTTTGGAAGTATGTTCGTTTCCCAATTCACACGGTTTTTAAAAGAACCCTTAAAAGGGCAATTTAGACCTAGAGCTTTACACCAAGCTGTAAATCAAATGGGCTATCAAGTGGCTGAAGATCTGTCTGGAGATGGTTTAAGCGAACGATATTTTAAAAATCGGGCAGATCATATTCGTCATACCATAGCGACACATATGTTGCATTTACGTTTAAAGGTATAAGTTGGCATCTCAAACTGCTTTAGCATATTTACTAAAGCAGAGTTAGGTTATTGAAATTTGGTGGTGTTTCAAAAATGGTGGTGTTTCAAAAAGTATGCTGAAAAAAACAAGCTGAACTTTGATAAAATAAGGAAATACAAATCACCCTACAAATCAAATGTCCAGCCTGCCTGAGTAACCGTATAAAGAAAAATGGCAAAAAAGTGGATGGCAAACAAAATTACCAATGTAAAGATTGCAAACGTCAATTTATTGGTGACCATGCACTGAGCTATCAAGGTTGTCATTCAGGTATCACGACAAAGATACTCCACTTAATGGTAAGAGGTAGTGGTGTAAGAGATATTGCAGAGGTTGAACGTATCAGCATTGGCAAAGTATTACGTACTTTAAGTCAATCAGAATATCAGCTTCATGCTCAACAAAGTTATTACGAATGTCTTGAAGTAGATGAGTTTTGGACGTTTGTGGGTAATAAGCAAAATAAAGAATGGCTGATTTATGCTTACCATCGCGAATCTGGAGAAATTGTTGCTTATGTTTGGGGTAAGCGGGATTTAGCAATGGTTCAACGTCTTAAAGCTAGACTTAAAAAGCTTGGGGTTCAATATACTCGAATTGTGAGTGATCACAGGGATATTTTTATCACAGCATTTCAATGTTGCAAGCAAGTGATGGGTAAGTTTTTTACCGTCGGTATTGAAGGTAACAATTGTAGAATTCGTCATCGAATCAGGCGTGGATTTAGGAGAAGTTGCAACTTTTCTAAAAAGCTCGAAAATCATTTTAAAGCCTTTGATTTGACTTTCTTTTACATTAATAACGTATTTGTTTAACGCCAGCATACTTTTTGAAACACCACCGATTTATTTAGTCGTCGAATTGTTTGTTGGCAAACCAGCCATCAAATAGACCGTCAATTGGTGTGTGACACATTTAATTATGCGCTTGCACGTCAAGGCTATCCAACGAACATCATGGTTCATTCAGACCAAGGCAGTCAGTACTGTAGTCGTGATTTTAGAGCACTATTATTAACGAATAATTGTATTCAAAGCATGTCACGCAGCCTTGCACAGTACACTGCTCATGCTGGGATAATGCAGTAACAGAAAGTTTTTTTCATACATTAAAAGGACATGTGGTGCATGGGAGTCTGTTTGCTACTCGAAAAGAGGCTAATGCTGTCTTGTTTGACTGTATTGAGATTTATTACAATCGAATCAGAAGGAATTCTGCAAATGGTTGGTTAAGCCCTGAAGCTTTTGAGCAGAAATATTTTAAGAATTTAGAGGGATCGGTTTTTCACAATACTGTCTAGGATCACTAGGATCAAATAAAGCCGATTTCTATTTAGGCTCTTGTCTCTGAGCAGAATTCATTTCATGTCTGACGATACTTATATTTTCGTATATTACTTTACGTAATCTATTTATCGCACCTAATGGTCTATGTTCAGGTAGAGAATGCCAAGGCGTAAATGAAAGGTTTTCACAAAATTTATTCTGATCAGGCGTATTAAAAACCTGTTGAGGAATATGAATGGTTGCAACTTTATAAAAAGGGGCCTTGTCTTCTTTCCATTCATTCATCGAATTTTCTACAAGCATTTTATTTGATGTTCTTGGTTGTATAAGAAATTCCATACATACATCTTTCTTATTTAAGGTATCTTGTAGAGCTGCCCTCAAAAAGTTAGGATCTGATTGGTTAGGCATAGTATTCGCATTTAGGGAGCAAGGTCTTGCCGAATACTTTACTGCTTGACGATTAGCACCTAATCCTAATTGATAGGGAACCATCGACCAATAGCGAGCTTGAACTGGATTCGATATTTTTGAATTGCTTGCTCCTAATGCGTTGAGTGTTCCTTTAAAACCTAATGCGAAAGGGATATGCAATTTTTTTAAAGTACTTTTGCTATTTGTATCTTCTATAAAAGATAAATAACGTAAAGGTTCATCTACGAAAAATACAGGGTGGTTGATCATAATGAAATCTTGAGTCAGCGCTTGCTCATCATTTTCCAAGATTTTTTTACCTGGGACGCCTAACAATTTTATTGCCATACCACGCGCATCTTTTTTATCATCAGCTCTTGTGGCATCACCAGAAGCATTAGAAAAACGAATCCATGCTGAATAGGTTTTATCAGGAACAAAAATTCCTTGAGCTAAGTTTTTGGGTATAGATTTTGATACATGAAACTCTGCACGTACGCAGCCATGCGCTTTGGGGTGTGCATCTCTCAATGCATTGCCAGAGGAGTATTGACTTCGAATTGATTGAACAATTTGCTCTGTAATTTGATTCGCTATGATTTCTTCGTCAGGCTGTAATTTTTCACCGAGTTCTCCTTCAATAGTTGGATAGGGAAGTTGATGCATATTCGTTATGGTTTTTCTTTGCTGAAGATTGTTAGAACAACCGCTTATGTTTATCAAAATAGGAGTCATGGCAAATAACAACAAACTGAAACGTATCGATGGCATATAACTTGACATTTACTTGCTCCTTATCCCATCGCAGCTATTGTTGAGTGCGATGGATCGATACACTTTGTGATAAAAGATGTTGTTATCGGAATTATTGCTATCCTGTATTTTAGTACATCAAAACTTGAGTAAGAATACAAGCTGTTCTTAGTTATTGATTTTATATTTAACTTTTATCGAAATATGGGTGTTTATAGATTATGTTTATGTCTGACTTTTAAAATATGCGCATAAAATCTTCGTTCATAACCACATAATCAAGTTGTTTTTGCTACGGTTTGGTGTGCTTGCCAAAAAGGGTTCTCAGTCCACCTTTGTTCTTGCTTGTATAGGAGGTAACGACGATTTTCATAAGTATTGATAATTTTATTAATTTCAGTGGTGTAGTTTCTGTGATTATTTTCATTATGCTCAGCAGCTAAAATAGCTTCTGCGGCCTTCATACCTGTATAAAGAGCATTGAACAGACCCTGTCCAGCAATAGGATCAAATGCAAGTAATGCATCCCCACAAGCAACCCAACCGTTGCCTATTGGCTGTTCCAACCAACTACTACGTACATCATGAGAGAAAATATCTTTACCAAATTCTAAATTGCCCAATAAATCGTATAAACCAACATTCTTAGAAATCAGATGCTCCCATTGTTTATTGTCATGATGAAATTGAGTAGCTGTTTTGGGGGTTGTATGGTATCCAATGACCCACTGGTGATCATTGATTTTACCTGTGTATACCCATCCATTTTGGCTGGCAGAAATAATGGTTCTGTTCAGTTTTACATTTTTCTGGGGCGTACAGGTACGGTATAAAGCAACCAATGGAACTCCACGGTAACGTTCAACCCCAAGAAGTTTAATCAATTTTGCACTGCGACCTGTTGCATCGACAATCCATTTGGAACGGATTGTTTTTCCATCTTCAAGTCTGATTTTCCATACATCATTATGTTTTTCTAGGGCTACAACATCTGATGGATAGAATCTCGCTCCGCTTAAGAGCGCTTCTTTTCTGAGTAGTTCATCAAAATTTTTACGATTAATTCTTAATCCAAAGCCATAAGGGTCATGGATAGAATCTGTGGTTGATAAGATATTACTTCCCCAAAAAGTCATATTACCGCCAACATGCTCAGAGTAGGTGGTATTGCTAAATTGATTCTCGGTTTTTAATTTTGCGGTTAGAGAAATAAGCCCAAGTTTATTAAGTAGGCGAATTGCTGCACTGGGCAGAGTCTCTCCAAATTTATGTGTTTTGTGTGCAGGTCTATCAATTAGAGTAACTGATAAACCTACTTGCGCAAGCTGTCTGGCCACAATGGTGCCAGCAGGACCACTACCTGCTATGCACACATCGACATCAAAAATTTCCATCTTAACGTTTTTGTACACGAACTGAACGGAATGCCAATAGCTGTTCTTGATCTGCCCATCCAGCTTTTTCTAATTCGGTCAGAGGTCGAGCTATATTTCGCAATAATGTGGTTGCATTTTCTGCCGCAGTTTTGAGTTGTCCCGCGATTAATGTTTCTACATAGATATATTCAGGAAGATCTGGATCATCTTTGATACCAGGACGTACCTCAACAATACCCAACTCATTAAAATGGGCAATCATGCGTAGCATCACTTCTGCTGTATTTGCGTCTTTAATTGCACGAAGCCAATTCAGACGTTGATTAAATGCTGCAATTCGTTCTTCTCTTGGCAAATCTAGGTTCATTACTTTTTGATAATCTTGTTCAGTTAATACATGGTTTGGAACTCGTGCAGCCCAGAAAGTTGGTAAATATGGATCAAAGTCTGGATCATAGCCTGAACGGCAGAATGCAGTATCACCTTGCCATGGAATTGCCATCCATCTTGTTATGCTTCCAGCCGTTTGGGCATATAATGGTCCATCAACCTGTTGTACTTTAATCGGAGTCATGGTCGAACCATAATAAGGCTCTGGTTCTGAACTTGGACGTAATCGAATACGGAAAGGGGCACTGTACATACTCGCATGACGCATTGGCCAAGTCATTTCACAACCTGGGTGGAATGTATCTGCCAAACAATAATGTAAAGCGGCTTGATCGAGCATATTTGGTTGTTGTGCTAATGGTACTTGATCAATTGATGTTGGTACTGTAGGCGTTTCAGTTGTCCAATCATTGATAAATTTACCATTTACCCAATGTTGTAAGATTCCTTGTTGTAGGCCTGTCATGGTGAGCATGTTACCTGTACCATTTTCAGGGAAGCTACCAAAAGCATCACCATAAATCCAAGGCCAAATATGTGGCCACGTCACTGGTTCAGCAACTGACGGTTTTAATGGTCTGAAGCTATGAAGAATCGCACGACGTAATTCGCTATATGGGTCCGGATCAGTAGCTTGTTCAGGTTTAAATGACAACTTGGTTAACAAAGACGGATTAGTGAAATCCATTGGACAACCTTTACCGAAATAAGCTGCAAAGCCTTTGTTTACCCACTGTAAGCCACCTAGACGTTGTAACAGAGGTAAAATGTCTTTAGTAAATGAAGGCATTTCAGGCATACTCATCCAGCCAGCATTAACATAAACATCACACATCAGGTCATACATTGTTCTCCAACTTACAACATCGGGTGCGTAATTGGGTGGAGCTACAACAACCCAAGCGGATTCAACAGGAATACTAATTCCATTAATTGACACCGTTGCTGTTACTGGACCATCTGAAGTGTCATCATACCAGTCATTGGCGTTGTTAAAGCTTGGTGGGTTTTCTGGGTCATATACAGGTGCATCAGTTGGTGAAGCTGCTTTCCCGTGTCCCCCTAAGAAAATTAAACGACCATTTTCATCAGTTTGAATCTCTCCAAGAGGTACCGTAACGGGCTGATCAGCAGCAGCTTGAAACGTACCTGTATCAAAACGATGTTCAGCACCACCTGATACATTACGACCAAAAATACTGCGCGGTCCTGGATCAATTGCTAATTTTTTACGATCTTTTACGGTTGGATTACGTAATGTAAAAGCATTATCTGGAGCATTCACAGCTTCTGGAATATCAAGCGCATATTGGAATTGATACCATTCGGCTTTACGATTCGCAACGTGTACAGTCCAAACAATATCTGCATTATCAGGAGTTAATTCGCGTACCACTTCGCCTGCTGCGTTGTAACCATAAATGCGAAAACGGGCTGCCTGTCTTTTAATTGCACCTGTAGCATCACGATAAGAATTAGGTTGTTGATTTAAATCGGCTGGTGCATCGACAACTTCAGGTCCGATAAAAAACTCGTTTATGCTATCACCAACCCGTGCAATTCCAATAGCAGGATGAATTGCTGCACGAACAATATCCGTATCAACAGCATTTGCAGGTGATATTAATGGACGAGGTGTGTCTGGTTCACCTTGTGGCACACCATTAACATTACGACGTAATTCTGCAGAGGCTGCATAAACCACACGGCGCGCATCAGCAATAGAACCGACAGGAGCATGTTCTGCTGTCACACGCCAGATATTCATTGCTAGATTTTCGCCGTATTCTGCTTGACCACGTGCGCTGGTATCTTGAATAGGAATAATAATATCCGCAACATGGATAGGTGGACTCAGATCTTCCGGCCAGACTACAGTTGCTTCATCTAAAGGCATTCGTTCTGGAACAGTTCTTAGCTGAATCATGAATCGAAAATGAGCTTCTGAATTTTTTAATCTAGTATTCAGGTCCGTGGCGAGATATGAGGGATCATTCGGTGAGTGAGTAGGGGGATCTAAATAGAATGTCGGTTCAATTTTATATTTGACATATTGATCTTCTCCAAAACGGAAAGGTAAACCGCTCCAATAAGGTGATGCCAACACACTTGCGACTGGTTTTGCCATTGCATCAAGCAATTCAGACGTCTTTGGGTGTGCCTTAAGATATGGATCATAATCCCCATCAACAACGCCAGCCTTGGTGAATTCGCACATATCTTTAGCTGTATCAACAAAGAATGCATCAAAGTTTTGTAAGATGAAGTCGAAGGTATCGGCATGAGGATTACCGAGTAATTTTTCCCCATCAACATCAAATAATTTAATCCCGATACCCAGTGTGGATTTATAGTCTGTTCGTGTCGGTGTGGTATCTGATGAAAATCGAATCCATGTTGGATAACTTTTGCCTAAATTTGCAAATAGACCAACACGCAAATTTTCAGGGAGATCACTACGAACAACGAATTCTGCTGCTGCCACACCGTGGGGTTTCAGAAATACAGGACGCATAGCAGGGCATTGACCTTTGGCAATACGTCCAGCTTGTACCATATCTACGAACATTGCTTTTAGAGATTCAATTGGGTCAGTAGAACAGTCTACACAAGGTACATTCTCAGACGTAATTGATTTTATTAGATGGTCCATATTTATCCCTTATTATTTTTAAAATTATTTATAAAGTATATTTCCGATAAGAAATTACAGAAAAGGGTTTATATGGTCAATATATGTCCTATAAAAACAGTTCTGTATTTTTTAAAATATTGTTTTTATTGAAATTATTTATTTTTGATCGTTTTTTTAAATCTGATAAGTTTTATTAAATAAAGAATTGATAATGATAATTGATATTGTTGTTAGCGCTAATAAAATATAGATTTTTAATTGTGGCACTAAATATTTGAGCTAAAATATTTTTTGATTATTTAGATAATTTTAATTAATTATTGGTTTTGTGCTGTTTTCTATAAAATATAATGATGGGTTTAAAATTAATATTTATGAAATAAAAAAATAAAATGCAAATTGGATCACATTTTATTTTTTATTCTGATATTTATTTTTAGTAATAATTAGCAGTTATAACTGTACTTTTTTGGTCAGGTAATTGTTCAATACTAATCTCAGTTGTATAGTTTTTCTGTGATTTGTTCTTTAAATTTTGGATTAAACTTACTATTTCTTCATTTTTCTTGTTTGAAATGTTAGCCAATTCACAGTCTTTGTTACTTTGATTTAAAGAGCATGTATCTTCAACAATACTTCCACTGATTTGAATGGTATTTGCTGAATAAGCCATCGAATTAAATGCAATTAATGATGAACCCAATAGAATTTTATAAATATTTTTATACATGAATATTTCCTTTATATAATGTATTTATTATTAATTAACATGAAATTTATTATTAAGGCAATATTGAAATTAATTATGATAAAAATATTTATTTAAAATGTGATGTATGTTTAATTTTTCTTGGGTAGTGATAATTTTGGCGTGTTTTTAATTGTATATACAGTATCAATATTTTTTATTTAGTGTGATTTATTTCAAATAAATAAAAACCCCAAGGCCATGACTAGATTTGGGGTTGGGTGAATTTGGAATTAAAGTTTTAATCGTACTGAATGGTAACCGTTGCCATCGCTCGTACAGTTCCAGCAGTGACAGTTGTTGCTGTTTGATAGTAACGAGCAGCTAATGGAACATTGTATTGAATGACTTCATTTGATTTAACAGTACCCAGCGCAAGTTTGTCGCCACGAGCAATCACCTTATTGATGTTTTGGTAATTTGAGATCAATTGAACCCCAACACCATTCGCTTTCGTTGCAGTCGGTGCGGTATTGGTTAAAACTTGGTTATTACTGCCATCTTGGGTGTAATCGAAGCTTAAACTAACCTGAGTTTTTTCTTCGTAACCTGTTGGGTTGATACCGCCATTACATAAGATATTCAGATCAAATACTTGTTCACCTTGAGTCGAACCAACACCTTTAAAACCAGATTTCATTACCGTTGGAAGCTGAACTGTTTTATTGATGTTGCCTTGTAGCTCACAGGAAGAAGAAGCAATAGTAATGGCGTTACCATAAACAGTACTGGTTAAAAATGGACGACTGTTTTGTCCAGTCACGTAATAGGTACTATATCTACCCGGAACAAGGGCACCAGATCCAGTTTGTGATGCTGTTTTAACAATCTCAACAACAAAGTAGCCTTGTGCTAAATTGTAAAGTGTTCCTGGTGATAGACTGCGCGAGTAGGGATAATATCCAGAGAAATTGGTTGCATTTTCGGCTTCACGATATAGTCGAATACCGATTCCTGCAATATTGGTTGAATAAATACTATCGCCTAAAGGACTAATTGGATATCTTTGCGATAAATCTGCGTAAATTCGATCAGCACTTGAATTACATCTTAATGTTGAGCCATTGGGATTGATTGGAAACGTTGCTTTACGCAAAATAGTCCCAACAGGATCACTTGGGCGCACAACCACGCGACCTACAGCCATAGAAATATCAACTGTACTGAAGCCTGGGCTGAGTGTACAAAATGCATTGGCCGCCGTATTAAAACCAAAACCTGCCGTAAATAAAGCACCAGTAATTAGAATTTTCTTCATTTACAAATTGCCTCAGTCATGATCATATTTTGTTGATTTTTATCTAATTGAGAACGAACATCATAGCTTATCTGACATTGCTCAGACGCTTCATCACCCCAGTTAACGTAAAGCGTATCTTGAGGTAATTTTGTTCGAACATAAATTAGGCTTCCTTGTGCAACCATGCCCACAGCTTCTTTATCTTTGTTATAGACTTGAGCAGCAAAAGGTAAACTTTCTCCATTTGCCTGTTTGCTTTGGATATAGATTGCATAACCAGTTTTTGTTGAAAAATCTACTTTTGCAATTGCACCTGCAAAGGGGGCAATACGTTGGCTAGTTTCCTCTAGTTCAACATTTGTAGACATGTTTTGAGGGTCAAGGGTAATGTCATTTAAACGATATGGTGTAACATAAGGAATAACAGCATAGCCCGCTTTATTAATACTTAAACCAACGGTATTACCGACTTTTGCACCTGCAGCGTCTGGTGCATAGACTAGAACCATGGTTTGCCCTTGATCTGGTCCAAATAAGATGCCTTGAGAATGTGCAACAATACTACCGCTTAAACTTAACATTGCTTGTTGATAGTCTTCTGCATAACTATAAGATCCGCCGACTGTTGCAAAATTAGTTCTATAACGACTATTGACGTTAAAGCTAGGATCATTGCGATCTTGGTGAGACATACTCGCACCGTAGCTGAAACGATCACCCACCACGCCACTTACACCCACAGTACGATTATTATCTGCAATGGTGGTATTCACGTTCGCAGAGTTTTTCTTAAAGCTTAGCGGGAAGGAGATTGTCGCTAAATATTCAGTATCTTGGTCACTACGATTTGAGCCGTATTCTATTTGGCGATTTACAGCTGAAATACCGTACGTAATACTCTGATAATTATTACTATAACCAATTTGGTACTGCTTAGTCGATTCGCTACGATTCCAATAATCAATCCATGAACCAACAACATAGACATTCCCCCAACCTTCAGGTAGTCCTTGGTTCAGCGTAATTTGGAACTCACTACGTTGTTTACCAACGGCATAAGTATTTTCGCCTTTTTCTTCAAGGTCACGAATTAAAATTGCATCACGAAGGTTGTAATAGTTTTCTGTAGAGTAGCGATATGCTGCAAGAGTTAAATTCGTATCCGTTGGAGCAATTAATTTACTGTAACTTAAGCGAAAACTCTGACCAGATTGGGACTCTTGTTTTTTGAAATCTGCTTGTGAGTGTGTTACGTCTAGAGAAATTGCACCTATTGGTGTAGCAAAAGCAGCTCCGACGAGTGCAGACCCATAATCTTCTGCTAATTGGAAACCAGTATATGCTGTTAAGTAGTTATTAACACCGCGCTGATATTTACCTTGCGTTACCCACGGCGTTAAATCTATATCTCGGTCGCGAAATTCACCTGCTGTGAGCGAGTAACGGCTTAAACCGGGACGTAGCATTTGAACAACTGAGGCATAAGGCACAGCGAATTTTTGAATTTCACCGTTTGATTCAATAACTGAAACTTCGAGTTCGCCGCCAAATCCAGTCGGATATAAGTCATTAATTTCAAAACGTCCAGGAGCTACAGTGGTTTGATAAATCAATTGACCTTGTTGTCGAATCTCAACTTTTGCGTTAGTTTTTGCATTACCACGGATCTGAGGCGCATAACCAGTCATACTGTTTGGCAGCATCCGATCATCACTAGAAAAATCGACACCACGATACCCAAAAGAATCAAAAATTTCGCCGTTAGTAAAACTATCACCTAAAGTGAGAACGCCACGATAATTTGGAAAAGCACGTTGGGCATAGCTACTGACAGCTTCGTAATTTGAGTCTTTTTTTTCTGATTCTTTGTTATCTTGCCACTGCCATTGACCGCTATGTCTAAACTGCCAACCACCGATGTTGGCGCCTGTTGTTAGACCAATAAAAGCATTTGTCGTTTCTTGTTGACCAGAAGATTTGTTAAATGTTTTATAAGCACTTCCGTTATACGACAAAAAGCCAGCATTAATACCTCGATCCCAGACACTCGGATCGACATAACCCTGCGCATTTTTTTGTAATGCGATTTGTGGAATAGAAACATCAATTCGTAGGCGTGAGGTATCAAAATCGTAATAAGCATTTTCTACCCACTCTTCGATTTTATAACACGCATTTGAAACTGTCGTTTCGGTACGATTGACCAAAACTTCTTGTTTTACGCCATATTCAAGTAATGAATTGGCGGTAAAACATGTGTAAGCATTTTGATTTTGTTCAGTAGAGCGAAAAACCATCCGTTTTTTACCAAACCAGTTTCCGTTGATATAAACATCAACGCTATATTCACCTGGTAGAACTGGATTGCCATATTTAAAACGTGAAATATCAACTTTTTTAGCATCACCCATTAAGAAAATAGAGTCAAATTCTGCTTCCATTGGTGCTTGTTCTTTTGTTTGTTCTGCTGAGTAAACAGCCATAGGCATCGTAATTGTAATTATCCCAGAAGTAAGGTAATAACAAATACGACGTTTAAGGAACTTAGCAGAAGCTTTCTTATTTGACATAATTCTTTCGCCTATTCAACGATAGGTATTCAATAATTTATCGCTTGGTAAGTAAATATCTTTGTTATTGAAGCTTAATTTGGTGCTCAATACGACCGCCATAATCATTAATACTAATAAAGCTTAGTTTTTCAGTATTTGCAGTTTTTAACTGCACTTTATCTTCGCTAAAAGGCGATAGCATTAAGCCTTTAGGTAAGAGATCAACTGGCTGAGAACCATTAAGTTGATATACGGCAGTCATCGTAACGTGAAATGGGGTTGGATTTTTGACCGTTAAGGTCTGACCATTTCTAATCCATTGTAGTTTTTCAGCAGCTAAATTAGCGTCTTCTTTAATACCAGCAGGTCGGTAGAAAAATTTAATACGTGAACGGATTGCAAGTTGCAAAAAATTATCTGGAACAGCTTCTTTGCTATTTGCTGTTGGTCTTGGTGGAATATCTAATACATTTAACCAATATACCGTTTCTTTTTTCTGATCTAATTGTGTTGCGCTTGGAAGAGCTGCGATACGAAGAGATTGACTCTTAGTTGGATCGACACGAGAGATAGGAGGGGTAATCATAAATGGAACTTTAGATTGGTCTGGTGTACTTTTAGGGTCACCATCATCAATCCATGCTTGAACAAGCGATGGTTTTGAACCATTGTTACTTACTTGCAAAGTCACTTCACGAGCGTCAGACGGATACACAACGCGAGTACCATGTAAGATAATTTCTGCTTGAGCTGTGCTTACAGCAAAAACGGAAGATATCGCTAAACCAAGCAAAATATTGTAACTGTTCAATGTCATTTATACTTACTCTATTACCGCAATATATTTTTATAACAAACTGCGAATTTCTAAATTTTAGAAATTCGCAGAGATTATCAACAAATTATTGATAAATGATTGTGTACTGAACTGAAGTACTTACTTTACCAGCAGTAGAAGCGCCAGTTGCATAGTATTCAGCATAGTAGTTCAAGTCAGCGCTACCATTGTCTACAACGTCAACCCATTGAGAGTTCGCTTGAGCACCATTTGAACCTGTTGCAAGCACAGGAATAAATTGGTTGTTGCACCTAATAATTGAACTTTAACGTTATTTGCACCACCAACAGCTTGGTTATTTAAACGACCTGTAGAGAAGTCAACAGTTGCACCTGGTTCAAAATAAGTCGCAACTTTACCTTTTGAACATTGGTCAAGTTTGATTTGGAAAGGGGTGCGGCCAGCAACATCACCTGTAGCAGCTAATGTTTGTTTAGAAACTGTTGGAAGAGTAACAGTAAAATCTTTGCCTGCAGGAGTGACAATTTTACAAGTTTGGTCAGTAACTAAACCATTAATAGTAATCGTACCATCAGCGGCTTGAGCGTTAGCAATACCTACAACTGAAAGAGTAGCGATCAAAGCAAGTTTTTTCATAATAATTTCTCTAATACATCAGCTTAAAGTTTGAATTAGATTACTTTTTCAGTTAATGATTGCGCTGAATAAGTAATGTGCGAAATATATCATTTAAATTAAAAAATGCAAACAATATCACATTTTTATGTTTTTGCTTGATGCTAAAAATTTAGAAAAATAACTCATTGTTTATTTTATAGTTCTTTTTTAAAACGATTTTTTTTTGTGAATTTTAGATAAATTACATGAAATTTAGTGTCTTATTTTGTAAGTAATAATGCATTATTTGTTTATTTTTTATTCAAAATAGTCGTTTTTTATATTAATCTTTTATTAAATCTTCAAAATAACGAATGAAAAATGAGCACTAGAATTACATTCTTAACAAAAACGCCAAACTTTCTTTAAGAATTTTTTAAGGTTGAATCCTTAGTTTTTTAGTCATGATTAGATGAAAAATACATCGAAAGGAGCTACTCATGAATATGCTTTATACACATAAACCAAACTACTATTTCTTTGCCCATAAGTTCGTTCTCTTCTTGGAAAGTTATCTAAAAGCGCATCCTTTGGAACAGCAAACGAGTTTTAACTTACATACAATTTACGATTTGTTTAGTCATGATCGTGCATCGAGCACTACGAATTTAGAAGGTATTTTAAATATTGCTGATGAATATGTACTTGAAACTGATGAAGGTTCACAGCCATTGATTCGTAGCTATCATTTGCATTTGGATAATCATGTATTAACACTCGAATTTAATCCTAAAGCGGTTGAAAGCTTAAAGGCAGGTCAAATTATTGTGAGTCCTTTGGCAGCTTAATTAATCTATTATCATTTCCTCTTTTATACACTTAGCTATTAATCTTCTTTGGCTAAGTGTTTTTTACAAGCTGCATAAAAGCTATTGATTGTTTATGATAAATAGATCAAGCAAAGATATTTGAATAGTATGGATAAAGATTTTAAGTCAGAAACTTATAAGGTTGATGAAAGTACGACTGATACCATTTTATGGTTGATGCAGCATCAGGATATTTTTGATTCTTTCCATTTTGATGTACATACTCAAGAGTTGTCAGTCACACATGCAGCAGGTGTGGATATTATTCGTGTAGGAATGTTTTTAAATGCCAAATACGGCATTTTAGTGACATCAATTTAATATGATCGAAAAAAAGCCTTGTCAAATAACAAGGCTTTTTTTGTTTATGCACTCATAGCATCTACGGAGAGTTCAGCAACAGTTGGTTTCGGTTTTTCTGCTGTTAAACCTAATTTAGCAAATAGGATTTGGTCTTTACCTTCTCCAGCATTAGGCGTAGTCAATAACTTATCACCAGAGAAAAGCGAGTTTGCACCTGCCATGAATGCAAGCGCTTGATCTGAATCACTGAGTGATTCGCGTCCTGCCGATAATCGAATATAACTATGAGGCATAATAATGCGAGCAACAGCAATCGTACGAATCCATTCGGTCACATCTAACTTTTCAACTTCAGCAAGCGGTGTACCTTCTATTGGTACAAGCATATTGATTGGCACTGATTCAGGATGTACAGGCATAGTTGCAAGTTCTTGTAATAAACCAATTCGATCATTACGACTTTCACCTAAGCCAACGATACCACCACTACATACTTTCATACCCGCTTGACGTACATGATCTAATGTATCTAAACGATCATCAAAAGTACGCGTACTAATAATATGTGAATAGTATTCACGAGAGGTATCAAGGTTATGGTTGTAATAATCTAAACCAGCATCTTTTAAGCGTTCAGCTTGTGACTGATTGAGCATACCTAAAGTCATACAAGTTTCTAAACCGAGTGCTTTTACTTCACGAACCATTTCTAACACATAAGGCATATCTCGTTCGTGTGGATTGCGCCAAGCAGCGCCCATACAGAAACGTGAAGAACCAGAATCTTTTGCTGTTTGTGCTTCACGAATGACTTTATCTACTGCAATACGCTTTTCTGCTTCTAGTTTTGAGTCATAATGTGCAGATTGAGAACAATACTTACAATCTTCTGGGCATTTACCTGTTTTGATTGAAAGTAGTGTGCTGACTTGAATGGTATTTGGCTGAAAATGCTCACGATGAACACTTTGTGCTTTGAATACTAAGTCTAGAAAAGGTTGATCATATAAAGCTTGGATTTCATCACGAGTCCAGTCATTACGTAAAGTCATTGTTATATCCATGATGATTGATTACAAACATTGAGATTAATCATACAGAAATCGTGCCAAAGCCAAAGGGCAAAAAACATCATTTTTCTATTCAGGTGCGTTTATTTGCTGCAATTGTTGTTGAATTGCCCACTCAATATGTACATTGACAATCTCATCGTGTAGAGCTTTTGCTTCTTGCAATTGGCTCACGATTTCAGCCGAGTATGGAGCATTTCCTAAGCCGATTGCAATATTCCGTTTAAAGGATTGATAGCCTGTGCGACGAATTGGACTACCTTCTGTTTTTGCAAGAAAAGTTGCTTCATCCCATTGCCAGATCTCTAGTAAGCTAATGTTATCTAAACTATGTCTTGGGTCAAAGTCTGGAATTGACGCTGTTTTAGCAAAGCCATTCCACGGGCAAATCAGCTGACAATCATCACAACCGAAAATACGATTACCTATACCTGAACGTAACTCTTCAGGAATGATTCCTTTATATTCAATAGTTAAGTAAGCAATACATTTCCTTGCATCCAACATATAAGGCTCAACAATGGCTTGTGTTGGGCAAATGTCGATGCAAGCAGTACATGAGCCACAATGGGCTGTTGCGGGTTGATCAAAAGGGAGGTCAAGAGAAGTAAATAGCTCACCCAAAACGAAGAAAGAACCTGATTTTTTATGAATGAGTAAGGTATGTTTTCCTGTCCAACCCATACCTGCACTTTCAGCAAGTGATTTTTCAAAAATAGGTGCTGAGTCCGCAAACGGGCGTGATTCGAAATCGCCCACTTTTTCTTTAATACGAGTGGCTAAAGTTTTAAGTCGACCACGCATGACTTTATGATAGTCACGTCCACGCGCGTAGCGTGCAATAATGGCTGAATTTGGTTCAAATGGTACATAACGGGGCTTAGGTGATGCCACAAGATAATTCATTCGCACACAAATAATGCTTTTAGTCCCAGGCACAAGCAATTTTGGATCAGCACGTTTTTCTAAATTCTCTTCCAAATAGTGCATATCAGCATGGTAACCACGTTTTAAATATTCTTTAAAACGTGGCATTTGATCTTGAGCATCAGGTTTGGCAATGACACAATCAGAAAAGCCCAAGTCTAAAGCTTGAGTTTTTATCCATGTTTTAAGTTCTTGAGGATCAAGCTGCTGAAGCTCAATTTTATCAAGTGATTTTCCAGAGGATGTGGTTGAAGCCATAAACCAATAATTAGGGGATAACATGCAACGTTCAGTTTACCATAGCCAAAGCATTCAAGCATGGGAGCAGCGTTGGTTTGCGCAGCAAAATTCATCTTTAGGATTGATGCAACAAGCCGCTTGGACAATCTCACAACAGTTAATTGAACCATTTAATAAAAATAAAATTCAAAAGATCGCAATTTGGTGTGGACAAGGTAATAACGCAGGTGACGGTTACTATATCGCTGCTTTTCTAAAGCAAGCAGATTTTAAAGTCACGGTTTTTTCATCTGAAATGGGGGACTCTGCCGATTTAAAACGAGCTGTACAATATGCTCAAGCGTATCAAGTCGATATTCAACCACTTTTGCACCCCCCTCTAAATCTCCCCCCTGATAGGGAGGAGACTTGCACGTATTCAATACCTGATTTGGTTTGTGCTGTTCCTGTCCTTATTAAGGAGAGGCTAGGAGAGGTTGACTGTCATATTGATGCCCTGTTTGGCATTGGTCTCAATCGAATGCTGGATCAAAAATGGCAAGATATTATTCACTTGTTTAATATGCAAAGAGGTTTAAAAATTTCGATTGATATTCCGAGCGGACTACATGCCAATACTGGGCAAGCTTTACCATGTGCTGTACAAGCTGATCAGACCTTTACAATTTTGGGTTATAAAGCTGGTTTGTTTACAGGTCAAGGCAAGGAATATGTGGGAAAACTACATTTAGTCAGCTTGATCCCAATTGATGCAGAATTAAAGCCACTTGCATATCTATCCTCTGAAAAAATTGTATTACCGAAACGCCAAGCTTTTGGACATAAAGGAAGTTATGGGCATGTGCTTGTCGTTGGTGGTCATGCGGATATGGGCGGAGCGGTGATTATGTCTGCTGAAGCAGCGTTTCATGCTGGAGCAGGAAAAGTCAGTGTGGTCTGTCATGCTAAACATCATCAAGCTATTCTGGCGCGTTCACCGAATATTATGGTGCGAGATATTAATGCTTTAGATCAAAAATCGATCCAACACCTATTAACTCAAATTGATGCCGTCTGTTTCGGAATGGGCTTAGGGCGAGATGAGTGGGCAGAGCAGATTTATCAGCAATGGTTCGATTTACTCAACCAAAATTCGCATTTAGAAGTGGTATTGGATGCAGATGGGCTTTGGTTTTTAGCAAAGCATCCGAAAAAATTGAATCCTCATCTTTATGCAACGCCACATTCAGGTGAAGCAGCGACATTATTGGGTTGTTCAGCAGGTGATATTGAGCAAGATCGTATTGTTGCGATTCAAAATTTACAACAAAAATATGCGGGGCAATGGGTGCTTAAAGGTGCAGGTAGCTTGATTTTAGAAGATGAATTATTTATCTGTACTCAAGGCAATGCGGGTATGGGAACAGGAGGCATGGGTGATGTGTTAGCGGGTATGATTGCCAGTTTAAAAGCTCAATTTCATAGGCAAATTGCATTACATGAAATTGTAAGTTTACATGCGCAAGCAGGAGATTTACTGGCTGAAACTGGTATGAGAGGTTTGCAAGCACATGACATGGGGAAAGTGATTTATAACGTGGTGAATATGTAATACTCAACATTCATTCGCAAATAATTAATCCCATAAATGTTGGTAATAGGTTGAAAACAAGACTAAACCTTCATCAATTTTGATTTCATCTTCTATTGAGTGAGCCCCAGCTAGAACCAATTCGTAGGAGAGAATCATTTTATTTAAATAATCCAACCAAATTTGATTGAGTTGAGTATCAGTAAAATTATCACTATTTCCTTTACTAACCACCCAAGTTGGTAGTGACATATTTTTTCCTTTGAAAACCAACTTTTGATATGATCTCAATATAGGAAGTACTTTGTGCGCAATTTCTTTTTTAGGGTCAGCATAATATGAGGTTGGAATAAAACCATATCCTTTAGCTAAATTCTCTAATTTATCTCTCAAATTAAAATATGGCTCAGCTATTTTGTTGAATAATGTTTGCATAATCATACTATTTAAATATTATCTTATATTATTTGTGTTGCATGCCTTTAGATAATTTAATCTAATTTTTCAATTATTTAACGACGTCTACTACTCGAGCGACTTCGCCCACGAGCCATACCACCGAGCGCATTTAACACCGCCATTTTGCTCATACTGCCTGAAGCATGGGCATGACAGATTGCAGCAGCTAACGCATCGGCTGCATCAGCCTGTGGTTGAATGCTTAGGTTCAATAAACGCATCACCATCATTTGTACTTGCTCTTTTTCAGCAGCGCCGTAACCTACCACTGACTGTTTGATTTGACGAGCAGTATATTCCGCGACTTGTAGGTCTAAATTGACCAACGCCGCAATCGCAGCGCCACGGGCTTGTCCAAGTTTTAACGCAGAATCAGGGTTCTGCGCCATGAAAACTTGTTCAACGGCAGCCTCAGTAGGCCCGTGAAATTTAACAATACGTTCAACACCTGCAAAAATACGTTTTAGTCGTTCAGGCATTGCTTGAGTTTCAGTACGAATAGTTCCCGCATCGACAAAACGTAGTTTATTGCCATCTTTTTCGATAATTCCATAACCTGTTAAGCGTGAACCAGGATCAATACCAATAATTAATGACATGTCGAACTATAAAAATGAAAGATTGTTGATATTGTTACATAGCAGGCTTTTCGATGCATAATATTTTTGTAGGATTTTGAATTATAAAAAAATAGTGGATTTATTAAACAGAGTTAGTTTTATTGAGTACATATTCCAAAATTCGGTCTCTTTTCAACAGATCAACTAATAAGACTCATTTTGATTTGTTTTTGATCAATTTGTGTTTAATTTGAGCGTTAGGCAGTAAATTATGTGATTTTTCTAAAAAAAATTTGCATTGTGGGGGAGATGGGCGTATAAAGCATCTCATTGATCAAACATGTTGATCAAGATGTTGATGCGGGATGGAGCAGTCTGGTAGCTCGTCGGGCTCATAACCCGAAGGTCGTTGGTTCAAATCCAGCTCCCGCTACCACTTTAAAGTTAATTGAATATTAGCTCTGTGATTATTGAGTTGTTGTTATCTGAAAGATTAGACAGCAATTAAGTTAGCTGAAATAACCCTAAAGAAAGCTAAAAATTATTAGATTCTAGAATTGTAGTTTACCTCTCTCCATATATCTAGCGTTATAGTAAATCCAAATCGATCACTTGAGCTCAGAAATGAGTGATTTTGTGTTGAAAATTATTAATGAATGGCGTGTAGCCAAAGCCAGCAATGGCAATGAAATTTGTGTGCAAATTATCCCGATGAAACGTCAACAAAATACGTTGTATGGTTTCAAATGGGTAGAGGTTGGAAAGAAAATCCAGCTAGAGTCGGGTCGAGAAGTCGATTTTAATCTAGATGGGAAAAGCTTCTATACCGATGTTAATCAGCTTTATCGATTAATATAGATAATTTACGCACTTGAAGTATCTATTGGTTAAAGATAGATTGGGTTAAATCAATATTCATAATTTGATTTAATTCATAAATGAACAAAGTTTAAAGGTTTAAAAGTATGTCTGATACAGTTACTGGTACTGTTAAGTGGTTTAACGAAACTAAAGGTTTTGGTTTCATTCAAGCTGATTCTGGCCAAGATGTTTTTGCTCACTTCAGCGAAATCCAAAGCAATGGTTTCAAAGTATTAAACGAAGGCCAACGCGTTTCGTTTGTACTTGGTCAAGGTAAAAAAGGACCACAAGCAACTACAATTAAAGTTATCTAATAAGATTGCTTGAAAAAAAGCTCACTTTATGTGGGCTTTTTTTATATCTAAAAACTATCTTTTGATTTCTAGTTGTGCTTTGCATGAAATTCTAAGCTTTATAGAGGTTGATCTTCTGCCTAAAAGCCGAATTCTGTATAAGAAAGCAATCAGTAAATTTGTATATAAGAAAATCTTAAATGGGAAAGATAAAATATTTTTTATGATCTATTGTGAGTAAATCTTAAGTTTTATAGATTGTGTAACTACACCATCAAGGCTAATTTTTTGATTTAGCAAAGAATGTTGTTTTTATATGATTTGGTTTATTAAAGTTCAACTTCATTCATTCAAGAGATAAAACTTTCAATACTTTCATAGATCCACTATCTCGTATGACTTAAAATTTGCTATGCTTGCAGTATCTGTCAAATAAAGATAGATTAAGTTAAGTCAGAATGAAAATTTTGATTTAATTTATAAATGAACAAATTTTAAAAGGTTTAAAAGTATGTCTGATACAGTTACTGGTACTGTTAAGTGGTTTAACGAAACTAAAGGTTTTGGTTTCATTCAAGCTGATTCTGGCCAAGATGTTTTTGCTCACTTCAGCGAAATCCAAAGCAAGGGTTTTAAAGTATTACAAGAAGGCCAACGCGTTTCTTTCGTACTTGGTCAAGGTAAGAAAGGACCACAAGCAACTCTCATCACTGTTATCTAATTTTTAGACCAGTAAAAAAAGCTCACATATGTGGGCTTTTTTGATGTTTTTTATGTGCGAAAAAGCCATCAAAATAATTTTAAATATAATTATTTGATTGAAATAAATGAAATTTTACAATTTTTTAAATGTTGAAAACGATTGTTTTTTAATAGGATTTTTAAATAATACAACTATTCGATCCCAATTTTTCATCTAGAGTTAGATAATGTTTGTGCCGAAAAAGTAAAGTGGTGTATATTGAATAATAACTAGAAGAATAACACTGTTGATTCAGAAAATCTTTCATCTCGTAGTTTAGATAAACCTTTCGTGTTATCAGATTTAATCTCAGAGTTTATGATTCCAAGTTACTTGCTACTAAGCATTCCAAATATTTCTAATAGGTTAAGTATATGTCTAACACTGTGACTGGTACAGTTAAATGGTTCAATGAAACTAAAGGTTTTGGCTTTATTCATGCGGATTCTGGGCAAGATGTATTTGCTCATTTTAGTGAAATCCAAAGTAACGGTTTTAAGGTTTTACATGAAGGGCAACGTGTTTCATTCACTATTGCTGATGGTAAAAAAGGACCTCAAGCAACTGGTATTACAGTAATTGCTCAAAACTAAACATCTAATTAAAAAAGCTCACTATTGTGAGCTTTTTTAATTTTCGGATGGTATCTGTAAATTTTAATCATCATTATTTCTTGCAATGTACCTATTTTTGTCACAATTTAATCTATTGGTTAAAAAAATGCACTAGCATGTTATTAGACTTTTTGCTAATTTTAACTGGTGGATTATTTAGGCAAATTAACAATTGCCGTACATTAAATGAGCGCAAAGTTATGGAAAACTTAGAGCAATTGACTCAAGGTTTTGAGCAAGAAGTTCATGTACATTGTAAACGATCTATAGGTACGTTGTTGTTTAGTTTCGTAGTTTTGATCGCAACGAGCTTCTAGTGAAAAAAGCACCTTAGGGTCACTGCTGTCCCATAAATATCACAAGAAGAACCTCAGTTGAGGTTCTTCTTGCTTATTCCACTTTTTGTCAGGTAAAACAGAGCCTTCAATGGTTTCCTTTCAAATAAGTTCACCTGAATAATTCTTAATAATCTTTGAACACTCCATCCTTATTGTGCCATATGTTTCGCAAAACTCACCAGTAAATACGCGATTAGTGCAATCCATATTTGTGTTTGTATCGCATTGCGGCTACGACCTAGAAACGATTTCAATTTTAGGTTTTGCTTGATCGCTTTAAAAAATAGTTCTACTTTCCATCGATCTTTATAAATTGCAGCAATGGTAGATGCAGCTAAATGAAAGTTATAGTAAAACCGTTTAATTATTCATACATTTATTGAAAAATAACCGAAATAATTGATCAATTGAATCAACCAACCACTCTTTACGCTTGCGTTTAACCCATGCCCACATCTTTTCTATAGGATTTAAATCAGGACTGTATGCAGGAAGCCAAAGTATCTGATGCCCTTGTTGTTCCAATAACGCCTGAGTATCCGCTCTTTTATGAAATGTTGCATTATCCATAACCACACTACTATTCTTCGGTAATTCAGGGATCAGTAATCGCTCAACCCAAAAATGAAAAACATCAGCATTGATTTTGCAATCAAATAATCCTACTGCAAACAATTTCTGTTGATGAATTGCTCCAATTGCATTGGTCTGATTTTTTAACTGCCAATTATATTGTCCAAAGCATGGTTTTCCTCTTTGCGAATAACCATTAGGTCTATGATCATGTGACTTGAAGCCACTTTCATCAAGGTAGACAATAGGATGACTTTTTTCTAAGAACCTATCCAGAATATTTTCTATGCAAAAGTAGCCTTAAAAAGGCTAAATTAATGAACTGAAGGCTCGTATTTAGGTGCTTTTCACAGTTTTTCCAAAGCCTTCTACATTTTTCTAACCAAGCAAATGATCTTTCCACAACCCAGCGTTGTGGTATGACTGCAAATTTATGTAATTCACTTCGTTTAGCAACTTCAACTCGCGCTCTGATTAAATCATTAACAGCCAAAGAAAAGGGTTCGCCTGTATAACCACCATCAACAAGTACAACCTCTACATTTTGTAAGGTGTCTCTATGTAAAGTTATGGCATCTAATGCACCTTGACGATCTGTTTTATCTGCTGTCGTAATAAATATTCCATGAGGCAGACCTTGAGTATCAACAATGATATGTCTTTTAATCCCTGAAACTCTTTTACCAGCGTCATAGCCTTTATTACGTGCGGTATCTGTGTTTTTTACACTTTGTGAATCAATGATGATAAAGCTCGTTTGTTCTTTCCGTCCATTGTTGATACGGGCCTCGCCAACCACATTTTTTTAAAGCTTGCTCAAGTATGCTAGGTTCAGTTTCTGATGGTTTTCTATTCCAAATTGAGAAGTAATAATGCACAGTGCTTTTAGGTGGAAAGTCTCGAGGAAGCATACTCCATTGACATCCACTTTTTAGAATATAGAGCAAGGCGCAAAACACTTCATAGACATCAACGACTCTTGGACGTGTTTGTTTTCTTCCGCTCAATAGTAACGGTTTAATTTCTTTAAAGGCTTCTCGACTAATGTCGCTGGGATATGGTTTTCTCATGGGGGAGAATTTAACAAATTATTTTTCCAATTGCCAAAAAAGAATGAAATTAGGTGGTGTTCTAAAAAGTATGCTCATAAGAAAAGGAGGCAACGAGGAACAATTCAGCTATATTTAAATGTGTGAAAATCGAAATAGAACTTCATTGTCCTCGATGCCAGAGTACAAGTATAAAGAAGAATGGCATTAAACACGATGGTAAGCAAAACTATCGTTGTAAAGAATGTAATAGGCAGTTTGTGGGTGACCATAATTTGACGTATTTAGGCTGTCATTCAAAAGCGGTCAAATTGATTTTGCTTATGCTTGTGCGATGTTGTGGCATTCGGGATATTGCAAAGATTACGAGGTTTAGTATTGGCAAGATACTTAAAACGCTTACACAATCAAATCATGAAGTAATTCCTCAAAGAACTCATTATAAATGCTTGGAAGTTGATGAATTTTGGACATTTGTAGGCAACAAGAAAGATAAGCATTGGCTACAGTACGTCTATGATAGAAGTAGCGGAGAAATAGTGGCTTTTGTATGGGGAGGAAGAGATGCTCATACAGCACAAAGGCTAAAAAACCGTTTAGAAGAACTGGGTATTACTTATGATTGTATATCGAGTGATCATTGGGAAAGTTTCATCAAAATTTTTAAGCCGGACCAAGAAGGGAAATATTATACAGTCGGGATAGAAGGAAACAACTGCCAATTAAGACACCGCATAAGGCGAGCAGTAAGAAGAACATGCTGTTTTTCGAAGAAGGTATTGAATCATGTAAAAGCTTTTAATCTTGGATTCTTTTACATTAACCACAGTTTTGTATAGTGATGTTAAAATGATCAGCATACATTTTGAAACACCACCTGAAATTAATATTGGATAGGTTCTAATAACTCTATTTGTTCAATAAATCTTTCTCTAAGTTCTGAGTTAGCTTTTGGGTGACTTAGCGTCTTTTTTTTATTGTAATACCTAGGCGTTTTAAAGCATCACCAATAGATGAAGCTCCACATCCAAAACGTGCAGCCCGTTCATATTGATAGTCATCAGGATATTTTTCAACATCAGCACGTAAAGCATCATTATCGATTTTAGAAGGTTTACGTGGACGAGTTCTTTTGATCTCTATACGTTTCTTCCATTGGACAATCGTATTTTTATCAATTTCAAATTGAGCAGCAACAGCTCGAATAGAATATCCTTCTTCAAGCTTAGCTAATACTTTCTTTCTAAAATGTTCTGAATAACTCATTCCATGAGTGTATGCTATTTTTAACAGATTTACTATATTACTTAAAAACTCAAACGTTCTTTTCTTTTTTTCATAATAAAACTTTATACGTCTTAATCGCTTAGGTGCACCACGCTTTTTAGCATAATCACTACTCAACTCAATATATTCATCCGCAAGAATCCCCTTACTGGCTAACACATCTTGTTTTGATTTCACCTCATAAACTGTCTTTGGTCTCAGCCTAGTGACAAAGCTGACTTTTTGGTTGGTCATTTCTGCAAACCATTGATAATCAACATACCCTTTATCAAATACAACGATACTTCCAGACGGGAATTTGAGTCGTCGACCTTGTACCATGTCATTTTCAATACCATCACCAAGCGCAACAAACTCAGGAATAGTGTTGCTATGATTTAACCCAACTGTAAGTTTTATACTGGCTTTGGACTCATGTACTTTTGCCCATTCACACAATGACAGTGAAAGATCAATATGACTCGCATCAAGTGAATATAATGGATTTTTAAATCGAAATTTATGAGCAATCTTGGAATTTTCACAATGTTGAAGTAGTTGGATAAACAATTGTTGATACAAGCTAGCTGGTTGTTCTTCATTAATCCTTGCTAAGGTATTTCGTGCAATTCTTTTGGCACCAAGGTGATAAAGCTTTTCCTGTTGTGATTCGAGATTAGATTCAATGTCTCTTAAGCTTTGACGGTATGATAATTGAGACATCAAAATAACAATAAATTGATCCCATCGTGTTGCAGATCTTAATTTTTGTCCTTGATGGTGTTGTTTTGCAAGACGTTCAAAATCTTGTCTCAAAATGGGCTTGAGTAATTGATGAAATACCGTATTCTGATGTGACAAAATCTGAATCCTTGTAGTTGAAGTGTTTGTTCGCACTTATATTTTAACTACTTTGGACTCAGGTTTTTTATTTAAGTCTAACTATGGGACAGCAGTGCAGCATTCGCCTCTTTTCGAGTATCAAACAGACTCCCATGCACCACATGACCTTTCAATGTATGGGAGAAGCTCTCAGTCACTGCATTCACGAATCCATTTATCTAATGTTGAATAGCCGACGCCTATTGCTGAGCAATGTGGTTATCAATCTCAGTCTCGATTTACGGACCAGTTCAAACTGCTATTTGGCATGACACCAAGAGAACTTCGTAAAACAAAAAATATGTAATTTAAAATCATTTATTCAAGTATAGCTATGTATTAATCGAGAGTTATAAGCTGTTAAATTCGATAAAATATGTGATTTTCTAACCACTTCGAATATATTACTCAATTATCGGATCATAAAAATCAGCATTAGGTTTATATATGCATATTGATTTAAACAGCGACTTAGGCGAAAGCTATGGTGCTTGGAAAATGGGAAATGATGAGCAGATTCTTGCGATTGTGAGTAGTGCCAATATTGCATGTGGTTTTCATGCAGGCGATCCTGTTAATATGTTAAATACCTTAAAACAAGCTGCTGCTCAAAATGTCAGTGTGGGAGCGCATGTCTCATATCCAGATCGGGTTGGTTTTGGTCGCCGTAATATGGATGTATCTTATGATGAATTATACGCAGATGTGCTTTATCAGATCTCAGCTTTACAGGGATTAGCCCAAGTCGCTGGAACGAAAGTAACTTATGTTAAACCACATGGTGCCTTATATAACACCATTGCCACCAATTTAACTCAAGCTCAAGCAGTGATTGATGCAATACAGCATTCAGATAAAAAATTAGTTTTAGTTGCATTGGCGGGTTCACCATTAATTAATTTTGCTCGTGAGCAGGAACTTGGCATTATTTCTGAAGCGTTTGCTGATCGTGCATATCATCGTAATGGTGAACTAGTTTCACGCCGTTTAGAAGGTGCTGTTTTACATGATGCAGAAGTCGTAGCTCAACGTGTACTGAGCATGATTCAGAACGGTGGTATTGAGTCGATTGAAGGAGATTTCACAGCGATTCAGGCTGATACAATTTGTTTACATGGTGATACCTTTGGGGCAGTACAAATGGCAGAAAAGATTCGCCAAGTATTGTTAGAGAATAAAATTGAAGTTCGTGCTTTTTGTGCTTAAGTAAATTTTAAATGTTTTAAACGAGCTATTTATGCGATTTCTATCCGTTAATTTAGATTGTTTTTTGATTGAGCTTGAAAGTTTAGAAGAAACAATGGCGGTTCATTACTGCTTAAAACAAGCACAGCATCCTCATATAAAAGAACTTATTCCTGCGGCACGTAGCATACTGATTTATTTTGATTCATTATTGGTCGAGATGAATATACTGATTCGATGGATTTCAAGCCAAAAAATCAGTCAGGATACTTTGCTTCAAGGGAAGGAAATCGTTATCGGTGTGCGCTATAATGGTATTGATTTAAATAACGTTGCTGAATATTTAGGAATAAGTACTGACCAAGTCATTCGGAAACATACCAACTCTTATTGGCAAGTTGCATTTATTGGCTTTGCTCCCGGCTTTGCTTATCTAACCAATCCTGAGCAAGTATTTGGGAGTATTCCACGCTTAGCATCACCACGTAAAAAAGTTAGTGCAGGGGCTGTTGGTTTAGCAGGCGAATATAGCGGTATTTATCCTCAAGATAGTCCGGGTGGATGGCAGTTGATTGGACAGACTGATGAGATATTGTGGGATATTCATCGACAACAGCCAGCTTTATTAATGCCGAGCGATCATGTCATATTCAAGGATGATAGTCATAATCCAACCCAAATTAGTGTGCCTGCTCAGACATTTTCTCAAGAAAAATTGATTGAAAAACCTGCCGTGTTACGCGTTAAAAATGTTGGCTTACAAGTATTAATCCAAGATGAAGGGCGTAAAAATTTAGCTGAGCTAGGTGTGGGGCGAGCAGGAGCTATGGATCAAAAGGCATTTCGTCAGGCAAACTTAATTGTTGGTAATCCAAAGAATGCAGCCGTCATAGAAGTTTTAAATGGTGGAGTGCGATTACAAGTTTTGGAACCGACGGTTATGGCTGTGACAGGTGCTGAAACGGAAGTCTGGATTACTTATATTGGCGCGGATAAAGTTAAAGTGGCTTTGTATCAGCCGATTGCTTTAGATTATGGCGATGAAATTTATATTGCTGTACCTACCGCAGGCATTCGTAATTATATTGCGCTACGTGGCGGTATCGCCGTTAAGCAAGTACTAGAAAGTGCCAGTTATGACTCTTTGGCTGAATTGGGTACAAAACCAATTCAAGTCGGTGATGAGATTCATTCTGCCCAATTAAAAACGCAGCCTGTTAGCTTAAATGTAATACCGATTAAATTACCTAAACGAGGTGAGATTATTGAGATAGATCTCGTGTTAGGACCGCGTACAGATTGGTTTGCCGAAGAAAGCCTTGATTTATTGTTTAAACAAACTTGGTTAGTGAGTACAGAGACTAATCGAATTGGATTGAAGTTAGTGGGTGATCAGCCTTTAACGCGACAATTCGAGCAAGAATTACCGAGCGAAGGTTGTTGTACAGGTGCTTTGCAAATTCCTCCAAATGGTCAGCCTGTATTATTTATGAATGATCATCCCATTACAGGTGGTTATCCTGTGATCGCAGCAGTTGCCTTATATCATTTGGACTTAATTGCACAGATTCCAGCTGGTTGCCATATTCAATTTCGTAAAATTTCTGATTTCATGGATGTCAAAAAAGATGCATAAGCAACATAAGCTACTGATTGCGAATCGTGGAGAAATTGCTGTACGCATTATTCACGCATGTAAGGATATGGATATTACATCAGTGGCTATTTATGCAGATGATGATATTGCCAGTTTGCATGTTCAACTTGCAGACGAAGCTTGGGCATTATCAGGACAAACAGCACAGCAAACTTATTTAGATATCAATAAAATTATTGATATTGCGTATAAAGCCCAAGTGACCATGATTCATCCTGGTTATGGTTTTTTATCAGAACGTGCCGAATTTGCCCAAGCTGTGATGGATGCAGGGCTGATTTGGGTTGGACCATCTCCTGAAACTATCGACAAACTTGGTGACAAAATACAAGCGCGTAAGATTGCACAGTCGGTAAATGCACCTTTGGTTCATGGTACTGAACAACCACTTCAATCAGCTCAAGAAGCCTTGGATTTTGCGAAACAGTATGGTCTGCCGATTGCGATTAAAGCTGCTTATGGCGGTGGTGGACGTGGTTTAAAAGTTGCTTGGCAATTGAATGAAGTTGCCGATTTATATGAATCGGCTGTGCGAGAAGCATTCGCTGCTTTTGGTCGAGGAGAATGTTTTGTTGAACAATATCTAGATAAGCCTCGGCATTTGGAAGCACAAATTATTGCTGATCAACAGGGACATATTGTCGTGGTAGGAACGAGAGATTGTTCTTTACAACGCCGTAATCAAAAGCTAGTCGAGGAAGCCCCTGCGCCATTTATTAATGAGCATATTGAAGCTCAGTTAGTGCAATCTGCTATTGCAATTTGCCGCGCTGCAGATTACATCGGAGCAGGTACCGTCGAGTATTTACTTAGTCAAAATGGTCAACTTTCATTCTTAGAGGTTAATACACGTCTACAAGTTGAGCACACAGTGACTGAGCAAACTACGGGTCTAGACTTAGTTGTCGAACAAATTCGAATTGCTTTAGGTCAACCACTTTCGATTCAAGAAATGCCAGAACCAATAGGACATGCAATTGAATTCCGAATTAATGCGGAAGATCCAGCACGTGGTTTCATCCCAGCATTTGGACAGCTTACTCGTTTTCACCCACCATCAGGAATTGGTATTCGTCTTGATACAGGGGTCATGACTGGAAGTGTTGTTTCAAGTCATTTTGATTCTTTAATTGCGAAATTAATTGTGACTGGTGCAACTCGCGAGATTGCAATTCAAAGGGCTAAAAGGGCGCTTGCCCATTTTGAAATAGAGGGCATTGCTTCAGTATTGCCATTTCATCGTGCGATCTTGTCAGATGCTGACTTTATTGATGAATTTAAAGTACATACACGTTGGATTGAACAAGATAGTCGACATGATTATCCTCACTATTCACGCAGTAAACTGAGCTATCAAGCTGAATTACAACGTTATCCAATTGAAATAGATGGAAAGTTGCATCAGATTGGCTTACCAAATGAATTTTTTAGTTTATTCGGGACACAACTACCAAATCAGAAACCAAATGATTCTAATCATAACTCAAGTAGTAATAGTGTCTTAGCGCCGATTAGTGGTGTAATCACCATATGGAAAGTTCAAGAAAATGATCATGTAAACCAAGGTGAGGCAATTGCAATTATGGAAGCAATGAAAATGGAAGTCCCTGTTATTGCTCCGCAAACGGGGAAAATTCAAAAGCTGATAGGGATTAATCAGACTGTTGAAACGGATTCAAAAATTGCTGAGATAAATTAGAGTTTTTGTATATCAGACAGCTAAAGGATATGCCATTAAATCTCTAAAATGAGATCTAATGGCTTTGGCTAAATTAACGACGTTTATTATAAACTGCCAGAGCAGCAGGTAAATTTTTGCGCATATCACCAATACGTTGACTATTTGATGGGTGAGTAGATAAGAATGATGCACCACCAGCACCATCTAGACGATCCATTTTTTCCCAAAGACTAATTGCTGCATTTGGATTATATCCTGCTTTCGCCATCAGCATTAATCCACCAAAATCAGCACGACTTTCTAAATTACGAGAATATGGTAAACCAATACCAATTTGACTACCTAAAGCAATTGCCGCATTACCAGCTTCACCAATATTCGCACCCGCATAAGTCGTACCAATACCAATCGCTAAGTTTGTAAGTGCTTGCGCACCAATTTTACTTTTGGCATGTTCTTCTAAGGCATGGGTCATTTCGTGTCCCATAATTGCTGCTATTTCATCATTGGTCAAATTTAGCTTGTTCACAATACCCGTATAGAAAACGACTTTCCCACCTGGCGCTACATAGGCATTTACAGTATCTGATTTTAGTACTGCTAACTGCCAATCAAAACGCTGACCGGTTTGGTTCATTTGGTCAGCATACGGTTTTAAGCGCAAAAATACTGAGTTAATACGTTGATAAGTACTAGAACTCATATCCAATTGATTTTTGGCACGAGCTTCCTGTGTCATCTTTGCAAAGCTTTGAGCTGACTGAGCATTTAAAGTGGCACTGTCAGCACCTGCCATATCTGCAAATGATGCACAACCTGAAATCGTTATTACAGTCATTGCACAAAGGCTTAAAGCCAATTTTTTCATACTTATTTGCTCCAAATCAGTATCTTATAAATATACCCATGATTAACAAGAATTATAAAAAAAGTTCGCAAGGCTTTAAATTCTGATTATCTCTATAATCATAGTAATTATGTAAGCAGAATTAATGAAAAGCTAAATAGTTTAGCTTTATCTGAATAAAATTAAAGCCAGTGGTTTGCACTGGCTTTGAAATTAGCTTAAAGCTAGAGGGGATTAATCCTCATCATCAAATTCATCTTCAGAAAATGCGTTATCATCTAAAGAAGTATCAAAAATTAAAATTGCTTTACCATCAGTTTGAATCATGCCTTGATCTTCAAGTGTTTTTAAAACACGACCAACCATTTCACGTGAACAACCCACAATACGACCAATTTCTTGACGTGTAATACGAATCTGACGACCATTCGGTAGAATCATTGCCTCAGGTTGTGCAGATAAGTCAATTAGACAACGAGCAATACGACCAGATACGTCGATAAATGCTAAGTCAGTGACTTTACGCGTTGTATTCTTCAGGCGGCGAACAAGCTGAGCAAATACAGCATAGCTCAGGTCAGGATATTGCTTGCTGAGTTCGTGGAAATTTTCATATGAGATTTCTGCAATTTCGCAAATATCTCGAGTACGGACTTCAGCAGTACGTTGAGGGTTATTTTCAAACAACCCCATTTCACCAAAGAAATCACCTGGATTGAGGTATGCAACAACAATCTCACGCTCATCGTCTTCACGTAATATGATTGATACTGAACCTTTTAATATTAAGTACAGTGATTTTGATTCTGTTCCAGCGTCAACAATCGTGGTGCGTTTAGGGTATCTATTAATGTGAGCACGTTTTAGCAATGCTTTAACTGATTCAGGTAATTGACCTGGAGACAAAGCATCAGTGCTAAGATGTGAAAAATTTGAAGTCATGCTTAAAATTTCCGAATTTGGATAAAACCGATCGCACAGGCCCCATTAGAGCCTTTTCTACACAGAAGAGATGAAATTCCTTATCAACTCATTTTATGTTAGTGTACAAGAACTAGAGTAAATTTATAACGTTTTTCGGGTAGTTGCAATGCAAACAAGTGTACATTGGTTAGAGAATGTTGCTTTTGAAGCGAAATCAGAAAGTGGCCATAGTGTGGTGATGGATGGTTCTGCTGAGTATGGTGGGGAAAACCGTGGTCCACGTCCTATGGAATTGATTTTAATGGGACTTGGTGGGTGTGCTTCGTTTGATATTGTGACTATTTTAAAGAAATCACGCCAAGATGTGACCAATGTTGTGTGTCAGTTAAAGGCTGAAAGAGCTGATACGATCCCAGCGGTATTTACAAAAATTCACTTACATTTTGTTGTGACGGGAAAATCTGTTAAAGCCAAGCAAGTTGAAAAAGCTGTTGAGCTTTCGGCAGAAAAATATTGTTCAGCAAGCAAAATGTTGTCTGATGGTGGGGTAGAAATCACACATGACTTTGAAATTGTAGAAGCTGAATAATTTTTATTATTAAGTTTAACTAAAAAGTGGTCTAAGTGGTTAGATCACTTTTTTATTGCCTAAATAATTTTCATTTTATAAATAACTGGGGATCTACACGTGCATTATTTAGACTCATTCCCCAATGTAAATGTGGACCTGTCGCGCGACCTGTATTTCCAACTAAACCTAAAAGCTCACCTTGAGTAATGTGTTGTCCCTTTGAAACCTCAATTTTACTGAGATGGCAGAACATACTGATTAAACCTTGACCGTGATCAATCAAAACAGTCTTACCATTGAAAAAATAATCACCAGTTTGAACGACAATGCCATCTGCTGGCGCTACAACTTTTTGGCCAATTGGTGCTGGAATATCTAGACCTGAATGTGGGGCGCGTTCTTCATTATTAAAGAAACGTTTGCGTCCAAATGAGTTACTAAATTTCCCTGCTGTTGGTGGAATAAAAGTTGGAAATTCAGTCCAATCGCTTTGACTGAAAGAATTATAAATCTCATTTTGCTCTTTTGCTTCGGAAGCATATCGATCAAGTTGATTTTGATTCGGATTAACATAGTCTTGGTTTTTTACATTGAGGTGCTGTTCAGCATATTGATATGGCAGTATTTCAATCTGTATGGGCACAGTATTGGTTGATAGGCTTAACGTTCCCAACGGGGTAGAAAGAGGAATTCCAAAAATAGCGTATCGTTGAGTGCCTTCTTGTGCAATTAGAATCGGTTTTTTCTCATAGAAAACTTGGGTAGTCGATGATGAAAGTGGGATGACGGCTATACCACCTGCATGTCGTGAATTCTGTGGTAATTGAGCAATAGCTATCTGAATAGGGAAAAGGCAAATACTAGCTATTACAATTCTTCTTAAATGCATAACGATCATTTTTAAATGAAGTAAAGTCTTAAGTTAAAAGTTTCGCCGTAAAATAACAATATGGATATTGTTTAAATCAGAATAGATAGAAAATTATACAAAATATACTTGAAATAGATTGTTTATATACCCATATTATCACCAAGTTTTATAAAGTTTAATTTAAACAAAATATTGAAAAATATATAAATTTTATTTGAAATTTTAAAAAGTGTTCCCATCTTAGTGGTAAGTTAAAAATTTGTTGTGAGGAATAACAAGAATGCGTTTTGAAAAATTTACGAACCGTCTACAGCAAGCTCTTTCAGATGCACAATCATTGGCAATGGGTAAAGACCATACTTCTATTGCGGGTATTCATATTCTATCGACTTTGTTAGAAGAACCTGCCAATTTAAGTTTGTTGCAGCAATCAGGTGCTCGCTTGCCTGAGTTGAAACAAAAGTTAGAACAAGCGATAAGAAATGCACCGACTTTATCAAATCCAACAGGAGATATTAATCTTAATCCTGAAGCGGTAAAGATCTTAAATTTAGCTGATCGTTATGCGCAAAAAGCAGGCGATGAATTTTTATCAACAGATTGGGTGTTGTTAAGTTTAGCGGAAACAGGTGAAACCAAAACGATATTAAACAGCGTTGGGGTAACACCAGATAGTTTACGCAAAGTAATTGAAAATATTCGAGGAAATGACAAAGTCATGAGCAATAATCATGAAGATCAACGCGATTCATTGAATAAATATACCATTGATTTAACAGAACGTGCTTTGGCAGGTAAGCTTGATCCAGTTATTGGTCGTGATGATGAAATACGTCGCACAATACAGGTTTTATCACGCCGAACTAAAAATAACCCAGTCTTGATTGGTGAACCTGGCGTGGGTAAAACTGCGATTGTTGAAGGTCTAGCGCAACGAATTATTAATGGTGAAGTTCCTGAAAGTCTAAAAAGCAAACGGGTATTGTCTTTGGATCTAGGTTCGTTGCTTGCAGGTGCTAAATATCGCGGTGAGTTTGAGGAACGTTTGAAAGCCGTTCTGAATGATCTTGCAAAACAAGAAGGTGAAGTCATTCTATTTATTGATGAATTACATACACTTGTAGGCGCAGGAAAAGGCGATGGCGCAATGGATGCAGGTAATATGTTGAAACCTGCTTTAGCACGTGGTGAGTTGCGTTGTGTTGGAGCAACAACTTTAGATGAATATCGTCAATATATTGAGAAAGATGCTGCCCTAGAGCGTCGTTTCCAAAAAGTACTCGTTGATGAACCAAGCGTAGAAGATACCATTGCGATTTTGCGTGGTCTAAAGGAAAAATATGCAACGCATCATGGCGTTCAAATTTTAGACTCAGCAATTATTGCAGCTGCAAAAATGTCGCATCGTTATATCACGGATCGTCAATTGCCTGATAAAGCCATTGATTTAATTGATGAAGCTGCTTCACGTATTAAAATGGAGATCGATTCTAAACCAGAAGCTTTAGATAAACTTGATCGCCGTTTAATCCAATTGAAAATGCAATTAGAAGCAGTGAAGAAAGATGAAGATGCTGGCAGTAAAGCTGAAGTGAATCATCTTGAACAGCAAATTGCTGAAAAGCAAAAAGAATATAATGATCTAGAGGAAATTTGGAAAGCCGAGAAGACACTCGTTGAAGGTGATAAGAAAGCTCAGGTTGAATTGGATCAAGCACGTGTTGCTTTAGAAAAAGCAAAACGTGAAGGTGATTTGGCTGAAGCAGCACGCTTACAATATGGCGTGATTCCTGAGTTGCAAAAACGCTTGGAACAAGCGGAAGTCGCTGAGGAAAATGAAGAACCGAAGCTAATTCGTACCAAAGTGACTGAAAATGAAATTGCTGAAGTAGTGAGTGCGGCAACAGGCATTCCTGTGGCGAAAATGCTACAAGGTGAACGTGAAAAACTACTGAATATGGAAGAGTTTTTACATAATCGTGTAGTCGGGCAACATGAAGCTGTGGTTGCAGTTTCCAATGCAGTCCGTCGCTCACGTGCAGGTTTATCTGATCCGAATCGTCCGAGTGGATCATTCTTATTCCTTGGACCGACAGGTGTGGGTAAAACTGAGTTAACTAAAGCATTAGCAAACTTCTTGTTTGATAGTGATGATGCCATGATTCGTATCGATATGTCTGAATTTATGGAAAAGCATTCTGTCAGCCGTTTAGTGGGTGCTCCTCCGGGATATGTCGGTTATGAAGAAGGCGGAGTTTTAACAGAAGCTGTTCGTCGTAAGCCATATAGTGTGGTGTTATTTGACGAAGTGGAAAAAGCCCATCCAGATGTATTCAATATCCTGTTACAGGTATTGGATGATGGTCGCTTAACTGATTCTCAAGGTCGTGTTATCGATTTTAAAAATACGGTCATTGTGATGACATCTAACCTAGGTTCACAAGATGTTCGTGAATTAGGTGAAGGTGCAACTGATGAGGAAGTTCGAACAGTGGTCATGAGTGCTGTAACTCAACATTTCCGTCCTGAGTTCATTAACCGTATTGATGAATTAGTCATTTTCCATTCATTGAAGAAAGCTCAAATTCGTGGTATCGCGGATATTCAATTGAATCGTTTACGTTCACGTCTGAGCGAACGAGATATGGGTTTAACTGTGGATGATAGTGCATTTGATCTATTGATTGATGCTGGTTTTGATTCAATCTACGGTGCACGACCACTAAAACGTGCAATACAGCAACAAGTTGAAAATAACTTGGCTCAGAAAATCTTATCTGGTGAATTCCAGCCCGGAGATAATATTCTGATTAAAGGTGATAGTGGTCAGCTTGTGTTTGATAAAATGAAACTTAGCTAAATCTAATTTGAATGATTGGCTAAAAAGATGGTGATGAAAATCGCCATCTTTTTTTATATCAGTGCAATTTATCTGATTTCCTAAGGAATATTACCAATGACATTGCGATTTTATGAAAAGCTTGATAGTTTCGGAATAAATAAGAAAAAAATTCAGGATGAATTAAAATGGAGAATAAGCAGCATTATTACACTTATATTGGTGTAATTGTGTTCTTGACGGCTTTACCATTAATTGGTTCGGCTGCACAACCGATGACAGAGGGAACTTTAGCCTTGCAAACAGGTATGTTGAACAAGGCGCTGCCTAATATTATTGAGAAAGCACAGCGGGATGCGATGCAGCCGGAAGAGGAGCGTTGGCGTACGCAACGTGTTTTAAGCGATCGTAATTTACGTGAAATAAGAATTAGTATGCTTGGTGAAGGAGCTTTGTCGCCTTACGAAGAACAAAAGAAAACATCTCTAATGGATGTCCGTGAGAAAAAGAAAGTGAATTTGAAGCCCCATACTGAAGCTCCAGATCGTTTTATGATTTATGAATTTGACTCTCCTAATATTAAAAGAGCCAGAATCACTTTCAAATGATGAGATATGCTATTCCTTAGATTGCAGGGTGTTGGATTTTCCAAGCACGATGAATTTTCTGATTACGTTTAAAGTCTAGGCCTATCGTTTCAGAAGTAATTTCTTCAACTTGATACATTGCTTCGATTTCTTCATCTAACTCAAACCCACGATAGTTATTTGAGAAGTACAAAGTACCATCACTAGTTAAACGGTTCATTGCACGTTTAAGCAGAGAAACATGGTCGCGCTGTACATCAAATGTGCCATAAAACTTTTTCGAGTTAGAGAAAGTTGGAGGGTCAATGAAGATGAGATCGTATTGTTCATGGCCTTCTTTTAACCACTCAAAGCAATCGCTCGAAAAGAACATATGTTGTTCATCAGCATGATCTACAGTTAAACCATTCAATACAAAATTTTCTTTTGACCAATTCAAATAAGTATTTGATAGGTCGACACTCGTGGTACTTGCTGCACCGCCAAGTGCTGCATGTAAGCTAGCAGTTGAGGTATAGCTATAAAGATTAAGAAAATGTTTGCCACGTGCTTCTTTGGCAATTCTTAGACGAATTTGACGGTGATCTAAGAATAAACCAGTATCTAAATAGTCTGTTAAATTGACGAGAATTTTAGCTTTGCCTTCCTGCACAATAAAACGTTTAGACGCAGTGCTTTGTTTTTCATATTGATTGGTTCCCGTTTGCTTTGCACGAGTTTTGATAAAAATTGCGTCACGATTTAAGCCTGTTACTGCACGAATGGCAGCTAAACCCAAATTAAAACGTTTTTTTGCTTTTTCAGGATCAATTGTTTTTGGTGGTGCATATTCCTGAACATGCAAACGATCTCCATATAAATCGACGGCAATGTTAAAATCAGGTAGATCGGCATCATACAAACGTAAGCAAAATATATTTTCTTTCACAGCCCATTTCTTTAAGGCTTGCATATTTTTTTGCAAACGATTGGTAAAGTCTTCCGCACCTTCAATTTTTTCAAATTGCTGAGGTTGCCACGTCGCTAAGAATGGTTGAACTACGGCTGCAGGTTTTATTGTGCCGAAACGGATATAAATTGGAAGTTTACCATTCATCAAACGTAAAGTTTGAGGTTCGGTGATGGCTAGTACATCTGCTTGTTCAATTTGTGCTGCAATCACGGCAACAGGTTGATTTGGAAAATTCTTTTGTAATAATCCTGATAGACCTAAATAGAATGATCGACTAGAGGCTTTATCACCTAAACGTTCCCCATAAGGCGGGTTGGTGACAATAAAGGCTTTTTTACCTTCAGCGTGGAAATCATCCCAATCAGCTAAAGTACGTTCCTCAATTTGAATCTGATCGAGGATTTTTTCAAAACCTGCTGCAATGATGTTTTGGCGAGTAGCTTTAACTGCTTCCCAATCCGCATCGTAGGCATAAAACTTAGGCAGAGGTTGCTCTAAAGCCTTCGCATGACGTTCTGCTGCTTCTGCTTTAAGTGATAACCACAGTTCACGATCATGTCCATGCCAACCATTGAAGCCAAAGCGACGTACTAAACCTGGTGCACGATCAGTTAAAATCATTAATGATTCAATAATGAATGTGCCTGAACCACACATTGGGTCAAGAATTAAATCAGGTTGCAGTTGTTGTAGTTTTGCTTTTTGTAAGATTGCCGCTGCAAGGTTTTCTTTAATCGGTGCATCCGTCATAAAGTGACGATAGCCACGTTTATGTAAAGAATCACCTGATAAATCTAGGCAGTAAGTATGCTCGGTTTTACCAGCTAGTACATAAAGTGTAATTTCGGGCTGTTTAATATCAATACTTGGGCGTTTTCCAACCGCTTCCATAAATGAATCAACTACACTATCTTTAACTCGTAGAGTAGCGAATTGTGTATTGACTTTAATTTCGCGTTCTACATGTAGACGAACAGCAAAGGTACTTTGTGGTGCAAAAATTAGAGACCAGTCAAAGCTAATTGCACCTTCATAGAGCTCTTCTGCAACATCACGTGCATCATGCGTAAATTCAAGTTCATGGGTATGAATTGGTAACAACACACGAGAGGCAAGACGTGACCACATACAAACGCGATAGGCATTCTCTAGTGTGCCTTTAAATATTAAACGTCCAGCAAAACGTTGGATATTTTGAATGCCTAAATTCTCAAGTTCTTGTTGTAATAAGGTTTCAAGCCCGTCAGCACAGGTCACCCAATAGTCTGTTAGACGTGGTTTAGCGTTCATTCAAATTTCCAAAACATTTTTAGCAATCGGCTATTTTAACTGATTTTGGAGTATTGATGCGGTTGATATTTGCATCATTGGTAGGAATTTTAAAATTTATTTACATCAAACTGGACTCTCAAACCCCAAAATAAAGTGAATTGTTTTGTATAAATTTTTTAATTATTGCCTTTGTTCACAGAATTGGCAGCCTGCCGATCAATCGGATTAAAACTTTTGTGCTGTATTTGATGTGTCCGATTTTCTTTTCAAAGTGTATTCACAGCATAGGTATTGGATGTGAATCGTGGGAATGTTTATCTATTTTTTCTTATATAGACTCAGAGTATCATGATGTAAAGAAAATAATTTTTTGAATATATTTGAATAGTTGGTATATGTTTTGCTTCTCTCTAAGCGGATGATCAACAAGCACTTCTCCCAACGATGTGAGGACGTTATGAAAGCAAATATGAACCATGAACTTGTACTAAATGCCGAAGCTTTTTCTGTTGCAACTCAAATGTACGTGCGATTAAGACGAGTGTCTGGTCGAGTTATTGATGTTATGTATTTAGTCCACGATAAAGATTATGCAAAGTATGTCGTAGAAATCGCATTAGCAACTGAAGATACAGAGTTAGAACGTTATGCTGCACGCTTAGGTTCTTTAATTGATTTATACCCTGAGCCAATTTTGGCCCTTGATGAAGCTAAAGATGATTCAATCAATACGATGATTGATGATTTGGATACATATTCCTCAGAAGTAACTGATGAGGAAATTTACAAAGCGCAAGTTGCTCATCACTATATTGGTGCATTACGTTAATTCATTATGTTGCAACTCCCTAATTAATTGCAACATAATGGTGAAAAGTTGTTCTGCGAAAGTAGAGAAATTGGGCTACACTATGCAAGTTTTGGTGATTCGACCTATAGGAATCTTTTATGCATATTGCAGCCCTGCATCAACCAAGTCAGGTTCAATTGAATCAACAAGGAAATTTAAAGCACTTCTTAACCATTGAAGGTCTTTCTAAAGAAAGCCTGACCAAGATTTTAGATACCGCACAAAGTTTTTTAGACGACAATAATAATTTGATTAACCGTCCGTTATTAGAAGGGCTGACGGTAATGAATCTTTTCTTCGAAAACTCTACTCGAACTCGCACTACATTTGAGGCAGCTGCAAAACGGTTGTCTGCAAATGTTCTGAATATCGATATTGCACGTTCAAGTACCTCTAAAGGTGAAACTTTACGTGATACGCTTTGGAATTTGGAAGCGATGGCTGCGGATATTTTCGTAGTTCGTCATTCATCTTCTGGGGCAGCACATTTTATTGCTAAAGATGTTTGTCCTAAAGTGGCAATTATCAATGCAGGGGATGGACGCCACGCGCATCCGACTCAAGCAATGCTCGATATGTTGACGATCCGTCGGGAAACCAAAAAGCCATTTGAAGCGCTTAGTGTTGCCATTATTGGTGATATTAAGCATTCACGTGTAGCACGTTCCAATGTGGCTGCTTTACAAACTTTAGGTTGCAAAGATATTCGCGTGATTGCACCAAATACGTTATTACCAGTTGGTTTTAATGAATATGGCGAAAATGTACGCCTGTTTAATAAAATGGATGCAGGCGTGACAGACTGTGATGTGATTATTGCATTGCGAATTCAAAATGAGCGTATTGATTCACCTGCATTATCTTCACAATCTGAATTCTACAAAATGTATGGTCTAAACAAAGAACGCTTGGCGCTCGCTAAACCTGATTGTATCGTTATGCATCCTGGTCCAATGAACCGTGGTGTTGAAATTGATTCAAGTGTTGCGGATGGAGATCAATCGGTTATTTTGAAACAAGTCACCAACGGTATTGCAGTACGAATGGCGGTACTGGCACTTGCAATGCAAGGGCAGTTACAGGAACAAGGTTTAATTGAAGCGATTGCACTTTAAAGGATAGATCACATGAGTATTGTAAAAGTTGAAAATGTCCGTGTGCTCGATCCAATTCAAAAAACTGATCAAGTTCAAACGGTTTATATTAAGAATGGTAAATTGGTCGATAGCGCAGATCAAATTGATGAAACGATTGACGGTCAAGGTAAATGGTTAATGCCAACCATGGTTGACTTGTGTGCACGCTTACGTGAGCCAGGGCAACAACAACATGGGACATTAAAGTCAGAAGGTAAAGCTGCGCGTGCGAATGGTATTTTGCATGTCATTACTCCACCAGACTCAAAGCCAATCGTACAAGATAATGGCGCACTCATTCATGGTCTGATTGAAAAGGCACAACTAGATGGCGGTATTTATCTACATATTATTGGTGCACAAACTCAAGGCTTAAATGGGAAGCAACCAGCGAATATGGCAGGCTTAAAGAAAGGTGGTTGTACTGCCGTTTCCAATGCCAATGCCGCATTTGAAAATGATGATGTTGTGATTCGTACTCTTGAGTATGCTGCTGGTTTGGATTTGACCGTTGTCTTTTATGCCGAAGAGCCACAGCTTGCAAAAGATGGTTGTGCGCACGAAGGTTTTATCGCTTCTCGTCAAGGTTTACCAATGATTCCTGCACTTGCTGAAACAGTTGCCATTGCTAAATACCTTTTGATGATTGAAGCAACAGGTGTGAAAGCACATTTTGGTTTATTGTCTTGTGGTGCGTCAGTTGATTTGATTCGCGCAGCTAAAGCCAAAGGTTTGCCAGTCACTGCGGATGTTGCGATGCACCAATTACATTTGACTGAACAACTCACTGACGGTTTTAACTCACTTGCGCATGTTCGCCCACCATTACGTTCTGAGCAAGATAAAGCATTGTTACGTCAAGGTGTGAAAGAAGGCGTGATAGATGCAATTTGTACTCATCATGAACCATTAAGTAGTTCAGCAAAAATGGCGCCTTTTGCAGAAACGCAACCTGGAATAACGGCTTTTGATACTTATGTCGCTTTGGGTGTGCAACTGATTCAAGAAAGTCTGTTTGGACCATTAGAATGGGTTGAAAAAGTGACTTCAATTCCAGCGCAAGTTGCAAATATGACTGAACGTTGGCAGCAAGAAGCCGGTTGGGTATTGGTTGATCCAGAACTAGAGTGGGTAGTATCAAAAGAGACAATTTTATCTCAAGGTAAAAATACACCTTTGCTAGGCCAGACTTTGAAAGGTAAAGCAGTACAGACATTCATCTAAACTTTGTTGCTGAGCAGAATAGGTTTTGTGACTTATTCTGCTTAACTTTTTAGTAAGCTAATTCATTATTAGAAATTTTCCGTAAATAATTTAATAATGAATAGCTTTGCTTGTATATAGGTCGAATAAAAATGAGAATTACATTTATTGGTGCAGGGCGCGTTGCTTATCATTTAGCAAAAGTACTACATCCTGATCACCAGATTGTACAAGTTTTTAGTCGTGATTTAGAAAAAGCAAATCGTTTAGCATCTTTAGTTGAAGCCACTGGGATTAATCATTTTGATCAATTAAACTCCAATACTGATCTCGTTATTATTGCCATATCAGACCAATCCATACCTGATGTTATTCAGGAAATTAATCATTATTTGCAGCAAGCATTAATTGTTCATACCTCAGGAAGTACCAGTTTAGAGGTGCTTTCAACAGTATATGAGAGATCTGGCGTATTTTATCCCTTACAAACTTTTAGTCATGAGCGTGCGATTGATTGGGCCGAAACACCTATGTTTGTCGAGGCAGTTCGTTACAATGACTTGGAGTTGCTCGCTTCATTAGCGCATAGTCTGACTCCGAAGGTTTATCAATATAGTTCTCAACAACGCCAGACATTACACATGGCTGCTGTTTTTGCATGTAATTTTAGCAATTACTGTTATGATCTTTCTAAACAAATTGTTGATGAGCAACAGGTTGATTTTTCTTTACTTTATCCATTGATTTTAGAAACTGCTCAAAAAGCAACGATCAATAATCCTAAAGAAATGCAAACAGGTCCTGCAATGCGTGGTGATGAAAATATTTTAAAAATGCATCAACAATTATTAGAAAAGAATTCAGGAAGCGATCTTGTTGATGTTTATAAACTTTTAAGTGAAAGTATTATGAAACGACATTTACACGGAAAATAATGATAGGGAAACCATTTCATTTTATTTGTGATGGACAAAATTTGAATGATTTTTAATATCAAGAAATGTTAGAAAAGCATGTATTTGTATTCTAGAAAATCGAGCGATTATCTGTAAATACATTGAGCTGATACAATTTTTTTAAATATCAGCTTAGAAAGAATGTAAATATGCCTTAAGCTTAATCAATTTTTCTGTTTAAAACGATGTTTACATTTGAGGCAAAGATAGTCTTGGAAAATATTCTTGTCGATCGCCACACCTGCTTTTTTCCCAAAAATATTACCTACGATTCCTCCAGTAATACCGACACTAATTGCACCTACAAATGTTCCGATAGTCCCACCCACAATTACGCCTAATGGACCTGCTACAGTACCAATCGTGGCACCAACTGATGCACCTGTTGCAGCTCCACCCACTGTTCCTGCAGTAGTTCCAGCCGCAGTCATTAGAACTCCGCCTGTTGTTTTTAGTAATTTGTTATGATCACGTACTTCGATTTCTGTAGAACCACATTTAGGGCATTGCAGTGTTTTTTCCATAAAACCAACCTATCTTCATCATTGAGTTAAATCATTACAGTGAATAGTACTCATTGTTTATGAAACGATAATTTCTTAAAGGGATGTAAAAATTAACGATTTCTCATTTTAGCTAAATATGGGTAAAAAATATTTATAGATCATGTAAATAGAAGAGCTTAAATTTGATCAGATTTGATTTTATAAAGTGAGTTCGATAATAACGGTTTTAGAGATATCGTTTTTATCGTCTATGGACACCAGAGAGCATTCAGTTTTTTGTTCTTTTAAGATTTGAAAAAACTAATATGAGTAAGCCAATAAGAGATAAATAGCATTAAATAAATAATATTTAATGCTATTTGTATTTGAAATTTTACGAGTCACTACTTAATTTTTTTAAAAATAAAGTCATTGATCTTGTGACCAGATTCAAGTCCACGACGTTCGAATTTAGTTACTGGACGCCATTCAGGGCGAGGGTAGCTATTGCCTTTACCTGCTAGATTTTCTAGATTAGGACGATGATCTAAAACGTCAAGCATCCATTCTGCGTATGGCTCCCAATCAGTAGCAGCATGGAAAGTGCCTCCAAGCTCTAACTTTTGTTCAACCAGTTGCATACGCTCGTGAATCACAAAACGACGTTTAAAGTGACGTTTTTTCTGCCATGGGTCTGGGAAGTACAGTTGCACACAGTTAATGCTATTGTCTGGCATTTCACGTAGTACTTGGATCGCATCTGCATCGAGTACAAACAAGTTCTTTAAACCAGCCATACCGACTTCATACACACATTGTGCGATACCAGGAATATGCACTTCAATCCCGACAAAGTTACGCTCAGGATTTGCCTTTGCCATTAACATTAAAGAACGACCCATACCAAAGCCGATTTCGACTGTTAATGGGCGCTCAGGGTGTTCAAAGTGTTGACGTAAATCACCAACAGGATATTCCAAAATTAAATCACGATAATCTTCTAAAGCAGTACGTTGTGAAGTATTGAGCGGAGCTGAACGACGCATAAACGTCACAATTTCACGGTGCTCTGGCAAATTGTCGAGTTCCGTAATTTGCGTTTCTAACTGATCGTTTGACATGATTCTGGAGATATAAAGATAGAAATGCCGTATTTTAAGTGTTCAGGTGGTCAAGTCAAATGTTTAAATGACTTTATTTAAGGGTTCATTTTTTTGATTGCCTAAAACTTGTAAAAAAATCTTCATATCGTTGTCACACAGATTGAATAGCCTAATGTCGATTTGAACATTAAGTAAAAAATTTATGAAAAACTTTAAATTCCATTCGATTGCAGTTTGTTTAGGATTGTTGGGTGCATCTTCGATATTTTCTGTGGCACATGCGCAGCTTATGTTTAGCCAGTATATTGATGGCAATAGCAATAAAAAGGGATTAGAAATTTATAATCCAGATGCGACATCGGTTAACTTGGCTGATTATGAGATCCAACAGTTTAATAATGGCACGACGTTGAAGCCTTTAGTTTTTCCTTTGAATGGGAACCTGAAAAGTAAGGGGCGCTTTCTAGTTGGACATGCTGCATTACAAACTGAGCTAGGTGATAAGGTTAATCAAGTCGCTGGATTTACGTTTAATGGTGATGATGCAATATTATTAGTTTATAAAGGGAAAGTGATTGATCGTTTTGGACGATTAGGTGAACAACCTACGTCAGGCGGTTGGGGAACAACTACTATCAGTAAAGCGAATAGTTTTACTCGCTTGCAAACGGTCAATCCTGTAACTGAAATTGATCCAACCACAGCATTTGATTTAGATGGTTCATGGCGTACATGGAAGGATCGGAATGATTTTTCAAATATAACAGGTTCAACAACACCTCCTGTCAGTGAAACAGTGAGTTGCTCTAGTACGGACACAGCGATTGCAGATTTAAATAATAAAGCAACTCAAGGGCAAAACTATACGCTCCGCGGTGTGATCACTGCTGATTATCGTTATGAAAATGGTTTTTCTGGCTTCTATATTCAAACTGTTGATAGCAAAGCTAAACCAAACATGAGTAATGCGATTTTTGTTTATATTCCAGCGAGTAGCTCTGTTAAAGGTGGGCAAGTTGGGGATGAAGTGATCTTACGAGGACGTTTGACTGCGTATCAAAACCAATTACAGATTGATCAGTTACAGCAAAATATTTTGACCTGTAATAGCAATATGGCAAGCCAGGTACAGCCAAAAAGTGTTGATTTACCGTTTAATAGTTTGACTGAATTAACTGTAAATTCACCACAACTTTATCAAGGAATGTTGGTAAAACTACCACAAACTTTAACCATCAGTGAAAATTATAATTATGGTCGCTTTGGTGAGCTGTCACTGAGTAAGGAGCGATTATTTATTCCAACAAACTTATATCCACCTTTATCTGCTGAGGCAAAAGCATTAGCACAGAAAAACTTATTATCGAAGATTATTTTAGATGATGGTTATAACAATCAAAACAGAACGCCTTGGTTGCCGCAGAGCTTCAGTGCAACAAATAGTTTGCGCTCTGGTGATCAGCTTAAGAACATTGAAGGGATTTTAGAATATCGTTTTAATTGTTGGCGCATTCAGCCTATTCAGGGGCGTAATCTCCCAGAATTGGTCGCTAAAACACCATCAAGACCAAATGTCACCACTAAAGATACGCAGTTGATTCGTGCAGCAGCATTTAATGTCTTAAATTATGATAATGGTAAAACAGGATTTCCTACTGAGCGTGGTGCATCTAGTCAAGCTGAGTTTGATAAACAACATCGTAAAATTATCAAAGCATTAAAAGCAATTGATGCCGATGTATACGGTTTGATGGAAATTGCAAACAATGGCTATGATAAAAATAGTGCAATTGCATATTTAACCCAAGCTTTAGGCGCTGATTGGAAATATGTAGTTCCTGAAAATCAGGATCGTTTAGGAACAGATGTGATTGCTGTTGCCATTATTTATAACAGCAAACGTATAAAACCTGTGAACAAGCCAGTTGTACTTGATTTAGGTGATAAAAATAGATCGACGATTGCGCAAACTTTTCAACCGCTTTCTGGAAAGCAAATGTTCACGATTATTCCTAATCACTTGAAATCTAAAGGATGTACAGGTGTTGACACGAATACAACAGACGCTGATCAAAAAGATGGGCAAGGTTGTTGGAACCCGACACGTGTGAAAGCTGTTCAACAGCTCGTTCAATGGATGGCAAAAAATCCAACTCAAGTAGAAAAGCCAAACATCTTAGTTTTAGGGGATATGAATAGTTATGCCAAAGAAGATCCGATTCAGGTGTTTGAAAAGGCAAATTACAAAGTTCTATTAAATGACAAAGTTGTAGGGCAAGGTGAGCAGGCTTATAGCTATGTATTTGGTGTATCAAGTAATACGGAAGGCTATGGTGGCGCAGGCAATTTAGATCACGCAATTGCAGATGCAAATTTATATAGTAAAGTAAAAAAAGCATTTACTTGGCATATCAATGCAGATGAACCAACCGTTTTAGATTACAACGAAGAATATAAAACCGATGCACAAAAAGCATTATTTTTCTCAGAAGATGCTTATCGCTCTTCAGATCATGATCCTGTAATTGTTGATCTTGATATGAGTGATGTCGAGAATAAACCTTCACCGTCAAATACTTCATCGGGGAGTTTTGGATGGTTATCGATCTTAGGTCTTTTGGGTCTTGCAAGTTTTTCCAAGCGCTCAAGAAAAGATAAAGTGTGATCTATGCAAAAAGAGGAGGATAGAAGTAATCTATTCTCCTCAAAAAATGATCTATTTGAGCAGGATATATACGATGATAATAAAAAGTTGACATAAGACTACTTGCAAAATCATGTAATTTCACTAATAGTCAGATCATTCAGTATTTTTTACTTTTTTTGACAAATTTGTGGAAACACATTTTGCAAATTAAGGTAAAGCATTTTAGAACATAAGAGTTAGATAACAAGGATCAATTATGAAGTTGTATTATTCGCCTGGTGCTTGCTCATTGGCAGCACATATTATTTTAAATGAAATAAATGTAGATTTTGACTTAGAACGCGTTGACCTAAAAACACATAAAACCTCGAAAGGGGTAGATTATTATGAAATTAACCCGAAAGGTTATGTTCCAGCTTTAGAGATTAATCCTGGTTTAATCTTAACTGAGAATGTTGCCATCTTACCGTTTCTGGCACAACACGATCCTAAACAGGATTTAATTCCACCATCGGGCATGGGGCGTGCCAAAGTCCTTGAATGGTTAGGTTATTTAAATTCTGAGTTGCATGATGCTTATGCAGTTTTCTTTAGTGGTAAGTTAACTGATGATGAAAAAACCAAAGCGTATGCTGAAGTAGATCGTTTACTGAAATATATCGACAATTATTTAGCTGAATCAGAATATGATTATTTAGTGGATGATAATTTTGGTCCAGCAGATGCGTATTTATTTGTACTTACAAATTGGTCAAATCATATTGAACATGACTTAACACCTTATATTCATATTATCGCTTTGCGTAATAAAGTGGCCGAACGTCAGTCGGTACAAATTGCAATGCGTGATGAAGGATTACTCGGTTAGTTTTCTCTGCATTAAAAAAGCCTCTGTGATCAGAGGCTTTTTTATAATCAAAAGATTATTGTTGAGCTTTTTCTTTTACATCAGCAGCGCCGTTTTCAACTGCACCAGCAACTTTAGCAGTTGCATCACGTGCAGCGGCTTCAGTTTTTGCAGCAGCTTCAGCAGTTGCATTCGCAGTATGATCAGCAGCAGCATCAATTTGATCAGCAGCAGTATCTACCGCAGTAGCAACATTGCTCGCAGCAGAATCAGCAGCATTTTTTACATCAGCACTCGCTTGATCAGCGGCATGTTCTAAGTGTTCGCCAGTAGTTGCCCCAGTTTCAGGCGCTTTATCTTTATTACAGCCTACAAGTGCAACAGTAGCAGCGAGACCTAATGCAACAAGTAATTTATTCATTTTCATGTTTCCTTTTCTTTGTGGCATCCAATAGGTATGGATAGCGAAAATATAAACATAAACTGTATGAATAATAAAGTTGAAAATTTGTTGATAACTTGTAAAAACACGCACTTACATTTTTGAAATGTAAATGCGTGCACATGTTTTTAGATTATTTTAAACACCAGAACGGATCATATAATCAAAAGCTGATAGAGAAGCTTTAGCACCTTCACCTGTCGCAATAATGATTTGCTTGTATGGTACGGTGGTACAGTCACCCGCAGCAAATACACCTTTGACATTGGTTTCATTTCGATCATTGATCACAATCTCACCACGATTGCTGAGTTCAACCGCACTGTTCTTCAAGAAATCCGTGTTAGGTAATAAACCAATCTGCACAAAGATTCCTGCAAGCTCAACTGTATGTTCAACATCAGTCGCACGATCTTTATATTTCAACGCAGTGACTTGTGAACCATCACCGACCACTTCAGTACTGAGCGCATTTAAGATTACAGTGGTATTTGACAAGCTATTTAACTTGTCTTGCAACACTTGATCTGCACGAAGCTTGGTATCAAACTCCACCAACGTCACATGCTCAACAATGCCTGCAAGGTCAATCGCTGCTTCTACACCAGAGTTACCACCACCAATCACCGCAACACGCTTGCCTTTGAAGAGTGGGCCATCACAGTGCGGGCAGTACGCCACACCACGAGTACGGTATTCTGCTTCACCCGGTACATTCATTTCTCTCCAACGTGCGCCTGTTGAAAGAATAATGGTTTTAGATTCAAGCTTAGCCCCATTTTCCAATTCAACTTCAACCAGACCATTGGCCGTTTGATCTGCACCTGTGATCTTGCTGACACGTTGCAAATTCATGATGTCCACGCCATATTCACGAACATGCGCTTCCATATCTTGAGCAAACTTCGGACCTACCGTTTTTTGTACTGTCGTGAAGTTCTCAATGTCCATGGTATCCATGACCTGACCACCAAAACGTTCAGCCACGATACCTGTTTTGATGCCTTTACGTGCTGCGTAGATCGCCGCTGTACCACCTGCAGGACCACCACCAATCACCAATACATCAAAAGCCTCTTTCGCATTGAGAAGAGCTGCATCTTTCTCTGCTGAGTTAGTATCTAACTTCGCCACGATTTCTTCCAAAGTCATACGACCTTGTCCAATATGTTCATTGTCTTGGAACAGCATCGGTACAGCCAAGATTTTACGTTCCTCAACTTCTTCTTGGAAAAAACCACCATCAATCATGGTCGCAGTTGCATTCGGGTTATAGATTGCAATTAAATTTAAGGCTTGAACCACATCTGGACAGTTATGGCAGCTTAAAGATACAAACACATCAAAGTTTGATTTTAAGTTTAAACCTTTGATCTGAGTTAATACTTCATCAGAGACTTTAGGGGCATAGCCTGACACTTGTAATAAAGCCAAGATCAAAGAAGTAAACTCATGTCCCATCGGTAAACCAGCAAAGAACACACGTGGTTGTTCACCTGCTTTAGCCACACCGAAACTCGGACGGCGAGCGTTTGAACCGTCAAAACGTGCCGTGACTTGATCAGAAAGTTCTGCAATTTCAGTCACAAGTTCTTTGATCTTTGCGGCTTTGTCTGATTCATCTAAAGCTGCAACTAACTCGATTGGACTTTCTAAACGTTCTAAGTAAGCTTTTAATTGCGTTTTAATATTTTGATCTAACATGTATTTCTCCAAATTCTAAGCAGTTCAAATCAGCTAAATTCATTCAATGAAGCTATAGTACGCAAAATATATAAATAGGTAAAACAGTATGTTTTTATAAATTTAATCGGATTTTTGAATTTTAAAGTATATTTGTGGAACTTTTGTGCGTACATGAGCATAAAAATTTGAATCGAATCGAACTTGTTATATAACTGCAATCATTTCATGGCATATATAAGGAAGCAGAAAATGGTATTACAACGTGGTATTTATCAACACTACAAGGGTCAAATTTATCAGGTATTTAATGTTGCTCGACATAGCGAAACTGAGGAACAACTTGTTGTATATCAGTGTTTATATGGTGATTATTCAATGTGGGTGCGTCCATTATCAATGTTTGTTGAAACAGTTGAACTTGAAGATGGGCAAGTTATTCCACGTTTTAAATTAATACAAGCGACTTAAATTTGACCTTTTGCTTTTGAGCATTACGGAGACAAGACATGACGAGCACCGTTTTTTTACAACGTATTGCTGATTTATATGATGAATTTAAGCAACATGATGCTCGGCAGTCTGATCGTTTAAGACGTTACCGAAATATTGAAGCAGAATCTGCTAAGTTACTTGGGATGTTAGTACGTACTCAGCAATCAAAGCAGATTCTAGAAATTGGAACATCGACAGGATATTCAACCTTATGGTTGGCTGAAGCCGCAAAATCAGTTGGAGGTAAAGTTCAAACCTTAGAGATTAATGCTTTCCGTAGTGCTCAAGCCAAGAAATATGCTGAAGAATTTGGATTAGAGAGTTTTATTGATTTTTGGGTGGGCGATGCCTCAGATTATTTGGCACAAGCAACTGAATCCTATGATCTAATTTTATTAGATGCAGAGCGTGGCTGTTATGTGAGTTATTGGAATGATTTAAAACGTCTATTGCAGTTCTCGGGTAATACTTTAATCGTAGATAATGTGATTTCGCATGCTGCTGAGGTCAAAGATTTTCTTGAGTTGATCAAAGCAGATGAAAACTATATGAGTACCATTTTGCCTGTTGGTGCTGGTCTATGTATGGTCGTCCTGAAGTAAGGGCATCTGATTTTGATATTTTAGGCGATAGCTTTGTGGGCTACAACCAATAATTTTATTAAATGCACGGGTAAAGTTGGCAGGGTTCGAATAGCCTAATTCATAAGCAATATGGGTGATGGTAAACTTGGAATTCTTTAATAAATCAATGGCCCGCTCGGTGCTAATCTGCTGCTTTAAATTTTGAAATTCAACTCCTTGTTGCTGCAAATAACGTTGTAAAGTTTTGGTGGAAATATTTAGAACTTTAGCGCATTCGGTTAATGTTGGAATCTGATTGGCTTGTCTTAACATCATGCTGACCCATTCAACAATTTCACCTTGATGATAAATTTTCTGAATCTGTTCCTGACAACGTTGTTCAACCACTTTTAGGCTATGAGCATCCGCCAAAGGTAATGGCAGTGCCAGTTGTTGCTGATCAATAACAACGCGTATACCTGATATCCATGTGTAATTAAAATGAAAATTTGCTTTAACGAGATGTATATAGCGTTCAGCATAAACAGGCTCGGGTATACTTAAATAAATTTGGTAACGTTGTAATTGTTGTCCTGCAAGTTCTAATAAGCTGTAATAAAATCCAACGGCAATTGCTTCAATATGAAATGCTAAACATTGCTTATTCATTTGCAAGATGGGTTCAAGTAATAACTCAACCTTATGTTGATGAGTTGGAAATTGAATCGATAGCTTAAAGCTTGGCATAATTAGCCGAAAATATTGTGCGATTAATCTCAATGCATGTTCTAAATTTGGACTGGTCATTAATGCATATCCAACCAAACTATGCGAACTGAGTTTTAGATTTTTACCGAGTTCAAAAGCCAAATCTTCTGTATTAGGTAGGCTCAGGCCAAGTGCAATAAATTGTTCAATTTGTTGAATTGATAAAAGCTCAGTTTTAGAAAGTTCGTTATGAAATGCGTTTAATACCTCATTATCATATTGATGAGTACCAATCAGAATTTCGATCAACCGTAAATAATAACGAGACGGAATAACAGGGATTTGCTGTTTTTGCACAATAAAAATCCAGTAAAGTCTTAAAATGATAATATCAAGTCTTAAAATGATAATATAGAGTGGCTGCAAAAGAACACAATCAATTCAAGCAAAACATTTTGTGTTTGATTGAGGAATTTCTAATGAATATGCATACTCAACTGGATGTAGAGCAGGCAACAACAACTTTTAAAGATAAAAAACGTCATTTGTGGTTATTGGGTTTGGCTGTACCGACTATTGCAATGAGTGGTTTAGCGGGTTATCAATTTGGACCGAAAAAAACCAAAAAATTCTTTGCCTCTTTTGGCCCATTATTTATTCATGGTGTTATTCCTGCATTGGATAAGTTAATTGGCGAGGACACAGAAAATCCACCACTTGATGCGATTGCAGATTTAGAAGCTGATCCATATTATTCTCGAATTGTTAAACTTTTTATTCCATTGCAATATGCGACCAATATTTACGGCACTTACTTGGCAAGCCGTAAAGGTACATCACTTGCAGATCAAGCGTTATTGGGTACGTTGGTGGGGATGGTGAATGGTATTGCCATCAATACGGCGCATGAATTGAGCCATAAAGGCGGTCGTCTCGAACATTATTTATCACATTTGGCATTAGCTCCATCGGGCTATAATCATTTCCGTATTGAGCATCCATATGGTCATCACCGCCGTGTTGCGACGCCAGAAGATCCAGCCTCATCTCGACTTGGTGAAACTTTCTGGAAATTTTTACCGCGTACAGTGATTGGTAGTTTCAAATCAGCGATTGAAATTGAGAAAAATCGTTTAGAGCGTAAAAAATTACCATTCTTCTGTAAAGAAAATGAGTTGATTCATGGATGGGCGATGTCTGCCATATACCATGCAGCCATGTTTAGCAAATTTGGAGTGCGTTCAGTACCGTTCCAAGTGACTCAGGCTGCCTATGCGATTACTTTGTTTGAATCGGTAAATTATATTGAGCATTATGGTTTAAAACGTGAAAAGAAAGCCAATGGTCAATATGAGCGTACTTTACCTGAACATAGTTGGAACAATAACAATGTAGTGACTAACTTGTTCTTGTATCAATTACAGCGTCACTCAGATCATCATGCAAATCCAACACGTAGCTTCCAGACTTTACGTCATTTTGAAGATGCACCGCAATTACCAGCAGGTTATGGTGCGATGATTTTGCCAGCCTTTATTCCTTCATGGTGGTCAAAAATTATGGATGATCGAGTTGTAGAGCATTACAAAGGGAATATGGAGAAAATTAATATTCATCCAGACGCAAAAGAAAAAATATTAGAGAAGTATGCTGAACAAGCTGAAGTCGAAGCTGCTTAATAAATTTGGTGGTGTTTCAAAAAGTATGCTGACATTAAATGAAGCCATTATTGATGTAAAAAAAGGTTAAGTCGAAAGCTTTAAAATGGTTTTCAATCTTTTTTGAAAAATTACAACTCCTTCTAAAACCGCGCCTAATTCGATGCCTTATTTTGCAATTATTACCTTCAATACCTACAGTAAAAAATTTACCAATACTTTGCTTGCAGTTTTTAAAAGCAGTTATGAAACTGTCCCAATGATCACTTGCAATTCGGGTGTAGTGAATACCTAATTGTTTAAGCTTTGTCTTCAATCGTTGAACTGTAGCTAAGTCTCTTTTACCCCAAACATAAGCAACAATCTCACCTGTTTCTCGATGGTAGGCGTAAATAAGCCATTGTTTATTATTTTTATTTCCCACAAAAGTCCAAAACTCATCAACTTCAAGAGACTCATAATGACTTTGTTTAGGCTGAATTTGGTAGGTCGATTCGGTTAAAGTACGTAAAACTTTACCGATACTGATTCGCTCAACTTCAGCGATATCTCGTATACCACTACCTCTGACCATCAACTGTAATATTTTTCGAGTAATGCCTGAATTACATCCTAGATAGCTCAGAGCATGGTCACCAATAAACTGACGTTTACAGTCTTTGCACTGATAGTTTTGTTTCCCATCTACTTTGATGCCATTTTTCTTTATACTGTCACTGAGGCAGGTTGGACATTTGATTTCTAGAGTTATTCGCATTTCTCTATTTTATCAAAATTCAACCTGCTTTGTTTCAGCATACTTTTTGAAACACCACCATAAATTTAAATAAAAAAACCAGCCTTAATATAGGCTGGTTTTTTATTTATGAGGCTAAAAGATAAAGTCGTTTAAAGTGAAGATCAAACTCAAGGTATTTATGAACAAATGCGGTCTTATCCGAGGTGCGTAGTAAATTATTATAAATAAACTCTGGAACAGGGTGATAAAGCTCGGCAGTGCCATTGCTATAGAAAATTTTTAAATAACGTGAAGAAATATCATATTTCCAAGAGGTTACAACAACAGTTTTTTCCATATATTTGCCCCCATTTCAGTTTTATCATTTAGTACATACAAAAAACTCTTTATGTTTCATAATTTGACATTACTCCATGTAATGCAGGCTGACAATTGATAAATGAATTTCGCTATAAATTTATAAGTATAAGAATTGTAAAAAATTTAATATTGAATTGAGATCGACGTATCGTAAAAAGTGACCAAATGACAAATAAAAAGAAACCACTCTTTTTAGAGTGGTTTCTTTTCAACATTGTTAAATCTAAAAATTAGATTTTACCAACTAAGTCGATTGATGGAGCAAGCGTTGCTTCACCTTCTTTCCATTTTGCTGGGCAAACTTCGCCTGGGTGGCTTGCTACGAATTGAGCAGCTTTAAGTTTACGTAAAGTTTCTGATACATCACGCGCAATTGCATTGTCATGAATTTCAGCAGTTTTAATCACGCCTTCAGGATTGATGATGAACGTACCACGTAAAGCTAAACCAGCTTCTTCAATATGCACATCAAAAGCACGTGTTAATTGATGCGTAGGGTCGCCAACTAATGGGAATTGAGCTTTACCTACAGCAGGAGAAGTCTCGTGCCATACTTTATGAGAGAAGTGAGTGTCAGTTGTTACGATATAAACTTCTGCACCAGCTTTTTTGAATTCTTCGTAGTTCTCAGCAGCATCTTCAACTTCAGTTGGGCAGTTAAAAGTAAATGCAGCTGGCATGAAAATAAGAACAGACCATTTGCCTTTAAGATCAGCATCAGTTACTTGAATGAATTCACCGTTACGGAATGCATCAGCTTTAAATGGTTTAACTTCAGTATTAATTAAGCTCATCATTGTCTCCATGATTGAGGTTTTATTGAGAGGCTATGCCTTACTTGTTTACGAGGTCAAGAATAAATAATTTTTAGTTATTGGGGAAATAGTATTTTTACATGACTAAAATCGGAAAATTGAATGAATCAATATAAAACGATTTTCACCCTAAGATATAAGCCTATTTGACTCCAACAAGATGAAGCAAATATGACGAATACCTAAAACTAACTTGCATAACAACATGCAGTCGATAGTATTAAAATTCAAGGGTAAAATTGAAAAAATCTAAAAAATATAGAGAAAACCAAGATATAGATTTAAGCACACGATAATTGTAATACGATGTTTTTATCGAACTGAGAGCTTATATTGTTTGTTTTCTGAGCTTGTATTAAATATTTGATCACTTTAGAATCCGCTAAATTTGATGGATGCTCAAATTTTTTTATTTGAGAAAAACGAAAATTTTAGCTCGGAAATTTACATTCTCGGGTATACAGTGAAATCTATAAAAATGACTGATCAATTAAGACAAAAATTCGAAAATTTAGAGTTGAATGCAGGCTTAGGTAAAATTAGTGCTTTTATTTCAATGTCCTTGGGTTTGTTAGCTATTTTTGGGGCTTTGTGTTTTATGTTCCCGTCGGTACTGACTATGCCTGAACTACGTCCTATTTATGCCAAACATTATGATATTTTTTATTTCAGTTTGATGTTTGGTATTACGCTGAGTGCTGGTTTTGGGATTTTTAGTGCGTTATTTCGACAAAATCGTTATGGTTTTTATGGCTTATGTTTTGCTGTTGTGGCAGCAGTTTTAGGCTGTGGATTAATTAAAGCGCCAACCTTACCCAACCTACCTTTTTACGCAGGTATTGATTATTTCATTTTAACCCTAGTGCTCTTGGCTCTTATCTTCATTCCACTTGAGGGGTTCTTTGCTAAAAATCCTGATCAAAAAATCTTAAGGGTAGGTTGGGTGACGGATATGAAATATTTCATGTTGAGTCATATCGGAATTCAATTGTTCACCTTTTTGACAGTGATGCCGATTCAATACTGGATTACCCACTTACCCAATAATCCAATCGTACCTTTTGTGCAAGCTCAGCCAATTTGGTTGCAGTTTATTGAGTTATTGATTGTGGTTGATTTCGTCGTGTACTGGTTGCACCGAGCGATGCATGAAATAGATCTATTATGGCGTTTCCATGCGATACATCATTCCACCGAGTATATGGATTGGTTGGCATCTTCACGACTGCACATCGTAGAAGTACTAATGACGCGCTTTATTGCCACCTTACCTATTTTCCTACTGGGCTTTCATACATCGGCTGTGTTTGCTTATCTTGTTTTTATTTCGTTTCATGCCATTTTTATTCATTCAAATGTACGTTTTCGTTTTCCATATTTGCGTTGGTTAATTGCAACTCCTGAGTTTCATCATTGGCACCATTCTTCAGAGAAGCCTGCGATTGATAAAAACTATGCTGCTTTTATTCCAATCTATGATGTGATCTTTAAAAGTGTTTATATGCCAAATCATCTTGCGAGTGTTTACGGCACAGTTGGTTATAAGATACCGAATAGTTTTGTTAAACAATTCACATGGCCATTTAAAAAGTATATAAAGCGTTTGCGTCAACATTTTGATCATTCATCTAAATCATAAGCATAAAGACACAACTGCATGAATATTCTGAACAGATTGATGCAGTTTCTTTGCATAGCAACGTTTTAAGGCGTAAAATAGCTGATTATTTTTATTGTTAGGAAAGCTGTTCAGTGCAGAGTCATTTAAATGTAGATCAATGGGTTATGGCACGTGACCGTCACCGTTTAAATCGACTGCGCAAAGATAAAAAAACAGAAACAGCGGAAATAGAAAAACTTTTTCAACAGTCAAATGACAAAGTCAAACAACGCTTAGCGCGTATTCCCCAAATTAAGCTCAATCAAGATTTACCTGTTACTCAGTATGCAGATCGTTTGATTGCCGCAATACAAAAACATCAAGTGATTATTGTGGCGGGTGAAACTGGTTCGGGTAAAACCACGCAGTTACCACAAATTGCCATGCTTGCTGGTCGTGGTCTCACTGGGATGATTGGGCATACTCAGCCGCGACGTTTAGCTGCTCGAAGTGTCTCACAACGTATTGCAGAAGAGGTTGGGCAGAAACTGGGCGAGGCGATTGGCTTTAAAATCCGTTTTAATGAGCAGGGGTCACAAGATTCTATCGTGCGTTTGATGACGGATGGTATTTTGCTGGCTGAGCTGACGAACGACCGCTTCCTTTCAAAATACGATACTATCATTATTGATGAAGCCCATGAACGTTCACTGAATATTGATTTCATCATGGGTTATCTCAAACAGTTGTTACCAAAGCGTCCTGATTTAAAAGTAATCGTGACGTCGGCGACTTTAGATGTAAATCGTTTTAGCCAATACTTTAATGATGCACCGATTTTTGAAGTAGAAGGGCGTAGCTTCCCTGTTGAAGTACGTTATCGTCCAATTTCGGAACTCAGTATTATTGGTAGTGATGATGATGAGTTTGATGATTTTGAAGAGAACTTACCACGTGCTGTGGTACAAGCAGTTGAAGAGTGTTTTGCTGATGCAGAGGGTAAAGGGCATCCAGAACATGCGGATATTTTAATTTTTGCCAGCACAGAGCAGGAAATCCGTGAATTACAGGAAACGCTGCAAAAATATGGTCCTCGTCATACTGAAGTGTTGCCTTTGTATGCACGTTTGGCACTCGCCGAGCAGCAAAAGATTTTCAGTCCAAGCGGTAAAGGTCGCCGTATCATTATTGCAACCAACGTTGCTGAAACAGCATTAACCGTTCCTAATATTCGTTATGTGATCGATAGCGGTTTTGCCCGTATTTCACGTTATAACTACCGTTCACGTGTGCAGCGCTTACCGATTGAAGCGATTTCACAGGCAGCAGCCAATCAGCGTAAAGGTCGTTGTGGCCGTATTGCTGCGGGTGTTTGTATTCGTTTATACAGTGAAGAGGATTTTTTAAGTCGTCCTGAGTTTACTGAACCAGAGATCAAACGAACCAACTTAGCTTCTGTCATTTTACAAATGCAAAGTTTGGGTTTAGGTAGTTTAGAAGATTTTGACTTTATTGAGCCGCCTGATTTCCGTTTGGTGAATGATGGGCGCAAGCTTTTGATTGAGTTGGGTGCATTAAGCGAACGTAAAAATGATTTAACTAAAGTGGGTCAAATGATGGCACGCATGCCGATTGATCCACGATTAGCTCGTATGCTGATTGGTGGCGCTCATTTTGGTGTACTGAAAGAAACTTTAATTATTGTCAGTGCCTTGGCGATTCAAGATCCACGAGAACGACCTGCCGATAAACAAATGCAGGCTGATCAGAAGCATGCTTTATTCAAAGAAGCAGATTCAGACTTTTTATTCTATTTAAAACTTTGGAATACGCTGCAAACCAGTCCTGATACGCAGTCTGAAAACAAGCGCCGTCAATTTGCGCGTCAACATTTTTTAAGTTGGTTACGTTTACGGGAATGGAAGCAAACCCATCAACAATTAGTTGAGTTGGCTGAAGGATTAAAGCTGAGCTTTAATGAAAAGGCAGCCAATTATGAAAATTTACATCGTGCTTTGTTAACGGGTTTACTTTCATTTATCGCCAATAAAACCGATGAACGTAATACTTTTATGGCGGTACGTCAGCAGAAAGCCAAGGTATTTCCTGCCAGTACGCTGCATAAGACCAATACTGCTTGGGTAATGGCATTTGAGATGGTGGAAACTTCTCAAGTATACTTACGAACTTTGGCAAAAATTGATCCTGAATGGATTTTATTAGCTGCACGTGACCTATTGAAATATCACTATTTCGAACCACATTGGTCGAAAAAAGCAGGCATTGTGAATGCCTATGCGCAAATTTCATTGTTTGGTTTAATTATTGAACCAAAACGTATGGTGAATTTTGAAAAAGTGGATCAAGCCGCGGCACATGAAATCTTTTTACGGGATGCCTTAACGACTGGTAATTTGGGTATTACGCCACCGTTTTTAAAGCACAATTTATTGAAGCTTGAAGAAGTTGAGCGTGTTGAAGATAAATTGCGTCGTCGTGATTTAGTGGTCGATGAAGAAACTATTTATCAATTTTATGCTGAAAAAGTGCCAGAGGAAATTGCCAGCCGCAGTAGTTTTGAAGATTGGCGTGCAACAGTAGAGCCAGATCATCCGCGTTATCTTTTTGTAGAAGATGATGCCTTATGGATGAATGATCGGCCAACCACACAGCAATTCCCAGATTATTTACATAATGGACAATTGCGTTTAGCTGCGAGCTATCGTTTTGATCCAAGCCATGATGAAGATGGTGCAACGGTTAAAATTCCTGTGCAGGCTTTGCCACAAGTAGATGAAAAGCAATGGTCATGGGGGATTCCTGGGTGGCGTCAGGATTTAATTGAGGCTTTGCTCAAGGCGTTGCCTAAAGACAAACGTCGTAATTTAGTTCCGATTCCAGATACTGCGAAAAAACTGATGCAAGGTGTTGATGCAGTACATTTACGTGAGCACTTATTTAGTTATTTAGCTTTTGCTCTGCGTGGTGAGCAAATTACTGAAAAAGATTTTTCTTTTGAACGAATTGATCAATATCTCGTACCTTTTATTAAAGTTGTGGATGAAAAAGGCAAACTCATTGCGCAAGGACGTGATTTAGATGAACTCAAAGCACGTTGTCGTGTTGAAACTCATCGTCCTGTGAAGCAGCAAAAGGGTGAGTTCCACACTTTCCCTGAAAATTTTGTATTTGAAGCGTCTCAAAAAGTCACGGGTGTGGTCGTAAAGCAATATCAGGCTTTGGTTCCAAGTAAAGTTTTTGCTGAACTTGATGTTAAAGATGAGTCAGGCGTGGTGATTCAAACCTTTAATGATCAAGATGAAGCAATTAAGCAACATCGTGAAGGCGTGATTCGTCTTTTACACATGCAATTGGGGGATTTAATCCGTCAATTGAAAAAACAGATTTCCAAACCATTGGCTTTGGCATATTCACCTTTAGGTGATCGGGCGAAGTTGGAACAAATGCTGGTTTATGCAACCTTACAAGTTTCAATAAAAACCTTGCCTAAAGATACGGCGGAATTTAATCAGCTAATGGCTGATGTAAAAAAGCAATTCTTGGCAGATGGCCAAAAAGTTTTAATTGATATTACTGATATTTTTACTCAATGGCAGCAAATTCGTCGCGAGTTATTGGTTTTAGATCAGGATATCTTTGGTCGAAGTGTAGATGACATAGAAGACCAACTTGATTTAATGTCGTTGGCGAACTTTGTCTACAGTAAACCTGTTGAGATTTGGCAGGAATACCCACGGTTTTTAAAAGCATTACTATTGCGTTTGGATCGTTTGCCAAATAATCTACAACGTGACCTCGCTGCAATTAACGATGTCGATCCATGGATGGACAAAGTATTTAAATTTAAAAATGATCCTAAAATCAAAGAATTGTATTTGATGTTGGAAGAACTTAGAATTTCCTTGTTTTCTCAACCGATGAAAACAAAGATGCCAATTTCACCAACTAGATTGCAAAAACTATGGGATCGATTAGCAATCGGTTAAACTGAGCAATAATGAAAGTTAGAAGCATTCTTTACAGGAGTTTTACATGGGCATTCGTATAACAGGTACAGGGTTATTTCACCCAACCGAATCTATTTCTAATGAAGAGTTGGTTGAAAGTTTAAATGCTTATGTAGAACAATTTAATCAAGAAAATGCTGAGCAAATTGCTGCTGGCGAGATCGAAGCATTACGTGGCTCAAGCCCAGAATTTATTGAAAAAGCGTCTGGTATCCAGCGCCGTTATGTGGTCGAAAAATCGGGTATTCTTGATCCAAAGCGCTTGCGTCCACGTTTACAAGAGCGTAGTAATGATGAACTTTCACTTCAAGCGGAGTGGGGCGTCGTTGCCGCAAAACAAGCGATGGAAAATGCAGGTGTTACCGCAGAAGACATCGATGTTGTCATCTTAGCTTGTTCAAATATGCAACGTGCCTACCCAGCAGTTGCGATTGAAATCCAGTCTGCTTTGGGTATCCAAGGTTATGCTTATGACATGAACGTGGCATGTTCTGCTGCAACATTTGGTTTGAAGCAAGCCTATGATGCCGTGAAATGTGGCGCGCGCCGTGTGTTATTGCTCAATGTTGAAATTACATCGGGTCATTTAGATTACCGTACTCGTGATGCACACTTTATCTTTGGTGATGTTGCGACTGCATCAATTATTGAAGAAACTGAAACAAAATCAGGTTTTGAAATTTTAGATATTCATTTGTTTACTCAATTCTCAAATAATATCCGTAATAACTTCGGTTTCTTAAATCGCAGTGAAGATGCGGTTGTAGATGACAAACTGTTCCGTCAAGACGGTCGTAAAGTATTTAAAGAAGTTTGTCCGCTTGTTGCAAAAATCATTACTGCACAGTTAGAAAAACTTGAATTAACTCCTGAGCAAGTTAAGCGTTTCTGGTTGCATCAAGCCAATGCGAATATGAATGAACTCATTTTAAAACTTGTTGTGGGTAAAGAAGCTGATTTAGAACGTGCACCTATTATTTTAGATGAGTTTGCCAATACGTCTTCTGCGGGTGTAATTATTGCGATGCATCGTACAGGTGAGCAAGTGAATAATGGCGAATATGCTGTGATTTCATCATTTGGTGCGGGTTATTCTGTAGGTTCAATCATCGTACAAAAACATATTGCATAATAATTATCTCTATTTAAATAAAAACACCACAATCAAAGTTGTGGTGTTTTTTTATGTGCTCTAAGTTCTACTTAAATAAAATTGCTAAATCAATCACTTGAGGTGTGCTATTGGTTCCGATTGTAGACGCATTTAGATTAGGTGTTCCATCCACATTAATTGCTAAACGTGCTCTTGGAGTTGTAATTGTAGTATCACTATTTAAATCAATACGATATAACACAGAAGGTCCAGAAGCACCTGAGACTGCTGCTAAAGCTAAGCCATTATCTCCACCCGCAATATCAAAGCCATTATCAGTGCCAAGATTAATACCTAGACTTCCAATTAGGCTCAGGGTGCCGTTATTAGGTGGATTCTGTTTGGTTAATGTCTTATTGGTTTGATCTAGATCAAACAATTCGGTAGCAAGTGTAGCCACAGGAGTTTTAAAACTGTTGGTATAAGCGGCTGCTGTTACTTTTGCACCTGAGGCACCATTAATATCACCATCTTTAATGGTGTCACCTGTATCTACATTAATTCGTAGATTTTGGCCTGTATTACTGATGACACGTAATCGATCCGCAGTTGGATTGAAATCAACAGCAAAGCTGGTTCCATCCAATGCAGTAAAACTACTACCTGCTGCTGGTTTTAATGTGCTTACTAAGCTTGCTAAGCCAGATTCAGGATTAATCGTGTATAAATTCGCTTTATTTGTTAATCCGTAAAGTTTACCCGAATGATCAGTTGCTGTTCTCAAACGATAGTCAATTCCCACAAATCGTTCATCAACGAGCAGACCAGTTAGTGATTTTTCAGAAACTGAGTTTGGATTATTTAAAGCAAAATTTAATAATTTATTATTGGCCGTTAAACCAAAAGCTTGTGCAGTAGAGTCAGAAGCTCTTTTCAGAGCAATTCCACGAATTCCCATCGTATTAAAACTATTATTTAAATCACTAGAAGCAAACACGGCATCATTACTGGTTCCAACATTGGCAAGATTGAGTTGGAAGAATTTATATGCTCCAGAGGTGAGTTTAAGTACTGCGAATCCGACGTTGCTGACAGGATCAATGTCTAGGCCACCACCGCCATTCGTATTGATATCTGCACCTAATGCTGCTGAAGCTCCAAGAGTTCCAGCATTCGCATTTTGGATATAAATTCGATCACTATTTTGATCAATACTATAGAGTTTGGTTGATCCAGTTCCTGCAAATGCATTGGTATATGCACCAGCAACAATAGTAGGGTTGCTTTCTGTTAAATTGATCGCACCATCCGTAATCGTTGCGCCAGTATCCACATTAATTCGAAGGTTTTGCCCCGTATTTGTAATAACCCTCAAACGATCTGCAACTGGATTGAAGTTCACGGTAATCAGATTTGCATCGCCTAAAATCTTAGTAAATGCTGCATTTCCATCAGTCGTATCAGTAGGATCAGCCATTAATTTTTTTATAAAAGTGGCTGAACCGGTTGCAGGATTTAAAGTATAAATATTACCTAATAATCCCACCGCATAAAGTTTTCCATCTTTCGGGCGATAATCGATTCCAACGAGTTCATCATCTGTTTGTAGACCTGTAATTTTAAGATTTGACACGATTTTATTTGGCATCATTCGATCAATTGAACTGATCATACCGTTGTTTGTTAAGATTAAAGTGTCACCTGTATTAGTATTTGTAGTTTCTGTATCGTTGTTAGAGTCATTATTACAACCCAATAATATTAGGCTACTCAGGGTTGCTGCGGTTAAAGTTAATGATCGTTTATTCATAATCGTTTATCCTGATACATATTTAAGTTATAAGAAGCTTTTGAGAAGTATTCCCTGTTATTTATTAACTGCTAGCTTCTTGTTATTGGATTGCTGTAATGAGTCTAGCCTTAGAAAAGATATCGACTTTTATTTTTAAATAAATAATTTAAAAATCTTATATTTACTTTTCTTAGATTATGTAGGGTAAAGTCGAAAGTAAATTAGTATTTTTAAGTGATTTTTGTGTATTTGAGTTTTTATTTGTAATTGTTCACGCCAACTTCACGCTAGCTAAGAAAGTCTAAATTATTAAAGTAATTGTTGTGATAAAAATATAATGTTTAAAATCCCAAAAAATCGAGAGAATTTTAAAAACCCTCTCGATTTCGATATATTTATTTACGCTTCTACAGTTTGAACTGCAATTTTTTTCGCTGGATCGACTTTACGTCGTACTGCTGGGACAGGTTCGCCATGATATTGACGATCTGCGAAATAGCTAGAACGAACCATTGGCGCTGACCAAATATTTCTAAAACCTAATTTTCGACCATGTTCAGCGTAACGCTCAAATTCTTCTGGAGTCACAAAGCGATCAATCGGTGCATGTTGCTTAGAAGGCTGTAGATATTGACCAATGGTCACGTAATCTACGTCGTGCGCACGAAGGTCATCGAGTAAAGCAATCACTTCCTCTTCTGTTTCACCAATCCCAACCATCAAACCACATTTAGTTGGTACGTCAGGACAGTATTCTTTAAACATTTTTAAAAGATTTAAAGAATGTTGATAGTCAGAACCTGGACGCATTGCTTTGTATAAGCGAGGAACTGTCTCGATATTATGATTAAAAACATCGGGTGGACATTCGGTCATGATGCGTAAGGCAATATCCATACGCCCACGGAAATCTGGAACTAAAATTTCTAGTAAAGTTTTTGGACTGAGTGCGCGAGCTTCTTTAATACAATCCACAAAGTGTTGAGCACCACCATCTAATAGATCATCACGGTCTACAGAAGTAATCACTGCATACTTAAGACCTAAGTTGGAAATGGTTTCGGCCATGTGGCGTGGTTCATCTGCGTCGAGTGCATTTGGTCGGCCATGCGCCACGTCACAAAACGGGCAACGGCGAGTACAAATATCACCCATGATCATAAAAGTAGCAGTACCACCACCAAAACACTCAGGGAGGTTAGGACAGGCAGCTTCTTCACAAACAGTATGGAGTTTTTGCGAACGTAGAGTTGTTTTTATACGCTGAACCTCTTCAGGTGCAGTCATTTTGACGCGAATCCAGTCTGGTTTACGAGGCACTTCAACCGTAGGTATAACTTTTACAGGAATTCTTGCGACTTTTTCTGCGCCACGAAGTTTTAAGCCCTGTTCAGGTTTACGGTGTTCAGACATATTATTTTCTACAACCTATTGCTTGAGATATTCGATTATTATAGTCAAATTTATTGGTTTATAGGATGAATTAGGTATTCATTTTGAAAATGTGAATATATAAAATTATATGGTTGAGAAATACATCAAGCCATAGCATATTAGTTATCATATATATAGAAGTAAACAGCGAAGAGACAAAGGAGCTTTGAATGCCACGTAAGAAAGAGGTCGTTGGTGGGAATGTTGTAAAATTTGATGCAGTAATTCTCGGTTCTGGCCCAGCTGGTGAAGGCGCGGCAATGAAGCTAGCTAAAGCAGGTAGACGTGTAGCGATCGTTGATATACGTGATCAACTTGGTGGTAATTGTGCTCATGTAGGAACAATTCCCAGTAAAGCATTACGTCAAACAGTATCAAGTATTATTCGCTATCAACGTGACCCTATGTTTCAAAAAGTCGGTGAGTGGAAACAATTCACCATGAAACAAGTGCTACGTAATGCACATAAGGTAATTCAACAGCAAGTTGATACGCATACACGTTTCTATGATCGCAACAAAATTGATGTGTTTCATGGACGTGCTTATATCCAAGATAAAAATACGGTTTTGATTTTTGGTCAAGACGGAATCAAAGATACGATCATTTGCAAGCAAATAGTGATTGCAACGGGTAGTCGCCCTTATCAACCACAAGGTTTAGATTTCAATCATCCGCGTGTATTTGATTCAGATAAAATTCTTGATTTGGATTATTCAATTCAAAAAATCATTATTTATGGTGCTGGTGTGATCGGTTGCGAATATGCTTCGATTTTCATTGGTTTAGATCATAAAGTTGATTTGATTAATACCCAACAAAAGCTTTTAAGCTACCTTGATGATGAAATCGCAGATGCATTGTCTTATCACTTACGTGAACAAGGCGTATTGATTCGACATAATGAGCAAATTGATCGCTTAGAAACCTTTGATGATCATGTGGTTTTACATTTGCTGAGCGGTAAGAAGATTAAAGCTGATGCCATTTTATGGTGCAACGGTCGTTCTGGTAATACAGATGGTCTTGGTTTGGAAAATGTCGGTTTAACACCGAATAACCGTGGCCAGTTGATGGTCAATGATCAATACCAAACTGAAGTTGATAACATCTATGCTGCAGGGGATGTTATTGGTTGGCCATCACTTGCATCGGCTGCTTATGACCAAGGTCGTTGTGCAGGTGCAAATATGGTTGGTGAGAAAAATGTTAAGCCAATTAAAGATGTGCCAACAGGTATTTATACAATCCCAGAAATTTCTTCAATTGGTAAGAACGAGCAGCAATTAACTGAAGAAAAAGTACCTTATGAAGTAGGTCAGGCTTCATTCCGTCATCTAGCTCGTGCCCAAATTACGGGGGATACGGTTGGTGAATTAAAAATCTTGTTCCATCGCGATACTTTAGAAGTACTGGGTATTCACTGCTTTGGTAATAATGCGGCAGAGATTATTCACATTGGGCAAGTGGTGATGCATAGTCCAAACAATACGTTGAAGTACTTCGTTGAAACGACATTCAACTATCCAACGATGGCAGAAGCATATCGTGTAGCAGCTTTGAATGGTATGAATCGTTTGTTTTAAATGGCGATGGATTTAGTTCGACAAGCACCGAAATGCCAATCAATTTGATTGGCATTTTGTTATCTGGATTTAGTTAGGAAATTTGCGATGAAAACTAAAATAAATAATCTAATTCTTGTAGTAATCATTTTATTGCTTGCAGCCTATTTGGGTTTTGATTTTAAAGAAAAGCAAAATACTAGAATTACTAGCAGTAACACCCAAACTTCAGTTTCAAACACCAATATTTCTGTCGATGATCAAGACAAAATCATGCAGGCTTATCAACAGCAAAGAAGCAATATTCAAGTTCAAGCGCAGGGTATTGTGAAAGCAGTTTTGTCAGATGACAATCAAGGTTCAAAACATCAGAAAATGATTCTTAAACTTGAGAATGGTTTAACGGTTTTGATTGCACATAATATTGATTTAGCCCCAAGAATAGACGGGCTTAAAAAAGGTGATCAGCTTGAGTTTTTTGGTGAATATGAATATAGCCCAAAAGGTGGTGTGATTCATTGGACCCATCATGATCCACAAAGAAAACATATTGACGGATGGTTAAAATATAAAGGGAAAATATATCAATGATATTTTCCCTTTATCACTCATTCTATTTGTATGTTCTCAATCAGCTTGTAAGCGCTAATTTCTGACGAGATTTCCATTTAGGTAGGACTTTAGCTAAATAAGCGTCCATGCACCATACAGGGCCAATGAGGAGGAATTGTAAGTCTTTAAAGAAAGAAGGCTTTTTCCCTTCAACTTTGTGACCATAAAATTGGCCAATCCAAGCAATCACAAAGACACCAATATAGAATCCTACGCCTACAGGTAAAATAATAATGAGCCACGCCATAACGGCTAACAGTGCAGCCATTGCAACAGCTAGAACAATATCCAAACGAGCATAAAATACTAAAGTGAGTACAAGAAGCAAAGCGGTGAGTAGGGTGCTAAAATGAGCTAAAATACCAATAATTGAAAAAAGAATAGCTGGGACACAAACCCAATGAATTTTTTTATTCGTTTGATTTTGATGACTGTCACTATACTCATCAAACCATGCATCAATTGACTTCATATTAATTCCTTTGCTGTATTTATTTTACTTGCTCAATATACCGAATTGAATAAAAAGGGTCAAAATCATTCGCTGATATGATGTTGTTCTAAAAAGTAACTGTATTTTCTAAATTCTTTTGTCTCATAATAAAGAAAGCCATACTAGATGGCTTTTTCTTGGAGAGTGTAAAACTAAGTTATTAAGAACTAGGTCCATCAACTCGTTCGATGCTCACATTACCAGTACCAGAACCAGACATACCAAGTTGCTTTGCAGCACCATAAGATAAATCTAGCACTCGGTTGCCATGGAATGGACCACGATCATTTACTTTTACTACAACACTCTTGCCGTTCTCTTTATTTGTTACACGGATATAACAGTTTAAAGGAAGGCTACGGTGAGCTGCAGTTAATCCATTCATATCGAATGTTTCACCGCTTGCTGTTTTACGACCATGAAATTGACGTCCATACCAAGACGCAACGCCACTTTGGCTGAATTTACGAACTGTGTTCGAAGCAACAGTATTCAGTTTTTCAATCACTGAAGGCTCTTCTTCAGGAATATCGATTTTTGCAGCAATCGTCTGGCGACGGATTTGGTCACCTGAACTCTCAGTGATTGAAAGACTATTAACGTTTGAAAAACGCGAATTAAAATTTTGAGAATCTTTGCTTAGTACGCGGGCAGCTAAATTAGAACCCTCCACATCATTATTCATTGATGTCGATTGTACCATTTCCGCATGTAACGGGCTTAAACTTAAGCCTGCCGTCAGCGCTAGAATATATTTTAGCGAAAACTGCATTGTATAAACTCCTAGAGAACATGCTTTTCTATTTCAAAAAACAACTTTGAAATATAGTGCACATGTCTAATTATTCACTTTTGCAATTACTTTACTTGAGTGGATAATATTCATCGCTTACGAAGTGTGTCTAGTCTTTAACGATAAATAGTTACAAAAAGGGCAAAAACTTACAGTTTGCGGTTAAAAAATAATCAATATTGTAACAGAGTATATTTTTTGCTGAATATGCGATCTTTTTGCTTGATTTTTTTATTGACTTTTCAGAATGTTATAAAAAAGCTAGTCTATCGACTAGCTACTTCGGTGCCCAATAACCATACTGCTGTTGCATACATACGACTTTTATTATAGGTCGTAATCACTTGGAAATTTGGATAAGTAATATAGTAAATTGGACCAAATTGGTCTTGTAATTGAATGACATTCACTAAGTCTAAATCATCAATTTTTACCAAAGGGTCAACAGGGGAAACCCCTAATCTTTTCAATTCTCCATAGGGAATAGGTTGGGTTAAATCCTTGGAAATAATACTATCTGGGTTGTTGCCTAAGTAACGGGCTGGAAACCCAATTGGCCGATCGCGCTGCCAACCATGTTGAGCTAAATAGTTAGCAATAGAGCCAATAGCATCTGTTGCAGAATTTCTTAAATCAATGTGACCATTTCCATCATAATCTACGCCCAACTTTTGAATATTGCTTGGCATGAATTGCGGAAAACCAATAGCACCTGCATATGAACCGACGATACTATTTGTTGGATAACCTTCTTTATATGTCCAAGCGATCAAGGCCGCTAGTTCATCGCTAAAATAATCTGCTCGACGAGGATAACCGAAAGCGAGCGTCGCAAGCGCATCTCTAGTGACGAAAGAGCCCTTATTTGCACCATAACCTGTTTCTACACCTAAAATGCCCAGAATGACTGTTTTAGGTACGCCAAACTGCTGTTCAGCACGATTCAACGCGTCTTGATATTGATTTTTAAAGTTTGCCCCGCGTTGGATAGTGCCATCAACGAGAAACATTGAACGATATTCATACCAAGGTTTACTTTCGCCTGGGCGAGTCATGATATTGAGAATATTAGGTAAATCTTTAGCGCCACTCATGGCTGCATCAATTTGTTCACTCGTTAAATTATAAGTTGACATTGCTTTCTGCTTAAAAGCAAAGTAATTCGGATGTGTATAAAATTCATTTGCTTGAGCCCAATTACTGCTGACAAATAAACTGGCACTCAAACCAAGCAATTTAAAAATTTTATTTAAATTAGGAAGAAACATATGTTTATAAAATTCCTCATTATCGATGTGTATGAATAGACATAACCAGTCCAAAAGTAGACATCAGGGTAATAATTGCCGTCCCACCATAACTCATGAAGGGTAAAGGCACACCAACTACGGGTAAAATACCACTGACCATACCTGCATTTACAAATACATAAACAAAAAATGACAAACCAAATGCGCCTGCAACCAAGCGACCATAGTTATGGAAGCTCTGCAATCCAATTTGGAATGTTCTAAAGATAATTGCACAATAAAGAATAATAAGCAGTGTCACGCCAATTAAGCCAAATTCTTCAGAATAAGCGGCAATAATAAAGTCGGTATGACCTTCAGGTAAGAAATGTAGATGAGATTGGGTACCTTCTAAGAACCCTTTACCAGAGAATCCTCCTGAGCCAATCGCAGTTTTAGACTGAATAATGTTCCAACCTGTGCCTAGAGCATCTGCTTCAGGATCTAATAATGTAAGAACACGCTGACGTTGATAATCATGCAGTAAAAATTCCCAAGCAATTGGAATAATAATTGCAGCTAGACCTGCGGCTGCAGCGATGAGTCGCCAAGATAAACCACTTAAAAACAGTACGAAAATACCACTAGCCAGAATCAGTAGTGATGTACCTAAGTCAGGCTGTTCTGCAATAAGTAGAAAAGGTACGACAATCAACATCAATGACAGTACAACTTGTGAAAGGCTCGGAGGTAATGCTTTTCGTGATAGAAACCAAGCAATCATCATTGGCATGCCAATCTTCATAAATTCACTGGGTTGCACACTGCCGAAGCCTGGTATATCAATCCAACGTTGTGCTCCCATACGGACTTCACCAAAAATGACGACTGCTACTAATGAAAGTACACCAAATACATAAAAATAAGGTGAAAATGCCTGATATACCTTGGGGGGGATTTGAGCCAAACTACACATAACAACAAAGCCAATCCCAAAGCTCATTGCTTGCTTACTGACTAGTCCGACATCTTGGGCCGAAGCACTATATAAAACCGTGAGTCCAAGTAAGGCATTTAGAACCAAAAAAGAACAAAGCCAAGGATCGATATGCAATTGTTGCCAACGAGAGGGCTGTGCAGCTGTACTCAAGCCATCACGAGGTGCTTGACGTAAAAATTTGTATTGTGAGCTTGGAGACATGTGATTCTAAATCAGGTAAATCAAGGCTTCGCGAATGCTAACATAAACGTGATCAGGACCAAAGCAAGGCTTTGTGTATCGTGTAAAAAGCAAAATAATCTTACAATTTATACGGGATAGATTATCTTGCATTTGTTATCTACGCGCATAAAAAAAAGCGATGATTTTGCAATCATCGCTTTCTCGTTATCTCGAACTTATTTTTGTACCAATAACTGATCGAAATGTTTAGTAAACACTTCGAGTTCAACTTGGCTTAAGCTCGGGATTAATTTTTTAATAACGATATGAACAGCTGTCTCTACGCCACTTGTTGCAACGCTTGCAACACCACGTTTTACCATACCAAGACCTAAAGTCTTGTTGTATTCAGTCATAAAGTGATGAATGAGTGCATCAGCAAAAGATTTAAATTGATGTGTTAAAGCATCACGTTGTTCTTTGCCATTTCCAGCAGCGACTTCAGCAAAACTCTTTTTCATTTCAGAAACAAGTGCATCAGGTAGAGCAGTACCAATACGTTGTTTACCTTCATTATCAGTAAACAAGCTTTTTTCCATAAATGCCAATGATTCTAAAACTTGTTCATTAGAAGCTTTGCCTAATAATTGCTTCATTAATGTAGAAACAATACTACGAATCTTTTGTGCGAGTTCTTCAGTTGTATCTCGTTTATCACTTGGTGGAAATTGTTGAACCAAATGAACCAACATGGTGTCAATTAACTCATCAGTAAGCTGTAGAGAAATTTTGTCACGTAAAGGGTACTGTGGCTCTTTACTATCACGGTTGGCTTGTGCAAGTTGAATGTCCTGACTCAACGCTGCAGATGGAAGAATACCGAAATAACTGGTCATTGAAGAACGTCCTCTATATCAAATTTATTCGTTTTATTGTCGTGCCAAGCGAATTGGCTCTGGCATCCATGACAAATCTGATACTCGACATGGGTTAATATCCAAGCCCCCTCGACGAGTATAAGTTGCATAGACCATCAGTTTTTCTGGTTGAAGCAATTGCCAAATATCAGCAAATATTTGCTCGACACATTGCTCATGGAAACCATTGTGCTGACGGTACGAGATAATATAGGCTAATATGCTGCGATAACAAGGTTTTTTACCTTGAAAACGAATAAAAATCGTACCCCAATCTGGTTGTCCTGTGACTGGACAATTACTTCTTAAAAGATGAGAGTAAAGTTCAATTTCAACACTTTCTTCGGTCGTTGCAGGATCTAACTTTAATAGAGTTGAATCTGGATGTTCAGATAGACGCTCAGGGATGAGATCATCAATACAAATCCCTTGCGGTTTAGAAATTTCTAAATCATCAACTTGGAATAATTGTAGTTCAACTTTTCCACCTGCCGCATTGGATAAGTCAAGTTCAACCGTTTCGATAAAAGCTTGTTGAGACTCAAACTGAGTAAAGTTCATGCTATTGAAATAAAGTTTAAGTGACTTTGATTCAATTAGGTTGGGTGAGTTGGCGGGTAAAGTTAAACGACCAATTGCCACTTGTGGTAGCCCAAGACTATTTAACCACGAAATTTCAAAAACATGCCACCAATCTTTACCTTGTGTAATTCCTTCAACATGCAAATACTGTTGACGAGATTCAGCACGGGAAATTGGAAATAAAACATCGGGCTGATATTGAGTAGGGTATTGGGTATCTTTGCCCAATAAAGAATGTTCAACACTCATTCACGCATTCCTGAACCACGAGATAATAAATGATAAGCAACTGTATAGAGAGCAACGCAGCATACGGTAACGATACTCAATGAGAAAGTTACATTGACATCACTGTGTCCTAAAATGCCAAAGCGGAAAGCATTGACCATATATACAATTGGATTGACTAAAGATAAATTTTGCCAAAATGGGCTAAGTGCACTAATCGCATAAAAAACACCGCCTAAATAGGTGAGTGGCGTCAATACAAAAGTTGGGATAATTGAAATATCATCAAATGACTTTGCATAGACCGCATTGATGAAACCACCAAGCGAAAATAATAATGAAGTAATAATGACTGTATATATAGTCACGAAGAAATTATAAATTTCTAAGTGAGTAAAGAATAAACTCATAATGGTTACAATGAGACCAACCAAGACGCCGCGACTAACGCCGCCAATCACATAGCCCCAAAGAATTAGATGTAATGGTACGGGGCTCATAATGAGTTCTTCAATACTTTTCTGGAATTTAGCACTAAAGAAGCTTGAGGATACGTTGGCGTAGCTATTCGTGATCACCGCCATCATAATTAAGCCTGGCACAATAAATTGCATGTAGCTAAAGCCACCCATTTCACCGATACGAGAGCCAACTAAGTTGCCAAAAATCACAAAATATAGGCTCATTGTGATTGCCGGCGGTAACAAAGTTTGTGGCCAAATTCGCATAAAACGACGAATTTCTTTAACAACCAACGTCCAAAGTGCGGTTTTTAATTGACTGAAATTCATTGATTCGCTCCAGCAAGATTCTTCTCGACCATTTTCACGAACAATTCTTCCAAACGATTGGATTTATTACGCATACTGCTGACTTGGATATTTTTCGATTGTAGCAATAAGAACAGGTCATTCATGCTATGCGCTTTGTCCATAGTGATTTCTAAAGTCACAGGATCAATTAAATTAAACTTGAACCCAAGAATATCCAGTTGCAAATTTTCAATGGGTTCAGCGAGGTCACAGATGAATGATTCTTCATTCAGTTGATTAAGAAAGCCTTTCATGGTGGTATCTTCTTTAATCACACCACGATCAATAATCGCGATACGACGGCACAGCATTTCTGCTTCTTCTAAATAGTGAGTCGTTAGAATAATAGACGTACCGTTTTCATTCATTTCGGTGAGAAAATCCCACATTGAACGACGTAACTCAATGTCTACACCCGCAGTCGGCTCATCTAATATAAGCAACTTAGGTTCATGCATCATGGCACGTGCAATCATTAAACGACGCTTCATACCACCTGAAAGCATACGTGATTGAATATTACGTTTTTCCCATAAACCGAGTTTTTCTAAATAATATTCAGCACGTTGTTCAGCAAGTTTTTTGGGAATGCCGTAATAACCTGCTTGTGTCACTAAAATATCGAAAGTTTTTTCGAATTGACCGAAGTTAAACTCTTGAGGAACAACACCAAGACATTGTTTTGCGTGGGATGGATGGGTATCTAAGTTATGCCCAAAGATTTCCACTGTACCCGATGTTTTTTTGGTTAAGGAGCTAATGATACTGATCGTTGTCGATTTACCTGCACCATTAGGGCCTAATAATGCGTAAAATTCACCTTCAGGTACGGTTAAATCAATACCTTTTAACGCCTGAAAACCATTACGATAAGTTTTGGACAAATCGCTCAACACCAAAGCATCAGTCATGAACGTCTCACGTTGTTAAATAGAACGACTATTTTGAGTGATATAAAAAAATAAACCAAGTACAAAAATAGGTTTCTGGCGTTTTAGAAATGGAACGATTAATTCGATAATTTTGTAAAATGATCTACTTTCAAATTGTCAAATATTAAATTTTTTATTTAGTATCAAAATCTTAGAGTTTTAAGTATCGCATCAACTATAGGTAGGGTTATCAAAATAATCGTAAACTGATGCTAGACAGAATTGTAGGCAGTTGATCCATCTAAAGTTCTAAAATATTTTTGCTCAAAAGTTTCTGGACTTTACCAGCCATTTGCAGAGTGTCGCTTCGTTTGATTGTAGTAAATCTCAATATACTCGAAAATTGCCGCATTAGTTTCTTACCGTATAGCAAAGCTGTTGTTATGAATAATATGTCCTTTTAATATGTGAAAAAAGCTTTCGGTTACAGCATTATCCTAACATCAGCAGTGTACTGCGCAATGCTGCGAGACATGCTTTTAATACACTCATTCGTCAATAGTATCACTCTAAAATCACGACTAAAGTACTGCGATCCTTGTTTAGAATGCACCATAACACTCTTTGGGTAACCCTGACGAGCCAACGCATAATTCAACGTGCATCACACACCAATTGACTGTCTATTCTATGGCTAATTTGCCATCCTACCGTACGCTCACTCATACTATAGCCCAGATCATAATATGTCATAAACGAATGACTGTGCACCTAAACGAGCATGACGTTGCCAATACACCGTTTTGAGATCATAGTACTTCTGTTCGGTATGTACTTGTCGGCTGCACCAAGCATGGCAACCAGATGTGCTTACACCAAGACTTTTACAAGCAACAATAATACATGTACCTTTCAAACTTAAGTCCGATATTAACGTGTACTTCTTTTGGCTTGTTCGGCTGTCAGAAAGTAGACGTGTGCCTTTTTTAGAATGTCATTGGCTTCTTTGAGTTGCCTGTTTTCCTTATCGAGTTCAACAATACGTTGTTGTTCTTGCGTAATTTGTCATTTGCTAATACAACCCAGATTCGTTTCGCACATTCATTTGTCAAGCGTTCAATAACCCATACCTAACTTTCTGGCTATGGTCGCTAATGGTTTGTAGTTGGCCACATATCTCACCTATATTCTGTCATTTAAATTTAATGTACATCAAACTAAAAGTGACATTTGTATAGAAAAAATGATAATTCGTTAAGCTACTAAATCATTACTTATTGAGTTTAATTGAATAATTAGACTTTAAGGTCGAATTTTGCAATTTATCTTTCAATTGTGGCATAACTTGTTTAATTATATAGAAAGTACAAAGTGAAATTAAAAGCATTAGTAAAACTTCAAACGATTCACTGAGTGTAAAAAGGAATAGATAGAATGAAAATATGCAGAGTAAGCAATATAATTTTTTTTGAAAATATAGTGTTGTAAAAATTCCATATAACATAGCGGAAAATATTAAATTAAAGCTTTTATTCATTCCTAATTTATCTAAAATAATAATTACGATAGAAATGCATATAATTGAAGCAATGCAAACAAAAATATTTTTAATTAACATCATGTTATTTACTCCAATTTAATTTAAAAATCTTCTCCTTTGGTTTTATTTAAAGGAGAAGGTAAAAAGCACAATTGTTTTATTAGCCTTATATATTTTTCTTATTTTCTAAGAATTAAATTATAGGCTATACATTTTAAATACTCCTCCAGAAAGTATTTTTAAATGTTTGTGCATGAGGAAGTATATATAATGAAAAAATCATGGAAATAATCTTTAGCTTACATCAGTATGAGAAATTTCTTACATTAGGTTGTTTTTTGATCTAATTGTTAATTAATTAAATTAACTTAATACAATTTAATCAATGGTTTAATTTTAATTGATTAAAAATTAACAAAAATAATTAAATAAATTTTACATAAGTAATTATAAAATAACATTTTTTTACATTATAGATTTAACTGGCATTCACAGTCGAATATCTGTATTGTGTGACAAATACAGCTTCTAAGTTGTTAGTTCATAAGGCTTATTGAAAAATACTAAAGAGTTGGCCTTGATCAATTAATATTAATTTTGGATGTATTCACGATGGAATTCGTCAGACTGCTGTACGCAAGTAAAGTTGCTAATACATATCCTGAGCTAAAGCAAGATTTAATTGAAATCTTAAATTCAGCAGTAGATTTTAACTATCGTAATGAAATTACTGGTGTTCTTTACTATGGGCATGGATATTTTGTTCAATGTCTTGAGGGTAGGAGGAGCAAAGTAGATGATCTTTTGTATACTCGAATTTTGAAAGATCCAAGACACAAAAATTGTGAAATTCTATTTTATGAGAAATGTGATGTAGGCCTTTTTAAAAATTGGAACATGAAATTCGCACCAATTAATAAAAGGCTAGGGGATTTCTTTCTAGAAAATCATAGAGATGACTTTAATCCATTTTTACTATCAACTGAAACAATTCCAACTTTTATTGATCTTTTAGCATCGGAATATGCTATAGAACCATATTCATTCGAAATGAATGAATAATCCAAATTTTTACATAGCATTGTTATAGAGTAAAATAATGAATATACGATTATGCTATGCCAGTTCACGTCATGAGCTAATAGATGATTTGATTGAAGACTTAAGTGATATCCTCACAGTTGCAAGAGACTTTAATTCTAAAAATGATATTTTCGGGGTTTTATATTATGCAAATAATGCTTTTTTCCAATGTTTAGAGGGGGAAAAGGTAATTGTTCATGAGCTCTTTGATCGTATTAAAGCCGATTGTAGACACAATTCAATATTAGAATTCAATGTTGTAGAAATTGATAAATTCAGTTTTAAAAATTGGTCTATGAAGTATGTGCAAAAAAGCTCAAATGTCGATATTTTCTTTAATCAAATAGGATTTGGTCAGTTCATTCCAGCAGCTATAAATGAAGAGAATTTAAATCAATTTATAGACGTACTGTTAACTGAAAATCAGACAGAAGTAAAAAGAAAAATTGGTTTAAACAAACGTGGAACTCGTCCATACTTGTAAGACTAAAAAAGACGAGCTCTATTAGCCCGTCTTTTTTAATTCTTAAAGTGCAATACTCTTACTTGTTCCTAAATCTTCGGTTTCACCTGTTACTGCTGCCTTAGTAAGCTTATAGAGTGTGAATAGTGTGCCTGAACCTTTCCAATATTGAGCACCATTGCATACAACTCTAATGAGTTGAATGTCTGAATCGGATTTACCGTGTTGGAAGAAAGCCTCATAGGCAGGGGACCAGATTTCATCAAGTATGACTTCATCAATCACATTTTCTGCAACACCATTAATAGAGACATAATCATTATTTGAGGTATTACTATAACCCAAATTCACCTGAGGATTGATTGATATACTTTTTACTAATTCAGATTTTTTTGAACCTAAGAACCATACAATTCCATTGAATGTATTATTCTGAGTGGTCATAGGAGCAGAATGCAAATGACCTTCTTCAGTGACAAACGTTAACATTGCGAATCTAAAATGCTTAAGTAATTCGGTCAATTCTTCATAATTGCCATTAATATTTTCCATATTTATAATACTCAATTAGTAATTTGAATTAATACTATCTATTAAAAGAATATTAATAGAGGTTTATATTTGTATTCACAATGTTTAATAAAAATAAAAGATGAACGTTAGTGTAATTTTATGGTATTCAAGAGTATCTAACCTGACTATTTTTATTAATTTGTATGACTTTAAAGTAAGTATTTTTATAATGTATTACTTTGTTTAAATAAGCATTATCTAACTCCTCCCATATCTCAAAATTAAAGAACATAGATGATTCGTCATAAATCCACAACCAATTTGAAACATGCATTTTTTTAGCTGAGTCAAAGATTGTATCTTTAACTTTGATAAGCTTATGTAAATTCAATTTTTCGTCCTGAAGGACAATTTCGTCAATTTTCAAAAAAACACCATTAAGAAATTGAGTAGGTAAATCTACGCCTATTTTATTAGATTAGATACGGTTTAAAATTAAAAAAATGTAAAGCTATAAAATTTTTAATTTTTATCAATTGGTTAGACTTTTTATAAATATTGAGTAACATTTCAATTACCTTAAATTTTTTTATACTCATTTCATTTTGTTTTTTAAAAGAGATCTTACGCTTGATTTAGGAGTGTATACAATAATTTATATTTGGATTGCAATTACCATTTTGGTTTTTCAACCTTCCAAGTATTTTTTACTAATTCCGTCAAATTCCTGTCAGATAGACAAGCTTATTAAAATTATTTTAAATTTAACAATATATTATAAGTGGTGCGCTCAGCGGGACTCGAACCCACGCCACAGGCTTCGGAGACCTGTACTCTATCCAGTTGAGCTATGAGCGCATGCGTGCCACATCATAGGCAAAAAAATCATGTAGGTAAATATATACTGTGAAACAAAGATGTTTCTTGTTTATTAAAAGAACAATTTTGATTTAGATTCGGGTATGTTTTAAGCAAATATATTATAAATGTTGTACAGAGTAATTAATTAATTTCAGTGTCTGATTGAGTTGTGCACGAGGAATACGTGATTCTTGTAAGAATGTAATCCATTGCATTTGGCACGCTTTTAATTGCTGCAAGTTTTTGATCATCTGTATCTTTTGTATCAAAGGTCGAGCCATCAAACCACAATAAGTTGTTAGCGTTTGAATCATAACTTGTTGAATCTCGACAAAAGGAAGTTTTTCTAGAGCAATAACTTCAGGTTCAATACTTGGAGATGGCGTAGGAGCAACTTCAATAGGAGTTTCTGGAACTGGAGAGACTTCAATGGGCTGTGATACATTGCTTTCAGGAGGTTGAATGACCTCTTGTACTTCTTCGATTTCTATCGGTTCTAATGGTTGATGAGCTAATAAACCCATATCAATCAGTTGTTGCACTAATTCAGTCGGTGCAATCCTTTCTCTGTAACCATGATCAAGCTCTTGAAAATCTTCATGATCAATCAAAAGCAATAAACGACGCTGCCGTGCAGTTAAAGCACTATCACGTTGTTGCAGGGCATTTTGCCCGAGTTCCGTTTTGAAAAAATTAGACATTTCTTAATCCCCACAAGCACAAGATCTAGCATGAGGATTAAGATAAGGTTAAAAAATGACAATAATGTTAACAATTTATTAAATATCATTGTCTTGATTGGAATGACTGGAAAATAATTTAAAAAATTTTCTAAGAGGGCTTATCTAACTAATTTTGTTTCCAATGCCTTACGTAAATAGAGATCAAGATCGTCTTGGCGTAAAAGCCATTGAATATAATCTGCTGGAAGATCTTGAATCGCAGTACCTTTGTGTTTACCAAAAGTAATACTCTTCGGAATACGAGCTTCTTCTGAAGCTTTATAAAGCTGTTCAATATTTTCAATGTTTAATTGATGAATGATATGCATCAAAATATTAGCCGTTAAAATAATGTCAGCATCAGCTCTATGAGCACCTTTGAGCATTTCTCTAGCTTTATCACTCCCTTTGGAGATGAGATAAATTAAGGCTGAAATATTATGTGCTTCCGCATTTTCCCAAACACGACGCGCAAGTGCTAAGGTGCAAATTGGTTTAATTTTTGATGTATCTACGCCGCACTTTGCAATAGCTGTAATATCGTAATCAACGTTATGACCGATAATATATTGGGTATGTTCAGGCAGTTGAAACTCACTGTAAAAAGGTTGATCGGCTAGATCTGATTCTAATATGTGATGCACCGCCATCGCGGCATAAGAGATAGGTTGACCAACTTGATACAGCTGATCAAAAATCTTTTTCTTATCTAAGCTTAGCTTTCCATGCTCAATTTCAATTGGCGCGTAAGCAATTTCTATAGGCAAACCATTTAATGTATGTGTTTCCGTATCTAAAATAATGGCTTGCATAAAGTTGAACCTAATTGGGTAGGATAGTCTCTCAGACTTTTTATCTTACAAGAAATTTATGATGAGCTGTGCTTAATCATGCTTAAATTGATTGGATTTTAAATAAATTAGTAGTGTATTGCGCAAATAAAAAGCAAATATAAAAGGATATAAAAAAAATACTTGAAACAATTTTGTAATAGGCGTAATTCTTATGGGTGTAGTTGCCTTAGAAAAATAACATCTAAGGATAAAACCAAAAAAGAAGATAGTTAAGGAAAAACTAAATGAAAATTAAACTATTAACGGTTGCAATGCTGAGCACGACTTTGTTTTTGACAGCTTGTGGTGGTGGTGGTAATGGATCGACAGTATTTGTACCTAAACCTGAGATTCCTGAAAATAATATCAAAGACCCTGTTGTTGGAATTCCTAAAAACTTTGAACTGAATGGTATGGCTGCAGCGTCATCTGATAGCGTGATAATGACCTATAAAATGTTGGGAGTTAATGATAAAGAAGTATTGGCAACAGCGCTTGTCTTCACACCGCCGGCTTCAATTTTACCACCAGCAAATGGTTGGCCGATAGTCGTTTGGGCACATGGTACAACCGGGGTTGCGGATAAATGCGCGCCAAGTCTACAAGGTTTAGGAGGAAATGAATTTTTATTAAAAGCTTTGTTAGCATCTGGATATGTCGTTGTTGCTCCTGATTATGAAGGATTAGGTGAGTCAAGTGAAAAAGATGCTCATCCATTCTTAAATGTTAAAAGTGAAGCTTATTCAATTACTGATGCTGTGGTTGCTGCACGCGCTTATTTAACTAGTTTAAATAAGAAAACAAATGGTCAGTGGATGACAGTAGGGCATTCCCAAGGTGGTCAAGCGGCATTAGGTGCAGCTCAATATGCGAGTCGTGCAAAATTAGATTATAAAGGAACGGTTGCAGTTGCGCCGGCATCTAATCTAGCTTTAATTTTAGCTGGTGGAGAAAGTGAGGCAAATAAAGAACCAAATCCAATTAAGAAAATAAACATATTAGCTCCTTTAGATACATTCACTGCCTTAATTACTGCTGGTTTAAGAAATCAGTATCCAAGCTTAAAATTTAGTGATGTCTTTAATTCTCCAACAGATGAAATAGCAGCAACAGCTGAGACCTCTTTTGATAATTCAGTTTGTTATCAGGCATTAGGTCAGAATTTAGGTAATGCAATGGGGATTTATTTAGACAAAAATAAAACTCTTGAGGGTTACCCACGTACAAAAACTAACTTTATGTCAATTCCAAGTGTTACAAGTTTTTTAGCCACAGATTCTCAACCTTTGCAGAAGAAAGTGTCGACTCCAATTATTATTTATCAAGGGACATTAGACAAAACAGTACCTAAACCAGTGACTGATTTTTTGGTTAACTCAGCTAAATCTGTAGGAACTGCAATTCCTAGTTCTAATTACAGAGTCGGAGAATGGGATCATACAACAGCATATTCCACAAATATTGGAAAAATTGTCCAAGACGTTAATATCCTTTTACCATCTAACCAAATCGTCAAACAATAAGTAATAACATACAGCTCAACCCTATTTTTCAGGGTTTGAGCTGTGCGATTCTCAATAGAAATATTAAAATTAGATAAAAGGAATTAATTAACTCTAGGAGAATAAAATTATTAGTGGAATGTGAGTAAAATTCACGAATAATTAAATAAATATCAAGCTCTGTAACAGCAAACTTCATGCTATAATTCGCACCAATCTTTAGCACGGCTTAAAAGCCCTAATTTATAGGACCCTCCGCTAATGTTTGCCAATATCTCTATTGCTGAATTTGATCCAGAATTAGCTCAAGCGATTGCTTCTGAAGGCGACCGCCAAGAAGCTCACATCGAGTTAATTGCTTCTGAAAACTATTGCTCACCAGCTGTAATGGAAGCTCAAGGCTCAAAACTTACTAACAAATATGCAGAAGGCTATCCGGGCAAACGCTATTATGGCGGTTGTGAATATGTTGACGTTATCGAGCAACTTGCAATTGACCGTGCAAAAGAGTTGTTTGGTGCAGATTATGCAAACGTACAACCACATGCAGGCTCACAAGCAAACTCAGCAGTTTACTTAGCACTTCTTAATCCTGGTGATACAGTATTAGGCATGAGCTTGGCTCACGGTGGTCACTTGACTCACGGTGCTAAAGTTAGCTTCTCTGGTAAAACATATAATGCGATCCAGTACGGTTTGAACCCTGAAACAGGTGAAATCGATTATGAAGAAGTTGAGCGTTTAGCTTTAGAACACAAGCCACGTATGATCGTAGCAGGTTTCTCTGCTTATAGCCGTGTTGTAGATTGGCAACGTTTCCGTGATATCGCAGATAAAGTTGGTGCTTACCTTTTTGTTGATATGGCGCATGTTGCTGGTTTAGTTGCTGCTGGTGTGTATCCAAACCCAGTTCAAATTGCTGATGTAACGACAACGACTACACATAAAACACTTCGTGGTCCACGTTCTGGATTAATTCTTGCAAAAGCAAACGAAGAAATCGAGAAGAAACTTCAATCAGCTGTATTCCCAGGCAACCAAGGTGGTCCTTTAATGCACGCAATTGCTGCTAAAGCAATCTGTTTTAAAGAAGCTATGGCACCTGAATATAAAACTTACCAACAGCAAGTTGTTAAGAATGCTCAAGCAATGGCTGAAGTATTCATTGCACGTGGTTATGATGTTGTATCTGGTGGTACTGATAACCATTTATTCTTATTATCTTTAATTAAACAAGAAGATGTAACGGGTAAAGATGCTGATGCATGGTTAGGCGCTGCTCATATCACAGTAAATAAAAACGCTGTTCCAAATGACCCACGTTCTCCGTTCGTGACTTCTGGTATTCGTATTGGTACGCCAGCTGTAACAACTCGTGGTTTTGGTGAAGCTGAAGTTCGCGACCTTGCAGGTTGGATCGCTGACATTATCGATAGCAAAGGTGATGAAAAAGTTATCGCTGATGTTAAAGCTAAAGTTGAAACGGTTTGTGCTAAATTCCCTGTATATGCAAACTAATTTGTATATCTAAAAAAAGCGCCGTCAGGCGCTTTTTTTTATTCAAATTTTCTAAAATTCCGAACAAAGGGCTTTTTGCAAAGCATCATATTGGTGCTAATTCTTATCTATTGTCCTAAATCATCCCTAAAAATGATCAAATAAGTATTACGAATACTAAAAATCGTAATACTTATTTGGCATGTCTTTTGCTTCATCTAAATATAGTTAAAAGTTGTCTAGGGTTCCGATGTTGATCAACATGACTGGTCCGAGAGATAACGGTTCGACAGAACTACACGGAGGGATAAAAGCCCGGGAGATCAGGCATTTTGCCATTACGAGGTTAAATTATCCGCAAGAGGTGTGTTATGAATCAATCGTCTTATCACGACAATAAAATACTTTGGGATGAAAAATTACCGGGCGGACATCATTGGTCTGGTCGCATTCAAAGAGGGACTGTTTTACAAGTTGAAGCACTCAATGAAAATGCCAATCTTGCTTTGTTTTGCGTAAATGCAGCAGAAAAACTAGAACGTTTTAATATGCCAGACAGCTTAAAGGCACAGCACACTGCATTTTTGTCAACGGGACATGTTTTATATTCAGATTTAGGTCGGGTAATGGCATCTATTGTGAAAGATGATCATGGCTGGAATGATGTTTTTTGTGGCCCGAGCACAGCAGCACAGATTGAAAAAAAATATGGGAAGCAAAATTTCCAACAAGCACGTAATGACATGTTTCAAAATGGAGTCGACAGTTTATTGGTTGAGCTGACCAAATTTGGTTTAAGACAAGCTGATTTGACTGCAACAGTTAATCTATTTTCTAAGGTTCAACCTGATGATAATGGAAAATTAACTTATCTCAAAAATGATAATCGTCATCAAATAATAGAGTTACGCTTTGAGATGGATTGTTTGGTCTTTCTTTCTGCGGCACCACATCCTTTAGATCAAACAGAAACTTATCAACCTGCTGCTATTCAGCTTCGATTATTTAAAGCCAATCCTCTAACCGAAATTGATATTTGCAAAGACTCATGTCCGCAAAATCAACGTGGTTTCGCTAACAATAAACGCTATTACGCATTATCAAATTAAGGATTGGAGAACTAAGATGTCAGCATTACAAAAACTCGAAAAAGCAGTCCTTGATGAAGTATGCCCAGCAGGTGAAGCGTGGATGTGCGAGGTTAAAAAAGACCAGTATTTTAGAATTGTAGATTTAGAGGGTAATCAAGCTGTTGATACTTTATTTATCAGCGCAGAAAATCCAGATGAACGATACAGTGCCACAGACACACTAGCGCAAAATCAACAAATTTATCTCGAAAAAGGTACCGTGCTATTTAGTAATTATGCTCGTCCTATTGCAGTTATTGTAGATGATAACTGTGGTAGGCACGACACATTGGGGGGGGCGTGTTCTTGTGAAAGTAATACGGTGCGCTATGCACATGATAAGTATCCAATGCATAGTTGTCGTAATAATTTTATGTATGCCTTAGCTCAGCATCCAATTGCAAAAAAACATCAACTGAACGTCAGTCATATTGGCCCAAACATTAACTTCTTTATGAATGTTCCTGTAACCACCGAAGGACATTTAAAGTTTGAAGACGGCGTATCAGCAGCCGGTAAATATGTAGAGCTTCAGGCAGAGATGGATTTGATTGTTTTAATTTCGAATTGCCCACAATTGAATAATCCATGTAATGCCTACAACCCGACAAAAATTCAATTGATTGTTCGTGAAGCTTGAAGGGCGAATTATGTTTAATAAAGTATTAATTGCCAATCGTGGTGCTATCGCGTGTCGAGTCATCCGTACATTAAAAAAGTTAGGTATTCAATCTGTTGCAGTCTACTCGGAAGCGGATAGAGATTCTTTACATGTCACATTAGCAGATGAAGCGATTTTTATTGGTCCTTCACCTGCGCAAGAAAGCTATTTAAATATTGATAAGATTCTGGCTGCTGCAAAAGCATCAGGTGCTGAAGCCATTCATCCGGGTTATGGTTTTTTATCAGAAAATGCGGCTTTTAGTGAATTATGTGAGAAACATGGAATTGTTTTTATTGGACCAACTGCTCAGCAAATGCTTGATTTTGGTCTTAAACATACCGCTCGTGAATTAGCAATTCAAAATAATGTGCCTTTGTTACCTGGTAGTCAATTATTACTTGATCAAGCGGATGCTATTCAACAAGCAGATTTGATTGGTTATCCCGTCATGCTCAAGAGTACTGCGGGTGGTGGCGGTATTGGGATGCGTTTGGTTTGGAATGAAACCGAATTGAAAGATGCTTATCAAACAGTCTCCTATCTTGCACAAGCCAATTTCAAAGATGCAGGATTGTATTTAGAAAAATTTGTTCAGAATGCTCGTCATATCGAAGTTCAAATATTTGGTGATGGCAAAGGAAATGTCATTGCTCTCGGTGAGCGTGATTGTTCGGTTCAACGTCGTAATCAAAAGGTGATTGAAGAAACGCCAGCACCTCATTTAGATGATCAGCAACGTCAATATATTCAAAATGTTGCCATTCAACTGATGCAATCCGTGCAATATCGTTCAGCGGGTACAGTTGAATTTGTCATGGACACCGATAATCAAGAGTTCTATTTCTTGGAGGTTAATACACGCTTGCAAGTTGAGCATGGTGTAACTGAACAAGTGTATGGCGTTGATTTAGTGGAATGGATGGTGACCTTAGCAAGTGGCGATTGGGAAGCGCCCAAGCAAAAATTGCAATCATCAGGGCATTCTATTCAAGTCAGATTATATGCTGAAGATCCAATTAAAAATTTCCAACCGAGTGCAGGCTTGTTGACGAATGTTGCATTTGATCCAGCCGCTCGTGTGGAAACTTGGGTTGAAACGGGATCAAACGTTTCCTCTTTTTATGATCCAATGATCGCTAAAATTATTGTGACAGCTACAGACCGTGATCACGCAATATCGGCGATGAAAAATAGCCTAAGTATTACTGAGATTGCAGGGATTGAAACAAACCTAGAATACTTACAGGAAATTATTGATTCTGAGACCTTTAAACAAGGCACGCAAACAACACGTTTTTTAAATACTTTTGCGTGGAAAACGCAAAAAATAGAAGTGTTACAGGCAGGTATTCAAACAGCCATCCAAGATGTGACGGGACGATTAGGGTATTGGGATGTAGGTGTTCCACCTTCGGGAGCTATGGATGCATTAAGTTTGAACGTAGCCAATCAACTGCTTGGTAATGCATTTAACACGGCTGGTTTAGAGTGCACATTGCAAGGGCCGACGCTGAAATTTCATTGTAATAGCCAGATTGTATTGACAGGTGGCGACATGGAAGCCAGCTTAGATGGTCAAGCTATTCCAATGTGGTCAACGATTCATGTTTCAAAAGGACAAGTTTTAAAATGTGGTCGTGTCGTTACGGGTTGCCGAAGCTATATTGGAATAAAAGGGGGCTTTAATGTTCCTGAATATTTAGGCAGCTTAGCGACATTTACGTTAGGACAATTTGGAGGTCATGCAGGTAGAAATTTACTTATTGGGGATATGTTGCCAATATTTGCATCGGAGCAGACTGAATCAATCTCCTTAAACGCAGAGCAAATACCGACATTTCAAACAAACTGGGAAATTGCGGTGATGTATGGCCCACATGGGGCACCTGACTTTTTCACCAAAAATGATATTTCTATGTTTTTTGAGCAGGAATGGGAAATCCATTTCAACTCAAGTCGTACAGGCGTTCGCTTAATTGGACCTAAACCCGAATGGGCTCGTATTGATGGTGGAGAGGCAGGATTACATCCTTCGAATATCCATGATAATGCCTATGCAATCGGTGCAATTGATTTTACTGGGGATATGCCGATTATTTTAGGACCTGATGGCCCAAGTTTAGGCGGATTTGTGTGTCCTGCTGTGGTTATAAACTCTGAGTTATGGAAGCTCGGACAGTTAAAAGCAGGAGATAAAGTAAAGTTTATCCCTGTGAGTTACACGCAAGCACAATGCTTAGAACAGCGTTATCAAGCTTCAATGGCGAATGAAACCACAGCAAAGCTCAATTATCAGCCACAAATTGAAGCAGAAGAAATTACATTAGCAAATGCAGTCTTGGCGACCTTAGAGCAAGCTGATGATAAACCTAATGTAACGTATCGACCTGCTGGGAATCATTATTTATTAGTTGAATACGGAGAACTGGTTTTAGACTTAAATCTGAGATTCCGTATTCATGCTTTGATGCAGTGGGTTCAACAACAAAATATAAAAGGCATTATTGATCTGACACCGGGCATTCGATCTTTACAAATTCACTTTGATTCAACAGTTTTAGATCAGCTTGAATTATTGAAATTATTGCAGGCTGCCGAAAGTGAGTTACCTGACATAGAAAACATGCAAGTTGCATCGAGAACGGTATATTTGCCACTCGCTTGGGAAGATTCGCAAACTCAACTTGCCACTGAAAAATATACGCAACTGGTAAGACCTGATGCGCCGTGGTGTCCTGATAATATTGAGTTTATCCGCCGTATTAATGGTCTACAATCGAAGAAGGCAGTCAAAGATGTGGTTTATAACACATCATATCTTGTGATGGGGCTAGGTGATGTTTACCTTGGTGCGCCTGTAGCAACACCATTAGATCCTAGACATCGTTTGGTGACGACAAAATATAATCCAGCACGTACATGGACACCTGAAAATGCAGTCGCGATCGGCGGTGCATATATGTGTGTGTACGGCATGGAAGGACCAGGTGGTTATCAGTTTGTTGGGCGAACGACACAGGTTTGGAGCCGTTATCGCCAAAATCCTAATTTTGAACAAAATAAACCGTGGCTATTACGATTCTTTGATCAGATTCGATTCTATGAAGTATCTGAACAAGAACTGTTAGAAATGCGTGAATCATTTAAAGCGGGTCGTTTACAGTTACGCATTGAAGAAGGTGTTTTGAACCTTAAAGAATACAATGCATTTCTCAAAGAGAATGAACAAAGTATTGGAGCGTTCAAACAAGTTCAGCAATCTAATTTTGAAGCTGAAAGACAAAGATGGCATGAAGCGGGTCTAGCTGAATATGTCTCGGATCAGATCGATATTTTGATTGATGATACTGAAATTAGTATTCCAGATGGTGGGATGCTCGTGGAATCACACATGCCGGGATCAGTTTGGAAAATTGAGTGTTCAGTGGGTGATATCATCGAGGAGGGCGAGACTCTTGCTGTGATTGAAGCTATGAAAATTGAGATTCCAATTATCGCACCTGCAAAAATGAAAGTAGATACCATTTTAATTGATAAAGCACAAACGGTAAAAACAGGACAAGCTTTGTTTACTCTTGCGCCAGCATAAAATCAAAAAAGTATGATGCAGAAAAAGCCCTATGATGAAACTTAGGGCTTTTTTTATGTGCATTTTTTCATCTTTTTTAAATGATTTACCCATCAAAAACAGCGGAAAAACTGGCATGGATACTGCATTTAATATTACGAATCTTTAATTTAGTATTACTGGAGCGGTCATGAAAATCAAAAAAATTCTAGTTCAGTATTTTCACATTGCGACAAAAGTGTTGATTGAGTTGCTTTCTGTGAGAGCAGGTTTGTATGTAAAGCAAAATCAAATTCCTAAAAAATAGTAGCATGAGTATGAATGCAAAACCTAAGCTAACCCGTATTAGCATTACAGTCCCTGAAAAAACGGTTGAAGCTTTAGATCAAAAAATTGTTGAGGAACATTATGAAAGTCGTTCTCAAGCGATTGTTGACATGATCAATAAGCACCTGATCCATCAATACACCACCGAAAATTCAGTGATGGTGGGCACATTGACGCTGCTGTATCAACGTAGCTCAAGCAACATTCGTGTTCAGTTGAGTGATTTGCAACATCAGTTTTTAGAACAAGTGATCAGCTCTTTAAGTATTCAACTCGATCAGCAAAAGATTCTTGAAGTCATGCTTTTACAAGGGAGAAGTAATGATCTCAAACAAATAAGCCAGCAGTTCATTGCACTCAAAGGTGTGATCAAAGGACATTTAGAACTCATGGATGCTGTCATGCCACCTTTACAGCAAAATGAGTAGAAAACTCAATTGGCTACAAGCCAGATGAGTTGATTTGTACACAGATTTATCAATGGAAATTTAAAACTTTTCTGAACGTCAAATAGGGGGTTATACAATGAAGCGTACAATATCTTCTTTATCAGTTTCAATTCTTTTAGCAATGTCTGTGGTGGGATGTGACAATTCTGCCAAGGTACCAACGACAGATAAATCAACTGAAACAAAAAGTTCAAATACAGCCACACCGATTACGATTGGGTATAGTGATTGGCCGGGTTTTGTGGCATGGCAAGTCGCGATTGAAAAAGGTTGGTTAAAAGATGCAGGCTTAAATGTAGAGTTTAAATGGTTTGATTATTCGGCTTCGCTTTCCGCTTTTGCTGCAAATCAACTCGATGCCGTGTTAGTCACCAATGGTGATAATCTTGTCAATGCATCAGGTGGTACCAAAGGCATGATCATTATGGTGACGGATTATTCTGCGGGTAATGATGTGATTATTGCTAAAGAGGGCATTAATAGCATCAATGATTTAAAAGGAAAATCGGTTGCTACTGAAAAGGGTTTGGTTGATCATTTATTATTGGCAACAGCTTTAAATGATGCAAAAATTCCATCAACTGATGTGAAATTAGTAAATTCAGTGACCAATGAGTTACCTCAAGTTTTTGCGAGTAAAGATATAGCAGCAATTGCAGTTTGGCAGCCAGTGGCCAATCAAGCACTTAAAGCTGTCGCAGGTTCAAAAATTATTTATACCTCAAAAGATAAACCTGGTTTGATTTATGACACTTTAGCGGTCAATACCAGTCACTTGTCTATGCATAAAGATGAATGGACGAAACTCATTCAAGTTTGGGATAAAACCGTAAAATATATTCAAGACCCTGCTACACATGATGCTGCTGTAAAAATCATGGCAAATCGCGTTGGTGTTGATCCAAAACAATATGAGCAATTTATTGATGGTACTCATTTATTAGATGTTGCTGCCAATAAAAAGGTGTTTGTAAAAGGTGATGGTTTTGATTCAATTTATGGATCAACTTATTATGTCAATAAATTTAACGTCAGTAATGGTATTTATAAAAGCGAAGTGGATGTTGATGGTTTGATCTATCCTGCGCTGCTCAATGAACTGAAATAATAGATTTCGAAAATGCAAAAACCGTTCAAAAATGAACGGTTTTTTTAAGGTGTTAAATATGGGTGCTGTTGGAGAAAACGTTGATTACAATAATTCCAGCCAGCATCAGCCCAAGCCTAATGATTGCGGCTAAATCCAAATGTTGTTTAAAGAAAATCCAACCAATCGTTGAAATTAGCACAATACCTGCACCAGACCAAATCGCATAAGCGATACCAACAGGTATAGTTTTAAGTGTAAGTGATAAGAAAAATAAGGCGACTGCATAACCTAATATCGTAATTATAGAAGGCATCAACACGCTAAAACCTTGTGAAGCTTTCAAAGCTGAAGTCGCAATTACTTCAGCAATAATTGCAATGGCCAAAAAGAGATAGGACATAGATCGCCTATTTAAAGTTAGAGAACATGAATTGAAGTTTTCAACAAATGATCCTTCTCCTGATCGAACCATTGTTTTGACTCAGAAGTAGTTGAACTTGAGTGACTAAATTCAAAATGTGGTTGATAGACATCAATAGTGAAATAAAGTTGATATTCCTCACCATCAATCACTTTGAGCTGTGAAATGGTATTGCTATCCATTATTTCAAAATGATCCAATGCAATGAGCTGATCAATTTTGTCTGTCTGAGTACTAAAATGAATAGTTGCATTAGTTAAGGCAATTGAGACTTCATAGTTTTCAATGGAGCTGTTTGTATCCTGCAAATCATAGAGCGAAGCTACATTTCCAATCTGCTGCTGATGGTGTGGCAGACGAGATTGCGCATAGGCAATATGTTGATCTGTAATAATTAAACCACCATCCATCGTGATTATTTCTTGGCTTGCTAAATGTTGCATTTGAAATAATCTGAGTCCGAGAAATAAACCTTTTTTAGCTTGTTGACGCCAATCTTCGACATAAGCATTCGAGGGCGAAAATTCTAAAATGCTATTTCCAATCTGATAAAGTTTTGCGGGCTCTGGCCACTGCACATGATTTTGATAATTGTGTTTGATATGCCATGACAAAAGTTCAGTTTTCGCATCCCATATGGTGTCGCCAATCCATCCTTGACGTTGATATATAGAAGTATTGTTGCCATCAACCAGCCTTGAATCGATGCTAAAAGACTTGGACTGAAACCAATAAACAATGGTCTTTTCATCCGTCATCCCATTGAAAAAAGTAATACTTTTTCGTCTAAAACTTCCCATTAAGTATTGAGGTAATTCTATATCGCTTAAAGTAGTGGTTTGTAATTGTTCTAAAAGTTGCTCTAGATTCATTGTGTTTCTCCTTTTTCTTGCATACCGAAGGAGTAGAGTGGACGAGCATTTTCTAAAACAAGTTCACCTGTTTCGATTCTTTTTTTCAGATACATGAATGTTTGAGCAGTTTGATTAAACAAATGTTCACCACCTTTCATGGCGGAGTACTGAGGTGCTTCATTCTCTATGACTGGTTGAATGATGTAGTCGTAATCACATGAGAAGAATAAAGGAAAAGAATAACGTTCTTGTTGAACTCGTTTAACCCGATGTTTTGTTGCTAAATAACGGCCATTCGACAAAATTTCCATCATGTCACCGATATTCATCACCATGGTATTTTCTATCAGTGGAATATCAATCCATTTTCCTTGTTTATTGAGGACTTGCAGTCCTTCAGTAGTCGGAAAGAGCAGGGTGAAGCATTCATAATCTGTGTGTGCACCTATTCCAAATTGATCTTCTGCTGCTGGATTGTAGGGATAATGAATCAGTCTTAATTGGCTTGGCGCATGTTGTGTATGTTGTTCAAAAAAGTCTTCATCTCGCTCTAAGGCTAAAGCGAAAGCCTTAAATAACTGCTGACCTATTGTTCGAATATGCTGATAATAATTTAAAACTATAGCTTTAAACTGAGGGTGGTCAGGCCATAAAGTAGGACCTAATAATGGTCTTCTATCTGATGGATCTGAATAATCATAATTCACATCATAGGATTCTTTTAAATCGTAAACATTTGCCTTGAATTGTTCTTCACCGATAGGAACATAGCCACTATGATTCTTAGAAAGACCAATATAATGGCGCATTTTGGTTTCTTCATCTTGAGCAAAATAACTTTGTGCGATCTGTTTCAATTGATGGAATAATTCAGGTTGAAATTGATCTCCTCGAATATATAAGAAACCAATATCTTTACAGGCTTGATCAAGTGCTGTGACAACTTTGATTCGATCTTGTAAGCGATCACTTGCAAGCAGTGAAATATCAATCAGTGGCAGCGCATAAGCATCATGAGATTGACTCATAAGGTTCACCATAGGCTGGTCGTCCAACAATAAATGAAGCAAGTTGGGTCGTCCCAATTGCTATTTTTATTTCTATGTACTGATTTTGGTCATACGAGGAATTTTTGGCAGATCCTCTAAAGCAGGATCAATGTCTTCTTCTTGCGCATGGACGAGTTGATCTACTTGCTGACGTAATTGTTTAAATTCAGGGGAGTGAATTAAATCTAATGATCGTGGGCGTGGTAAATTCACTTCAATAATTTCTTTGATTTCACCTGGATTTGCTTTTAAAGCCACAATACGATCTGCCAATAAAATAGCTTCATCCATATCGTGTGTGACAAACATAATCGTGATGTCGATGTTTTGCCATAAATCCATCAGATGTGTTTGCATTTTTTGTCTGGTATAAGGGTCTAAAGCACCGAAGGGCTCATCCATTAATAAAATTTTCGGTTCATTGACCAAAGCTCTGGCAATTGCCACACGTTGCTTCATACCCCCAGATAGCTCATGCGGAAACTGATTTTCGTATTTTTCTAAACCAATAATATTGATCCATTCACGCGCCATTTCCTCAGAACGAGTCGGACTCACGCCTTTCATTAAAGGACCAAACATCACATTTTCTTTGACGGTTTTCCATGGGAAAAGGGTATAACCTTGGAACACCATGCCGCGTTCTGAACTCGGTCCTTGAATTTTTTGACCTTCAACCAGTACTTCACCACTGTGAAAATCATCCAAACCCGCTACGACACGACTTAAAGTTGATTTACCGCAACCTGACGGCCCGATGACACAAATAAATTCACGTTTGTGAATGCTTAAATTAATGTTATTTAAAACTACACGTTCAGTTTTTCCATGCTTAAAAATTTGGCTTAAATTTCTGGTTTCAAGCATGACAGGTCGAGCATATATAGTGTCGAAGTAGCTTTTTGAATCAAAAATTTCATCCATATTCATACTCCTTTTTTCCACTTAAATAGACGTGTGCCGAGTTTCATTAAAATCAAATCACAAATGATGCCAATCACCCCAATGATGAGAATTGCTGCATAGACGTTATCAAAGTTTTGATAGCGAGCTTGTTGAGTGATAAACCATGTGATTCCTGAAGTTGCACCAATTAATTCCGATACAATTAAATAAGTCCAAGCCCACCCAAGTAGAACACGCTGATCTCGATATATATCAGGAAGTGCTGCGGGGATAACCACATGGAATAAGCTTTTAACCTTATTGGTACCCAATGTATAACCGGCTTCTATGAGACCTCGATCCACCATTCGCGTTGTATTTGCGATAATTAAGATTTGTTGGAACAACGTACCAATTACGATAATGGCAATTTTAGGTGCATCATTGATACCTAATATAGCAACGGCCAATGCACCAAAGGCAGGTGCGGGTAAATAACGGAAGAACTCGACAAAAGGCTCTGTTAACCTTGAGATAGTCTTTGAAAAACCACATAAAATTCCAAGCGGTACACCCAGCAAAGACGATATAAAGAAAGCCGTAAATACAATTTTAATACTATGCCACAGGCTTTGATGTAACCACGGAGAGTCGGCCTGCTGTGGTGGTGTCGTGAATGAAGTAAACAGTGCTTTTGCGACTTCATGTGGTGCAGGTAAATAGATCGGATTGACTAAGATGCCTGTAGGAGGACTTTTCCCTTGATCAACGATATTTTGCGCTTCAGCATAATAAGCATCTTTTGCTAAGCGAGTTCCCACTTGTAAATAGGACACATCACCTGAATTTGTAATTTGTACTTGAGGATGCCAAATAAAAGGTAAATAACTGACACAGCTCCAAATCAGTAAAGGAATTAAAAAAGATCCTAAACTTAAGAAAAGCGTGTTCTTACTTGAAGCGGATGAATGGTGCATAGGCAAACACCTGTAGTAATACTATTTGTTAAAAACGTAATACTAATTAGCAATTTTAATGCCAGTGTTTTGCCTATGTCCGTAAATATTGCTTTCTTTTTAGAGATGATAATCGATGATTGATATGCGATTGAGTGATTCACTTATATTGTGTAAGCCTCTAATGACCTAATAAATTTAAGCTATTAAATTTAATTTGCAGTTGATCCTTGCTCTCTATATGTAAAGGATCAGGTTTAATACAATCAATAGGGCAAACTGCAATACATGTGGGTGCTTCGTAGAAACCGACACATTCAGTGCAACGTTGTGGGTCAATTTCGTAGATTTTTGCACCTTCATAAATCGCTTGATTAGGACATTCTGGCAAGCACATATCACAGTTGATACATGCTGTGGTAATGAATAGCGCCATATTTAATCTGCCGAATATGCAAGTGCATCAGTTTTTAACTGCGTTTTGGCGTGTGGAAGATTACGGATTAATAAGGCATAATCAATATCGATATCTGCTGAAAGTGGGATTTCCACAATATGTCCAGAACCTTTGGCATTTTCGATCGGATGACCTTTTAAATCACGCATTTCAGTCAGTGTGAAGACAAGATTACCTTTGGGAGTCATGAGCTCAAGTGTATCGCCAACTAAAAACCGATTTTTAACTTCGACTTGAACATAGTCTCCATTGCGCTCAATTATCTCACCACAAAACTGTTGATAGTCGAAATGTGATGAACCATCCTCATAATTTTGATAATCGCTATGCACATGGCGACGTAAAAATCCTTCTGTGTAACCGCGATTTGCCAGACCTTCAAGTTGATCCATTAGACTTGAGTCAAAAGGTTGACCTGAGAGCGCATCATCAATTGCTTTACGATAAATTTGAGCTGTTCGAGCACAGTAAAAATAGGATTTTGTTCGTCCTTCAATTTTAAGTGAGGCAATTCCCATATGAGTCAAACGATCAACATGTTGAATGGCACGTAAGTCCTTAGAGTTCATGAAATAAGTACCATGTTCATCTTCTTCAGCCGCAAACATTTCTTCATCATTACGTTGTACTAAAACACTTTGAACTAGGTCATCTTGAACTTTATTGGAACAGCATTGTTTGGATGATTCTATCTGCTGAACAGGAATCACGTCACCATTGGCATCTTCTTGTGCTTCATGAATTTTATATTCCCAACGACAAGCATTGGTACATGCACCTTGATTAGCATCACGTTTATTCATATATCCAGAAAGTAGGCATCGACCTGAATATGCCATGCATAATGCGCCGTGTACAAAAACTTCGAGTTCAATTTCTGGTACATTTTTCTGTATTTCTTCAATTTCTTCTAATGCGAGTTCACGAGAAAGAATGACTCTGCTTAAACCATAGTCTTTCCAGAATTTTACAGTTGCCCAATTAATCGCATTGGCTTGTACCGAAAGGTGGATAGGCATGTCAGGAAAATGTTCGCGAACCATCATAATTAAGCCTGGATCCGACATAATTAATGCATCAGGTTGCATCGCAATAATTGGCTCAATGTCACGAATAAAATTTTTAAGTTTGCTGTTATGTGGCTGAATATTTGCAACAATATAGAATTTTTTGCCTAATGCATGTGCTTCATCAATTCCAATTTTTAAATTTTCAAGATCAAATTCATTATTACGAACACGGAGACTGTAACGTGGTTGTCCTGCATAAACGGCATCTGAACCATAAGCAAAAGCATAACGCATATTTTTAAGTGAACCAGCAGGAGAGAGTAATTCAGTAATCATGATGCAAAAGGCATATAAAAAATAGGGAATTATTTTAAAAATATAATGACTCAGATTCAACCTAGTATTTTGCTCGGAATTATAGCTGTTTTTCTCTCATATAAAAAATAACTCTAGAATTACTGCAACTTTATAATTTATATTGGCTTTGTTGCACAAAGGTTTGAAAGACAATGCTACCGTAATTGAGCTAAATTCAAGTGACAACTTGGGTATGTGGTCGACCAAATACTGTGAATTTATTCAAAACTGCTACACGTGCATGAATCTGATTCACCTGACTAGGAAAACTCCTTGCTGTTAATTTATCACCTAATAATTTGATGCAATGCATTTTGGTTTCCACTAAACTTCGATGATGATAACCAGACCATTTTTTTCCAAAGAGACCTACCTAGCTGTTTGACTGTTGTTAATAATTCATTCCTCTCTAAAGATCTCAATTTCTTATCTTTCCAAGGCTTTACATTCTTCCTAGGTTGAATGACTGCATGTGCATCTCGATCTAAAATGACTTGTCTGCAGTGCATTGTGTCATAAGCACCTATCGCTGGGATATGGTTTTCTCATGGGGGAGAATTTAACAAATTATTTTTCCAATTGCCAAAAAAGAATGAAATTAATATTGGATAGGTTCTTACGCTTACGTTCGCCTTCACCTAAAAATTTTAACCCTGTAGAGTCGACGAGTAGGTGTAACCCATCACGACTTTTCTGATAGCTTATCGCAATATCAATATGCTTTTGTCGTCTACAGAGGGTGAAGTAATCTGGTGCTGTCCAATTTAAACATTAGTTGTACGGTAGGTTTTAGTCACAGGCTTCTTCATCTAGAAATTATATTGCTGAAGAAGCCTTCAAGAATAGCTTTGTGCAACAAAGCCTTCTGACAGCAATAAAAATGACTATTAAGATTGAGTTTTAAACTATATCTAAATATTCACTCTATGCTAGGCTTAAGAAAAAAGAGTAAGCCTATGGATGCCATTGAAATAAAAGATTTCTCAGCTCTGACTGGGTATACAAATGCCATTTTAGAAATCGATGAGTGGCTTGAACACAAACCTTATTTCTATGTGATTAAGGATCAGTATTTGATTGATGAGGCTATTCGTGTTGAATATATCATTATTCAATAATTTGGAATTTAGGGGAGCTTATAAGTGAAAAAAAATTTAGTTTTAATATTTTTAATGGTGGTTTGTAATACGGTTTTTGCTGGGGAAATTTACAAATGTACGATAAAAGGTGCTGTCACTTATCAAGCAAAACCTTGCAGTGGAACAGGAAGTAAGCTAAATATTCCGCAAGCCTATCGTTCAAATACATCTAAGGAAAGTATACAAGAGAAAACGAGTGATGCGAAAGAATCTGATGCTGCTAAAAAAGCTGGATTGGCGATTGCTCAGGAAGCCTATCAAATGACAAAAAACCGATAGTTTCTTAGAACCTATCCAATATTAATTTCAGGTGGTGTTTCAAAATGTATGCTGATCATTTTAACATCACTATACAAAACTGTGGTTAATGTAAAAGAATCCAAGATTAAAAGCTTTTACATGATTCAATACCTTCTTCGAAAAACAGCATGTTCTTCTTACTGCTCGCCTTATGCGGTGTCTTAATTGGCAGTTGTTTCCTTCTATCCCGACTGTATAATATTTCCCTTCTTGGTCCGGCTTAAAAATTTTGATGAAACTTTCCCAATGATCACTCGATATACAATCATAAGTAATACCCAGTTCTTCTAAACGGTTTTTTAGCCTTTGTGCTGTATGAGCATCTCTTCCTCCCCATACAAAAGCCACTATTTCTCCGCTACTTCTATCATAGACGTACTGTAGCCAATGCTTATCTTTCTTGTTGCCTACAAATGTCCAAAATTCATCAACTTCCAAGCATTTATAATGAGTTCTTTGAGGAATTACTTCATGATTTGATTGTGTAAGCGTTTTAAGTATCTTGCCAATACTAAACCTCGTAATCTTTGCAATATCCCGAATGCCACAACATCGCACAAGCATAAGCAAAATCAATTTGACCGCTTTTGAATGACAGCCTAAATACGTCAAATTATGGTCACCCACAAACTGCCTATTACATTCTTTACAACGATAGTTTTGCTTACCATCGTGTTTAATGCCATTCTTCTTTATACTTGTACTCTGGCATCGAGGACAATGAAGTTCTATTTCGATTTTCACACATTTAAATATAGCTGAATTGTTCCTCGTTGCCTCCTTTTCTTATGAGCATACTTTTTAGAACACCACCTAATTTCATTCTTTTTTGGCAATTGGAAAAATAATTTGTTAAATTCTCCCCCATGAGAAAACCATATCCCAGCGACATTAGTCGAGAAGCCTTTAAAGAAATTAAACCGTTACTATTGAGCGGAAGAAAACAAACACGTCCAAGAGTCGTTGATGTCTATGAAGTGTTTTGCGCCTTGCTCTATATTCTAAAAAGTGGATGTCAATGGAGTATGCTTCCTCGAGACTTTCCACCTAAAAGCACTGTGCATTATTACTTCTCAATTTGGAATAGAAAACCATCAGAAACTGAACCTAGCATACTTGAGCAAGCTTTAAAAAAATGTGGTTGGCGAGGCCCGTATCAACAATGGACGGAAAGAACAAACGAGCTTTATCATCATTGATTCACAAAGTGTAAAAAACACAGATACCGCACGTAATAAAGGCTATGACGCTGGTAAAAGAGTTTCAGGGATTAAAAGACATATCATTGTTGATACTCAAGGTCTGCCTCATGGAATATTTATTACGACAGCAGATAAAACAGATCGTCAAGGTGCATTAGATGCCATAACTTTACATAGAGACACCTTACAAAATGTAGAGGTTGTACTTGTTGATGGTGGTTATACAGGCGAACCCTTTTCTTTGGCTGTTAATGATTTAATCAGAGCGCGAGTTGAAGTTGCTAAACGAAGTGAATTACATAAATTTGCAGTCATACCACAACGCTGGGTTGTGGAAAGATCATTTGCTTGGTTAGAAAAATGTAGAAGGCTTTGGAAAAACTGTGAAAAGCACCTAAATACGAGCCTTCAGTTCATTAATTTAGCCTTTTTAAGGCTACTTTTGCATAGAAAATATTCTGGATAGGTTCTTATAGGCTCATCTATTATTTATTGTTGATCTGAGATTGGGGTTTGTGTTTCAAATAATAGACATAATATTTTGATTTATTTGTTATCTTTAAATTTTTGCAAGATTTCAAATTATGAAAAAAATTCTATTTTTAGCTTTAGCAATTACTTCATTAACAGCCTGTTCTTCAACACCCAGCAAAGATGTTACTCCACCTAAAATTGGTATGGCAAATCCTGCAAGCCAATACTGCGTTGAACAAGGAGGCCAGCTTGAGATTCGTAATGAGGCAAATGGTCAGGCTGGATATTGTAAATTACCTAATGGGCAAGTGATTGAGGAATGGGTATTTTTCCATGCAAATCAAAGTAAATGTGTTGCTGATGAAGCACAAAAACTTGTAGGGCAGACTGGTTTAACCGAACAGCAAATTAAGCAAAAAACCAAGTCCGAAATTGTGCGTAGTGTAGGACCAAATCAGCCAGTAACGATGGATTACCGTGAAAATCGAGTGACGGTAACGATTGATCCGCAATCTAAAAAAATTCTTAGCGCAAATTGTGGTTAATTGATGAAATAAGTTCTTGCTTTCAAGTTGGTATCTACCAATTTGAAAGCTTTTCTCATCTAAATGCAAGATAGGCCTTGATAAATCTACTTTTGTACCCATCAATTATAGTATTGCAGTAATATTCTTCGTTTTGGCTTTGACCAAAAGTATAATCACTGTATTTATTTTCTAATTTTTGAGATAGACGAAACTTTGACATGAATCTACTTCTTATCGTAGTGTTTGGCGCAATTGCTGAGATATTAGTATGGATCGGCGTGGGCGACCTTGTTGGGAGTATGTGGTACGTATTCTTTTGGTTTGTTATAACTTTTTTCGTGGGTTTGAATCTCGTTCGTTCTAGTACATCTAATATCATGCCGCAATTGCAACAAATGCAGATGACAGGCCAACTAGGAGCTGATCCTGCTGTTACTAAGAAATTAGCAATTGCAATGTCGGGTTTCTTATTAATGATTCCTGGTTTAATTTCTGATGTATTGGCTGTATTGGTTTTAATTCCTGCAGTTCAAACAGCGTTTAGAAATATGTTGATGAAAGCGATGGCAAAACGTCAGCAAGCGATGATGAATCAAATGATGGGCGGTATGGGTGGTGATGCCACAGGTCAGAATCCATTTGCTGATCTTATGCGTCAAATGCAAGATATGCAAAACCAACAAGGTGGTGGTCAATATCGTGACTCAACCATTATTGATGGCGAAGCGAGAGAAGTTCAACCTGATCAAAAGAAAATTGAATTCAAAGATGTCAATTAGTCATTGATACGCTTAAAAAGCACATCCTAGTAGGTGTGCTTTTTTTTATGTTTCATTTTTAGCACTTTGCTCTTGTTTAGATTCTGTTTTGTCTAGTGTTTGTTGTTCTTTGCTTTGAGGTTTATAGTGGGTAGAAGGGAGATTTGTTATTTCATTTTCAGATTGTTTATATGAACGACTTCGATTAGCACGTTCACGAAATCCACCTTTATTAATCAATTGAGTCATAATTATGTCATCTATGATTTGAAAAGATATATTTTAACAAATTATGTGAAAGATCAAAATAATACTGAGCGTTAGTTGAATCTAGCTTTGTATATCTCCTTTACAATGTATCTAAGAGAATTGTTAATTTGAATGAATTGTTTTTAAAACTAGATTGAATTCTCATTTTTTTTCTCATAGGATAAAAGTGCAACGAAAGAAATTGTTGTAAAAAGAAAATAAAAAATAGTAAGTGGAAGGAGGAATGATGTTATATCAATATCATTGCGCATGTTGTGACAAGGTAGTCGCTTCAACAGATAAGGAATGCCCTTATTGTGGTTCTCAGCATATTAGAAGTCCTTATGGTTTATGGATGTTCTGTGTGGCTGCGTGTTTTGTAGTTGTACTTGTAATTAAGATGGTACATGTATATTCATTAAATCATGAGGAAGATCAACCAACTCAGACAAGTTCTTTATTTGAAATTTTTAAACAAGACAGTGCTGAATTTAATAAATAATAACAAATAAAAAAGTTCGCAATGTGCGAACTTTTTTATGAGCGATAAACTTATAGTCCCGCAGCATCTTTTAGGATTTCAACTTTATCGGTTTTTTCCCATGTAAATGCAGAATCAGAACCTTCACGACCAAAGTGACCATAAGCAGCAGTCTGCTTATACATCGGTTGAATCAGATTCAACATACGGGTAATGCCGTATGGGCGTAAATCGAAGTGTTCACGAACAAGTTGAATAATCAACTCATCAGATACTTTGCCTGTGTTGAATGTATTAATCGAAATCGAAGTTGGCTCAGCAACACCAATTGCATAACTGACTTGGATTTCACATTTGTCTGCTAAGCCAGCTGCAACAATATTTTTTGCCACATAACGACCAGCGTACGCTGCTGAACGGTCAACTTTCGATGGATCTTTACCAGAGAAAGCACCACCACCGTGACGTGCCATACCACCATATGTATCTACGATGATTTTACGACCAGTTAAACCACAATCACCCACAGGTCCACCAATTACAAACATACCTGTTGGGTTGATGTGGAATTTAGTGCCCGCATGGAACATTTCGGCAGGAATAATCGGTTTTACGATTTCTTCAATGATTGCTTCTTTTAGCTGAGATTGAGAAATTTCAGGATCATGCTGAGTTGATAAAACAACTGCATCTAGACGAACTGGCATACCATTTTCATAAGCAAATGTTACTTGGCTTTTTGCATCAGGGCGCAACCAAGGTAAAGCACCTGAACGGCGTAATTCTGCTTGACGTTCCATTAAGCGATGCGCATAAGAAATAGGAGCAGGCATAAGAACATCGGTTTCACGGCTTGCATAACCGAACATTAAGCCTTGGTCGCCAGCACCTTGATCTTCAGGCTTTTGGCGATCAACACCTTGAGCAATCTCTGGAGATTGTTTACCGATCATATTGATGACGGCACAAGTTGATCCGTCGAAACCTAAATCAGAGTGATGGTAGCCAATACCATTTACGGTTTGACGCACAATTGCTTCAAAGTCGACATTTGCTGTCGTTGTAATTTCACCAGCAAGAACAACCGCACCTGTTTTTACTAATGTTTCACAAGCGACTCGCGCATACGGGTCTTCTTTTAGGATTGCATCTAAAATAGCATCACTAATTTGGTCAGCCATTTTGTCTGGATGACCTTCGCTTACAGATTCTGAAGTAAAAACAGCATACTCGCGCATGAACGTCCTATCATGGTTATTTTCAAAAAGACAGAGTATGTTACATCGACTTGGCGGATAGGACTAGCATAAGCTGACTAAAATGCATGAATTTATTTCATTTTCATTATGTTTTTATTGATATGTGTATCAGTAAAACTAATATTAATGCTTTAATTAATAAAGTTTTTCTGAATTGTAAATTTTTATATTGGAGTGAATGCATTTTAGTGGTTGTTTAGATGGTGAGCATTTATATAAAGAATTGTATTTGAATGATCAAAATATAAGAAATATCGTGTATTAGGCTTTACCCCATGTGTTTTTTTTAAGACAATAGACGCAGTTTTTGAAAGATGATTTCTCATCTTCTCTCATCTTATTTGATTTAATCGGATTCTGACTTATGACAACCCCTTTAAATGAACGTCGTATTGCAAATGCAATTCGTGTCTTGGCTATGGATGCTGTGCAACAAGCAAACTCAGGGCATCCTGGTGCTCCAATGGGGATGGCAGATATCGCTGATGTAGTTTGGCGTGAATTTTTAAATCATAATCCAGCAAACCCACAATGGGCAAACCGCGATCGTTTTGTATTGTCAAATGGTCATGGCTCAATGTTGCAATATGCTTTATTGCATTTGACTGGTTATGAATTATCGATTGAAGATTTAAAACAGTTCCGTCAATTACACTCTAAAACTCCAGGTCATCCAGAATTGGGTTATGCACCTGGTATCGAAACCACAACAGGTCCATTGGGTCAAGGTATTGCCAATGCTGTTGGTTTTGCTTTAGCTGAAAGAACTTTAGCTGCACAATTTAACAAAGATGGTTTAAACGTTGTTGATCACTTCACTTACTGTTTCTTAGGTGATGGCTGCCTGATGGAAGGTATTTCTCACGAAGTATGTTCACTTGCAGGTACTTTAGGTCTTGGTAAGCTGATTGCCTACTACGATGACAATGGCATTTCGATCGACGGTGAAGTAGAAGGTTGGTTCAGTGATGATACTGAACAACGTTTCAAAGCCTATGGTTGGCAAGTACTTCGCGTAGATGGTCATGATGCTGATGCGATTCGTCAAGCAACAGTTGAAGCGAAAGCTGAAAGCAATAAGCCAACAATTATTATCTGTAAAACGATTATTGGTTTAGGTTCACCAAACAAACAAGGTAAAGAAGATTGCCACGGTGCGCCGTTGGGTAAAGACGAAATCGCTTTAACACGTGAAGCATTGGGCTGGAAAGAAGACGCATTTGTTATTCCTGAAGATGTTTATGCAGCTTGGGATGCAAAAACAAAAGGTCAAAGCTCTGAAGCAGCTTGGAATGAATTGTTTGCTCAATACCAAGCAAAATATCCAACTGAAGCAGCTGAATTATTACGTCGTATCAATGGTGATTTACCTGCTGAATTTGCTGCACAAGCAGATGCATTTATTGCTGAAACCAATGCAAAAGCAGAAACGATTGCAACACGTAAAGCAAGCCAAAATACTTTACAGGCATTCGGTCCTTTACTTCCTGAATTATTAGGTGGTTCTGCTGACTTGGCTGGCTCTAACTTAACACTTTGGAAAGGTTGCCAAGGCGTACAAGAAAATCCAGCGGGTAACTACGTGTATTACGGTGTTCGTGAATTCGGTATGACTGCAATTGCCAATGGTGTTGCTTTACACGGTGGTTTTGTTCCTTACGTTGCAACATTCTTAATGTTTATGGAATATGCACGTAATGCTGTACGTATGTCTGCATTGATGAAGCAACGTGTGATTCATGTTTATACACATGATTCAATTGGTTTAGGTGAAGATGGTCCTACGCATCAACCAATCGAACAAATTGCATCGTTACGCGGTACACCAAACTTAAATACTTGGCGTCCATGCGATACAGTTGAAGCTGCAATTTCTTGGAAATCTGCGTTACAACGTAAAGATGGTCCAACCGCATTAATTTTCTCTCGTCAAAACTTGCCATTCCAAGCACGTAATGAAGCTCAAATTCAAAACGCTGCAAAAGGTGGTTATGTACTTGCAGAAGAAAAAGGTGAGTTGAAAGCAATCATTATTGCGACTGGTTCAGAAGTTTCATTGGCGATGGAAGCATATGCACAGCTTGAAGGTGTGCGTGTTGTGTCTATGCCATGTGCTGAAGAGTTTATGAAGCAAGATGCTGCATATCGTGAAGCTGTATTACCTGCACATATCCGTGCGCGTGTAGCGGTTGAAGCGGCTCATGTTGATTACTGGTGGAAGTTTGTTGGTTTAGATGGCAAAGTGATCGGTATGACCACTTATGGCGAATCTGCTCCAGCAAAAGACTTGTTCCAATTCTTCGGTATCACTACTGAAGCAGTTGTAACTGCGGTTAAAGAATTGAATGCTTAATCAAATTAAGTGGTATAAAAAAGCGCTCTGATTAAGGGCGCTTTTTTTTAAATTGGAATAAGAAATGAGAAGATTAGCTTTATCGAATAAGAAAGAACGAGGAATACCAAGGAAATTAAGAAATCTTAGATGCTGGAGTGAAAGTTTTAGAGGATATTTTCCTGATTTAAATGGATATGAAGATCGATACTATAATTGGAAAATACCTGTTCCGATAAACCTTGTTGAGGGTAAGCATGCAAGCCAAGAAATCAAAGCAGAATGTGCTCAATACCTAATCAATGCTTGTAAATATTTAATTGAAGCGAAACCTCAAGGACTAAAATTCTGTAAAGTAGTTTGTATGATTGAACAGCCAAATATGTTTGCTAGCGAGATTTGCTTATATCTAGATGAAGATTATTTTAATGCACATACATTATCAGCAGATAGATATGATTCTCAATATGTGTTGGCAGATGGGTTAAGTTTGGCTAAAAGTTGGAATCTGCAAATTCCTGAAAATATCTATGAACGAGGGATAAAGATTCGGTATATTGATCCAGAAGATGAAGCTGATAGTTATAGAGCTGATCAGTGGTACTTTATTGAAATTTAAGAGATTAAGATGTTGCGATGAAAAGTGAATTCGAACTTAGTGCTTTTGAAAAAATATTAAATAATGTCAAATCTTTATACTTTTTTAATTTGAACGTAGATAAAAGATTTTGGCAACATGCTGAATATGATTTTTTGATTCGTTTTCTCCACGAAAGTTCAAAGATAAAGGAGCATAAAAAGAGTGTTGATAACTATTCTTCTCGATTACATTCCTATTTTGATAAAGTAATTCAAAATAGGCTTAAGCTAGATATAAATAAATCATTATTAAAATTAGAAGGGAAAATTTTAGCTTTCAATGTTCATTTAACCATGTTTGATAGTTTGGGTGAGGGTGAAACAGGTGGCTTTATCGATGGTTGTGATACACCACCACCTGAATTTTGGATTCATTTTGATGGGGAAAATTTATATTCATTTATTCCTGCTGAATTTATCGAAATAGTAAATTCAGCAATAGAAGTTTCTATGGGTGAATCATTAGTATGGTATACAGATTTGATTGAAATTTAGTGTAATAGGTCTCTCATCCGATATTTAATTCACTCTGAATTGAAATATTTGACGTTAATAATTTATGCACAGGACAGCTTTCAGCTACTTTTAACAAGCGTTTATGTTGATCTTCGGTAAATTCACCTTTTAAGATAATTTTACGTTCAATATTGTTTTGACCTGCTTCAGGTTCAGCATTGGGATTTAAGGCTAAATCGACCTGAACATGATCAAGCTTAATTCCTTTATGATTCGCATACATCTCTAAAGTAATGGTTGTACATGCACCTAAAGCAGACAAGAGTAACTGAATTGGATTTGGTGCTGTATCTTGACCACCTTTATCTGCTGGTTCATCTGCATACCAAGTATGACCCGAAGAATCCGTCAACGAAACGCGATAAGGTGTAGATGTACTGAGTGCTTGTGCTGTATGTGTCATGTTTTACCTTGTTATTTATCTTTAAAAACTAGATGAAAATATACCAATTGATCATGTTACTTATAAAATCAATTGTCCACTACCTAATGGTCTTATGATAATTGTGTTTAATATGTGCTGTAACGCTTTTATTGTTGCACGGATGAAACATATCGTTTTATAAAGAATAATGAATAAAAATACTTGATCTATAAACTATTACGTATATCAAATAAGGATACGAAAAATGCAATTTAAAACATTAAGCCTCGGTTTAGCTGCTGCTATCGCAAGTTCTGTAACATTAGCTGCGCCAGTAGACTATAAAATCGATCCAACACATACAGCAACAGTATTTAGCTGGAATCACTTTGGTTTCTCTACACCGAGTGCAAATTTCACTGATATTCAAGGCACAATTAAAGTTGATAATGCAAAACCTGCAAATTCATCTGTAGAAGTGACGATCCCTTTAAGCAGTGTAAATACCAATGTTGTTGCTTTGGATAAAGAATTCCAAGAAGAAGCTTGGTTTAATGCTGCGAAATATCCAAACATTACTTTTAAAAGTACTAAAGTAGAAACTAAAGACAAGAAACACTTCAAAATTACAGGTAATTTAACCGTTAAAGGTGTGACTAAGCCTGTGGTATTGGATGCTATTCTGAATAAACAAGGCGAGCATCCAATGGCGAAAGTACCTGCGATTGGTTTTAATGCAACAACAAGCTTTAACCGCTCAGCATTTGGTATCGGTAATTACGTACCAAACGTAGGGGATAAGATCACTGTGAATATTACAACTGAAGCAACTGCTGCAAAGTAATATATAATAAATCAATTGTTTATTAAAAAATCTCACGCTATCTACGGCGTGAGATTTTAAATTTTTTAGGCGTAAATTAAATACGATTTTCTACAACTATTATGTTGTTGCATTAAATGCATCTGAATAGATGGCATAGCCACTTGGTACGTAGTCGGTAAAAACAAGAATTTGAAAATACTCTGCAGGAACACCTTCTAAGATCAATCTAGTATTAGCCTTAAACCCAAATTTTCCATAATAATTAGGATCACCGAGTAATACGCATCCTTTTGCATTCAATGCCTTGATCCTATTCAAACTTTCTTTCATAAGTTTAGAGCCTATACCTTTTTCTTGATATTCAGGAAGAACGAAAATAGAACCTAAGCCATACCAGTTTGTCGTACCATCGGAAATAGAGACAGGTGAAAATGCAATATGACCAATGACTTCCCCCTGAGTTTCAGCAACTAAAGAGAGATTAAGTTGTTTGGATTCACGAAGCGCATTGACGATAAATTGCTCTGTGTGGCTAGAATGTTCTACATCATTAAAAGCTTTTTGTGTTAAATCAAAAATTGCTTGGATGTCAGTGTTTTGTTCATCACGGATTTGAATATTCATTTTAATTGCCTATATGTTTTTAAATAACTGACGAAGCAAAATTATGTTGTTGCTTCATCAGATGAATGTTAAGGATGTTTATTAATTATCGAGTTGAGGTCGCACGTTTCTAAGCCCATTCAAATTGATTTGATAGGGTTGACCTTCCTATGATTTGATCAATCTTTTCTTTTTAAATTTTCGAAAAACATCGAATGTGCAATCAGATAATACAAAACCTTCACGGCTATAACATTCTACAGCGATGAGTTGTCCTGATTCATTTTTGAGTTTTACGATTTTTCCGCCTTTTGCTAAGACGTGTAAAGTCCTTTGTTCAGACTTGGATAGGTCCATGTTGGAATCCCAGATATAAGTAATCAAAAGCAAAGCTAGGCTTTTAGCCCGAAAATTCGCGTTGATAAATATGAACTATGGACAAAACAACAGATTGATTAAATCTATGAGCAAATTAGAACACTAAATACGCTTATTTTTATTGTATTTATCCTTCAATGATAAATAAGCAGGAACTGATTTTTTTGCCTGCCGACGTAGCATCATTTTGATATATAACACGAGGGCAAAACAAGCCGTCGCAATGGTTAACATGATGCTATTCATATAACTCATGATCGAACTAATATAACCAATCGTTGCTAAACGCCGTTGCATACGCTCAACCTGAATACTCGATTCAATTCCAGTGATTGCCCATGTACATAAATGTTCGCAATTATTGATAATCAAATGGTAATGATTTTCATGCATACGCGAGCGCATACGACGAACGATCGCTTTCGCCTTGTAACGAGGGGAATGATAATTTTTCGTATAAATCGGTTTTCCCCGAGCGAAGCGCTGAATTGAGGTCGTCTCAATTGGATGTTTTTTAAAAATATGTGCAAAACCTGAATAATGGATAACTCGTCCACGACCTGCATAAATACCATGATGACTATAACCAAAGTGTTTAACAATTAGGTGTGCACCGAGAGGGAAATGTCGCTGTGTTTGCTGCATACTCATACAAGACTATTGTATTTACAGATGTATTTTAATCAAAAAATATGAATCTATCGAGTGCATTTAAAGACTCATTTATACGATTATGTGTGGAGATTGTATCTATTCTTTTTATGTTGAAATACATTGTGGGACAATGAGGTTAGTCGATTTGAACAATATTAAATTATGCTAAAAAAATGGTTTATAGCCTCATTGGTCAGTATTTGTATGTCTCATGTTTATGCGATGCAGCATCAAATAATTAAAGTAGACAATATTTCATATGATGTAATTAAAGTAGACCATTTACAGCAACTCAGACTTTTCCTAAAAGATCCAAAGAATGCTCGTTATTATCAAAAAATTGCTCATATCCAAAAAGTGCTTCCAACATGTGAACATCTAAGTTTTGCTATGAATGCAGGTATGTATCACCCGGATTTTCAACCTGTCGGTTTATATGTTGAAGAAGGTAAAGAAATTATTGAACTCAATGAAGCGCAAGGATTTGGTAATTTTTTTATGCAACCAAATGGCGTGCTTGCATGGAATGATAAATATGCTGTAATTAAAACAACGACAGATTATAAATCCATGAGATTTAAGCCACGGTTTGCTACGCAGTCTGGACCAATGTTGGTTTATAAAGGCCAAGTAAATAGCCAATTTGTAGCAGATTCAAATTCTCTAAAAATAAGAAATGGAGTCGGTGTTAGAAATAATCAGTTGTACTTTGTAATTTCACAACAACGAGTCAATTTTTATCAGTTTGCGCAATTCTTTAAGCAAAATTTAAAAATTGATAATGCTTTATATTTGGATGGTTCAATTTCAAGTTTATATTCATCCCAAACTAAACGTCATGACAAGACTTTTAATTTAGGTCCAATCGTTGGTGAAATTGCTCAAGAGAATTGTAATTAATCAACTTCTCATCTTCTATGCATTAGAAGATGAGAAGCACTTATTTTTATTGAATTGGCGTCTTAATAAGTGCAAGAAGCTCTTTGCGGCTATAGCCTCGGGAAATGAGGACTTTCTTTATACCTTTAATCACATCTTCATCTGTCGCTTTGACTAAAGCATCCAGTAGTTGTTCATTTGATTTGCAAGAACAATCATTTTCAACGCAAGAGGTTTGGTTCTTGTGTTCATTATATTGCTGATCTGCATTAAACAATTTTTGCCAAAAACTCATAGAGCCTTCATATACAACCTAACATAGATCGAAATATAGTCACTTTAAAATAAAATACAAGTCATCTTAAGTGATAAAAGCAGCAGTTGAACTTCAGTTTTTTCGATGATTCTTTTTGTTTCTAACGAAATTATGACAGTTGAATGACTTGATCTTTGAAAAACATCATTTTTTTTAGTAAAAACTTTAAATAAAAATAGAGAGTTATGAAAACTCTCTATTTTTAATGGTTACTTTGCAATAATTTGTTTAAATCTTTTCGAGCAATACACCAGATTCCACATGATGAGTAAAAGGGAATTGATCGAACATAGCAAATTTTATAATGCGATGTGTTTGACTGAGTGTTTTTAAATTATCATGTAAGGTATCAGGGTTGCATGAAATATAAAGAATACGCTCAAAACCTTGTAATAATTTAAGTGTTTCGTCATCAATTCCTGCACGTGGCGGATCTACAAAAACCGTGTCAAAGTCGTAGCTTTGAATATCAATTTCTGCTTCTTGGAGTCGTCTAAACGCTCTTTCACCTTGATACGCCTGAGTAAACTCTTCGGCAGATAAACGCGCCACCTGAATATTCTCAATCTGGTTTTGCTCAATGTTCCATTGCGCTGCGTAGACTGAAGATTTAGCAAGTTCAGTTGCAAGGACACGTTTAAATTTCAAAGAGAGTGGTAGAGTAAAGTTACCATTACCACAGTACAATTCTAATAGGTCTTTCTCAGAGCTTTCAGCAGAATCACAAGCCCACTCCAACATATGTTGGCACACTTGTGCATTGGGTTGTGTAAAGCTACTTTCAATTTGTTTGTATTTAAAAGTACGACCATGAACATTGAGTTGTTCAACCACGTAGTCGTCACCAATAATCACTTTTTGGCCACGGCTACGCCCCATAATTTTAATCTTCAGCTTTTCTGCTAAAGCTTTCGCAGCGATTTCCCAATCTGCATCTAAACGGCGATGATAAATTAAAGTCACCAACATTTCTCCGCTCAATGTGGCGAGGAAATCAGCTTCAAAAATACGTTGCGATAAAATAGGAGTTGCTTTTAATTCTTCTAATAAACGTGGCATCAAATCATTGATGCTGCGATCTGCAATTGGAAACTCATCCACACGAATAACTTCTTTTTGTTTACCATCTTCAGCGCGTTCAAACATGGCATAGAACAAATCATCTTCTGTATGCCAGATACGAAACTCTGCGCGCATACGGAAATGTTGGTCAGGTGATTGAAACACTTCTAAAGTTGGGGGATTGAACGGAGCGAATTGTGTGGTAATGCGTTCAACTTTCTCTTGAAGTTGCTGTTGATAAGATACGGTCATAAAAAGAAAGCTACAGCTGAAATCTAAACGGGAATGGTATCAAAAAATAAGATGAGTGTGTGGTTAAAGTCATTATTTAGTGATGTTCAAATTGTGCCGGTAGTAATTATTCTATGCCTCATATAAAAATATGAGTAAATTGAGTTGTTGGATTTAAAAAATCGCTATTCTTTTTGCTAAATAGATGAGTTTTTATAATCTTAAGCAAGTTTTCAGCAATATTCGGACAATGTAATAATGTGCCAAAACTATAGCATTTGAATTAATAATTAGATTGAGCTTATCTATTTTTATACTTTAGATAGGTTTCGAACTTTAAAAGGATAAAGAAGAGTATGTTAATACGAGGTCAATCAACTCTAATAGATGTCGTGGATGATTTTATAGCATCATTAGATGGTCAAAAAATGGATTTATTTATGAGATATATTCCTAATCGTATGTGGATTCAGGTTTTAGATTTTTATGATTATTTAATTTCTCGATATGATTTTTATAACTCGGGTGCATGGATTGCAGAATTAATCTCGGAGAATGATCCAGTAGGAGCAACACTTTGCCAAAAATTCTCATCTAATGGGCAAAATACATTTGAGTGGGAAGCAGGAGTTATTATTGATCTTGCTATGGAAAAGCTTGGTATAACTTATGAATGGCAAAAGGAAAAATATGGGAATCCGAGTGATTCTTTTTAAATAAAAACCCGAACCATGTAAACATGATTCGGGCTGGGAGATTAGAAGACCTAAATTAGTCTTCAGATAAAGTCATTAAACTCGCATTACCACCGGCAGCAGCAGTATTTACGCTAATAGCGCGTTCAATGACTAGACGTTCTAAAGGAACCTGCTCATCTTTCTTGAGATGAGTAATGCCCACGATTGCTCCAGAACGGTTCGCAATTTTAGTTTGTAGTTCAGTCAATTGGTCAACGGAACCATGATGTAAAACAGCATCAAAAGCATCTTTTTCAATGTTTGATATTACTGTGATTGCAGATAAAACATCTTTTGGTAAAGATTTCTGATGTTTGGCGAAGAAAGCATTATCTTTAGTTACAGCAGCAGTACTGCTTACTGCGAAAATTGCAAGTAACTGTTGTAATTGGCTCGCTTCGTTATCTGCGATAGAAAGCACACAATGACGAGGCAAGATAATATATTGATTGCTTTCACCTGTTGGACCTTGCAACTCGTAGAACTTACCAACACCAAATGCTGGAATTGTCGGAACTGCGTGAGGCATATTTTGTTTAGCCCAAGTCAACAAGTTCTGGTAAGCAACATTTGATACAGCATCAAACTGAGAGATTTCAGCTTTAACCGCAAAAGGTGTTGCTAAAACTTTCTCTGAACAATGTTCCATTAAGCGGTACATATACAGTGGACCACCAGCTTTAGGACCAGTACCAGATAGGCCTTCGCCACCAAATGGTTGTACGCCTACAACAGCACCGACGATGTTGCGGTTGATATATAAGTTACCCACCTCAGCACGTTGGATCACTGTATTAATGGTTTCATCGATACGGGTGTGTAAACCCATCGTTAAGCCATAGCCTTTAGCATTGATACGGTCGATCAACTGCTCAAGCTCACCATACTTATAAGTGATGATGTGCAAGACAGGACCAAATACTTCACGCTCTAAATCATCAAGATTTGGTAATTCAATCGCTGTAGGTGGAACAAATGTACCTTGTGCAAGTGCTTGTTGACTTACTGCATCGTTAAACATCAACTGATGAACAGGGTAGCCCTTAGATTTCATCTTTTGAATATGCGTATCAATGGTTCCTTTAGCTTCAGTATCGATTACAGGGCCAATGTCAGTTTTTAAGATTGCAGGGTTGCCTACGATCAACTGTTGCATTGCACCTTTTAACATTTTGATGACTGTTGCAGCGCTATCTTCTTGCACACATAAGATACGAAGTGCAGAACAACGTTGACCCGCACTGTCAAATGCAGAACTGACGACATCGAGAACAACTTGTTCAGTAAGTGCAGAAGAATCGACGATCATCGCATTTTGACCACCCGTTTCCGCGATGAGCGGAATTGGTTGACCATTTGGAGATAAACGTTTTGCCACTGTTTTTTGCAAGATTTTTGCAACTTCAGTTGAACCCGTAAACATAATGCCTTGAATGCGATCATCTTGGCTAAGTTGAGCACCAACAGTTTCACCACGACCCGGAAGAAGTTGAACAACGCCGTGTGGAACACCAGCTTCCCAAAGCATTTGAACGGCTTGCGCTGCAATGAGCGGTGTTTGTTCTGCTGGTTTGGCAATTACACAGTTACCACTGACCAATGCAGCAGCAATTTGACCAGAGAAAATCGCAAGAGGAAAGTTCCATGGGCTAATACATAAGACTGTACCCAATGGTTTTACTTGCGCATTTGCAGGCAAGTTTTCGATTTGTGTCGCGTAGTAACGCAAGAAATCAACGGCTTCACGAACTTCTGCAATGGCATTAGCATAAGTTTTACCACTTTCACGGCAAAGTAATACCATTAATTCTTGGATGCGAGCTTCCATCAAATCTGCAGCACGTTTTAAGCAAGCTGCACGTTCAACTTTATCTGTTGCAGCCCAGCTTTGTTCAGCTTGTACAGCTGCTTCTAATGCCAGTTGTACATCCGCGCTAGTCGCTTCATTCACATGACCGACAATTTCACTATTTTGTGCAGGGTTTGTAATTGCAATCGCATTACTTTGATCGTGAACTGTTGATTCAAAACCAAGTAAAGGTGCACTTTTCCAAATATGGCTACGGAGTTTTTGTGCTGTTGTATCTAATGCAGCTAAAGGCTGATCGTTATTTAAATCAAAACCACTTGAGTTCGGACGTAATGGGTAAAGATCATGCGGAAGTGGAATCGCAGGATGCTTTAAGCCAATCTGACCTTCATCTCTCGCAGCAGTTTGAATATCTTTGATTGGAGACTGAATCAAGTCTTCAACTTTCAAGGTCTTATCAGCAATACGGTTTACGAATGAGGTATTTGCACCATTTTCAAGTAAACGACGAACTAAGTAAGCCAATAAAGTTTCATGGTTACCCACAGGCGCATATACGCGACACGGTACACCAAGTTTATTGTCTGCTTTTGAACCTACAACTTGCTCATACAAAGGTTCGCCCATACCGTGTAAGCATTGGAACTCGTATTGACCTGGATAATATTTGCTTGGGTCTGCAAGTGTATAAATCGTTGCAAGTGATTGTGCATTGTGCGTTGCAAATTGCGGGTACACTTGATCTGGTGCAGCAAGGAGCTTCTTCGCACAAGCAATGTATGACAAATCCGTGTGTACTTTACGGGTAAATACAGGGTAGTCAGTCATGCCGTCAATTTGTGCTTTCTTGATTTCGCTATCCCAATATGCACCTTTCACCAAACGGATCATGAGGCGTTTGTTACTGCGTTTTGCAAGATCAACGATATAATCAACTACGTAGAAGCAACGTTTTTGATAAGCCTGAATAACGAAACCAATGCCTTTCCAATTCGCAAGTTTTGGTTCGAAACATAAACGCTCAAGTAGTTCGAGTGAAATTTCTAAACGTTCAGATTCTTCAGCATCGATGTTTAAGCCGATGTCATATTGTTTTGCTAAGCATGCAAGTTCGAAAACTTTGTTGTAAAGCTCATGATGTACACGATCAATTTGCGCACGTTGGTAACGTGGGTGCAAAGCAGAGAGCTTAATCGAGATACCAGGGCCTTCATAAACACCACGCCCATTTGATGCTTTACCAATGGCATGAATCGCTTGAGTGTAATCGTTATAATAACGCTCAGCATCATGATCGGTTAGCGCAGCTTCACCCAACATATCGTATGAATAGCGGAAACCTTTGTGTTCAAATGGTTTTGCATGCTCAAGTGCTTCTTCGATAGTTTCACCCGTAACGAATTGCTCACCCATCATACGCATCGCGACATCAACCGCTTTACGAATGATGCCACGTCCACTGCGAGCGAGAAGACCTGTTAAAATACTTGATAAACTGGTTTGTTTAGGTGTTTCCATTAACTTGCCAGTAAGCATTAAACCCCAAGCAGCTGCATTTACGAACATTAGGTTACTTTGACCTAAATGCTCTTTCCAGTTGCCTTGGTTGATCTTGTCACGAATTAATAAATCACGTGTTGCTGTATCTGGAATACGAAGTAATGCTTCTGCCAAACACATCAATGCCACACCTTCTTGTGAAGAAAGTGAGAACTCTTGAAGTAAACCTTGAACAATACCTGCTTTTCCAGCCGAGCTTTTACGTTCACGTAAATTATGTGCAAGACTGAATGCTAATTCATAAATTTTTTGATCAAGATCAGGAGAAATATCTGCTGCTTCTGCAAGTTGTTTAACCGCTTCAGGCTCAGCACGTCGCCAAGCTGTATTAATGCGTTGCTCAAACTCACTTTTTTCTTTAAATTCGGTGATATAACCGTCTGTGTGAGCTGTGTCCATTTGTGCGGGAGTATCCAATGTATTCATACTAAATTCCAATAACAATCTCTAGAACTCATTGAGTAGAGAGGTTTAGATAATTTATGATTACAGAATAAAACCCGAGTAACTCACTATAATTTACCTATTTTTTAGAGGAAAATTCAGTTGAATGGCCCTATTTATACATTAGATCGTACCGATCTAAAAATTCTTGATATTCTTCAAACAGATGGAAGAATTTCCAATAGTAAATTGGCAGAATTAGTGAACCTTTCACCGACTGCTGTCATGGCCCGTGTCCAAAAGTTGACGAAGGATGAATTTATCTTGGGATATGAGGCAAAACTCAATCCGAATAAGTTAAATGCCAGTTTTCTTGTGTTTGTTGAGGTGCTTTTAGATAAAACGACCCCAAATGTGCTCGAGGATTTTATTGATGCAGTGACACAATATCCAGAGATCGTCGAGTGCCATATGGTGAGTGGTGGCTTTGACTTTTTGATCAAATTGCGTAGCGCAGGGATGGAGGAGTTTCGTCGTATTGCGGGGCAAATTTTATGGCAACTTCCTGGAGTGAAAGAAACGCGTAGTTATCCTGTGATGCAAGTTGTGAAAGACAGCTCTAAAATAAAAATTAAATCAAGAACCAAATTTTAATAAAAGATCAAATAAAACAAAGGGGCTCGAAAGCCCCCTAAATTTTACTCAGAAATCTTATTTCATTTCTCTCGTATAGATTTCATCTGCTTGTTCAAAACGACCAGTCACAGTTGCGTTAGGTGCTTTACCAAGTAAACTCACCACAACAATACTGATCAAGGCAAAAATGAAACCAGGAATAATTTCATAAATACCAGTACTAGCAAATAAATTTTTCCAAACAATCACTGTAACTGCACCGATCACCATACCCGCTAAAGCGCCGTTTAGCGTCATACGTTTCCAGAACAATGACATGATAATCAATGGACCGAAAGCAGCACCGAAGCCAGCCCAAGCATAAGAAACTAAGCCAAGTACTTTACTATCGGGGTTTTGAGCTAAAGCAAGCGCTAACATTGCAACAGCGAGTACCATTCCTCGACCAATCCAAACTAACTCTTTTTGAGTTGCATTTTTACGGATCAAACCTTTGTATAGATCTTCAGTTAATGCGCTTGAACATACCAATAACTGACAACTTAAGGTACTCATGACTGCTGATAAAATTGCAGCAAGGATCACACCAACAACCCAAGGGTTGAATAAAATTTTAGTGAGTTCCATGAATACTGTTTCAGGGTTAGCTGTCACAACCGCTGCAAATTCAGGATGTTGATGGAAATACGCAATCCCGATAAAACCAGAACCAACTGCACCTGCCAAGCATAAAATCATCCATGTCATACCGATACGACGAGCAGCAGGGATTGACTTAACAGAATCGGCAGCCATAAAACGAACTAGAATATGAGGCTGACCAAAATAACCCAAACCCCAAGCAGCTGCTGAAAGAATACCAACGATACTTAAATTTGAAACAAAATCATAAGCGTGTGGGCGCGCACTCTCAACAATTGCAGTAAATTCTTCGACACCTACACCTAAAGACATGTATGTGACGATAGGTAAAAGCAATAACGCAAAAATCATCAAACCAGCTTGGAATGTATCAGTCCAACTGATTGCCAAGAAGCCACCGATACAAACATATCCGATTGTTGCAAATGCACCAAGCCATAAAGCGGTTTGGTAAGGTAAGTGGAATAATGTTTCAAATAGACGTGCACCAGCTACCATGCCAGAAGCACAATAAATCGCGAAAAAGATGAGAATAATCAGTGCGGAAGTTACACGTAAGATCTTTTTCTGGTCATCAAAACGACCAGTGAAATAATCTGGTAACGTAAGCGCATTATTCTGAACCTCAGTATGAACGCGTAAACGTCCAGCCACAAGATACCAGTTGAGCCATGCACCAATGATTAAGCCAATTGCAATCCATGCTTCAGATAAGCCTGTCAAATAGATTGCCCCAGGTAAACCCATGAGTAGCCAGCCACTCATATCGGATGCACCCGCAGATAAAGCGGTAACGAAACTACCTAGGCTTCGTCCTCCAAGGATATAATCATCAAGGTTTTTGGTAGAAAAATAGGCGTATAAACCGATACCAAGCATGGCGATAATATACACCACGAACACAACAACAGTGGGATTCGAAAAATTCATAATGGATGCCTGTCCTTACTTATCCATAACTGTGCAATCCCATCTGAATAGACAAAAATGATTCACTATTCTAACAAGACTGATAAGGCCACAGATTCAAGCACGAATGATTTTTAAAATACTGTTTGTTTTTGTATTTTATTTGTATATTTTGTGTAATTTAAATTAAGTGTATGAATCTTAATTTTTTAAATCTAAAAAAGCTCACTTTTTTTTAAATAAAAGAAAGATATTTGTGGCTTAAAAATAGGCTATATGTTTCAAATTATTACCAAAGCAAAAAATTGATAGAAATAACAGGCATTTTTGAACATAAAAATAGAGTGAAATGACAACACATGTTGTTACAAAAGCAACAATGCAGAGAAGTTACATTATAAAAAGCTCGTAATGTTAAGCAATTCTGCTAATGAAAATTTATTTGAAATCTTCCATATTATTTCTTTGCACCATTAGGGTGCATTGTCTGAGAGAAATGGAAAGTGGACACGGTTCAAGCAGCAACCATAAGAATAGAGCATGATTTACTTGGCGCAAAAGAAGTGCCAATGGATTGTTATTACGGAATTCATACTTTACGCGCTATTGAAAATTTCAAAATTTCTTCGCAAAAAGTTGGACAAAATAGTCACTTCATTCGTGCGTTAGCACAAGTGAAGAAAGCATCTGCTCAAGCGAATCTAAGTTTTAATAAATTAACAGAAACTCAAAGCTTGGCGATTCAACGCGCTTGTGATGCTTTAATTCATGAAACTGAAAAATGGCAAGGCTCGTTTCCAATTGATGTTTATCAAGGTGGCGCGGGTACATCTATTAATATGAATACCAATGAAGTGATTGCCAATATTGCACTTGAATCATTAGGTCATCAAAAAGGTCAATATGATGTGATTCACCCAAATGATCATGTCAATAAATCACAATCAACGAATGATGTGTATCCTACCGCGATTCGTTTATCGACTTATTGTTCTCTAGATGCGTTATTCACACAAATGGATAAATTGATTACTTCATTTGAGAATAAAGCAATCGAGTTTCGCTATATTTTAAAAATGGGGCGTACTCAACTTCAAGATGCAGTGCCGATGACACTTGGGCAAGAATTTCATGCATTTGCAACTTTATTAAAAGAAGATGTTCGTCTGATTAAACGTACACGCGAGTTGCTGCTTGAAGTCAATTTAGGTGCAACTGCAATTGGTACTGGTGTAAACACACCTAAAGGCTATGCTGTAAAAGTAGTTTCGTGTTTGAAACAAATTACAGGTTTAAATTTAGTTGGCGCTGAAGACTATGTTGAAGCAACAAGTGATTGTGGTGTATTCATTATTTTATCAAGTGCCTTAAAACGTCTTGCATGTAAACTTTCAAAAATTAGTAATGACTTGCGTTTGTTGAGTTCAGGACCGCGGACGGGTTTTGGTGAAATTCAATTACCTGAATTACAAGCTGGCTCATCAATTATGCCTGCAAAAGTAAATCCAGTTATTCCAGAAGTTGTAAATCAGATTGCATTTAAGGTGATTGGTAACGATCTTACGATTACCTTTGCAGCAGAAGCAGGACAGTTACAGTTAAATGTCATGGAGCCTGTGATTGCAATTTCACTCAATGAATCAATTGAGCTATTAACCCATGCGATTCAAAGTTTGGATGAAAAATGTGTACGTGGAATCAAAGCACATGAACAAGCTTGCCATGATGCAGTGATGCGTAGTGTAGGGATTATTACTTTGCTCGATCCTTTATTAGGTCATGCTTTGTGCGATGAAATTGGTAAGCAATGTATTGCTGAAAATAAAACTATTCAAGAAGTGGTTTTAGAGCGTGGTTTACTCACACAGGCGCAACTTGATGAAATTTTCTCTTTTGAGAATTTGGTTTCAGAAGTAGATGGTATTCAGGTTGATTATGTTGCTTAATTAATTAAGCATAAATAAAAAGCCCAGTTCTTGACTGGGCTTTTTAATGTTTGAATTTATTTAAAATTACAAACCTGATTCATATTCACTATGTGAAAGGAGCTTTTCAACATCAGCCATATTGTCAGGTTTGATTTTATAGATCCAACCTTTGCCATACGGTTCTTCATTGACAAAATCAGGATCATCTTCAAGCGCTGCATTCACTTCAACGACAGTACCTGAAATAGGGGCATGGATGTCAGATGCAGTTTTAACAGATTCAACAACACCCGCTTGTTCTGTTGCAGTCACATGACTACCGACTTCTGGTGTTTCAACGTAAACTAAATCACCTAACTCCAACTGAGCATGGTCACTGATTCCAGTAACAACTAAATCACCTTCGATTCTTACCCATTCGTGTGTTCGTGCATATTTTAAATCTGCTGGATGATTCATGACAACTCCTTAAACAATCTGTCGTATCATTTTATTTGGCTTTATACAGGTTTTTTAGTTAAAACAAAAGTGTTTATAAATGAAGCACTTTGCAATATTACAAATAAGGGTCTTTACGCCAGTTACTCGGACTGCGTCCACTCCAGCGCTTAAATGCACGGCTAAAATTCGCTACATCAGAATACCCTAATTCATCAGCAATTTGTTCTAAACTATAATCTGTTCTGGAGAGTAAAGATGTTGCATGACGATAACGAACTTCGTCAACTAGGGTGGAGAAGGAAGTTCCTTCGGCGGCTAATTGACGTTTTAAAGTGCGATCAGACATATGCAAACGATCAGCAACACTTTCAATGCTTAAATAATGTTGTTCCGAATTGGTCAAAATATCACGAACACGCATTGCGAGACGACGACGTTCGCCCAAAGCTGATAATTCAGTTTCACATTGATTAATCGCAATTTGGCTCGCAATCGGATCTGCATTAACCATTTTCAAACCGAGGTATTTTTTATCAAAGCTTGAAATTAAATGTGGCTGATTAAAGCGCACCTTACTGGTTAGTTTGTCGCGGTATTTATCAAATCCAGCGGGCTCAGGAAAATCTAAATCAACTTCACCATTTAAATCTTCAATTCCTGTTAAGGCTTTTGCCATGGTCATAATACCAATCGTTAAACCTAAGATAATTTCAGTACGTAATGGTTCAACTTCAATATCACATTGCAGTTGTAAGGTGGCTTTAGGGCCAAAGGTAGAGAAATAGAGCTGTAGAAAAGGCAAGCGTAATTGAATAAAACGACTTGCAAGTGCAATTGCATCGGTAATGTCATGCGCAGTCATAATGGCATAACCAATAAAACCATGAATAGAAATACGCATTTGCGTACCTAGGTGAAATCCTAATGTACTTTCACCTGTTAAACGCAAAGAATGTTTAACTAATTCATTCGCAATAGGTGTAGGAATTCGATAATTTGGGTCAGCTAATTGCTCACTGGTTAAATGAAAAGGAGCAAATAAGGTTTCATCGCTATATCCCCAGCGAGAAACAACGTCTAATAGTAATAAGCCATAGACGCCTGGTATACCTTGATCTTGACGAGTTGAAGTTGTTTTCATGTGCTTTCCGTGGCGCTCATCAATTTTGCCAATATCTTTTAAACATTTAAGTCTGAAACATCTTTACACGAAATAAAATAATCAATCATAAAAATTGTTGGACAAAAGAGTCACCCAATCTCCAAAATTAAGCTGCTTTTCTAAAGACCATTATTTTGGTTGTTGATATTAATAGCACATCGCCATGTTGGTTCAAAGCTTGAGTAACGTAACTGACAATACCACGATCAGTTTTGGTTTTAGATGGCACAATCGCAGTAATCTCAATTTCGACATGAATTTTATCGCCAACACGAGTAGGGCGAGGCCAACGAAGGCTAGATTCAGAACCCAGTAATCCGCCTGCGATTGGAAAGCACTCTGTCCATAAACGCATGGTTACTGCTGAAGTATGCCAGCCACTTGCTGCTAAACCTTGAAAAATAGGATGTTGTTCAGCTGCGTGTTCATCTAAATGAAAGGGCTGAGGGTCGTATAGGCTCGCGAATTGTTTAACTTCTTCAAGTGTCATTTCATAGTCACGGCTGATGAAACGATCTCCAATATTTAAGTCTTCTAGATACAACATTATTCTGTGTCCTGAGCCACTACTCGCTGCTCAACTAAAAAACCACCTGTTTGGCGTTTCCATAATTGTGCATACAAGCCATCATTTGCAATAAGTTCCTCATGTGTACCTTGTTCTGCAATTTTGCCTTGATCAAGTACAATGAGACGATCCATTTGAGCAATAGTAGATAAACGGTGTGCAATTGCAATGACCGTTTTGCCAACCATTAAGTCATTTAAACTGCTTTGAATCGCGGCTTCAACTTCTGAGTCAAGAGCACTTGTTGCTTCGTCTAAAATAAGAATAGGTGCATCTTTCAAAAAAACTCTAGAAATCGCAATACGTTGACGTTGACCCCCAGAAAGTTTTACGCCACGTTCACCGACATAGGCATCAAATCCAATACGTCCTTTCTGATCAGTCAATTGAGGAATAAATTCTTCTGCTTTGGCTTTTTTGACAGCAAGTTGAATCTCTGCTTCAGTCGCATTAGGGCGACCATATTTGATATTTTCAGCTACCGTACGATGTAATAGAGAGGTATCTTGTGTGACTAGTGCAATATTGGCACGTAAGCTATCTTGTGTGACATCATGGATACTTTGACCATCAATCAAAATGCGACCCTGATTAATATCATAAAAATGTAAAAGTAACTGAATGAGAGTAGATTTACCTGCACCAGAACGACCAACGATACCTATTTTCTCGCCAGGTTTAATCGTAAGATTGAAATGATCAATTACATTTTTTTGATTATAAGCAAAACTAACATCTTCAAAACGAATTTCGCCCTGTTGAACTTTTAGTTCAGTTGCATCTTTTTTGTCTTGAATTTGAATTGGTTTACCTAGGGTTTTCATCCCATCCTGAATCGTACCAACATTTTCGAAAAGCATCGTAATGTGCCACATGATGAATTCGGCTAGGCTATCGAGCTTTAAAACCATCGCCGTGGTTGCTGCGATTACACCAATAGCAGCTTGCCCTTGTGTCCATAACCAAACAGAACTACCAATCACGCCTATAAAGAGAAAAGCACTGAGTAAACGAATGCTGATTTGGTATTTCACACCTAAGCGCATCTGTTTATAAACAGTGACCATAAATTCTTGCATGGACTCTTTTGCATACTGACTTTCACGACCAGCATGTGCAAACAATTTCACGGTTTGAATATTGGTATAAGCATCGGTAACACGTCCAGTCATAACAGCGCGTGCATCTGCCTGTTGTTGTGAAACTTTACCAAGACGAGGAATGAAATAACTGGCAATCGCGATAAATAAGATCAGCCATAAAAGTAGTGGGACGATCAAAACAGGCGAAATAGAACCTAATACAAAGCTAATCGTAATAAAGTAAATCAGTACATAAACCAACATGTCACCAAGGATCATCCAAAATTCACGAACTGCTAATGCAGTTTGCATAACTTTGGCAGACAAGCGACCAGCGAAGTCGGTATGGAAAAAATCTAATGATTGTTGCAATAATAAATTATGGAATAACCAGCGCATACGCATTGGAAAATTACTAAATAACACTTGGTGTTTGACAATAGATTGCAAACTTACGAAGAAAATATTTGCGAATAAAATACTTATGAGAATAGTTAAATTTTGATGATTCGTTTCTAAAAAGGTATTAGGCTGACTTTTAGTGAGCCAATCAACTAGTTTACCAATATAAGAAAAAAATAATGCCTCAAAGCACGCAGCAGCAGCTGTACAAGCAATAAGTAAAAAGAGGAATGGTCTGACTCCTTTCGTTGATTGCCAAACAAAAGCAAAAAAAGTAGTCGGTAATGGTTTGTTTAAATCTTTCGTTGGGTAAGGATCAACTAATTTTTCAAACCAACTCAGCATTACACTTATCCTCTGATGAAATTCTAATTCAGCTAGTTCAGTAGCATATCAGAAAATTAGCTTTATAGATGAAAAGAGCGAATGTGGCTTGGTTCGCAAAAGGATAATTAAATTTCCAATTTAATTTCGAAAATAGTTTGTTTCAAATAATATTTGTTATTAATTTTTTTCTTAACAAATAATATGGTAAATGAAATTTCTAACGAAATATTTCAATAGATCATTAGCAATCCAAGTGATTGATATTAACGAATGGTGTAAATGGTATCGAAGTTAACATCCACTGAACAAATAAGTAAATTACAAATTAAATTATTGTTTAGTAGATTTGAAATTTGATTACTTAGATTCATTTCAAATGCTGTTAATTCTCTCATGATTATTTGGCATGCACTATTAAATTCATGAATATTCCAGTCTTTATTAAATAAAAATTTTATAGCGTTTAAATTGTTTAACTCATACATCAAGGTGTGATGAAGTGAGAATCCTTTATCATCAATTATTTTTGAACTTTGGAAGAGAATTGGTTCCACTTGATTCGCTTTGATGAGCATTAATGAATCAATTATTTTATTTTTAAGCTCATTATTTAAGCTGTTAAAGAAACCAAAAGAAAATGTTGTAATGACCGCAGCATCCATCCAAAGTGTAGATTTATGGCTCATTTTTCCTAAATGAAGTTCTATAAATTCATATTGATTTCCGATATTCTCAGTTTGGGAGAAAAATGAGTAATCTTTTTCATTTTTGAATTTTATTGCTGAATGAGGCATCTTTTAACTCATTATTACATTACTTAACAATCTTGATACATAATGGTTTTTTTTAAATTAAAATTCAACAGATTTTATTAATATTTATTTCCTTTGATTGGTGATTGATCCCAATATGTTTATTTTATCAATCTTTCTATTTAAAAAGTTATAATAAGTTAACTATATTAAATTAATGTGAAAGGTGTTTAATAATATTTAAAACTTAGGGATATTATCTAATTTTTTATAGAAACTGAGAATGATATCTAATTTTTATATTAAAATAACAATCAGTAGGATAGAAAATTTCTGTTTTTTCGCTACAAGTATTTAGGATATAAAACTGATAGACATCTTAGATGTATGTTGGATGAGCTGGTTTTGATACAAAAGATGAGAAATCGAATCGATCAGTGAGCAGGCTACGGGTTGGTAATGGAGAGGAGTGTACTCACTTAAAGTTCTATTTGTCTCATAGGCGAAGAGTAAGACGCTAGACAATTATTTAAAAATTCATTTGAAATACAGCTTTTATAGTGAAAATTCAATGCATGCAACGTGATACAAGGCGTATACTCAAATTAACCATTACAATCACATAGGATTAGAAATGCTTCTTAAATTTGCGATTCGCTTTATGGCTGTCCTCCTTTCAGTACTTATATTGGTTGCTGTCGTTATTCAGTTCTTCTTCTCAAGCAAATTAACCACAGATTTGTGGATTATTGTGGTTCCTGTGATTTTAGGTATTCCAATTCTTACCTCAGTCGTAATTGCTAAAGACGATGAGTTAAGCATTCATTAATACATACATGAATAATTAAAGTCACTATTTAAAAAGCCCATGCCAATGGGCTTTTTTACTATTTTAAACAATCTAAGTCCTATTTGAGAATTTACATTGTTTGATGAACGGTCATAATCAAGCGATGGTTGGTGTTGGTAATAGTTATTAAAAAAATAGATAATTGTGATGAAATTCACAATTTGGATAAGAAATGTTTAAGATCATAGGGAATTTAATAGTTTGTATGCTGTTTATTACTGGTTTGGTATTTTTATTGATTGGAACTTCGTCAACGGATGCGCTTCTGATTGCTGTTTCATTCGCTTTGATGACGGCATCTTATCTACTTGCATCAGAATTTAATATAAATCTGTTGAATTGGAATAGATAAAAAAAATTTAGCTGAAGAATTTTTGTGGAAATTCTTCAGCAATTTGATCCTAGCCAAAATAATGGACAGCATGTCCCTCTAAAGATAATGTTACTCCAATCTTTGGGGGCAAAGAAATGGCTAAACGTTTTAGTCCTGAATTTAAACAGCAAGCAATTGATTATCTACTTTTCAAACTTCCACGAGCTTATAGCTGCAATCGCTCATAAATTGGGTGTGGCTTATTCAACCATAAATAAAGCGCATGTGTACTTTCTGATTCCTTATCTTAGTTTATTGCAAAAATTTTTTAGACACTCAACTGATAAGAATAAAACTGTATTATCTACACATTTTAGGATTTCATAGAAAATTTTGGGAAATTAGGTTTAAAGGTTTTTCTATTTAAATACTTTAAGGCTTTAGTATTAAAAAATGTAAAGCCTTAAAGCTTAGTTCGCATTAGATTTGAAAATCTTTAACAGACAAATAGGTTTTAAAATCATATCCTGATGGTGCTTGATAAATTCTCAAACCAAATTCAGGAATAATTGCAATAAAATGATCGAAGATATCAGATTGAATCGCTTCGTAAGATGCCCATGCTGTCGTATTTGTAAATGCATAAATTTCTAAAGGTAGACCTTCACTAGTGGGTTGTAGTTGACGAACTAAAATAGTTTGATTTTGTGCAATACCTTGATGCTGGCGTAAATAAAACTCTACATAAGCACGGAATGTTCCTACATTGGTTAAACGTCGTTGGTTGTATTCTGATTGATTACTTAGATGATCATTAAACTTATTAATTTCATCTTGCTTTGCATCAAGATAATGGTCTAAAAGTAAAAAATCTTTTAATTTTCGCTGTTCACTATCAGTCATAAAGTGAACACTACTTTGATCAAGAAATATCGAACGTTTAATACGACGGCAGCCAGAATTACTCATACCACGCCAGTTTCTAAATGTATCGGTGACAAGTTTGTTGGTTGGAATGGTGGTTAGTGTTTTATCGAAATTTTGTACAGTCACTGTATGCAGAGACATATCAATCACGTCGCCATCCGCATTTAAAGAGGGCATCTCAATCCAGTCTCCTATACGAACCATATCATAAGAGGCAATTTGTACACTTGCGACTAAAGACAAGATCGTATTTTGGAAGACTAGCATGAGAACTGCTGCCATTGCACCGAAGCCTGCGAGTAAAGTAAAGACATCTTTTTTAAGAAAAGTACCTAAAATCATAAGACCACAGACAACGAATAAAATCAGTTTGATCAGCTGTAAATAACCTTTGATTGGTTTATTTCTCGATTTTGGATTGCGTTGATACACTAAGTTAAAAATATTCAGTGCTTCACTAATTGATAAAGCGAGCGTGAGAAAAATAAATGCCTGTGTTCCCATTTGTATTAATGTAATTACTTTTAATGGAAGATGGGGAACTGCACTGATTCCATTCATGATGACTATCGCAGGAACGATATTTGCAAATCGACGTGTAACGCTGTGTTGGGCAAAAATTGATTGGTGGGGTGACTTAAGCTTAGTAATGATATGGCGGATACCACGGACAATAATTCTTTTGGCAATAAAATTTGCTAAAACCGCTAGAAAAATCAAAATTGCGAATGAAATGAGCATTTCTAACCAAGGGTATTGGCTTAATTCACTTCTAATTTCGCTAATAAAACTTAAATAATTCAAATCAAAACACCTTACAATTTTCACTTTATTAATTGTAAGGCGTTAAAAGTACTTATGATAAGTTGATCACATTTTGAATACGATCTGTAAGGTTGTATTACATTAATGAGGTGTGATTTACCACATTAAATCATCTGGAATGACATAAGCTGCGTATGGATCTTCTTCATCAGTTGCTTGATCATTTTTCTCAGTATTATTGTTAACCAAAATAAATCCTTGCATTTTTTGATCAATTTTTTCTGAAAGAGCTTTGGGGAGATAAGCATATTTATCTTGATCTTTAGCAATAACTAAAGAACCCGTCACTAACGCATTATAAACTTGTTGTGAAAGATAAACCTTTTTAATTTTCCCCTCATCAATGAATTGATAGGTAACATCACCCTCTGTTTGCAAAATTTTATGTTGCTTGATCATTTGAATAATTGAAGCTTTAAGCGCCTTTTCTTCTAAAACCTTTTGTTTTTCTAAATTCAGTGCCTGGTCTTTGGCTAATTTCTCTTGATTCACCCGATCGATTTCAGCTTTTAATGAGGTATCATCATGTTGTCCGGTGCGTTGTTCATGTTGCACCTGTTTGGTTAATTTTTTGGCTTTTTTATTGTCGACCAAACCCGCTTTGAGTAACTGAGCTTGTAATGCATTTTTAACCATAATTCAATCCGAATTCGAGTTTGATGAAGAGCGAAAGTAAATTACCCAGTAAGCTATACTCATAGTCAGACTTAAACTTGCTGGTATTAGGAAAGTTTGTAATTTTAAATAAGGATAAAGCAAACTCGCAATAAGCCCACCTATAAAAAATCCTAGAAAGATGAGCAAGTGTAAAAAAATACGCCTATTTTCAATTTTTAGACCACGAACTTTATAACCTAAGGTTAAACCAATATCCGTTAAAACACCTGATAAATGTGTTGTACGGATAATTGCACCTTTATAGTGACTTACCATCGCATTTTGTACGCCCATGGCGACACATGCCCACAACAAACCATAGCGCGGGAAGTAAGGTAACAAAAGCCAAGTTAAAAATAGAAATGCAGCAACTAAACTAAGTGGGAAACCGTAATGATGGCCAAAAGAGACATTGCTATCTCCAAGAATGAGACCGCTGTAAAACGATCCAATCACGAAGCATAAAACTACTAAACTGAGATAAATAAAATGCTCTGGTTGCCATTCTAGCAAACTCATTGCCAGCATGCTGACGTTGCCGGTCATGTGTGAAACTGATTGATGTAGAACAGTAAATAGCCCTAATACGTTAACCATACCAGCATTTAGTGCGAGTAAAAAAGCACCAAGTTGAATCCAGTTTGGTAAACGCTGTAAGGGCATAACAATCTACTAGTTTTTTCGGTTTCGGAAATCTACAGCAGCAGTAAATAAAACGTCAGTTGACGAGTTCAGCGCAGTTTCAGTCGAATCCTGTAATACACTGATAATCATACCAATCGCAACTACTTGCATCGCAATTTCAGATGATATACCAAATAAACTACAAGCAACAGGGATGAGCAGTAATGACCCACCTGCAACACCAGATGCACCGCATGCTGAAACGGTTGCAACGACTGAAAGAATAATCATTGTGCTTAGATCAACATGAATACCTAATGTATGAACAGTAGCAAGCGTTAATACGGTAATTGTAACCGCTGCACCCGCCATGTTGACTGTTGCTCCAAGAGGAATAGATACACTTGCGGTTGCTTCGTTTACACCTAAGCGTTGCGCTAAATCGAGATTAACAGGAATATTGGCAGCAGAACTACGTGTGAAAAATGCCGTAATTCCACTTTCTTTTAAACACTTAAACACTAATGGGTAAGGGTTTGCTCGCATCGTTAATGCGACTAAAATTGGATTTATCACTAATGCAACAAAAAGCATTGTTCCTATCAGTACAATTAACAAATGTGCATAGCTAGATAAAGTTGCTAAACCTGCATCTGCAAATGTGACTGCGACTAAGCCAAAAATTCCCACAGGGGCAAAACCAATCACGGTGTGAATAATTTGATTTACAGCATCAGCCACATCAGTAAGCACTTGTTTGGTAGTCTCAGAACTATGACGTAATGCTAAACCTAAGCCGATTGCCCAAGCCAAAATACCAATAAAGTTGGCTTCACTAATTGCTTGTACAGGATTGGCAATAAAGCTTAATAATAAGTTTTTTAAAATTTCTGCCAAACTACCAGGCGCTTGAAGAGCTGGTTGAGTTGATAAATTAAGAAATAGCTGACTTGGAAAAGCAATACTTGCTACAACAGCACTAAATGCTGCGAGTAGCATTCCAACCACATACAAAATCATAACAGGTTTTAAGTTTGAGTTTTGCCCAACTTTGAAATTTGCAATCGAAGCAAGCACTAAAACAAAAACAAGAATCGGGGCAACCGACTTTAATGCTTTAATAAACAATTCACCTAATAAACTCAAATAAGGTGTAAAGTTAGGAAAAAGCAAAGCTACGCCAATCCCTAAAAAAATAGCAATAATAATTTTGCTGACTAAGCTCAAGCGAGACAATACATTAAACATATAAAAGCCTTATAAACCTATATGTGGTTTAAGGTTAAACAAGCGCCGTATTCTATACCTAAGCACTGTATTTTTTTAAATTTTTTTGATGAACGAATTACTTTAAAAATACCATAAAAATTAAAATAATGTTTTTAAAAGTATTTTATTTAAAAATACAGAATCTTTTTGTGTAAAAAAAGAGCTTATCTTTATAGTTTTACTAAAAACTATAAGTGAAAAGGCAGTATTCTTCTAGCTGCTGTTTAAAATTTAGATTGATAACTTATTGATAATTCAAGGAACAATAAATCATTTTATCTCAAAAATTATTGTACAAATGAGTAGTTTTTAAAGAATTTGGTCTTATCCATATCATTATTGCATTAAGCAAATAGTGATTAATACAAATATAGAGTAGGGACTTATTAGTCCCTTCTTTCTCTTACTTAAAGAAATATCCAGTTTCTGGTGAACTTGCATTCGCCATACGTTTACGAGGCATACGACCTGCTAAGAATGCTTCACGACCTGCTTCAACCGCTTTTTTCATGGCAGAAGCCATCAAAATTGGATTTTGAGCAGCAGCAATTGCTGTATTCATTAATACGCCGTCACAACCGAGTTCCATTGCAATCGCCGCATCACTGGCAGTACCAACACCTGCATCGACTAACACAGGAACTTTGGCATTTTCTTTGATGATTGAAATGGTATGTGGATTCAAAATGCCAAGGCCAGAACCAATCAAACTACCCAAAGGCATGATCGCAACACAGCCCATACTTTCAAGTTCTTGGGCAACAATTGGGTCATCCGAGGTATAGACCATGATCTCAAAACCATCATCAATCAAGGTTTGCGCGGCTTTAAGCGTCGCGGTCACATTTGGATATAAAGTTTTTTCATCACCAAGTACTTCTAACTTCACCAGATTGTGACCATCAAGCAGTTCACGTGCCAGCATACAGGTACGAATCGCGCTATCGGCATCAAAACAACCTGCGGTATTTGGCAGAATCGTGTATTTCTCAGGTGGAATCACTGAAAGCAGATTTGGTTGATCGGCATGTTGTCCGATATTTACACGACGAATCGCAACAGTGACGATTTCTGCGCCACTGGCTTGAATAGCTAAATCAGTTTCATTGAGATCTTTATATTTACCAGTTCCGACCAATAAACGAGATTGGAAAGTACGTGAACCAATAATTAAAGGGGAATCTTGCATGGGCTTACTCCATTTTTAGCCGATTAGCCGCCACCAACAGCTTGAATAATTTCAATACGATCTTCAGGAGCAATAGCTGTTTGCTCAAGTCTACTTTTCGGAATAATCTGTTGGTTCTTTTCTACAGCGAAGCGTTTGCCTTCAAGCGCCAAGCTTTGAATCAATTGCTGTAGGTTTTCACAAGGCGTGTCGAGTGACTCGCCATTTAAATAGATGTGCATGATCAATCCTTATTTCGCATGCTTGATTGCTTGCCATGCGAGTAACAGCCAGCCCGCTATCATAAACGCACCGCCAATCGGTGTAATCGCACCTAAAATGCGCGGTAGGCCGAGCGCCATAATGTATAACGAACCGCAGAAAAATATGATACCAATTTGCATCAAAATAAAAGGAATTTTTATTGGGAAAGTAGGTGTGGTTTTATGCAGAACACCTAAAATTAGTAAGCCAAGCGCATGATAGAAAAAGTATTGGGTGGCTGTACCCCACCAAGCGAGTTGTTCTAGGGTTGCAAAAGATTTGAGTCCATGAGCACCGAAAGCACCCAACATAACTGCAATAGCAAGATTGATTGCAGCAATTCCAATCCACATGGCATCGTACCTGAATGAAATTAAAAAATTTTTGAAGATTGGAGTGCTATTTTTTCATAGTCGATCATATTATGCAAACTAACTTGGGGGAATGATTAAGTAATTTCTCCCTTGCTGATCCATCTATATTCAATATCGGATGCTTCAATTAACCATCGACTAGATTCATTGAGATCGTACCATTCTATTTCATGAATCAAATGTCCTTGATCATTGATACGCAATTCATCATATCTCCAATCTCTATGACCCTGAATTCCATGGTTGCAGTTAAGTTGATAATTAAATACTTGTGGGTATATCAATTCAATAAAACCATCATGATAAGCTCCAAGCAGTCGAATGGTAATCGTTATATAACGATTTTCTTGTCGATCTCCCGAGTTTCTTTCTTCAATTTTAATATTTTCTAACCAAGCATCATGTGGACAACGCGGGTCATTAAAATTGCCATACCACTCAGAAGTTGCAAGTGAATAGGCTTTTGATGGGAAAATATTTTTGTGCTGAGTTAAGTATGCTTTGTATTGTCCAAAGCATTCAGGATTATCCGATGTTCTTTCATTTGATAAAATAAACATAATTTGCTTTAAACCTTTAGATTGTCTCTGAGGTCTTATATTTTTTATTTAAAAATTTATGTGATCAGGCTCATTATATTTTTAGTCATAATGAGCCTGACTCAATTAACTCGCAGACATTGCTGTTTTGATTTTTTCCATTGCATTTTTTTCAAGCTGTCGAATACGTTCTGCTGAAACGTTATATTCTGCGGCCAATTCATGCAAAGTCGATTTATCATCATCTAACCACCGACGTTGCAAGATATTACGAGATCGATCATCAAGCTGTTCCATTGCCTCGTGTAAGGCAGAACTACTTTGTTCTTCATAATCTTCTTCTTCAATCAACCGAGCTGGGTCGTAGCGATTATCTTCAAGATAAAGTGCAGGAGCTGTATGTGGAGTATCGTCATCATCATCACCTTGAGCTTCAAAAGCAGCATCATAAGCGGTTAGGCGACCTTCCATTTCGAGCACTTGCTCTGGTGTGACATTCAAATCATTGGCAATTGATTTCGCTTCTTCCAACGTAAGTCGTTTGCTTGATTTTTTAAGACTACGTAAGTTAAAGAATAATTTACGTTGTGCTTTTGTCGTTGCGATTTTGACAATACGCCAGTTACGAATCACATATTCATGTATTTCGGCTTTAATCCAGTGCACTGCAAAAGAAACTAAGCGAACACCCATATTTGGATCGAAGCGTTTGACCGCTTTCATTAATCCAAGGTTACCTTCTTGAATAAGATCGCCTTGTGGCAATCCGTAACCTGCATAGCTACGTGCAATATGTACGACAAAACGTAGGTGTGACATTACCAATAGTTTGGCAGCATCAAGATCTTGGTCATAATAATAACGCTCAGCAAGTTCTTTTTCTTGCTCGGCCGTTAGAATTGGAATTTGATTGACAGTACTGATATATGCACCAAGGTTTACGCCTGGCGCAGACAATGACAGGGGCATCAATTGATTGCTGCTGTCAGTAGTCATGGAGTCTCCTTATAGGATGGTATTTAAGTCAACAATTTCATCTTAATGCGAATGTTCTTCATCACTAAGGAAATTTGAGTATAAAAATGTAAAGTTATCTAGTTTATCTTTAGCTAGAGTTTATCAAAGAATTACATAGATTCAATTAAATAGTGAAACTCATTCTCTGAAATTTTTTGTGTCTGGCATTGAAGTTGCTGAATTTGGCAATATCGTGTTACATCAATTTCACTATGAGGATCTGAGGATTTTAATAAATATTGTTTCGAACCTTCAGCTTTCTTTAAAGCACGCTTTAGCATGAGCAGTGGCATAGGACAAGGTTGTCCTAACGCATTAATAATTTCAGGAGAATTCGGTATCTGAGTCATAGTGATTTAAGCAGCTAAATTCAGAATTATTTTAACAAATTCTGTAGAAGGAAGGCTGACTATTATGAATTATTTTAGCTTGAGTGTTCTTAGAGGTGGTTTACTTTAGGGGATTGGTGAGTTAAATGCGAGTAATCTAAGTGTTTGTTAATTCTGGTTGTTCAAGAGTATTTTGGGTAGAGCGTTATAACCGATAATCATTATTATTAAGCTTGTTGTTGAAATGGTTTTAGATGGTATTCTTGGGAAAGGTGATTGCTAACATTGTTTGTTTTTTTGTGCATATTTTGGCTGGTTTTTATTAAAATTTCTGCTCAATTTTTAGATGTAGATTCTCTTATTTTTATAGTAAAAAAAATCATTAAAAAACCGCTAAATTATTGAAAAAAACGGATGAAGTTATTTGAAATAACTGAAAATAAACCTATTAATTATCATAAACCCATGTTAAGCTCGATGCGTTTTAGGATGTATGCTATACGATAAAATCGTTAAAAAACCTATAACAAATGGATGTAACCGGAAATTGTTGATAGTTTTACAGAATGATTACAAGCTTTGAAATTATAAATATTTTAAAACCTTGTTGGCTCTGCTGTTTGCAACACCGGAAGGTCCTTATCTTTCAATATCTGAGGATTGACTTATGACAGCTCGTGAACAAGGCGTAGTAAAGTGGTTTAATGACACTAAAGGCTTTGGTTTTATTCAACGTAATGGCGGTGATGACGTATTCGTTCATTTCCGCGCAATTATGGGTGACGGTCACCGTTCTTTACGTGACGGCCAACGCGTTGAATTCAGCGTAGTTCAAGGACAAAAAGGTTTCCAAGCTGAAAACGTTCAGCCTTTAGACTAATTTGTTGCTTTAACGCAATATAAAAACGCCCCAATGTTATTTGGGGCGTTTTTGTTTATAATGGCCACTTTCTTTTGATCATTGATGGTTCGAGAGCATATATGACATCTGGTTTTGAAACCTTAAATTTACATCCGCAGTTGAAGAAAGCAATTGATGCTTTGGGTTTTACACAAATGACCCCAATTCAACAAAAGGTTTTGAAATATACATTAGCAGGGCATGATGCCATTGGTCGAGCGCAAACTGGTACAGGTAAAACAGCAGCCTTTTTGATTAGTGTGATCAATGATCTATTAAATAATCCGCTACAAGAACAACGGTTTCGTGGCGAACCACGTGCGCTGATTCTGGCTCCTACACGTGAGTTAGCACTACAGATAGAGAGTGATGCTCAAGCTTTAACAAAATTTTCAAACTTACATCTTGTCACTCTACTTGGTGGTGTGGATTTTGATAAGCAAAAGAAAATGTTGGATAGTAATTTTGTTGATATTATCGTTGCAACGCCTGGTCGTTTAATTGATTTTGTCGAGCAAAAAGAAGTTTGGTTGGATAAGATCGAATTCCTTGTGATTGATGAAGCCGATCGTTTATTAGATATGGGTTTTATTCCATCGGTAAAACGGATTGTGCGTTACTCACCCTTCAAAGAACAACGTCAAACTTTAATGTTTTCTGCAACTTTTAGCTATGATGTACTTAATCTTGCTCGTCAGTGGCTATTTGAACCTGTAACGGTTGAGATTGAGCCTGAGCAAAAAACCAATAATGATGTGGAGCAGCGTGTTTATGTGGTTGCGAAACAAGATAAGTACAAATTATTGCAAGAAATTTTGCGTGATGAACCAATTGATAAAGTTATGATTTTCGCAAATCGTCGAGATCAAGTGCGTCGTTTATATGATTACTTAAAGCGTGATGGTTATAAAGTCGGTATGTTATCTGGTGAAATCGCTCAAGATAAACGATTGAAGATGCTCGACCAGTTCAAACAAGGTAAGCATAATATTATGATCGCAACAGACGTTGCTGGTCGTGGTATTCACGTTGACGGCGTGTCACATGTGGTGAATTTTACTTTGCCAGAGCAGTCTGATGATTATGTACATCGAATTGGTCGTACAGGTCGTGCTGGTGCTCAAGGTGTTAGTATTAGTTTCTTATCTGAAGATGATGCTTTCTATTTGCCAGAAATTGAAAAAGCGATTGGTAAAAAGTTACCTTTAACGCGTTTAGATGGATATTGTTAAGACTAAACAAGATTTTCTGATATTTAGATAATATTTAAAAAAGACTAAATTTTTCTTAATTTAGTCTTTTTTTATTTTTAAAGGCTTTCATTTGCTAAATTACACAAAAGATTCATGATTTTTGCGGAAATCCAGTGATTAGTTGCTGAATTGAAGTAAATCAACATGTAGAATATGGCGCATTACCTGGGAGGATATTATGGCACTCATCTCAATGCGCCAGCTCTTGGATCACGCTGCAGAACATAACTACGGCGTACCAGCGTTTAACGTAAACAATTTAGAACAAATGCGTGCAATTATGCTCGCTGCTGATGCAACGAATTCACCTGTTATTGTGCAAGCTTCGGCAGGTGCACGTAAATACGCAGGTGCACCTTTCTTACGTCATCTGATTTTGGCAGCTATTGAAGAATGGCCACATATTCCTGTGGTAATGCACCAAGATCACGGGACGAGTCCTGATGTTTGTCAACGTTCTATTCAATTGGGCTTTAGCTCAGTGATGATGGATGGTTCATTGGGTGCTGATGGTAAGACTCCAACATCATATGACTATAATGTTGATGTTACTCGTCGTGTTGTCGCAATGGCGCATGCGTGTGGTGTTTCAGTTGAAGGTGAGATTGGTTGCTTAGGTAGCCTTGAAACTGGTATGGCTGGTGAAGAAGATGGTGTCGGTGCAGAAGGCGTACTCGATCATTCTCAACTGCTTACTTCTGTTGAAGAAGCGACTCAATTCGTTGCTGATACGAATGTAGATGCTTTGGCGATTGCTGTAGGTACTTCACACGGTGCGTACAAGTTTACGCGTCCACCTACAGGCGATATCTTGGCAATTGACCGTATTAAAGAAATTCATGCTGCGTTACCAAATACGCATCTAGTAATGCATGGTTCAAGCTCTGTACCACAAGAATGGTTGGCAGTGATTAACCAATATGGTGGTGATATTAAAGAAACTTATGGTGTGCCTGTTGAGCAGCTTGTAGAAGCAATCAAACATGGTGTGCGTAAGATTAATATTGATACCGATTTGCGTTTGGCATCTACTGGTGCGATGCGTCGTATGATGGCTGAAAAACCAAGTGAATTTGATCCACGTAAATTCTTTGGTGAAACAGTTGAAGCAATGAAGCAAATCTGTGTAGATCGTTATAATTCATTTGGTACATCAGGTAATGCAGATAAGATCCGCCCAATTTCTTTAGAGAAAATGGTTGATCGTTACAAATAATTAATTTGTGATGAATAAAAAACAGCATCTTTTGATGCTGTTTTTTATTTCTTAGATTTTTGGATAAATTACAATGTAAATTAAAGTGCTTTAGGAGTTTTAAAATGTCTTTCAAAGAAAATTTACAGTTTTTAGCTGATAGGTTGCTTGCAATACATACATATAGTCCTGATCAATATCCAAGTTGGAGATTGGAATATTATAATAATGCCAAAGAAATTTTTGATGAGGTGATCCTAGACAGTATCGTGGACAACCGATCCCTCTAAATTCTTGAAATATTTCTGTTCAAAGGCTTCTGGACTTAACCAGCCATTTGCAGAATGCCTTCTGATTCGATTGTAGTAAACTTCAATATACTCAAACAAGATAGCATTTGCCTCTTTTCTCGTAGAAAATACACTGCCATGTACTACATGCCCCTTCAGGGTATGGAAGAAGCTTTCGGTCACTGCATTGTCCCAACAGTTTCCTCGTCTAGACATGCTTTGAATACAGTTATTCGTCAATAATAGCGCCCTAAAATCACGACTACAGTACTGACTACCTTGATCCGAATGCACCATGACACCCGTTGGATAACCCTGACGAGCCATTGCATAATTAAACGCATCACACACCAATTGGCGGTCTATTCGATGGCTGGTTTGCCAACCCACAATACGACGGCTGAATAGATCTAGCATCACACATAAATACAGCCAGCCTTCTTTAGTTCGGATATAGGTAATATCCGTTGTCCAAACTTTATTAGGCTGAGTAACTGTAAATTGGCGATCCAACAAATTTGATGCTGTAGACAAACGATGGTTTGAATCAGTCGTATGCTTGTATTTACGTGCAATCCTACTACGTAAACCAAGCTTTTTTAGCATCCTTCCAACGGTACGTTCGCTCATGCGATAACCTAAATCACGCATGTCATGTACCAATGACGGTGCACCCAAGCGCGCATGATGCTGCCAATATACAACTTTTAAATCATTGTATTTCTGCGCTGTATTGGTCTGGCGTTTTCGCCAGGCATAATAGCCTGAAGTGCTGACATCTAGGCATTTACAGACAGAAGACACAGTGACTTCATTTATATCCATATCTTGAATTACCGTGTACTTTTCTTGGCATGATCTGTCAGAAAGTACACATGCGCTTTTTTTAAGATGTCATTGGCTTCCTTGAGCTGTTTGACTTCTTTTTCTAATTCCAAGATCCGCTGTTGTTCAGGAGAAAGTTGACGTTTGCTTGAACCTACTGGATTGGCTTCACGAATCCATTTATCTAAGGTTGAATAACCCACACCTAATTTATGGGCGATTGCAGCTATAGGCTCGTGGGAGTTTGAAAGTGCATGATCAATTGCTTGCTGTTTAAATTCCGGACTAAAACGTTTAGCCATTTCTTGGATCTCCAAAGATTGAAGTTACGTTATCTTTAGAGGGACATGCTGTCCATTATTTTGGCTAGGATCAATGGAGTTTGTGGATAGAAAACTAAAAGAAATTCATGCTGCTTTTGAGGATGGTGATGGTGATACAGTAGGGCGCGCTGCTTTTGTAATTTGTGTGGTTGCGGATGTTAAAAATTTACGATAAATATTTCCAATTTTTATTTTTTGAATAAAAAATGCCAGCGATTTCGCTGGCATTTTAATGTAATGGGCTTATTTTTGCTGTGCTTTTGAATCTAAGCTTGTATCTTTAATTTCAACATAAGCATTAGCACGCAGCTCACGCATCCAACTGTCTACTTCGGTATCAAACAAACGTTCACCTAAAATTTGGCGAGCCATACGCTCTTGAACTTCTTTGGTCATATCTTGTTGGCGAGTATCAGTCACTTGTAAAATGTGCCAACCAAACTGACTTTGGAAAGGCTTACTGATTTGCCCAACCGGTGTTTCTTTCATGACTTGTTCAAACTCAGGCACCATAACACCAGGACTTACCCATCCTAAACTGCCACCATCACGTGCTGAACCTGTGTCATTTGAATAGGTTGCAGCTAAAGTTGCAAAATCTTCGCCTGCCTTCGCACGGTTATAAAGACTATCAATCATTTGTTTCGCACGATCTAAGCTGACAACTTCAGATGGTTGAATCAAAATATGTCGAGTTTTATATTGTGATACCAGTGCTTTTTGATCATTTTGTTTGCGTTCTAAAAGTTTTAAAACATGAATGCCATCGCGGACATTGATCAGTTCTGTGGTCTGACCAGTTTGTAATGGTGTTATGCGTGCTGCAAGTTCAGTAGGAATGTCTGATAGTGCTCTGAATCCCATATCAGCACCATCAACCTTGATTGCACTGGTTGCAAGCTTGGCACTAATCGCTTTAGGATCATCACTAGTTGCAAGTGCTTGTTTGACTTCTTGTGCAACTTTTTTAACTTCTTCGTTATTTTCACCAGAGATACGCATGTGAATCACATGGACTTGTGTGCCAAGTGCAGCTTGGCCTTCTGGTGAATTTAAAAAGTTTTCAACATCATGATCACTGATTTTAATACGAGACATGACTTGTTGTTGGCGTAAACGACCAATTGCTAAATCTTCAGCAATCCTATTTCGTAAATTTTCATAAGTATCTGGTGCAATGGTATCCAATTTTTGTTGGAATGCTTCTAGTGTATTAGCACCTGATTGATTTGCAATTTTTAAGACCGCAGCATTTAAACTTTTTTCATCAGCTTTAATGCCAAAACGTTTGACCTGTTCTAATTGGGCCTGACGGATAATGAGCTGATCAAGCACTTGCATTTGTAAATACTGTTGGGGTGGCACAGTTTTATTTTGTGCTTTTAACTGATGTTCTGTTTCTGCAATCCCTTGTTCTAAATCACTTTTAAGAATGACACTACTATCAACTATTGCAACAACCTCATCCGTAGGTTGCGCAAAGCTTTGTATTGAAGAAGAAATAAGTGTAGCGAGAACAGTCGCTTTAAAGATATGTTGGAAAGATTTTATCTTCATTAACGTTGTGTCCAAGATTGATTAATTTTGTTGAAACCTAAAACTCTATTTTCAAGAAGAGAGGCAAGCTTATTGTTGAGTGCACCTAAACCTTTAAGTGTTACCTCAGCCATAACAGTACGTTTTCTATGAACATCTGGTGAGTTTGGATCATCTAAATCATTGTAGTAAGATCTGCCATAAACTGAAATTGCCCAACAGCAGGATTCATAATTCACACCAAGTAAGTATTCTCGCATTAAACTATTATCTAAGTCATATTGAGCGTGACCCATAATACGCCAATTATCTTTTATTGGTTGTATAAACGATGCAACAGCTTGGTCGTATGAACTTTGACGATCTGGAATATTGCTACGATAGAAATAACCTATATTGTATAAGTTGCCTTTTTCTCCAGCATAGTAGGCTTGGAAGTCACGTTGAGCATTGTCGCCATTTGACATCCATGCAGAATTTGCAGCGATGGTAAAGTTTTGATTGAGTTGACTTGAAACACTTACAATTGGACCCGTACGGCGCTGTGTATCGAACTCATCTGGTTGTTGATTTAATGTTACACGTCGGTCACTAAAATAATAGCTTTGCCCAATACTTGCTTTAATACGTTCTAAGCCCTCTGTATCTAGTAGGCTATAAGTTACACCCAGAGACAAGAAGTTATTGTCATCTAAGCGGTCGTGTCCATAGAATCGATAAGGGTTGAAAAGTTGATCGTAATTAATTGATGCAGTGGTGGAATCAAAGTTAGGATGATCATCTTGTTTTTTATAAGGAGAATAGGCATAAAACGCACGAGGGGAAATACTCTGCAAATATTTACCTTCTTTTTCGAAAGTAATGCCTGTTGCAAAACTAAATTGAGGTACGGTAACAGATTTTTCTAAATCATCCGATATAGAAAGACCGCGACCTTCTTTAGAGTCTTGATCATAAAAAGTATTAATGCTTCTAACAGATATTTCTGGAATAGCATAAAACCAAGATGGGGTCAGATAGTTATAGCGAACGGCAAATTGGTTATAAATACGTGTACCACTTGACTCTAAGGCAGAGCCATCAGTGATTGATTTCTTAAAATAAGCAGTGTCATTATTAAACTCATATTGAAAGCCTTGAGGATTCCCGCCTACATAATTTAATAAAAACTGTGGAAGTCGTGCATAAGGCTTATCTGCATCTTTGATACTTTGATCTAGCGTTTGAAAGTCTTCAACCTTTAATTGAGCTTTAAGTCCAGGAATACCATTGCGATAATTAAGTTCCCATGCGCGACGTAAGTTAAGATCTGTTCGCGTGTTTGGGTTGTTGTTGAAGTCTGCGAAGTAATCTTTATCGGAGGCGTAGTTGTACTCTAAGTTGGTTGACCATTGGTTATTGATTTTCCAATCATGAAGAAAATGCAAATCACTTCGATCTTTATCTTCGTAATGGTTGTCGTTTGGTAAATATCCACCCCAAATACGTCCAGAACCAAAATTTTCAGTCATATAACGGAATTCGGCATCTAATTTTGCGCCGCGTTTGCTCATATAACTTGGTGTGAGTGTAAGATCATAATTTGGTGCAAGGTTAAGGTATACGGGTGCCGTCAGTTGGACGCCACCTTCGTTACTATAACCAAAATTTGGACTTAATAAACCAGTGGTACGACGGTCATCAATTGGAAAATTAAAATATGGCACAGCTAAAACAGGCACGTCTTTTACATACAGTTTTGTTCCGCGAGTCACGCCGCGACCAGTTGCTTGGTCAAGTTCAATTTGTTTAGCTTGGATTTTCCAAGCTGGTTTTTGTTCAGGAGGGCAAGCGGTATAACTTGCATCTTTTAAAACAACTAGATTTTCATTCTGTCGTTTAATCTGGCTTGCATGTCCGTGGGCATGTTGCTGTTCAGAAATATAAAAACTATTGTTCAAATCACCTGTTTGAGTTTTTAAATTATAATTTATTGCGTCACTTTGAGTGAGTAGACCTGATTGAGCAAGCTGTACTCGACCTTGAGCAGAGGCGTGCGTCTGGGTTGAATCAATCGTAACTTGATCTGCACGAATTGTGCGACCTTCTTGATCAATCACGACATTGCCTTGTAAAACAGAATCGCCAGTTGGGTTGTAATGCCCATAATCAGCTGTAATCACAGAAGTCGCTGTATTGGAATTGCTTGCCTTTGTTTCGGGATTAATTGGTGTGACCCATGTTCCCTGACAAAAAGAAGAGCTTAAATAACGATTGTCTCGTAATTGTGCTTCTGGTGCAGATTTGTCGACATAATATTGCTGAAAAAATTTTTCACCAGGATAACTGTCTTGATCTTGGTTTTTTTGGATAGTGGCTTTCAGCTGTTTATTGTCAAGCGTAGAGACAGCATCAGCTGGAGCTGCGAAACCTGATTGGATCGAGCCGCCACACAAGAGTGTCAAAATAGCTGTTGCTAAAGGATTAAATTTAAACTGATGTTTCATTGTCTCATTAACCAGTACGCTAATTCACAATTAATTATTGTCGCATCATAGAGAAAAAGTTGATAAGTGGCTACACTTAAGCTTTCAAAATCTCAGCTAGTTTTAGATTTTATTGCAAATGAATACACAACGCGAACAATTGATACAAACTTGGCTTCAAGCTACTCTCCAAACCGATCAATTTGAGATCAATTTTTTGGCTGGAGATGCGAGCTTTCGTCGCTATGCTCGAATTAAGTTACAAAACAAAACATATATGCTCATGGATGCGCCACCTGAAAAAGAAGATTGCGTCCCATTTGTAGAGATTGATGAGTTCTTTGATCAAAATGGTGTGCGTGTACCGCATATTGTTGCCAAAGATTTATCACTCGGTTTGTTGTTGTTGGAAGACTTTGGTGATGTCGTACTTTCAACGTTACTAACAGATGAAACTGTTGACCAATACTATGCACAAAGCTTTGAGCAGTTGATTGAATTACAACAAATCGACGGTTTTGAACAACTGCCTGCATATTCTTATGAAAAATTAATGACAGAGATGCGTTTGCTAACCGAATGGATGTTGCCTTCATTAGATATTCATCCTACAGAGCAACAGTTAGAAACGATTGAACAAGCTTTTGACTTTTTAGCTGTTGAGGCGACACATCAGCCGCAAGTCATTGTGCATCGTGATTTTCATAGTCGTAACTTGATGAAAATAGAAAACGAGCAAGCATTAGGAGTGATCGACTTCCAAGATGCCGTCATTGGTGCAGATACCTATGATCTGATCTCAATTACACGTGATGCTTATGTACAGTGGAATGCTGAGCGTGTCTACGAATGGTTTGAGGTGTTCTATAACTTATTACCAGCTGTAGCGAAAGAAAACCGTAGTTTCGAGCAATTCAAGCGAGATGCAGATTTGATGGCAATTCAACGCCATCTCAAAATTCTAGGTATCTTTGTTCGTCTGTTTGAGCGTGATGGCAAATCGGGCTATTTAAAAGATTTACCACGTGTGATGTGGTACTTACTTGAAGAAAGTCAAGCTTACGATGAGTTGAATGACTTTATGCAGTTTATCCGTGAAGTGGTCATGCCTAAATTTACTGCAAAATATGGCGATTATGAGGTTGCAGCATAATGAAAGCGATGATTCTTGCTGCAGGGCTAGGGAATCGCATGCGTCCTCTAACCTTACATACACCTAAACCTTTGCTTGAAGTGGGTGGAAAGCCACTGATTGTTTGGCATATTGAAAAGTTGCAAAAGATTGGTGTTACAGAGATTGTCATCAATACCGCTTGGTTGGGTGAGAAACTGGCAACTACTTTAGGGGATGGCTCTCAATTCGGCGTGACGATTTTATGGTCGCATGAAGGTGAAGGGCTTGAAACTGCAGGTGGTATTATCAATGCTTTACCATTACTGGGTGATGAGCCCTTTATTTTGGTGAATGGTGATGTTTGGACCACGATGGATTTTTCGTCATTGTTAAATGTCCATTTGGGAGATAAGCAAGCACACTTAGTGTTGGTTGAAAATCCACCTCAGCACCAGAAAGGTGATTTTATCTTGTCTAATAATTTGGCCCATACTTTTGAGCAAGAACAAATAGGTGAAGCCTTAACTTATAGTGGTGTTGCAGTATTATCCCCGCAAATGTTTAGTGGTTTGGAAAATGGTAAAAGACCTCTAGCGCCATTGTTAAAGCAAGCGATGCAACAACAACAAGTGTCAGCTGAAAAATTACAAGGGATTTGGGTGGATGTTGGTACACCTGAACGTTTGGAGCAGCTAGATCAACAAATTAAGCAAAATAAGTTTTCGTAATAGGTTATTTCTTATTTATCTTAAATTTGTCTAAGGAAAGACAAAAAACTGAATAGATTGTGCAGTTTATCATGTTTGAAAATGTTTAACTGCATAATCGTTCAACAAGTCCTACTGTGCCTTGCATCAGAAATCGGTATACTGCACGGCAAGTTTATCGAGATGTCGCACTGTTATGCATCCTTTTTTTCAAGAATTAAAGCAAGGTAGTCAGGCTTTAGGTTTAAACCTAAGTGAGGAAGCGCTAACACTCTTATTGAAATATCAAGATGCTCTCGTGCTATGGAATAAAGCATATAACCTGACAGCGATTCGTGACCCGAAAGAAATGCTGGTTAAACATTTATTAGATAGCTTAAGTATTTTAAATGATTTGCCACAAGGACGTTTATTAGATGTTGGCACGGGTGGTGGAATGCCCGGTATGATCATTGCATTATGCCAACCAGAACGTTCGTGTGTATTGTTAGATTCAAATGGAAAAAAAATTCGTTTTCTTAAGCAATTTATTGCCGATTTAAAATTGAATAATGTTGTTGCAGTTCAAACACGTGTAGAAAATGAAGACACGATTGGTGAACTTGGTCAGTTTGATGTCATTACAAGTCGAGCATTTGCTTCATTAACTGATTTTGTAGATGCGGCGCAACCTTATATGCATGAGCAGAGTATTATTGCGGCAATGAAGGGCTTGATTCCAGTTGATGAAATGGAACAGATGAAAGACCAGTATTCATGCAAAGTAATAGAGCTGCGTGTACCACGATTAGATGAACAACGTCATTTACTTTTACTTCAACGAATTCAATAAAAAATATTAAGGGTAATCATGGCTCAAATTATTGCGATTGCAAACCAAAAAGGTGGCGTGGGAAAAACCACAACAGCCGTTAATCTTGCTGCTTCTTTGGCGATTTTGAAGAAACGTGTCTTATTGGTTGATATGGATTCTCAAGGTAATGCCACTATGGGATCTGGTGTTCAAAAGAATGATTTACTTTACTCGATTACAGATGTGTTGTTGGGTGAGGTGCCAATTGAAACGGCGATTCAAAAAGCTGAAGTTGGTTATAAAGTTCTAGGTGCAAACCGAGAGCTTGCGGGTGTGGAACTTGCAATTGCCGAGCAAGAAGGGCGAGAGTTTATTCTCAAAAATGCGTTACAAGAAGTAGATTCAGCATTTGATTATATTATTGTAGATTGTGCACCAAGCCTGAGTTTGATTACTGTGAATGCTTTGGCTGCGGTCAATGGTGTAATTATTCCAATGCAGTGTGAGTATTATGCTTTGGAAGGTTTGGCAGATTTGACACAAACAATTGATCGTATACAAAAAGCCCTGAATCCAAACTTGGAAATTGTCGGGGTGTTACGTACGATGTATGATGCTCGTAATGCTTTAACTCGTGATGTATCTGCTGAGTTAGAGCAATATTTTGGTAAAAAACTATACGAAACGGTGATCCCTCGGAATATTCGCTTGGCTGAAGCGCCAGCACATGGCTTACCAGTGATTTATTTTGAAAAAAGCTCAAAAGGTGCAGTTGCGTATTTGAATTTAGCTGCAGAAATGTTGAAGAAAAGTAAAGTGAAAAAAGGAAGTGCTGTATGAGCATCAAAAAACGCGGATTGGCTAAAGGTCGTGGTTTAGATGCACTATTGGGTTCAATTCAAAAAGAAAAATTGCAACTTGAAGCACAGGCTTTGGATCATGGTCAACTCAAGCAAATTGATGTCAATTTACTGAAACGTGGTGAATATCAGCCACGCCGTTTTATTCAGGAACAAGATTTACAAGAACTTGCTTCATCAATTGAGAAGCATGGCGTAATGCAACCGATTGTGATTCGTCCAGTGGACGATGAACAACACCCTTATGAAATTATTGCGGGTGAGCGTCGCTGGCGTGCTGCCCAATTAGCAGGTTTGGCTGAAATTCCGGCAATTGTACGTGACTTAAATGACCAAGTCGCAATCGCATTGGCGTTAATTGAAAACATTCAGCGACAAGATCTCAATCCAATTGATCAGGCCGTGGCTTTGCAGCGTTTCCATGATGAATTTGGTTTAAGTCATCAAGAAATTGCGGATACAGTAGGTAAGGCTCGTACTACGGTGAGTAATTTATTGCGGTTATTAAGTTTGGCTGATCCAATTAAAGACTTAATGCAAAAAGGTCAATTGGATATGGGGCATGCTCGTGCCATTCTGACCCTAAAAGCAAAAGAGCAAATGGATGTTGCTAAAATCGTAATTGAAAAAGCGTTGTCAGTGCGTCAGACTGAACAGTTAGTACGTGAGTGGAGTGAACCAAAGCCTGAAAAGGAAAAGGTACAGGTTTCTCCTGATATTGAACAATTGACTCAGAAACTATCGGAACGTTTTGGAGCAAATGTAAAAATTGACCATAACCAAAAAGGTAAAGGAAAAATGGTCATTCATTATCACTCATTGGATGAGTTGGATGGAATTTTAAATATTTGTTTACCTAACTAATATTTAAGGTGCGTCCTTTTATATTTTAAATATTATTGGGGAATAATATGTGGGAACTTGTAAAAGCGGGTGGTTGGTTAATGCTACCGCTTATTCTCTCATCAATTTTTACGGTTGCTATTACAATTGAGCGATATATTCGCTTAAGACGGTCACAAGTTTTACCTCAAGCATTACTGGTTCAAGGCTCAAATGTGGACAATGTTATTTCACATTTAGAGCAAGATGACGTTGTAAAAAGTCCGTTAGGTCGTATTTTAAAAGCTGGTTATGATCATCAAGATCAAGGTGAGCAGTTTGCGCGCGCACAAATGGAAGCAACAGCTTCCCAAGAAATTAGCTATCTAGAAAAAAATATTAACTTTTTAGGTACATTGAGCGCGATTGCACCCTTGCTTGGTTTGTTAGGAACGGTATTGGGTATTATTGAATCGTTTTTAGTGATTGATATCGGTTCTGCTGGAAATGCAAGTATGATGATGCCTGGTATCTCTAAAGCATTGATTACCACGGCTGTAGGTATGCTGATAGCGATTCCAGCAATGATTGCTTATCGTTATTTTCAACGTGTAGTACATGAGTATATTGCTGAGTTAGAACAACAATCAACATTATTCCATGCTGCACTTTTCTACAAAAAAGCACCTCATGTGCAAGAACATCGCCGTGCAAGCTGAGCATAGGTGACATTATGAAATTTAAACGTTCTCAAGTCGAAGATATTCATATCAATTTGACACCAATGATTGACTGTATGTTATTTATTTTGGTGTTTTTATTACTTTCTACGACTTTTAGTCAGCAAAGCCGTATAAATCTTACTTTACCAGATGCTCAAGGTGTCCCACCTAAACAATTCGATCACAAAATTGAAATCATGGTAGACTCCACGGGACATTATTCTGTGAATGGTCAAGCATTATCAACAAAAGATAGTGCAGATTTGAGTACTGCGATTAAACAAGCTGCACAGGATCGTCGTGATTTTATGTTTATTATTGCAGCTGATGCAAAAGCAAAACATGAAGATGTGATTCGTGTAATGGATGTGGCAGGTCAACTTGGCTTTGTTAACGTAAATATTAGCACCAAAGTTCCAACTAGAGGTTTTACTGAGTGAGTCAGGATTTTAAGGTTTATGTACGCCTATTAGGTTATTTAAAATCTTATTGGGGTGTTGCCTTATTTGTATTACTTGGTTTCGGAATCAATGCGGCGACAGAAGTCTCCGTTGCCAAGTTGCTCAAGTATATTATTGATGCGATTCAAAATGGTAGCCGTGAAAATCTTGATTGGTTTCCTGCATTAATTGTCTTGCTAATGTTCTTCCGTGGTCTTGGTTTGTTCTTGGGTGGATATTTTTCAGCGGTTATTTCACGTAGTTTAGTTTTTAGTATCCGTCAGGAAGTCTATGCTAAATTACTACGATTACCTGCGCAATATTATCTGGATAATAGTGCAGGTCATATCAGCGCAAAGTTGATGTATAACGTCGAGCAGTTAACTGCGGCTTCATCTGAATCTTTACAGACCTTGGTTAAAGATGGTTTGATTGTTGTTGGTTTATTGAGTTATTTACTCTATACCAACTGGCGATTAACTCTATGTATCGTGGTTTTTATGCCATTTATTGGGATATTGGTCAGAATCGCATCTAAGAAAATGCGTAAGTTGTCAATTCAAGTGCAAAACACGATGGGCGATGTAAACCATGTGGTACAAGAAACGATTAATGGAAACTCGGTAGTTAAGAGTTTTACGGGTGAGGTTTTTGAACAGCAACGTTTTTATAAATCTTCCGAGGAAAATCTTCGTCGTGGCTTAAAAATGGTTGTGGTGCAAAATATTAATAGCCCGATCATTCAGCTTTTATTATCAATGGCAATGGCTATCATTCTTTGGCTTGCGTTACGTCCACAGGTTTTCGGCGATACCTCCGCGGGTGAGTTTATTTCATTCATTACAGCTGCTGGCTTAATTTCTAAACCTGTAAAGAACTTAACAGATATTAATGAAAAACTTCAGCGTGGTTTGGCTGCAGCACATTCGGTATTTGAACTGCTTGACATGCCAGAAGAAGAAAATAATGGTCAGCTTAAGCCAGTTTTGAAAGGCAATATTAAATTTGATCATGCTAATCTGCGTTATACCGATGGTACGCATGCAATTAAGGACTTTTGTCTAGATATTAAAGCAGGTCAGACCATTGCTTTGGTTGGTCGATCTGGTGCAGGGAAAACCTCATTAGTAAATATGCTGCCGCGTTTTCAAGAATTAAGTGAAGGGCAAATTTATTTTGATGATATTCCTGTACAAGAAATAGAACTTTCTTATCTCCGCTCACAAATTGCGACAGTCAATCAACAGGTTGTGCTATTCAATCGTTCAGTGCGTGACAATATTGCTTATGGTCAGCTTCAAGATTCAAGTGATGAACAGGTAGTTGCGGCTGCCAAAGCTGCTTTTGCGCATGACTTTATTATGAATTTGCCACAGGGTTACGACACAATACTTGGTGCGCAAGGTTTGAACCTTTCAGGCGGTCAGCGTCAGCGTATTGCGATTGCCAGAGCAATCTTAAAAGATTCTCCGATCCTAATTTTAGATGAAGCAACCAGTGCGCTTGATAATGAGTCTGAATACTTCATCCAACAAGCTTTTGATGAAGCGATGCAAGGTCGTACGACCATAGTTATTGCGCACCGTTTATCTACAGTTGAAAATGCAGATCTTATTGTGGTAATGGACAAAGGACAAATTATCGAGCGGGGTACACATACTGAGTTGCTAGATAAACATGGCGTGTATTATCAATTGCATCAACGTAATTTTGAGGAAAATTAATAATGTCTATTGCGCAACACGTACAAGATGCTTGGAATAAAAAAGCGTCGTGGTTGATCGTGTTGCGTCCTTTATCATTATTGTATCGCTTAATTTTTGAAATAAATAAAACCTTATATGCGGTTGGTCTTAAGAAAAAATACACAGCTCCAATTCCTGTGATGATTATTGGTAATATCACGGTTGGAGGAAGTGGGAAAACACCTTTATTAATTCAGCTCGTAAAATATTTACAGCAACAAGGTGTTCGGGTTGGTGTAATTAGTCGAGGGTATGGTGGCAAAGGCCCTTTTCCAGTTTTGGTGGATGCTTTGTCTGAACCAGATTTTGCTGGTGATGAGCCGTGCCTAATCGTTCAATCTACTCATGTACCCATGGCGGTTGGGCCAAATCGTCAAGCATCAATTGAATTATTATTGAAATCTGAAAAACTCGATTTAATTATTAGCGATGATGGTTTGCAGCATTGGGCATTAGCACGTCAAATTGAATGGATTGTTCTAGATCAAAATCGTGGTTTGGGGAATGAAAAGTTGCTGCCTGAAGGGTATCTACGTGAGCCTAAATCACGCTTAAATAGAAGTACGGTCATTGAACATACTAAAATTGCTCAATCACAAAGGAATATGCATTTAGCGATTGGTCAGCCATATCTTTTAAATTTAAATACAGATTTAAATGTATTTGATCCAAACAAGTATTTTAATGTGGTTGTTGGTATTGGCTTCCCACAAAGATTTTATCAAACTCTAAATCAATTGAATGTGAAGCAATATCAAACACATGAGTTTGCTGATCATTATGATTATCAGATCGATGATCTCACCTTTAATAATCAAGATGCAATTATTACCACAGAAAAAGATGCGGTAAAGTTTAAGGTTCTATTGAAACAATACCCAGAATTTAATATTCCGATTTGGGTTGTGCCTGTTGAAGCGGTTTTATCTGCAGATTGTTATGATTTATTGAAACAACAATTGCAACAAGTTGGTATCCAATTTTCTTAGAGTTCTAACATGAAACATATTGTCATTCCTGCTCGTTTTGCGAGTTCGCGTTTACCTGCAAAACCACTTTTGCTTATTCATGGTCGCCCAATGATTTTACGTGTAGTAGATCAAGCGAAGAAAGTTGCAGGTTTTGATGATTTATGTGTTGCGACTGATGACGATCGTATTGCTGAAGTGTGTCGTTCGGAAGGAATTGATGTGGTTTTAACCAGCACTGATCATCCGTCAGGCACAGATCGCTTGAGTGAAGTTGCACGTCTAAAAGGTTGGGCAGAAAATGATATTATTGTCAATGTACAGGGTGATGAACCATTACTTCCTGCTCAATTGGTTCAACAAGTTACTCAGCTTTTAGTTGATCAACCGCATTGCTCAATGTCTACTTTATGCGAGCCTATTCACGCATTAGATGAATTCCAGCGTGACAGTATCGTCAAAGTCGTGATGAGTAATCGTAAAGAAGCATTATATTTTAGTCGAGCAACTATTCCTTATGATCGTGATGGTGCAAAATTACAGCAGCCAAAGTTGCATGATCGTGCTTTTCGTCATCTGGGTTTATATGCATATCGTGTGAAATTGTTGCAAGAATATGTGTCATGGGAACAAGGCGATCTTGAAAAATTAGAAAGTCTTGAACAATTACGCGTATTAGAAAATGGTCATCGTATTGCGATCGATATTGCTGAAGCCAATCTGCCTCCGGGTGTAGATACACAAGCTGATCTAGAGCGTTTAAATGCGCTACCAGTAAGTTTATTTGAATAATTATGATGAGTATGCAGTCAACAACCGTTTATCCTTGGCACAAGCAGACATGGGCGTTGTTGACAACGCGTTTTCCCGATATAGGTCATGGTTTACTTTTTTATGGTAAACATGGTTGCGCGAAACATCAATTTACTGAGCGGTTTGTGGCATGGGTCTTATGTTTAAACAAACAAGCCGAACAAGCTTGTGGTGAATGTACAAGTTGTCTTTGGTTGAAGTCTAATACACACCCTCGATATGTCCATATCACCACAGATGAAGAAAATAAAAAGCAAAATGCCAAGATAAAAATCGAAAAGATTCGTGATTTATTGCCATTTGTTCAGCAGACTGGTGATGGATGGCGAGTCGTTGTGATTGAGCCAGCAGAGGCTTTGAATATGGCATCCGCAAATGCATTGCTAAAGACTTTAGAGGAACCTGGAGAAAGGGTTATTCTGATTCTATTGGCTGATCATTATTTGAAATTACCAGCAACGATTCGAAGCCGTTTGCAGCATTTCGCTTTAGACCGTCTAGATACCCAAGATGCACAAAACTTTATTCAGCAGCAAATACCGAATATTTCAGCTGAACACATTGATTTGTTGCTTAATCTCGCAAATGGCATGCCATTGACTGCCGTTGAAATTAATCAGAGTGACTGGTTGCATAAAAGAGATCTATTCTTGAAAGATTGGTTTAAGTTGGTCGCAGAAAAGAATATGCCTTTAAGTTATTCAAGCAAGTGGTCGAAAGAGTTGAGTTTCTCTGAATTTATGACAATGTTTGAATATTTATTAGCTGATTTAGTCGCTATAAAATTAAATCAATCTTTGAGAAATAAAGACTTAGATTTAACACAGCTTGCACAGCTTTATGACTTGGAAAGCTTATTTCAAATTTATTCTGACCTGCAACAGAAAAAATTGATGGTTGAGCAAAATGTACAAACACAATTGGTACTAGATCAGTTGTTTATTCAATTGATGCATGTGGTTTAGATAGGGTATTAAAATCTTTTATGTTGATTGAATGCTTGATTTTGTAATATCCGAAAAGCATTTGCTTTCGTTATGGTGATCACTTCTGAAATCGTGATTCATCCAACGCTATATTTGTTTAAATAAAAACCATTTTTGTTTGTTTTCGAACAGTTTTCCTCAAACATTATTTGTTGTTTGTCGGATTGTTTCCTATAATCAAAAGAGCAGTAATTATAGTTTTTTAAATTGACGGTAGAAAATATTGAATTTGAGAGGCATGTAAATATGCTTAAAAATTTATTAATGCTATGAAAATATAGATATTTCAAGTTATTTGTATTTGACAGGGGAATGTTATGCAACCACAAATGATGGGCGGAATTATACAGGTCAATATTCCTGATAAAGCAACTTTGCAATCGAGTTATATGCCTTTTGTGCAAGGTGGCGGTCTATTTGTTTCCACGAAACAAGCTGTAAAAATGGGACAGGAAGTTTTTGTTTTAGCGACTTTACCAGAGCAGTCACAAAAAATTCCACTAACGGGTAAGGTGATTTGGATTTCGCATAAACAAACACATTTTAAACCACAAGGTTTTGCAATTCAGCTTGCCGGTGAAAAAGGTGTGTATTACAAAAATGAAGCTGAGAAATTATTGGCTGGTTCAAAAGCGATGGATCGCCCAAGTTTTACAATGTAAGTGATAGGAAATAAGCGTGTTTGTTGATACCCATTGTCATTTAACGATGTTAGATCTGAGTCCCTATAATGGTGATCTAGATCAGGCGCTTGAGCAAGCTCGTCTTGCAGGTGTTTCAAAATTTATGGGGATTTCAGTTGATCTTGACGATCATATTAAATTAGCTGAAATAGCTTCTCGCCATAATGATGTGGGTTATTCTGTAGGTGTTCATCCATGCGAGGATGATCATATTATGGCGCGGGCAACAACAGACTACCTTGTAGAGTTAGCACAGTCTGATAAGGTATGGGCATTAGGGGAAACAGGTTTAGATTATTATCACAGTACAGATTTTATTGCAGAACAGAAACGATGTTTTGCCCGTCATATTCATGCATCAAAAATTGTAAAAAAACCTGTGGTTGTGCATACACGGTCGGCTAAACACGATACCGTCGATATTATAAAAGCAGAGCAGTCCACACATGGTATTTTGCATTGTTTCACCGAAGATTGGGAAACAGCTAAGGCTGTTTTAGATTGTGGTTACTATATTTCTTTTTCTGGTATTGTTTCATTCAAAAATGCACAAGAATTACGTGATGTTGCGAAGCAAGTGCCGCTTGATCGGTTATTAATTGAAACGGATAGCCCATATTTAGCACCTATGCCTTATCGGGGTAAAACCAATGAGCCTAAATATGTACCTTATGTCGCAAAAGCATTGGGTGATGTATATCAAAAGTCAGTTGAAGAAATTGGTATGATTACCACGCAGAATTTTGAGAATCTTCTTCATTTGAAGTAAACGGTTTTGTTGTATTAGGAAAGAGAGTTATCACGTGAAAATGGATCGCCAAGCTCAGTTTAGAGCACGAGAAGCCTTAATTTTTCAGATCGCTGAACAACTCCTATTAGAAAATGGTGAAGCAGGCATGACTTTGGACGCTTTAGCGGCGGAATTAGATCTTGCTAAAGGCACATTGTATAAGCACTTTCAGAGCAAAGATGAATTGTATATGTTGCTGATTATTCGTAATGAACGAATGCTGCTTGAAATGATTCAGGATACAGAGAAAGCTTTCCCTGAGCATTTAGCTTTTTTCATGCTACATCATTTACATCATCCAGAACGTACTGCTTTATTTCATCAAATTGAAGAACGCCTCTCTACGACGGGTCAAGGTATTCAGTTATTATTTAGTGAGTTGTATAAAGTTCGTCGTCAACGTCTGCGTATTATTATTAGAATGACAGAAAGTTATTTACTGGATATTCATAGCACGATGACAACGCGTGATTATTTGGCTTCGATTTGGTCTCTGACTTATGGTGCAGCAGTTATTCTAAATTCGAGCTTTTATCAGCGTTATTTAGGTTCACGTGATAGCTTACGTGTGGCTTATATTGATCAAGCTTTAGGTTTGCCAAAACAAATTGAATATTTAGTGAATGGCTGATAAATAAAATGAAATCACCACATAGATTACAACAAGGTTTTACCCTCATTGAGATCATGGTGGTGATTGTAATCATGACCATTATGACATCTTTGGTTGTTCTGAATATTGGTGGTGTAGATCAACGTCGAGCGATGCAAGCCAGAGAAATGTTTATACTTGATTTAAAAAAGATTAATAAAGAATCAACGGATCAAGCTAAAGTTTTTGCCTTAAATACTCAAAATGCGACTGACGTTGCATCATTTCGCTATAATTTGTTTGAATATCATGATCAGAGCCATGAGCAAATTCAGCAAGCTGATCGGACTTGGCAGCCATATAAAGAGTTTAAACTTCGAGAGCTACCGACTAGCGTGTCTTTTAGTATTCAAACTTTAAATGCTGAAGAATATCGAAAAGCGAGAAATGAGGATTTATTAGGTGGTAAAGCACCGCAACTCATATGGTTTGGCAATGGTGAAGTTAAGCCTGTCCGTATTCAATTTTATTATGAACAGCAGCCAATTGGACATGAGTTTGAAATAGATCATTTGGGTAAAATAAATGAAGAAGATTAAAGCATTTACCCTATTGGAAGTGATGGTTGCATTAGCAATATTTGCTGTCGCTGCAATTGCATTAACAAAAATTGCCATGCAATATACACAATCTACATCGAGTGCGATTTTGCGAACTAAAGCACAGTTCGTTGCAATGAATGAGGTTGCAATGATGGAAATGAATCAAGAATGGTTAGATGGAACGCAATCGAAACAGGTGACTTCTCAAGGTGAGACTTGGCAGATTGATAAAAAAGCACAGGCTACAATTAGTCCAAAAATACAACGTATCGAATTACAAGTAAGTTTATTTAATACTGAGCAAGGTAAAGTTGAAGCGGGCATCACCAATATGGTGTTTTTTAATTATCCAGCAAAAGCTAAAACATGATGAAAATTAAAAAGGGTTTTACCCTTGTTGAATTGCTGGTTGCAATTGCTATTTTTGCCGTACTTTCAATGCTTGGTTGGAAAGTTTTTGATTATTTATTAAAAGTCAAAGATCGTAATGCAGAACATGAAACACATTTATTTGCGCTACAAGATGCCTATCAGCAGATTCTAAGAGATAGTCTCCAAATTATTCCATTAACGGCAAATGATGGTCGACAATTACAGGCCGCTTTGGTGCTAAATGATCGTGGTTTTATGTTTAGCAAAGCAGGAGTGTCCGATCCGTTGAAACAAGGTTTGTCACCTTATGAGCGCATTGAATATCGCTACGATTCAACGCAGAAAAAAGTTTATCGACTCAAATATTCAAATCTAAATATTCCAAATCGAGTACAACCCATCTCAAGTACCTTATTGGAAAATGTAGATCAATTTAAAGTAATCGTGATGAATCCACAGGAACTGACACAATGGCCTGAAAATATTGGTGATCCTAATAATATTAATGAGTTAAAAAAATTACCATTGGGCTTAAAAATACAGCTTAGTGTTGCAGGTACGGATTACGAGTGGATTTTTAGTCTACTGTATGCAAATCAATTGTTGGGAAATAACTCACCACCATGAAAAACTATTCATCTCAGCGTGGCGTAGCTTTATTAACGATTTTAGTCATGGTTGCTTTAGCAACGATTTTGGCTGCAACAATTGCAAAACGACAAACCAATACTGCTGAAAATACGGGCTATTTGATGCGTCAGGATCAATCGTTATTGTATGCAAAAAGTGCAGAAGCTTTTTTTTCAGAGTTACTCATTCAAGATAGCGATAACGGTAGTAGCATTGACCATTTACAGGAAAACTGGGCAAAACCGATGCCACCATTTCCTGTTGAAGATGGTTCTGTCTCAGGAAAACTACTAGATGAGTCAGGAAAGTTTAATCTAAATAATTTGGTTAAGGCTGATGGCAATCAAGTTGATGATTCTGCACGACGTTGGTTTGAAAAGTTATTGCAACGCGTAGGTCTACCTGCTGAACTCAGTCAAGCTGTGATCGATTGGCAAGACACAAATGATGAAGTAACTGGCGCAATGGGTGCGGAGAGTAGCTATTACCAAGGACTAGATCCTGCATATTTAACGCCGAATACCAAGTTTCATAGTATAGAAGAATTAAAACTTGTACGAGGTTTTGAAGGCAAAAACTACGATTTGATCAAACCTTATGTTACGGCATTACCTGAACAGACTAAGGTGAATATGAATACAGCACCTGCATTGCTATTAGCCAGTATTGATCCTAAAGTAGATGTCAAAGCTATTGAACAACAATTGAAAGTCAAGGAAACTGAGTTAACACATTTTAATAATGTAGATGATTTATGGAAATTAAGTGCTTTTTCTGGGATAGATGAACAGAGTAAAACGGATGCTGCATCTTTATTAGATAGTAAGTCAAATTATTTTACGGCTCAAATTGAAGTGGTCCTAAGTGAGCGTAAGCGCCAATTTACGAGCTTAATGATGAGAAAAGATAAACAAGTGATTGTGTATTCAAGAAGTCTTGCACCATTCTAGTCTTTGTATAGATTGGATTATTGAATAGTCACAAGGCTTAAAATCAATCCCACCGATGGTTTTTTTGCTTTATAATAAAATTTGTTTGCAGATATAGATCAGCTTGGTGCATGTTAATTCGTAAATTATTTAAGTTTGAAAATGCTCATATTGTACGTAATTGTACATCAGATCGCTGTAAGCGTTCGATTCACGGGCATAGTTATAAGGTTGAATTACTGTTAAAAGCCTCAAGATTAGATCATGGGCAAATGGTCTATGATTTTGGTTTATTAAAAGGTGTGATTAAAGAGCTTTTTGACAGTTTTGATCACGCAATTTGTTATTGGCAAAAAGATGATCCTGAATATATTCAAGCGTGTAAAACTTTTAGTGCACGTTGGGTTGCCTTGCCAGTTTCACCATCGGCTGAACAGTTTTCAAGGATTTTCTTTTATCTAGCGCAACAGGTGCTCGCTTCAACCACAACACAGAATGGTGAGGGTGATGTCGAGGTCTATTCAGTGATCGTGCATGAAACTGATACAGGTTACGCTCAAAGTTTTTTAGAAGATATTGAAAATGAGCAAATGGGTTTACTTAGCCTAGACCAAATTATTTTTTCAGAGCAAGTACAAATTGAGTGGAGCGATCCTCAAATGTATGAAAATCTGAAAAATGGAATTAAATTCCAAAATCCAAATGTAGAGTTACAAGTTAACATTTAAGTAAGCAAGATTTAAATGTTGGAATCGTTATTTCAAGGAATGTTGATGCAATTTACTGAACAACAGCAGGAAAAACTTAATAAAGTTCAGTTGGATGAGTCATGGAAAATCTCTTTATCAGAATTTCTACTCAGTCAAAAAATGGATCATTTAAGAGAGTTCCTACAGCAACAGATCCTTGCTCAGAAAACAATTTATCCGCCTAGCAAGCAAATTTTCAATGCATTGAATACAACCCCGTTACAGGATGTAAAGGTCGTGATATTGGGTCAAGATCCATATCATGGCCCTAATCAAGCAAATGGTCTAAGCTTTTCTGTACAAAGAGGGGTTGCATTACCACCATCTTTGCGTAATATTTTTCATGAATTACATACTGATCTCACAGTGCCGATTTCCCGTCATGGGGATTTAAGTAAATGGGCTGCTCAAGGGGTATTGCTGTTGAACAGTGTACTCACTGTTGAGGCAGGACAGCCAACTTCTCATCAAAAACAAGGCTGGGAAGAATTTACTGATACTGTAATTGATGTGTTAAATGAACAGCGTGAGCATGTTGTGTTTATCTTATGGGGTGCTTATGCACAACGTAAAGGACAGCGCATTGATCGAAATAAACATCTTGTGTTAACGGCGGCTCATCCATCACCACTTGCTGCAAACAGAGGTGGTTTTTTTGGCTGTAAAGTATTTTCTAAAACAAATCATTATTTGAAACAACATGGCATTGAGCCAATAGACTGGCAACTGGACGCATAATGACTTCTCCCGATTTAAATAGTTATCACCCAGATTTAATTATCGAAAACGCTAAAAATGGTTGGCGTATTGTTCGTTTAAACCGACCAAAATCTTTGCATGCACTTGATGAGTCAATTGTGAGTGCTTTATTGAAAGTATTTGAATATTTTCATGAAGATGACAGTGTTAAAGCAATTTGGTTTGATTCAACCACACCAAAAGCATTTTGCGCGGGTGGTGATGTTCGTAAACTCCGTCAACTTGTCATTAATAATGAAGTAGATACCGCAAACAAGTTCTTTGAACAAGAATATGCGCTTGATTTATTGCTTCATAACTATGCTAAGCCAATCGTGGTTTGGGGTGAAGGTTATGTTATGGGTGGTGGTTTAGGCCTATTCATGGCTGCGCCATTTCGTCTGGTCACACCTTACTCACGTCTTGCAATGCCTGAAATCAATATTGGTCTCTATCCTGATGTAGGAGGAAGTCGTTTCCTTGCAGATCGTGGTCAAATTGGGCTGTTTACAGGTTTAACTGGTTCAATCATGACTGCAGCTGGTGCTTTTAGCATTGGTTGGGCAACTCATATTTGTGAAGCTCAGCGAGATAATGTTCTTCAAAAAGTTTTGAATGTGGATTGGAATCATTATCCTGCGGGTGCTTTCCGTGCAATCGATGATACTTTAAATAGTCTACATCGCCCTGTAGCATCAGGTCCGTTACAAAATTCAATCGATGTGATTCATAGCGTATGTCGTGGTCAAAGTTTTGAGTATGACTATCAAGCGATTATTGGTTTGAGTGATGCAAGTAGTGATTGGTTACGTCAGGCAAGTGAAAATCTGCAAAAAGGTTCCCCAAGTACTGCTGCGATTACATGGTTGCTATGGCAATGGGGTAAGCAAGGGCATGCTTGGGATGAAGTTTTTGCATTAGAATCACAAATCTCTGATTGGAAAATTCGTCATCCAGATTTTGTTGAGGGTGTCCGTGCACGTTTAGTTGATAAAGACTTATCACCAGAATGGAAAGCAGCGGAAAAGATTACATTAAAAGATATTTTATCTGATTGTGCTCCGGTAACTACGATTGATAGTTGGAATGCTTTATTAAGACAATATGGTGTTATTGCTTAAAATCGATGAGTATTGACGTCACAATTTCAGAAAACTTTAATGATGAATATTGGATGCAGCTTGCTTATGAGCAAGCTGCACTAGCTGCTTCGCAGGGAGAAATTCCTGTTGGAGCGGTGATAGTGAGTCAAGAGAAAGTTATTGGTGCTGGTTATAATACGCCAATTAAACAATCTGATCCTACCGCTCACGCTGAAATTCAAGCTTTACGTGCAGCCTGTCAATCATTGAATAACTATCGCTTACCAGACGATGCTGTACTGTATGTGACGCTTGAACCTTGTACGATGTGTGTTGGTGCACTCATTCATGCCCGTATCAAAAAAGTAGTGTTTGCTACAACAGAGCCTAAGGCTGGTTCGTTGGTCAGTGCTCGACAATTATTAGAAAATGGCTATTACAATCATAAATTCGTATTTGAACAAGGTTGTATGCAAGCTGAATGTTCATTGCAACTCAGTGCATTTTTCAAACAAAGACGAGATGAAAAAAAGAAAATTCGTTTATCAAAAACGTCCTTAAATGATTAAAAATGTCACTCTAGTTGTGGCAAACTAAGCCTCCAATGATTTTGGCTAGATCAAAAAGGCAAAGCTATGCGTAATGCAATCACCATAAAAAAAGAGTTTAATGCACCAATTTCTGAAGTTTTTGACTTATTGTCAAAACATGCAACTTATAATAAAGCATTTGCTCCTTTACAAGTTGTACGTGTAAAAGATTCTGCTGATCCTCAGCGTCCAGATGGAATCGGTTCAATTCGCCGTATGGGCTTTGGACCAGTCAAGCCTCTTCAAGAAGAAATTACATTACTAGAAGAGAATAAACGTATTGAATATAAATTGATTAATAATCCTTTGGTGAAACACCATCTCGGACAAATTGATTTTAAAGAAATCACACCGTTTATTACTTTAGTGACTTATAAGATTGAATTTACGGCAAAAGCACCTTTTGTAAGTAAATTAGTTCTTGCACAACTCAAAGCAGCGATTACACTAGGTTTTTCAAAATTAGCGAAGTCAGTTGCTTCATAAGAGATGGGAATGACAGTTCATATTATTACGATTGATGGTCCAAGTGGCTCTGGTAAAGGGACATTGGCAGCTAAAATTGCTGCGCATTATGGTTTTAATTTATTAGACTCAGGTGCTTTATATCGTTTACTTGGACTGTCGCTATTTCAGCGAGATCTACTGAATAAAATTCAAGAACAGTTAGTACAATGTGTTGATTTTGCAACCCATTTGGATATTGAGTTTAAATCAACAGATGTAGGCACGCTTATTTTTCTTGAGGGTGAGGACGTGACCAACACTATTCGTACTGAGCAAGTTGGTGAGTATGCCTCTAAAGTTGCAACTGTTCCTGAATTAAGACAAGCATTATTTGAGCGTCAGCGTGCATTTATTCAAGCACCTGGATTGGTTGCAGATGGTCGTGACATGGCGACAGCGATTTTTCCAGAGGCTCAAGCGAAAATCTACTTAACAGCATCGGCTGAATCTCGTGCAGAGCGACGTGTAAAACAGTTGCAGGGCATAGGTCTTGATGCTAAAATAAGCGACATTTTATCTAACATACAGGCTAGAGATAAAAGAGATATGGAGCGAACAGTTGCTCCGCTCAAGCCCGCTGAAGATGCGTATATCATTGATAGTTCTACAATAGGCATCAATGAAGTGTTTCAGTTGATGGTTGACTATATTAATAGCCGTATAAACTAGATACACAATTTTTTATCAGTTGAAGCATTGCTTGATCAGATCTTTTGGACAATGTAACAACTTAACTAAACCGGCCTTGTCTGATCCAAGACCGCGGACTTTATCAGGTATATCATGACCGAATCTTTTGCAGCCCTCTTTGAAGAAAGTGAATTAAACCTCAACGTTGAAAAGGGTGCAGTCATCCAAGGTACTGTTGTTAGTATCGATTCTGACTGGGTTACTGTTGACACTGGCCTTAAATCTGAAGGTGTTGTTGACCGTGCTGAATTTTTAAATGAACAACGTGAACTTGAAGTTCAAGTTGGCGATACTGTTGACGTAGTTGTTGAAGCGCTTGACAACGGTATGGGTCAAACAGTTTTATCACGTGAAAAAGCAAAACGTGCTGAAACTTGGACTAAACTTGAGAAAATCTTTGAAGACGGCGAAATCGTTACTGGTGTTATCTCTGGTAAGGTTAAAGGCGGTTTCACTGTTGACATCGGTCCTGTACGTGCATTCTTACCAGGTTCTTTAGTTGATACTCGTCCTATTCGTGACACAACTCACCTTGAAGGTAAAGAGTTAGAGTTCAAAGTAATCAAACTTGATGCTAAACGTAACAACGTTGTTGTATCTCGTCGTGCAGTTATGGAAGCTGAATCTTCAGCTGACCGTGAAGCATTACTTGCTCAACTTGAAGAAGGTCAAACAGTTACAGGTACTATCAAGAACCTTACTGATTACGGCGCGTTCGTTGATCTTGGTGGTATTGATGGTCTTCTACATATCACAGATATGGCTTGGAAGCGTATCAAGCATCCTTCAGAAGTTGTTGAAGTTGGTCAAGAAGTTACAGTTAAAGTACTTAAATTTGACCGCGAGCGTAACCGCGTATCTTTAGGTCTTAAGCAATTAGGCGAAGATCCATGGTTAGCGATCATGAGCCGTTACCCTAAAGGTTCTATCGTTAAAGCACGTGTCACTAACTTAACTGACTACGGTTGCTTCGCTGAAATCGCTGAAGGCGTTGAAGGCTTAGTACACGTTTCAGAAATGGACCACACAAACAAAAACATCCACCCATCTAAAGTTGTTCAGATCGGTGACGAAGTTGATGTTATGGTTCTTGAAGTTGACGAAGAACGTCGTCGTATTTCATTGGGTATCAAACAAACTCGTGCTAACCCATGGGAAGAGTTTGCTAAAGCAAATGAAAAAGGCGAAAAAGTTTCTGGTACGATCAAGTCAATCACTGACTTCGGTATCTTCATCGGTTTATCTGGTGGTATCGACGGTTTAGTACATTTATCTGACATTTCTTGGAACGAACAAGGCGAAGAAGCGATTCGTCGTTACAAGAAAGGTGACACAGTTGAAGCAGTTATCTTATCTGTAGACGCTGAAGGTAACCGTATCAGCCTTGGTATCAAGCAATTAAACAGCGATCCATTCAATGATTTCTTAGCTGCGAACGAACGCGGTGCTTTAGTTAAAGGTACTGTGACTGCTGTTGATGCTAAAGGTGCTACAGTTAAATTAGCTGATGACATCGAAGCAACGCTTAAAGCTTCTGAAATCAATCGTGACCGCGTTGAAGATGCGACTAAATTCTTAGAAGTTGGTCAAGAAGTTGAAGCGAAGATCATCAACGTTGATCGTAAATCTCGCTCTATCAACTTGTCTATCAAAGCGAAAGACGAAGCTGAAGAGAAAGAAGCTGTGAACAATGCTCGTCAAGCAGCAGCAGCTCAAGTTTCAGAAGCTAATGGTCCTAAGACTATTGGTGATTTGATTAAAGCTCAAATGAAGTAATTTGTTAAAAGGTACATTTCTTGTAACAGAGATGTACCTTTTTATACAAAAATACTGCAAACGGTAGCGTAGTATCGATGTACTGCGCTACCGTTTTGTATTTAAACAGGTTATTATTAAAATATTGAAAAGTCGCAATAATTAAAGAGGTCATCGATGACTACTGAAGCACTTAACAAATCTGATTTGATTGAACGGATTGCCCTTAAAAACCCTCATTTGGCAGAACCGTTGGTTGAAGATGCTGTTAAAATTATGATTGATCAAATGATTGAAGCACTTTCGAGTGGCGATCGTATTGAGATTCGTGGTTTTGGCAGTTTTGCATTACATCATCGTGAGCCACGTTTAGGGCGTAATCCTAAAACTGGTAAATCAGTTGATGTTGCAGCAAAAGCTGTCCCGCATTTCAAACCGGGTAAAGCACTTCGTGATGCAGTAAACGAGACTGTTGATTAATAAAAAATTGAGGTGTTTATGCGTTATATCTTAATTGCATTACTTTTTGCTCTATTTGGTTATTCGCTTGCCCTAGTTTTACAGAATCCAGCAGAATTAGAAGTGAACCTATTGTTTACTCAAGTTCCTGCTATGCGTTTAGGTTTATTGCTTTTATTGACATTGGCATTAGGTGTCGTTGTCGGTTTGCTTCTAGGTGTTCAAGTATTTCGAGTTTTCCAAACGAATTGGGAAATTAAACGATTACGTAAAGATATTGACCATCTTAGAAAAGAGCAGATCCAACTTGCTCAGCAAGCAGCCGCAGAAGCTGCTGCAAGCGTAAGGCATGAAAAAACTGTTTTAGATGTTTATCCGAATGATAAGATCTAATAGTTGAATTGCTATTTAGTATTGAAAAGGGCTATTTCACAATTGAAGTAGCCCTTTTAGTTTGTGATTAAAAAATACTTCATTAATTTTAATTTCATTTTTCAAGTTCAATTCAAGCTGATCCATAAATTGAGTAAAAGCATTAAAACTTTTTTCTACTACGATCAATGCTGTTTCATTCATTTCTCGCATTATTAGTATATTTTCAAAAACGTTTTCTTCATCGCCTATAGAATGTCCAGTTTCTTGCCTTAAATGTGTTTCACTACATATCTTATAAGTGCCGTCTGATTCTAGACCAAGCCTATTAATTCGTAAGATAGTTTACGGCTAGGTGACATGTCATCACACCAAATAAATCTAAGGGTGTTGGTAAGTTCTTGTTTATTGTTGAGCTCAAGCGTTTCTAGGTCATGCAAATACCAAGGCCAATGATTAGCATCTTCTTTACAGTGAACATTGATTGCTTCTTCATATTCATTCTGCGGAAAATTAAAGGGCAGTACATATTTATTTAAATCCGCAAAGCTCATGATAAAGTGAGCAAGATTGGGCAAGAATTTTAAGCGTTGTTGTATAGGTATTTCTTGATTTTTCAGAATCTTAAAAAATGATGGTGACTAAATTGATGCCTTTTTATGCCTATTGCAGTTTTAATCGTTTTCATTTTAACCTTATTCGTTTTTAATTTATTGTAAGATTAAAATTTAATCATATTTTACTATTTGGTATGTTTTAGTGTTGTTGTTGCAACTTAAATGAGCGAAGTAAAAATGTGTTGAATGAAATCTTACACTTAAATTAAAACCTATTTATAATAGCGACTTTGAATCAACTGGGAAGAAACGCTCTTGAGTATCATTGTTGCACTAGATGCAAAAAGCGAATATGACGCTTTAACGATTGTGGATCAGCTTGATCCTGCTTTATGTCGTGTCAAAGTGGGCAAAGAGCTTTTTACTCATGAAGGTCCAAGTGTTGTTAAAACCTTGCAAGATAAAGGTTTTGAAGTTTTTCTTGATTTAAAATTTCATGATATTCCGAATACAACAGCGCAAGCTGTCTGTGCTGCGGCAGATCTTGGCGTATGGATGGTGAATGTTCATGCTTCAGGTGGTCGTAAAATGATGGAAACTTGTGTTGAAAGACTCAAAGCAGGGAACTATCAGACTCAGCTCATTGCTGTTACTGTATTGACGTCAATGGGACGTGAAGACTTACATGATATCGGTTTGGATATCGAACCTGTAGAGCATGTAAAGCGCTTAGCTAAACTGACACAAGAAAGTGGTTTGGATGGCGTGGTTTGTTCTGCGCAAGAAGCAAAAATTCTTCGTGAAATGTTGAATGCTGATTTTGCATTAGTGACGCCAGGCATTCGTCCAGAAGGTTCAAATGCAGATGACCAAAAACGTATCGTTACGCCTAAACAAGCTATGCTTGATGGTTCGACGCATTTAGTAATTGGTCGTCCTATTACAAAGGCTGAACGTCCAACAGAAATGTTGAAGTCAATTTTGGCGTCTATCTAAGTTTATTTAGTTTATAAATACCTTAGAACTTGAGATTTAAGAATAGGCTGATTAATAAAGGCGCTAGAAGCGATAAAATTAATCCGCTCATCATTGCATGTGGTACGTAATGCGTGCCACATGACTGTTTAACCATCGCAAGGGTGACATCCATTGAGGTTGCTCCAGCACTCGAAATCGCTGAACGTGGAAAACGCCAACCGAGGCAGTACATAAGAAGAATGGCGAAAATTTCTCTGAAGAGGTCGGTTAATAAGGCAATCCCACCAAGTCGTGCTGAATGTAATTCTGTGAATAGAATTCCAGACATTGAGTACCAACCATATCCCTGAGCTAAAGCCATCATTTCATTCAGGGTATAATCATGAGATAGAATGAGATAATTGATGATTGCAGCCAGACAAGAACCGACAAAGGCTGCGGCAGGAACAAGTAGTACTCTCCAACTTAACCAACTACGATCAAATTGCGTAAAAGCAAGCTCAACACCGATTAGAAAGATAAACACGAGCAATAAATACCAACTATTAAATGCAATTTGTAGGTTAGATTGAGTCACTACTATTCCAAGTAAAATCCCTAATCCTAATGCTAGAAATGCTTTAGCGATATTCTTGAGTGCATTGATAAAGAGGTGTAATGAAATTTTTCCTTGTACACTTTGACGATCAATCAGTTTATAAGTAATTAGACAGATAAAGAAAGAACCAACTGATGTAGTAAATGCAATCAATAATGCAGGTGGTAATATTGCTGCTGGATCTGAGATATGATTCAAAGCTTGAGTCAGTTCAAATGCAACACTCATTAATAATAAATAAGAAAAATAGGGTAAGATTTTAAATATAAATTGTTTAATTCGCTGTGATAGTTTTGGGGCGAGAAAATAGCCTAAGCTTATTGAGATAAAAATTTGGAAGATAAGAACAAAAGATTGCATAAAAAAAGCAGGTTACGAATAACCTGCTTATTATGAAGAATTATTGATTAAGCTGCATTGTTTTTTGCATTTGTTGCTGTATGAATAAAATTATAGTCAGCGACATTTACTTTACGTGTTTCTAACCAATATTTCCAAGTATATGTTGGCCATAATGAGAAGTTTTTACCATCAGCTGCTTGATACCAACTGCTACATCCGCCTGCTTGCCAAACTGTTCCTTTGAGTTGTTCCTGCACACGATCATTAAATTGATCTTGTACCTGTTGTTTAATCTCAACAGCTTGAGATCCTGTTTTGTCCACAGTTTGAATCAATTGCAAGATATAGTTTACTTGAGATTCAATCATGAAAATAACAGAGTTATGACCTAAAATCGTATTTGGACCTAAGAGTTGGAATAGGTTAGGGAAGTTTTTCGTACTAATACCATAGTAGCTTTCCGCACCATCTTTCCAAGCTTGCTTAAGTTCGATTCCATTACGACCAACGCAATCGAAATGCTTTAAGTAAATGCGTGGATCGGTAATAAAGCCTGTACCATAAATCAAACAGTCAATCTGACGCTCTTTACCATCTTTGGTGATAATGCCGTTTGCTGTGATTTCTTGAACACCATCGGTAATTAATTCAACATTTTTACGATTGAATGTAGGGAAGTACTTATTTGAAATCAAAATACGCTTACAACCCATGACAAAATCAGGAGTCAGCTTTTTAGCTAATGCTTTGTCTTTCACTTGGAAGCGAATGAACGCTTCAGCAAGTTTTTGACCATATTTCATGATCTGTGGTTGTACGATAGGTACTACACGTGATTCGTTGGTCCAATACAAACGAGTACGATGAATTTGACGATAAATATTAGATGCTTTAAACAAAGACTTGCTTAATTGTGAATATTTACGTTCATCACGTGGAATGACCCATGCTGCGGTACGTTGGAATACATAAAGCTGTTTCACTTCTTGTGCAATCTCGGGGATATATTGAATTGCGCTACCACCCGTACCAATAGAAGCAACGGCTTTGCCTTCTAAGCTGTATTTGTGATCCCATTGTGAAGAATGGAAAACTTTGCCTTTAAATTTTTCAATGCCTTTTAAGTGAGGAATTTGTGGAACGTGTAGGGGACCAGAAGCAAAAATAACAAACTGAGCTTCAATGGATGGTTGATCTTTAAAATCTAATAACCAAACATTACGATTTTCGTCAAACTCAGCATGAGTAACTTCATGATTGAATTTGCAATAATCTTTTAATTTATATTGCTGAGTAATATCTTGAATATATTCAAAAATTTCATCAGCTTCAGCGTAACGTTTTGACCAATCTGTTTTGGGAGCAAACGAAAGTGAATACATGTGTGATTGAACATCGCACGCTGCGCCTGGGTATTGGTTTTCACGCCATGTGCCACCAACGTCATTGGTTTTTTCTAAAATTACAAAATCTTTGATTTGACTTTGTAATAGTCGAATAGACATTGCTAAACCACCAAAACCTGCACCGATAATTGCAACTTTGGTTTTTTGAATAGCATTTTGGGTTACATCACGCATAGTCCATGCCCTATACATCTAAATTTCGTGCAAGTTTAAAGGTTTTATGGAGATTAAATATGATTATATAGACGCAGAACTTGATCATTTCGGCAATTCATTTCTGTGTTTTTTTATAGTACAACATTAAGGTTTTGGGAACTGCATTCAGAATTATGAAGAGATCTATCCTCGGATTGATGTATTTAATTCAGGGCATGCGTCATGTCGGCATAGATGTAGATGCTCGTTTAGCAGATATGGGAATTCTCGCCGATGCTTTAGATCCGAATTCGATCATTGCTGATGAAATTGAATGGGACATCTTACAATATATTAGTCAGGATATTTCCCCAGAACAAGGTTTAGTGATTGGACAGCATTATGCACTTGCAGGGTATGGTCCATTCCTGATGCTACTTGTCACAAGTGATACTTTACATAACGCGCTATTAAATGGTGTGCGATTTCAGCAATTGACACATCTATTTGGTTCATTACAGCTAAATATTAAAAAAGATTACATTCATTTGCATTATCAACCAATTGATTTAAATACGCATTTAGGATTATTTCGTGCTCAATGTGAAATATCTGGTACATATAAATTTCTACAAGATATTTTTAAGATGATGGGGCTTGAAATTCCTGATATTCAAATAGAGCTACCATTTCAAATACCAAGAGAAATGGAATTAATAAAAGCTTATCAGCAATATTATGGCCTAGATGTTAAGTTTGAATGTCAGCAGGCTTCTTTCATTCTAAAAAACACTAAAATTTTAAATATTAAAATTCCATCTGCTGATGCGTTAACTTATCGTGTTTATGAAGAAAAATGCCTACAAGATCTGAATAAATTAGAACGAAGTACCCGTGCAAAGTTGACCATTTTAGAATATGTCGAGGAATATCTTGAAATGCAAAATGGTGTAATACCTACAATGTCTGAAACAGCATGTGCATTAAAGATTCCTGAGAGGACTTTAAGACATAAATTGCAGCAATTACAAACGAGTTATAAAGAAATTCGCGAAAGATTAATTAAGCAGAAGGCATTAAAATTTATTGAAGATAGTGCATATTCGATAGAACAAGTTGCAGAAATGCTCGGTTATTCTGAGCCTGCGGCGTTTAATCATGCTTTTAAACGCTGGTTTGGTCAAAGCCCACGCCAATATAATCGAAATCATTAAATGGTAAAAGAATGGTACATTATGATGTTTAAACTGCATGATAATTAAGCCTAAAATCTAATGTCTTTGGACTCAATGTTCGATATAATTTTCACCAATTAAAATTGTAATAACACCTTATGTCAAATTCTAAACCAGACTCACATAACACTTCATTTATGCCGATCTCACCTGCAGAGCGTTATGCTCAAGCAATTGAATCAGGTCAATTCATGCCAGATGAAGCTCAAGCTCAGGCAGTGCAAGAGTTAGATCGAGTATGGAAAGAGTTACTCACACGTTATAAAGCCTCAAAGAAAGCATTTAGACGTTTCCGTCGTCAAACCTACCCAAAAGGTGTTTATATGTGGGGTGGTGTAGGACGTGGGAAAACATGGTTGATGGATCAATTTTATGACTCAGTTCCATTTCGCCGTAAAACCCGCATGCATTTCCATCATTTTATGCAAAATGTGCATAAAGAATTGAATAAGCTTTCAGGTCAACGTAATCCATTAGATTCTGTTGCTGATCAGATTTATAAAAATGCGGTTGTCATTTGTTTTGATGAATTCTTTGTATCAAATGTCACTGATGCAATGATTATTAGCGATTTATTTCAAAAGTTATTTGAACGTGGCGTCACGTTGATTGCAACGTCTAATATTGCACCAGAAGGTTTATATAAAAATGGTATCCATCGTGACCGTTTTATGCCAACAATTGAATTAGTCCAGAAAAACTGTACGGTTCTGAATGTAGATGCTGGTGTTGATTATCGTTTACGTGTTTTGAAGCAGGCTCAATTATTCAAACATCCATTGAGTCATGATGCGCAATCATGGATGTATGAGCGTTTTCAAGCGCTGACACACACACAAACGCTTTCTAATACCCCAATTATGATTAATAACCGAATTGTAGAAACCTTGGGTCATACTGAAGATGTATTGTGGTGTGAATTTTCTGAGTTATGTTTTAAGCCACGTAGCCCTGCCGACTTTATTGAAATTGCTAATATTTATAATACGGTACTGGTGAGTAACGTACCACATTTAACGGATTTCCTTTCTGAAGGAACACGTCGTTTTATCTATTTAGTCGATGAGTTTTATGATCGTGGTGTGAAGCTGCTTTTAACCTCAGAAGATTCGATTATTGATCTCTATGAAGGTGAAAGATTAGCATTTGAAATTGAACGAACTCGTTCACGTTTATTGGAAATGCAATCGGATGATTATCTGCACTCAGAACATCGCCAAATTCAAGTTTCAAAAACCTCATAAATTTTAAGGGCATTCTAGGGAATGCCTTTTTTATAAATTCAGATAGACAAAGCTTTATTCTTAATTGAATTTTGTTATAACTAGATGAGTTTGAGAAAGCGAGTGTGTCGCAGAAATAGGGCTAGCTAGTACTTCATTTGGTTTTTGATGTTAATAAAAAGTATATTTGTCAATACTTAAACTAAGAAAATGCTTACTATTTAGCAATGTGATATTACTATTCAGGCTAGTATAAATCGGTATACTAGGTTTCTTGTTATAAAAAGTTAGCACCATCAGGAAAGACAATGACTGTACGTATTCAACAAGGCAAGCTAGCAATTGCTAAAGAACTTTACGATTTCATCGAAAATGAAGCTTTACCAGGTTCTGGTCTAGATAGTGAAACTTACTGGAAAAATTTCGAGCAAGTCGTTGTCGATCTTAGCCCAAAGAATAAAGCACTATTAGCGAAGCGTGATGAAATTCAAGCTAAGATTGATGAATGGCATCGTAATAATGAATTTGAGTTAAATGCATATAAAGCATTTTTAACTGAAATTGGTTACTTAGTACCAGAAGTTGCTGATTTCCAAGTAACGACTGAAAATGTAGATGAAGAAATTGCATTATTAGCTGGTCCTCAGCTTGTTGTACCAGTACGTAACGCACGCTATTGCTTAAATGCTGCGAATGCACGTTGGGGGTCATTATACGATGCACTTTACGGTACAGATGTAATTTCTGAAGAAAATGGTGCAGAGAAAGGTAAAGGCTATAATCCAGTCCGTGGCGATAAGGTAATTGCTTTCGCTAAAGATTTCCTTAATCAAACATTCCCACTTGCTCAAGGCTCTCATGCCGATGCAACTAAGTATGCAGTTGATCACAATCGTTTAGTTGTGACTTTAAAGGATGGTTCAACAACCTCTTTGGCTCATGAAGCTCAATTTGTTGGCTTTAATGGCGATGCTGCAAATCCAACTGAAATCGTTTTATTAAATAATGGTTTGCACGTTATTATCGATATCGATGCAAATAGCCCAATCGGTAAAACTGATGCGGCTGGCGTTAAAGATTTAACTCTAGAAGCTGCTATTACAACGATCCAAGATTTAGAAGATTCTGTTGCAGCTGTTGATGCAGAAGAGAAAGTTGAAGGCTATCGTAACTGGTTAGGTTTAATGAAAGGTGACTTGCAAGAGTCAATCGAGAAAAATGGTAAAACTATTACTCGTGCATTAAACAAAGACCGTACAGTTCAGAACTTAATTGGCGGTACTACAACGCTACATGGTCGTTCATTAATGCTTCTTCGTAACGTTGGTCATCTAATGACTAACCCAGCGATCCTTGTAGAAGGTGAAGAAGTATTTGAAGGTATCATGGATGCATTAGTTACTCCATTACTTACAATTACAGATATTCGTGGTGAAAACGAAAATAAGAACTCTCGTAAAGGTTCTATGTATATCGTTAAACCAAAAATGCATGGTCCAGAAGAAGTTGCATTTGCAGTTGAATTATTTGAGCGTGCAGAACAAGCACTTGGTCTACCTGCGAAAACACTCAAAATTGGTATCATGGATGAAGAACGCCGTACTTCAGTTAATTTGAAAAATTGTATCGCTGCTGCAAAAGACCGTACAATTTTCATTAACACAGGCTTCATGGATCGTACGGGTGATGAAATCCATACGTCTATGGAAGCAGCGCCAATGGTACGTAAAGAAGCTGTTAAAGCGCAAAAATGGATTGCTGCTTACGAAAACCGTAACGTTGCAATTGGTTTAGCATGTGGTTTACAAGGTAAAGCGCAAATTGGTAAAGGCATGTGGCCAAAACCAGATAGCATGAAAGATATGTTGGCGACTAAGACAGCTCATCCAAATGCGGGTGCTTCTTGTGCATGGGTTCCATCACCTACAGGCGCTGCACTTCATGCCATGCATTACCACCAAATCAATGTAAAAGCACGTCAAGATGAATTGCTTGCTGAATCAATGTTGTCTTTAGATGACTTGCTAACTCCTCCTTTTGCACCAGAAACAAACTGGACTGCTGAAGAGTTAAATAACGAACTTGAAAATAACTGTCAAGGTATCTTGGGTTATGTTGTACGTTGGGTTGATCTAGGTGTAGGTTGTTCTAAAGTTCCAGACATCAATAACGTTGGTTTAATGGAAGATCGTGCAACTTTACGTATTTCTTCTCAGCATGTTGCAAACTGGTTGCGTCACGGTATCGTAACGAAAGAACAAGTTGAAGAAGTGCTTAAACGTATGGCTGTGATTGTTGATCAGCAAAATGCCAATGATCCACTTTATACACCGATGGCACCAAACTTCGATGGTATCGCATTCCAAGCTGCTGCTGATTTGATCTTCAAAGGCGCTGAGCAACCATCTGGTTATACAGAGCCATTGTTACACGCTGCACGTTTAAAATTAAAAGGTTATACAGGTGACTAATCTCGATTAGTTACTTGAATCTTACAAAGACCTTTCAATTTGAAAGGTTTTTGTTTTTATATAAAAAGGAATGAAACTTGATCAAATTAGAAGTTTTTGAACATAAAGATGGTAGAAAAACTATTTATTATAGAGATGAAGATTATATTGCATTTCGAGTCGCTTATTTTGATTGTCATGGTAAATTGATTGAAGAAGAGCTTTCAGAGTTTACTAAGAAAAAACAAGTATTAACGACAGTTAGGTATTCTGGAGATTCACAAACAGTACTTGGATATAGGCAGTATTATTACTATGAGCAAGAGAGTCCAAATGAAAAAATTGTATTTGAAGACTATAAATTAGTTAATGGTGAATTAAAGAAAGTTTGTAAATTAACCTCTCAGTTGATCGAAGAAGGAGGCATAAAGAATCTAAAATGTACTTGGTATAATGGTAATGATGAATTTCTATATTATCATGTATATGAGGATGAAGATAATGGCGGTGATGTGAATAGGTTTTTATATCATTATGACCAAAATGGTAAAAAAATTGAGTATGGTAGTAGAGAACCTGAACTATATCGTTAAGATATGCCTTAAGCTTCACTAATATTTGATATTCATGTGTGCTAACTACAAACTAATAACATTAGAGCAATTAAAGCAGCTAGAGCTGCCACTTATTCCATTTGACTATATTGATGAGATTTATCCAAGTTATAAAACACCATTATTATTTAAATCTGAACATGGATTGGAGTGGCGAGAAGTATTATTTGGTTTAGTGCCGAAATGGGCAGAGGATATTAACAGCTCTAAACGTGCTTATAATGCTAGACATGAGACCATTTTTGAGAAACCAAGCTTTCAGGAGGCAGCTTATAAATGCAAGTTCGCTATAATTCCAGTCACTGAGTTTTATGAAAGTAAATATATTGAAAATAAACCACAACGATGGGGCGTACGGCGTAAAGATGGCAAAGCATTTTATATTGCAGCACTTTATGAAATTTGCAAAATCGAGAATGAAATTATTCGTTCCGCAGCGATGCTTACGATGGATGCAATAGACCATCCGATGATGAAAGAGTTTCACGAACCTGGTGATGTAAAACGATCAGTTGTCATCATTCCCCATGATCGTCTTGATGATTGGCTGAGTTTAAAACAACCACTTCAAATGATTCAATTTATGCAGGGATTTCCAGTAGAAGAGTTTGAATGTTCACATGTACCTAAGGCAAAAATAGCAAAACAAACACCTCAGTTAAATATGTTTGATCTTTTCTAAATAAAAAAGGTTTCTAACAAGAAACCTTTTTATATATTTTATTAATCAACGAGCAAGATTTTTAAACATATGTTTTAAAATTTCCATCGTCTTTTCGATTTGCAACGGCGTTAATCCATCAAATGATTGCTCTAAGATTACAGAAGTTAAATCATTAATTTTAGTGATCATTTCTTTACCCTTATCAGTAAGATAAACGCGGGTAATACGACCATCTTCTTTACATGAATAAGTTTCAATATATCCCTCATCTTTAAGGCGATATACGATCTTGGTCGTTGTAGACATTTTAGAAATCACCATGTCTGAAAGTTCAGAAACGCTTGCATGTGGCTTGACATTCAATGCAATTAAAATACGACGGCGAGAGTTGTCTAAACCATACTTCTTAAGTACGTTATCGATATTTTGAACGTACTGTGCATTTACTTGAGAAATCCAGAAATAAGGAAAGTCTTCTAAGTTAAATGTTTCTGATGTAGGTAAAAAACGCGCATATTTTTTAGGCATTAAGTTATTTCCTATGCTTGTTACACAGAGTTATTAGATGCAACTCCGAGATTCCATGAAATGTCTACAATTTATACGCTAGAAAAATGATGAAATCTAATTTTTCTAACATTCCGTTTATAACAAATCTTCCTAAAAATGGTTGTATAACCATCTTTGCTTAAGATAGGGGTATCATCATGTAAACTACATAAAACTGTTATTAATGATGGTCTTACCTATCCATTTTACCCCAATTGTATTTCTACAGTGTTGCATTGTAGCTTATTTGTAGAACAAATGTATTGTAGAAAATAAATACAAATTATGACGTGACTTTTTTCTAAAAGATTCTGTCTAAAATGTCATATAATCGTGAAATTATTACATTTGTAAAATAAAATAATTAAAAAAACAAATTAAATACATATATTTGAATTTAAAATTTGGTTAAAAATTAAAATTCATAGTGCTGCTAAAAAAGTTGAATAAATACATTCTTTATCACATTTAATCACTATTAGTTAACTAATCTGCTTAAAAAGAATACAAATGTAGTTTTATTATTTAATTTTATATTGTTAAAAAATAATTCATTGTAAAAAACTTCTACTTAGTTATGTCATTTATGGTTTATGTAAATAATTGTAAATTAAAAAGGCGCATCTCAATAGGATTGCAAATTTAGATGCGCAAAAGGGTAAAACTGTGAGTTTAGGGATTACATTCTCAATTCTTTTTCTAATACTGGCCATAATTTCTGATGTGATTTTTTGAACATCAGCATATGTCCAATTTGTTTGTAACCATATTGTTGTGGTTTCAATTCAATCAAATTGGTTTGAGCATTAGGATAAAGTCTGAGTAAATCTTTAACATTTACCTGTGTTGCGATTTCATCATCACTTGCCCAAATTGATGTAATCTGACAGACAATCTCTTGGTGATAATCAGCAAAAATACTTTTACCAATTGCATTCATGACATAACCAGGTTGACTGCAAAATTCAGCCCATTGTTTTGCTACATTTTTAGGTAAATTTTCACCCATACCAATAAATTGTGTTGCGCCGTATCCTTTAATAGCACTGGATACTGGAAAAATGACATTAAACATTAATGGAGCAAGAAGTTTAGTTTTTCCTTTTAAGCCTTTTACATAACCCGTTGAACCAGCGATTGCGACAACTTTAGCAACTTTTTGATGGTCAGGATTGATTCCAAGTAATTGACCACCAGCACTATGTCCCAAAATAATCACTTGTTTAGCTTGAGCGCGATTCAAGAGGGTTTCGATGGCTGCTGGGATATCTAATAAACCCCAATCATTGATACTGGCATTCGAATTTTTAAGTGGCCCATGTAAAGATTGACCTATTCCTCTAAAGTCAAAACTTAAGACCTTATAGCCTTGTTGATTTAACCATTCAGCAAATGAGTGATAAAAACCTTTGGTAATACCTGTTGCTGGACAAATTAGAATCGGAAATGGTTTAGTGGCATCACTTGCTGGATAATACTGTGCTGCAAGTTGGTAACCATCTTTACAACTGATCCAAAATGATTCAAATGTAGTCATTTGAGCAATACTCTTGTCTAGACATATTTCCAGTCTATACAAGTTCTAAAAAGAAACTCGTTTAAAAAATGACTTAAAAGTCAAATTTTATGTAATATAGCTATTTTGGGAAAAACCATTTGGGGAAAAGGGAATGTTAATTTTAACGAGTGCAACCAAATTGGCGATCATTTTTAGTGGAATATTTCTTTGGGTAGGGATGCTAACTGGCGTTTGGAAGTATTATCAAATTAGAAATACAGAGCTTGCACGCGCACATTATTATGTCGATATTGCACATCGCAGTAGTTTGCTTTATGCCGCTGCAAGTTTAATCTTGGCTGCATTAAGTTATTTTACAAGTTTATCGGATAGTTTGAGTCTATTTTGCGTTGTGGCGAATTTATTCTTTTTCTCAATGTCGATTTTGGTCTATATCATTCATGGAATGTTAAAAGATACAACGAATCAGTTTAAGCAACCGCATAAGTTAGGGCAGTGGTCGATTCCAAGATGGTGTATGACATTTTTAATGTTGAATTTAATAATAGTCGAATTAGGTGCTACAGCAGTATTATTATTAGGAACAATCTTAAAATTTACCAGTTAGAAAAATGGATGATTACTCATCCATTTCTTATATTAAAAATTCTTTTGGCGCTCAGCACTTATCTGTCGAAACTTTCGATCAATAATCCCCCACGTACAAAAGGCTAAAGACACGATTAAAGCGTATGCAAAATATTCAGGTTTTAAGTTACCCTTAATAGTGCCTTGCAATAACAGCGTCGCCATTAAGGCAAATGTCGTAATTGCATATACGATGGAATCATTGGTCTTTAGAGTGTCAATGAAGACTTGCTTGTTGAAATGTAATGAGAACATCTCCATCCCTCCTTGAGTAGTGATGACAAAACCTAATCGTTTTTGTCAGAATTAATATTAAAGTTGTACTTTGATTTTTTCAGTATTTCAATAGCTAATTTGACTATTTTTTAAATAAATTCACGAATGTATTGATTTCTATGTAGATTGAATATTTTTTGGGTGTATTGAGGTTATTTTTATTATGAATAGTAGTGTGATTTTTTTACAATTTGAAAAAGTTGCTGAAAAGATGCTTTTGTGACTCAGATCAAATACAGTGTGAATAATACGGGTAGAGGTAGATACAAATAAGATAAAAAATAATTTGTCGTAAACAAAAAATGTAAGTTGGATAAAAGAACATTTTTTGTATAGCTAAAATTATGTTTGGGTAAAACATCATTTTAACGACAAATCATTTTAATTTTGAGAAGCAGTATTGCTAGAGAATCGATCTACAGCAATTGCGATAACGAGTACAACCAATGAAGGCAATAACCAAGCAAGGTTCTGTTCATTCAACGGTAAATTATTAATGAATTTAGGGAGTTGTTCAGAGAATCCAGCCGCTTTGAGTGCTTCGATAATGCCAAAAAGAAAAGCAACAGCAGTAACAGAGCTCACGACAGTTGAAGGTTTATTCCAATATTTCCAGAAGAAACTCATCATAATCACAACAATCGCTGGTGGATAAATTGCACTTAACACTGGAACAGAGAATGCAATTAGTTTTGTTAAACCTAAATTAGAAATTAATAATGAAAATCCAATTAAGATAAAAACTAATAATTTATACGGTAAGCCTGTTAATTCAGTGAAGTATTCTGCGCATGCACAGGTAAGGCCAATTGCAGTTACCGTACAGGCTAGAAAAATCAAACCAGCTAAAAACAACGAACCTAGATCACCGAAAGCGTGTTGTACATAAGCATGCAGAATCACAGCACCATTCGCCGCATTCGCCGCAACTTCATGGCTACCTAATCCAAGTTTAAATAGGCTGATATATACTAGTGTTAAACCTACGCCAGCAATTAAACTCGCGATAATCGCATATTTGGTGATTAGCTTTGAATCTGTCACTCCACGAGACTGAATCGCTTGAATAATCACAATACCGAAGACTAAAGCACCCAAAGTATCCATAGTTAAATAGCCGTTTACGAAGCCTTCAGAAACAGGACTAGTCACATACTTATGGATTGGTGGAGAAATATAGCCAGTAGGGATAAGGATTGCTGCAATACCAAGAACCGCTAGAGCAGCAATTTTTAAAGGAGCTAAGACGTGACCTACTGTATCTAACAATTTATTCGGATAAAGCGAGATCGCAGTGACAAGTGTAAAATAAATAACACTATAAATCATTAGGCTGCTATTTGATGTACCAAAATATGGAGCAAATCCTATTTCATAAGAAACAGTTGCAGTACGTGGTGTGGCAAATAATGGTCCAACAGACAAATAACAAACAATCGTGAGGAGTAGGCTAAAAAAGCGTCCAAGTGGTGAGCTGATAATCTCAATAGAGCCTTGCATACGAGACAAAGCCATAATGGTAATTACAGGTAGACCGACTGCTGTAATTAAGAATCCAAAAGCAGCGAGCCAAACATGCTCACCTGCTTGTTGTGCAACAATAGGGGGGAAGATAATATTGCCAGCACCGATGAAGAGTGCAAAGGTCATAAAACCAAGGGCAACAATATCTCCTGTACGAAGATGGTTCATAAAAGGGAGGTATAAAATAAAAGTGCGGATTCTAGAACAAAATTGTAGTCATTTGAAACTAATTTTATGTGAAATTTAGTTTATTTTTGTCTAATAAGAACTGATTAAAATCATATGATTAGCATTGGTAAACTTAATTTATTGAAAAGATTTTAAAAGTAAAAAATATAGCCCTTTATACTTTTTTACTATGATGCTGATTGAAATTAAATGTAAAATAATAACAACCGTTCAATCTTAAAACGATTGAAGATTTCTGTACGACAGCGTACAACTGTTGAAATACGAGATGCAGTACAAAAATGAATCTGCATGTTGCATTAACCTATATTTAAATAAGGAAAATCTCGAATGAGAGCTTCTACTGTGACGATTAAATCTGAGCAAGATATTGAGAAATTACGTATCTCAGGACGTTTAGCGGCACAAGTATTAGAAATGATTGGTGATTATATTAAGCCTGGCGTTTCAACTGAATATTTAGACGATATTTGCAACGACTATATCGTAAATACGTTGCAGGTGATTCCAGCCAATGTGGGCTATCACGGTTTTACCAAGACGACATGTATCTCAGTCAATGAAGAAGTGTGTCATGCAATTCCTTCCGCGAAGAAAATTTTGCAAGAAGGCGATATATTAAATATTGATGTTGCTGTAATCAAAGATGGTTATTTTGGGGATACCAGCCGCATGTATTTTGTGGGTGAGCCGAGTCCAGAAGCCAAGAAACTGGTGGAAACGACTTATGAAGCCATGCTTGCAGGGATTCATACGGTGAAACCGGGTGCGACACTCGGTGATATTGGTTATGCAATTCAATCCGTTGCGCAACGTGAAGGTTATAGTATCGTCCGAGAATATTGCGGTCATGGTATTGGTCGTATCTATCATGAACAGCCAAATATTTTGCATTATGGTCAAAAAGGACAAGGCATGACTTTGAAAAAGGGCATGGTATTTACGATTGAACCGATGGTGAATGCTGGTAAACGACATGTGAAAGAACTGAATGACGGATGGACTGTGGTGACACAAGATAAGTCCTTATCAGCGCAATGGGAACATATGGTTGTTGTTACTGATGATGGTTTTGAGTTGTTAACGCCTTGGCCAAATGGAACAGGACACTATCCAGCGGTGTAATGTATTTTAAAAAGAGCTTGAATGATTCAAGCTCTTTTTTTATTCGGTGATTCTGTTAATTGTTCTACTAAATAATCGATAAAGACTCGTACAGCGGGTAATAGCCCTCTACGTGACGGATAAACGGCATGGAAAATACCATGTGGGGCAGTCCATTCAGGTAAAACTTTGACCAATTGCCCTGATTTTGTGAAATCTTGTGCAATACTATCTGGTAATAAAGCAATTCCACAATTTTGACTTGCCAATTCCGCGAGCATCAACAAATTCGAACCCATAATGACAGGATTTACTTTAATTTTCTTTTGTTGATTTTCAGGTCCAAATAATAAAAAGTGTTGATCTAGGTGTTCTTCAGACATACTGATAATACGATGCTCAGATAATTGTTCTGGCGTTGTTAAATGACCGAATTCATTTAAATAAGCTTGACTAGCAAATAGACGTTGCTCAATTGCTGTAAACTGACGCAAAACTAAATTAGGGTCATCGTCTAGCTTAGAGCGAACACGTAAGGCGAGATCAACGCCTTCGTTGATTACATCAATTCTGCGATTGCTTACCATCATTTGAACCCGAACTTCAGGGTACTTCTTTAAAAAGTTCGGTAATATTTTCGCCATTTGATTTTGTGCAATATCAACAGGAACACTGACTTTAATTACACCACGAGGTTCACTACTTAAGTGATTGACAACATCATGTGCAGCTTGAGCAGCATTCATCATCACTTGAGCGTGACGATAAACATCCATACCAATATCAGTAACGGCAAAGTGTCGTGAACTACGTTGAATTAAGCGTACACCCAGCTGTTCTTCGAGATTGTAAACTCTGCGACTTAATTTGGATTTAGGAATATCAGTTGCTCTTTCAGCCGCACTAAAACCACCATGTTCGACAACAAGGGCAAAGCAATAAAAATCATCTAAATCCGTTAGCATTACGCTATAAACTCCAGCTTTGTGATTAGGGTGAATCATTATAAAAGAGATTATTAAACATTTTGGAATAATAAATCTCGAACCTGTTGATATTCTTTCAAACGCTTAAAATCTTTGACTGTTGGTGATTGAATGCGAGATAAGTCCATATTGTCATTGATATCTGCTAATTTAACAACATGTGCGATTGGGTTTTGTCGCGCTCGTTGAGCTGCTTCTAGACGAGTTTCTCCTTGTTTTTTAGTGAGTGCGACGATTGCGTCAATGATATGCGGTTGAAAACCGAATTGGTATAAATCTTCAATCGTTGTTTCTGTATCTTCTAAAATATCATGTAAAACTGCCACAATTTTATGTTCAATTGTAGGAACATTTAACATGACTCTTAATGGATGTAATATATAAGGGGCATTTGCTTTATCTACCTGTCCTTCATGTTGTTTTGCAGCTAATGAAATCGCTTGTTCAAGTGTTGCCATAATTTAAATCCCTGTTATTCGAATGGATTCACAGATCGTATTCTTTTAAACTAAATCCAAATTTTCTATGCTTTAAAATTATGTCATACCAACTTATAAACGTTATCGATGCGACTCAAAACATTGCATGTCCATATTGTCATCAAGCTGTTTTAGATTGGGAACAGGAACAGTATATTCAGCCGTGTGAGCATACATTATTCATGGCGATGGATTTAGGTTTTGAATTTATTGCTGATCGTTTTGAAGAAGTTCTACCACAGTCGGTTGATGAAATTCATGAAGATCCAAGTATGAATATTTATAAGACCATCACTCAGGCGAACTATCCAAATCTACAAATTTACAAAGCCGATTTAGGGGTAGAAGGTATGTTTCGATATGTTGGTTTTAGCTTAAACTAAAACTCATTGTAATAAAAAAGCCAATCATTTGATTGGCTTTCATTTTTTAGCTTATGCTTCAGGAGCAGGGCTATACTGTTCAACTAATGGCTTTAACTCACCATTTTGGAACATTTCAAGCATGATATCGCTACCACCAATGAGCTCGCCGTTTACCCATAATTGTGGGAAAGTAGGCCAGTTAGCAATTTGAGGTAATGTTGTACGAATATCTTGATTTTCCAAGATATTTACATAGGCAAATGGGCGACCAATTTGGCTAAGTGCTTCAACTGCACGCGCAGAAAAACCACATTGCGGAAATTGTGGAGTGCCTTTCATGTAAAGTAAAACAGGGTGTTTCGCAATTTGATCACGAATTAACGCTACTGTATCACGCGCTTGTTCCGTCATAGATAGATCCTCAACTAATCTCCGTAAATTATATACTGAAAAACACTTTTGCGGCTATTGCTAAAGATTTTTCTTATATAAATGTGAGTTTGAGCTTTCAATCTACTCAAGTTTTTGCTTATATAACTTTTTTTCACCACAACTAATGATAGATTGAGTTTGTTATGACTAATATCACTCTTGCTCCTGTGCAACCTGATCAACCATCACATCTTATGGCAACTTATGGTCGCCAAGCGATCAGCTTTGTACGAGGACGAGGGGCGTATTTATATACAGCGGATGGTGCGGAATATTTGGATGCCTTAACAGGTATTGCTGTTTGTGGTTTAGGGCATGCACACCCAGTGATTGCGGAAGCGATTGCTGAGCAAGCTGCAACTTTAGTGCATACCAGTAACTTATTCGAAATTCCTTGGCAAACTGCTGCAGCTCAAAAACTTGCACAAGTTTCTGGAATGCAAGAAATTTTCTTCTCAAACAGTGGCGCTGAGTCAAATGAAGGTGCGATCAAAATTGCACGTAAATTTGGTTCTAAACAAGGCATTAGTAATCCTAAAATTATTGTTGCTGAACAATCTTTTCACGGTCGTACTTTGGCGACCTTATCTGCGACAGGCAATAAAAAAGTTCAAGAAGGTTTTGCGCCTTTGGTTGAAGGCTTTATTCGTGTGCCATTTGGTGATGTTGAAGCGATTCAAGAGGCAGCTATCAATCATCCAGATATCGTTGCAATCCTGATTGAACCAATTCAAGGTGAAGGTGGTGTCAATACAGCACCACAGGGTTTTAGTTACCTTGAGGAAGTTCGTGCTTTATGTAATCAGCATAATTGGTTAATGATGCTTGATGAAATTCAAACAGGGAATGGACGTACCGGTAAATACTTTGCTTATCAACATACCAATATTATTCCTGATGTCATGACCACTGCGAAGGGTTTAGGAAATGGTTTCCCTGTTGGTGCAGTAATGACACAGGGTAAAGCGGTAGGCTTACTCGGTGCAGGCAGCCATGGTTCAACATATGGCGGTACAGTACTTGGTTCACGTGTGGTTTACACTGTACTTGATACGCTTGAAAATGAAAAAGCCGTTGAAAATGCAGCCGTAGTTGGAGCCTATATTGTTGATCAACTACGAGCTCAACTGATTGATCAAAATGTACAGGTGCGTGGCTTTGGTATGATGATTGGTATTCAGTTACCAAAAGATTGTGCTGAACTAGTTGCTATTGCACGAGATGAATATAAGTTGATTATTAATGTAACGGCAGGTTCAGTGGTACGTTTATTGCCACCATTAAACATGACTCAAGCTCAAGCTGATGAATTGTTGAAGCGTCTTGTACCTGCAATTCAAGGCTTCTTAGCAGCCTAATGACGTATTAATCATGCAATAAAAAAAGGGCAATTTGAATTGCCCTTTTTTGCGGCCATTAGCCTGAAATATATTGTTGAAGTTGTTCGATAAGAACGCGTTGATCTTCCATTGCAGCTTTGACTAAGTCACCAATTGAAATAAAACCAACAAGTTTTTCTTTATCTAAAACAGGTAAGTGACGCAAATGGCGATCGGTCATTAATTGCAAGCATTCTTCAACTGTATTGTTTAAACCAACGGTGATGACTTTAGATGTCATAATATCCGACACAGGTGTTGTATTTGATGAACGCTCCATCAACGTCACTTTACGTGTGTAGTCACGTTCAGAGAAAATACCAACTAGCTTTTCATCTTCTGCAACGACTAAAGCTCCCACGCCTTTATCTGCCATAATTTTGATTGCTTCAAGTACAGTCGCATTTGGCGAAATTGTAAAAATTGATTGTACAGCTTTATTTTTGATGACTTGGGCAACGATTGTCATTGTTTATCTACCTCTGTTGTATTGTCATTTTCATTTAACTTAACGGTATTTTTTTTAATTGCAAAGCCCTAAATGTGCAACAATGATAACTTTCTCATGTGAATGTCTAAAAAGTCATCATGATTGGTGGGCAAATTTATTACGCCATAACTGGTTCTGGCATAAAAAAGAAATGCTGCATTTGTTGTGTCGAAAGTTTGAATTTGCGATGCGAAGAATTAAATAGAGCAGGCTCTACTTGTAAACGCGTTAAGGTTGGTAAGAGTGATTCATGAAAATCTTTTGGTGTAATTTTACGTGGTTTATAATTTTTCCAATTTGATTTTGCATAACGGTGTGCTTGTACGCCATTCAACCAAAATGGGAATACATGACCATCGTGATCGGACTTGATTGCCCAACCTTGATGATATAAACCCCAAAGTACGCCACAATACATCATTGTTTTTAGAATTGAAATTTTAATCATCAACTCACGTGATACTGGTTGGAAATTATTAAAACGATACATGTTCGTAAACTAATTTTATTTAAACTCATGTTTAATTATAAGAAATTTATATGGCATTTATGTTTAAACAATTGATCTAAATCGTAAGCAAATATTCTTTTGAGTCAAAATATCATCTTGATTATTCAATCTTTGCATCAGATAAAAGCAATTCAGAAAGACTCTAGAAATATTTTTTATTAAAGTTAACACTACCTGAGAAAATCAAAGCTTTGATGCGGCGCAAGTTAGATCGTGTCAGGGCGTGATGTTGTATGTTTTAAGAAGGTATTAAAAAACGCCACCTGAGTGACGTTTTCTTATGCTTGCATTGTTGCTAACTTTTGCCAATATTGAGCTTTCAAAGAATCACGTTCTACTCGAAAACCTTGATAATACAGTTCCGCTAAAAATAATGCTGCTTTACCGTGACCTGCTTGAGCCACTTGTTCAAGCTCTTTCACTGCATCTAGAAAGTTTTTTTGCGATTGAATTGTATTCACCGCATTTGCATACACATGTTCTAGTTCATGTTGTGTAAAATGTTGAATCATATATAACTCCTTATTCTAATTATGATTACTTCAAATTCTATTCAAAGATACTTTACTTTGAATTTAAGTCACTATAACTCTGAATTATGAAGTTATTATGACAAGATTACTTGAATTGTCAAATATATTGCGTGTCATTATGTTATTTGTAAGCTTACACGATTAAACAGTTTTGCCAAATATTTTTAAGTAAAATCAAAGTGAAAATAATAGAAATAGATAAGGAGAAGAATATGTTAAATGTAATTGATGGTTTCAATTTCGATGTGCCACCAGCAGAAAGCCAAATTATTGCTTTAGCTCATCATCATCGTAAATTACTCGATGAGGCAATCTTTCATCAGGAGATTCACTTAGGTGACTATTGTTTAGCACAGCGCAAAAGGGTTTACGATTTCGCAAGTCATTTAAGCCCTGAACAAAAAGATCGGTTTTATGATATTTACAACGGCGAGTTGAAACGTATTGCTGATGATGATGATTTACATCCAGCTGATGCTGAAAGTGGTGTAGGGATGTTTGCTATATTTTTGACACTTGTGATTATTGCATTCATTTTATATTTCGCCTTTGTCCGTTCGCTTATGAGTTGATTAATACCATATGAGCGTTCAATAAACTTACTGGCGGTGAATTATTGAACGCTACACTTGTCCTAAGCGAGCTAGACACATACACTACATCTAATTCGAGGTAGATTATGCTGTCTATAATTTCTAAACATAAAGTTCTACAATCCAAATTGGGGTTGAAAATTGACCAATTTTATAATGCTTTGGTCAGTATCATTATTTTTTCTATTTTTATCCTTGCATTTTATGCATTGAAACGTCCTGTTAATCCTTTGCAATATCAACAAGTGCTTCAGTTTTCACAGCAGGCCAGTCATCCTAAAACACAACAAATGGCAGTACATATACTGGAAAATTCTCAGATTCGCCGTGAAGATTATTTAAAGCTTTTGAACGCTTATCAATTTGAATCTAGTCGAATCAGAGAGTACCCAGCGATGGCGCAAGAAGATGAATAAGTTTTAATCGACTCATTTCTATTTATAAATGAACAGTTTGCCTTAGTCAGGAAAAAGAAATCAATTTGTGCTAGACTGACCATCTTTTAAAAAAGCTGCTTTTTTTCTCAAGGAATCGACATGCAACAGCAATCGAATATGCAAAATAAATTCTTGATAAATGCCGATATCGGAGATGACGATGTCACATTACCAAGTTTACCTGCTGTCGATGTTCCCATTATTGAGCCAGTAGCAAAAAATACTGTTGAAATGCCATCACCTGTAGTTGTGGAAGAAACATCTGTTCCTGCTATTACAGAAGAAGCTAAGTCAACGGGTTTCTTTGGTCGTATGAAGGATGGTTTGACTAAAACGCGTCGTAGTTTTACGGATGGTATGGTCAATATCTTAATTGGTGGCAAAGAAATTGATGATGAGTTATTAGAGGAAGTTGAAGAACAGCTACTCATCGCCGACATTGGTGTCGATGCGACCAAAACTATTATCGCGAATCTTACTGAAAGAACTGCGCGTGGAGATTTAATTTATTCGCATGCGCTCTACAAAGCATTACAAGAAGAGTTGGTTGCATTACTTGCACCACGTGTCAAACCATTACATATCGATCCAAATAAATCGCCTTATGTGATTTTAATGGTGGGTGTAAATGGCGTAGGTAAAACGACGACTATTGGTAAACTGGCTAAACGTTTACAAGGTGAAGGTAAAAAAGTCATGCTAGCGGCGGGTGATACTTTCCGTGCTGCAGCGACTGAGCAACTACAAATTTGGGGTGAACGTAACGATATTCCAGTTGTCGCTCAGGGGCATGGTGCAGATAGTGCATCGGTTATTTTTGATGCTTTTGAAAGTGCGCGTGCAAAGGGTATTGATGTTCTAATCGCTGACACAGCAGGTCGTTTGCAAAATAAATCAAATCTTATGGAAGAGTTGAAAAAAGTTAAACGTGTGATGCAGAAGATTGATGCAACTGCACCGCATGAAATTATGTTAATTGTAGATGCGGGGACAGGCCAAAATGCAATTAACCAAGTGCAACTGTTTGATGAGGCGGTTGGCTTAACGGGTATTACGATTACTAAACTTGATGGTACAGCGAAAGGTGGTGTGTTATTTAATATCGCGAGTCGTACCCATGTGCCAATTCGTTATATCGGTGTCGGTGAAAAGATTGATGATTTACGCCCATTCTCAGCAAAATCATTTGTTGCGGCATTATTTGAAACTGATAAGTAATTAGTTTATGTTAAAAGTACTCCACTCAATGTGGAGTTTTTTTATAGTTCACAAATAGCATTGTTTCAAAAATAAAACGATCTGTCATATTTTTTAGACTATTCCTAAAAAATGTATCGTTATACACTACATTCAATCCAAGATAACGCCTTAAAGGTATAGTAGGAATAACAACATGAGTAACTTTCTAAATAGCATTAAATCACGTCGTACCATTTATGCAATTGGTAAAAATCTTACAGTTGACCAAGCAACGATTGAAGAAACAATTCGCGAAGCAGTAAAACAAAGCCCATCATCATTCAACTCACAAACTTCACGTGTTGTAACTTTATATGGTGAATCACACCATAAATTTTGGGAAATTGTTCGCGAAACTTTACGAAAAATGGTTCCAGCAGAAGCATTTGCAAATACTAGTGCTAAAATTGATAGTTTCTCAGCAGGTTTTGGTACAGCGTTATTTTATGAAGATCAAGATGTTGTAAAAGGTTTACAAGAGCAATTCGCACTGTATGCGGATAACTTCCCAGTTTGGTCTGAACATTCAAGTGCGATTGCCCAGTTCGCAACATGGACTGCATTATCTGAAATTGGTGTTGGTGCATCATTACAGCACTATAATCCAATCGTGGATGCCGAAGTGGCTGAAACTTTTGATATTCCATCAAACTGGAAATTACGTGCCCAGTTAGTATTCGGTTCTATTGAAGCGGCTGCTGGTGAAAAAACCTATATGGATGATGCTGCACGTTTCAAAACTTTTAACTAAGTAAATATACGTATCACTAAAAAGAGCACTCAATGTGCTCTTTTTTATTTAAGGTTTGTATTCGCCAAAAGAACTATGGCGCTTAGCATTAAAACTAATGTATATATCTTAAAAAAGGCAAATTGTTGGAATAGACAGTTTTGTTTTATGTCATAAAATGGTCATAATCGCAGAGCATAGTGCTTACGATTTAATAAATTGTTTATATCGAGAAGAGTCTAATGTCTTTAAGAGTTGGTGTTGCTGCTTTCGGGTTATTATTAAGTAGTTCAGTTTTTTCAGCAGTCACAATCACTGCACCTGAAGAAATCGTGATTCTTGCGGTAAATGGTCAAGAAGTAAATAATGGTTTAATTCCTTCTAAGAAAAATAACTATCAGGTTGATGCTGGAAATCTAACAGTCAATGTGCGTTATCGTGAATATTTTGATCATTTAAATGGTGAGCATGATATTGTTAAATCAGGTGTTGTAACAATTCAAGCAACGGATCTGAAAGACAATCAAGCGTATAATTTAGCGTTGATAAATGCACCAAAGAACTTTAGTGAAGCAAAAAAATATGCTGAACAACCAACTGTTGCTTTATATGATCAAAACAAGCAGCTTGTTGTGCAGCAAACAGGTGCTAACAATGAAGTACAGCCTTGGTTTACAGGTAGTAGTTTACTTGGGCGTACGCTAGATCTAACGCAAAAAAATAAGAACAATACCGTGAATCAACCTGCACCTGTTTATGCAGGAACAACATCACAAGTAGTTGCAACTGCGCCTGTAGCAGTAACAACAGTAGCGGCAATCGGTACAGCAAAAACCACAGATCAACAATTAGCAGAATTGTGGCAGAAAGCATCTAAAGCTGAGCGCCAAAAATTTATGGCTTGGTTAGCGGGTCAAACCAACTAATTAACTCGCCCATTTTAAAAAACCGATGTTATCATCGGTTTTTTATTGAATGTATAAAATAGAAATGTCTTTAAACATTAAAAATGCAAAAATTTATGATGTAGCGCAATTGGTTGAATTAATCAATTTGGCTTATCGGGCTCAGTCTGGTCGAAGTTGGACGACAGAAAAAGCATTTGTAGATGGAACACGTATTACCAAAGAGCAACTAAATATAGAGCTAAATCAATCAAATTTTGAATTACTTGTTGGTGAAAATGAACAAGGTTCTTTGGTTGGTTGCATTGGATTAAGTTTGAATGATGATTATATCGAGATAGGTACTTTTGCGATTGATCCAACAATTCAAAATTTAGGTTATGGCAGAGAAATGCTTAACTATGTTGAAACTTATATTACTCAGAACTATTCGAGTGTTCGACGCTTAATCATGTATGTTCTAGATGTTCGTATTGAGTTGATGGCATATTATCAACGTCGTGGTTATCAGATCACAGGGCGTACAGAGTCTTATCCTATAGATGCTGATGTTGGTCAACCATTAGTACCAATTCAGCTGATTGAAATGGAAAAAGTGATTGCATAAGAAATTTGTATTCTATTGTGTTTTGTTTTTAGAGCTTTGATGAAGTTTAACAAGTTTTTAGATAACTTCACGATAGTCTAGGATTTTTATCATTTTCTGATTAGGCTAGTTAGGAATGTTAAATAAAAAATAGAGAGTTCAAACATGGGGAATTTGAAAAATAGAAGAAAATATATCGTCATTTTCACTCTTTGTATTTTATTGATCGCTTATTATTTTTTATGGTTGGGTCAAAGAGACGTTTATCAATTAACTGATATGCATGAAGTGGAAAAAGGCTGCTATCAGTATGAATCTGATGAAGGATTAAAAAATATAGCACGTCATGAGATTATTCGTTTGTACGGAACGGATGCCTTAAATGAACAAAGAAAACTTTATGTTTATCATATCAAGTACACAAATGAAATTGGGGTAGGCGGTAGACCATATGGGTTTTTAAAAGCTTTTTATCTTTATTTCTTTGCTAATAATTATCTTACGCCACTGACAGTTATTCTAGTAAATAACCCAGAGAGTATGTGTATATCCATACAATCAGCTTTGTACCAAAAAAACTAAAAAGATGTTCAATAACCAGAATCATAGGAATTTTATTCATAGTTCATCATTACTTTGTAATGACAATGTGCTTATGAAGTAAAAAAGAGGAAGCATAGCTTCCTCTTTCTATTTGATTTGTTAAGGACTAATTACCAATCCAAATATAATAACCTAAGATCATCAGAGGCCATGCAATATAAGGACTAAATAACCATTTCCATAACCAGAATCTTGGTATAAACCCAACACCATGAATAAAACCACCAGAAATTCCGACCATGACGAGCATCAGCATACTGTGGTTATAGTGACCATTAGCATCTAACATCAGTGATGGGTGTACCAATAAAATAGCAGCAAGCGGCAATGCCAACAAAAACGAAACGGTCATTGCAAGCACTTGCGCTTTACTATTCTTCGGTGTTGTCATTGCTTCAGCCATTTTATTATTCCTCATCTAAATCTTGATGGTGTTCGATATACAGCGCACTGAGTACACCTGCGAAGCATGCCATCAAAATGCCTAGAATCCATGCAAAATACCACATTTCACATCTCCTCATTAGTACAAACTATGTGAATTTTCTTCAATGTGTTTGTTAGTGATGACACCCCACATTTTGTAATAAGACCAAGAGGTATAGATCAAAATGAGAGGAACAAAAATACAAGCAGCAACAGTCATTACACCTAGAGTTTTGTGACTAGAAACAGCATCCCACATTGTTAAGCTTGACGTTGGATCTATACTTGATGGTAATAAGAATGGGAATAATGCAAAACCAGCGGTTAAGATTGCACCCACAATCATCAGGCTTGTACCAGTAAAACTCACAGCCGCTTTATGTTTCGCTGCGCTAATGATCACTAGTAATGCACCTAAGATTGCAACAATCGGTGCAGCAATAGTAATTGGATAAGTTGCATAGTTGTTTAACCAACCATGATTGGTATTAGTGACAACTTCTTTTGCAAGTGGATTTAATGCAGCATTAGTATTAACAGCAGTAGCATAACTATAGCCTGAGATATTTCCAAAGAATAACCAAGCGCCAGCCGCTAAGAAACATATAAGGAATACTATTGCCATAATTTGAGTTGCTTTAGCCGAACGGTTATGTAAATCACCATCAGTACGAAGCATTAACCATGCACCGCCGTGAGCAGATAACATTGACAAACTCACGATACCGCAAATCAGCGCAAATGGATTCAATAATGCAAAGAAGCTGCCTGTGTATTGAGAACGTAAGGTATCGTCTAAGCTAAATGGTACGCCCAAAAATAAGTTACCAAATGCAACACCGAATACTAGTGCTGGTACAGCACCACCGATGCACAGACCCCAATCCCAAGAAGTACGCCATTGCGTATTTTCTAATTTAGAACGGTAGTCAAATCCAACAGGTCTGAGGAATAGCGCAAATAGAACGAGTAGTAATGCCCAATACATTCCAGAGAAAGCGACAGCATAAACCATTGGCCATGCGGCAAAAAGTGCACCACCAGCGGTAATAAACCAGACTTGGTTACCATCCCAGTGTGGTGCAATCGTATTGATTGCAGCACGTCTTTCAGAATCAGTTTTACCTACAAATGGCATCAGCGCCATTGAGCCCATATCAAAACCATCAGTGAGGGCAAAGCCAATGAGTAATACACCAACCAATACCCACCAAATAATTTTTAGGAGTTCATATTCGATCATGATTGAGCCTCCCCAGTTTTTGCAGCTAGTTTTTCAAAATGATATTTACCAGTGTGCAACGAACTTGGACCTAAACGAGCAAATTTGATCATTAAGTACATTTCAATAATGAGCAGTACAGTATAGAACGCAGCAAGTGCAATAATTGATCCCCATACATCACCTGTGCTTAAAGAAGATGCAGATAGATGTGTTGGTAAAACTTCACCAATAGACCATGGTTGACGACCACCTTCAGCTACATACCAACCTGTTTGAATTGCAATCCATGGTAGTGGAAGAGCAAATAGAGCAAATTTAAGTAACCATGGTTTTGTTTCGGCATTACGTTTAGCGACTGACCATGCAGCCAGTAGGAAAAGTAATAACATTAATGCACCAGAAGCCACCATCGCACGGAACGAGAAGAACAATGCAGCGACATTTGGAATGGTATCTTTAGTTGCTGCTTTGATATGTTCTTCAGTTGCGTCAACAACATTCGGTGTATATTTCTTTAATAGCAGACCATAGCCTAAGTCTTTTTGATTTTTTTCAAATGATGCAAGTAACTCTGGGGACTGATCGCCTGCACGGAGTTTTGTTAATTCGCTATACGCCACCATACCATTACGAATACGGATTTCATGCTCTTTCATCAAGTCATGTAAGCCAGTAACTTCTTTGTCTGTCGAGCGAGTTGCAATCATCCCCATAACATACGGAATTTTAATTGCATAATCGGTACGCATTTCTTTCTGGTTAGGAATACCAAATAAAGTAAATGCAGCAGGTGCAGGTTCAGTGTGCCATTCAGCTTCGATTGCAGCGAGTTTAGTTTTTTGAACATCGCCTAGCTCATAACCTGATTCGTCACCAAGTAAAATGACGCAGAAAGTTGAAGCTAAACCAAAAATTGCAGCAATCGCGAAAGAGCGACGAGCAAAGGGCATATCACGTTTCTTTAGCATATAATAGCTTGAGATGGCGAGTACAAAAACTGCACCTGTGACATAACCAGCAGAAACGGTATGTACAAATTTTACTTGAGCGACTGGGTTGAAAATCAACGCTCCGAAGTCTACAAGTTCCATACGCATGGTTTCATAGTTAAATGCAGCACCAACAGGGTTTTGCATCCAACCATTGGCGATGAGAATCCACAAGGCTGACATATTAGAGCCAATCGCAACTAGCCAAGTTACACCTAAGTGTTGAACTTTAGAAAGACGATCCCAGCCAAAGAAGAATAGACCGATAAAAGTCGATTCTAGGAAGAAAGCCATTAAGCCTTCAATTGCAAGCGGGGCACCAAAGATGTCGCCTACATAGTGAGAATAATATGCCCAGTTTGTACCGAACTGGAATTCCATGGTTAAACCAGTGGTTACACCTAAGGCAAAGTTAATCCCGAAGAGTTTCCCCCAAAATTTAGTCATGTCTTTATAAATTTCTTTGCCAGAAATCACATAAGTGGTTTCCATGATGGCAAGAATAAAAGCGAGACCTAAAGTTAGAGGGACGAAAAGAAAGTGATACATTGCGGTCATTGCAAATTGGAACCGCGAAAGATCGACCACGCTTTCAGAAATCATCAACGTGTCTCCTGAGTTTTGGACATGTCACCAGCAATACGCTCGGCAACTTCATTGTTAAAATCTTTTGGAATCGTTGGGGCATCAAACCAGATATGTTTAATCACCATGAGAAGCACAACTTTAATAATAAGAATAATCGTAATTTCTCTGATTAATCTCCGATTTGAATCTTGAGAACTCATGTTCATAGAACTTAGCCTCATATTTTAAAAAGATGTAAAACATTATTAAATAAAATTCATTAAAAATAAACCTTTAAGGGTTTTAAAATATTTTATATAAAATAAATGATTAATATCAATATCTTAAGCGTTTTTATTGAAGTAATTAAAAATATTTTGTTTATCCAACTAAAATAATATGAATTGATTTAAAAAGTTGATTAAAACAGTTGTATTTATATTTTTAAATCTGATTAAAATGGTTTGGTTTATAATTAATTCAAGATAAAATAAACCAACTAAAATAGTATGAATATAAAAAATATAATATTTACAATAATTTAAAGAATTGATTACACAATTAAGTGATTTTTATAATGGATTCTGCACAAAACCTAGTGTATTGGTAGAGTTTGGTTTGAAAAATATGTGAAATATCATCCTTCATTTTAGTCTGAAAGTTAGATCAATAAGTTGATAGAAATGGAAGAGGTGATTACACGTTTTTTACTTTTTCTTTATGTAACAAATTGTAACTTTAATGATGAATGAAAAAAATCTAATCGCTTCAATTAGATTTCAACGGATTTTGGGTTCAGTCTGCGGTAAATAGTTTATTTGAAATAGAGATTTTTTTAGCAATATAGTACGAATTAGATTTCTGACTGATCAACAACACTTGGGATTGTAACTCTAATTCACCATATTCTGGCTCTACTTGTACATAATACAGTTGACCGAATTCATTGCGAACACGTGCTTGTGCAGAGAAGCCTGGACGTGCATTTCCCGTAGAAATTGTTGCTAATCGACCCACTAAGTTAATGTGAGTATGTGTGACTTTGGGTCTGATCACTTGGTCTAAGCAATGGATCATAAACACAGTAAAAAAGATGTCGATAATCAAAGCAGGAACAAATAAGTAGTAAGGTGAGATGAAATAATGCTGTAAGGCAAAAAAAGAAAGCTCTAAGAAATAACCTGCAAAACTAAAATTGATGAGTAAAAATACAAAAATGAGGTATTTAGAGAATTTTACATCTAATAGTGGTGAATTTAATAACCACTCTGGTGTCATTTTCTTTACGAGATGACTTGGACGTAACCCAATAAAAATACCAATTGTTTCTGCAATGCTGAGCAAAATCAAAGCCACTACGCTCATGTGAAATGGCATAAGGTAGTAATTTAAAAAAAACTCAGTCATCGCAGAATTCATGATCTAGGTATTAGTCAATATAAATACCACCATCAGAGTGTACTTCCAAATTTACTTTTTCAAGGAATTCACCTAGACATGGTCCTGAAACACATTCACCAGTTTCTACTGAGAATAATGCGCCATGAGTCGAACATTGGATATACTCACGATCCTGATCTAAAAATTGATTTTCTAAATACTCAAGTTCAGTTTGCAAATGTGGGCAAATATTTTGATAAGCGTAAAAGCTACCATCTTTCTGAGTAATAAAGATTGTTGTTCCTTTCATGGTGTCATATGCACGAGACTCACGATCTGGAACTTCCTCAGTCATGCAAATTTTTTCCATTTTAAGCATATTCCTGTTGAGAATTTTTAAATTGTTCAAATAATTTGGCATAGTTTTCAACGGCTAAGCGTGGACCAAATTGCGCAACAACTTCGCTAGAAATTAAAATAGCCAGTTGGGCCGCAGCTTCTAAAGTTAAACCAGCGTTAATGGCATATAAGAATGCACCAGCAAAGGCGTCACCAGCACCGTTAGTATCAACGGCATGAACTTCGCGACCAGCAACGTGGAATTGTTGTTTAGGATCAATGATGATTGCGCCATTTGCACCTTGAGTGATGACAATATGTTGATTCTTTGATTTTAAAACTTCAATAGCTGCATCAAGTGTTTCAGTATTACTGAACATTAGCGCTTCTTGTTCGTTACAGAATAATAAGTCAACGCCGTCATCTAAGAGTTCTTCTAGGCCTTGACGTGCATATTGCACCATTGCAGGATCAGACAGTGAGAGTGCGACTTTAACGCCATGTGCTTTGGCAAGTTCACGTGCTTGTTTTACCGCGACACGAGCAGTATCACTTGTCGATAAATAACCTTCGATGTAGAGCCATTTTGCATTTTTTAATGGTTCAAAGTCGATTTGTTCAGCAGTTAATTCAGCGGTAATGCCTAAATATGTGTGCATGGTACGTTCTGAATCAGGACTGATCAGAACCATACATGTACCTGTTACGCCTTCACTGATAGATTGCGTTGTTGTTTGAATGCCTGCCGCATTTAAGCCATTTAAATAGATTGTACCGAGGTCATCATTACCCACACGGCATCCATAAAAAGCTGTACCACCTAAAGCACCAAAGGCAACCGTTGTATTTGCAGCAGAACCGCCACTTGCTTGACCTTTATAGCTTTGCGTATCTTGTAGTTGTTGATATAAAGCCGCTTGAGTGTCGCCATCGGTCAACTGCATTGTGCCTTTTTGCAACGATTGTTGTGTTAAGAACTCATTTGAGACTTTAAATTCTTGGTCAATCAGCGCATTACCAATTGCAAAAAGATCAACAGTTGCCATGTTTGTCATCACATTAAAAATCAAAAAGCAAAGTTTACACTAATGCTCAGGATTACAGTAGTTTGTTGAAAAAATTAGCGTAGCTCTAAATAGTTAATTGTTGCGTTCATCTGTTTTAATTTTTATTTAAGCGGACCAATCAAGAATAAACATATTTAATGAACAAAGAGCCGAAATTCTATGGCAATACTTCAGGCGACAACTTCCAGTTCACATGAACTTTTGTCAAAAGTTCCACAAGTCACAGCTTTATTCTGGTTGACTAAAATTTTTGCCACAACATTTGGAGAAACGGCTGGAGATGCTGTTTCCATGTCACTTAATCTAGGTTATTTGATTAGCACTTTTATTTTTGCTTTCATTTTTATTGCGTTGGTTATCTGCCAGATTCGTGCAAAAACGTACCAACCATTTCTATACTGGTTCACGATCATTGCGAGTACAACAGTTGGAACGACGTTGGCTGACTTTATGGATCGGTCTTTGGGGATTGGTTATATCGGCGGTAGTTCATTATTATTGTTGTTGGTCTTGTTGTCTTTATGGGTATGGCACACATCTGAAGGTAATATTTCGCCAGATACGATCAATAATGTTCGTACCGAGTGGTTTTACTGGATCACAATCACTTTTTCACAAACACTCGGAACAGCTTTGGGTGATTGGTCTGCTGATACTGCTGGTTTGGGTTATACAGGTGGAATTGCTTTATTTTCTGGATTGATTTTATTGCTTGTTGCTCTGCACTTTTTAACAAGAGTATCAAAAACCTTATTATTCTGGGCTGCTTTTGTATTGACTCGTCCATTGGGCGCTGTAGTTGGAGATTTTTTGGATAAGCCACTCAGTTCTGGAGGGCTGGACTTGAGCCGTTTTACAGCTTCTATAGTATTGTTGGTGGTTATCCTCGGGTGTGTATATTGGTCGAAACATCAGAACACTCGCTTATAATCCAACGTAAATATTTTTATATTCGATGAAATCACAGAGAAAAAATGCGTTGAATTTTGGTTGGCGCATTTTTCTACAAAAACATACCAATTTACATGGATATCCATGTGTATTCTTCGGTAGACTCTCTATATTAAATTAGTGTTATTTAAATAGATAAATTGGAGATCACATGACTGTAGATGTTACTGAAAGCATTACTCAAACTATTCATCCCGCGTTTCAGCTATTACGTCAACACCATGTAGAAGCACTCGATATTCATGTTTCAGAATATAAGCATAAAGTAACTGGTGCAGTTCACTACCATTTAGCTACGAACCATGATGAAAATGTGTTTTTAGTGGCTTTTAGAACGCAACCAATGGACTCAAAAGGCGCTGCGCATATTTTAGAGCATACAGCTTTATGTGGTTCTGAAAAATTTCCTGTACGCGACCCATTCTTTTTAATGATTCGTCGTTCATTAAATACCTTTATGAATGCGTTCACAGCAGCAGATTGGACAGCTTATCCATTTGCGACACAGAATAAAAAAGATTTTCAGAATTTATTGTCAGTGTATTTAGATGCTGCATTCGCTGCAAATTTGAACCCTTTAGATTTTGCTCAAGAAGGCATCCGCATTGAGTTAGAGAATGATCAAGCCGTTTATAAAGGTGTCGTTTTCAATGAAATGAAAGGAGCGATGAGTTCACCGACAGATCAACTTTATCATCAGTTGGCGCATCATTTATTTCCTGAAACGACTTATCATTATAATTCGGGTGGTGATCCAAAAGACATTCCTGATTTAACATATGAACAACTGGTCGATTTTTATAAAACACATTATCACCCAAGTAATGCAGTCTTTATGACCTTTGGTAATCAAACTGCCTATGACCTACAAGAGCAGTTTGAAAAGCTCGCTTTGCATAAGTTTTCTCAGGGTACAACGCTGTATTCAAAACCTGAAAAACGTTTATTAGCACCAATAGAAGTGAATGAAAGCTATGCCGTAGATAGTGAAGAGCTTAAAGATAAAACCTATCATGTGATGTCATGGCTACTCCCTGAAACCAGTGACATTAAATTACGTTTAGGTATGCGTTTGGTTGAAGGAATTCTATTAGAAAATTCGGCTTCACCATTGCGTCATTATTTAGAGACCTGTGGTTATGCACAATCAACTGGCCCATTGATGGGCGTTGATGATAGTAACTTTGAAATGACGTTCTATTGTGGCGTACAAGGCTCGAATGAAGAACATGCTGAAACATTTAAAAATGGTGTTTTAGATATTTTGAAAGAAGCAGCATCAAAACCGATTGATACTGATTTGGTTGATGCGATTTTGCATCAAATTGAATTGCATCAACGTGAAATCAATGGTGATGGTACGCCATATGGTTTAAGCCTTATTTTAAATGGTTTAGGCAGTGCAATTCACCATAATGATCCAATCCATGTCTGGGATGTGGATGCTGCGATTGAGCAAGTTAAAGAAGAACTGAAAGACCCAATGTGGTTGTCTAACTTGATTCAAATTCATTTGTTGGATAATCCACATCGTGTGCAAATGACTTTAGTGCCTGATGCAACTAAATCAGTCAAAGAGCAGCAAGCTGAGCAAGCACGATTGGCTGAGATTACTGCGAATTTAACCGATGCTCAGAAAGTCGAAATTCAGGAAAAAACGGAAGCGCTGAAACAACGTCAAGATACAGCTGATGATCTTGAGTTATTGCCGAAAGTTGGTTTGGAGGATATACCAGCAGATTTACAAATTGTGCAAGGGCAACTTCGTGAAATTATTAGTAATGGTTTAGATACGCCTTTAAACCTTTACCATGCAGGTACGAACGGTATTTATTATCAACAAGTCTTGATTCAAATTCCTGATGAAATCGTGCAATCACCTTACTTCAATTTACTTTCTATTTTGATGGGAGAGGTTGGCGCAGGTGAGCATGATTATTTAGAATTCCAACAAATCCAAACGGCTGTAAGTGGCGGTTTGGGAATGGGAGCATCTTTACGCAGCAAAGTAGATAATAAAGATCGTATCAGTGCTTGGTTGACGTTGACGACTAAATCACTTACGCAAAAGTTAGATTCAATCCAATTGTTGAAACTTGCATTTGAACAGCTCCGTTTTGATGAAAAAGACCGTATCATCGAATTATTGCAGCAACGTAAAACCCGTTGGCAGTCACGTTTGTCTGGTTCTGGACATAGCTATGCGATGCAGGCTGCGTCACGTCAGATGAGTGCTTTGGCTCGCCGTGATTATCACAATACAGGTTTAGGTGCATTGAACTGGTTGAGTGATCTTGTCAATAAGATTGACCAAGATGATGAGGCTTATCAAGCCTTGATTACGGAACTACAGGCGATTCATCGCACGTTATTACAAGCACCTAAACAATTCTTGTTGGTCTGTGAAGAGCATCAATCGGATCGTTTAGTTGAAGAGATTCAAAACGTTTGGGATAAATTGGCTGTCGATAAATCACCTGTAAGCTTAACCCAAGTTGAGCAAATCAATACAGAGAATGATGAAGCTTGGCTCATTCAGACGAATGTTCAATTCTGCTGCTCTGCTTATCAAGCCGTTGATGTTGCACATGCAGATGCAGCACCATTGATGGTATTGGCTGCATATCTGCGTAATGGTTTCTTACATAGCGCGATCCGTGAAAAGGGTGGTGCTTATGGTGGTGGGGCAAGCTACGATGGTAATGCTTGTTCATTCCGTTTTTATAGTTATCGCGATCCACGCTTAGTTGAAACATTTAATGATTTTGAAGCAAGTGTGCAATGGTTATTTAACGTTGAACAGCAACCATATCAACTTGAAGAGGCAATTCTTGGATTAGTCGCAGGTATGGACAAACCTGGTTCACCTGCTGGCGAAGCAATTACTGCTTGTTATGCATTATTGCACGCACGTACGCCAAAATTCCGTAGAGTTTTACGTGAGCGCTTATTAAGTGTGAGTTTGGAAGATTTGCAGCGTGTTGCAAAACAATATTTATTGGAACAAAAACCAGTAAAAGCAGTCGTTGCGCCATTTGCTAAACGTGATGAGCTACAAGCACTTGGATTTAATATTCAGCAAGTTAATTAAAATAAAAAGTTGGAGATATCTATGGCGTTCAAATCTTTTGAGCGGGGTCATTTGGAGCTTGGTGTCGTTATGACACTGAGCGCTTTGGCTAGTTCTATGGTCAATGCGCAGACAACTATACCTGCAGCACCTGCAACAGTAGAGGCTTGTGTTGCATTGGCTTCAAATGCGGATCGTTTGGCTTGTTATGACAGTCTTTTTAAAGCACCAACAGTCATCCCACCACAAGTTCAAGCAGCCGAACCAATCATTGCAGTAGCTGCTCCATCGGTAGAAAACAAAAATGAAAAAGCTGAACCTACAAATTTGCGTGATAAGGTTGTTCAAAAAGTAAGTGATTTGCACATCTTAGGTGCTGCGCCTAAATTTGATCCAAATATTTCATTGTTAGATCGCCGTTGGGAACTTTCTGAAGAAAGTAAACTGGGTGTGTGGAATATTCGTGCTTATCAACCCGTTTATTTGCTGCCTGCATTTTGGACCAGCGATAAGAATGAATTTCCTAGTAGCCCAAATCCTCAAAATACGGTAACAGATAAACAAGAACTAACATCAAGTGAAGCTAAATTTCAACTTTCACTGAAAACTAAAGCGTTGGAAAATATTTTCGGGAATAATGGTGATTTGTGGTTGGGATATACACAATCTTCTAGATGGCAAGTATATAACTCAGAAGAATCACGACCATTTCGTGAAACGAATTATGAGCCTGAAGCAAGTTTGATGTTTAGAACAAACTATGAAATTCTCGGTCTAAATGCGCGTTTACTTGGTGTAACTTTAAATCATCAATCTAATGGTCGTTCTGATCCTTTATCACGTAGTTGGAACCGCGTTATTTTCAATCTAGGCTTTGAAAAAGATAATTTTGCATTGATGTTACGTCCGTGGTATCGAGTAGAAGAAGATGCCAAAGACGATAATAATCCTGATATTAAAGATTATATGGGACGTGGCGATTTAACTGCATTTTATCGTCATAATGCAAATGAATTTTCTCTCATGCTGCGTCATTCATTAAAAGGTGGTGATCGTTCGCATGGTGCTGTTCAATTTGATTGGGCTTTCCCGATTAAAGGCAAATTGCGCGGACATTTGCAGTTGTTTGATGGTTATGGTGAGAGCCTGATTGATTATAACCATCGTGCAACTTACGCTGGTTTAGGTGTGTCTTTGATGAATTGGTATTAAATGAGTTTAAATATTCCAGAGCCATTGTTGCAGCTTGAAGCAAATTGTGGAGTTTTCGCCGTTTGGTTGATTTTAAAGCAATATCAAACAAGTATTGATATTGCTGATCTAATTCGATTGTGTCGACATGATCATCAGGAGGGAACTTTTACAATTGCTTTGGCTGTGGCACTGAAAAAATTAGGCTTTGAAGTGTCATTGTATACTGACCCTGATCCGAATATTGATGAGAAAGAAAAGCAAAGTTATTTGGATGCCCAAGGTCTTCAGATTCCGATTCAGGCTGCTTTGACTTATTCCGAGATTCAACAGGTATTTGAAAATGGTCACTTTGTTATCGTATTTTATGACACCCTACAGGGTGTGGGAAACCAATCTTTGATTTATTCAATTGATGAACAAGAGATTAGTTTCTGTGATCACTTTGAAGTGATGTCAAAAAGTACGTTTGAACAACAACGCCAAGCCGATGGAATTTGTCGGCAGGTGATTGTGGTTGAGCAGCCGTTAGGTGATTATCCAATTTGAATATTAGCATTGGCATGTTTTAAACGACTTTTCTTTGGTGTAGCAATCAAGTAGGCAAGGGTTAATGGTCCAAGACGACCTGTATACATCAATAGACTCAGCACAAATAGGCTACCATCATGTAGTTCGCCTGTTACACCTCGAGATAAACCAACCGTACATGCCGCAGAAACCACTTCAAACATCAGATCTAAGACATCCTGTTTAGGCTCCAAAAGAAAAAGGGTAAAGCAGCCGACAAAAATCAGCATGCCTGTAATTGCTGCGACGGCAAGCGCTTTATAGGTGGTTTCTTGGGAAATAGAGTGATTAAAGATGCGGATTTCTTCATTGCGCCGCAAAAAGGAAATGACGCAGAGCAGTAAGATGACAAATGTACCGACTTTAATACCGCCTGCGGTACTCAGTGAACCGCCACCAATAAACATCAATAGCATCGTGAGAAGTGTTGTACTGTGTTCCATTGCGCCTGTATCAATGGTGTTAAACCCAGATGAACGAGGTACTGTCGCTTGGAACCAAGCATTCATGGCTTGTTCACCAATATTCATTGAACCTAAAGTAAGTGGATTATTGGCTTCTAAAAGCCAAATCAAAATAAAAGCCACAATATTTAGTGTCGCGATTGCACTGAGGATTAGCTTGCTATTCGGTGTAAGTTTACTCCAACGTTTATTTTGTTTTATATCAATTAAAACAAGAAAACCAATTCCACCCAATGTATATAGCGTGCTAATGGTTAAACAGATTAAATAATGACCTTGAAAATTTATTAAGCTGTTATTGAATAGCGAAAACCCTGCATTATTGAATGCAGAGATACTATAAAAAATCGAATAATACAGCCCACGGTCAAAGCCATAGATCGGTATAAAAGATGTACTTAATATAATGACGCCGATGAGTTCAAAGAAAAGCGTATAAATTACTACGCCTTTTGCCACAAAGGTAACTTTGGACAAGCTCGTTTGACCTAAGCTATCTTGCGCCATCATTTGTTGTTTGAGTCCAAGTTTAGGCGCTAGACTTAAGGCTGCCAAAATTGCGAAGGTCATAAAACCTAAACCACCAGACTGAATCAATAATAAGATAATGAATTGACCGAAATGATTAAAAGATTCGTTTAAATTCACTACAGATAAACCTGTAATGGTTACAGCCGATGTTGCTGTAAATAAGGCATCCATCCAGCTCAAATTGCCTTTATTGGCGATGGGGAGTTTGAGTAATAATGTTCCGATGATAATGAAACTCAGAAACCCAATTGCTAATAAAGACGGTGGACTTAGGTTAAAGATCTTTTGTGTATTTATTTTTATAGTCATTTTATACAAAACATCCTGAGAGCTTTCGGAGATGGCTGAGCGAGCCTTCTAAAATAAGCACATCGCCAGCCTGTAGAGTAAAATTCACATCGGTTTCATATAGAATTTGTTGATCACGTTTAAGTAATAAAAGTTTGATATTGGGTTCTTGTTTTAAGATGCCTGATAAATTCACATGATTCAGTTTTTCTTGTACAGGAACTTTGACAATATAATGATCATCATCCAAAGCCATATAACGGCTGACCATTGGATAATTCAGTGCTTGAGCAACACGTACACCCATATCCTCTTCGGGATGAATGATTTTGGTGATATTTAGGTGAGATAAAATTGTATGGTGTGCTTTTGTTTTGGCTTTAACTAATATTTTTTCAACACCTAAATTTTTAAGATTAAGTACACAAAGAATACTTGCTTCAATATCTTCACCAATCGCAACCACGACGGCATCACAATTTTGGATGTTGAGTTCTTCTAAAACATGCTCATCTGTTGCATCTGCTATAACGGCATGAGTAATGCGATCAGCCAAACTTTCTACGTTACGTTTGATGGTATCAATCCCAATCACATCATGATTGAGTTTAGTGAGTTCTAATGCGACAGTTGCACCAAAACTACCTAAACCAATGACTGCAAACTGTGCCATAACTATCCTTAACTAAATGATAAAAATGTCTTTTTATTCATTTTAAGATGGATCAATTGATCTGTTTGTAATGATTTTGTTTGAGTTGGAAGATCTACATTTGTTATTGTTATGACAAAATAAAAATTACAAGGAATTTGGTTAGGAATTTAATTGTATTGAGCAAATATGTTCTAGGTATAAACATATAACCAGTTTGATATTCCACAGCAAAGCGTGGAACGAGATAATGTTAAAAGCTGAAAGGTGTCGTTAAAGTAAGGTGTATTATGCTGTTGAATGAACAAGACTTCATGAAACCAATGAAATTGGTTTATCACGTGAGAGTTAAGATTGAGCAGAATCCTAAACATGTTAAGGCTGTTCAAGCATTGACCTTAAATCAGTCAAGACCGACACATGGGCTTAATGGTACGTATGGTTTATATGGCTCGGCTGAGTGGTTGAATAATCTAGAGTTAGAGGTGATTCCACGCAAAAAAATAACTGGTTTAATTCGGCGTATTTATATCGTTGATATGGATGAGTCTGAAGGACCAGATACTATGGATGTCGTGCTTGATTGTGATGGGAAAACCGTTAGTAAAGGGATTTTCTTTAATGACGAGAATGATTTGCAATTGTTTGAAGTTGGGAAAAGGGTGGAGATTTTATATTATATTGAGGAGATGAAGGCTGTAGATCATTCTACAGGGGAAAGGGTAAAGCATGAATTTGTTCTTGAGATGGCTGTATCTATTTAAAAAGTGATTTATGTTTTGCACGATATAGTCACACAGTATATGGGATGAGCAAATATAAAAATAAAGCCGACATCATGTCAGCTTTATTTCGTTAAATGGATTATTTAAGGAAACGCTTATATCCAATATTGTTGCTAATTTCAGCATATGGATATGTGATTTTCTCTAAAGTCTCGACTAAACCATTTCATTTTAAGATGGATCAGTCGATCTGATTGTAATGATTTTGTTTGAGTTGAAATATCTACGCGCCGTATAGCAGATAGAACAAAAAAGCTTAACCCTTCTTAATCTCACTTAATATATTTCTTATATTCTCTGTCAATGCAATATAATTCCTATTATTCAATTGATAATAACCATTAATACCACAATGTATAATAGCATTCATGAATTTATGTAATTTCTCATCCGAAGCCACATCAACCAAAAAACCTGAAAAATCAGCCGCCTGCTCAACGCTATAGTTAAAAGAATCTTGTAGATTTACGATAGATAATGCATGAATTTGAGCAGGTTCGAACCCTTTTTCCTTACCAGTTGCATATAAAACACCAAATGCAAAACAAGCTAAAACTTGTCTTTCCAATTCACTAGTGTCTGATAAATCTATATTCAGCAATTCTAATATTTCATTTACGATTAATATATTATTTTCACGATATATTAAAAGATCACTCATAACATCTACACCACTATAAAGTTTCCATCAGGATATTTTCCATCCACCCAACCACATGGAAAATGTCCACTTTCATAAATTAGAAACATTTTCTCATAAAAAGGAATAATATCTATATTCAATGAGAGCCGATACTGAGAATATAATACCAAATGTATTATATCCCACCTAATACAATCAATAATATCCTTCGAAAAATTCAAAGAAAAACTTCCAATTAACTCATTTTTAACAAATTCTCGTGCATCACTAGAGTATTGATTCCATAACGAAAATATTTCTCTATTTTTATTTAACACTTCTGCACTCAATTGATTGGCAGCATCTATAGTTACATTTTCCCACTCATTTCCACTTAAGTAATGATCCACCTTATTTATTGTAATACTATCAACGTAAAAGCTAAGAGTATTAACTTTACCCCAAGCACTTAAAAATTCAAGTCTTTTAAATCTTTCTTTAATTGTCTCATCAATTTTTAAAATATTATTTAATTTCATTTCAGACCTGTTTTTTTCGCGCTGCATAGCTAAGTATGTGGTATTTAATTTAAAATTTTATTAAATTCCGTGCACCCAATTGACTGTAAATAAATCAATATTACTTCTATAAAAATAAAGCCGACATCATGTCAGCTTTATTTCGTTAGGTGGATTATTTAAGGAAACGCTTATATCCAATATTGTTGCTGATTTCAGCATATGGATAAGTAATTTTCTCTAAGGTTTCGACTAAACCATCTGGATTTTGTTTGGCATCAGTGGCCTGTAAGCCAACAAGTACACGACCTTCGGCTGCACCATGATTGCGATAATGGAATAGGGTGATGTTATGCGTTGGACCTAGACGCTCCAAGAACATTAATAAAGCACCTGGACGCTCAGGAAATTCAACACGAAATAAACGTTCATTTTCAAGGTTGGCATGACCACCAATCAAATAACGAATATGCAGTTTCGCAACTTCATCATCGGATAAATCATCGACATCATATTGTTGCTTGAGTAATTCATAGATTTCGTGACGTTCAACTTCACCACCTTTCAAACTAATTCCAACGAAAACCTGAGCTTGGCTGTCGTCACTGGCACGATAGTTAAATTCAGTAATGTTACGACCTTGTAGGGCGCGGCAGAAATTAAGAAATGCGCCTTTTTGCTCAGGAATCGTGACTGCATAAATTGCCTCTTTGCGTTCACCCAATTCAGTGCGTTCGGCAATATAGCGAAGACGGTCAAAGTTCATGTTTGCGCCGCAAACGATTGAAACCATGTTCTTTCCAGTGAGCTGATGTTCGGTAACGTATTTTTTAATACCTGCTAAGGCCATCGCCCCTGATGGTTCAACGATACTGCGATTTTCATCATAGGTATCTTTGATTGCGGCACAGATTTCATCTGTATTTACGGTAACAATGTTAGGATCAACGATTGGGCCTGAATTATCTGACTTAGATAAACGGATCATTTCAAAAGGTAATTCACCAATTTGTGCAACTGCTGTGCCATCGGCAAACAAGCCAACATGAGGTAAAATCACACGCTCATTGGATTCAAGAGCAGCTTTTAAACAGGCAGATTCTTCGTATTCAACACCAATGACTTTGACGTGTGGCGCAACTTCACCTAAATAAGCTGCAACACCAGCAATCAAACCACCGCCGCCAACAGCAACAAAAACATATTCCACATCACGCCATTGACGTAATAATTCATTCGCAATTGTGCCTTGTCCAGCAATCACGAGTTCATCGTCATAAGGTGGGATAAAAACTAATCCTTCATTTTCAGCACGTTGTTTTGCATATTTATTGGCAACATCAAAACTATCGCCGTGTAAAACAACTTGACCACCTAAGTTTTTAACAGCTTGCACCTTAATGTCAGGTGTCGTGCTTGGCATGACGATAATGGCTGGAATGCCTAATCTTTTTCCAGATAAAGCAACACCTTGTGCATGGTTACCCGCAGATGCACAAATCACACCACGATCGAGTTGATCTTTAGGAAGTTGGCTAATACGGTTATAAGCACCACGTAGCTTAAAAGAGAAGACAGGTTGTAAATCTTCACGTTTAAATCGAATGTTGTTATTAATTTTTTGACTAATTCGGGGAGCTGCTTCAAGCGGTGTTTCAATCGCAACATCATAAACCGTTGCTTGTAAAATTTGTCGTACCACACGAGACAGCATGTTCATCTTCCCTATAACAGTTTAAAATAGGCGATCATTGTAGCAAACCCCTGTGCATTTGCGCTGTTTTCTTGCAGCAAATGTCAAAATAGTTGAGTGAAGTCATGAGTCTATATGCAACCCAAGATGAGAAAAAACAAGCTGCGGCAAAAGCAGCTTTGAAACATTTGCCTAAAGGCGGCATTTTGGGCGTAGGAACAGGAAGTACTGTTAATTTTTTAATTGATCTATTGCCAGAATTACAATTAGAGGCAGCAGTCGCAAGCTCTACAGCTACGGCTGAACGTCTTAAAAAAATAGGTATCGAAGTGGTTGATATGAACTCAGTTGGTGGTTTAGATGCCTATGTCGATGGTGCTGATGAAATTGATCGCCATATGCATATGATTAAAGGTGGCGGTGCTGCATTAACTCGTGAAAAAATCGTTGCTTCAATTGCTAAGAAGTTTGTATGTATCGTGGATGATTCTAAATGGGTTGAGCAATTAGGGCGTGATTTTCCACTTCCTGTTGAAGTGATTCCAATGGCACGTTCTGCTGTAGCACGTAAAATCGTTGCTTTAGGTGGTGATCCTGTTTATCGCGAAGGTGTTGTGACAGATAACGGTAATGTTATCTTAGATGTTTTTAATTTAAATATTTTGAACGCACTTGAGTTGGAAAAAACCATTAACAATATTCCAGGTGTGGTAACCAATGGAATTTTTGCTTTGAATGCGGCTAGCATTGCGATTGTTGCGACCAATAATGGTATCGAAGAACGTACGGCACAGTAATGCAATCAGTTTCACTTGAAACACAATTGCCTGAAATTAAAGTAGTTCGACATGCAAGGGCGAGAAATTTGCGTTTGCGTGTTGAACCTACAGGTATTCGTTTAACAGTCCCTATATTTTGTACAAAGCGGCAGGTTCAGCAATTTCTGCAACAGTCTGAACAATGGTTATTAGAGACATGGAGCAAGCAACAAAAAGAATTTAATCAGACTATCAATTTTCCTGAACAACTTGTTTTATTTTATCATTTGCAACCATTTCAAATTATTCAGCAACAGCAACGTCATATTTTTAAATTTAACTGGGAACAACATATTTTATTTATTCGAAATGAAAGCCCTGAAATAGCTTTAAAAGCTGCTGTATTAGCATATGCGAAACAGTTTTTACCAGAATATTTAAACTTAATAAGTGAGCAGACGGGCTTGCAATATGGCGAATGCACGGTGAGAAAGCCAAAGACACGTTGGGGAAGTTGTAGTTCAAAACATGACATTATGCTCAATGCAGGATTGGTATTAATGCCGATGCATAATGTACGATCAGTGTGTATACATGAATTAGCACATACTAAGTATTTTGATCATAGTGCTAGATTTTGGAGCGAAGTGGCGAAATATGATGAAAGTTATATCGAAAATCGCAGGCAATTAAAAAGTATTCAATTGCCTGCATGGTGGTATATCTAATTAAATAAAGCTACATTCAAGTTGGGTTGTTTGTAGTTGATCGGGTGCCTTGCGAATATCTAGGCCTGCACTAGCACTTAATACTTGATTCCCATTTAGTTTTATTTGAATAAACTTGTACTTTTGTAAACTAAAGTCGATGTCAGTAGAACTACTATTGAGTAGGTAATTTTGACCTGTATTATTGATGAGTATTAAATTATCAGTACTATCCCCATCAAGCTTAGAAGTGAAGATTTGAGTACCTTTTTGTAGTTCTAAAACGCCGTTTGCTCTGATATTTAGTTTGCAATCGTTAATTTTATCTTCATAACCGCCAATTAGATACTCAATAGACGGTAAATTTGGATTAAAGACAGTATTAATTCCGGTTACTCCTGATTGGCATAAATAATTAGAATCTAGACATTTTGATGTTGGGCTATTAATAGCAAAGCCTACGGCTCTTCTATAGTCACCAGCTCCCGCTACTCTGAAAACATCTGTAGCTTGTATTTTCGGATCAGTGCCTGAGTATATTTTTTGTTCAAGTTGTATATATCCAATTGGATTAGATGTTTGTTGTTCATACTTTGTCGCGAGTTTTAGCACTGCACTTTTTAATAATCCAGCATATTGATCTCTAATGTTTTTTTGATTTTCTGCTATGTGAATTAAAGTGTTTTTATTTGGATCTGTATTTTCAGGGGCTGGGCCAATTAATGAAACAAGTGGACTAGGATCTCCATGTATTTTTTTTCCATCTAAATAACCATCTTTTAAATCGATTGCTAAGTTCTTAGTAAATTCAACAAATGCATTTTCAGGGTTGGAGCTTGACCATTGTTGAATGTAGCCAAAGTTTAAATAGGTATTAATATATTTATTGATGGTAGCAATAGTTAGGTTATTTGATTTGAATATTGTAAGTATTGTGCTTGGGGATAAGTTTGGTAAATCAACATTTGAAAAGCCATTTAGTAAGGCACTATTGACATCATTAGTCGCAAATTGTAGCTGTAATGCACTAACTTGTTTGGAGTTAATGATGTCTGTAGGGAGTTGACCTGATCTTATGATAGCACGTTGATAAATTGCTTCAGAGCTTGGGGTTATATAGATTGGTTGCGTTAAATTGCTGGTATTAACTTCTACTAAAGCATTAAAAGTTAAAGAGAAGCTTTTATATTGACCATTGAGAAAATCATAAATTAGTGAGTTAGGTGTAGTAGATATTTCAATTCTATACAAATGATCGGTATTAAGTACTTTCGGTAAGGTAATATTGAGATTTGAAGTAGTACTAACATTTTGTTCTATGACTAAAGAATCATCAAAATTATCATATACTTTTACTACGACATCACGCATTTCAATCGGAACTTTAATATCGAAGTTTTTAGGTTTGGGAATCACAACCTCTGGAGTAGGTGGCACATATCGTGCCTCGCTTTCACCGCTTCCACAACCTACTAAAAAAGCTGGACTAAGCAATAAAATACTGCTTACGCCTAAACTGATGTATTGGTTTAATCTTTGTTTTGATCTCAAAGAAGGCATTCCAGCTCTCCAAAATTTAGCATCCATGAAATTTATTATTACCGCATGGTTTTTATTCTATGCGAATACTTAGATGATTCAATAGTATTTCTTGACCAGTGGTAAAATTGAATTTATATAAAACAATTTGACAAAACTTTTACACTGTTTTTAATGTTATAGCGACCAGTTAAGTGAAAATAAGTTGTTAAATTTACATTTTTGTATTTAGAAATTTTATATTTTTACTATCTTTAGCTAGATACTAAATCAATTCCTCAAGTTGTAACTTAGAAATGCTATATAACTTATAGGGTTATGGATTGTAGAAATGGCGTCAAACTGCCATACTACAACCACTATTTATAGTTTGAGGTAGAGCACGTGATTTCTGTTGGCATCGTTGGTGGAACTGGATATACAGGCGTTGAATTATTGCGTCTTTTATTAAGACATCCACAAGCCCAAGTACGTGTTTTAACATCTCGAACAGAAGCAGGAAAACGTGTTTCAGATATGTTCCCAAGTCTACGAGGACATACTGATCTTGAATTTTCTGATCTTGATTTGGATGCTCTCAAGCAATGTGATGTTGTATTCTTTGCGACACCGCACGGTGTAGCGATGCAACATGCCGAAGAATTGATTACTGCTGGTACAAAAGTGATTGACCTTGCCGCAGATTTTCGTTTACAGAATCTTACTGAATTTGAAAAATGGTATGGTATGCAGCATAGCTGCCCAAGTGTACTCGCTGATTCTGTTTATGGTTTAACTGAACTAAATCGTGAAAAAATTAGAACAGCTCAAGTGATTGGTAATCCTGGTTGCTACCCAACAACAGTACAGTTGGGTTTAGCTCCTTTACTAAAAGCTTCAGAAAAATTGATCAATTCACAAAGTATTATCATCGATGCAAAGTCTGGTGTTTCGGGCGCAGGTCGCAAAGCTAGTTTAGGCATGATTTACAGTGAAAATGCTGATAATTTTAAAGCTTATGGTGTCGCTGGACATCGTCATCATCCAGAAATTGTTGAAGCTTTAGAAAATATTTCAGGTGAAAAGGGGCAATTTAATCATCTTATTTTTGTTCCACATCTTGTACCGATGATTCGTGGTATGTTGAGTACAATTTATGTCGATTTAACTGAGCAAGCTCAGAATATAGATCTACAAGCATTGTATGAGCGTTTCTATGAGAATGAACGTTTTGTTGATGTAATGCCAGCAAATAGTTCGCCTGAAACACGTAGTGTGCGCGGTGCAAATGAGCTACGTATTGCTTTATATCAACCTCAACCAAATAAATTGATCGTATTAGTTGCGCAAGACAATTTAGTGAAAGGTGCAGCAGGTCAAGCGATTCAAAATATGAATTTAATGTTCAATTTTGATGAGGCTGCTGGTTTAGAAGGTATTGGTTTATTACCATAAAAAACGCTTTTTTACTTCACACACATTTAAATTTGGATTTAAATGTGTGCTTTGATGTAAATCATAACGATAGAGATGATGATGGAAAACGCTGAACCGACTACTTCACCAGAAAGTTCCGTTAAAAAAAATAAATTCCTCAAGACGAATTTGCCTTTAGTGATTGCTGCTACATTACTGATTGGTAGTAGTTTTATGTTGGGATATACTGTTGGGCATCGTCAAGGTTTGACTGTTGTTGGTTATGATGCCGATGCTGAACAACTTGTTGATGTTCTACAAAAGCAAAAAACCACTTTGGATTCTGTTAGTAAGAGTTTAAATTCTGCCGTTCAAGAGCGTGATATGGCGGTTAGTAATGCCGATGAGCTATTTAAAGGTATTAATCAAGCTAATACTGATAAAACTCAGTTTGAAAATATGAATGCCATTTATCGTGAAATTTTAAGACAACGTGGTGGTGTTAGCTTAACTGTACAAAATTTAGCGATTAAATCTTTACCCGAAAATGCTTTTGAATATCAATTAGACTTGGTTCAAGTAAACCCAAATAAACGCCGAGCTGTTGGTAGTGTTGAATTAAGGTTAATTAAAGATACAGAAGTTCTGGTTGTACCATTAGAAGATGCCAATTTTAATTTCGATGATTTTGAACGGTTGACTGGGCGCTGGACCATGCCTAAAGGTTTCACACCTCAGTTTATTGAGGTTCGTTTAGCTGGTTCACCTACACCAGTGATTAAACGCTTTAGTTGGCAACGTGGTCAACCTGTTGATGTGAGTTCTGCTTTTGTATCAGAAATTCCTCAAGCTGAAGCAAATGCTCAATAAAATTTAGTAAGAACTGGATATGCGAAGATATAAACGTCAAATGAATTTAAGTGAAGTGAAAAATGCCTTTCATCAATCTGGATATGTCGATTGGCACTTAAATCCACGTTTAAGTGACTCGCAAGAGGATCATGATGGCGAAGTCATTGTTCAGACAGCACCACCTGAATTAAAAAAACCGCCACTATACGCTGTTGTTTTACTGAATGATGATTACACACCGATGGATTTTGTTATTGAGGTACTACAAAGTTATTTTGGAATGAATCTTGATCAAGCAAGTCAGGTGATGTTGACAGTTCATTATGAAGGCAAAGGAACAGCAGGTATTTATCCGCGTGATATTGCAGAAACAAAAGCGAATCAAGTGAATAACATTGCCCGATCTCAAGGTCATCCATTATTGTGTCAGATCGAACCTGAGCAGCGTTAAAAAAAGCAACGCTTTTTAGCTGCGCAAGACGAGCAACTATGTTGCGAGTAAAAGCGTTAAGAAAAGCAACGCACTTGCGAAATTTCATTCCTCATGCGCAAGACCTTGCGCCATGATATGGCTCATATGCTGTGAGTGAAGACGTTAAGAAAAGCAACGCACTTCCGTAATTTCATTCCACATGTGCGAGACTTTGCGTTATGGTTGGCTCATATGTAGTGGGTAATAGTATTAAGAAAGCAAAGCTATCTTTCTTTTTGTGATTTAAGTGCTAAATCAATACATATATTTTTTTGTTCTAAAAATATGAATCAATATACTGACTATTTTTATATTCAACCTATACATGATTTGTTGGGCTTTAACTAAGATCATAGCATATTAAAATTTTTCATAGATTTAATACGCTTTCATAAATAAAGAATAGATTTGCTGTCTTTTTGAGCGATTAGACGAGTCTTATTCTCTTTGTAATCGAAATTTTACAACAATACTTTGTTTTCAATCTTGACCAAGATACTCAAGTAATGCTAACTGTAGATTATGAAGTAAAGTGTTATTGTAAACGTATACTAGATAACGCTTTATAGCCTCAGACAAACCAAGTTAATACCAGCTTTATTCTATATTATCTTTTTAGATAAAGCACAAAATATAAGGGGGTTACATGCTCAGTCGTCAATTAGAAGTATCGTTACGTTTGGCTGTTAGCATGGCTCGTCAAAAGAGACATGAGTTTCTGACAGTTGAGCACTTGTTGCTTGCTTTACTTGATAATGATTCAGCAGTCAATGCGTTAAAAGCATGTGGTGCTGATATCGTTACCTTGCGTAAAGAATTAGAGGAATATGTAGAGCAACATACCCCAAAACTTGGTGATAATAGTGAACAAGCACCTCATCCAACAGAGAGCTTTGATCGAATTTTACAACGTGCAATTTTCCACGTTCAATCGAGCGGTGGTGATCGTACGGTTGAAGGGGCAGATGTTTTAGTTGCAATGTATTCTGAGCGAGATTCGTTCGCGGTTTATTTACTTAAACGTCATCAAATTAACCGTTTAACTTTGACACAATATTTATCTCATGGAACACGTAAAGATGAGATTCAAGTTGAAGAAGAAGTTGAAGATATTGACGGTGAAAGCGCAGCTTCAGCAAATGCTGGGCCACTTGACCAATATACGCTTAACTTAAACATCGAAGCGCAAAAGGGCAAAACTGATCCTTTAATTGGACGTGAAAAAGAAATTGAGCGAGCGGCTCAGATTTTATGTCGTCGCCGTAAAAATAATCCGTTGCTTGTTGGTGATCCGGGTGTAGGTAAAACCTCAATTGCGGAAGGTTTAGCTTGGCTGATTGTCAACGGCAAGGCACCGAAACCACTTGCGAATGCTGAAGTTTATAGCTTAGACATTGGTGCTTTAGTTGCGGGGACTAAATATCGTGGTGACTTTGAAAAACGTTTAAAACAATTGTTGAATGCTTTGAAAAAGAATCCGAATGCGATTTTATTCATTGACGAAATTCATATGATCATTGGTGCAGGCTCAAGTATGGGCAGCACTATGGATGCATCGAATTTAATTAAGCCTGCATTAGCGAATGGTACTTTGCGTTGTATTGGTTCAACAACTTTCCAAGAGTATCGTCAAGTATTCGAGAAAGATCATGCCTTGTCTCGTCGTTTCCAAAAGATTGATGTGAATGAACCAAGTATAGGCGAAACGATTGAAATTTTACGTGGCTTGAAAAGCAAATTCGAAGATTTCCATCATGTTGAATACGATGATAAAGCTCTCGTCGCTGCTGTCGAGTTATCAGCTAAATTTATCAATGATCGTTTTTTACCAGATAAAGCGATTGACGTGATTGATGAGGCTGGTGCACAACGCCGTTTGAAAGCTGAAGTCGATGGTACAACCATCTCTGTTGAAAATATCGAGGACATTGTTTCTAAGATTGCGCGTATTCCACCGAAAACCGTATCTAAAGATGACAAGTCTGTACTTGAGAATCTGGAGCGTGATCTTAAACGTGTTGTATTTGGTCAAGATGAAGCGATTACAGCACTTGCATCAGCGATCAAATTATCTCGTGCAGGATTGAAAGCACCAGATAAACCAGTGGGAAGTTTTGTCTTTGCTGGCCCAACAGGTGTGGGTAAAACCGAGGTTACGAAACAACTGGCGAAATTGCTCGGTGTCGAATTGGTTCGTTTCGATATGTCTGAATATATGGAGCGCCATGCGGTTTCTCGCTTGATCGGTGCACCTCCAGGCTATGTTGGATATGATCAAGGTGGTTTGCTGACAGATGCGATTCATAAAAATCCGCATTGCGTACTGTTGCTTGATGAAATTGAAAAAGCACATCCTGATGTATTCAACTTGTTGTTACAAGTCATGGATCATGGTGCTTTAACAGATAATAACGGACGTAAGTCTGATTTTAGAAATGTGATCATTGTTCTTACGACCAACATCGGTGCAGAAAGTATTGTTCGCGCAAGTATTGGTTTCACTGAACAAGATCACAGCGCAGACAATCAGGATGCAATGAAACGTGCATTCTCGCCTGAATTCCGTAACCGTTTGGATGGTGTGATTCAATTTAAAGCACTTCCAACTACGATTATCGATTCAGTTGTAGATAAATTCTTAACTGAGTTGCAAGCGCAACTTGATGAGAAACAAGTGGTACTTGATGTTGATCAAAGCGCTCGTGATTGGTTGTCAGCTAATGGTTATGACCGTTTGATGGGTGCTCGTCCAATGCAACGTCTGATTCAAGAACATTTGAAAAAGCCGCTTGCTGAGATGATTTTATTTGGTGAGCTTGCTGAGCATGGTGGTAACGTTGCGGTTTCTGTGAAAACAGAAAATGGCAAAGACGTTGGTTTAAAATTGGAAGTATTTGAAGATCATATTAACCCGAGTGCTGAACCTGCTTAATGTTTGAACTGTCTTTCTCGATAACCCAAGTACTTAAAGTATTTGGGTTATTTTTCTTCACAGCAATAGCTGAAATCTTAGGTTGTTATTTTCCTTATTTAATTTTGAATCAAGGAAAATCGCATTGGTTATGGATTCCTACAGCTTTAAGCTTAGCAGTCTTTGTCTGGTTGCTGACTTTGCATCCTGCGGCATCAGGTCGTATTTATGCAGCCTATGGCGGGATTTATATTTTTACTGCCCTGATGTGGTTGCGTTATGTCGATCAAGTCATGCTAACGCGTTGGGATATTTCAGGTGGGATCATTGTTCTTTGCGGCGCTTGCCTAATTATTTTGCAGCCGCAAAGTTTGGTTCGTTAAACGGAAATCAGCACGGTGCGCCTTGTTGCCATGCTGATCTATAGCAACGAAAGCTTAACTTAATAAATAACTTTCATTGATTCCGCATTCTTTAACAAAATTTTCATCATGCGATACCAATATCACTGTACCATGAAAAGAATGAATGGCTTGGGCGAGTAACTCACGCGATTCAATATCGAGATGATTTTCTGGTTCATCCAAAAGTAATAGCTTAACAGTCTGTTGTTTCAAGGCAAGTAAAGCGACTTTTAAACGTTCGCCACCACTTAAATTGCTTAAAGAGCTCAGCGCCTTATCTCTACGGATTTGTAGGTTTCCTAAACGTGTACGTGCTTGTTGCTCAGTCAGATTTGGATCAATAGCACATAAATATTCAACAGCAGATATATTTTCATCGAGGAATGAAAGATTCTGATCCAGATAAATAGAACTTACTTTGCAATAAATTTCTCCAGCAAGCGGAGAAGTTAAACCTTGAATGGTTTTCAGTAAAGTGGATTTACCCGTACCATTTGCACCGCTTAAATGTAATTTATCTCCCGCTGTTATCGCTAGATCAATAGGTTTAGTTTCTACATAAGCAAGTTTTAATTGCTGGCAACGTAAGATTTCTCCTGATTTAACAGCGGTATGAGTAAACTCAAAAGATTGGGTTTTAAGATGCTCCAGTTGGGTTTGCTTCTGCTGTAATTCACCTTTTGCATCTGAAAGCTGTTTACTCTGTTGTTTGCGTAGGTGAGAAAGAGATTGTTCGGATTGTTCTTTCTTGGCATCTAATAAGATGGGTGCTTGAGAGCCAGAAGCCCTTATTTTTTCACCTACTTGTTTACGTTTTTGCGCTTTCATTTGGCTTTGATGTTGCTGCTCCTTGAGTTGTTTTAGCTCACGTTTCTCTTGTGATACAGCGTGTGATAATGCTTCGACTTGTGCTTGATACTGTTGTTGATACAGCGCGTAGTTACCACCGTAATAATGCATACCGAACTGATTGAGCATAAATATGCCTTGTATATGCGCTAAAAGCTGTCGGTCATGGCTAATGATGAGCCCACCTGTAGGATGTTGAACCATTTGATCGACTAACCATTGTCGCCCTTGGGCATCCAGATGATTGCTTGGTTCATCCAAAAGCAGATAGTGATCTTTCAATAGGAATAAACGACAAAGGGCAAGTTTGGTTTTTGGCCCTCACTCAAATTTTGAGTCGGGGTATCTAGTGCTGTAGGCAAGCCTGCACTTTCTAAAAGTTGCTGCCATTCTGTTGGTAAGTGCCAAAGATGTTCGACTAGATCGTAATCCGTAAATGATGCGCTCCCTTGTTGAATACGTTCAAAGCATAGATATAAATTGTCAATATCGAGGGCTTGAGCAATGGTATTGGCTTGGACTCGCTGGAGTTGAGCAAGATGTTGATGTGGGCATTGCCAAGAGATTTGACCTGTATAGGGCAGTTGTGATGCTGTTTGTTCGTGCAAAAGAGACATCAGTAGTGATTTCCCTTGACCATTACGTCCGATCAGTCCTGTAAACTGATGTAAAGGAATTTGGAAATTCAGATGGTCAAACAATTTCTGCTGGGTTAATTCGAGTGATAAGTGTGAAACAATACATGCCTGTTGAGTCATAAGAAACCTCATAAACAGGATATGCAAAATAGCAAGATCGAGATAAATTTTAGAATGACAATCGCTAAACGATAGATAAGTCTATTTTGCACATCAAAAAGAAAAAAGAACTTTGATGATGGAAATAGAACTTACTTCATTGGCGTAATCTCAATTGGTTTATTTTTCAACTATTCTATGGATGAAAACACGAAAGGTCAAATTTTACTATTTTGAAGTTTTGATTAAAAAAAGATAAAAAGTGCTTGTCAAATGCTGAAATAGTGCGTAATTTAAGGGTTAGGAACAGTTTTTTAGATATTTGAAATAAACATGTTAAAGCATACTGTAAACACAAACGCATACTTTTATTTTTGGCAATATATGTAGTTGCCTGATGCGTTTCGGGCAGCAAAAAAGGGTTGCCCAACCAGTTAATACCTGATCGGCAACACCGATCAGGTTTTTTTATGCTTTAACAATCATGATTTTAGGAGAAATACCATGCATACATTCAATTATTCATATTTTAGCAAGATTTCTTGGTTTTACTTTGCAAAAAAATCAACATCACTTAGATCACACTTGCTCAAATAAATGATAGGACTGCGAAGAAGGTCAGTCCAAAGGAATTGAAAAATGAATGCTTTAAATACTGCTTTGACACAACCACAAACACATACAAAAGAATCAATGCTTAGCTTGCCATCACAACTCAAAGCGCAGTATCCCTTGTCTGCCACTTTAGCGCAGCAAATTTCAAAACATCGTCAAACGATTCAGAATATTTTATCTGGACATGATCATCGCTTAATGGTGATTACTGGTCCTTGCTCGATTCATGATCCTATCGCAGTACTTGAATATGCTGATCGCCTACAACTATTACAAGAACAGGTTAAAGATCAAATATTCTTGGTGATGCGTGCATATATTGAAAAACCGCGTACCACGGTGGGTTGGAAAGGTTTCTTATATGATCCAAATTTAGATGGATCATCAGACTTACAACTCGGTTTAGAAAAGTCTCGTGCGCTATACTTACAACTTATCGAAAAAGGCTTGCCGATTGCCAGCGAAATTTTAAGTCCAATGGCAACAGGCTATTTTGATGATTTATTGGCTTGGGGTGCAATTGGTGCACGTACCAGTGAATCACAAATTCATCGTGAAATTTCTAGTCATATGCCGTATAGCATTGGTTTCAAAAACGGTACTGATGGTTCGATTCAAATTGCATTGGATGCGATTCAATCAGCACTGCATGGTCATCAATTCTTGGGGATGACTCAGCAAGGTTTGCCTGCGATTTTACATAGTGACGGTAATCCATTACCGCATTTAATTTTACGTGGTTCAAATCATGGCACTAATTATGACTTGGCTTCGATTCAAGCGATGCATTTCAAGCATAAGCAATTACCGGCATTGGTGATTGATTGTAGTCATGGTAATAGCGGTAAAGATCCATTATTACAACCTCAGGTTTTACAGCAAATAATTGCAGAGCGTGCTGAATCGAAAGTGCGTGGTGTAATGATTGAAAGTCATCTGGTTGATGGTAATCAAAAAATTTCCTGCGATATGACTTATGGCCAGTCGGTTACGGATGGTTGCCTAGGTTGGGATAAAACAGCACAAGTGTTGTTGGATGTTGCTGAACAAATGAGATTATAAAACGCATAAAAAGCCAATCATCTAGATTGGCTTTTTTGTTGATCTATTATTGATTAGGCTGCTTGAGTGGTTTGTTCCGCAAGAAAGCGTCCTATTTCTTTGCTAAATTTCCTTGGTTCTGTAATCAATGGTGTATGTCCAGAACGTTCAAAATAAATGGCTTTGGCATTCGATAGACTTTGGGCAACGAGCGTTTGTCCAGCTTCTGGATAGAGACTCGATGCACGTCCAATAAAGAATGTGGTTGGGCAATTCAATTGGCTAAGTGCTTGTCTATAATCTTCATCATGATTTAAATAATTTTCTACATACCAAAGCAAATAATCTAAACGTTGGATGGGTAATAAATATTTTTGTAACACTGGACGATTTAATGCAAGTCTAACCACTTTAGGGCTAAAATTATTGCTACCTTGAAACTCAATAAAATCGCTCCATAAACTTACAAGTTTATAACGGATATCATTTGGTAAATCTTCGAGTTTTGCCGCAAATTTATTTTTTAATAATAATGTTTGAATATCGAGTAGTAAATTTTTAAAACGTGATTGTTTTTGTCCAAACAACCCATATTGCCAAGAGTCATCTACAGAAATTTTAGGCGTTTGATCGATATGTAAATAGGCTTTGAGTTTTGACCCTAAATCACCATGTTTCATACCATGCATTGCAGTTGTTGCCCCCATGGAATAACCCATTAGGATAAATTGGTCTAATTTAAGTTGTTGAATAAGTGCATCTATATCATTCCAATGACTCGAAATGGCGTCAGTATTTGGTATAGCACATTCTTTTGAACCACCAAAACCACGCCAATCTGGAATAATAAATTCGTATTTTTTGCGACTCGCAAATAAAAAAGGAAGCCATTGCCAACTTTGCATACCTAGTCCTGAGAGTACGAGTACAGGTTCACCTTCACCCACACGACGTACAAATAATTTTTCTTGGTCAGGCATGGTATAAAACGGCATTATTTTTCTCCAATTTCGTTTGTTTGTTCAAACTTTTTAAGCTCAGGAATCATTTTTTCTAACCATCTTATCCATTCGATTTCTTTAATGATACCGAGTTCCAGAATCATTTTATGAATAAATAAGATACGATTAGTAGGTTCATTATTCTTAAAGTCTTTGTCATGGATTGTTTGATAAAGACTAAGTTTTTCTTTATGAAGCTCTAGATGTCGTTCAAGTTCAGGCAAAATATTATTGCCGCCAAGCTGTGCTTCTGCTCTTAATCTGACCATGAGATCATCACGGAGTTGAGCAGGTTCGCTTTGTTGTTCAATCCATGAAGCGAGTTGTATTCTTCCAAGTTGTTCAACTTGATAAGTTTTTTTACGGCTATTGGCAGCTTGTTCTTCTAATGTAGAAATCCATCCTTTTTTCAGCATTCCATTGAGTTCGCGGTAAATTTGCTGATGAGTCGCGTTCCAAAAGAAGCCCATTGAACGGTCAAAACGACGAGCTAAATCAAAACCTGTACTTGGTTTCTCTAATAAGCTTGTCAATAAAACATGGGCAAGTGACATGATGATCCGTAATAAAAAATGACTCATCAGAATTATGCAATATGTTGCATAAAAATCAAATCTTGTTTATAACTTTATGCAACAAGTTGCATTAGCAAGCAGATTGCTAGCCAAAGGAGAAAACATGTCAGCTTATCCACATTTATTACAACCACTTGACTTGGGTTTTACCACATTAAAGAACCGTGTGCTTATGGGCTCTATGCATATTGGTTTAGAGGAAGCGCCTCAAGGCTATGAACGTATGGCTGCATTTTATGCGGAACGTGCCAAAGGTGGTGTAAGTCTGATTGTAACTGGCGGTGTTTCTCCAAATGATGATGGTGTTGTATTTGCACATGGTACAAAATTAGATACAGTCGAAGAAGCTGAAAAACATAAAGTTGTTACTCAAGCTGTGCATGATGCTGGTGGTAAAATTGCGATGCAAATTTTGCATACAGGGCGTTATTCTTATCAAGCAAATAATGTTGCGCCATCAGCGATTCAAGCACCTATTAATCCGATTAAACCAAAAGCTCTCAGTTCAGCAGAAGTTCAGCAAACGATTGATGATTTTGCAAACTGTGCCAAGCTTGCACAATATGCAGGTTATGATGGCGTTGAAATCATGGGTTCAGAAGGTTACTTGATCAATGAATTCATTGCTGCTCGTACCAACCACCGTGATGACGAATGGGGCGGTAGTTATGAAAATCGTATCCGCTTTCCTATTGAAATCGTTAAACGTACTCGTGACTTAGTTGGCGAAAACTTTATTATTATTTATCGTTTATCGATGCTTGATTTAGTCGAAGGTGGTTCAAGTTTAGAAGAAGTTATTCAACTTGCTAAAGAAATTGAAAAAGCAGGTGCAACAATTATCAATACAGGGATTGGTTGGCACGAAGCGCGTATTCCAACGATTGCAACCAAAGTACCGCGTGCTGCATTTACATGGGTAACTGAAAAGCTAAAAGGCTCAGTTTCAATTCCGTTAATCACATCGAACCGTATCAATACACCTGAAATGGCTGAACATGTACTGGCTTCAGGTCATGCAGATATGATTTCGATGGCTCGCCCAATGTTGGCTGATGCAGATTTTGTATTGAAAGCGAGTGAAGGTCGTAGTGATGAAATCAATACGTGTATTGGTTGTAACCAAGCATGCTTAGATCATATTTTCTCGATGAAAATTGCTACTTGCTTAGTCAATCCACGTGCATGTTATGAAACTGAGCTGATTTTTAAAGAAACAAACGCTGTAAAAAATATTGCAGTAATTGGCGCAGGTCCAGCGGGTCTAAGTTTTGCAACATATGCAGCGAGTCGTGGCCATAAAGTTAAAGTGTTTGATTCAAATAATCAGATTGGTGGTCAGTTTAATATTGCTAAGACCATTCCTGGTAAAGAAGAGTTTTACGAAACTTTACGCTATTTCAAACGTCAGATTGAGTTACAGCCAAATATTGAGCTGGTACTTAATCATACCGTGACTTATGAAGAACTCAGCCAAGCGAATTATGATGAGATTGTTGTTGCAACAGGGGTAACACCGCGTCAATTACAATTTGAAGGTATTGATCATCCAAAAGTATTGAGCTACATCCAAGTATTAAAAGAGCGTGTTCCAGTCGGTAAGCGTGTTGCGATTATTGGTGCTGGTGGTATTGGCTTTGATACAGCGGAGTATTTAACCCATGAAGGTGATAGTGGTAGTTTGAATCCTGAAAAATTCTATGCGGAGTGGGGTATTGATACGAGCTATGCCCATGTAGGTGGTTTAAAGCAACCTGAGCTAGAGAAATCTGAACGTGAGATTTACTTGTTACAACGTAAAACAGCAGCTGTTGGTGCTGGATTAGGTAAAACGACAGGTTGGATTCATCGTACAGGCTTAAAACATCGCGATGTGAAAATGATTGCTGGTGCAAGTTACGACAAAGTGGATGATCAAGGTTTACATATTACTGTAGATGGTCAGACCACAGTTTTAGACGTTGATAATGTTGTGATTTGTGCTGGTCAAGAATCATATACAGCAATGTTCGATCAACTCAAAGCAGATGGTAAGAATGTTCACTTGATCGGTGGTGCGAAGGAAGCTGGTGAATTAGACGCTAAACGTGCGATTCGTCAAGGTGCTGAGTTAGCAGCAGTTCTATAAGTAAAAGATGAGACATTCTCTATGTTAGGAGAATGTCTCAAACTTCATTAGCTAAAATATAAGGAAATTACAATGACAATCGAAACAACTAAGCAAGCGCTAGAAAAATGGCATCAGATGATCAAAACAGGTGACCTTTCAAATTTAAATGAGTTATTAGCTGACGATGTGGTATTTCGTTCACCTGTTGCTTTTAAGCCTTATGAGGGAAAACATGTGGTTTTCTTCATTTTAACGAATGTGATTCAGGTGTTTGAAAACTTTACTTATCACCGTGAGTTCTACACTGAAGATGGTGAAAATGTTGTGTTGGAATTCAGTGCTAATGTAAGTGGAAAATCGCTTAAAGGTATTGATATGGTTCGTTTTAATGCACAGGGAAAAATCATTGATTTTGAAGTGATGATTCGTCCAATGAGTGGTTTGGCTGCTTTAGCAGAAAAAATGGGTGCGCGATTTGCTCAATATCAACCAAACCCATCTCAGTAAAATAGCCTAAGTAGTATTGAGATCATTAATATGTGGTTAAAACTTTCAACTTTTGCATTATTACCTGTACTTGTAATACAGGGGGTGAAGGTTCGTAAAAACACACCACGACTTTTAGAAGCGAGTGGTGATCGTGATGGTCTTATTGGACAAGGACAGCCACTCTCTTTACTGATTTTAGGTGATTCAGCAGCAGCTGGGGTTGGTGTTGAGACGCAGCAAGATGCTTTATCTGGTGCGATTATTTCAGAATTAAACAAGGAATATTTGTTGCACTGGAAATTGCATGCAAAAACTGGTGATACAACAAAACAAGTTTATCAAGCGATCCAGCAATTAGAACCCAAAAAATATGATGTCGTCGTTACGTCAGTTGGTGTTAATGATGTGACTAAATTAATTTCAGCTAAAACCTGGATAAAACAACAAAAACAATTATTTACTCAAATACAAAATCATTTTCAGCCAAAATTGATTATTGTGTCTGGAGTCCCGCCAATGCAGCATTTTCCTGCATTACCCAATCCATTAGCATGGTTATTTGGGCAATATGCAGAACAAATGAATCAAACATTAAAACAGTGGTTAGCCCCACAGCCACAATTTAGATTTATTGAATACGATATTAAAAATTTTCAGACGATGAATTTATCCATGGCAAGTGATGGTTTTCATCCAAGTAAAGAAATCTATGCTATTTGGGGGCAACAGGTCGCGACATTGGTGCGACAAACATTTACTCGTGGTTAGATAGAGGTTTTTATTGAATATGGGTATATCTGCTTTAGACAAAATTAAAGTGTTAGGCTCTGAGCTGCTTGATTCTGTACTTGGTGCTGAGCAACCTAAAATGTATTATGACCCGAAAGGGAAAATTAAAGATGTTTTGGAAAAATTACCTCAGTTAAAGGAAAAGTATCGCCCAACACCGTGGTTGAGTAATACCCATGTCCATCTTCTATATTTTGATGTGATTAAAAAGAAAACGATCAAGCTTGAGTATGATGGTATTGATCAGCTTACGATGCAAGATGGTGGAGTAACAGCGATTGCATGGTATGGCTATGATCTTCCGCCAGAAACGCCAACTATTGTGATCATGCATACGATTACAGGTACGCCAGAAAGTATGCGTGAACTTGTTAAAGACTTACATGCATATACGGGTTGGCGGATTGCACTTTGTTTACGCCGTGGACATGCAGGTTTACCTATGCCAGTACCTCGTATTTCTCTTTTTGGTTTGACTGACGATTTACGAGAGCAACTGAACCATATTCAAACTCTTTTTCCAGAATCCGATTTATATGCAGTAGGTTCGTCAGCAGGAACAGGACTTTTAGTGCGTTATCTTGGCGAGCAAGGCCTCGACACACCATTTAAAGCAGCTTTTGCAATGTGTCCAGGTTATAACACTGAAATTGGCTTTAAAAATGTACATCCTTTTTATAGCAAAATGATGACTAAAAAATTATTCAAATACTTTATTTACCCTTATGAAAATACCTGGAATCAGGTTGCTTCGCTGAAAAAGGTATTAGCAACAACAAACTTAGAAGCCTTTGAGAAAGAATATTTCGAGATGGTAGGTTTTGACGATTATCAAAGTTACTGTAAAGCAATTAATCCAATTTATGTATTGGAGAATATTAAAATTCCATTGATGGTGCTGAATGCAGAAGATGATCCTGTTTGTTCAATTAAAAATTTAGAGCCTTATAAAGAGGTTATTCAGCAAATGGAAAATATTGCTGTAGTTACCACAAAAAAAGGAAGCCACTGTGGTTTTTATGAAAGTTTAGAAGTGAAATCGTGGGCATCACGACTGATGGCAGACTTTTTTAAACACTATTCCTAAGTTCTAAGCTATAAAAAACCACGAGTCGCTCTATAACGACTCATGGCTTTTTGAGAATTAAATAAATTAATTATTTAATGCAGGTGTTGCTGCTGCAATCGCTGCCGCAACTGCATCGTCTTCAGTTTGTGCTGGAGCTGGTTTGACTGCTTTAGATTGTTCAACTTTCGCTGGTTTCTGTTCAGTTTGCGCAGGTTTTGGTTGTTCAGCTTGTGCCGTTGTTGTCTCTTCTGCTGTTTGAGCTGGGCGAGTTTCACGACGAATTTCTGTAGTTGTATTTGGTGTTTCTTCTCTACTCATCTCAATCACTGGAGCTGGCGTTGCTGGTTTATCTACGCTTTCCAAAGGCTGAAATTCTTGGTTTTGTTGTGGTTGAGATGCTGCTTGAGTCGTTTGTTCTTCAGAAGTTTGTTCTGATTGTTCTTCATTTTTTGGCTCTTCTTTTTTGACACAAGCAGTCAGTAATAGACCAGTTGCAAGCGCAGCACAAATTAAAAGTTTTTTATTCGCCATTGTTAAAGCTACATATTGAATGAAAGATGCCAGTGATTATACCAGTAAAATTAAATGAAAAAATCCCTAGGATTTATTGAGTTTGTTGATATTTTATAAATGCTTGCATCAGCGTATCTGTTGAAATTGCGATATGGTCAAAATCTTCGAGTGAATTTATTTCTGATCCAAAGTTGTTTTTAAACATTAAACGTAATTTATGGATGAAATATCCACAAATCCCATAAATTTTTATCGAAAATGCTGATAGAATAGTCAGTTGTTTATAGTTCTTTGAATTGATGCGGTTTGACTTTGCTTTATAGGGGCAGAGTACAGTAAAATTGCCCAACATTGTAGGCCGATTTCGGCTCGATTGTACGAGAAACTCAATGACCCATTTTATTTTTGTCACTGGTGGTGTGGTTTCATCACTAGGTAAAGGTATTTCTGCTGCTTCAGTTGCTGCACTTTTGGAAGCTCGTGGCTTGAAAGTCACTATGGTAAAAATGGATCCATACATTAATGTCGACCCAGGTACCATGAGCCCATTTCAGCACGGTGAAGTTTTCGTCACAGAGGATGGTGCTGAAACTGACTTAGATTTGGGATATTACGAACGTTTCTTACGTCGTGCGAAAATGACCAAACTGAATAACTTTACCAGTGGTCGTGTCTATCAGGACGTTTTGAATAAAGAACGTCGTGGTGATTACTTAGGTGGCACGGTTCAAGTTATTCCACATATTACAGATAATATTAAAGAACGTGTACTTCGCGCAGGTGAAGGTTACGACGTTGCGATCGTTGAGATTGGTGGTACAGTTGGTGATATCGAATCACTTCCTTTTATGGAATCAGTACGTCAGTTGATGGTAGAGCTTGGTCATAAACGTACCATGTTGATGCACTTGACATTATTGCCATATATCAAATCTGCTGCTGAACTTAAAACTAAGCCAACTCAACATTCAGTTAAAGAACTTCTTTCGATCGGTATCCAGCCAGATATCTTAATCTGCCGTACTGAATATGATGTCGATGTTGATACTAAACGTAAAATTGCATTGTTCACCAATGTTGAAGCGCGTGCCGTTGTCGTCTGTAAAGATGCAAAAACAATTTATCAAATTCCACGTACATTCTACGAACAAAATGTTGACGATTTGATCTGTGAGCGTTTTGGTTACAACGATCTTCCAGAAGCAAATCTTGAAGATTGGGATAATGTGGTAGAAGCATTATTGAACCCTGAATACACAGTTCGTGTTGCGATGGTCGGTAAATATGTTGAATTACCAGATGCTTATAAATCTGTAAATGAAGCACTTTTACATGCAGGTATTCAAAATCGCGTTAAAGTTCAGATTGACTATGTCAATGCTGAAGACCTTGAACAGCAAGATATGAGTATTTTGAGCACTGCTGATGCGATTTTAGTACCAGGTGGTTTCGGTGAGCGTGGTACTGAAGGCAAAATGAAAGCCATTCAATACGCACGTGAAAACAAGATTCCATTCCTTGGTATTTGTTTAGGTATGCAGTTAGCTGTGATTGAGTATGCACGCAATGTTGCAGGTATGCCTGAAGCGAGTTCAACTGAATTTAATCGCTCAACTAAGTATCCACTCATTGGTTTAATCACTGAATGGTTAGATGAACGTGGTGAATTACAGCAACGCAGTCTTGAGTCAGATCTTGGCGGTACGATGCGTTTGGGCGCACAAAAGTCTGAATTGGTTGAAGGCACAAAAACGCGTGCAGTCTATGGTAAAGCTGAAATTACAGAGCGTCACCGTCATCGCTATGAAATGAATGATCGTTTCATTCCTACACTTGAACAAGCGGGCATGAAAATTTCAGGTTATTCATCAGTACAACATTTAGTTGAAACTGTAGAAATTCCTGAACATCCTTGGTTTATTGCTGTACAATTCCACCCAGAATTTACAAGCTCGCCACGTGATGGTCATCCATTATTTGCTGGTTTCATTGAAGCTGCAAAAAAACAGCATCAAAAGTAAGTACTAAGTTTTAAATAAACTGGGAAAGTTTGAATGTCACAATTAAAACCACAAGAAGTTGTACGTTTAGGCGATATACAAATGGCAAATCATTTGCCATTTGTATTATTTGGCGGAATGAACGTATTAGAGTCAAAAGATTTAGCATTTGAAATTGCTGAAACTTATGTTGATATTTGCAAACGCTTAGATATCCCTTATGTATTTAAGGCAAGCTTTGATAAAGCAAACCGTTCAAGCCTAAACTCTTATCGTGGACCGGGTTTGGAGAAAGGAATTGAATGGCTCGCGGACATTAAAAAGCATTTTAATGTGCCAATTATTACGGACGTTCATGAACCTTACCAAGCAGCGCCTGTTGCTGAAGTTGCGGACATTATCCAACTCCCAGCTTTCTTAAGTCGCCAGACTGATCTTGTTGAAGCAATGGCAAAAACACAAGCCATTATCAATATCAAAAAAGCACAATTCTTAGCACCACACGAAATGCGCCATATTTTGCATAAGTGTTTGGAAGCTGGAAACGATAAACTCATTCTTTGTGAACGTGGTTCAGCATTTGGCTATAACAACTTAGTTGTAGATATGCTTGGCTTCGACATTATGAAAGAAATGAACGTACCCGTATTCTTTGATGTAACGCATGCATTACAAACGCCTGGTGGACGTGCTGACTCTGCTGGTGGTCGCCGTGCTCAAATCACGACTTTAGCGCGTGCAGGTATGGCAACAGGTTTAGCGGGTCTGTTCTTGGAAGCACATCCAGAACCTGAAATCGCAAAATGTGATGGACCGTGTGCTTTGCGTTTATCTCAGCTTGAGCCATTCTTGGCGCAATTAAAAGAATTGGATACTTTAGTTAAAGGATTCAAAAAGTTAGATACCCATTGATGTAATTGTTTACATCTTATTTTCATTCAACAGAGGAATTGTTCATGAGCCAAATCGTTGACATCCGTGCACGTGAAATTTTGGACTCTCGTGGTAACCCAACCATCGAAGCAGATGTAATTTTAGAATCTGGCGTTGTTGGTCGTGCATGTGCGCCATCTGGTGCTTCGACTGGTTCTCGTGAAGCCTTAGAACTTCGTGATGGTGATAAAGCACGTTACTTAGGTAAAGGTGTTCGTACAGCAGTTAATAACGTAAATACGATTATCCGTGATGCTTTAGTCGGCAAATCAGTATTTGAACAAAAAGACATCGATAACACGATGATCGAACTTGATGGTACTGAAAACAAAGAAAAATTGGGTGCAAATGCAACTTTAGCAGTATCGTTAGCTGCTGCACGTGCTGCTGCTGATGAAAAGAAAATTCCTCTTTTCCAATACATCGCAGACCTACGTGGTCAAACGATTTTGACTATGCCTGTACCAATGATGAACATCATCAATGGTGGTTCGCATGCAGATAACAATGTTGATATTCAAGAGTTTATGATTGAGCCTGTAGGCTTTGGTTCATTCGCTGAAGCATTACGTGCGGGTGCTGAAATCTTCCATTCTCTAAAATCAGTTTTAAACAAAAAGGGTTTAAATACTGCTGTAGGTGATGAAGGTGGTTTTGCACCGAACTTACGTTCAAACGAAGAAGCAATCACTGTTATTCTTGAAGCGATTGGTCAAACGGGTTACAAAGCGGGTTCTGACATTATGTTAGCACTTGACTGTGCATCTTCAGAATTTTACAAAAATGGTCAGTACATCCTTGCAGGTGAAGGCAATAAAGCATTCACAAGCAATCAATTCTCTGATTATTTAGCTGGTCTTGTAAATCAATACCCAATCATCTCGATTGAAGATGGTCTAGATGAATCTGATTGGGAAGGTTGGAGCTACTTAACCTCAATCCTTGGTGACAAAATCCAGTTGGTTGGCGATGATTTGTTCGTAACCAATCCTAAGATTTTACAACGTGGTATCAATGAGAAAGTAGGTAACTCTATTCTCATCAAATATAACCAGATTGGTACATTGACTGAAACTTTAGATGCAATTTACCTTGCTAAAGCGAATGGCTATAGCACTGTAATTTCACACCGTTCTGGTGAAACTGAAGATTCTACAATTGCTGACTTGGCAGTAGGTACAGCGGCAGGTCAAATCAAGACGGGTTCACTATGCCGTTCTGACCGTGTAGCGAAATATAACCAATTACTTCGTATTGAAGAATTAACGAACGCAGCTTACCGCGGTAAAGCTGAATTCAAAGGTCTAAAATAAGGTCAAATAATCTATGTTGAATACTTCTGATCATCGTTCTTTACAAAAGAGAGAAACTCTGCAAATTCATAATCCTATAGAATTTACAGATAATCTTCCTTTAAGAAGGATGTAGGAGTTCTTCATGATAGAAATGTTTCGATCGACCTCGAGTAAATTGATTCTAGTGCTTGTCATCGCTTTGGTGACAAGTTTACAGTATCAATTTTGGCTAGGTGAGGGAGGGTATTTTCCTCATCAAGCCTTGACTCAACAGATTAAACAACAAGCAGAAGTAAATACGGAGCTTAAAGAGCGCAATCGTATTTTAGCAGCCGAAGTTTTCGACTTGAAAAATGGAACGGAAGCGATTGAAGAACATGCACGTTTGGATTTAGGTTTGGTTAAACCTAATGAAACTTTTGTGCAGATGAGCACAATCAGTACCCATTATAAACCGATTTATATTGATCCAAATGCAAAAATAGATGCAGCAACAAATGAAAACCCAGACTAAGCTGTGGGCTGTTGTTCCAGCCGCAGGTTCTGGCAGTCGTTTTTCGAAAACTGAATTAAAACAATATCAATATATTCAAAATCGTACTGTGCTTGAGCATACCGTTAATCGATTAAATACACTGGATTTAGCTGGTTGTGTACTTGCAATCGGTGAGAATGATAATTTTGCTCGAACACTTTCTTTTGATCATAAACAGAAATTACATTTTTGTTTAGGTGGAGTCGAACGAGTAAATTCTGTGCTCAATGCATTAATTTACTTATCTGATATTGCGGATGAAAATGATTGGGTATTGGTGCATGATGCTGCACGTCCATGTGTGACAACAGCATGCTTAGAAAAATTAGTAAAATCGGCAATCGACTCAGATCAAAGTAACATTTTAGCGATACCAGTCCGTGATACGCTTAAACAAGTACTCAATCAAAATCAAATTGAAAAAACAGTAAGTCGTGCGTTGTTATGGCAAGCACAAACACCGCAAATGGCTAAATTAGGTATTTTACGAAAAGCTATTGAAAAATCATTATTGGATAATATTCTAATTACAGATGAAGCAAGCGCTTTGGAATATATAAATGAACCTGTACACGTCGTACAAGGACGTTCAGACAATATTAAAATTACCTATACCGATGATTTAGAATTGGCTCGATTAATTCTTCAATCACAGCAACATACTTAATTTTTAATAGAAATAGCCTAAGTAAATTAATTATATACTTTTACACCAATATAAATGACAAAAAAAATGTGATTTGTTAAATTAAAAGAACATAATTTATAACGGATAAACAAATGAAAAAATTATTACTTTTAAGCTTTTTTACTTTTTCTTTTCTTGGATGTACATCTACACCATCAGAAACTTCAAACACTGTACAGGAAACGATACGTTATTCATCAAGTCCTTGTTTTGGTGCTTGTCCAATTTATTCGGTAGAAATCTCACCTTCTGGAACAGTGAATTTCAATGGTAAGCAATATACTAAAGTGACGGGTACTCAGAGTTTAATAACAGATCCTTCGGTATATAAAAAATTACAACAGGAGTTGAAAACTTATCGTCCAGAAACAGGTGCAAACGTTAAAACAACTGGCTGTCAGCAAACGGCAACTGATCAACCGAGTGCATATTTTGTTTGGATTCGACCAGATGGAACAACAACGAAATTAAGTCACTATACTGGTTGTATTTCACCAGCAAATATAGAATTAAATAAACTGATTGATAAACTACCGAAATTGATCGGTATTGATGATTTAGTACATTAAACTTGCTGTTGCTAAAATAGACAAATTTGGCATTTATGTTAGTATAAGTACAAGCGCAATCATGCGGAGGAGTCATCAATGACAGCTTTTACAATCATGAATATGAGTATCCAAGAAGAGGATCATCTTCCTGATCTTGCTGTACAAGCATTCCGCAATGCTTTCAAACATGCGAGCCAGTCTTCAACTGTGGTATATGCCAAAAATCATCAGCTATTAAAGCAATTACCAACAGGTGAGATTAGTGTGATTAAAGATATATCAACAGCTTATACGTCTATTTCAGCGCAACATCATGTACTAAAACGTAAAAAAAAGCAGGCTATTGTATAAGTTAATGCGACAACTTAAGCCTAGAATTCGTATGTTTGCGGGCCCAAATGGTTCTGGGAAAAGTACGATTAAAGATTATTTATTGCCCCGACATATTGGGGCATATTTAAATGCAGATGAACTCGAAAAAATTCTAAATCAAACCCAAATTTTGGATTTAAATACTTATCATGAGTCCTTGGATCGTATAAAACTGGTTGAATTTTTAAAAACTAAAAATAAGCAAATAGATCAACAGATTCACCCTTTATTAAGCCAAGAACCTGAGTTGCTAGCAGAAAATAAAATTCTTTTTGTAAAAGCAGATGTGGATTCGTACCTTGCAGCACGCATTATTGATTTTCTTCGACTAGAATTTTTAAAATTAAAAATAAGTTTTACTTTTGAGACTGTTATGTCACATATAAGTAAAGTTGAGTTTTTAAAAGCTGCTCGGAAACAAGGTTTTAAAACCTACTTGTATTATGTTTCTACCGTTGACCCTGAAATTAATATTGCAAGAGTTCAATATCGAGTGACTACGGGAGGGCATCCTGTACCTGAGCAAAAAATTCGTGATCGTTACTATCGCAGTATGGATTTACTCATGCAGGCTGTAGAAATGACGGATCGCACTTTTATCTTTGATAATTCTTCTAATGGCGAAAAAGCGGCTTTTCTCGCTGAGATTGAGCAAGCAGAATTGCTAAAACTGAATCCTGTCGTCACAGATTTTCCAATTTGGTTTGTAGAAAAAGTATTAACCGAATTTGAGTGAAAAATAGGAGACAAAAAAGGTTTTAATTATTATATAAAATAATATAATATAAAAATATATAATATATCCTTTGGATGAATCATGTCGAGCATCATCTCAGCTTTGATCGGTGGTGGAATTTTAGGACTTGCCGTTGTTGGCTATTTATATGTCAATGGTCGTATTACAGGCATCAGTGGTCTGCTTGCACAAGTGTTACAACCAAAGCTTTTGGTTCGTAGTTCGGCTTTGTGGTTCTTATTTGGACTATTCGTGACACCGTTCATTTATCAGATCTTTGTAAAACCAGAAATTGTTATTGAATCCTCTCCGATTGGGTTGGTCATCGCAGGTCTTTTGGTTGGCTTTGGTACTCGTTTAGGTTCTGGCTGTACCAGTGGGCATGGAATCTGTGGAATTAGTCGTTTATCCATACGTTCTATGATTGCAACAGTTACATTTATGTTAGCAGGAATAGTAACTGTATATGTTATTCGCCATATCATTGGAGTTACGCCATGAAAAATATACTTGCTTTCATTTTTGGTAGCTTATTTGCATTAGGCTTGCTGGTTTCAGGGATGTCTAATCCTGAGAAAGTTTTGGGTTTCTTAGACATTTTTGGACAATGGGATATAAGTTTAATGTTCGTGATGATGGGTGCAATCATTGTGGCAATTATTCCATTCCAAAAAGCGATTCGAAATCCGAAAACGATCTTTGGAGAAGAAATATCATTACCCATGAATACCCACATTGATAAAAAGTTAATTGTTGGTTCGAGCCTTTTTGGAGTCGGTTGGGGGATTGCAGGAATCTGTCCAGCACCAGCAATTACATTGATTGGATTGGGTTATTCACAAGCTTGGTATTTTATTGGTGCGATGCTATTAGGTATGTTTGTACATCGTTTGTGGGCTAAAAACTAATCGTTTTTTTGATTGTTATTGTATTTGTGTAAATAATATAAGGCACATAAGGTTATGATGTGCCTTGTTTTTATATAATAGGATATTATTTGAAACTATGAAGATATCGTGGTATAGAGCAAGCAATAACAAGTCCAAAAATGAGTAAGCTAAAATATATGAATAGAATCGTAAGAGCGCTTATACAGAAATTGAGTTCTTTGCATGCCCCTTATAATAATGGAATTCTCCATGATAAAATCGAAATAACTGAACTAGACAATAGAAGTCTAAGTTGATTTAAGCTCAGGGATTTGAATAAGTATTGATTGATATTATTTTTTATTAGAGGGAGAATGCGGTGGTGTATCCACCATCCATTAATACTAAGAACAACAACAATAAATAGTTTTTCTGATCCTAGACAGTATCGTGGACAACCGATCCCTCTAAATTCTTGAAATATTTCTGTTCAAAGGCTTCTGGACTTAACCAGCCGTTTGCGGAATGCCTTCTGACCCGATTGTAATAAATCTCAATATAGTCAAACAAGACAGTATTAGCTTCTTTTCGAGTGGCAAACACACTGCCATGGACCACATGACCTTTCAATGTATGAAAGAAGCTTTCGGTCACTGCATTGTCCCAACAGTTTCCTCGTCTAGACATGCTTTGAATACAGTTATTCGTCAATAATAGCGCCCTAAAATCACGACTACAGTACTGTGAGCCTTGGTCAGAATGCACCATGACACCTGTTGGATAACCCTGACGCGCCATTGCATAATTAAATGCATCACATACCAATTGACGATCTATCAGATGGCTGGTTTGCCATCCCACAATACGACGGCTGAATAGATCTAGCATCACACATAAATACAGCCAGCCTTCTTTAGTTCGGATATAGGTAATATCCGTTGTCCAAACTTTATTAGGCTGAGTAACTGTAAATTGGCGATCCAACAAATTTGATGCTGTAGACAAACGATGGTTTGAATCAGTCGTATGCTTGTATTTACGTGCAATCCTACTACGTAAACCAAGCTTTTTTAGCATCCTTCCAACGGTACGTTCGCTCATGCGATAACCTAAATCACGCATGTCATGTACCAATGACGGTGCACCCAAGCGCGCATGATGCTGCCAATATACAACTTTTAAATCATTGTATTTCTGCGCTGTATTGGTCTGGCGTTTTCGCCAGGCATAATAGCCTGAAGTGCTGACATCTAGGCATTTACAGACAGAAGACACAGTGACTTCATTTATATCCATATCTTGAATTACCGTGTACTTTTCTTGGCATGATCTGTCAGAAAGTACACATGCGCTTTTTTTAAGATGTCATTGGCTTCCTTGAGCTGTTTGACTTCTTTTTCTAATTCCAAGATCCGCTGTTGTTCAGGAGAAAGTTGACGTTTGCTTGAACCTACTGGATTGGCTTCACGAATCCATTTATCTAAGGTTGAATAACCCACACCTAATTTATGGGCGATTGCAGCTATAGGCTCGTGGGAGTTTGAAAGTGCATAATCAATTGCTTGCTGTTTAAATTCTGGACTAAAGCGTTTAGCCATTTTTACATCTCCAAAGTTAACTTTACGTTAGCTTTAGAGGGATGCATTGTCCATTATTTTGGCTAGGATCAAATTCTCCAAACAGATCAAGAGGTTTGTTGATGTCTGAGGCAGTTCCAGCAATTGATGAAAGTGAATCTTTAGAAACAACCAAAGGTTATGAAGATACTGAGGTTTTTAGGAAAAACCTGATAATACTATAGTAAATATAGAATATTAGTATTTACTACTCAATACAGATATCTTGTGAAATAAAAGTGATATTTATCAAAAAATACGAAATAAAAATATTGATTTTTGAGTACAAGTTAAGTAGTTTTTTTATGAAGTTAGGTAGGTTTTTCCATCACCTAACGAGGCTAACGACTGACACTCGGAAAGACGAGATGAAGCATAACGCTCACAGCAATGTGAGCGTTTTTAATGCCTTCAAAAATGTAATGTGTGTCTAGAATTTTGGTGACTATTGAAACAATCAAATTATTAAACACAAAGTCGGTCTGCTGAATTTAGCATAAGAACTCCAGAACGTATCCAAAGCTTGTAAAGTCATGGGGATACCTTCTATCGCTATCAAGAACTAGCCAGTACTGGCAATATGGATGCACTCATCAATCAAAGTCGCAGAACTCCAAATTTAAAAAACCGAGTGGATGAGCAAACTGAACAAACTGTTGTTGATTTTGCAATCTAATATCCAGCTTATGGTCAGCATAGGACCAGTAATGAGCTACGTCAGATTGGCATCTTTGTATCTGGCAGCGGTGTACGCTCTATCTGGCTTAGACACAATCTTGAGAATTTCAAAAGGCGATTAAAGGCACTTGAAATAAAAGTTGCTCAAGAAGGTATTCAGTTGAATGATCAGCAGATTTCTGCATTATAACGTAAACATGAAGATGATTTTGCTTGTGGTGAAATTGTAACGCATCATCTAGGATACCTTGGAGCGCAAGATACTTTGTATGTCGGAAATCTAAAAGGCGTTGGTCGTATTTATCAGCAAACTTTTATATACCTATAGCAAAGTGGTCATTGTAAGCTGCACACAACCAATACGCCTATTACAGCCGCAGATTTATTGAATGACCGAGTGTTGCCATTCTATGAGTCCCAAGAATTGCCAGTGCTTCGTATTCTGACTGACAGAGGTACAGAATATTGCGGTAAAGTTGAACATCATGATTATGAGCTTTATTTAGCGCTGAATGATATTGATCACACTAAAACGAAAGCAGCCTCACCACAAACAAATGGAATATGCGAGTGCTTCCATAAGACGATCTTTCAGGAGTTTTATCAGATTACTTTTCGAAAGAAACTTTATAGTTCATTAGAAGAGTTACAGCTTGATCTAGGCGGTTGGCTGAAATTCTATAATACTGAACTAATCCATCAGGGCAAGGTGTGCAATGGCAGAACACCATTTGCAACATTACTTGATGGAAAACGTAGTTGGGCTGAAAGAATTTAGCTCAAATTTAACCTGACAGTTTTAAGCAAATATCGATAACTGTCAGATCAGGTTTGAGCTAATACATTTTTATCTTTTTAGATAACTACACCATTTTGTTCAATTTTTACGGCAGCTTTCCAACTTGGTAGAGAACTCAAATGTTCGACATAGCTTTTGATATGGGGATATCTTTCACCTTGTCTCATATGATGAATTAACCCGTGAAGTGCAAACCCCATCATAAAGTCTGCGCCAGTTAAACGATCGTCTACTAAAAATAATTTATCTTTTAAATAATCATTTAAATAACCAAAAACTTTATCAAACTCGATTTGAGTATAGTTTTCTAGAAATGCTAATTTTGTGCCGTATTTAGTTTCTATTTGATTAAACGTTTTTAATAAAAATGGCACCATTGCTGAGCTTTCTGCGAAGTGAATCCATTGTAGGTAATCTGCATAACTAGCTGCATCTGTATCTGGTGCTAGATGTGGTGCAAGTCTTTGAATTAGTAACTCTACGATAGCCCCTGATTCTGCAATGACTTTACCTTGCCATTCAATCACGGGAGATTTCCCTAGAGGGTGAATATTTTTTAATGACTCAGGTGCCAAATGCGTTTTTTTGTCACGGTAATAGCGTTGCAATTGATACGGTTGTTTGATTTCTTCTAGTAACCACAAAATGCGGAAAGAACGTGATTGGTCTAAGTGATGTAATGTGATCATGATGATTCCTGTCTTAAAAACTTTATGGGAAATTTCCCTAAATTTTACGGTTTACAATATACACTTAAGTCAAATCATATTGCTGTTTATCTACTTATGAATAACAATCCAAATGGTATAGCAAATGTGAAAAATCAGATGTTTTCAATATTTAGAGTGATACATCAATGTAGAAAACCGCTTTAAAGAGTGGTTTTTTATTGCTGCATTGCTCAATCTGTTAATGTTAATTCAGTAAAATCAGAACGAAATCAAAGAAAAAAATATTGAGAATATTTTGCGGAAATTTTGTGAAGATTATTTTTTTGAGCATAAAAAGAGCTAAGCAACAAACTTGAAAATTCTATAAAATAATGAAAAATTTGTACTCAATTTTAAAATTGGTTCTGTATATAAATGACTGATATAGAAATAGAAACTCACCCATTACAACCATTTTTACCACATAATGCCAAACTACTGATGTTAGGGAGTTTTCCACCACCTCAGAGCCGATGGAAAATGGATTTTTACTATCCAAACTACCAAAATGATATGTGGCGTATATTTGGGCTCATTTTTTTCGAAGATAAAGATCACTTCTTAGATTTACCAAATAAGCGTTTTAAAGAACAACAAATTCGTGATTTTCTCACAAAGATTGGAATAGCAATATTTGATACGGCTTATCAAGTGAAACGACTGCAAGGCAATGCTTCTGATAAATTTTTAGAAATTGTTACGGCAACTGATTTATCACAATTGCTTGGGCAAATTCCAATGTGTCATACGATTATGACCACAGGAGATAAAGCAACTGATACTTTGATGCAGCATTTTCCTGAACAAATAAACAAACCCATGATTGGGCAATCAGTACAAGTGAATTATGCCAATCGTGAACTGAATTTGTATCGCTTGCCGTCATCTTCACGGGCCTATCCGTTGGCATTAGACAAAAAAGCGGATGCTTATCAACAATTTTTTCAAGCGATTGGGTTGGTTTAAATATATAAAAAATAGGGGAATTATATGAATGATGTATCTAGTTCAATTGATTTAAGAAACTACGAAGATGCTTTGGAATGGCAAGAGACGGCAAATGTAAAACGCCCATGGCGAAAAGATTTTTTTGATTATTATGTAGAGTTAATAAGAACTTATCATTCTGATCCATGTCACATATTGGAATTAGGTTCTGGTCCAGGTTTTCTAGCTCAACATTTGTTGTCGCAGTTAGATCATATCGAATATACGGCGTTTGATTTTTCTGAAGTCATGCATCAGCTTGCACAAAACAAGTTGAATGTATCAGAACTATCTCGAACAAAATACTTTGTTGGAAATTTTAAAGAATCTAATTGGCAAAATGCTTTAGATCGAAAATATGATTTTATTATCATCCATCAAGCACTGCATGAACTTCGACATAAACAATATGCAGCTAATTTTCATAAGATCGTCAGAACTTTGTTGAATCCTGATGGCATCTATTTAGTTTGTGATCATTTGTGCGCGCCCCATGTAATGCAAAATGATCAACTCTATATGAATAAACAAGAGCACTTGGATGCGCTTAGCCAAGCATCTTTTCAAGAGATCAAGATGCCATTGGAAATAGAGGGAATATGTCTGTTTGAAATGTCTTTAGATTAATTTAGAAATCTTCGTGTTTAGATCAGTTTTAATGAGGTCGATGTGTATAACAGTTAACTGATCAAATAGATTTACTCATTGTGAAAATTGACCTTTAGTTTTTATTCTTTTGTTTTGATTAAATGTTACATCATCCATTCTACTGGGAAATAAGATAAGAAATTCATGGTGAATCTTTGAAAATTTGTACTTTCAGGATCATGGTAATGTTTTACTATTTCGCCATTTTGTTTATGTTCATACCAAACGATATTGCCATTTGAGTCAAGTTTAAGTTGATAAGCAACTTGAAGTAAGTGTTGATCAAGTAATGTCGTAATTTGATTTTGTAGCTGATCGGATTCAACCACTAAACCGACTTCGGTGTTTAAATAAGCTGATCTTGGGTCAAAATTAAATGAACCAATAAAAACCTTACCATCTACATCAAAAAACTTGGCATGTAAACTTGAACGATTTTTACCTTTTACAGAAATCACACTACCAGTTGCAATTTCGTACCATGTTCGCTTTGTTCGTTCAATATTGGGTTTAAATTCGTAAAGTTGAACTCCATTTTGCAAGAGTGGCTTACGATATTTACTATAAAACGAATGAACGACAGCAACATCATTTGCAACTAAACTATTGGTTAGTACACGAACTTTAATCCCATTGTTCGAAAGTTTGCTTAAATATTCTGTTCCACGTTGTGTTGGAACAAAATAAGCAGAAACTAGTTCCATATGTTGTTTAGGTTCTCCCATAATTTTTAACACTTGGGAAAATAAAAGTTGTTGATCTTTAGCTTGTCCCAATGCTTTGTCAGGATGGTCTGCGACAAAATATGCTTTAGCCCATTGGACTGGGTAATTTTGTAGGCGCAATTTTAAATAATCTTGCGCTTCTTCTAATTTGTCTTCCGTAGGCGTGTTAATTTTATCTAAATTTCTATAGGTTATTCTTAATTGTTCAAGTGATTGAGTTGTAGTATGACCAAGTAATTGTTTAGTTGAATAACTAAGTTGATTATTCCAAAACGCTTTAAAGCTTTGTCCTGCATGATCAACCGCGCTGCCATAGAATAAAATATCCATATCACTAAATTGAAAATAATTACTGGCTTCAAAATACTCACTACTAATATTGCGTCCACCTGTAACGGCAATCGCATCATCTGCAATCATGAGTTTATTGTGCATACGATGATTAATTTTGTTTAGTCTGAATAAATAATCTATGACTCTAAGATGTCTAAATTTATAGGGATTAAAAATCCTAATTTCAAAGTTTGGATGCTGTGAGAGTGCTCTCAACGTTTTATCTAGTTTTATGCCATTCTGATCATCAATTAATAATCGAATTTTTACGCCTCTGTCGGCAGCATTCAGCAACTCATGCAACATGAGATTGCCAATCGCATCGTCTTTCCAAATATAATATTGTAAATCAACCTGATATTTTGCATTTCGAATCAAGTGAATACGAGATGCAATACTGAGGAATGCATCATCTAATGCTAAAAAAGCAGTCAAACCTTGTTTAATATTAAGATCAGCTTGGGGATCATTCATCCACTTTGTTTTTATTGGCAAAGGCTCACTCCGATCATGGTTTTGATTAGGCGGCAAAGCACAGGCACTTAAACTCAATACCATAACAATCGATATAGTTTTAAGGTGATATAGATTCTTTATCATTTTTATCGTGAAATGTTGTCTACTTATGTAAAGATAGCATTACATCTACTTGAAGATGTTGAATATCAGCATAAAATCAGTTAACTGTTACACAAACATAAAACATGACTATAAGGATGAAGGTATGAAATCTCGTGCAGCCGTTGCTTTTGCCGCAGGTGAACCATTACAGATCGTAGAGCTTGATGTTGAAGCACCAAAAGCTGGTGAAGTCCTGATTAAAATTACCCATACTGGTGTATGCCATACCGATGCATTTACTTTATCTGGTGATGATCCTGAAGGTGTTTTCCCCGCAGTTCTTGGACATGAAGGGGCTGGTATCGTTGTTCAAGTAGGTGAAGGCGTTACCAGTGTTGCAGTGGGTGATCATGTGATCCCGCTATATACCGCAGAATGTAAAGAATGTTTATTTTGTAAATCGGGTAAAACCAATTTGTGTGTTGCAGTTCGTGCAACTCAGGGCAAAGGCGTAATGCCAGATGGTACAACGCGCTTCTCTTATAATGGTCAACCTGTTTATCACTACATGGGCTGTTCAACTTTTAGTGAATATACCGTTGTTGCTGAAGTATCTTTAGCAAAAATCAATCCCGAAGCAAATCCTGAACAAGTCTGTTTGCTAGGTTGTGGTGTAACGACTGGTATTGGTGCAGTACATAACACGGCGAAAGTTCAAGCGGGTGATAGTGTTGCGGTATTTGGTTTGGGGGGGATTGGTCTTGCTGTGGTACAAGGCGCACGTCAAGCCAAAGCTGGACGTATTATTGTCGTTGATACCAATCCTGAAAAATTTGAATTGGCCAAACAATTTGGTGCAACTGACTTTTTAAATCCAAAAGATTATGAGCAACCGATTCAGCAAGTGATTGTCGAAATGACAGGTTGGGGCGTTGATCATTCCTTTGAATGTATTGGAAATACCAATGTCATGCGCTCAGCATTGGAATGCGCACATCGTGGTTGGGGACAATCAGTGATTATTGGCGTTGCTGGTGCAGGGCAAGAAATTTCAACTCGCCCATTCCAATTAGTAACAGGTCGTAAATGGATGGGAACAGCTTTTGGTGGGGTAAAAGGGCGTACTCAATTACCTAAAATGGTTGAAGATGCAATGAAAGGTGAAATTCAACTTGCGCCATTTGTGACTCATACCATGTCGCTTGAAGAAATTAATGATGCTTTTGATCTAATGCACGAAGGTAAGTCGATCCGTACAGTGATTCATTTTTAATTGTGAATGTTTGGATTTGGTGATGTGTAGCGCATCATCAAATCTTTGAGTATAAGTTGATGTCAAAACCACGTTTAAAATTACATGTCCGAATCTTAGCTGAGGAGCAAATTGCTTTTGGTCCAGGTAAAGCTGAATTACTGGAGGCAATTCAACGTGCAGGTTCAATTTCTCAAGCCGCAAAATCTATGAATATGAGTTATCGTCGAGCTTGGCAACTTGTAGATACCATGAATCAATGTTTTCATTCACATCTTGTTGAAACACAAACTGGTGGTACGCACGGTGGCGGTGCATTAGTAACAGAGCTAGGGCAAGTGGTATTAAAAAAATATAGAGCAATGGAGCAACAAGCTACTCAAACTTTAGCCTCAGAGTTTGAGGAGTTATCCAACTATCTAAAAATAAAACAATAAATTATAAGAATGATAGATTGAATATGGATTTGAGCAACTTTTGATAAACAAAAATGCTATTTGCTAAATCATGGAGCATTTGCATTAAAACAAAGCCTTTTAAGCACCAAGATGAAAATTAGAAACAATAGTATATCTATAAAATAATATAAGCATCTGATTTAGATATATAAAATAAATTGGCATGGATTCTGCATTTTAAAATTCAAACTTGTATACAAGATGGGATTCATAAAATGCATGAGATAAAAACTTTAGGTTGGACAATTTCAGAGTGGCAAACAGCTTATTCGAAAAATGAGATTCAACTTGATACTTTAAAAGATTTAGTTGCATCAATTGATCCTCAAGACAATGCATGGATTTCAATTGCGACGGTAGAACAGATTGAACAGCAAATTCAAGTTATCAATGAATTAAGCAAAGAAGCTGAAAGTTTAGAAAAACAATTTCCACTCTACGGTGTTCCATTTGCTGTAAAAGATAATATTGATGTTGCAGGGTTTGTAACTACTGCAGCTTGTAAAGCTTTAACGACAGTTGCAGTACAAGATGCTGAAACAGTACGTTTATTGAAGCAAGCGGGTGCAATCGTAATTGGCAAAACTAATCTTGATCAGTTTGCAACAGGTTTAGTGGGAACTCGCTCTCCATATGGTTCTGTTGCAAATACTTTTAATTCTGAATATATCAGCGGTGGATCAAGTTCCGGTTCAGCAAGTGTGGTTGCGCGTGGATTTGTCCCATTTGCATTAGGTACAGACACCGCAGGTTCAGGACGTGTGCCCGCAGCGTTTAACAATATTGTGGGGCTAAAACCAACCAAAGGGCGGTTTTCAAATCGTGGTTTATTGCCTGCATGTAAAACTCTAGATTGTATTTCGATCTTTGCTTTAACCGTTGCAGATGCAGACTTGGTTGCAAATATTTTAGAAGCATATGATCCGTTGGATAGTTATTCACGTAAGCATCCAAAGAATGTTCCAGCGCATTTCTCTAGCAAATTAAAATTTGCCATTCCAGAAAAACTAAATTTCTTTGGTGATGAGCAATCAGAAAAAGTTTTTCAGCAAAATGTCCAACTACTTGAATCATTAAATGCTGAAATTACTAAAATTGATTTCGCAGATTTCGAGCAACTGGCAGCGCAACTTTATCAAGGGTCTTGGGTAGCAGAACGTACAGCAGCCGTTGAAGATTTACTCAACAGCAATACTGAAGATTTTGATCCAACGGTATTAGAAATTATTAAAAACGGCGAAAAATATTCAGCGGTGGATGCTTACAATGCAGAATATTTAAAACAGGATTTAGCTCGAAAAATCCAACAAAAATTGGCTGACTTTGATGCCTTAATTGTTCCAACCTCACCCACAATTTATACCATTGCACAGCTTCAACAAAATCCGATTGAATATAACGCTCATTTGGGAACATATACCAATTTTACTAATTTAGCCGATCTGAGTGCTTTGGCATTGCCAGCAGGATTTAGAGCAGATCATTTACCATTTGGTATCACTTTAATTGCGCCAGCTTGGCACGATGCAGCATTAGTTCATTTTGGTAAGGCTTGGCAAAACTATCTTGCACTGAAATTAGGGGCATTGGATAAAACGCTACCTTTAAATTCTGCTACACCTATTTCGCAACATCATATTCGCGTTGCAGTCGTCGGTGCTCATTTAACAGGTATGCCATTAAATTTCCAACTCACCACACGTGATGCCGTACATATCGAAACCACAACGACCTCTAAAAATTATGCACTTTATGCATTGAACGGAACTGTTCCACCGAAACCCGGCTTAGCACGTCAGCAAGATGGACAAAGCATTATTGTTGAACTTTGGGATGTCCCAACTGCTCGATTTGGTGAATTTGTGGCTGAAATTCCGACACCTTTAGGCATGGGTAATGTCGAGTTAGAAGATGGGCGCTGGGTGAAAGGTTTTATCTGTGAGCCTTATGGCATAGATGATGCAGAGAATATTAGTCATTTTGGTGGATGGAGAGCCTATATCCAGCATCGTAACAGTCAAGCAGCAAACACAGCGAATTAATTAGGGGAAATCATCATGTTTAAAACTGTACTTATTGCAAACCGTGGTGAAATTGCTGTTCGAGCGATTCGCACACTTAAAAAATTAGGTGTAACCAGTGTTGCTGTGTATTCGGATAGTGATCGTTATGCACAACATGTTGAAGATGCTGATATTGCAATTGCTTTAGAAGGTTTAAAACCAGCCGATACTTATTTGAGTATCGAAAAATTGATTCAGGCAGCTAAACAAACTGGCGCAGAGGCAATCTTTCCTGGTTATGGCTTTCTTTCTGAAAGTGCTGATTTTTCCCGTGCCTGTGAGGAAAATAACATTGCCTTTATGGGGCCAACGGCCGAGCAAATTTTAGAGTTTGGTTTAAAACATCGTGCTCGTGAATTGGCTGCTGCAGCCAATGTGCCGATGACTTCGGGAACAGGATTGTTGGATAGTTTAGAAGATGCACTGACTGCCGCAGATCGTATTGGCTATCCAATTATGCTGAAAAGCACCGCTGGTGGTGGTGGTATTGGTTTGACCCGTTGTGATTCGCCACAAACCTTGACCGACGCTTACGAAAGTGTAAAACGTTTGGGCGAACAATTCTTTAAGGATGCAGGCGTATTTATTGAATGCTTTATTGATAAAGCACGTCATGTTGAAGTACAAATTTTTGGTGATGGAAAAGGGCAAGTCGTTGCCTTTGGTGAGCGTGATTGTTCTTTGCAACGTCGTAACCAAAAAGTAGTAGAGGAAACGCCTGCCGCAAATTTACCTGAAGCGACACGTAAAAAACTGCATCAGGCAGCGGTAGAACTGGGGAAATCCGTTAATTATCGTAGTGCGGGAACGGTTGAGTTTATTTACGATGCCAATCGAGATGAGTTTTATTTTCTAGAAGTGAATACACGCTTACAAGTTGAGCATCCAGTCACTGAGATGGTTACAGGTTTAGACTTAATTGAATGTATGCTCAAAGTGGCTGCTGGTGATGAACTTGATTGGGCATATCTCAGCAATATTCAGCCTAAAGGTGCAGCGATTGAAGTCCGAGTTTATGCCGAAGACCCTGTGAAAAATTTCCAACCAAGTCCCGGTGTGTTGACTGAAGTCACCTTTCCAGAGGGAACACGTGTTGATACTTGGGTTAAAACAGGCACAGAGATTTCTCAATACTTCGACCCAATGATTGCCAAGATTATTGTACATGCTGATGATCGTGCTAGTGCTATCGAAAAATTAAAGAATGTGTTGGCTGAAACTCGCTTAAATGGCATCAGCACAAACTTGGATTACGCACGTGCCATCGTTTCAGATCAGCGCTTTGAATCTATGCAAATTTGGACAAGAATGTTAGATGATTTCAACTACACGCCAAACGTAATTGAAGTGGTTCAAGCAGGAACATTGAGTTCAATTCAAGATTATCCGGGTCGTACAGGCTATTGGGATATTGGTGTACCACCATCGGGTCCAATGGATGATTATGCATTTCAGCTTGCCAATCGTATTGTTGGAAATGATGCTAAAGCCGCAGGTTTCGAGTTTACCTTAGTTGGTCCGACTTTAAAGTTCCATACAGATACGATTATTGCTTTGGCGGGTGCAAGCTGTACTGCTTTGTTAGATGATCAGGAAATTGATTTTTGGAAACCTATTGAAGTTAAAGCAGGACAAACTCTAAAAATCGGTCAAGTTGAATCAGGTTGCCGTACATATTTAGCAGTACGAAATGGTTTGGATGTTCCAGTATATTTGGGCAGTCGCTCTACCTTTGCGCTTGGTAATTTTGGTGGTCATGCAGGTCGCACCTTACGTGTCGGCGACATGATTAAAATGGTTGATCCAGCATTTGCGAGTGCAGAACTGCCACTTGCTCATGATATGCCTCAAGCATTGTCGACTGACTTGATTCCGGAATACACCAATGAATGGGAAATTGCGGTGTTATATGGTCCGCATGGCGCACCAGATTTCTTTAAACCTGAATATGTAGATGAGTTTTTTGTATCAGAGTGGACGGTGCACTTTAACTCAAATCGTTTAGGTGTACGTTTATCAGGACCAACGCCAAGCTGGGCTAGAGAAAATGGCGGTGAAGCAGGTTTACACCCATCCAATGTCCATGACTGTGAATATGCGATCGGTGCAATTAACTTCACAGGCGATTTCCCTGTGATTCTAGCGAAAGATGGTCCAAGCTTAGGCGGTTTCGTTTGTCCTGTTACGATTGCCAAAGCAGAACTTTGGAAAGTTGGACAGCTAAAAGCTGATGATAAAATTCGCTTTTATCCAATTACGGTTGAACAAGCCAATGAACTTGAACGTCAGCAAATTGAAAATATCCAAAACTTTGCAGAAGCAAGCAAAGTTGTAGAAACGATTGAGCCAGTTCAAGAGGTTGTCAGTACGATTTTGGCACAACGTGAACCAACTGAATTGTCGCCAAAAACAGTGTATCGCCAAGCAGGTGATAGTTATATTCTCTTAGAGTATGGCGAAAATGTTTTAGATTTAGCTTTACGTTTACGTGTGCATCAATTGATTCAAATGATTCGTGATGCAAAAATTGCAGGCGTATTGGAACTGTCACCGGGTGTTCGTTCACTACAGATTAAATACGATGGCTTAGTAATTCCACAGTCACAATTGATTGCTCAATTAATTCAACTCGAAGAAGAGATGGGTGATCTCAGCCAATTAAAAATCCCATCTCGGATCGTACATTTGCCGATGGCATTTGAAGATAGTGCAACTTTAGGAGCTGTAGAACGCTATCAAGAAAGTGTTTGCTCTAAAGCACCGTGGTTGCCAAACAACGTTGATTTTATCCAACGTATTAATGGTTTGGCAGATCGAAATGAAGTTAAAGATATTATTTTTGATGCGAACTATTTAATTCTTGGCTTGGGTGATGTGTATTTAACGGCACCTTGTGCTGTGCCAATCGATCCACGCCATCGTTTACTCAGTTCTAAATATAATCCAGCACGTACCTTTACAGCAGAGGGAACAGTTGGTATTGGTGGTATGTACATGTGTATCTACGGCATGGATTCACCGGGCGGCTATCAATTAATTGGGCGTACACTACCAATCTGGAATAAGTTTAAGAAAAACAAACAATTTGGCGATAAACAATGGTTCTTACAATTCTTTGATCAGATCAAATATTTTGAGGTGACAGAAGAAGAACTCAATCAATGGCGTGCTGACTTTGAAAATGGTCGTGCTGAGATCAAGATTGAAGAAACAGAGTTCGATTATGCGGATTATGTACAATTCTTAGATGATGAAGCTGAGAGTATTGCCGAGTTTAAAGCAAAGCAACAACAAGCATTTGCTTATGAAGTTGATCGTTGGAAAGAGGAGTTCGCGGCTCAACCTGAAGAACAGATTCAAGAAAATAACCATGCTGATTACATTCATTTACCATCGTTAAATGCATCAATGACAGGTAATATCTGGAAAATTTTTGTTGAACATGGTCAAGAGGTTAAAAAAGGTGAAACTGTTGCTATTATTGAAGCAATGAAAATGGAACTTCCTGTTTATGCAGAAGAAGATGGAATTGTAAAAGCCATTATTTGTAGAGCAGGGCAAACTGTACATAGTGGTGAACCACTGGTTTATATGGAATAAGGCAAGGTTGCATGAAAGAAATCAAAATAAAAACAACAAAAAGCTCAGACAATTTGTCTGAGCTGGTTTACCAACGCATCAAGAATGATATCTTTGATTTCAAACTGATGCCGGGTGAACGTTTCACTGAATCTGAAGTTGCAAAAGCCTATGATGTAAGTCGTACCCCAATCCGACAAGCGCTGTATCGTTTGCAACAAGAGGGTTATGTTGATGTGAGTTTCCGTAGCGGTTGGCAAATTCGACCGCTTAATTTTCGTTATTATGAAGAACTTTATGATGTGAGGATCGTATTAGAAAAAGATTCGATTCGTAAACTTTGTCAGATGGATCATCAAAACTCGGTTGAATTATCTGTTTTAAAAGATTTATGGTTGATTGAACCTCATCAATACCTAAAAGACATTAAACAACTGTCACAACAAGATGAAGATTTCCATTGCGCTTTAGTTCGTGCCTCTGGAAATAATGAAATGGCGAGAATTCATCGTGATTTGAGTGAGCGAATCCGCATTATTCGTCGTTTAGATTTCTCTAAAGATTATCGCGTTGAAGCCACTTATCAGGAGCATCAAAAAATACTGGGTTATATTTTTAATCGTAAAGTAGATGAAGCCATTCAGGCGATTGAAGCACATATCATGCAAAGTCGTGATGAAGTGAAAAAAATTACTTTACAAATGTTGGATTCGAGTCAGTTTTATTAGAATCATAGTGTTAGTATTTATATGATGAATCTAAACTAAATTATCGAATAACACAAATAAGGTGTTAATAATGTCGGAATCAATTTGGTCTGAGCAAGGCGATCAAGAAATATTAGCTGTAGAGCTTAATATATATAAATTTTGTGAAGAACAAAAATTGGATCTTTTCGAGTTTTATGAGGAAGGATTAGGAAAAGTTGTGGCAACTCATATCTATGAAGAAAAAGGATTTCCTGTAGTTTTTACAAAATATCTAGATGCACCTTTTTCTTGTGTTAATGTAGCTATTGATGCCTCTTGCAATAACGTAAAAGAATGGGAAGACCGTATAATTAATAAATATTTTAAGAACTGCCAAATATATTTTAAATTATCTGAAAGTTAGACTTCATAAAACTCTCTTTTTTATGCCTAATCCTGCATAAAACTAACAGCTTTTATCTCTTTGCTATTTAATAATAAAAATCACATTTCAAATCATCAGATGAAACATGATGAATGATCAAACACTGACGGCACTTTTTCTAAAACTTGTTGCTAAAGAAGACTTCTTTGCTACGGCGATAGATGGCATCACATTGATGCGTGTAGATCACAACACACCACCATTAGCCGTATTGCAAGAACCGACCTTAGTTTTTGTTTTACAAGGAAGTAAACGTGGTTATATCGGAACTGAAACCTACGCATTTCAGCAAGGTGAATGCCTAATCGTCTCCGTGTCTATGCCATTTGATTGTGATACGGTAGCGAGTCCTGAATTGCCTATGATTGCAGTCAGCATGAAACTAGAGGCGGATACTGTAAATGAGTTGTTGGCAAAAACATATTTTGAAAATGAGCAATTTAAACCACTCACCACAGGCATGAGTGTAATTCAATATGATCAAACAATTTCAAATGTGCTAATAAGACTATTAAAAACTTTAGGTTCAGAACAAGACAGCTTGATTTTAGGTGAACAAATTAAACGAGAGTTATTGTATCGAGTGATTCAACATTCGGGTGCAGATGCTTTAAAAGGATTAGTGGCTCAAGGAAACTTACGACCAATTTATAAAATTTGTGAATATATTCAACATCATTTTACAGAAAAATTAACAGTTGAAATGCTTGCTGAACAAGCCAATATGAGTATTTCGGCATTTCATAAAGCATTCAAACAAGTCACATTACATTCACCTTTGCAGTATCTCAAAGTTACACGGTTGCATAAGGCAAAACAAATGTTGCAAAACGAAAACCAAAGCGTTGCTCAAGCAGCTTATGCTGTTGGTTATCAAAGCTCATCTCAATTTAGTCGAGAGTTTAAAAAGCAGTTTGGTTTTTCTCCTAATCAGACTGAAGTAAATATAGAGAAGGAATGAGTAAGTCATGAATCAAAATAGTAGAGAACAAATGAAATATATTGAAATTACTGAAGCTGGTGGTCCTGAAGTTCTAAAAGTTGTGCACGGTGACAAACCTGAGATTAAAGAAGATGAAGTATTGATTGAAGTCTATGCCACTGGGATCAATCGCCCTGATATTTTGCAACGACAGGGGCTTTATCCAATGCCGAAAGGCGTAACGCAGATTCCAGGATTGGAGGTTGCTGGGATCATTGCACAAATTGGTTCAAAAGTAGAAAAATTTAAAGTCGGTGATAAAGTCTGCGCGCTGACCAATGGTGGAGGATATGCAGAATACTGTACTGTCCCAGCAAATCAAACTTTAGCGATTCCAAAAAATCTGAGCTTTATTGAAGCAGCAGCTATTCCAGAAACTTATTTCACAGTATGGGCAAATCTATTTCAGATCGGGCAGTTGAAAAAGAACGAAAGTGTTCTGATTCACGGAGGAGCGAGTGGAATTGGCTCTACAGCGTTGAGTTTATGTCATGCCATGGGGATTCAAACTTTTTCCACGGTGGGCAGTGACGAGAAAGCTGAAAAATTAAGCTCTATTTCGACAGTTATTAATTATAAGAAGCAAGATTTTGAACAAGAAATTTTGTCACGCACAGATCAGCAAGGTGTTGATGTGATCTTGGATATTATCGGTGCTGCTTACTTTAATCAGAATCTGAGATTGCTAAAAAGAGATGGGCGACTGGTAATTATCGGATTTATGGGCGGTCGAAAAGTAGATGGTTTTGATATTCAAGAACTCATGCTAAAACGCGCTGTGGTGACTGGCTCAACAATGCGTGCCCGAACCAATGATGAAAAAGCAAAAATTACCCAAGAATTGGAACAGTTTGTCTGGCCACTAATCGAAACAGATCAATGTAAACCAATTATTTATAAGACTTTTGCATTTGAAGAGGTTGCAGCAGCGCACCAATGTCTGGAAAGCAGTGAACATATTGGAAAAGTGGTACTCGAAATTAAATCGTAATTTTGCCTGATTGTATTCATTCCATGCCTATTTATACATCAAGCTTGAGAATGATCACCTAGAAAAGCAATATGTAAATCAAACATATCCTACGAGGAATTTGAAGATGACAACAAATATAGATGATCGCAACCCAACCCCAGATTTAGCAGAAGATAATGCTTTTTTTCCATCACCTTATTCTTTAAGTCAGTATACAGCTCCTAAAACGGATTATGATGGAACAACGTATCCGAATCCCTATGAAGGTGATAAAAAGATTCTTATGATTGCTACGGATGAACGCTATATCCTGATGCAAAATAAGAAATTCTTTTCTACAGGAAATCATCCCGTAGAAATGTTGTTACCGATGTTTCATTTGGACAATGCTGGTTTTGCCTTTGATGTTGCAACACTTTCAGGCAACCCAGTCAAACTTGAAATGTGGGCGATGCCAAATGAAGAACAAGTGGTTTTAGATACGTATCATAAGTACGAAAAACAACTGAAATCTCCACTTAAACTGGCTGATATTTTAGATCAAGCTTTAAGTGCTGAATCACCTTATGCTGGTATTTTCATTCCAGGTGGACATGGTGTTTTAGCTAAAATCCCTGAGAGTAAGGAAGTTAAGGCTTTATTAAAATGGGCAGTGGATAATGACAAATATGTGATTACTTTATGTCATGGTCCAGCTTCTTTATTGGCGGCTGCTGTAGATGAAAATCCAAATGACTACATTTTTAAAGGTTATCAAGTTTGTGTTTTCCCAGATTCATTAGATAAAGGTGCCAATATTGATATTGGATATATGCCAGGACAATTGCCGTGGCTCGTCGGTGAAAATTTAGAAAAACTTGGTGTAGAAATCTTAAATAAAGGCATTACTGGGCAAGTACACCAAGATCGAAAACTATTAACGGGTGATAGTCCATTGGCTTCTAATAATTTGGGTAAACTTGCTGCTGAAACTTTATTAGCTGATCCAAGCCTTAACGCATAAGCTATTTTATAAGCTCAAAGCCCAATTTAATATTGGGCTTTTTCTTGAGCAAAATTTAAAATTTGTAAGCTAGCTGACAAGTTTTAAGTTTTGATTATGTTAAGAAAGTGGTAGTGGAAATGAGATGTTTAAGGATTATCGATGAAAATATGTGTTTATGGTGCAGGCAGTATTGGATGCTATCTTGGCGGTAGACTGGTTGCTGCAGGTTATGACATAGATTTTATTGTTCGTCCTAAAATTCAGCAAGAACTTCAAACCTATGGTTTAACTGTTTCAGATTACACAGGACTCAAGCAAACGATTGCTGCAAATAAATTAAAAATGAGCATTGATCCGATTGCTGCTGCTCATGCAGATATTATTTTGGTTTGTGTAAAATCGGCATCTACTGAACAAGTAGCCCTTGAATTAAAAGATATTTTAAAGAAAAAGACCATTATTATTAGTTTTCAAAATGGCTTAAGTAATGTGGGGATTTTAAAACAAATTCTCACTGAACACACTATCCTTGAAGGTATGGTACCTTTTAATGTGGCAGCTTTAGGAAATGGTATATTTCATCAAGGAACGGATGGGGTTTTGTATGTCAAAAGCCATGCTCAATTAGATGAATTTGTGCGTGCATTTAAAAAAGCAAAGTTAGAAATTCAGCTAGAGCAGGATATGCAAGCTGTGCAATGGGCAAAATTATTATTGAACTTAAATAATTCAATCAATGCGCTATCCCAACTTCCACTGAAACAAGAATTATCTATTCTAGAATATCGTCAGTGTTTGGCACTTGCTCAATTAGAAACATTGAATCTATTAAAAATAGCCAAAATTAAACCAGCAAAACTGACTCCACTTCCAGCACAATTTATTCCTAAAATTTTAAAACTCCCCAATCCTATATTTAAGATTATCAGTAAGAAAATGCTTGCCATTGATCCGCTTGCACGTTCTTCCATGGCTGATGATTTAATGGCTGGAAGAAAAACTGAAATTGATTGGATCAATGGTGAGGTTGTTTATTTAGCTAGACAATTGAATCTAACAGCACCAATTAACCAAAAATTAATTGAGTTGGTAAAACGAGCAGAATTACGATCTGAACCAAAAGCATGGTCTGGATCAAAACTTAAAGCACAGTTAACGCAATTGTGATTCGATTATGCATAAAAAAAGCGTATAGCATCTCTATACGCTTTTTTGATAAAAATCTTAGATTAGACTGTTTTTACAGCATCTTGAGGGGCAAATTTCGTAATTAATATGCCGAATATAGTCGCGAAAATATACATAAAAATTGAATACACAGCAGCAGGCATCGCGATGGTGGTACTTGCCATAATAGTGAGAGCAATCGTCATGGCTAAGGTACTGTTATGAATCCCGATCTCAAATGCACATGCACGTGGTTGATATGAATTAATACCAAGTATAACCAAAAGAGAACTTTGACCGACAATGATGCTCACCAGCAAATTAGGGGCTCAACATGAAACAACCAATATCGGTTCTGAAAGTAATAATTATATGGTCGGTGTTCAGTTAAATGTACCGCTATATGATGATGGACTCAATAGAGCAAATATTAATAAAGCTCAAGTCGATATTGAGCTTGCTAATCAGAAAATCAAAAGTCTAGAATTAGATTTGAATCAGCGTATCAGGACGACTTACGCACAACTTCAAACCATTCGTCAAAATAAAGATGCACTGCAAAATGCAATTGATGCAGCTTCAATCGCATTTGTTTATACGCGTAAAGAATTTGAACTGGGTACAAAAACAACATTACAGTGCAGTAATTCATGCACTGAGACCTATTTATAATTTTTGTAAATACGAAAAGTATGCCTCTACCGAAGTTGGGTGACTCAGTGAAATATCATGTATTACACACGTTATTATGTCACCCACAATCGCTTGTCTTACACCATCGTATGCTCGAAGATGCCTACAAACTATCAAGAAAAATAGGTATAGGTGTTGTAAGTTTTACCTTATCTCATAAAGATCCACGCTATCAACTTAACTCATTTTATAAAGGTGAACGTCTAACAGGAATGCATGGTTTTATCAGTTTTGCTAGAAACCGTCGTATAAATTTTGATAATAATTTGATTCCATACTTGGGAGTAGGGCGGATTTAATTGTTCATAAATAGGCTAGAAAAACAGACAAAAGTTATCAATTACATAAAATACTTCTATAATAGCGCCCATTATGACTAGAGTCAGTTTTTGTTCAGATGAATGAATGACTCTAGCTACTCTTTTTAAATCAATTTCTTATCCGCGATTCGGGTTATTGATCAATATTTGAAATTTTATGTGTCTGTGCTGACACATAAGAATATTTAGGTGCCAGCATGGAAATCAAGGTTAATTATCTCGACAATCTTCGACAAGAAGCCAAGTTCGATGATTTTACAGTTATCGCTGACCAACCCATTCGTTATAAAGGTGATGGTTCTGCACCGGGTCCATTTGACTACTTTTTAGCATCATCAGCATTATGTGCAGCTTACTTCGTTAAAGTATATTGTGCAGCTCGTGATATTCCGACTGATAATATTCGTTTGTCACAAAACAATATTGTTGATCCAGAAAACCGTTATAAACAAATTTTCAAAATTCAAGTTGAATTACCTGCTGATATTTCTGAAAAAGACCGTCAAGGCATCTTACGTTCAATTGATCGTTGTACCGTTAAAAAAGTAATTCAAACGGGTCCTGAATTTATCATTGAAGAAGTTGAAAGTATTGATGCGGATGCACAAGCACTGCTGATGCCAAGTCTGACTTCAGAAAGCAGCACTTATATCGCAGGGAAAGATTTACCACTAGAAGAAACCATTGCCAACATGTCTGGTATTTTGGCGAATCTAGGTATGAAGATCGAAATTGCATCTTGGCGTAATATTGTGCCGAATGTCTGGTCTTTACATATCCGTGATGCGCAATCACCAATGTGCTTCACCAATGGTAAAGGTTCTACCAAAGAAAGTGCTTTAGCATCAGCTTTAGGTGAGTTTATTGAACGCTTGAACTGTAACTTTTTCTATAATGATCAGTTTTGGGGCGAAGAAATTGCCAATGCAGAATTTGTCCATTATCCAGACGAAAAGTGGTTCAAACCAGGCCCGAAAGGTAAATTACCCAAAGAAATTTTGGATGAATATTGCCTTGAAATTTACAACCCAGATAATGAACTATTGGGTACGCATTTATATGATACCAACTCAGGCAATACAGAGCGTGGTATTTGTTCATTGCCATTTGTGCGTCAGTCAGATCAGGAAGTTGTGTATTTCCCATCGAATCTGATTGAAAACTTGTACCTAAGTAATGGAATGAGTGCAGGTAATACTTTAGCTGAAGCACAAGTTCAATGTTTATCTGAGATTTTTGAGCGTGCTGTTAAACGTGAAATTTTAGAGGGTGAAATTGCTTTACCTGATGTACCTCAAGAAGTATTAGCAAAATACCCAAGTATTTTGGCGGGCATCCAAGGTTTAGAAGAACAAGGTTTTCCTGTTTTAGTGAAAGATGCTTCTTTGGGCGGTGATTTCCCAGTGATGTGTGTGACACTAATGAACCCACGTACGGGAGGTGTTTTTGCCTCATTCGGTGCACATCCAAGTTTTGAAGTGGCGTTGGAACGTAGTCTAACCGAACTCTTACAAGGACGTAGTTTTGAAGGTTTAAATGATCTTCCTCAACCAACTTTCCAAAGTGAGGCAGTCACTGAGCCAAATAATTTTGTTGAACACTTTATTGACTCAAGTGGCTTAGTTTCATGGCGTTTCTTTAGTGCAAAATCAGACTATGACTTTGTCGAGTGGGATTTCACCAATGACGGTGAAAACTCAAATGAGGAAGAAGCGGCTGAATTGTTTAGCATTTTGGAAGAAATGGGCAAAGAAGTATATATGGCTGTCTATAAGCATTTAGGTGCAACAGCATGTCGTATCTTAGTTCCTGATTATTCTGAAATTTATTTGGTCGAAGATTTAATTTGGGATAACACCAATAAAGCGTTGGCATTCCGTGAAGACATTTTAAATCTGCATCGTTTGGATCAAACTCAACTTGAAGCTTTGGCCGAACGTTTAGAAGAATGTGAATTAGATGACTATACTGAAATCGCGACCTTGATTGGCATTGAATTTGATGACAATACCGTGTGGGGACAGTTGACTATTCTTGAGCTCAAACTATTGATCTATATTGCATTAGAACAGTTTGAAGAAGCCAAAGAACTGGTTGAAACCTTCTTACAATACAATACCAATACTGTTGAACGTGGATTATTCTATCAATGCATGAACGTAGTACTTGAAGTATTGCTCGATGATGAGATGGAATTAGAAGATTATGAAACGAATTTCCGTCGTATGTTTGGTAACGAACGTATGGATGCAGTCATCGGATCTGTAGAAGGAAATGTTCGTTTTTATGGTCTCACACCAACAAGTATGAAACTTGAAGGGCTTGATCGCCATTTACGTTTGATTGATAGCTATAAGAAATTGCATCAAGCGCGTGCAAAGGCTGTCGGAGTAGCTGTGTAAATACAAGCTAAACGTTGAACCCTTAAAAAGTGCATGTTGATCATGCACTTTTTTATTGTAAAAGTATTAAGAATTTGTAATTCAATAAGAAATATTTTAAGAGAAAATAAAAGTTATCTTCAGATATGTGTTAATTGTTTTAAAAAACATCGCTTCATAAGTTAGATCGTCTTTTTTCCTAATCCATAAAAATATGTCAATAAAATGCCTAAAATGGGTTGACATTAAAGTTCACTTTAATCTTAAAGTAAAACCATACAAAATGAGGGCACAAGAAATGAATGTGTTTGAAAGACTGGTTTTCCCAAATGGTTCTCGTATTCCAAACCGCATTGCAAAAGCAGCAATGGAAGAAAATATGGCTGATCTAAACCATGCGCCATCAGAAGCATTAATGCGTTTATATCAAGCATGGGCAGATGGCGGTGTTGGTTTAATCATTACTGGAAATGTGATGGTAGATCGTCGTGCCATGACTGGACCAGGTGGTGTGGTACTAGAAGATGAAAAATATTTAGACACCTTTAAACGTTGGGCACAAATTGGGCGCTCTAAAGGTGCTCAAGTTTGGCTGCAAATCAATCATCCTGGTCGACAAATGCAATCGAATTTGGGACAACAAACTTGGGCACCATCAGCTGTTGCATTAGATCTAGGCAAAATGTCTAATCGCTTCAATCTTCCAATTGAAATGACGCAAGAGATGATTGAGGAGGTGATTCAACGTTTTGCTAATACCGCTCGTTTAGGTGAAAAAGCGGGATTTAATGGCGTGGAAATCCACGCTGCACATGGTTATTTACTTAGTCAGTTTTTATCACCACTAAGCAACAAACGGCAAGACCGATGGGGTGGCTCACTAGAAAATCGTGCGCGGATTTTGATTGAAGTAGTAAAAGCGGTACGTGCCGTCGTGTCAGAAAAATTTACGGTAGCCGTAAAATTGAATTCTGCTGATTTCCAGCGTGGTGGCTTCAGTGCAGAAGATGCTCAAGAAGTGGTGAAAATGTTGAACGAACTACCTGTAGATTTGGTTGAGCTCTCAGGTGGAAGTTATGAAGCACCTGCAATGCAAGGTCAAGCTAGAGATGGACGAACCTTAGCACGAGAAGCCTATTTTTTAGAGTTTGCCCAAGAGATTCGTAAAGTCGCGAAAATGCCAGTGATGGTAACAGGTGGAATTCGTCGTAAACAGATTGCAGAACAAGTGATTGAAAGTGGTGTCGATATGGTTGGAATTGCTACCGCTTTGGCAATCGATCCTAATTTACCAAACCAATGGAAACAAGGTCAAAATATTGCACCAGAGCTAAGACCTATTACTTGGGAAAATAAAACATTGGCTTCTCTAGCCAATATGGCGACAGTAAAATTCCAGTTGCGTAAACTAAGTTTAGGTAAAAAAACCAATTCCAAAGTTTCACCTCTATGGGCATTGATTTTACAGCAAGCTGCGATGGCACGTCGTACTCGCCAATATAAAAACAATATGCGTAATTATGTTGCGTATCAATAACAGAGATTTCATATGACAAATACGAATAATTTAAATTGGATGATATACGGCGCGAATGGTTATACGGGTGAGCTAATTGCCCGAGAGGCTGTGCGACAAGGGCTAAAACCTATCTTGGCAGGACGTAATCAAACGAAAGTAGCTGAATTAGCTCAGGAACTTGGTCTTGAATTCCGTGCCTTTGGGCTAGATGAGGTTACTCAGATCAGCAAACAGTTAGAAGGTTTGCATCTAGTTATGCATTGTGCAGGGCCTTTCTCATCAACGTCAAAGCCGATGATGCAAGCATGTATTAATGCTGGTGCGCACTATTTAGATATTACAGGTGAGATTTCTGTTTTTGAATTGGCACAGTCTTTAGATGCTCAAGCACAGCAAGCAAATATTGTGCTCTGTCCAGGTGTTGGGTTTGACGTTATTCCAACAGATTGTGTCGCAGCTGCACTGAAAGAGGCTTTACCAGATGCAACTCATTTGGCATTGGGTTTTGATTCTAAAACTGGGCTTTCCCCCGGAACTGCAAAAACCAGTACCGAGGGTATGGCTGATGGCGGAAAAATCCGTAAAAATGGAAAAATCATTACAGTACCTTTAGCACACCATGTTCGCCAGATTGATTTTGGTGATGGTCAAAAAAGTGCAATGAGTGTACCTTGGGGCGATGTAGCTACGGCATTTTATACGACAGGAATTGCTAATATCGAGGTGTTTGTACCTGCATCCCCAAAAGTAATTTTTGGTGCAAAAATGTTGAATAGCTTGCGTCCGCTATTAAAACTTCAAGTCATGCAAAAAATGATGAAATCTATAATTGGAAAATCAGTTGTTGGACCTAATGCGGAGCTACGTGCCAAGCTCCCAACCTATGTATGGGGTGAGGCTAGAAATGCTCAAGAACAGGTCAAAACAGCACGAATTCAAACTGAAAATGCTTATAGCTTAACTGTGAATGGTGCGCTGACGGTAGTTCGTTATTTACTTGAACAAAAAGTGAAAGGTGGAACATATACGCCAGCCAAATTAATGGGTTATCAACTCGTAACCCAAATCAAAGGTTCAGGTGCATTAATTATTACTTAAATGAAGTTATTTAATTTCCCAGCCAGAAAAATATTATAAATATGATTCTGGCTTTTTTATTACATTTTTAAGATTAATTTAAAATTTGAAATCATAGGGGTATTTATATATAAATTTTATTTTTAGATAATTTTTTGTATTTAGTAATTGGATTTAATTCAGTATAAAAATAATGAAAATAATAAAGGAATAATTCTTAAATTTTCAGATAAATATTTATGATTAATATAAAAGACATTCTCATCGGAGAATGTCTTTCGTGAAGGATTCATTTTTTAGTCTTATCTTTTTATTTTATCTAAAGATGGCATCGGAATAGGCATATTCAGCGCCAATTGAGCATCTTTGACGACATCTAAACGTAGTACTTTATTTGCACCTAGCTCATCTAGCAATTTGCTCAGAGGACCACCACTACGAACTAGCTCGACATTTTTAGGAAATAACTTTTGACCAAAAGCCAATGTATTTGATTGCACAGAAGTTTGATGCCATTGACCATCGACTTGATTAAACATCGTCTTGGTTTCAATGCGAGATTGAGGTTTGACGTTGTTAATGGTTGGTATTGGTGCAGTTAAACTGAGATCAGGTTTTCCGTCTGTATTATAGATATGAGCCTGAACCTGTTGATGATCAATTTTCATGTCTATTGGCGTCAACCATTTTGGCAACTGATACCCATACACACCACGCACACGTGCAATCTCTGTGTCCACGGGTAAGGCAAGTACATAACCATAATAATTATGCTTTCTCATTGAGCTTAATAATTCAGTTGAATGAAAGTAATGAGCGTTTGGTTGGCGAACAACGATCGCAACAGAAACCTCGTCATAAGGATCAACATCGCCAACCGCATACGAGAAGAAAGTCAGCGAAACTAAACCATAAAGGCTCAAGTGGAGACGGTAGTTTTGCTTTTAATTTATTTATAGGTGCCAACATGAGGAGTTGTACATTACTGGTACGGTAATAAAAATTTGGGGACCAAACTTTTCCCACTCGTGTTTCAACTAGTTTTTTAGGAATAGTTCGAAAGTAATCAATATTTCCCGCAGCTGGGTCTTTTGCAACTTCATCTAAATTAGGATTCATCCGAAAACGATCATAATAACCACCTTTAGGTACATTGACTTTATATGGGCCAAATTCGACGACTGTAGTGGATTGCGTATTATTGCTCATTGTCTGTGCTACCGTGCTAGGGGTTAAATTATTTTCTGCTGCTTGAGTAGAAATACCTAGAAATAGGCTGATTGATATTGCAATGATAGAACGATTTAAATGATTAAGATGAAACATGATCATATGACTCCTATAGATCTCACTGAAATGCTAAGATTAAAGTAAGGTTTAAGGTCAAGTTTATTTTTAATAAAATGAGAAAAATTAAAATTAAAAAATAAAATATTGGACACAATTAATCACAAAAACCAGATTTCGTGAATCTGGTTTTTAAATATCAATATTAAAACTTAATTTAAACTTTTTAATTTTTTCACGACTGCTTCTCTGTTTTGTCGCATGAAGTTGAGACGCTGTTTCAGACGAATATGCATAATTACCTGCAAAAACAAACGTAACAATAGGAATTAACCCTTTACGAATATTCCCAACTTTGAACATGGCAGGTTCCTCATTAATTACCTGAGTCCAATGCTATACTTAAAGTTAGGTTTAAGGTCAAGCTGTTTGTGCATCAAATCATCGTAGCTTTCTAAATTTTAGAATAAGTTCAAAAATATCAAGTGCTATGCTCATGATCTTGACAGCTTTGAATAATCTATTTGATACTTTACGCCACGATAAAATAACAATGAGATCTAAGGGTTGGCTAAACCATTACATCGAAGAATGATTCCAGAAACCTATGTTCATCTACTATTTGAATATCTGGAAGCACAAGGACATGATCCAGAAAAAGTATTAGGTGAGCCTTGGCCTGTTCATGACGAAAATGGTCTCGGTGGCGTTGCAATTGAACATTGGGAAAACCTATTACAAATTGCAAAAGATTATTTAAATGATCCATTGATTGGCTTGCATGTGGGACAAACGATTACTGCGAGACATCTTGGAATCATTGGCGCGGTACTTTCCACTTGTGATAATTTTTTTACAGCCGTACAGCGTTTTGAACGTTATCAGAGGCTTATTTTTGATGTTATGCCTGCAAATATTCAACTACTTGCTGACTGTGTAGAGTTAACTTGGGATGTTAGTGAACATCAAGAAGGTGGTTTAGTCGACGAAACTGGTCGAACGGTGATGGTGCAGTTTGCTCGAAGCTTAATTCGCGGTAAAGAAAGTTTACAAGCGGTTCATTTTATTCATGAACAACCTGAAGATATTAGAGCTTATGAAGAATACTTTGGTTGTCCTGTTCTTTTCGAACAACAGGTTCCATTGATTCGATTCGGGTTAGAAATGTTAAGTTTACCTTTAAAAACCCCTGATACAGCTTTGATGGCCATACTGGATAAACATGCTGATCAACAGCTAGCACGTCTACCACAAGTCGAAGAAATTATAGAACAGGTTCGTAAGCAGATTGCTTATTTACTGCATCAAGGTGAACCAGAGATTGATCAGCTTGCTGAAAGATTACATTTATCGCGTCGAACATTACAAAGGCGATTAATTGAAGTTGACACAAATTTTCGAAAAGAATTAAATCTAGTGCGTTATGAATTAGCAAAATCTTATTTAATCGATTCAAGATTGCAAATTATAGATATTGCTCTGTTACTCGGATACTCTGAACATAGTGCGTTTACCCGAGCCTATAAAGAATGGTCGGGTAAAACACCACAGCAAGAAAGAGAATCTTTCAATATAAATTCAATGAATTGATCTGATTTTAATCCTGCTTTTCTGCCAGCCGCATCGTTTGTTTCAGTTGTTTTTGATTGAATCCGATCAGCTCAATAATGTTACGAAATAATCCCGGAGCATTGGCAACGAATTTATTACTTTTAGGTACAATCACAATATCTTTGCGTTTTTCAATGCCTTCAACCAGTTCTGAGACCACAGTTTCAATGGCTACATATTTCCAGATCCCTGTATTACCATTCCAAACGGCTTTACCTGCTGGGTTTGATTGTACTGCATCCATCATCGGTGTTTGGAAGAAGGTGGGGTGAAAACTGCCCACGTCAATATTCAAATGTTTAAGTTCCAAACGTAGGCTATCGCACAATGCCCAAACACCTGCTTTGCTTGAAGTGTAATGCGTATTTAAAGGGGAATGTACAAATGCTGCTAAGGACGAAATCGCCAATAGATAGCCTTGGGTTTCTTTTACATAAGGTAGCGCAGAACGAAATGTACGAAATACACCTGTTAAATTAATATCAATCGTTCGCTCAAAAGTTTCAGGTGCCATATGTTCCAGTGATGCTGGATTACCAACACCCGCATTGGCAATCACGACATCAATTTTGCCAAAATGCTTTGCAGCACTTGCCATCGCAGTTTCTAAACTTGCTAAAGAGCAAACATCTGCTTGCCATCCTACTGCGACACTGTTTCCGCCTAAATCATTTGCTTGTTGTGTGACTTTATTTAAGTCTAAATCTAGTAATGCTAACTTAGCACCTTTATCGCGTAATGCCTGTGCTGTTGCTTGACCTAAGCCACCCGTTGAACCTGTAATGACGACAACTTTATCTTTTAATTGATATTTACTCATGATTTTTACTCGATTAGATAGCGACTGTACGTTTTAGAAAATTAATTTGATCATTCACTACATGCTCAAATGCATCACCGATATAAATTTCAAAATGACCATAGTGATAGCGTTTAATTTCTTTTTCAGGAGTTTGATTGGCATAACGCAAAGTTGCTTTGGAGGGTGCAACACTGTCAGTTTCACAAACACAATATAATACAGGGGCTTTTATTTTCTTGGCTTGATGCCCGGGATAGTAACGAATGATGTCTAGTGCAAAACGTGCTGCGACATAATTCTTATAATCTGGATCATATTTAGTTAATTCGAGTGAACCTGAATGTGCATCTGCTGCATTCATTAGTGCTGTATTACCAGGTGTTGCGGACAAAGGCACCATTACAGGTTCATTTCCCAGTACAGCACCTATGCGATCACGTAATGCCAAAGCCGTGAGTTTTAACGAAGTCACTGGATTCATGACTAGACTTGACGAAAGTCCATCTGTGAATGGACATTGAGAAATGACCGCACGGATATTTGAATCTTGGGCAGCCGTAGCTAGAACATGTCCTCCAGAAAAAGAGGATCCCCAAAGAATAATTTTTGAATGATCTATTCCTGATAATTGACGTGCATAAGCTATCGCAGCTTTCCAGTCCTCAAGTTGGCGGTTAATGTCTAAAAGTTGTCTTGGTTGACCTTCACTGTCCCCAAAATGCCGATAATCAAAAACAAGGCAGGCATATCCTGCTGCTACAAAACGTTCGGCAAAAGCAGTTAGACGCATTTTTCGAGTGCCACCAAGCCCATGAGCCATGATGATAATTGGGGATGAGGATTTCTGCGCTGGACGATATAAATATGCACTACATTTCAAATCACCAGAATTAAAGTAAATATCGCTTGGTTGTGATCTTTCACTATTTTTGCTGCTCATCGCTATTTCCTAATGATGGGGCGTAGCGCTATTTTTGAGCAAAGTTAAGGTATGATCTTGATAGAAACCGCCATATCACTTGATATTTTACGCCAATTTATTTAACTGCTTTATAACCAAACTTAATAACGTATTAATTCTTATCATTTTCATAATATAGATTGAGTAATCGCTTGGCATTTTCTGCACAAGTAATTTCATCTGGTTTATTGTTGATTGCAAAAATCATCATTTTTAGGTTTTGCTTACTTGTCGCTAGTTTTTGTTCTAATTCCTCAATGTCTTTAATTTTACTTTCTAGAATGTTTATAAGTGTATCATGGTCCCAATTTGCAGCATTTGATGGTAAGAATGCTTTAATTTCTGTAAGTGAAAAACCAACTTGTTGAGCTTGCTGAATTAAAAAAAGCTGTTTGAGGTCATCATCACTATACTCTCGATAACCATTCGCTTTACGTTTTGCTTTAGGCAACAGTTTGATTTGTTCATAATAACGAATCGTCGGTGTAGTTAAACCGCTGTGTTTTGATAATTCGCTAATATTCATTTTACTGATTCCCTCTTGACATTGAAGTTAACTTTAGACTTATAGTGATGCAAAAGCAAGATTAAAAATAATGCTAAAGCAGAGGTAAGATATGTCAAAACGTATATTGCACGTTGTCACTAATGTTGCTCAATATGAAGGAATTGATCAGCCTACAGGTCTATGGTTAGGTGAGCTGACCCATGCATATGATGAGTTTGAAAAACAAAATTATATTCAAGATATTGTTAGCCCTCTGGGAGGTAAGTCTCCAATTGAGCCAAAATCATTAGGACTTTTCGTTGCTGATCAATCCGTTTTGAAAAGAAAAAATGATCAAACATTTATGCAACTACTCGAAAATACTAAAAAACCATCTGAAATCAATTGGGAAGACTATGATGTAATTTATTACACGGGTGGGCACGGCGTGATGTGGGATTTTTTAAATAATGCCGAACTTCAAGAAATGACCAGAAAAATTTATGAAAAAGGTGGCATAGTTTCTAGTGTCTGTCATGGTTACTGTGGGCTATTGAATGTTCGCCTTTCGGATGGTGAATATCTAATAAAAGATAAAAAAATAACTGGCTTTGCATGGACTGAAGAGATTTTAGCAGGTGTGGCAAAAAAAGTTCCCTATAATGCTGAACAGTTAGCGAAACAACATGGGGCAGTTTATTCTAAAAAATTCATTCCTTTTGCACCCTATGTGGTTCGAGATGGCAATTTGATTACAGGTCAAAATCCATTTTCTGCTCGCCCAACGGCTCAAGCAATTATTGAGCGTTTATCAAATCATTAATTTTTCAAAGAGAGCGATTTAAAAACATTTTGATCATATGCTCTGTCTCTACCTACGGTATACAGAGCATTTAAAAATATTAGATAGATGGTGGAAAACGTACTTGTTCAATCATAGAAAATTGTGAATACTCATGCCCGAAAATTTAGACTATAAGATTATCTTTTGGGGTTAGGCAATTACTGTGAAAACATATCCATTTACATTTTCTCGTTTACACAAAGCGTTACTGGCGGTTGGTTCATTTTCATGCCTCGGGCTAAGCTCAGTATTGGTACATGCTGAAGATGGAAATAAGGTATCCCGATTAGAAACAATCACAGTAAACGCCCAAGCAGCAGAAAGCGTATATTTTCAACCAAAGGTGAATTTATCTGGTTTTACGCAACAAAATATCGCTGAGATTCCTGCATCTATTCATACTGTAACGGCTGAGCGAATTGCTGATCAACATGCGAAAACATTAACGGATGTTGTGAAAAATGATGCTGCGGTAGGTGATGGTTACGCCCCAATTGGCTATTACTCAAACTTTATGATGCGTGGTTTCGCGCTGAACCTTGGTTCAAGCTACTTGCTCAATGGTAACTTACTCCGTGGTGAACAAAATGTCGGGCTGGAAAACAAAGAACAAGTCGAGATTTTAAAGGGTATGAGTGCCATTCAAAGTGGCATGTCGACACCTGCGGGTGTGGTTAATTATGTAAGCAAACGTCCTAAAGACATCCGTTCAATGACCGTTGATGCAGATAGTCATGGCGGTAATCGTATCGCAGCGGACTTGGGTGGATTTTTAGGAACTGAGCAACAATTTGGTTATCGAATGAATTTGGCGCATGAGGAAATCCATCCGCATGTAGAACATGCCAATGGTAAACGCTTATTTGGCTCTTTGGCTTTAGATTGGAACATTTCCGATCGTTCAAAACTAGAATTTGATATTGAATCACAGCGTCAACGTCAGCGTTCAGTACCAGGTTATCAATTACTTGATGGTAAAACAGTACCCACTGACGTGGAGTGGGATCGTTTACTTGGCTATCAAAGTTGGAGCCAACCTGTCATCAATCAAAGTCTAAATACGGGCTTAAAATATACGCATCGTCTCAATGATGATTGGACAGCAAACTTATCCGCTTCACAAAGCCGTGTAGTCGTTGATGATTATTCTGCCTTTCCATGGGGCTGTTATAGTGATATTTGTCAAACCAAAGGAAGCTCTTTTGACGAAAATGGCAATTATGATATTTATGACTTCCGCAGTCCTGATGATAGTTATCTGACCAATCAATTTAAAGCAGGATTAAATGGTCAATTCAGTACTGGCACATGGCAACATAAACTGAGTTTAGAATTATCACAGACCTATAAACGACATACACAATATAATTCTATCTTTCAGCTAGCATCGGAAAGTCCTCAATCTACAGGAAATATTTATAATGATCCTGTGACTTATATACCGAGTGAAAAAACTTTAGGAAAACATTACAAATCATTAGCGAGTCAGCAAACTGCATTCAATTTACTTGATCAAGTTAAATTTAATAATACTTGGTCAGCTCTAGTTGGCGGAAAATTACTTCATTTAAATGAAGATGCTTATAATGCTGAGGGAAGCAATATCCGCAAGACCAATTTTAATCGTTTCTTACCGCAATTTGCTGTGATGTATCAACTTTGGGAAACGGCTCATGTCTATGTATCTTATGCCAAAGGTTTAAGTGATGGAGGGCAAGCACCATCATATGCTAATAATCCACTTACTATATTAGCACCTAAACATTCAACTCAATATGAGTGGGGCTTTAAGCAGCAGTGGCAAGATTTACTTTTTACTGCGGCATTATTTGATTTAAAACAAGATAACCAATATACCAATACTTCAAATGATTTCGTAAAAGATGGTGAACAACATAACCTTGGTTTGGAACTTGGTCTGCAAGGACGTCTTGTTCAAAATTTAGATGTGACATCGACTATGGCGCTCACACGTTCACGCTTAAAAGACATACAATCATCTGAATATCAGGGTCATCAAACCCAAAATGTACCGACTGTACGTTTGGCGAGTAATATTTCATATCAAGTCCCTCAAGTAGAAGGATTACGTTTACTTGCTGGTATACAATACAGTAGCAGTAAATATGCGAATAAATCAGCTACAGTAAAAGTGCCGAGCTATACCTTATTTAACGTGGGTTCAGCCTATAACTTCCGTGCTTATGGCTATGAAAACACGTTAAGATTCAATGTAGATAATCTATTTAATAAAAAATATTGGCGAGATGTAGGTAGCTTCTTCGGTGATGATTATTTATTTCTTGGTACACCACGTACAGCACAATTGTCTTGGAGTGTGAATTTTTAATTGCATCAGTTGAATGTGGTAAATAAATTCAGGCATCAAGTACAGCACTAATAATCATATGATGGTAGGGGCTGTGCTTGATACTTCATGTCACATAAAATTAAGTGATATGATTTTAAAATAAAAATAATTAATTAAATTCGAATACTTAGAATATAGTTGTGCTTTGAAATTCCAATTTTCTAGCGTTGTCTTTTAGCTCTTTATTCCATTTTTTATCCCTTTTTAAAGATACAATCAGATCTAATCTAAACTTTTATTTTCAAGAAATTTATGTTGGTTTTACTGACTTAATTTATAAAATCTGATGACTCAGCTTGCTGCCTTTCATTCGCAATGGATACAACAAAAACCTTAACATGAATTTTACTCATCTTGAGGTTAGATTAAATCATTTTTATTCATCTAATGATTGCGGTATAAATCACTCCATAGAGAAATTTAGATTTTATTGCAAAAATTAGGATACCAATCATCATGAGTACAGAGTTTGCATGTTCAATTAAACGCATTCGTTTTGATGAAAACTATCAACCAGCGGATAGCACACGTCTAACGACTAATTTTGCCAACTTAGCACGCGGTGAAAGTCGAGAGCAGAATCTTCGTAATACGCTTCGAATGATTAATAATCGTTTCAATGCTTTAGCACAAACAGATAACCCAAATGGTGACCGTTATTCACTTGAAATTGATATTATTTCTGCAGATTTAGATATTGAAGGTAATGGCATAACTTTTCCAATCATTGAAATGTTGAAAAGCACCATTACCGATCACCATACCAATCAACGTATTGAAGGCATGATTGGCAATAGTTTCTCATCTTATGTACGTGATTATGATTTTAGTGTGGTGCTGAAAGAACACAATAAAGAGAACTCAACTTCGTATGCACCAGAAGGTTTCGGTGATTTACACGGTAAACTTTATCAATATTTAGTAAATTCAGATACTTTTAAGGCTGAATTTAATCAACAACCTGTCATTTGTTTAAGTGTTTCAACGGCAAGGACTTATCAGCGTACTGTTAATGAGCATCCAGTTTTAGGTGTTGAGTATAAACAAGATGCATACTCACGTACTGATGAATATTTCCACAAAATGGGCTTACAGGTTCGCTTCTTCATGCCGAAAGGTAGCGTTGCACCTTTAGCATTCTATTTTTCGGGTGATTTATTACGTGATTACACTGACTTCGAGCTGATCAGTGCAATTAGTACCATGGAAACTTTCCAAAAGATCTACCGTCCTGAAATTTACAATGCAAATTCTTCAGCAGCACAGGTCTATCAAGCAAGTCTAGAGTACCCAGATTACTCCTTAACACGAATTGTTTACGACCGTGTAGAGCGTGGTCAGCTTGCTGTAAAACAAGGTAAATGGACGGAAGAAAACTTTATCAAGCCTTATCAAAATATCCTTGAGCAATGGGCTGCGAATTACACCGTAGACAGTAACGCTGCTTAATTTACCTGAAATAGAGATAGAAGATTTACAATGGCAATTTTATTACCAACATCAACGGCTGGCAGTTTACCAAAACCTTCATGGCTTGCTGAGCCTGAAAAACTTTGGTCACCTTGGAAATTAGAGGGTGAGGCATTAATCGAAGCAAAGCAAGATGCCTTGCGTTTATCTCTGCAAGAACAGATCCATGCAGGGATTGATATTGTCAGCGATGGTGAGCAAACACGCCAACATTTTGTCACAACATTTATTGAACACCTTGATGGTGTGGATTTTGAGAAGCGTGAAACGGTGCGTATCCGTAATCGTTATGATGCAAGTGTTCCATCTGTAGTCGGTGCAGTCTCTCGCCAAAAGCCAGTTTTCGTGGAAGATGCCAAGTTTTTACGTAGCCAAACCACACAACCAATCAAATGGGCACTTCCAGGTCCAATGACCATGATTGACACGTTATATGATGGTCACTATAAAAGCCGTGAAAAACTGGCTTGGGAATTTGCCAAGATTCTTAATCAAGAAGCGCTTGAATTGGAAGCTGCGGGTGTCGACATTATTCAATTTGATGAACCTGCGTTTAATGTGTTCTTTGATGAGGTAAATGATTGGGGTGTTGCCACTTTAGAAAGAGCGCTTGAAGGTCTTAAATGTGAAACAGCCGTACATATCTGCTATGGCTATGGCATCAAAGCCAATACCGATTGGAAAAAGACTTTGGGTTCAGAGTGGCGTCAATACGAAGAAGCTTTTCCTAAGCTACAAAAATCTAAGCTCGATATCATCTCACTCGAATGCCAAAACTCTCGTGTGCCAATGGATCTAATTGAACTGATTCGCGGTAAAAAAGTCATGGTTGGTGCGATTGATGTGGCAACCAATAATATTGAAACAGCGGATGAGGTTGCAGATACGCTACGTAAAGCGCTTCAGTTTGTCGATGCTGATAAACTTTATCCATCTACCAACTGTGGAATGGCGCCTTTATCTCGTCAAGTAGCACGCGGCAAGCTGAATGCCTTGAGTGCAGGTGCAGAAATTATCCGAAAAGAGCTCGCCGTTTAGTATTTAGCAATTTGGAAATATCGAATGGGCTACTTATTAATTTAGTTAGTAGCCCATTCAGTTTGAAATAATTTAGATGTGCAAATGTGACGCAAGTGTGTGTTAGGGCTTAATCTAAAGAAAAGCTACAGTTCAATTTAGGAATAAGATGATGATTGAAGCAACTGACTTTAGAAATGCGATGTCTTTACTGACAAGTGCAGTGAATGTAGTGACTACAGCGGGAGCGTCTGGTCGTCATGGATTTACCGCATCTGCTGTATGTAGCGTTACGGATACACCTCCGACATTATTGGTGTGTATGAATACAGCCTCTAGGTCACATGCACATTTTATTGAAAATGAAACTTTAACTGTGAATGTTTTAGGCGCGCAACATCAGCATATTTCCAATGTATTTTCTTCTAAGTTGACGTCTGAAGAGCGTTTTAAATATGGAACTTGGACTAAATTAAAAACAGGTGCACCTGTTTTAGAGGATGCTCTTGTCAGTTTTGATTGTCAGATTGAACAAATTCAGGAAGTAGGAACACATACTATTTTTATTTGTCGTACAGTTGCGATTCAAAAAGGTCAGCATGAACATAGTCTGGTGTATTTTAATCGCGCTTATCACCAAGTGGGTGAGACTGAAGTTGCTTAAATTAACATTCGCTATTTATCTAATATTAACCTTCAATCAAGTAAGTATGTCGTGGAATTAATCATTTTTTTAGCTATAGGTGCATTAGCGGGATTTGCTGCTGGGCTTTTTGGTGTTGGCGGTGGACTCATCATCGTACCACTTTTATATGTGGTCTTTACGCAAATGGGGTATGATTCTGAAGTTGTGATGCATCTTGCTTTGGGTACTTCATTAGCCACGATTATTGTGACGTCTATCAGCTCATTAATGGCGCATAATAAAAATGGTGCAGTAATTTGGCCTGTATTCAAAAATCTGACTCCTGGTTTAGTCATTGGGTCATTTTTTGGTGCAGGTATTGCGGGATTACTATCAAGGGAACATTTACAACTGATTATTGGTGTTTTTGTGATTTGGGTTGCATATCAGATGTTTACTGGTGCAAAAAAAGTCATTGATCAGAATAAAGCACTTCCTTCAGCAGCTAAACAAGTATTTGCTGGTACTGGAATCGGCGTTGCATCTGCAATTTTTGGGATTGGAGGAGGGAGCTTAACTGTACCTTATCTCAATCATTATGGTGTGGTCATGCAAAGAGCGGTGGGAACATCTGCTGCATGTGGCTTACCTATCGCAATCGCAGGTGCGCTAGGGTTTATGTTATTTGGTATGAAAGAACAAATAAATGTTCAGAACAGCATTGGTTTTGTTCATATTTATGCTTTTCTTGGTATCAGTGCGATGAGCTTTTTCACCGCAAAGCTAGGTGCTAAAGTGGCACATGCTTTATCACCGCAAATGTTAAAAAAATGCTTTGCTGTATTGTTACTTATTGTCGGATGTTTTTTCCTTTTTAAAGGAATACGTTGAAATATAATAGGTTGATTATTCAAAAGCTCATTAGATATGGGCTTTTATAAATTAGAGCTTAATGGATCTATTTTTTAACTCTTTGAGATATAAATAGTTAGCAAATCAAGAGTAGACGATATTCGCCTTCATTTTCAATAGGTGCTCTATGAACACAAGGTAAAACGTGCTGCGTCGGGTGATCAACTGCTAGACGCCAAAGATGTCCTGAACCTAAATTTAAAGGTCTTGCATCAGGGAGCGGCTGGTAATGTAAATCGAAGAAATAATCTTGTAGAAAACTTTCAAATTCAGCTTCTGAGCCATGATGTAATTCTTTAAGTTTCTCTCTAATTTCAGGAATTAAAATCTTTTGCTCAACTTGATCGCTTGGCAAAATCTCACTTGCCGCACCGTGATAAGTACATAAAAAAGTATCAGTTGGGATGGGGGAACGATCAACATGAAATGAATACACATCAGTTGAAATAAAATTTAACTCATCATCACGTTCGTAATTTTGAATTAAGTTAAGGGTAGGTGAAGCGCCGAAATCACTTAATAGCTGCATATCTTTTAAGATGATTTCTCTTGCTAAATGACCTTGTTCGGAAAGTTGCAAAGCCAATAAATCATCAACCGAAACCTCAGTGATATTTTCCTTTAGTTCAAGCTGTTTTACGATTTCTTGAAAATCTCCATTCAGGTTTCTATACCAACAAATCGCATTTCTATCTCCTTGAAAATTAGAACCGACAAGTTCAGAGAAACTAGAAACCACATTAATTTGCTTGTGGTCAGAAAATGCATTCTTCATAAAAAAGTAAATAAATTAGAAAATATGTTTAATGATACACAGTTCAATCACGTTAACAACGATAGGTGGAATAGTATTTTTCAAACATTTATCTTTTCATGCCTTATAACAATGAAATAAAGTATTTTAAATAGATACTGAGAGTGATACTTTCCACAGCTCGTTATGAGCAAATTTATGCTCAAAAAATCATATAAAAAATAATTATGCGCAAATATATTCACAAAAATAAAAAAATAGAGTATTTTTGAGAAAATAATTGCTCATTTATATCAATGAAAAAATTAACAATACAGGCGTTACTTGATCAAAGTTGGTTTGATATTGCTGAACTTACGCTATTAGAACCGAAACTAGGCTCAGCAAGTGCTAGTGAATTAGCTTACGAGTTAGAATACGCAATCCACAATTTGGATAAACGAGATGAGCATGCCTGTAGTCTATCACTACCTGTACAAATACTTATAAAACATGAATCTAAGTCATGGTTTGGTTTTTTAGATGATATTGTTCCATCAGGTGCTGCCCGCCGTTATTGGGTGAATTTTCTAGGCCTGCAAAGACTAACTCATGCAGAGCAAGATAGTATTTTATTAGAAAAAGGTGGCATCGCACCCGTAGGCAATTTGAGAATTAAAGAAGCTCTTCCAGCAATCAATCCTGAATCAACTCTACATCTACGTTATTTTAGTCAAATTGATGTTGCTGATCGAAATGTAGATTTTCTTGAATATGCACAGCAAATGGGGGCAATTAGTGGTGGTGCAACGGGAGCAGGTGGTGAAGCTCCAAAATTACTAATTCGTGCTACCAAAGATCAAAATATTTGGATTGATACTTATCAACAAAACTTTGATCAACCTGATCAACACTATCTAGTTAAATTTCCTCGGAATAATCGTGCTGAGATAGACTGTAATATTCTCAGAGCAGAATACTATTATTATCAAGAACTAAAAGAATTAGGTTTCAAGACCATTGAAACAACAGAAATGAAGCTGATTGAAGGTGAAAAATATCCATCTTTATGGCTGCCGAGGTTTGATGTCGAATGGCACAATCAACAATGGCATCGTCATGGGCTTGAATCCATCTATTCAATATTAAATAAAGCTTCAGGTAGTCATCTCAATCACTTTGAAGTGATTGAAAATCTATGTAAGTTACTTATATCTATTGATTCCGAATTTGATTCAACACAATTCATTTGTGAATGGTTACAAAGGGACTTATTGAATATTATTTTTGGTAATTCTGATAATCATGGACGAAATACTTCATTTCTAAAAAAATCTGGAAAAATTTCGCTTGCTCCAATTTATGATTTCGCTCCAATGAAAGTTGATCCAGAAGTTGTTACAAGGTCAACAACTTGGGGAAGTCCTTATGAGGAAGGAGGAGAATATCAATGGGATAAAATTACCCAAAAACTAGAACATTTATGCGATCCAAATTTATCTCTAACGACATTAAAATCTTTGGCAAGTCATCTTGTTGGCTTAAAACAAAGATTACTTGATAGAGGTGTACCAAAGCAGATTATAGAGATACCAGCGCTTTCATTCGACTACGTTGAAGCTAAATTAGAAAGATGGGAACTATTATGAATATAAAAAATCAGACTCAAGATCGCCAACAAATCCTGATAGATCTATATATGCAATACTTATTGAATGAAATAACATTGGGACAATTATTGGCGTATTTACGCAAAAACATTCTAAGTATGTCTCAAGAACAATATGCAAATTTAGTCGGTGTAAGTCGTAGGACGTTAACTGATATTGAACAGGATAAAGGAAAACTTACTCAATCTGTTTTAGACAAGGTCTTTAAACCACTTGGATTGAAAGCAGGACTTGTACCGACTCATGAGCACATTGTGAAAAAAATTATTAAACCATTAGAATGAGATCAATGGCAAAGTCTAACTCTGTGTACCAAGATTGTGTAACCTAAATTAAAATGCTGGGGCTAGGGTTTTGATAGCTAAGATTTCTGTTTGGCTTTTTGGCGTAAGACATACAAATATAAGCTTTCTACTTTTTCACGTGCCCATGGTGTGGTACGCAAGAATCGCAATGATGATTTAACACTTGGATCTATGCAAAAACATCTAATTTCAATTTTAAGGCTTAAGCCTTCAAAGCCACCGTAGTAATCTAATAATTCATCCAAAATGTCAGCAAGTTTTTTGCCATGTAGAGGGTCATTGGAGGCGTTCATAATAGATCAACCATATTTGGGGAGACGTCATTATAACCTGAGTGAGTTGAAATAGGTCAGCATCACAAGGCTGATGCAATCATGGCTTTAATCCATAAGCCTTTCGCGTAGCGGTCTGATTTCTGCATAACTTATATTACTATCATTAGGATACTCAGTAATGTGATGTATAATCTTAGATTATTACGTTACTAAGCTATGGCAACAAACAGTGTTGTGTAGGCTACAGTCTCGGAGATCTTATTTAACATAAAATTAAGTTATGCGTTATCCGATGTTCATAACAAAAAAATGATGTAAAAAAGGGAACATTAAGTTCCCTTTCTTTTTGAGAAAAATTCGCAACTCGGGGAGTCCACGTCTTCTAATGGTGGACTCTAGTCCCGAATTCGGGAAAAAATAGCGAAACTCACGCTTCGATTTCGCTAAATATAATGATTAGTCTGCTTTTTTTACTTCTTCGATATATTTTGTTACATCTTTGGCTTTTATGTCATTTAAGTGCTTGTAAAGCAAAGCATTAATTATATCTGCTTCCTCAATTCTTTCCTTTGTTTCAATAATGAAATCCAAAGACAAACTTTTAATTTGCTCTGTGAATTCGCCACGAATTCTATAAGTTTTTGATAAATCAGCTTTTTTCATTTCATTGTTCAACATGGTTAAGTGTGATGATATTATTTTATCACAAGTTGTGGCATTACGTGCAATTGTGTTATGTTTACGTTAATTCATTACATGTGATGCTGTTGCATGAACGATCATATTTGCATAAATATTCCATTCGCTGACCAGTACGTTTTATGTGGTCATGATGGTCTGTATGCATTTATTGATTTTGACCCACTTTGTATGGATATTCCTCTAGCATCACGTTCCGTTCACATGAACTTAGACGGTACGTTAAACGCTTCCGCTTTATTTCATCCTTACGAGTCATTACCTACACATTACACGGGGATGGCTTGTAAGGTTTTTTTTGATTCCTCGTACTGGCCGTATGTACAGATTAAGGCTTCGCCTGCAAAACTTTTACAAGGTCACAATGTATTTGCTGACATAACGTTAGAGCAGGGTGCTGCCGAAATGCTTGGTTACTTGCACATGGCTTATCCAGTTCTTTGCGAAAAATTGGATATATCAAAAGCTTGGGTTTCACACATTGATGTCACGTATTCAGCTCGTGTTAAAGATCAGCACACAGCCAAGCAAGTTCTTGAATTTATGAGCCGTGTTTCAAACGGTCAAACACGACTTAGCAATAAACGCTATGACAGCACAACTTACTGGGGCGGTGAATCATCACGCTTAATTAATCACAAGTGCTATCTCAAACATGATGAATATCTCATCCAGTTTGACGCTCAAAAGCAACTTGCGAAAAAGAATGATAAAGCTGCCATGCGTGTAGTTGAAATTATGTCAGATATTCGGTTGTTCAATTGGACAGTCGGGTTATTACGTTTTGAATCACGTATGAAAAAACGATGGTTAGAACGTAACGGTGTACCTACTAACTTGATCGAATTAATCAAATTCGAGAGAGAAAATCCCAACCTTTTGCAAACACTTTGGATAAAAGCCACAAGTAGTATTTTTGATGCCTTGAGGGGTCAAACTATGAAAATTACAGACGATTCTAGTGTTTATCGTGCAATTGAAACTTCGGAAGTAGTTTTAACCAATAGCGGTAAACCATCGCCAACACGGGTACGTAATTTATTTGCTGCCTATTGTCTTATACGTGAAAAGGGTCTCGAAGACCTTAAATCAAATTATTCAAAAACGGCTTTTTATAAGCTTGTTGCTGATTTATGTGAATGCGGTTTCTCGAAAGCGTATCTACAAAACTTGCACGATGACAAGGCTAAAAACATCATTCCGTTCGTGAAGCTCGTTGAGATCGACTTCAATCAACAACTGCCTGAGTGGTATGAACCGCCAGTGTCACAGTTTAACTACCTAATTGCTTAGGAGCATATAGCATGAGCGCAATTGAACAACCAATTTTAACAATCGCAGGCATCCGTAAATCACAGGGTAATTTCCGTTCTGATGATGGTAAATCTGTTGACTACAGCAACACTGTAGTAACTGTTTTACAGCCGTTCAATGAACGTGAGATCGGTGAGGGTGCAATCGGCTTAAAGTCTACAGAGTACAAAATTAAAGGTGCTCAATTCTTCCATGATTATGAGCATGTAGAACTTCCTGCTAAAGCACAGCTTTTATTCAAATTGGACGTATCAGGCAAAGTTCCAGTAGCGCAATTGATCGCACTCAACTTTGAACCGCATAAAGCATCTACAACAACAACAAAGCCTGTTGCTGCAAGTGCGTAATCGTCACCATTACGGAACGGTACATTACAGCCGTTCCATAGGTGTTTTAACTGCAAGTGATTTCAACAAGATCAACGAACATTTAGAAATCACATTGCAGCAATTACAACAAACAGACTGTGCTGATCAAGCCATAACAGATTTAAAACTCTTGATTCAGAAAGTCAGTCATAACGGGGAAATAGCAAGATGAAATTTAATTTTAGAGCTTACGTTCCAAAAGTTACGCCTGTTTTTACTGACTCGTACTGGAACTCTTATACATCTTGCGATTCGTGGTTTTGGTCAGACGAGTATTTCGCATGAGTCACTTATCTTACGAATGCTCTAAATGTGGCAACACATTTTTTTATGAACAGATTTATTTCCTGCACTTCAACAAGTGTAAAGGATAAAGGATTCGAGAATGCAGATTGAAGATTGCACAGCTACAACCGTAATCAATGGGGTCAATTACTGCATTCTCGTCATACATCAAACATCGTGGATGGATGAGTTAAACAGCATAGAGCCTTTAAAAGTTATAGCGCTGCTCACTACCACGATTTTGATTTGGTACACCGCATTCGGTGTTCGAACTGTTGTACACACTTTAGGTTCATCAACAAAAGAGGATTAGACGATGAATAAAAAGCAAGTCGCTGAAAAAGCAAAAAATACTACAACCGTGCTGTTGTAGCAACTGGCGTGACTATCGTAGCAACTTCACCTGCATTCGCAGCAGGTGCTGATGGTTCATTTGATTTAACAACTGGATTAGTAGCTGCATCTGTACTTACTGGTGTAATTGCTGCGGGTACGCTTAAAGCATTACCAACGTTTACGGCTTGGGGCGTACGCAAAGCACTATCAATGCTTCGCTAATCAAAAATAAAAAAGCGGGGAGGAGCGCACAACTGTACGCACCGCACCCCGCTTTTTTTATGGGAGTACATAAGAAATGCAATTCTATTTCATCGTCATCACGCTAGTTGCGTTTTGGATTATCTTTGCACCGTAGTTGAGTATTTCTTATGAGATTCTTTAAATATTTAGCTTTACTCTTTTTAATTTCATTTCAAGTGCATGCAACCATTTATGTTCCCTCTGGTGGTTCAGCTACTGGTCAAGAATTTGAAGATGGCCTTTCAGCTTGTCAAGCTACTGTTCCATCCTTTCCAGACGTATATTATAAAGATCATAGTGATACGGAAGGCGGTTGTTATTCTGAAAAAAATGGCTATCTTGTTCCACTTTCAAAAAAACCAGACCCTATTTGTCCCAAAAAAAATCAACTTTATGTCGCCTGGTTGCCAAAAGGTACGACCTCGATACCGTTAAGAATGTGTATTGATGGTTGTACATATGAGGGTTCAGGACGATTAACAGAATTTCCTAATTCTGTGAATACAATTTTATTTGCAACTGGTGATAATAAAAATTGTTCTAATTTAAATACTGACACACCTCCTCCAAAGTGCGATACAAAAGACCCGTACGGTGAGTGCTTTGTTCCTTCAGATGACAATTGTGTACGTTTAAAAGATGGTTCGATTAATTGTCTAAACAATCAACCACCTCCCATTAAACAGGGTTGTAATAGTGGTGAAACTTATTGTGTTAGACCTCCTAGTGGTTGTGGAACAGGATATGTAACGGGTTCTTTCAACGGGCAACAATTGTGCGTTAAATCATCTCCTAGCTCAGGAACGGGTACAGGTTCAGGAACGGGTACAGGAACTGGTACAGGTTCAGGAACGGGTACAGGAACTGGTACAGGCTCAGGAACTGGTACAGGATCAGGAACTGGTACAGGATCAGGAACTGGTACAGGATCAGGAACTGGTACAGGATCAGGAACTGGTACAGGCTCAGGAACTGGTACAGGCTCAGGAACGGGTGATGATACAGGCTCAGGAACTGGTACAGGCTCAGGTACGGGTGATACTGGTCCATTCTGTGATAAAACAGGTAAAGTTTTATGTGATGCTGTAAAAGCGATTAAAGATTTTTTAACAAAAGAGCCTTCAAAAGATGATATGCAAAATACGCCTTTGCAAGTACAAGAAGAAAAAATAATAGATTATCAAAGACAAGAACACGTTCGTTTTGGTCAGCATTGTCCGTTCCAAGTTACTACCGAGCAAGTTGGATTCATTACACTTCAAAAAGATTTAACGTGGATATGTACATTTGGATATCAAGCTAGACCTTACATTATTGCAATTGGTTATTTGGGTGCATAGATTTATTTACTGATTGGATTAAGGAGTAAAGATTAATGGCTCGTATATTAATTGTTATTGCGGAATGGTTATTAAAAAATGCTATACAAAAAATGTTGATTGGTGCTGGTCTCGGTGTTGTTAGTTATTTAGGAACAATGACTGCTGTCAGAGTTGCATTTGATAGTCAAATTAATTCTTTGAATGGTGTTGCACCTGATTTGCTCGCATTAATGGGCATTTATGGTGTCGATCATGTATTAAGTAGTTTTATCTCAGTTGCAATTTTTTTACTTACGCTCAATTCGGGCAAATTAGCAATTCGTAAAATGGGGGCGTGATATGTCAGGCGTAGGCGGTAAAGTACGGTTAATCACTGGTGAATCTTTCGGCTCAGGCAAGACTTATCTTGCTGTAATGGAAGCTGAAAAGCTTGTTCAAAAAGGGCATAACTATAAGAAGATATATTCAAACATACGTGGTCATGCAGAACTTGCAAAAGGCATTACAGATATGCCAAAAGATTGGCGTGAATGTGATCACTATAGCCTGATCATCATGGATGAGATTCAGTTTAATGAAAAGTTCGGCAAACACTTCTCATCAAGACGAGATTCTGAAATTGTTGATTTTACCCAGTTGAGACATAATCATATTGATGTTTGGTTAATTACTCCGAACACTAAGTTAATTAATACAGACATTAAAGAAATGGTGTCTGAACATTATTATGTTGAAGTTGCTAGTAAAACAGTTTCTAAGTGTTATGTATTTAAACGCGCTCAAACGAATATCACAAAGAATTTAAAAGCGACTGCTTTAGATACATTCACATATAAAATTGAGGAGAAATACTGGAACTTATACAAATCGACAAAAGATGGTGAAGCATCGGATCGTCAAACACACTTTAATATGAATCTAGTCACTTTTGTTGTCGGTGCTGTATTTACGTTATGTATTATTGCTGCGCTATGTTTTTATCTATTCGGTAAGTCTAAAGATGATGTAGATGCAATGACAACCGATAAAAATGGAAATAAAGTTCAACCTAATATCACACCTGAATCCTCCAGTAGTAATAATGATTTGCTTAAACAGATTAAGGATTGTCAAAATCAATTTGGTTGGACTGCTGAAATGTGTCGTGATGCACTTGATAAAAAAGCACATGATCAACGTATAACAGAACTATCAGCTCGCAATCCGAATGATATAAATACGATCACAGCGAAATATAATCCTAACAAACCTTATGATGTACAATTGCCTGAGCAAATGCCTATCACAGTAAACGATATGCCTAGAATTTCAGGTGTTTTAACTGTCAGAGGTGGAAAGTTAATGGCTGTGAATCAATACGGTGATTATATGCCTGAGATCAGTCAGCAAGATTGTAAAAAATACTTGAACGGCTATCGGCCATTTGATTATTCAGGCTCAAAAAAAGCAATATCTAATTCTGATAATTCTATGTCAGCTTCTAATATTACAAACGTTCAACAAGATGAATCACAAAAGCAAGATTTTGTTCAACTAACATCTGAGCAGTACAAAGTCTATCAAGAAATTATTCGTCAAAATCTTCAATTGAATTAGTCTTCAAAGTATGAATTTCTTCTCTCTGATTACAAAATCCAGTCATTCGATGTGACGAGGAATCAACAAAGTAATGTCTTCAGGGGAATTAGACAACAACGTGAAGTTATACAAACCTTGATCATCTATCGAGTTGTCTAAGGCGTAGTCTAGACATTACGCCAAGACAGATAAGTTTTTTAATTTAATTAAGCCTGAAAATTCGTGAAAAGTTTTTTACACGTTCGTAAAAGAAAAATAGTGTAATGAACGAAAGTGTTAATTTATAAAGGAAAAATAGTGTAATGAGTAGAATGAAACAGCAAGGCTCACGAAATTAGCGCGCGCACTTTTCCCAGCAAAATTTCTGAGCGTATGTAGGGATTTGAAGATGCGCTCAAGTGACTTCGCAAACGTCTTCGATGTACCTAAACAACGAAAAACAAAGATTAAAAAACTATGGTTAAGTTCAACAACGAGCTTGTGGATTGAGTTATTTCCTGTGAATTAAACCTGTGGAGAAATCAACGTATAACAGACACACCGTTATGCGGATTTATCCATAGTGTTTATTCACAGATCAGAAATAACGTTGCGAAGCACAATCCACATGCTCGGTTGAACTGCTTTTAATCGTTCGAGTTGTGAGGGTCATAGTTCAGAATCACTAGCATTGAAAAACCAAAAAGAGAAGAAAACAGGAAAAGTGCGCGCGCGCGATTTGGGGAAACCTGTTGATTGGAGCGAATGGAACGGAAAGAGTGTTAAATTATCACTGGAGCGAATGGAACGGAAAGAGTGTCGAACGTTTAAAAAATGGAGAGGCTTTTCTTGACGATATTTTTAAAAAAGAACAAGTATCGCAAACTTGCGCAGACTCTCCAGAGCGCAAGTTGAGAAACGTTCGGATTTCGCATAACTCTATGTTATGTTACTTGCGTATACACTTGACAGCGATTCAGTTCAAGCTGTCAATGTGCGGTGCGATCTGACAGTGATAGAAGCGCACCGCTTTAGATATACCATTTAACATAATATACATTATACGCAATTATTAAAATATAAGTTAGCAACGTTCCATATATCACCAATGAAGAACGAGAAAAAATTCTTACTTGTTTTGAAGAATACATAGTTAATCTAGACAACTTAACGCCACTGGAGCTCCCTAAATTAGAGAATTTCGACGATAAAATGAATCCATTTTAAAATTAAATAAAAACTGCTACTTAGCACCCCAACTAGGTAGCAGCTTATTCGGTATTTTTAATTATTATTTTGTAACTTGTAGCACTCATCTAAAGCTAGCTCATAATAAGCCAAGCCTTCTTTCGCTGCTAAAAAAGCTTTTCTCTGAGAAACCGGATCTTTGTCACATAATCTCTTAATTAGCTCCATCGCTTCATAAGGATGTAGATCATCGTAGTGTGCATGAGCTCTTAACCATGCCAATGATCTTTTATTAATACTTACTTCTGGAGTTTCTGTATAAGCTTGTATTCCTTTATATACATGAATGGTCCAATCCCCTGTAGCCCACTCTATTGCTAAATTTGTTGCAGCAATACTCTCGGCCAAACTTCCCCTAAAATTTACATCCCATAAAAAATGATTGACCGCATTCATTGCTACTGGTGGTCTAACTTCATTCAACATTTCAGTCGTTATGCCAAAACCCTTCGCCCAATCTTGATACCAATGTAAATGTCTTTCTTCAACTTTGATATTTTGAATTAACCAATCTCTAGTCTCAGTTACACCATCTAAAGAAAAAGCCGTCGCTTTAGCTAAAGCACCTGCCATATATGATGGAAAATGAGCAACCAAAGGATAAAAATTTAATAATGCTGACCGAAAGCATTCTAAATTTAGGCTACCGCTTGCCATATCTAAAAATAAAGGGTGTTTGCTTACTCGCTCTTTTGCAGGAACAAGTTCATCCCAAAATTGTTGTGCCCATTCTGAGTGAGGTGTTATTTCTAGTTTTGTTCCATATTGCTTCGTAACAGTCATTTCGATCCATCCTATTTCGTATGACTTATTTCAATCATTTTCCACGATTGCTGCTTATTTTTATAGCTAGATTTGATCGTAATACAATCAATATACAATGATTGTTATTTAATTTGTAACATTTTTTTATCTGTTCAGCATTTTATTAAGTTTAATCATTATATTAGTTGCTAATACATTCATATTACACCCGAAAAATATAGAATACTGGCAATAAAATCTGATTATCATAAAAAATTATTAATTTTATATAATCCAATACACATTTTATTTAATTCAGTGTAACGTAGTTAACAATCCCTATTTACATTTATAAGAACATTGGGGGGCGATGAGAGATAAGATGAAGTTAAAAGCATCCAACTTACTGGGGCAAGAACAAATTGACTTGTTAATTTCTCGCGGACTAAATTTAGTTTGGTTTCCTAAAGAATTAGAAGTCATTTATAAAGATCAGTATAAAAATGAAGCTGCACATGAATTCCGTTACCGTGCACCAATCATTCTATGCCTCTATTTATATTTAAGTTTTGGTACTTATCAGGTTCTACCTACAGAACTACGCACTGCATGGGTCGCGTACTACGGTTGGGTGGGCATGATAATTGTTTTTGCATGGTTACTTGCTTTCATTCCATCGATGAACAGATGGTTTGATTACTATGTTTGCTTAGGCTCTACAGGTGCCGTCGCTCTTACTTTCACGTTAATTAATGTATTGGAACATGGTCAGAATAACGTTCTTTTTCATGCCGCTATGATGTATGCCGTGGTCATTATATATGGCTTTGTTGGTATGCGATTTTATACAGCGATGTTTGCTGGTTGGTGTGGTGGTTTAATTGGTATTGCCATTAGTGTTTGGTTTAATGGATCAATTGATTGGACTTACTTAAATCGGACTTATACTTTTAGTAGCTTTCTAGGAATGGCTTTAGCTTATGCAATAGATCGGCAACATAGAGAGAATTATCTACAAGACTGTATGATCGAACTAAATCGATTAGAGCTTATGCGTCAGGCGCAACAACTTTCAATTTTATCTCAACAAGATGCTTTAACTGGTTTAGCGAACCGTAGATACCTCGATGAAGTGCTTGAAAATGAGTGGAAACGCTCAATCCGTCATGAAGTTCCTATCACAATCATGATGATCGATATCGATTTTTTTAAACTATACAATGATACATTAGGCCATATTCAGGGAGATCAATGTCTTAGACGAATTGCCATTTTGCTCGGTTCAATCTCATCGCGAAGTGGAGATCTTGCTGCACGTTATGGCGGTGAAGAGTTCTTACTTTTATTTTCCATGACGAATAAAGATCAAGCACTTATACAAGTTCAACGTTTAATGGAATTGGTACGAAATATAGAGATTGCACATCCTCGAAGTAATGTCTCTAAATATGTAACGATCAGTGTGGGTGTTGCAACAACAACCCCTCATCTTAATGACAGCCTATCAGAGTTTATCTCTAAAGCAGATCATGCTTTGTATGTAGCAAAAAGTAATGGTCGAAATCAATATCATGTTGCAACGAGTGAAAATGTAATTTCTGAGACTTTATAAGATTAATTTTTTATTATTAAAAAACATACTTGCGCCCAAAGTGTCGCAAGTATGTGAAAAATCAAAATTATGGCTCAATTGGTTGAAATGGAACTACAACATCAGCATTTTGAGCACGATGTCTTAAAAAATGATCCATTAGAACAATCGCTAACATTGCTTCAGCAATTGGAGTCGCTCGAACGCCCACACAAGGATCATGACGACCCTTAGTTAACACATCCGTGTTTTTTCGATCAATTGTAATGGTTTTACCTGGAGTGGTAATACTGGCAGTTGGTTTTAAAGCAATCGCGACACGAATCGTTTGACCACTTGAAATACCACCTAAAATTCCACCAGCATGATTTGCAAGGAAACCATCTGTGGTTAGTTCATCACGAGTTTCGTGACCAAACTGCCCAGCAACTGCAAAACCATCCCCAATCTCAACACCTTTAACCGCATTGATACTCATCATGGCATGAGCAATATCTGCATCTAAGCGATCAAATACAGGTTCACCCCATCCTACTGGTACTTTTTCAGCAACGATTTCAAGTTTTGCACCGCAACTTGTCCCTTGCTCACGTAATGCTGTGACTAATTGCTCGAAGCGAGGAACTGCATCAACATCACCACAGAAAAATGGATTATTTGGCACTTCAGCCCAATCTAACTTTTCTGCAATTTCATTCCCAATCTGTGTTACATGCCCGCGGATATCAATACCAAATTTCTCTGCCAAATACTTTTTAGCGATCGCACCCGCTGCAACACGCATCGCTGTCTCACGTGCACTTGAGCGACCACCACCACGATAATCACGGAAACCATATTTTTGAGTATAGGTATAATCAGCATGACCAGGACGGAATGTTTGGGCAATATTACCGTAGTCTTTTGATTTTTGATCTGTATTACGAATCAATAAACCAATTGATGTACCCGTAGTTTTGCCTTCAAAAACACCAGAAATAATTTCAACTTGATCAGGCTCTTTACGTTGCGTTGCAAACTTAGAAGTACCCGGCTTACGGCGATCCAAATCTTTTTGCAAGTCTGCCTCGCAAATTTCCAGTCCCGGTGGTACGCCATCTACAATTGCCATCAAGCCAGCACCATGTGATTCACCACATGTCGTCACACGGAATAACTGACCAATACTATTTCCTGCCATTTTCTAACCTATCTTTTATTCATCGAAACTGTGGTGCATCTCTTCAAGCATTAATTCATAGATATTCCCTAAAACATCATCATCACATTGCTGACGATAACTCAGGACAATATATTCAATCAGACTTTTATGATCTGAAAGTAAATAAAGACTATGAATCAATGACTCCGCGGCATCAGGATCAAACTCTCCATATCCAAGATTTACAAGGAGTTGATCAAATTGCTGACAAATTTCTTGCTTAAAAACTTCCGAATTAATTGCATCAATCCCACTCTGATTCCATTTGTTTTTTAATGCAATCAAACCATCTTTAAATTGCTGAATTTTAGTTTGATCTAAGTCAGGTTTAGCTACTAATAGAATTGCTGCAATTGGCATCTTGTACGACTCTAGATCTGCTCAACAGATTGTTGAAAGATGTCTTTATAACGGCGGCATTGTTCAGCTGTTAAAGCAAAAATACCAGAACCGCCTTTTTGGAATGTAAGCCAATGGAAATCAACAGTATTAAAGTTTTGACGCATTGCCCATTCTGAATTACCGACTTCGATAACGATTAAACCATCTTCTGTCAAATACTCAGCAGCTTGCGCTAACATTTTACGAACCAAATCTAAACCATCTTGACCAGCAGCAAGTGCAAGCTCAGGCTCGTGTAAGAATTCTTCTGGTAAATCTGCCATATCTTCTGCATCCACATAAGGTGGATTGCATACGATGAGATCATATTGATTTTCAGCAGGAATTTTTGAGAATAAATCAGACTCAAGCAAAGCAACTTGATATTGCTTATCATGGTGTTCGGCATTAATTGATGCAACTTCTAAAGCTTCTTTGGAAATATCAGTTGCATCGACTTCAGAGTCTGGGAATGCATATGCCAAAGCGATTGCAATACAACCAGAACCCGTACACATGTCTAAAATACGTTGTGGCGTTTTCGGATTCGTGTTTTCTGGTAAATTATTTAATGCTTCAAGCATTTGACCATTTTCATTTAAACAATATGGTGCAAAGCGTTGTTCGATCAATTCGGCAATTGGCGAACGCGGAATCAGTACACGTTCATCTACATAGTATGGTTTATTACAGAAATATGCCAAATTTAATAAATATGAGGTTGGAATACGATCATTGATGCGACGTTCTAATAGACTTAAAAATTCTGCTTTCTCAGTTGGGAGTAATTTTGCATCTAATATTTCTGCATCAGCTTTCCATTCTAGAGAAAGTGTTTGCAAAACAAGTGCAGAGCTTTCTGCAAAATAATCTTCAGTACCTTGACCTAAGTGTGCATCATATTGACGAAGTGCGGTTACACCAAAACGAATAAAATCTCGAATTGTTACTAAGTTTTCAGCCGCTTCTTGTAAATGTTCAGGGCTGATTGTAGGTCGCTCCACTTAGGCGTCTCCAAAAGTGCTAATTGCAAAAACTCTTTATTCTAACGGGATTAGCGTCTATTTAACAGAAAAAAAACCGCCTCTATACAGAAGCGGTCATTATTTTGATATTTCAATATCTACGAGTCAGAGTCCAAATTTATCAGCCACATAATCAGCATCCATTGCTTCTTTTAAATGATGAGGAATAAATTGACCACCAAAATTACCAAAGAAACCTACTTCATTTGGTAAAGCAAGCCCATTAATTTGATGTTCCATGATTCCTCCTATTTTTATAAAGTATGCATATAAACGCTAACGAGACAAATAACGGGTCATATCCTCAATGCCTTTTAATGTCATTGGGTACATATGATTTTCAAAAATTTCTTTGATCCAGTTAATGGTCTGGGTGTAATGCCAGTAACCTTCCATTTCAGGATTCAACCAAGCGGTTTTGTCAAAATGCTGACGTAAACGTCTTAACCATACTTCTCCAGCCTCATCATTCATGTATTCAACTGAACCACCTGCCGACTTGAGTTCGTAGGGTGCCATACTGGCATCACCAACAATGATGACACGATAGTCGCGACCGTAAGTATGGAATAAATCCCATGTATTCATACGAGTTGAGCTACGACGGTGGTTATCCTTCCACACATAATCATAAAGACAATTGTGGAAATAGAAGTATTCTAGGGTTTTAAACTCAGACTTCGCAGCACTAAATAATTTTTCACACTCAGCGATATAGGCATCCATTGAACCACCAACATCGAACAGCATAAGTACTTTAATGCGGTTACGGCGTTCAGGCACAAGCTGTACGTCTAAAATACCCTGTTTAGCAGTTTCACGAATAGTACCATCAACATCGAGCTCTTCAGCCGCGCCTTGACGAGCAAACTTACGTAAACGGCGTAAAGCAATTTGCATCTGACGCGTTCCTAAAACTTGATCATCATCAAGATTTTGGTATTTACGCTGCTCCCACACCTTTACAGCCGAACGTTTACGCCCCGGCCCACCGATACGAACACCTTCAGGATGATCGCCAAAAGCACCAAAAGGCGAAGTTCCGCCAGTGCCAACCATTCGATTGCCACCCTGATGCTTTTTATGTTGTTCACGTAAACGTTCTTCCAACATTTTCATCAGTTCTTCCAAAGAACCTGCTTTTTGTAGCTCAGCACGTTGCTCTGGTGTTAGATGTTTTTCTAATAATTCAAGGTCAAACCAATCTTTAGGTAACTTGTGAACTTGTTTAAGTAACTCGTCCAAATCAAAAGTTTCAATGCCATCAAAATAATCTTTCATGGCACGATCGAACTTATCAAAGAAACGTTCATCTTTGACTAAAACTGTTTTAGCCAATTGATAGAACTCTTCCTGATCTGCAAACACAAGTCCTGAAGCAACCGCCTGATTAAGATCAATCAGCTCACGAGTTGTAACAGGTACACCATATTTACGTAAGGTGTAAAACAATCGCACAAACATGTGATTACACTCTTAGCGGCGTGACATAAAAGCTAAACGTTCAAGTAATTGTACATCTTGTTCATTTTTAATCAGCGCACCATACAGTGGCGGGATTGCTTTTGATTTATCATGATTACGCAATACATCTTCAGGCATATCATCTGCCATGAGTAAGCTTAACCAGTCAATTAACTCTGAGGTTGATGGTGGTTTCTTTAAATTGGTGACTTCACGTAATTTAAAGAACACTTGCAATGCTTCACTGACCAAAGTGTTTGAAATATTTGGGAAATGAACTGCGATAATTTCACGCATCGTTGATTCATCAGGAAACTCAATATAATGAAAGAAGCAGCGACGTAAGAATGCATCTGGTAATTCTTTTTCATTATTCGAAGTAATAATCACAATCGGGCGTTGTGTTGCGGTAATGGTTTCACCAGTCTCGTAAACATAAAACGACATTTTATCGAGTTCATGCAATAAGTCATTCGGAAACTCAATATCTGCTTTGTCAATTTCATCAATCAACAATACACAACGTTCTTCACTGGTAAATGCTTCCCACAACTTACCTGGTTTAATATAGTTTTTAATGTCATAAACACGGTCATCACCTAACTGGCTATCACGCAAGCGAGAAACAGCATCATATTCATACAATCCTTGCTGTGCTTTGGTGGTTGATTTGATATGCCAAGTAATTAGTTTTAGACCTAAACTTTCTGCAACTTGTTCCGCAAGTAATGTTTTACCTGTACCTGGCTCACCTTTCACCAATAATGGTTTTTGTAAAGCACGCGCGGCTTTTACCGCAAGTTTCAGGCTGTCAGTTGCAATATATTGATCTGTACCAGTGAAGTGTTGTGTATCAGCAGACATTTGAAAACCTTATTTTTCTTTAACTTTATGTGAATATCTAAACCGAACGTGCAAGTTTATTTGCACTGTATTTTGACCAGCAGAAGCCGATCAATAATCCTGTACCAATGACAAAGAGAATCAAAGATAAATTTGACCAGATTAAAACATGCTCTTTTGTGAGTACGCCAAAAATCAAACCAAAAATAGCAGGTGCTAATTCTGAATTGGGACCTTCAGAAATTGTTGGTGTGGCAAGGATTGCAAAAACGATAATCCAAAGAATTCCTCCTATTGGATTAGGCATACGTGACATCAAACGATACCAACACCATAATGCAATCATTGCACCTGTAACATACACAATAATCGCAACATTCTCTTCAGGAAATTGTTCCAGTAGCGAAAGAATGTGAGACCAAATTGCAGTTATCGTTTCAAGCACCACGCAACCCCTCTGGCGCTACCGCATTTGGATTAATAAGTCCTTCTGGCGGCATTTGAATAAAAAAACCTTTAGTCTGTAATGAGTCTAAGACATGCAATACGTTTACACGTGCAAGTTTCCGCTCACCATGAAGTTCCAAATGCATTACAAAAGTTGCTTTGCCAAATGCTTGCAAAACAGTCTCAGGAACAGATTCAAAAGGATTTTCTTGTTCCGTATCAGCAGAATAATTTGGACGAGCAATATACATATACATTTCGTCTTTTTTGCTTGATCTATAAATATCGCAGTGCATGTTTACTCACAACTCTTATCAATCTTAGAGACTATTGGCCATTTAGATTCCAATAGACTTTAAACAGCATACATGAAAAAAAAACTAGGTACATTAACGAATGTTAACGCAACAGTCGTATTTCACAGCTGAACTATTTTACCTAGCTAACTTCATTTGGGCCGCCAAATACTCAATATCTTGTCGCATTAATGCAACCAATGGCTTGGTCAAGATATCGTAGCGCCAACCTAACAAATAACTCGGCAACTCTTGCTCTTCTAAATGGAATACAACATATTCATAAATTGCATTCAGCCATTTCTTACGTAGCAAGACTTCTTTTGGTATTCCTGTCTCAAATACGACACGGTCAATCAAAGCATCGACCTGAGGTGCAACTTCTTTTGAATTACTTTTAACAGGTCGAGCCATTCTTAATGGCCATTCATCTTCAGGCGGTAAAAATTTTAATAAATCCAATATGGTTTTGCCATGTTCACGCACAATATTTGGACGAATATCTTTAACTTGTGCAAGTTGGAAATTATTACGTGGATTTTTTTCCACTAAATCTAGCATTGTTGTATTTTTGAGGACAAAACTACGCGGTTGATTCATGGCTTTGGTAATTTGCTCACGCCAAATACTGAGCTGCTGTAATTGCATTAACTCACGACGTGAATGACGATAATTACCAATATCGGTATATAGTTCTGTCAATGGAGTTTCTATCGCAATTTCTTTCGTTAAATTCTGACAATCTTCCAAAACATATTGATAAAGCCCTTTACGCTGTAAATCATGTTTTAATGTATCAGCTAGCTTTGTTAAATATAAGACATCATTTGCGGCATAATTAATTTGCTCTTGACTTAAAGGGCGTGCCAACCAATCTGAGCGAGTTTGATCTTTATCAATCTCAATATTTAGGCAGGTTTTTAATGCATTTTGATAGCTTACCTGAAGCCCATGACCAAGAAATGCCATTGCGATCTGCGTATCAAATACATTTTTTAATGGTTTTTGATCTGCATAATGATAAATTAAATCAATATCTTCGCCACAAGCATGAAAGATATTCTGCTGTGCAGTAAAAACCTTCTGCCAAAACTGCTCTAAATCAAGTGCTACTCCATCTAGTAAAGCAATTTGACCATTACAATTAATCTGGCATACCCCAAGTTTTGGATATAAGGTATCAACCTTAATAAACTCAGTATCAAGTGCGTAGGTAGAACATTGTTCCATTTGACTGAGGAGAACAGCAAGGTCTTTTTGCTGTTGAATGAACTGAAACATATTTGCTCAAGTAAAATAATAAAAAACAATAGCAATACGACTGTAAAAATACAGTTTTTGCTGAAACGAAACTAAATCTACAAAGAAAAATTTAATCACTATTCCACATGAAAAACATGAAATTACTCCTATTCTATTCATCAAAAACGAAAATCCTTTTCGTTTGCTTATACTGCCATAAATTACAGCAAATATACCTAAAATAATGTTAGACAAAATGTAAAAGTGAATTATTTGTTTAAATTAATAGCATGAATTTACAATAAATATAAAATTATTTCATCTTCATACGATTATGTACCGCTTGACTTAACGTATGACTATCGACATATTCTAATTCGCCACCTTGTGGCACGCCTTGTGCGATTCTGGTCATGTGAATTGGCAAATGTTTCGTTGCCTCAACTAAGTAATGTGCTGTCGCTTGACCTTCCACGGTGGCATTAGTTGCTAAAATTACTTCTTCAATCTGTCCTTGGCTTAATCGTTGAATCAAATATGGAATACCAATTTCTTCAGGACCTATTCCATCCAATGGAGACAAATGACCACCAAGTACATGATATTTACCTCTAAAGCTTCCACTTTGTTCGATTGCCATGACATCAGCTGGAGATTCAACCACACAAAGCAATTGCTCATCTCTTTCTACAGACGCACAAATGTCACAGATTTCGTTTTCAGTTAATGAATGACAAATATGGCATTCGTGAATATGGCTCGAAGCCTCGTGTAATGCATAAGATAATGCAAAAGCACCTTCACGATTTTTCATCAACAAATGTAATGCCATCCGTTGTGCAGATTTTGGACCAACGCTTGGTAAAATACGCAATGCTTGAACTAGCTGTTCAAATCGTTCACTAAACACAGATCAACTCTATTATTTATAAAAAAGGTTCTCTAAGCCTCACCAAAAGACTTAGAGACTTTTGGCTTAGAATAAACCAGATAAACCTGGTGGTAAGCCCATACCTGAATTCGCACCTTGAAGTTTTTCTTCAGAAATAGCTTCGGCTTGACGTGCTGCATCATTCATCGCAGCAGCAATCAGATCTTCAATCATATCAGCTTCATCTTGTAATAAGTCTGGGCTAATTTCGATACGCTTAACGACATTACGGCAAGTCATAGTTACTTTAACCAAACCACCGCCCGCCTCAGCGTGAACTTCTGTTTTTGCAAGCTCTTCTTTGGCTTTTTTAATATTGGATTCCATATCCTTTTGCATGCGCTGAGCTTGCTGCATGAGCATATTAATGTTCATAAGTTTCTCTCTTAAATTAAATCTAAACCGCGTGATAAGTCGCGAATAATATCATTAATATCTTCTAAACCAACAGAAACACGAATTAAGCCTTCTTCAATTCCTGCAGCCTGTTTGGCTTCAGGCGACATTCTACCATGTGAGGTGGTTGCTGGATGGGTAATTGTTGACTTAACATCGCCTAAATTACTGGTAATCGATAAGAAGCGCGTATTATCAATAACCGTCCACGCACCTTCACGTTCGCCTCTTACGACAAAAGATACAACACCGCCAAAACCTTTTTGCTGTTTTTTGGCTAATTCATGCCCAGGATGGTCAGGCAAACCTGCGTAATACACTTTTTCAACCTTTTCATGTTGGTGTAACCACTCCGCAAGTATTTGTGCATTTTCACAGTGCGCTTTCATACGGATACTGAGTGTTTCCAAGCCCTTGAGGAAAATCCATGCATTGAATGGACTCATTGAATTACCCAAAGTACGGATTACACCATTAACTTCTTCAAGTAAATCGTTTTTACCAACAACTGCACCACCTAATGCACGCCCCTGACCATCAATATATTTTGTTGCTGAATAAAGAACCAAATCAGCACCAAACTTAATCGGTTGTTGCAATACTGGTGTACAAAAACAGTTATCTACAGCAAATAATGTGCCATTGGCATGGGCAATATCTGCAATTGCTTGCATATCACCAACCTGTGCCAAAGGATTCGAGGGTGTTTCAATAAAGAGAATACGTGTATTTGGACGAATCGCTTGTTTCCAGCCTTCAAGATCATCCAAATCGACAAAAGTCACTTCTACAGCAAATTTAGCAACATATTTTTCAAATAAAGCAATGATTGAACCAAATACTGCGCGAGAACAAATCACATGATCGCCAGCTTTTAAATATGCCATACACATCGCATGTACAGCAGCCATACCAGAACTGGTCGCAACTGCACGCTCTGCACCATCTAATATTGCTAAACGTTTTTCAAAAGCTTGCACTGTTGGATTGGTATAACGTGAGTATGTATTTCCTGCGATTTGCCCAGAAAATTTTGCAGCAGCATCTGCGGCACTTTCGCAAACAAACGAAGATGTTAAAAAGATAGGTTCACTATGTTCCCCTTCAAAGGTACGATCATGCCCTGTGCGAATAGCCAGTGTTTCAAGTTGGTATTCTAAATCATCGCTTGGATTCATCGTTTTGTATGCCTTATGATCAGGTGTTTAAATATGCCAACATTTTGAGCGCCTAACGTATTTAAGGTCAAGGCATAAGATGAAATTATCGCTTAGACTTCGTGCAATCTTGACTCATGATGAGACTTTCAAAGATGAAATCACTTGTAGAACAGCAAAAAATAAATTTTAAACATCTGGCTATGCGTGTCTTCGATGCAGATAAGCTTGTATTGTCACAATCGACAGCTTATCAAGTGATTGCTGAATTTAAACAAACTCGTGTTCGTTTTTATGCTTCTGAGAACAAACGTTACAAAGAGCCATTGGTATTTACAGCTCCTCTTGCCATCAACATGGATATTTATGATCTATATCCATACCGCTCTTTGATTAAACATTTTCAAGAAAGTGGTTTTGATGTTTATCTAATTGACTGGGGTAAGTTGACTTACAAAAACTACCAAGTGAATTTTTTATCATTTATAGATAAATTTATTCCACGTTGTATTGAGGCGATTCAAAAGCATTCTAAATCTGAAAAAATCTCTTTGCATGGTTGGAGTATGGCTGGAATTTTTGTCACACTTTACACTGCTCGACACAAGCCAAATGCGGTTAAAAATTTAATTGTTTTAGGTAGCCCGATTGATAGTTATGCATCGGGTTATATCGGAAAATTATATAAAACACTGGCATATATTACGACGCGTAACCGAACCATCAAAGATTATATCTATAACCGTTTACCTAAGTTGATGATTCATTCACCTGGTTTTTTAAACTCATTAGGTTTTAAATTGTTAGATCCTAAGGGTTGGATTGATGGCAATATTCAATTGCTCAAAAATCTTGATAATCTCAAGCTGGTTCAGGAAGATGCCACACTCAGCCATTTCCTGAATAACATGATTGACTATCCAGGTGGTATCAATCAGGACATGCTGTTTAATGTATGGCTACAAAATCCATTGAAGCATGGCGCAATCAAACTCAAGAATGAGACGATTGAACTGAAGAACATCAATTGTTCTTTATTGGTAGGTGCAGGTAAAAGCGATCAACTTGTTACTTCTGAGGCTGCTTTTCCTTTAACACAGTTGACAAATAGTCAAGATGTCACGTTTACTTTGATACCTGGCGGGCACTTAGGTTTAATGTCTAGTCAAAATAGTTCAATTGAGTTCTGGCCAACACTGACAACTTGGTTATCAGAACGCTCAACTCCAATATAAAGGTAAACTATGACTCAATCTGTTGCATTCATCGGTTTAGGTGCTATGGGCTATCGTATGGCAGCCCATCTACCCAAGCATTTCGAAAAAGTTTACGTTTGGAATCGAAACTTTAGTAAGGCTGAACAACATGCAACAGAATATGGAACCACGGCGGTTGAACTAGCTCAGGCAGTACAGGCAGATGTTATATTTTCATGTCTGCCAACCAGTGCAGATGTTGAAGCCTTGATTGATGGTGCTGAGATTAAATCGGGAGCAATCTGGATTGACTGCACCAGTGGTGTTCCTGAGGCAGCGCGCCGTCTAGCAGAGCGATTAAAAATACAAAATATCGATTTTCTCGATGCACCTGTTAGCGGACAAACCATTGGTGCAGAAAATGCAACACTTACGGTTATGGTAGGTGGCGACATTAATGCTTTTGAACGTGCCTATCCTGCAATGGCAGCCGTTGGAAAATTGATTCAGCATGTCGGCAATTCAGGTGCAGGCTTTGCAGTAAAAGCCATCAACAATATGTTGCTTGCTGTCAATTTATGGTCAGTTGCCGAGGGATTTACCACATTAAAGGCGCATGGTGTAAACCTAGATGCAGCTTTGAATTGTATTAATGCTTCTAGTGGCAAAAGTCTCGTGACGGAAAATATCTTCCCTCAACGTGTGTTGAGTCGTGAATTTCCATGCACCTTTGCCTTGCCCTTATTGGCAAAAGATACAGGGATTGCCTTAGACTTAGTACATGATGCAAAGCTTCCAGCGCCTATCCTCGCCTTAACCCAGAGTTTGATTCAAGCAGCAAACCTTACTGCAGAACCGAATAGTGACTTTTCTTCTGCTGTCAAAATTTATGAAGAGTGGACGAAAATTATACTAAAGTAAAAAGCTCAAGGTATAGGTGAGTTGGAATGGGAGAACAGGTTGTTATATTATAGTAGCCCTATTCTCCTATCTTAATCTAACTTTAGTTAGCGATTTTCCAAAATAACACTTCTAATTTAAATTCTGATTTCACTAGAAATGCACACATAAACAATGATATACCAATTACAATAATCATATTGTCTTTAAATGTAATCCCAAAACCGAATATTATGATGGATACGACAAGAATTGCATAAAAAGCGATTGCAGCAACTTTTTCATTCAATCTCACAGTCACCACCCCAAAAAGAAGAATCATTCTCAGTAATTGCAATAAGCATACAATAATATACTTAAATTTATATGACAATTTAGAAATTCTTTGGATGATTTTTGCCGTTATTAGATTCTATTTTAAAACACTGATTCTTTGTACTATAGCTATTTTCTCTAACTTATGAAAAAGTAAGATTAAAATCTCTATAATTAGTTTTTAATGACTTTTAATATAAACTATTGATATATAAGATATTTATGTGTTGTGTGAATGAATTATGGATAAAAATTACACTCCAATAATACAGTTTCATTGAAATTTCATTGATAAACCGTATATTAGTAGTTGAACTTAAGTCAAATCGTGAAAATAGACATATTTTCTTAATTTCTTTGAGTTCATGCCTTTTAACTAGAGGAATACCTCATGAATAAGTTTGCGGTTGCAGTTTTTGCTGGATTGGTAAGCCTTACAGGTTTTAACCTTCAAGCAGCTACACCAGAACAAGAATGTAAAAAGTTGCAAGATGACTATAATCTCATCTATGCATCTAAAGGATTTTGTTTTAAAGATGCAGATGCCAAGGCTAAATATGGTAATGAAAACTGCCATACAACAAAGCCTAAATTTTCTGACAGAGAGCAACAACGCTTAGATGAAATTAAAGAGCGTCAAAAAGAATTAAATTGCAAATAAAAGCCTTATTTTTAAGTCTTAGCAGTTTATTTTCTATTATTGTCTGAAAAGCAAAATTTCTCATCTCATTATATTAAAGGACTAATCATGGCGTACGATGACCAAAATATTTTTGCAAGAATCTTAAGAGGCGAACTACCTGCAATCAAAATCTATGAAGATGATCAGGTTCTCGCTTTTATGGATATTATGCCTCAAGCAGATGGTCATGCTTTAGTTATTCCTAAAACACCTGCTGTTACTTTGATGGATTTACCTGCTGATGCAGCAGCCTATACGATTCAAATTGTTCAAAAGATAGCTAAAGCAATTGAAACCGCTTTAGATGCTAAAGGGATCGTACTAATGCAACTTTCAGGAGCTGCAGCTGGGCAAACAGTTCCACATGTGCACTTTCATTTGATTCCTAGCTCAGTTCATGAACTTGGTCGTCATGCAGCACAAATGGGTGATCAGGAAATGATTAAAGCCTTTGCTGAAAAGATTAAAGCAGTGCTGTAAGCAAAAAATTATCTAAATGATGGGGCTTTTCGCCCCATTTTTATTTATTAAATATATAAAAATCAAGAACAAATATAATTATTACTAAATATGAATCGTCATCAAACTGTCATTTTTCTTTCACTTATCTGTCACAAAGTTTGCCGATACTGCATACAAGTCAGTGAGCTGTGTAACTTTATGTACACAAGCAAGCTTATAACAGTAACTAAGGCATCAGCCATTTACAAAAAGTGTTTGGAGAAATCTCAATGAAAAAATTGCTTCTTGCTGCTACTGTAGCAACTTTAGCCATGAATGCAGCGCAAGCAGCACCTACATTGTATGGTAAGCTCAATGTGACTTTAGATCAAATCGACAAAAATGGCTTTAAAGATGAAAGCGTAACAAAAATTAACTCAAATGCTTCTCGTCTTGGTGTGAAAGGTGATGAAAAATTAACGAATGATTTATCAGCAGTTTATTTAGCTGAATGGCAAGTAAATACTGACGGTGATGGTACAGATCTTGGTATGCGTAACCGTTACATTGGCCTTAAAGCTGATGGTATTGCAACGTTGAAAGTTGGTCGTTTTGATTCTTACTTAAAAACTGCTGCTGGAAATAACCAAGATATTTTCAACGATCACAACGAACTAGATATGACTGCTATTTTAGCTGGTGAAGATCGTTTAAATAACGTAATCGGTTTTGAAACTGATAAGAAATTACTTGGTGGTTTAGCATTTAACATCATGTTCCAGCAAGGTGAAAATGCAGCAACATCTGCAACTACAAAAACATCTACAACTTCAACAGCTGGCGTTACTAAAGAAATAACTGTAGTTACAAACTATGGTTTAAAAGATGCGCGTGATGGTTTTGGTGATGGTGTTTCAGCATCTTTAACGTATGAAAATAAAGATGTCGGTTTAGCTGCGGCAGTTGCTGCAAACCGTGCTGTAGCAACTAAATTTAGTGCACATAACTTAACTGGCGTTTATGCTGATGCCGTTCGTGTTACAGGCTCTTTAGACTTTACCCCAATTGGTGTTGATGGTTTGGTATTTGGCGCATTATGGCAAACAGCTAAGCCTACAGATGATGTTGTGGCTGTCATCACAACGACTAAAGAAACTGGGAAACCAGACACAGTCACTAATAATTCATTTAAAGGCTTAAAAGAAAATGCTTTTGGTGTAACGGCTGCATATATCATCCCTTCTACACCAGTGAAGTTAAAAGCAGAATATATCTCTGCGAAAACTGAAGCTGATGGTCGTGATGATCGTAAACAAGATCTTTATGGTTTAGGTGCAGATTACCAGATGAATAAACAAGCTCGTTTCTACGGTGTTGTTGCTCAACAAAAAATTGACTGGCAGAAAGACAACAACAAGAAAACTGTTATTGGTTTAGGTATGGAATATAACTTCTAATCAGAAGTTTATTTCAAATGTTAAATAAAAGGGCGTTTCGCCCTTTTATTTTTCTATACTTATCTTTTAAAAAAACCACTCACCAAATTCAATACTTGTTGAATATCTTGATTTGCTTCTTGGGGATTGGTATTACTTCCTTGCGGAGTCAAAGAATCAATCACTTGAGGTAATACAGACGCAATCGCACTGTAAATTTCTTGCTTTGGCGCTTGTGCTTGTTGAGCAACCTGTTCGATATCTTGATCATCAAATAAGCTTTGAATATTTTGGGTTGGAACATCTTGAGCATTTACTTGTTGAGGATCGACCCAGCTCTGTACCTGATTGGATAAACCTGTACTTTTTAGCTTATCTAATGCCCCTTGTAAGCCCCCCTGTTTTTGAATCCAAGCAAGAACCAACGGCAATACGGCTATTAATAATGTTTGGGCTGTGTTCCCACTAGTATTACTATTTGTCTGAGATGTATTGTTATTCGTACTACCTAACTGACCCAAAACTGAACCTAGGATTCCACCTAAACCACTTTGCGGCTGATTTTGATTATTTTGTTGTTGACCACTAAGTTGCCCTAAAACAGAGCCTAAAATTCCACCTAAACCACCACTATTTTGCCCAGATTGTTGCTGACCGCCTAAAGCCTGTTTCGCTAAAATCTCTACGATATTTGTCAAATCTGTCATGGTTTTTATATTCCAGTTAGAATTATTTATTCGAAAAGCATACGCTGCTTTTCAACATGAAAACAAAGTTAAAGTGTTAAAATTTGCAAGAACATTTCATCAGTTTATTATTATTTTATAACTGCGGCTTATTCAGAGCCGCAGTAAACTCTAAGAAATCACCAACGAAATTTATTCCAATTTTCTGGATTTGCCCAAAATTTAGAGTTAAACCAATCAGGAACATGTTTGTAAGTTAAAATATTGAATTGCCATAGAGCAAAATCACTATCATGAGTAGTTTTATCAATAAGTTGAGTAAAACCTAGTGAACGCAATAGCTTTTCATCGTTTCGTTTACTAACAACAACAATCCTTTTTGCCATTAAGTCGCGTAACTTCACTAAAAGCTGCGCTTTATGTGTTTCAGTGATGTTTTGCATTTGCTCTGTATCAAATAATACAAAACCTAAATCATAACGTTGTGTAAATGGCAGATTTAAAAAGTCAGTTACGTTAAAATGATGCCATTGAATTTCAGCATTTTGATCAATTTGCTGACCGATACAAAGTGCAGTATGAATGGGCTGTTCTTTAGATAAATCTTCTAGCATAGAAGTGATGACATTTTGTTCAGCCATAACTGCAACCCTTGATTGAGAAAGATGAGAGTTTATTGATGGAACTACAAGGCATTTGTCACAAAATGCACGCAGCGCTCAAAACGCATAGTGTAACTGATCAACCAACCAGCAAGGCAAATGTTGAATATAAATTTATATTAGATCGTTCAGAAACTGATCTACCCTTCGTATTAGGTCAAGAATTAGAAATTGAATGGACTGGAAATATTTTTTGTACTTCGTGTGGTGCAAAGACTCCAAAATCATATTCCCAAGGTCACTGTTTCAAGTGCTTCAAGACCAAAGCTGAATGTGATCTTTGTATTATGAAACCTGAGACTTGCCATTATCATCTTGGAACTTGTCGTGAAGATGAATTTGCACACAAGGTTTGTTTCCAACCCCATATTGTGTATCTAGCCAATTCAAGTGCACTAAAAATTGGAATTACTCGTATCGTTAATATGCCAACTCGATGGTTAGATCAAGGTGCAACCCAAGCTTTACCCATTTTAAAAGTTGGTTCACGCCGTTTATCTGGTCATTTAGAAACTTTATTTGGTACACAAATTGCCGATAAGACGGATTGGCGTAAGCTTCTTAAAGGTGAGGCTGAACCATTGAATTTAATTGAGCAACGTGACCAGATTTTGGAAGAATTTGCACCAAAAATTCAAACGATTCGAGATGAGTTTAGCCAAAACTTAGAATTCAATGAAGAACTTGAATTTTTAGAACATGAATTGCCTAAAGAATTTATTTACCCAGTTGAACAATATCCAGAAAAAATTAAGTCCTTAAATTTAGATAAAACACCCAAAATTCGTGGTGTTTTACATGGCATTAAGGGGCAATATTTATTACTCGATATTGGTGTCATCAATATTCGTAAATACACAGGCTATGAAATGATTCTACGAGCGTAAATGATAAGGTGGCATTTGAAATGCCACCTTTTTTAACTTAATTTGTTTTTAAACAATTCAGAATTGCATCAACAGGATTTTCAGTATCTCCTGAGATTAATTGTTTGTGCATACTTAGATGTTGCATCATCTGAATATGTGCTGTTTCATTATCCATTAATTTTTCAATTTCAGAAGCAAGGTGTTCTGGTGTTGCATCAGCTTGAATTAATTCTTGGATGACTTTTTTACCTGCAATGATATTAGGTAAAGAGTAGTATGGAATCTTAACGAGAAACTTAGCAATCATATAAGTTAACCAATGCAACTTATAAAAAGTCACCATTGGGCGATGCAATAACATCGCTTCAAGCGTCGCAGTTCCTGATGCTAGTGCAACAATATCACTCGCGTTCATGACCATACGACCTATTTTAGATTCAGCATCGGTATTTTCTAAAATATAAATTTTTGATTTTAAAGTTACATCTAAATTTTGAATACCATGTTCAATTTGTTGTCTTCGAGCATCATTAATTGCTGGAATCAGAAACTCTAGTTCAGGATATTTCTTATGTAGTATTTCCGCAGCCCCAATTAACAAAGGCAATAGCCTGTCAATTTCACCTCTCCGGCTACCTGGTAATAAAGCAACATGCATTTCATGTGCAGATAAGCCAAGCTGATGCTTTGCTTCTACAATTGGATTTTTTAAAGGTAATTGTTTGGCTAGTGGATGCCCAACAAAAGCTGCTGGAACATCGTAATTTTCATAAAATGTTTTTTCAAATGGGAATAAACACAACACTAAATCAATACTACGTTTAATGCCATGTACACGTCCTTGACGCCATGCCCAAACAGATGGACTTACATATTGAACTGTTTTAATTGGTAAATTCTTTTCTTTTATTGTTTTAGAAAGACGTAAATTGAAATCAGGTGCATCAATTCCAATAAAAATATCCACTGGATGTTCAGTCCAACGTTCAACTAGACCATCACGTACAGCAAATAACTTCTTTATATCTTTCAAAACCTCCACAATGCCCATTACTGATAAAATTTCCATTGGATAATAACTATGGAAACCCTCAGCAATCATTTGTGGACCACCAATACCTTCAAATTCAGCATCAATTCCTTGTTCGCGAAAACTGCGCATGAGTTTCACTCCTAGAGTATCTCCAGAAACTTCTCCCACCACGATACCAATTTTTAGTTTTTGCTTTAACAAGACCAATGCCCCACTGAAATATTTGAATGATTCTAACAAAATGATTTTACATCGAATCATAATAAGCTATCCAATTTGTTCAAGATTGGTGAATATGATTTTTAATCTAAAATTGCATTAATTATTAAAAAAATAATCTTAATTAACGATAGTTAAATGATTGCGAGTTTACTGCCAATTTATTATTATTAACAATAATCATTTTCATTTGATATTTATTCTCCTATTGGCTAATTAAAAATCATTTATGGCAAAATCAACATCACTTACGCTCATCTATCGCCTAAGTATTTTTTACCGCTTTACCTTGAGTTTTAGTGTTGGTTACGTCTGCATGATGTATTTGAGCTTATGTCTGACTGCATTATTTCTTCATTCATTCGCTAAAGCTGAAGCCATTTATTTGGCTGCCTTTATTTCAATAATTTTTTATTTACTATTCATCATTGTTAGTTTCTGCACGAATTCTTTGTTAAAACTTACTTGGATTAGCTTGATTTTGGCAGGTACTTTATTCGGCTTATCTGTAGGTTTAAGTTAATAATGCAAAACAAAAGTGTACGCCAATCTATGGCATGGCTACATGCATGGACGGGTTTAATTTTTGGATGGCTTTTATTTGCCATTTTTCTGATGGGAACGAGTGCCTATTATCGTCATCAGATTAATTTATGGATGCAGCCTCAACTATCGCATTATCAAATTAATCAAGTAACTGCTATTCAAACAGCAACAGAGTATTTAGAAAAAAATGCAGCTGATGCTAAATCTTGGTATATCAAAGTTGCAAATAAAGAAGAACCTGTCAATAAAATTTATTGGGAAAAAAGCATAGGTGGCTATGAAAGCCGAGACTTGGATGCAAATACTGGTCAAGAACTTAAACTTTCTGCAACACAAGGTGGTGACTTTTTTTATAATTTCCACTTTCAGCTGTACGGATTACCTGTCCTTATTGGACGCCTAATCGTTTGTATCGCAGCTTTTATTATGTTGGTTGCATTGGTTTCGGGCATTATTACCCATAAAAAAATCTTTACAGATTTCTTTACATTAAGAACTTTTAAATCACAACGCTCTTGGCTCGATTTTCATAATGTTTGCTCTGTACTTGCTCTTCCCTTTTTCTTGACGATTACTTTTACTGGTTTAGCTATTTTCTTTTACTTATATTTACCGTGGGGTATGAAACAATTATATCCTGAAAAGCCATTTCAATATTTCACGGAGATCAGAACGATCTCTCAAACAACCGATATCGACTCTCCCCCAAGCCCAGCAGATATGCAGCCAATCACTGTGTTATTAGAGAAATTACCACAGCAATGGGAAAACAAAGAATTTGCAACGATTGAGGTTAAAAATCCAAATACCAATCAAGCAAAAATCACTTTCAAACAATTAGAAGATCATTCCATTACCTTAAATCAAACACAAATTACCTTAAATGGTGCTGGAAAAATTTTAGGCAACACAAGAAATAATAGTCCAGTAGCAACCTTAAATGCAGGCGTTTATGGTCTACATATGGCTACATTTGCGCAACCACTACTACGATTTGCTTTCTTTTGTTCAGGAATACTAGGTTGTTTGATGATTGCGTCAGGACTATTACTATGGAGTCTCAAGCGCCAAATCCAAAATAAATCTGAGAAGTTTCACCTTGGTTTTTATTTGGTGGATCGTTTGAATGTTGCGACGTTTATTGGCTTACCAATCGCCATGTTAGGTTATCTTTTTGCAAACAGATTGATACATATTACTGCAACCACCCCGAATTATGAAATTTATACTTTTTTTAGTGTGTGGATGCTGAGCTTAATTATAGCCCTACTCACTCCTAAACAATATTTATGGAAATCACAAGTTTTCTTTTTCGGTTTGATTGCAGTTGTTTTACCAATATATAACTTAGTGTATCTCAATAATCATCGATTAATTTCGGACCTTTCAAGTTATTGGTTATTTCTGCGTGTTGATTTATTCCTGCTCATTTGCGCCGTATTCGCTATTTTTATTTTTAGAAATATTCAACCTATTCAGGAAAAGTCCATACAAAAAATTAAAACAAAATTAGCGCAAAATAAGGTGAAGGCATGATTTTTTTGAGTCTAATTTTGATACTGATTGGAATGACCTTTTTATATAAATGTAGTTCTAAGCAAATCAGCAAAACGGAGCAAATATATCTCATTCGCTATAAAACTTTCTTCAAAATTTTTGCTTACCTCTGCTTTTTAATTTCGGGAAGCCTACTCTGTCTTGAATATGGAAGCGCTATAGGATTTGTAAGTTGGTGGTTATTTGCGACACCGATTACATTTCTACTTGTGTTATGGGTTAATGAATTAAAACCTAACAAAAATAAAATTTTAGCAAAGTAGAGAATGTTTAAATTACTAGACCTCTTGCAAAAGTCAAAAAACAATCAGATGTAAGTATTGATTTTATTAAGTTTGATCAATTCTAAAATCATTGAAAATAGCACTTACGCAAGAGGTCTACTCTACTTTTCAATTAATTATTTACGTCACTTTGATCAAGCTAAGATTTACTCGATGATTACATGGGGCAAATTAATGAAACATGGCTGTGTAATTCAGTCAGTTTTTATACCTTAATCGACATTCTTTAGCTTTTTTTTGCATAAGTAAATCACTATTCATCACAACGAGTTATCTAAAAAAAGCATAAGATATGCTGGTTTTTGCATATTTAGGCATATTGATTATGTTTGGTCCTGTTGAATTTATTCTAGCTGGGGTGTTGGTTGGTTTCTGTGTAGGAATCACTGGTGTTGGTGGTGGCTCATTAATGACCCCTATTTTGATTAGTTTATTCAAAATTGAACCTCACATTGCAATCGGTACAGACCTGTTATATGCCTCTATTTCTAAATTTTGCGGTTCAATGGTACATGCTAAAAAACTAAATATTGTATGGCCAATTGTACTTTGGCTTGCACTTGGAAGTATTCCTGCATCTTTTGCCACATCTTGGGTTTTAGAACATTATTTGAGCCAATCAACGCATTATAAAGCTGTGCTGACTATGGTCTTAGGCTTTATGTTGACCTTGACAGGTATCTCGATTGTATTTCGTAGCCAAATTGAAAAGTTCTTTGATCGTTTCCGTAATCGTGAACAAGCAAATATGGAAAGTGAACAACATGCCCTCCAGCATAAACGCTTATATATCGTCATCATGGGCATGGTTTTAGGTATTTTCGTTACCCTATCTTCTGTAGGCGCTGGTGCATTTGGGATTATGGCGCTCGTAATTATGTTCCCTAACTTACCGATGATTCGTATTATTGGTTCAGATGTCGTACATGCTGTCTTATTAACAGCTGTTGCTGGTTTGAGTCATATGTCTTCAGGTAATGTCGACTTTCATTTATTAATGTGGTTACTTGTTGGTTCTATTCCTGCAATCATTGTCGGAACTTTGATTAGTTCGCGTATGCCAGAAAGACTTATTCGTAGAATCTTAGGTATTACGTTATTTGCCCTTGGTGTTAACTTTATGGTTAATCCAGTTAAGGCAAAACCTAAACCAGTTGAAACCCATAAAGTTGCTGTTGTTCAACAAACAAGCCATTCATCTAGTATGGTTTAATTCTGAAAAAGCCGATTGTTTTCCGCAATTTTTGCGAATCGATAGTTAATCAATCGGCTTTTCATGCTATATTCGTAGACAAAATAACCTCTTCTTTCGATTGAATTTGTGACAGCAATGAATACTCTACAGTCAAATCCAGTTTCTCAGCCAGATATCGACGACGTTAATATTAAAAGCATTCAAACCTTAATTACCCCTGCGGAACTGAAAGCTGATCTTCCTTTATCTGAAGCTGCATCTCAAACTGTGTTACAAGGACGTGCAACTGTACGTAATATTTTAGACGGCAATGACAAACGTTTGTTTGTGGTGATTGGACCTTGTTCAATCCATGATGTTAAAGCTGCAAATGAATATGCTGATCGCTTAAAAGAATTAAGTGAAAAAGTAAAAGATACTTTATACCTTGTGATGCGTGTATATTTTGAAAAACCACGTACGACAGTCGGTTGGAAAGGTCTAATCAACGATCCAGATATGAATGACTCTTTCAATATTGAAAAAGGTTTACATATTGGTCGTGGGCTTTTACTTGAATTAAATGAAAAAGGTTTGCCATGTGCGACCGAAGCACTTGATCCAAATTCTCCACAATATTATCAAGATTTGATTTCTTGGTCTGCGATTGGCGCACGTACTACAGAAAGCCAAACACACCGTGAAATGTCTTCTGGTTTATCATCTCCTGTTGGGTTTAAAAACGGTACAGATGGTGGTTTAACGGTTGCGACCAATGCTATGCAATCGGTTAAGCACGGTCATAGCTTCCTCGGCTTAAATGAAAATGGTCAGGTTGCAATTATCAATACCAATGGTAATCCTTATGCGCACGTTGTTTTACGTGGTGGTAATGGTAAACCAAACTATGATGCTTCATCGGTTGCTGAGGCAGAGGCTGCTTTAGCTAAAGCAAAAGTAAGTAACAAAATCATGATTGATACCAGTCATGCGAACTCAAATAAAGACCCATACTTACAACCATTGGTTCTCAAAAACATCACAGAGCAAATTCTTGATGGTAATAAATCAATCGTCGGTATCATGGTTGAAAGTCATCTTAAAGGCGGTCGTCAGGATATTCCTGAAAACCTTTGTGATCTGGTATATGGTCAATCTGTGACTGATGGCTGTATCGATTGGGATACAACAGAAAAAGCATTGTTAGAAATGCATGAAGCATTAAAAGATGTTTTGCCAAATCGTTAATCTTTAAGTAGATGTAAAGCAGGCTCTCATGAGCCTGTTTTTATTTTTAAATTTTCCATTAAAGTTTCATGACTCACTAGATCTAAAATTACTTTTTCAATATTCGCCCTATTTACGTTTGGGATTACAATTAAATTTTGTTCTATAAAATATTGACTGGAATGCAAATCATCATTTATGGTTTGCATCAAACGAACAGGGTCATAGAAAACTAATTCATAATTCATAATTCTTATTTCTATACGTTAATACTAAAATAATCCATCCTTTAGATTCAAACACTGATTCTTCGTCACCGAAAAAATCTTGAAAATTTATGCGGTATTCTGCCATATATTTGTGTTCTTAAATATCGGATTTGTTTTGAACTGTAACATTTTTTTAATTATACTGCTGCCATATTTCCCCTACGTCGTATCGCTGATATGAAGTCCAGTTTTCGTCAACACTTGCTAAAGTGGCGTGCCTCATTCGGTGCGATTACTTTGCTTTGTTTACTCTGGCATATCTTCTTACCAACGATGGTACATACTGGCGTCGTACCTGCACTCTATGCAATGCCTACACATTGCCAAGTTACAGAGATTAAAAATAGTTTGATGTTGTCTGAATCTCATTCAAGTCACCATCACGCTATGCATGAAATGCATCATCAACAGCATTTACAATCGACTGCGCATGATCAACTGAGTGACTATGCAAAAGAGGTTTTTGCCCTTGCTAGTCAAATCATGAAGCATTGTCCTTTATGTACACATGGTTTAGATGCTGTTGCAATTATTCCTTTAATTGCATTTATTTTAATCTTTGTACTGGCTTGGTTTAGTCGTGTGCGATGTCTATGTTATACGTGGTCAGAAGATCTGCATATTCCACGTATCTTCTATATTTTCCCGATTAAACAAGCTCCTCCACTTGCTCTATAAAATGCTTTTTTAACATTTCGTATCCAGTGAATCACTGCGGTACAGCCTCGTTTATTGCTTTTATAGAGTTAAATATGAATACTCAATTTCGTTTGTCAGTATTAACGGCTGCATGTCTATCGATTACCTACAGCTCAATCACTCTTGCTGAAACAGCTTCTGAAAATGAAACAAAAACCCTAGCTACAATCGTAGTCACAGCAAGTCGTGAAGGAGAATCTATAAATAATACTCCTGCTGCGATTAGCAAAATTAGTAGCCAAGATATAGATGATAAACATGCCACATTCATTGGTCAGTTAGTTAATCAAACTCCAGGTGTCTTAATGAACAACTTGGGCAACGAACAACATATGATGTCGATTCGTCAACCCATCACCACTTCTGCTGTTTATCAATATTTGGAAGATGGCATTTCGATCCGCCCAGTCGGTGTGTTTAACCACAATGCTTTATATGAAGTAAATCTAGCTGGAATTGATAGCATTGAAATTTTGCGTGGCCCAGCAAGTAGCTTGTATGGAAGTAACGCAATTGGTGGCACGATTAATTTCCTCACCAAAGCACCGAGTTTAACCCCAACTGCTGATTTAGGTGTGAGTGCAAGCTCTGAAGGTTATCGCCGTTTAGACTTAGGTGCATCCAATACGTTTGATACAGAGTATGGTGAACATGGTTTAAGACTGTCTGCCTATGCCAGTGATCGTGGTGATAGCTGGCAAGATCATGCTGAAAGTAATAAGCAAAGTGTGACCTTAAGACATGATTGGCGCATATCAGATGCCACTCAAATCAAAAATATTTTCAGCTACAACCATTTAAAAACCGATATGACGGGTAGCCTTAATGCAAATGATTTTAGCAAACGTCCAGGTTATAGCTATCAAACATTTACATATCGAGAAGTAGACTCAACCCGTCTTTCATCACAGATTAACCATCAATGGGATGATCAGCAACAAAGTCAATTGACCGTCTATTATCGCGATAATACAACCGATCAAAATCCAAGTTATAACATTCGTACGGATGCTGATAAGAATGGTATACCAACAGGAACTTATAGTGGTCAAACCACTTATAATGCTTTTCAATCTTATGGCTTAAATTTACAGCATTCCATTAATTTGGATCAGGTGAAATTGATCATCGGAGCAATGGCAGATCATTCGCCGAACCAAGCTCAAACCAATGATATTGAAGTCTTTCGCGATCCAAAAACGCTAGTTTATACGGGTTTCAAACAACGTCAGTTATTACGTGATTTCAACGTTGATGTCAATAACCAAGCATTGTATACACAAGCAAATTGGCAAGCTTTGCCGAATCTAAATTTGGTTGGTGGTGCACGCTATGATTGGATCGGTTATGACTTTGATAACAAGCTTGTTCCCTCTAAAGTTACAGGTGCGCCAGATGAAAAACGTAGTTTTCACAAGGCAAGCCCTCAACTTGGTTTTGTATGGAATATCTCACCTGAATTAGATCTGTATAGCAATTGGTCACAAGGTTTTGTGCCACCAGAGGTTAGTGGTTTATATGGCGCAAATCTGGTCACACCAAACTTAAAAGAAGCTACATTTAATAATATTGATGCGGGTTTACGTTTCAAAGTTTTAGATGACCGACTGGATGGAGAAATTACCTTATATCGTTTACAAGGTAAGGATGAAATAATTAGTTATACAAAAATTGAAAATACACGTGAAATACGTGAACCTCGCAATGCAGGCAAAACCTTACATCAAGGCATCGAAATTGGTGGGACTTGGAAAATCAGTGAACTGTATGACCAGCGTTTGAAGCTATCTGGAAGTTTTGCAGAACATAAGTACAAAGAATGGCAGCCATCTTCAACACTTAATTATAGTGATAATACGATGGCAAACTCTCCAAAAAGTTTTGGCACGATTGAGTATCAAATCAAACCTATTCCAGCATTATTACTTTCGGCTGAAGGTGTTTATGTCGGTTCATATTGGATTGATGATGCTAATACTGAAAAATATGATGGGCATACCATTCTAAATTTACGTGCCAATTATCGTAAAAATGCTTATGAGGTTTATGGACAAATTCTTAATGTAGCTGATGTCCATTATGCGGAAAGTACTTCATATAGCAGTAATCAAGCTAGTTATACGCCTGCAGCACCACGAACCTATTTATTAGGTTTACGTTATCATTTTGGAAAATAAATAATGAATGCCAATCAACTTAAGAAGTTACTGAAATTTCATCGTAGCTTTGGAATGGTTCTTGGCATTCTCGTTTTGATGTGGTCTTTAACAGGTGTGTTGCATCCAATTATGAGTGCAACACAACCTCAACCCGTCAAAAGAATGCCTCCACCTCAGCAACTGAATTTAACAAATGCTTTGCCTGCACCTTTGGTTTTACAGCAGTATAAAATTGAAAAATTTTCAGCACTACAAACCATTCAATTACAACCTGAACTTGTGGCTTATCGAGTTTTACAACCAAATCAAACCATTGCGGAGTATTTTGATAGTCAATCGGGTCAACTCATTGAGTATGCCGAGCAACAAGATGCAAAACGTCTTGCGATTTGGTATACAGGTTTAGCCAAACAACAGATCGTTTCGACTGAACTGATCACTGAGTTTAGTGATGATTATCCAAGCGTGAATCGTTTATTGCCTGTTTGGCGTGTAAGCTTTGATAATGGTTTAAGAGCTTATGTCGATCCATCACAATCTCGATTAGCCACACTATCCAATGACCAAAAAATGTGGATGGCGAAAATATTTCGTTTAGGTCATACATGGACCTGGAACGATCAACCGTGGACAGGACAAAGTATACTGATGCAAATTGCCTTAATTGGCATTTTAGTGCTGACTTGTATGGGTATTGGATTATTTTTTAGGATTCGTAATCGTCAAAACCATCGTTTAGCTCACAAGCCGATTCGCTTTTTACATCGCTATTTGGGCATCAGTTTAAGTGTATTTATCTTGCTATGGGTATTCAGTGGTTTCTATCATGTTTGGCATAAAAAATCTGAGATTGTGAACATTCAGCCGATGTTTTATACACAGGATTTAAGTGCTGTCGCATGGAAAACGGCTGTTCAACAGCCAATACAACGCCTTAACCTTGTACCGATCTCCTTTGGTCAAGATCATGCTCAAGCAGGTTGGATAGTTCAATTGACAGGCAAACCACAGCTACAAGGCAGCATGACCGCAGCCAAAGAACATGATCATAATCATCATGCCAAAAGTGCTGCCCCTGCAATTGAATTGATTGATGCGAATACCGCGACAAAATTAAATACGCTTGAGCAAAGTAAGCAGTTGGCTGCCGACTATTTACATTTACCAGTGGGTCACTTTACTCAAAGCTCTTGGGTCACCAGTTTTGGTGGTGAATATGGTTTTATCAATAAGCGTTTACCCGTAGTAAAAGTTGAAAGCAATTTAAGTGATCAACTCAGGCTATATATTGAACCAAGTAGCGGTGTGATTGCCGCGCAAGTCACTCAACAAGATGCTTTAGAAGGTTTTAGTTTTGCTTATCTACATAAATGGACATGGCTACCACTAGATAAAACACTCAGGGATATCTTGTTAGGTAGTATTGCTGGACTTATCGCTTTATTGGTGATCTTAGGTTGTAGATTAGCAGCCCGAAAAGCATCCTAAGTTCTGTGTTGATCCTTCTTAATTTAAGGAGGATCAATTTTTTAGAATTAAACCCATCAAATATAAAATGAAGCCATCACAAAACTTAGCATTAATCCTGTCTCAATCAGCTCAATTGCAGCACCAACAGTATCACCAGTAATCCCACCAATTCTTTTGATAAATAAAGCTCTTAAATAAAATAATACAGTAATAAAGCAGATAAAAGTCACCAACCCCAACCATTTAAACATACAAAGTAATGAAATTGTAATGACAAAAACAGCCCATGTAAGTTTCTTTGGAATAAAATCAGTAATTGAACGTCCTAGCCCTTTATCACGAACATAAGCTGAGGTTAAAAATAAAAATAATGGAACACTACGCCCAAGCATTGGAACTAGAATCAAAAAAGTATTGAGATGCTGCTCAAGCAGCACATACAGCGTAGCAAATTTAAGTAAACAAACAGCAACCAGACTCAGCACACCGATTGGACCGCAGCTTGGATCTTTCATAATTTTGAGTGTACGTTCAGGATCACCAAAACCACCCACCCAAGCATCTGCTGTATCGGCTAAACCATCAAGGTGAAGCCCACCTGTAAGCCATATCCATAACACTAAAATGATACTGGCAATCAATAAAATTGGCAGTTTGACTAAAATCACAGAGACACCAAATAGAATAAGTCCGATCAACAAACCCACAAATGGATAAAACAAAATCGCTTGACCATTTTGCTTTGCACTTGGCATTGTTTTTAATTCAATGGGCAAAACCGTTAAAAATTGCAAAGCAATCCAAAAAGCCGTCATGCAAGAAATCTCAGTCAAACAATATTGATGATTTACAGATTATGAAGAAACAAAAATGGGAATAGAACCCTATTCCCAAATTAAAATGATGAATCAACTAGATTATTGAATTTGATAACATTGTTTTAGTTTCAAATAATCATAATAGAAACTGTTGGTACTATATTGTGCATATTTACATGATGGTTTAAACAAGGTCTCTTTTTCATTGTAGAGCATTTTTACCAAAGTTGTGCCTTGAGCATTTTGGTAAATATCCCACTGTAAATTCGCAGCCATTGGTGATACCACTTCACCTCTCCACGTACTATTGCTGTAGTTATAGGTTTGACGTAAAGGTAAAGGCTGCATCATGTTGTCATGTAACTCCAAACTGGTCGCCAGTGGAATAATGATTTCTGCATGTGCGAAGCTTAACACAGCACGGTGGGACTGTTGTTTATCGACAATTGCATCTACTTGCTTAAACAAATCTTGTTTTAGACCTTGAGCAATGTTACTGGTGACAGCATTTGATTCTTGAAAGCTTGGCCCTTTTTCATAAAAATCATTTGCATCGTTAAATTCAGCATAGAATTTTGCTGCATCTACAGGCATATATTGATCAAAATTCATACCCTTTAATTCAAGCTGCATACCACCAGAAATTGAATACAACTCATAAAGATAAGCTGCTGCATCCACAGCACTTGCAATGGTATTTTTTCCTTTCCCTTTTTCTGTAATGGTCTCACCTTTTGGCGATGTCACGGTATAAGTGCCGCTATTACTGAAAGTATAACCAGTCGTACCTAATTTTTTGATAAAGTCAGGCTTAAAAATTGGGTTAAGCACGCTCAGTGCAATTTGCTGTGCGCGTGTATCTTTTGCCAAATCATTTAACTTATTTTTTAGATATACATCTTCAGCTTCAAATTTTTGATAGGCTTGACTTGCATCATAGATTGCTTGTTGTTGTGTTGATAATGGTTTAAGCAAATCTTGATCTTTATTCAAGCTATGGAAATAAAGTTTAAAACGATCTACGCCGCCATCCTCAATAGATGGGATACTCGTACTGGTTAAACTGGTATATGAAACAGGTGTAACTTGATTTTTCAATTGGGGTTGCTGTTGAATCAATTCAGCAGTAAAGAACTTGGCACTATCCACCGCACGATCTACGCCTGAGCTTTGAACTAAAATAGATTCAGGTTGTGTCGCTGCTGTTTTAAATAGCTCAGGTAAACGCTGTAAAAGACGGTCTGCGATGCCACGATGTTCTTGAATACCGAGCATCGTTTCATTGCCATATCCATACTGACGGATTCCGTCCACCCCATAACCAAGCAGGATATTGGCTTTCATCATACTTTCTAAATCGGCACCTAGTTTCTCACCTAAAGGCGTTAAAGCATTCTCAGCCTTGGCTTGTTTCCATAAATTATAAAGTGCCAAGTCATATTTAATACTCGATAATCCTCTTGAGCCATGACGTGCCACTAACTCAGTGAAAACAGGTTTAAAACCTTGTGGAATTGCTTCGTATTTTTTAAGGTCTTGTTGAGGTTGATATGGTGTTTTGGTTTGATAATATTTTGATGAGGTATTTTGTTCAGGGCTAGACTGTGATTGTTGCTCATTATTATCACATGCTGCCAATAAGATACTTGCACATAACAGACTGCTTTTAAATAAAATATTCATGAATAGACATTACTTATCGTTTAAGAAATGCCCTGTATCATAGGCAGTGACAATGACAGTCCGATTACAGTTTTATGGCAGTGTGTGATGATCGAAAAATCTCTTATTACTTATTTATCAATGTTTTTCTTCAAAATACATCTTATCTAATCTTTTAGAGCATTCAAGTTGATAGAGCTTGCCCAGTTCGGCAGGCATTTTTAATAAATCATCTAGGTTTTGTTTTTGCGCTAAACAGGTAAGTAATTTGATCACCCCACCATGTGTGACTACTAAAGCCTTGTTCCAATCCTGTCGTTGCATTTGCTCGTAAATTTCATCAAACCCACACATGACTCGCTGCTTGAATTGAATCAAAGACTCACCATTTGGCGCATGATATTGCGTAGGAAATTGCCAAAAATTTGCTAATCGCTCAGGTTCGGCTTCATAAATGGCTTGGGTTGAAATACCCTCCCAATCACCAAAATACATTTCTTTGATATGCTCATTGACCCACATTGGCAATCCGAGTTGATCTGCCAAATGCTCTGCAAAGCGACGACAACGCCGCAAAGGTGAACTGATAATCACATCCCAATCCACTGGAGTAGTCATGTACTGCTGAATGGTTGATTGCATTTGCAACCAACCCTGTTCAGTCAAATCATCATCCAAGTGCCCACGTAGCGTATGGCTTAAAGTCGTTTCACCATGTCGCAGTAAATCAATCTGCAACTTTGTCACCTGTTACTGCCGCTTCCGCAAAAGTTGCCATTTGATTATGCAATACACAAGCAAGTTGGATCATAGATAATGCCGCACCAGCACCACTGCCTTCCCCTAAACGTAAATTCATTTTGAGGATTGGCTGTGCTGCAAGTTCTTTTAAGATACGTTGATGACCATATTCTGCTGATTGATGTCCAAATAACATCCATTCACGACTCTGTGGTTGAATACGCACCGCACATAAAGCTGCAACTGAACTGATAAAACCATCCACCACAATCGGCAAACCAATTTGCGCACAACGTAAATAAGCCCCTGTCATCGCTGCTATTTCTAAGCCACCAACAGCGGCTAGAATTTTCAAAGCATCATTCGCAACATGAGGTCTATGGAGCTTGACCGCTTGATCAATGACTTTAATTTTATGTTGTAATTGTTCAATATTGATTCCAGTGCCTAAGCCTGTAAGCTGCTGCGCTGATTCATTCAGTAACAAACAGGCAAGTGCTGAAGCTGAACAGGTATTGCCAATGCCCATTTCACCTGCAACAAAAATATCGCTTCCCTGCGCTTTTGCGAGATCAGCACTATTTTTACCCAGTTCAAGCGCGGCAAGGCATTCTTGCTCAGTCATGGCTGTTTGTTGTGCAAAATTAGCTGTACCAGCTCGAATACAATGACGCTCAACACCCACATAATCATAGGCATCACCCACAGTACCGCAATCAATAACTTGTAAATGTGCTTGATGATGTTTGGCAATCACACTTATTGCTGCACCACCCGATGCAAAATTTTGCAACATTTGACGAGTTACTGCTTGAGGATGGGCTGAAATATTTTCTGCCACAACACCATGATCACCAGCAAAAATAGTAATCCAAGGTTTATTAATTTTAGGGAAAACCGTTTTTTGTAAAGCAGATAAATTAATCGCAATTTGCTCTAAATCACCCAATGCACCTGTTGGCTTGGTCAATTGAAGTTGACGTTGCTCAGCTTGTTGTTTTACATCTAGATCAGGTTGTTGTACTGCGGCTAAAAACCATTGCGCTTGTTCAGTCATATTATTTCTCATCTTTTAAAATAATTGGAAAACCTGCCACACAGAACACCACTTTATTTGCCAACTGCCCTAAAGCTTGATGTAAACGTCCTGCTTCATCCACAAATCGACGGCTAATTTCCCCCATAGGAACGACACCCAGTCCAGTTTCGTTACTCACTAAAATAATATGTGATTTGAGTTGGGGTAATAGGTTTAAAAATTTCTCTGTTTGCTGCTGTTGTAATTCAGCATGATCGGATAACAATAAATTGGTGAGCCATAAGGTCAAACAATCCACCAAGATCACTTGATTCTCTTGATCTAATTGCAACAGTTGATCCGCAAGAAAAATAGGTTCTTCACACAATTGCCAATCATCAGGACGTTGTTGTTGATGATGCGCAATACGCTGCTGCATTTCTGTATCTAAGGACTGCGCCGTTGCAATATAAATGACAGATAAACCTGTCTCTTTGGCTGTTTGTTCTGCCAAACGACTTTTACTTGAGCGCGCCCCACCTAAAATCAGTTGCAACATATCTAACCTAGTTCAATTTGCTGATAAGGATACAGGAATCCTTGTAAAATCTGTGCCTTATAATAGCCAAAAGTCAGTTTTTTGACCTCAATATTTATAGTTTTTATCGAATGCTGTTGTATCCGTTCAAGTACAATATCACTCAGCCAAGCTTCACGATACAAGCCTAAAGTAATATGCGGACAATATTCGAGTGCCGCAATTTCTCCAGATAGTTGAGCAAATTGTTGACGAATTTGAGCCAGTACATGATCTTTATCTTTGATATGCAAGAATAAAGCACTGCTAAAACTATCAATCTGGGTGATTTCTAGTTCAAATGGCTTTAACTGCAATTGTTTAACCAAGTCGATCTGTCGATTTAATTGTGCAATTTGGAAATCATCATCATATTTCTTAACATCTGCTGTCAAAAAACCGCAAACAAACAAGGTAATGTGATATTGGCGCTGATTTGATGGGATGAGAAGATTTGAAAATGGTGTTCTGACCTGATCTAGATACCGAATCAATTCAGGTTGATCAATTTCGATATACCACAGTCCGTAGTCTGAACGACCATGATGCCATTCAGGATAATCTCGCAGTTCAGTTGCAATCAGTTGAGTAGATGCTTGTAATAACACAACGTCGACAACATGTTTAAAGTTGTACTATTCAAACACAAATCAATTAAAACATTAAAGTTCTTTTCAATATTTCATTTCAAACAGACTCCGACTTGGTTTCCCCAAACGTCGCGTTAAACGCTAAATCGACATCGGCTAATTCATGTTGAATACCTTGATAAAGCTGATCTAACAACTGTTTCTTTTGAGTTTCGGTCACATCCATGTAGGCGATATTTTTTTGAATGTGTTGAACAATCAATATTTCGTCTAATTCAAGTATCTTCAAAGCATAGGCATATCCATAAATTGCCCCATTTAAGAGATTTTGATCAGGCAACTGTTGTTGAATATGGTTCTCTAAACTTCCTAAAACACGCTCATTAAAATTAAGCTTTTTTAACGGCTCTCTTGCAACACGTTCACACGGATCTTTATAAGCAGATCGACATGAGTTTAAAAAACTTTCAGCCATTCGATCCAATTGCTTTTTTTGATTTGGGATTAAATTAGCTAAACCTAATTTAACTTCATCAACCAGTCTTTCAGCATATTGTCGAACTGCTAAATCAGCCATTGCAATACCAATCGTCTCATGCCCATTTAAACTGGCATACCAAGCAAGCATGGCATGACAACCATTCCACAAACGATTTTTAATGATTTGAATATCCGCAATCTGATCAACCAGAATCATTTGACGCATTTTATGAAGTAATGGACTGCGATTCTCTACATAAATTGGCATATCCGTTTCGCTATGAAACAAAATTAAGTCCATATTCTGTAGGAACTGACCGGCCTGGAATTGCCCTTTCATATCGTCTAAGCATGAACTCAGGTGCTGTTCTTGTTGTTCAGTTAAAGCCGTTTCATCTGAGAGTTCAATGCTATCTTCATTTAAATCAGACTGATATTGTTTAAATAATTGGTGTTTGATATTCAGTTGGCGATACAATGCCTGATCTGTAAGTTTAGAAGCCATCCTGTTTACGACCGTATCACAGAAATAATGTTCAGTTAAAATATGCTCAGCAATATCTTCATCTGTTATTTCAAGCAAAGCCTCACGGAGGTGCTTCAGTACCAAATATTTTGCACAAACTTTATTCAACACAATTAATAAAGTAATTGGCTCATCATTTTGTATCTCTTGTGACATAAAACGTGCGAGCAAGCCTTTTGCAATTATTTTTGCTTCAGATGGAATCGCCTGTTCTGGTAAACACAGCGCAATCAAACTCGATTGCATATACATGTCTAACATTTGCTGCTGATCATCCGCATCAATCACTGTTAGATTTTCGATACGTTCGTCATAAGAACACTGGCTATAGCGAATACTATAGCTTGCAAAACTATTTACAGATTCAAGATATAAATGATTTCTGGTTGATGCCAATATCCGCTGAGGTCGAGTAAAACCATCCCAATGTGATAATACTTGTGCAAGGTATCCACCACCCATCGCACCAAAACCATGAATCCCAACGGTTAATTGATTCAAACTTTGTGGAAAAGATTCTTGCAACTGCGGCATGCTCATTTCAGGAATATATTGATCTAAAGCATTCAGACATTCATTCATGTCCTGATAATAGAACTTTGTTTGAGCCAACATCTGATCATTCGGCTCTTTGATATCTTTAAGTAAAATTGTGATTCCACCTGCTTCAGATGCAGAATTAATTCCATTCTCTGAATCTTCAAACATAAGGCAATGTTGCGGTTGTAAATTTAGTCTTTGTGCCGCTGTGATAAAAATTTCAGGGTGTGGCTTCCCTTGTTCGACTTCATCACCACAGACCAATAAGTCAAAAAATTTATAGACATTGGCATTAATTAGATATTCTTCTGCAATCGCACGACGACTCGATGTTGCAACTGCCATTCTTAAACCTGACTTACGCAGACGCTCTAAAACTTGGATTAAGCCCTTTTTAATGGGAACACCATTTTGACGAACAAACGCCAGTTCAATTTCATCTGCCCGTTTGCGAATAGCAGTATAAGGAACATCTGTACCATAAAACTTTTGTGCCAGTTGTTCAGATGCTTTTGCACTTAATCCTAGACACTGCATTAAATATTCATCTGAGAACTCCTGTCCAATGAACTCATTGGAGGCCTGTTTCAATGTTTGAAAGCGTAAACGCTCAGTATCAAACATTGTTCCATCCATATCAAAAAGTGCCCCTTGGACAGGATAATCATGAAAAATTAACATTTTTACTCCTTTGCTATGAACCAGACTTTTCTTAGGTTAACTAAAAAAGTGCATCAAAATCCAAGGCGTAAATAAATGAAATAAATCTGATCAAAAAACACACCAAAATGGTTATTTTTTGATTCAAGAGCCGCTCATTCTGTTAATAATTTGCATTATTCCAAAAAATATGCTTGTTTTTTTAAGCAAAAACGGCAAATGTTTGTGCTTATAGACTCGAATCTAAATCACGAGCTTAGTCGATATTTTGTTTTGTAGCATTAAGATCCAAGCCAAATACAAACCCACACTGAGCATTAACACACTGAGTAAATAAAAAGGTAAATTGATCGCATAGTGATATAAAAATGTACTGAGCAAAGGTGCAACAATTAAACCAAGCGCCTGAATTGCAGTACATAAACTGGCCATTTTAATTTGTGCATTTTGGCTCACTGATTGTGCCGCACCTGTCGTAAATGCAGGAAGCAGGCTTGCAACCCCTATTCCATATAAAATATAGCTGGCTTGGAAAAAGATGATTTGATCTGCGTTTAACGACAATAATAAACCAGCAAGCATTGCCGTAATCCCTAAGCCTACCAAGGCTTGTAAGCTTAATTTAACAATTTTCACGATAATAATCTGAGTCAGAACCAAACTAAAACCAACAATTAACATACACTGAGAAAAGTAGCTTGCACTCTGCTGTATGTTGAGTTGAAAGCGATCCTGAATATAAAATCCTGCTGTCATATTCAAAGTCACGATTGCCATATAAGTACTAAAACCAAGGATTAACCACGGTAAAGCAGGCTTGATTGAAAACGCTGTTGATTCATCTTTTAAGCTTTGTTGTTGTGTTGAATTGATCTGAGTAATCGTGTCTTTATGAAAAAATACGGTCAGTAAAACACTAAAGATCATCAGTACAATAACAGCCACCCACATTGACAATAAAATCCCACCTAGCAATAAAATAGAAGTTACAAATGGCCCAATGATCATCCCTAAACTGTTCATTGCACCGTACATTGCCATTTTCTGACTTCGTTGTTCTGTATCAGTGACATGCTGCATCACATAACTTTGTAAACCAATTTGTGGCATTGCCATGAATGCCCCTGTACTTGCACGGCTGAGTATAAGAAGTATAAAAATTGCGATAGGAGCTAAACTTTGATTGATGCCAAAATAAAGGATGATTGTAAAAATCGCCCATGTAATGGTCATCCCCCAAAAACCATAATTCATCAATTGATATGGTGTTTGTATTTTCTGATGCTTAGCAATAAAGATTGAAGCAATTGCCATACAAATCGCACCCGCGGATACAATTATGCCCCCCTGAAGCTCGGTTAAGTGTAACTGCCGAATTAAAGGTGCAAGCAAAGGCAAAATCATGGAAAAACAAGTGCCGTTGGCTAAAGTTGCCCAAGCCAATAATTTAAAATTTCTTTGCATAATGAATGTCATAAAAAGAAAAGGCATCTAAAAAAGATGCCTTTTTGATTAGATTAGTATTTGAGGGTATAGCTCAAACCATAAGTACGACCTTGTGCAGGTAAACTAGACATCGCACTATATACAGCTTCAGCAGCTTGGCTAAATACAGTTTTGTACTCCGTATTCCAAACATTGTAGACACCAAAACCAACTGTTCCAGGGCCTGCTTTTGCATTGGCAATCACATCCATCACAGCATAACCTTTGATTTCGCTCGGCAGTTTTATATCTTTGCGCCCCTTTGTATCTACATTCTTATAATCTTGCATTTCTTGTTTCGCTTTATCAGTTCCACTCACAGCAAGTGCTTGAACACGGAGACCAAAGCCGTCTGTAAATTGCCAATCCGTATACAGTGTACCTTTTAAAGGAGAAATACGGGTGCTATCCAACTCTTGCCATTTTCCATCTGAATTTTTAAATTGCCCACGTGTATAAGCGACTGTACCTCCTAATGACATATTATCTGTTAATGGATAATTAACATTTGCTTCAGCACCATAAATACGTTCATCTGTATCAATCACATCAATGTTATATGCGGGCGCACTATTAAAACGTACAACTTTGTCAGAGGTATTATAAAAAGCAGTTACACTAGTATTAAGACCACTATCACCTTGCAAACGCCAACCTAATTCATAGTTATTGACCTTGATTGGATCAATATTATTACTATTCACAACAAAATTAGCAGGTACATCGCGCAACATACGTTGTACATCAGGAATACTAAAACCTTGTGAAAAATTAGCAAATATCTGTTGTACATCTGTCAAATGATAGACTGCACCTAAATTAAATAAAGTTGCATTATGTTTAACCTTACCGCCATTTAATTTTTTTGCTGTATAAGGATATTTTAAATCATTCGTTAAAATATCAGCGGGAATAGATTCACGATATGGCGTTGAATCAGAAACTTTACTATCTATCCTTTCATGACGCATACCAGCTTGAATATTTAAGCGATCTGATATTTCATAATGCCCCTGTAAAAATACACCTAACTTTTTAATTTCTGTATCTGGTCCAAATTGATAAATTTTTTCTGGGGTAAAATCAAGTCCATTGCTTGCGTAAAAGTTGTCAAAATTAAATCTACGAGCAGATGCCTTGTCTGTTTCATTTTCATAATCTAACCCATAAATCAGACCTATGTTACGATCGGAAATCTTAAAATCTTTCTGTAAAGCTGTACGTACCCCCCATACATCAATTTCTGTTTCTGATTGTAGAACGGCATATCCTAAACGAACTGCTTTTAAAAAATCAGGAGACCGCGGATTAGCATAATTTGGATAAAGTTGTGCTAATTCAAAATTTAAAGTTCCATGACCCAGAGGAGAAACTGTTGGAAACCAACGTCCTTTTTCTTTACGGTAGAAGGCTTCCGTATTTAGTTTTTGACCTAATAAATCTTGATTTTCGTATTGAACATTAACCGCATACCGTTCAGTTTTTGGTTGAGTATTTAGTTTCAGCCCTGAAACAGCTTTTAAGCTTGGTTTGACTCGAGTTGGAAATAATAGATTTGCAGCATTGTAACCAGAGAGATTACCGTAATCCGCACCATAATCACTATCCTGCTCATCATTATAATACTGTGCACCAAGGCTTAACTTTTGCTTGTCTGTTAATTGCCAACCTAAACGACCATTTACATCGACTGTCTCAGTGTCTTGACGATCAGTTTGTGCGATTTCAGGTCCAATGCGATGACCATGACTGTCTTGGATTTCCCCACGTTTGGTATAGCCTGCACCTAAGAAACCATTCCAATCCCCTTGATTAAAGGCAACCGATTGATAAGCCTCATAAGCAAGTGCATCATTTTTAAAATTATCACCAGAGGTCACACCAACTTTTGATTCAAAGCTTAAACCTTCCTCAGTACCTTTTTTGGTAATAATATTAATAATACCGCCTGTTGCCCCTGAACCATAAATGCTACTCGCACCTGAAACCACTTCAATTTTTTCAATTGAATCTGGGCTAATACTATTCAATTGACGAGAACTGTCACGAGAACCTGTTTGTGGAACACCATCAATCATATATTGTACTGTTCGCCCACGCATGGTCATACCATAATTACTGGTTGTACCAGAGCTTGGGGTTAATGATGGAACTAATAAGCCTAGAATATCAGCAGTACTCTTACCTGCAGCCGCTTGTTTAGCAATATCCTCTTTATTGATGCTATAAACTGTCCCTGCAATTTCCGCAATACTTTGAGCTGAACGAGTCGCTGTCACCACAATCGGTGCAAGTTGTGCTATTTTTTGACTTTCTACAACAACTGCTTGAGTAGATGGTGCTGTTTCAACAGTTTGAGCATAAAGCTGTGTACTTATGGCTAAGCTCAACAGTGTGAATGATGTCGAAAGTGAACGAACTTTCATAAATTACCCCTAGGTATGTTGTTGCGTTTGTTTTGCTTTGTGAACTAGAACTTGACTGAGCAAGATGCTCAGTACAGATGCGGCTGCAAGAATGAGATAGAAATTTCCATAGCCAAATGCCTTAGCCAAGAAACCTGACATTGCTCCGCCAATGAAATAAACCAGCAGCTCAAAACAGACTAAAATCGTAAAGTCTGTTCCTGCTTGCTCTTTAGAACTGGTTTGCATGAAATGAGCATATAAAGCGGTCATCGCGACGTAACGAATAGCTAAAATGACCACGACAAATACACCAAGTAACATTTGCCATTGATCAAACCAACTCAATAAGACAGCAGCCCCAAGCAAGGCATAAATCAAAGTTCGTGCCCAACCTGCCCAAATCAATAATTGAGTCGCTGCTAATTTTTTTAATAAAAATGCTGCGGATACTGCTGCCAATAAACCGACACCAGCTCCGACTACAGACATCAGTATGCCAATGTGTGCCAATGACCATTTTTGATCAATCAACATGGGATTGAGCATTGCCATCGCGGGGGCTTCAACCACGCGATAACAGACAATCAAGGCCAAAGCCCATAACATTTCAGGGCGTTTAAACGCTCGGATCAGGCTCGGTGCTTGCTTGGCAATTTTTTCTGTATTCGATCTTTCTTTGATTTGGAAAATAGCCAACATTGTGAATGCTGTCATTGCAGCTAAAGCAATCAGTGCCGTTTGCCAACCATAGAGTTGATACAACCATAAAGTAGCAGCACCCCCCACCATACTGCCTAAAGCAACGCCAATACTTTGCGCCATACTTCCTAATCGGTATTCAGACTCGGAAAATGTTTCAACGGTATAACCATCAATCGCAATATCTTGGGTTGCAGCAAAAGTCGAAATCCATAAACCCACAATCACAAAGACACTTAAACCATAGTCAAACTGTGTCAATGCCAAAGCCACCACGCCCAAGACCAATGCAATCTGAGTAAATAACAGCCAAGTTTTGCGTTTACCCAATGATTTCAAATAAAAGCGATCAAGCAATGGTGCCCAAAAAAACTTAAATGCCCACGGGATATACAGTAGCGACAACATCCCAATCCAACGCAAATCCACGCCTTGATGACGTAAAATCGTAGGTAAAGCCACATTGTAAAAATACAATGGCAAAGCATGTGCTAGGTACAGTACCACCACAACCGATAGGCTCAGTGTGGATACTGTTTTGATTGGAAAGGCATTGTCATGATTCAATTGTTGATTCATAACCACCTCTGCACAGCCCATTGCACAGCATCGGCTTGGTTCAAACTGACGAAATAAGGCACATGCCACGCTTTTTGCAGTGCTGGTGTATCTAATCGAATCCGATCTGCTTCATCTTGGGCAATACGAGCAAAACCTAGGCAATATTGATAAAAGTCTGGTTTATATTGCTTATACCATTTCGCTTGAATTGCCCGATATTCTTCGGGAAATTCGGTATTCAGCTCAGTTTGCATAATCAACACAAAATTTCTTTTTTGTTCGAAATATTGTTGGATATGCGCTAACCATTGTTCAAATTCTGCCACCGAGACATGCGCGGCAAAGCGCATATCTAAGATGTGCATCTCATTGATTGATAAACTCATGTAACACTCAGGAATTTGGCTGGCTGATCTGCGAGCTGTTGTTGTAATTGCTGTGATGTTTGGAGCGATTGACCAAACTTGTTATAAAAAGTTTCTCTAAAGCAGTAGTACAACATGGCGGTTTTCTCAGCCATTGGAATGAGACGCTGGCTTTCATAGCAAAGCTCCTCGACCACTGCCGCATAAGGCTTAACTGTATGGTCGGGTTCTCCCACAATTTTTTTGGCTTGGGAGTTTTCAAAAATATAAAAACTCAATAAGCGAACAGTTGGACGTAAAAAGCCTTTGCCAAACACAGATTTATCGCCAAAAAGTAGATGCCAACCTAGATCATGGTCATCACCGTCGTAATAACGACCTAAACGATCCCGTTTACCTTCATAGATTTCGGTATAACCCACATCTTTACCATCCACGCCCACAATCAATAATCGCTGATGGTCATCTGCAAGCATCTTGTCGAAATACACCTGCAAATCCAGTTCAGATTTATTCAATTGCCATTGTGGAATCACATGTGGCTCATGCATCCATTGATGCAATAAAGGAATATCTTGTGGATATTGCACTTGTCTTAAATAATATTGCGTACCATTCTCATGGTATTCATAGTAATCAGGGAGTCGCTGAGAGATTGTGTTCATATCAGACCTTTATTTATTCAATCTTAGAAATATTTAGCCAGCTTTAGATTTAGCTTGTTGAGTGCCCCATTCCGCCAATGTCTCTGGACTCACTGGGTTTGCAATTGGATCAAGGAAAACAGGCACAGGACGTTCTGCTTCATCGTTATAACTTGTGGTAAATAAACGAACACGGTTCAAACAAATCTTGGTGTAAGTTGGTCGTAACATGGCAAATTTTTCAGCACGTTCAGCCAATTCAGGATGCTGTTGGTTAAACTCAACGATAACGTTGGAAATGGTTTGCCAGAAATCAAGTTCTGAATATTCAGGATAATCTTGCAAGAACACATTACAGATATAACGGTAATGCACCATGAACAGACCTGTGAAAATGAAATGACTTAAATCGGTTGCTTCATGACGTAATAACAAATTAGCTTCAGATGGCAGTTGACCTAATTCAGGGAAATCTTCATCCACCAAATTGATATCATCAATAAAGTCTTTTAAGACCAATGCTTTTGGCACACCATTTTCATGCACCAACATGGTGTTTTCGCCGTGTGGTGAGAATGCTAAACCGTAGCGATACAAACAGAGTAATAACGGACTTAAACAGACTTGCGCAAATTGCGCTAACCAAGCCAAAGGATTTAAACCAGATGCTTGAATCAGTACACTAAGGATGGATTGACCTGAAATATCTCGATGTAATAAGGCAGCTTGAGAAAGTACTTGTTGCGATGGGTCAACGTAGCGATCAACACTTTCACGCCATAAGCAGCCAAAGAGTTCTTTAAATTGATAAGGCGCACCTTCAATTTGGTCAAAACACGGTTGATGAATGGTTAAGGTCGCCACTTCACCCAAGAAAATCACACCTGTTTCTTGCAAGTCTTGATCTTGTTGATGAATTTGCTTTAACCATGCAGTAACAGCAGGCGCTGCAAGATTACGTTTTGAAGGTAATCCACGATAAACAGCCGTGTTAAAAATACTCACTGGCAGTTTAATGTAATGACGTTGTAAGTTGGATGTATTACATAAAGTCCGAATTGACTGCATCGGTACATAGCTGTCTTGGCTAATGTTCAACTCAATGATTTTCTGATCGACAATTTCATTGGCATAGGTTGGAACCAGCCATTGATGCCATTGCCAAGCATGCACAGGAATCAAGAAATAATCTTGTGGATTCAACGCTTTGGTTTGTAGAATGTTTTGAAATTGTTGAAGTTCATTGGCATCAAACTCATGTTGATACAAAGCACAAGCATCCCATTGTTCAGTGCTACGATATTCCGCTAAATCACGATGTACAGCTAACCATAATACTTTGACTTCTGGTGAGAGTTCAGGTGCAGCACTTAAATAATCATCATAACCAAAGCCCATACGTCCCTTACTCATGATCAGCCAAGGATGACCGCGTAACATGCCTTCAACTTTATAATGCGATTCAGTTAAAACCGCAGCACTTGGCAAACGCGTTTCATTGAACAAATGTGCTTCTGCCAGCCAAGTATTGTTCATTTCCTTAATCAAATACGCTTTGGTGAATGGCTTGACATTCGAGCTGTCAGACATTGCGACAATAAACTCATGTAAATTCCAAGCAGGCTGATCACTGTGCTGACCATTGCTTACATCACGTACCGAGCCTTCCTGAATATTCCAGTGTCCAAGTAAATATTGATGTCCTTGAAATTCATACTGACGATTGCCTAAATCTAACTGATAACGTCCTACTGATAAGGCTTTAACTTCAATAATTTCTTCGTAGAGAAACTCTGCAATCGCCATTTCAATGAGACGTTGCCCTGCGGCACGCCATTGCTGCTGATTAATTTTTAAAGTTGCAAAGTTCATATCAATTTCTCATAAGTTGAATACACAGCAGCAGTTTGTGTTCGTGTGCCTACACCACGACTGGTTGAAGGTGTCGTTATCGTGTTCTGTTCTGCTGTCTTTAAAATCGAAAGGTTTTTACTCGCTGTCTTTTCACAAAGACAATCTTCTAAAACGGCTTTTTTATCTGCCATACAAATTTTAGGATTTTGAGAGAGGTTAAAGTGCTGGAAAGTCTGTACCTGTTGCCCAAGCTCATAAATCTGACGCTCAGCCAATTGATTAATAATCGTAGCTGCACGATAAGCGCCAAGACCTAAGTCTGGTGTACCAACCCCATGACTATGCATTTCTTGATTTTGAACAAAAATATGACCATTCAGATGATGTACAACTCGATAGTCCTCGGTAATTTGCCAACGCTGTTTATGATCAAATTCAATATAAGGTTTCAGCAACTGCATAAAACCAAAGTCAGGCGTAAAGTAACCTGTTGCTGCCACAAGGAAATCACAATCGAGATGGAAGCTTTGCGCCGTGGCACGATGCTGAAAATGCAGTCGAATCTTTTGAGTATCTAATACTTCAGCATCTTTTAAATCGCACTGACTATGTAAATGTGTTTGTAAACTTTGACCCGCGATGCTGCGGTGATAAAGTTTTTGATAGATTTCACGAATGGTTTTTGCACTGATCCCCTTGTATAACAAGGCTTGCTGCTGCAATTGCTGTTCTTTTTTCTCGACTGGCAAATCATAAAAATGCTGCGCATAGTCAGGGCTAAAGTGCTCCAGTCCCAATGGTGCATATTCCATCGGGAAAAAACCTTGAGAACGGGTAAACCAATGCAAATCAAATGGATGATTTGCCTCATCTTGCTGTTCATCAAACAGATCAATAAAGACTTCAGCCGCAGATTGCCCTGAACCAAGCACCACCACATCGCCATGTAAATCCGTATCAGCATGCGTCATATATTGAGCTGAATGCAGACATTTTTGTGGTTGCTGTTGCTGAACTTTTGCCAGACATTCAGGCAAATAAGGCACATTGCCGCTTCCAATCAATAAATGACGGCATAAATAACTGTGCTGAATCCCTTCTGACTCAACTAGTACCTTAAAACCGATGGTTTGAGGTTCAATCATCAAAACACGAGATTGGTATTCAATACAGTCAAGCTGTTCTGCAACCCATTGGCAATAATGGTTATATTCACAACGTGGAATATGTGGTTGCTCTAAGAAATAGAATTTATACAAACGTTGATGATGACGCAGATAATTCAAGAAACTGAATGGACTGGTTGGATCAACCATCGACACCAAATCCGCCATAAATGGCACTTGTAATACCGTATTCGGTAACTGCATTCCTGCATGCCAATCGAATTGAGCTTTTTGCTCGAAAAATGCATAGTTCAATGCACTTTTATTCTGTAGCAGACTGGCAAGACTTAAGTTAAAAGGCCCTAAACCAATTCCAATAAAATCAAGCATAACTGACATCCTTTTCTGTCATAAACAGTGGATTTGGCAGTTGTACATAAACGGATTGATTTTCGACGGGTGCTATCAGTTCATCTAATTCATGCAAACGGGTCAGTAAATTACCCTTATAAGGTAAAGTTGGATTCAACAATAACCCCTGCAATAATGTGCTATCAGGGTATTGCTGTAATTGCACCTGTAAGAAAGTTTTTAAATGTTCAAGCAATTCATCTTCGGTGATATAGCCTGTTGCACCAATCGCATTGATCATGCCAAACAAGGTATTTCCAAAGAAATAATAACTAAAACGTTCATCCACGAAATCTTTAGGCCCAACGGCAAATGCCTTTTCTTTCAGCTCAGGTAAAGCTTGCAGAATTTCAGTGGCAAATTCTTCAATGTAATAGAAACCTTGGTTATCACGTAGCCACAAGGTTTTTGGGAAATGATTTTCTAACTCCAATAACACATTCTGCTGATGTGATTCAAAAGCCATACCATAACGATGGTAGACATACATTAAAGGCTGCAAGCTGACTTCAAGGAAACGATTAAACCAATCCAAAGCAATGTCTGAAAAATCGGTTTCATGGTGCGTTTTTGCTATTTTTGCAAATAAAGCATTAAAACGATTGAGCGGTTTACTTGGATGATCCTGACATAAAGAAGCAATACAGGTAACTTGCTGTTGAGGATGGAATGGCTGATCACGGAAAATACAGATACTTTCATTGACCACTTCATCATCAATTTTTAAAGCAATCCACGCTGGATCATTCACCGCTTTTAAGCTTGGGCACTGTTTTAAAATGTTTTGACCCAATTCACTGTGCCATAAACGATGCGTCAGCTCACCACGATGGCATTCTTTGGCTAAATTGACGCGAATAGAATTGGTGATCATCACTGAAAGTGAGGGTTTCACCATCCAAGTTGCATTAAAACTCGCCAAGGTTCGGATTGAAGTGGTTGGAGAAAATTGCCAGCCTCGTAAGCCTAAATCAATTAACTGTCCCGTTTGTTTAAGACGTTCAAACCACGGTTTACTTTGTAAGTAACGTGCTTGCCATGGATGCAAAGGCAGTAATTTATATTCGGTATGGGTTTTTAATAGATTGATATCTTGTTCAGATAAATACCACTGTAAAGCAGTTTTTAATTGAGCTGAAATACTTTCATCAGTAGCACTACCCTCAGAAATATAGTCTTGATGAACCAACCAATAATACAGTTGTGTCTTGCCTTTATGTTCAGGAGAGAACTTTAACCAATCTTCATGCACAAATCCTGTTCTACTTTTTGGTGCTGGGTGCATACTATGCCCCAGAATGAGCGCCTGCTCTGTTTCAATAAAACTCTGACCTGCTTTGACCAAATCATCAAAATCGCTCTCACGTTGTACTAAAAACTGTTGCAGTGCATCACGACTTTGAATCCACTTCTCTACTAAAGATGCAGCATCTAATGGAATAGATGATTCAAAAACCAGTTCTTCAAGCAGGAGACCTACAATTGTAATAGGGCTTAAAGTTTTGATTTGTCCATGGATAATAACTTGTGGAACATCTGCTACACGATGTCGCCCGACTCGGCTGACATAAGATAAAGGAAAATTACATTGAGCTTGAATAGAATGGATAGGGATTGATAACAGCGTTAAACCTTGGCTAAACGCTTGTTGTTGCGGACTTTGCTGATTTCTATTAAGCAAGTGACCTTTGCCAGTTTCTTGCGTATATGCGTTGACGAAGTGTTGTATCGCCAACCGATTGGCAAGTGATTGCATCTGTCGGTATCCTCTTATAAAGAGAGAGTTAATTTTTTTTCGAATGTTTTGAGCTCTAAACAAACCTTATTACAATGTTATTCACCGTAAATAAGATATTATTAATGATAATTATTATCATTAATAATATCAATTATAAATTTAAGCTAAACCTCTGCACTTAATACTTTGTTTTTTAATATGAAAAATTAATTTAGATCAAGAAAAATACAAAAAATTATAATTCCAATTATCAATAATTTCAATTATAATTTAATCTCTTATTGTTTTTATGAATCAAATAAAAAAGACTTTCTGCTTTAAAGTCTTTTTTAAATATATTAACAATCTAAAACATCTGAAAACGTCGCTTCCAGTAACTTAGCTAGATCAACTGGGTTAAGACCAATGTCCAAACCTCTTTTTCCACCACTTACATAAATCTTGTTTAATGACTTGGCTGTCTCATCGATTACAGTTTTGAGTCGTTTTTTCTGTCCTAAGGGACTAATTCCACCGACTAAATAACCAGTTAAACGTTCAGCATCTTTTGGATTGGCCATTTGTAGCTTCTTGCACCCTACTGCTGATGCAACTTTTTTTAAATTTAAGTGATAATTCACTGGCAAAACTGCGATGAAATAATTTTTTTCATCGGTGACCATTAGCGTTTTGAATACTTCATCTACATTTAGATTGAGTTTTTCTGCGGCTTCTAAGCCAAAACTTTTTGCATTTACATCATGTTCATATTCATGAACTGTGAATGCTATTTTATTTTTTTCTAATAACTTACAAGCTGGAGTCATTTCTTTTCAGTTCTTCGATTTAGTCATTAAAGTAGTATAAGTGTAGCATTTAAAAATTAAGGATTAAATTTGCTTAGGCTATTTTGAGATAAATCTATTCTTGATAAAAATTCAATTAACCTCATATATTTACTAACAGTAAACAGAATGAGCTCAAGCAACGATGAGTTATAAACATAATAATTTGATGGCAATGCGTCAGAATTATTGGGATGATGAGTCATCTCCTACTGTGCAAGAAGAGAAAATTTTTCTTCGGAATACTTTGATTGAAGAAGGTATTTTTAAAGATGCGACTTTAGACGACACCAAGTATTTTTTCTTTACATTACCCAGTATCATTATTGTGAAAGCTCATGCTTTAGGCTTTCATCATAGTCATGTAAAGCGTATGTTGATTGCTCATATTCATACTAATCGTGCAGCTTTAATGAGAAAATCTACTCTAAAAATTCAGTTTAGGATTTAGGACATCTGTATAGTAAAGCCAAATTTGAAATTTAAATTTTACTTAGGCTATTCTGATTTATTGACCTAATTCACAAATTTAGACTGATAATTCAAGAGATTGAACTATTTTAATACGTTCAAAAGCTGTAATATCCGCTACAATTTAAGTCTCGGCTTTCAACCCTCCGATTTCAGCATAGGATTTTTCTTTCATGTCAGATCAGAACGATAAGCTTAAGAATCTAAAAACCTCCTCTGTAGATCGTCGCTTATCTATTGCAAAAGCCTCTTTACTCGCTGGAACACGTTGGGCGACTGCTAGCGCTACTTCAATTTTTTCTAGTGAAGAAGAAAAAGAGAAAAAGCGTAAAAAAGCCATGGCTGAACAAGCTCATTATTTAGTTTCTGAAATAGGAAAACTAAAAGGATCTATCGTAAAGATTGGTCAAATGATGGCTTTATACGGCGAACATTTCTTACCTGAAGAAATTACACAAGCATTAAATACATTGAACAATCAAACTGTCGCACTTGCTTGGCCTGCAATCAAAGCGCATTTGCAAGAACAGTTAGGTTCAAAATTAGATGAACTCACGATTGATCATGAACCAATTGGTACAGCTTCACTTGCCCAAGTTCATCGTGCGACACGTAAATCAGATGGTTTAGAACTGGTTCTTAAAATTCAATACCCTGGTGTGGCGGAAGCAATTGATTCTGATATGAATCTATTTAAGAACATGCTTAAACTCACACGTATGGTGCCACAAACTCGTGAATTTGATCAGTGGTTTGATGAAGTTCGTGAAATGATGCATCGAGAAGTCGACTATGGCATCGAAGCCGCAACGACGCGTCGATTTGCTGATCGTTTAAAGAATGATCCACGCTATGTGGTACCAGAAATCGTAAATGAATTTTGCTCTAATAAAGTGTTGTGCATGACTTTCGAGCGCGGTGTACCAATCAATAGTCCGGTAATGCTTTCCCTCCCCCAAGAACGTCGTAACAAATTAGGCGAAGCTTCTCTGGAAATTGCAGTACGTGAATTATTTGAATGGGGTGAAATGCAAACTGATCCGAACTTTGGTAATTACCTTGTTCGTTTGGGTAACGGCGATGATGTAAAGGATAAAATCGTTTTACTTGATTTCGGGGCGATCCGTCAATTTGATGATAACTTACTTGCTGTAGCACGGAATCTTATTCATGCAGGTTATGACCATGATAAAACTGCAATGGTTAAAGCCATGACTGGTTATGAGTTTTTTGATGCAATGCCAGAAAGTATAAAACCAGGTATGGCAGACGTGTTCTTGATTGCAACGGAGGCTTTTAGTTGCCCAAGTAATAATCCGAATATGCCAGCTGGTATAATGGATGACCAAGACCGCTACGATTGGAAAAAAAGCCAACTCCATAGTCGTGTAATGCAACAAGCAGCACAATCAATGGCATCTCGTTATTTCTCTGTTCCACCAAAAGAATTTATGTTTATTAGCCGTAAGTTTATTGGTGCATATACGTTTATGACTGTGATCGAAGCAAAGACAAATGTACGAAAAATGATTCGTCAGTTTGCATAAGCGCTATACCTAAAGTCATTTTGACCAATCTGATTTGTCAGTTTGGTCAATTTTTTTAAAATTTATTTTTCTGATATTTCTTTTATTCATTTAAAAACAATAATATAAAATCCATGTACGAACCATTTTACCCTTTATCTTTCTTAATTTAGCACGTCAAACAAGACATAGTTTTTTTGACTAGAGCATGTCAGCATAATTTTACAACCATCCTCTAGGATAAAATCATGTCGAATATGATGAATAAAGCTCAAGGCTTTGGGCTATCTTTGATCACTAAAATCGCAGGAAGCGAAGTATTAGATCAACTCAAATTAAGAAAATTTGTAGAGAAATCATTATATCAAGGATCAAAAACAGGTTTTAAAGTACTGAATAAGACACAAAAAGCTTTTAAACCGCAAGCAATTGATAAGCAACGCCTCCCGAATCAAGTTAATAAAAATTTGTTTGATCTCAGCCTTACTGAAGAACAGCAAATGACTGTCGATGCAATGTCTCAATTCGCTGAAGAAGTTTTATATGCTTTAGCGCATGACGCTGATCATCAAGCACAATTCCCAGAACAACTTTGGCAACATTTGGTCGACTTAGGTTTGAACTACTATGCTTTACCTGAAGCATTAGGTGGTGTTGCCGCTGAACAAAATATTGTGAGTAATATATTAATCGCAGAAAGTTTAGCTAAAGGTGATTTCAGTTTAACAGCAGGTCTACTCAGCACATTTAGCGTTATTAATGCAATTACACGTTGGGGTTCAACACAAGTTCAATCGATGTATTTGCCTGTATTTGCTGAAGATACTGATGTTACCGCAACATTTGCATTTCAAGAAGCAACTCCTGCATTTAATCCATATCAGTTAAAAACAACTGCAACTGAAGCAAACGGTCAATTCTACATTACAGGTGAAAAAACCTTAGTTATCCTCGGTGACACTGCGGATGTATTCCTTGTAAGTGCTGAGTTTAATGGTCAACCTGATATTTTTGTTGTGCAGTCAAATCAAACTATTGCAATCAAAGCTAATCCAGCAATGGGATTAAAAGCAACTGAAACAGCAACACTTCAATTCAACCAAACTCCTGCTTTGCGTTTAGGCGATGCTGACTTTGATTACACTGCATTTGTCGATCTTGGAAACTTAATGTGGTGTGCCATGGCGATTGGTACAGGAGAAGCAATCAAAGCTTATTGTATTAAATATGCCAATGAACGCACTGCTTTTGGTGAACCTATCTCTCATCGTCAAAGTGTTGCTTTCATGATTGCCGATATGGCCATTGAAATTGATGCTATGCGTATGTTGGTTTTAAATGCGGCAAGCTTGGCTGAAGCAGGTAAACCTTTTCATCGTGAGGCCTATCTTGCTCGCTTACTTTGTGCCGAAAAATCAATGAAAATTGGTACAGATGGCGTACAAATCTTAGGTGGTCATGGTTTTACTAAAGAGCATCCTGTTGAACGTTGGTATCGTGATTTACGCGCGACCGCTATCTTACATTCTGGCTTACATGCGTAATTTTGGAGAAGAAGAATGAACTTACAAAATCCGAAAAAATTTAAAATGTTGGTTGATCAGGCGCATGAAACAGCATTGAATGTATTACGCCCTATTTCACGTAAATATGACAAAGCAGAACATGCATACCCTAAAGAACTCGATATGCTCGCTGCGCTATTAGATGGCATGAATGAAAGTGGCGAAGGTGTCGGTGCAGCCAATGCGAGTAAACGAGGGACAGCTAACCCAGATGCCATTGTGAATGGCGGTAACATGTCTGCGGCACTTGGTATTATTGAAATGTGTTATGGTGATACAGGCTTACTGCTCAGTATGCCACGTCAAGGCTTAGGCAACTCTGCCATTGCAGCAGTTGCGAATGATGAGCAACTTGAACGTTTCAAAGGTACTTGGGCTGCTATGGCAATTACCGAACCAGGATGTGGTTCAGACTCAGCAGCTATTCGTACAACCGCAACCAAAGATGGCGATGATTATATCCTTAATGGTGAAAAGATTTATGTCACTTCTGGTGATCGTGCAGACTCAGTTGTGGTTTGGGCAACACTAGATAAAAAACTTGGTCGTGCTGCTATTAAATCCTTTGTTGTACCTAAAGGTACGCAGGGTATGAAAGTTGAACGCTTAGAGCACAAACTGGGAATCAAAGCTTCTGACACAGCTGCTATAAGTTTTATTGACTGTCGTGTACCAGCAGCTAATTTATTAGGTAATCCAGAAATTGATGTTGCTAAAGGTTTTGCTGGTGTTATGGAAACTTTTGATAACACTCGTCCACTTGTTGCAGCCATGGCAATCGGTTGTGCAAAGGCATCTTTAGAACGTATTAAAGAAATTTTTAAAGATCAGCTTGATCCGGACTACAAAACGCCTTATTTGCAAACTTCGAATTTGGCTGCTCAAATCTATCGTATGGAAGCTGAGTGGGAAGCTGCTCGCCTACTTATGATTAAAGCCACATGGATGGCTGACAATAAAAAGCCTAATTCTAAAGAAGCTTCTATTGCTAAAGCAAAAGCTGGGCGTGTAGGTAATGAAATTACACTCAAATGCGTCGAATTAGCTGCAAGCGTGGGCTATGGTGAAGATGAGTTATTAGAAAAATGGGCACGTGACTCAAAAATTTTGGATATTTTTGAAGGTACACAACAGATTCAACAGCTCATTATTGCTCGTCGTGAATTGGGTAAATCTTCAAGTGAATTGAAATAAATACCCATTTAAACAAAAAATTTAAAAAGGACGTTATTTACGTCCTTTTTATTTTCATATCGCGCGCTATCGCATCGTCACAAACTCTTCTGCTGAAGTAGGATGAATTGCAACAGTATTATCAAAGTCTTTTTTCGTCGCTCCCATTTTTAAAGCAACCGCAAAACCTTGCAGAATCTCATCCATGCCAAAACCGATACCGTGGATACCGACAATTTTTTCATTTTCACCCACACAGACTAGCTTCATTTTGGTCGGCTGACGATGTTGCGTAATGGCGCTATACATCGCAGTAAATGATGAATTATAAACTTTCACAGCTTGCTGACCATATTTCTCAATCGCTTCTTGCTCAGTTATCCCTACTGTTCCAATCGGCGGATGGCTGAAAACAACCGTTGGTATATTATCGTAATCTAAATGCTCATCTGGCTTATGATTGAATAATCGCTCAGACAATTTACGACCCGCTACAACTGCGACAGGTGTAAGCTCCATTTTCCCTGTAATATCTCCTACCGCATAGATACCTTGTTGAGAGGTATTTTGGAACTTATCGACTTTGATGTAACCTCGATCATCGAGCTGTATATTGGCTTTTTCTAAATTCAAGCTCGCCGTATTTGGCTCTCTACCCGTTGCCCAAATCAAGCAATCGACCGTATGACTTTCGCCATTTTCTAAATGTAATATGACAGAGCCATCGGTATTCTTGGTGATTTCTTTAGGAACAGCTTGTGTATGTATAGTAATTCCATCTGTTTGCATCACTTCAACCAAAGTTTCACTCAAGAAAGAATCAAAACGTCGAACAGGTAAATCTTTACGAATAAATAATCCAACTTGTGAACCTAAAGCATTGAGTACCCCTGCCAACTCAACTGCAATATAACCAGAACCAATCACGGCAGTAGTTTTAGGTAAAGCCGTTAGTTCAAAGAAACCATTCGAATCAATGCCATATTCAACACCATCAATATTAGGTAATAATGGCTGTGTCCCTGTTGCAATCAAGATATGGTCTGCTGTGAATTTCTCACCGTTGACTTCGATAGTATTTTTATCAATAAAATGAGCCGCACCATGAATAAGATCAATCTTATTATTACTTAGGCTATTTTGATAAGATAGATGAATTCGTTCTATATAAGCTTGACGATTTTTGACCAGTGTTTGCCAATCGAAAGATTCAACTTTACTGTTAAAGCCATAATCAGGTCCATATTTTTGAATTGATTCAGCAATATGTGCTGCATACCACATGACTTTTTTAGGCACACAGCCGACATTGACACAGGTGCCACCTATTTCAGCTTTCTCAATGAGAGCACATTTTTTTCCATACATTGCAGCACGGTTAACTGATGCAATTCCACCACTACCACCACCAATTGCAATATAATCATAATGTTTTGTCATTACTGCCTCATAGAATCAATTACAAAATTATTTTATAAGTATTAGATATACAGCAACAAAGTTCTGAATCCTTATTTTGTTAAAGTTTTAATACAAGAAAATAAAAAAGCACTGAGGATAAATCATCAGTGCTCTACTTTTGGGAAAGTTTTAAGCTATTCGGCTGCCACAGCTTCTACTGAAGTTTCAACTAAAGATTGATCCACTACACCAAATTTCTTAAACAGTTTTGCACGACGTTTTGGATAGATATTGGCTTTATTCAAATCACCTTTGTAATGATCAAATACACGCTTATCCATCATTTTTGACCATAGTGGTGGAATTAATGCTGGTAATAACATGGTTGCATAACCACTAGGTAATTCTGGTGCTTCATCAAAATTGCGCAGTGCTTGGAATGGACGTGTTGGATAAGCATGATGATCTGAATGACGCTGTAATTGATACAAGAATAAGTTGGTCACAATATTGTTATTGTTCCAGCTATGCTCTGGCATCGTACGTTCATATTTACCATTTTTATCTTTTTGACGTTTTAAACCATAATGTTCAATATAATTAATAATTTCAAACAAGCTAATACCGTAAAAAGCTTGAGTCGCTAAATACGGAATTACACCTTTACCAAATAATCCAATCATTGAACCATGAAAAGCAGCACTCATTCCCCAGCCTTGCAATAATTCATTTTCAGTTGACCAGAATTCTTTACCTTTACGTTTCAAACGATTAGTTTCAATTTCAATAGCAGATTTGAAAGAACCAATTACTGTACGTGGCCAGAACTCATAGAATGTTTCTCCCATTTGTGAAGATGCTGGATCTTCAGGTGTTGCAGCGCGTTTATGGTGTCCATACGGATGTTCTACACGGAAGTGATTATATCCTGTAGGTACAAGAGCAAGATGAGAAAGAATATGATCTATACGATCATGTTTATGGCTAAGTTCATGTGCAGTATTGATTGCGATACCATTGATCGCACCCATTGAAATACCCAATAGGATTTTATCGATAAACGAAGTTTCTTTACGACTACATAAATAACATGCGTAAAAATTAGCTGCATATTGTAATGGAAGAAAGCTTTTTACTAAGCGTGAATAATAGGGATCTTTTTCAAGTAGTTTAATATCTTCATCAGTTGGGTTATTTGCATCTTTTCCAATCAATGTGTCAATTGCTGGAATAACGATATGCAAAACAATTGGTCCACCTAATGCAAAGATTTTTTTTAATGGACGAGGTGCAAATTGATAACCTGCTAAAATACCAATGCCAATTGCAGGTAAAGCTGGGCTAATTGCCCATAAATAACGTTTACGATCCAATTCAGTTTTCGATTTTGGAATGCTTATTGGCGTACGTTCTTGCTCTACATTTACTGGTGCATTCATCATCTTATCCATGTCTTTGTATATATATGTATATTTTGATGAATTATGAGTTTCATGACAGTTGCAAGCGTCCAAAAAACCTATGTGAAAGTCTTTGGCATAATCTTCCATGTTTTTGTCCTAAAAACACATATTGAGTTATTGGGAGAGCTCTCTATAATTTACAATGAATACATAATTTAAAAATCATATGGATGCTTTAAGTAAAATATTTGCTGATATTCATTTAAACCATACGGAATATATCTACTTGAAAACTCAAGGAGAATGGAGTTTTACGTGCCAAGATCAAACAGCACTTATCGTATACATTGTTTTACTTGGTTCTGTTTTCATTCAAATTGATTCACAAAATAGTTTAACTGCTCATGCTGGTGAAATTGTCCTAATTCCTTCTGGAACAGCACATACGGGTGCAGATAACTCCATCACAAAGCTTGTGAATGCAGTCAATATTTCAAAATTGTTTGATGGACATAAAGAGGATGCTATTGAATTCGGTACAGATTCGTCAGAGAAAAATCTTATTTTAACTGTTCGTTGTCAGATTGACACCATCATGGCACGCCCTTTTATTCAAGCATTACCTTCAATCATTCATATTCAACACGGAGAAAATACAGCACCTGAATGGTTACAAATTGGTTTGCACTTTTTAGCATTAGAGACACAAAATATTCAGGCAGGTAGAGATATTATTATTGATCATCTTGTAAATATTTTATTGATCAAATGTATAAGAGATCATATTCAACAGATCTCAAATCAACATGGATGGCTAAGCGCTTTAAATCATCCTGAGCTCAGCAATAGCCTTGCTGCAATTCATAACCATCCTGAAGATGCATGGACAGTTGAAACCCTTGCAGAACAATGCTGTATGTCACGTTCAAAATTTGCAAGTTTATTTCATGAGGTGATCGGAGAATCCCCCTTGGCTTATCTACAACAACATCGTATGCGCTTAGCGAGCCAGTATTTACGTAAAAGTAATTATTCCATTCATCTGATTGCAAACAAAGTGGGCTACTCTTCCGAAACAGCTTTTAGTCAAGCATTTAAACGGACTTTTGAGTTATCACCCAAACAATACCGACAGCAATTTATCGAAGCAGAAAATTAGAAAATAAAAAAAGACACCTAAGTGTCTTTTTTTATTTTTGTAAATTTTAACGGACAATACCGCGTGTAGACTTTTCGAGTGAATCAATAAACAATTGTGCTTCAGGCGTCTTCGTCAGTATGTCGCTACGAATCTGCTCAATGGCTTGCTCAGTGGTTAAACCAGCCTTATAAATCAGCTTGTATGCTTCTCTTAAACCTTGAATCGTATCTCGAGTCCAACCTTTACGTCGCATGCCTTCAATATTCATACCGTAAGCATGTGCAGGATTACCAGACGCCATCACGTAAGCAGGAACGTCCTTAAGAATTAAAGATGCTCCACCAATCATGCTATATGAATCAATACGGCAGAACTGATGAATACCCGCATTACCACCTACAATAACATGATTACCTACATGGACATGACCCGCAACGCCCACATTATTGGCAAAAATATTGTGATCACCAATTACACAATCATGCGCAATATGAGTATTCACCATGAATAAGTTATGACTGCCAATTTTTGTTATTGCATTATCCTGAACCGTACCTCTATGCAAAGTACAATGTTCACGAATAAAGTTATTATCCCCAATTTCTAGCCATGTCTCTTCACCTTGATACTTTAAATCTTGGCAAATTTCACCGACACTCGAAAACTGAAAAATATCATTATTTTTTCCAATTTTCGTAAAACCGCCAATTACCACATGTGAACGTAATTTAGTCCCAGCATCAATCGTTACATTCGGACCAACAATACAATAAGGTCCAATTTGTACATCAGATGCAATTTCTGCAGATGGGTCAATAATTGCGGTTGTGTGAATTAGGTTTTGACTACTCATGTCTGCTCAATTTTTTGGTGGGAAATAATGATCTCTGCTGTTGCAGCGACAATACCGTCGACACTAGCCTTACAATTGTACTTGTAAATGCCACGTTTTTGCATCACTAGTTCTGATTTTAAGACAAGCTGGTCACCAGCAACAACTTGTTTCTTAAATCTTACTTTTTCTGCGCCAGCAAATAAGAACAATGATCCTTCTTTTGGCTTTTGATTGGTCAATACAAAGCCTAATATTCCTGAGACCTGTGCGAGAGCTTCAATAATCAACACACCCGGCATAATCGGGTATGTCGGGAAATGCCCTTGCAAAAACTCTTCATTAATAGAGACATTTTTATAGCCGACAATACTATTCTCAGTTATTTCTGTAACTCTATCAACAAGTAAAAAAGGATAACGATGCGGTAAATATTCACGAATCGTCAGAATATCCATGGGTAATTCAGGCATTGTAAATGCTGGAGATGTAGACTCAGTCATAATAAATTATTTACGTAACTTAAAGGTTGATTCAAGGGACTCTAATTGAGCTTGCATATGATCAAGCCTTTTAGTGATTTGGGTCAATGGCACATCTGCTAATTGTCTAAGGCGTACAACAGTTCTTTTCCAGTGACTATTTTCAAATAGTCCAATTCCCGAAGAAAAGGTTCCCGCTTCAGAAATACTTTTTGTGACCATTGACATTCCAGTAAGCGTCACATTATTCGCAATATTTAAATGCCCTGCAACTGCACTGCCACCACCGATAATACAGTTTTTGCCAATTCGGACACTTCCAGCAATTGCCGTGTTTGCAGCGATGGCTGTATGTTGATCAATTTGAACATTGTGGGCAATTTGCACAAGGTTATCAATAATGACGCCATCTGCTAAAATTGTGTCATCTAATGCGCCACGATCAATACTACAATTTGAGCCAATACGGACATCATTACCGATTCTTACCGAACCGAGTTGAGCAATACGGTGCCATTTTCCTTGATAAGGTGCAAAACCAAAACCTTCTGATCCAATCACAGTATTCGCATGAATACGAACCCGATCTTTTAACTTTGCACCGCCCGTGATCGTGACATGCGCATCAATGAAACAGTCATTACCAATTTCAACTTCATCATCAATAAAAGCATGTGCTTGGATAATTGTATTATGTCCAATAACACAATGTTCACCAATGACAGCATAGTGCCCTATATAAGCATTATCAGCCACAATTGCAGAAGGATGAATTTGAGCAGTACTTTCGATACCTTTTCGAGAAATTTTCTTCTCAAATAAATGTGTAAGAGTTGCAAAAGCGAGATAAGGATTTTCTACAACGATAAAATTTTGCTTCAATGATAATTGTTGTTTTAATGCAGTTGTCACAATATAAACACCTGCTTCGCTTGCTTCAGCTTGTGCTAAATATTTTTCACCATTTACAAAACAAATGTGATGATTTTGTGCCTGTTCCAAACTAGACAAATTAGAAATTTTAAAATCTTTATCACCAAAAAGCTCACCTTTTACAAGATGAGCTATTTCTTCTAAACGATAGCTACGTCTATTCATTGATTATTTCAGTGCGTTAACCTTTTGGATCATTTTATCAGTTAAATCATACTGAGCGTCAGAGGCAATTGTTGAATTTTTATTCAAAATAAGATCTAAATTATTTTCTTTTCTTAATTGCTCAGCTGCTTGCTTCACTTTTCCTTCAAATGCAGTGTTCATTGACTGCAATGAAGACTGTACTTTAGTCTGTAAGCCCTGTTGGGTTGTATTGAACTCATTTAACTTAGCTTGATACAGCGCAGTCATTTTCTGAATATCCGCTTGATTCATCTTAGGACCATCAGTTTGCGCTTTTTGCTGCATAGTTTCTAATTCTTTGCCTAATTGTTCTAATCTCGTCGATGTTGGTTTAACTGATTGACCAAGAGCAGCATTTTGTTGTTTAAGATATGTGCTACTTTCAACTACGCGAGTTAGATCAACAACACCTATACCAGCAGCATTCGTCATAGCAGAAACCGTTAAACCTAAGCCTAACATCAACATCGTTAATTTTTTCATTATTTCGTCCTTTTATATTTTAAGAGTTTAAGGGCCGTACTTAGAAAGTACGACCAATTTCGAATTGAATAGATTTGGTATTATCACCACTCTTATCATTAAGCGGATAAGCATAACTTAATGATAATGGACCAATCATCGTAATCCACGTAAAACCAGCGCCAACGCTATAACGCATATTGCCAAAATCGAACTTGTAGTTATCATTACAATATTGTTTGATATCAACAGTACTAGCACCTACTAATATATTACCCTTTGGTACATTACATTGCGTATCAAATACCTGAGCACCCTCGGCAAAAAGTACAGGTCGAACTTGACGTGTCCAATCTCCTTTGAATGGTAAAGGTAATGCTAACTCTGTTCCAAATTGAACCAAGGCATTCCCACCAACTTCTTCTGGGCTCGGGTCATTTTTACCAGTTGCTTGGAAGATAACACTTGGGTATTTAGGTCCCAGTGAGCTATTGTCATAACCACGAACAGATCCATAACCACCCGCATAGAAGTTTTTATAGAATGGTAGGTCATTACCATAACCTAACTTACCATAGCCTCTAAGTACAAATCCCATCGGCAATGATTTGAATGCCTGAGCATCATAAGTCATTTTTTGGTAGTCAACGTCACTACCTGGAAGCCCTACCTCTAGACCCACACGATGAGACATACCTGAAGTTGGGAAAAGTGGTCTGTTCAAGGTGTTATAAGACCAACCTAAATTCAAAGTATAAGTTAGGAAACTACCTTCGAAAGCACTATTATAAGTAATCTCGCCACCCGGTTTACATTTACCTGTATAGTTACCATCTAAATCTTTATCTAATTGGTCTTCAGGACAATAAGTGTTCTGTGCTGTTGCTTTACCACCATTTGCCAATAAATAATCACGAATATAAGTAGAAACACTTGGACCAGTTCTTACTTTAGTTTGATCAATACCTAAAGATGCACTCACACTTTGGTTTTCATCAATCGGATAGCCGAAACTTAAACTACCACCAACGCTATCAGTAACATAGTTATTAACGTTATAGTTCTCACTTAACTTCGTTTTTCGATAATAAACGTTGTAACCACGACTAACACCATCAATAGTAAAATATGGGTCCGTCACACTTAAGTTATAATAGTCTTGTGTTTCGGAACGGGATAAATCAATCGCAACACGGTTCCCAGTACCCATAAAGTTGGTTTGACTTAAACCTGCTTGGAAAGTAATACCACCATTCTGAGAATAACCTACTGCTAATGTCGTTGTGCCAGAATGTTGCTCTTCAACATCTACATTTAAATCAACTTGGTCTGGAGAATTAGGTACGCGAACAGGTTTTACATCAACAGTTTTAAAGAAACCTGTGCGTTCTAAACGTACTTTCGACAAATCAATTTTTTCATTACTTGCTAAAGCACCTTCCATTTGGCGCATTTCACGACGTAATACCTCATCCGCTGTTTTACTATTTCCAGTAAAGTTAATACGACGAACAGTGACTTGCTGACCAGGATTAATATAATAATTTAGATTTACAATGCCTGTTTGATTATTAATTTCAGGTACAACATTCACTTCTGCATAGTAATAACCTGCATTACCATATTTGCGAAGTAGCAACTGCTTAACAGCATTTACTTTTTCTTGTGAATAAGTTTCACCATCTTTATATAGTTTGAGTGCTTTTAATTCTTCAGGTTTATAGAGTGCATCGCCTAAGAATTTGGTTTCACCAAACTTAAACTGACCGCCTTCATCAACTGAGACCTCAATGAAAATGTGTTTTTTATCTTCACTGATGTTGAGTTGTGAATTGATAATATTAAAGTTGATATAACCTTTATTCAGATATAAAGCACGTAATGCTTCTAAGCTTGCTGCCATTTTTTCACGTGCATAGCGATCATTACGTGTAACAATCGAAGCCCAACCGCTTTCTTTAACTGCAAAAGCCTGCTTAATGTCACTATCACTAAATACAGTATTACCAATGATATTAATATCAAAAACTTTTGCAGCCGTACCTTCATTAAAATTAAGCTTGAGCTCAACACGGTTATTTGGACGAGCAATGGTATCAACCGTTACATCAGCATCATAACGACCTTGTTGAGTATATTGCTGCTCAAGTTCAGTCTCAATGATCTGCAATGCCGACTTCTTAAAGACTTCGCCCTCTGAAATCCCCATTTTCTTTAAGCCTTGCTCTAAGGCTTCTTTAGGAATCAGCTTATTACCTTTAAACTCCAATTTAGAAATAATTGGACGCTCAACAACTTTAAAAACCAATACGTTTTTTTCTTTATAGGCTTTAATGTCATCAAATAGACCTGAAGCATATAAAGTACGGATCGCCTCAGCAATCACAGGATCACTTACTCTATCGCCACTATTTATTGGTAACATAGAATAGATACTTGCAGGTGTTAAACGCACGAGGCCATCAATTCGTATATCTTGTGCAAGAAACTCATCTGCTGCGTATGCTTGTTGTACCACTGCCATCGCACTAACCAGTGCCAAAGGCATTAATAAATGTGTGTGACGCATGCCCATATATTTTCCAGTAAGTTAAATTCCGTTTGCGTTTTTTTATAAACGCATGAAGTCGTTAAATAAAGCCAAAAGCATCATGCTACCGAGCAGTACCATACCAACTTTTAGACCAAACATTTGTATTTGTTCGGAAACAGGTTTACCACGAATTGCTTCGATAAAGTAATAAACTAAGTGACCACCATCAAGCATTGGAATTGGTAATAAATTTAGGATACCCAGACTTACACTCATCAACGCCATAAAAGAAATAAAGGTTTGCCACCCCATTTCAGCACTCTGTCCTGCAACTTTTGCAATCGTAATAGGACCTGATAAGTTATCCAATCCAATTAGTCCACGTACCATTTTAGTAATCGAACTAAAAATCATACCTGACAATTGTGTTGTTTTTTCAACAGCGACACCTAATGCTTCAACAGGTGAATACTGAATGGTTTGTTTGTATTCATTGGGAATCGTGATTTTACCCGCATCACTTTTCACTCCAAGAACACCACTCATATTACCCATATTGTCACGTTGACCTTGCGGCATCACCTGTAAATGTACAAGTTGACCTTGACGTATTACATCAATATTCAAAAGTTTTTCAGGTGAATTTTGCACAACATTCACAACATCAAACCAATCTTTCATTGCAACACTATCAATTGCGACGATGCGATCACCCACTTTCATACCTTGGCGTATTGCAGCACCATCTGGGCTCAATTCCTTTACAGTCGCTGATATAAATGGACGATAAGGTAAGAAACCTAATACATCTAATGGAGATTGGCTTTGATCTTTTAAAAAGTCTTTAATTGGCAAATTGTATTGTTTTTCAGTTCCCGCACGATCAACAACAATCGAAACTTGACCAGTCTCTCCAACGCGATTAACCAAAGCGTAATTCAGTTTTTCCCATGTTGCAGTTGTTTGACCATCCACCATCACCACTTTATCGCCAACATGTAAATCGACTTGGGCAGCAGGTGTATTTGGCATGATTTTGCCAATACGGGTATTGAGCTGTTCTTGGGCTGGTAAAAACAAAATCCAAAACAATAAAACTGCAAAAATAAGATTAATCAACGGTCCAGCAGCAACAATTGCGATACGCTTCCAAGGAGATTGTCGGTTGAATGCATAAGGTAAATCTTGCTCAGCAACATTACCTTCACGTTCATCCAGCATTTTAACGTAACCACCAAGCGGCAATGCTGAAAGCTGGTATTGTATACCTGATTTTTTCGATTGCCATTTAAGCAAAGTCGGTCCAAAGCCAATAGAATAAACTAAAACCTTAACGCCTAATTTACGCGCGACCCAATAATGGCCAAACTCATGAATCGCAATCAGAGGGCCTAATAATAAAATCGCTGCAACAATCATAAATAGTGCGCTCATACGATTTAACCCCCTATACCTACGATGTACTTCTCTGCGATACCTCTTGCGATCATATCAGTCTGCAAGATGATGTCTATGCTTTCTGCTTTAGCATTTTGTACAACTTGTAAAGTATGCTCGACCACTTGCGTAATGTCAGTAAATCGAATTTGCTCTTTTAAAAATCCAGCAACCGCAATTTCATTGGCAGCATTCAAAATTGTAGGTGCTAATCCACCCGCACGCATGGCTTGACGAGCTAAATTTAAAGCTGGGAATTTAATATTATCAGGTGCCTGAAAATTTAATTGAGCTGTTTCGAACAGATTTAAAGCAGGAACATCCGTCATTAAACGTTGCGGCCATGCTAATGCGTGCGCAATTGGCGTACACATGTCTGGGTTACCCATTTGTGCCAAAGTTGATCCATCCACATATTGCACCATGGAATGAATAATACTTTGTGGATGAACAACAACTGTAACAAAATGTTCTGATATTGAAAACAAATGACACGCTTCGATCAATTCCAAACCTTTATTCATCAAAGTCGCTGAATCTACCGAAATTTTTTGCCCCATAGACCAATTTGGATGCTTACAAGCCTGTTGAGGCGTTACATCATGTAATTGTTCTAAAGAATGATTAAGAAATGGACCACCAGAAGCTGTCAATAAAACCTGAGACACGCCAAGTTGTGGCTCACCTGTTCTCTCAATCTGTAAATAATTGTGTGGTAATGACTGAAAGATCGCATTATGCTCTGAATCGACAGGAAGCAATAAAGCATTATGATCACGTGCTGCCTGCATCATGATGTCACCTGACATCACCAAGGCTTCCTTGTTTGCAAGTAACACACGTTTGCCTGCTTTGACTGCGGCAAGTGTTGGTAATAAGCCAGCAGCACCGACGATTGCAGCCATAACAATATCAACTGCATCATGTTCAGCAATGGCTATCAAACCCGCTTCATCTGTTAAAATTTCAATATTTTTTAGATTTTCTTGATTTAAACGTTGTTCTAGTTCTAATGCTTTTATTTTCGGAACAACCACTATTTTAGGGCTGTATTTTTTACATATTTCTACCAGTTCATCTAAACGACTATATGCAGAAACCGCATAAACAGAGTATTGGTCTGGGTGTCGTGCCAATACTTTTAAGGTACTTTGCCCAATTGAACCCGTAACACCCAATATACAAACAGCTTGTGTCATTTATAGATCTACACCAATAAGTTTTACTAATACATACATACCAGTTGCAAAAATAGGCGCGGCAGCAAGAAGTGAATCAATTCGATCTAGTACTCCACCATGCCCTGGAAGTACACGCCCTGAGTCTTTAATGCCTGCACGACGTTTGATCATCGACTCAAATAAGTCACCTAATACAGATGCAAAAACAGTAATAATGGAAAGAATTAAGAACAAAATAAGCTGGATTGTCGTTAAATTTAAATAGAAGTATTGTATAACCAACATAATCACAACTGTTGTTGCAATACCACCATACAATCCTTCAACTGATTTATTCGGGCTTACTGTAGGAGCAAGTTTTCTTTTACCAAATTTACGACCAACAAAATATGCGCCACTATCTGCCCCCCAAACTAACAAGAACAAATACATCAGCCACCAAGGTGAGCTATGCCAAACCGCATAAAGCGCAGTCACTGCTGCAGAAATTAGAATAAAACCAATAACATACAATGATACATTGTACCAACTATCTGATTCTGGAAAGCTTTTAACCCAGTAAATACTCCCTAGCCACGTAAGAATAGATGCTGCCCATAACAACAATGCAACATCATTAAAAAATAAAGCGAGTATTGAAACCGATGCTACACATATACCATATATCCAAGCCTTAGGTTTTGAAACAATAGCTTCTTTATGAGGCATAAGCTTAAACCACTCATAGCCTGCAACCCCAGCTGCTAAAATCATAAGCACAAACATTGGATAATGTGATTGCGTCGCAAACATGCAACTTAAAACAACAGCAACTAACACCAATGCGGTAATAATCCGCTCTAACATTATTAATTCTCTATTTTCGCTTGTTGAATCTGTTCTGTCGTCTTACCGAAACGTCGTTCACGTCCTGAAAAAACACGAAATGCGTAATCCAATTCTTCGACCTTAAACTCTGGCCATAAAGTTTCTGTAAAGTACAATTCTGCATACGCAGCTTGCCACAATAAGAAATTTGAAAGGCGATAATCCCCCCCTGTACGAATTAATAAATCCACAGCAGGTAGATCATTTAGACTGACATATTTATCAAATAAATCAACATTTATATGATTTGTTTGAACTTTTCCAGCAAGAACATCTTGAGCAATACATTTTGCAGCATTCGCCATGTCCCACATACCACCATAGCTAATCGCAATACTTAAGGTCATGGAATCAAAGGCGGCTGTTTTTTGTTCTGCATATCGCATTAAATCACTTAAATGATCTGAGAGGCGCGATCGGTCACCAATAAAACGTAGAGCAATATTAAACTTTTCCATACGAGGAAGCTGCTCATGAATCGTATCTTCTAACAACTTCATGAGTAAATCGACTTCATATTGTGGTCGATTCCAGTTTTCACTTGAAAATGCAAAAACCGTTAATGCTTTTACGCCGACACTTTTACAATGCTCGACAATCGGATCCAAGACATTTTTGCCTTCACGATGCCCATCACCTTTTTGCATTTGCATCTTTTTGGCAAAGCGATTGTTGCCATCCATAATGATGGCAACATGCTGAGGAAGAAGTTGATCTTCTTGCAAGGTCATAAAGTTAGACCTTCATTAATTCAGCTTCTTTCGCAGCCAAGCGCTTTTCTACTTCAGCAACGAATTTATCCGTAATTTTCTGAATATCCTCTGATGCACGGCGATCATCATCTTCAGAAATTTCTTTTTCTTTCAACAATGCTTTGATATCACCTAATACATCACGACGAATGTTTCGAATTGCAACTTTTGCATTCTCAGCTTCAGTACGTGCAACTTTTTGCATATCGCGACGCGTTTCTTCAGTCAATGCAGCCATCGGTACACGAATTGCGTCTGCTGTAATAGGGTTCAATCCTAAACCAGCTTCACGAATTGCTTTATCAATTGCTGAAACCATTGAACGCTCAAATGGTTGTACTAAGAGTGTACGTGAGTCTTCAAGTCCTACGTTTGCAACTTGGTTTAATGGAACATCAGAACCATAGTAAGGAACCATCACACCATTTAAAATAGATGGATGCGCACGTCCAGTACGAACTTTTGCAAAACCTTGCTCCAAAGAGTCAAGTGTTTTATTCATACGCAATTCGCTATCTTTTTTGAGATCGTTAATCATATGATCTTCCTTACTTATTCATTAGGTATTACAAAATATTTAGACATTAGTATAAAGCGCTTTATGGCTCACGTACATTAATTCGTAACGTGAGTACCCTCTTTTTCACCCATTACAACAGAAAGTAAAGCACCCGATTTATTCATATCGAATACTTGTAATGGAACATTATGATCACGGCATAAGCAAATTGCTGTAAGATCCATTACACCCAACTTTTCATCAAGTACTTGATCGAAAGTTAAATTATCATACTTAACTGCATCATCATATTTACTTGGATCTTTATTATAAACACCATCAACTTTAGTTGCTTTTAAGATGAGGTTTGCTTCAATTTCAATACCACGTAAGCAAGCAGCTGTATCTGTGGTAAAGAATGGATTACCTGTACCCGCAACAAATACACAAACTTCACCTTGGCTTAGGTGGCGAATTGCATCACGACTTGAGTAAGATTCAACAACCGTGCCAATTGGAAGTGCAGACATTAAACGTGTTTTGATATTACGGCGCACTAATGCATCACGCATTGCCAAACCATTCATTACAGTTGCCAACATCCCCATTTGGTCACCTGTTACGCGACCTACAAGACCATCTTTTTGTAACTGACTACCACGATATAAGTTACCGCCACCAACAACGATACCAACCTGCACACCTAAACCAACCAAGTGCGCAATTGAAAGTGACATCTGATCTAATACTTGGGCATCGATACCCATATCTTTATTGCCTGCTAAAGCTTCACCAGAAAGCTTTAGCAAGATTCGTGCATAACGTGGATTTTTAGAAGCTGACATACCTTTACTCCAAACCGACTAATCTCAAAATTTCTTCAATTTAATTCAATATCAAGCTGATTTAATCTGAATCAACTTAGCAAATAAATCATATTCATCTGCATCCGTGATTTCGACTTCGAGTAAATCACCCGCTTTAATCACACTCTTATCAATATCTTCAACAAATACGTTGCCATCGATTTCTGGTGCATCTGCATATGAACGCGCAACAGCAACTGGAAATTCTTCTTCCAAGCTATCAACCAATACTGTCATCGTCTGACCAATACGCTTTTGTAGTTTTGCAGCAGAAATCGCTTGCTGAACTTCCATGAAACGCTCATAACGATCTTGCTTGATCTCCTCTGGCACATGGTCAGGAAGATCATTCGCTGTCGCACCCTCTACTGGTGAATAAGTAAAACAGCCCACGCGATCTAATTGGGCTTCTTTTAACCATTCCAATAGAGTTTGGAAATCTTCTTCAGTTTCACCAGGGAAACCCACAACAAAAGTTGAGCGAATCACCAATTCAGGGCATTTTTCACGCCACAATTTCAGACGCTCTAATGTATTTTCACTATGAGCTGGTCGCTTCATCAATTTTAAGATGCGCGGACTGGCATGCTGAAAAGGAATATCTAAATATGGCAGGATTTTTCCTTGTGCCATTAGGTCAATGACTGCATCGACATGTGGGTAAGGATAGACATAATGTAAACGCACCCAAATACCAAGCTGACCAAGTGCTTCACACATATCATAGAACTTAGTTTTTACAGGTTGACCATTCCAAAAGTCCAACTTGTATTTGGTATCGACACCATAAGCAGAAGTATCTTGAGAAATAACCAATACTTCTTTTACACCAGCGCGTTTTAATGCTGCTGCTTCATCTAACACACTACCTACAGGACGAGAAACTAAATCACCACGCATACTTGGAATAATGCAGAAAGTACAACGATGGTTACAGCCTTCTGATATTTTTAAATAAGCATAATGTTTTGGTGTTAAACGCACACCTTGTTCTGGGACTAGATCAATAAATGGGTTATGTTTTGGAGGAGCTGGTACATATTCATGTACAGCTTCCATTACATCTTGATAAGCTGCCGCCCCTGTAACTTTAAGCACATTTGGGTGCATTTGACGAATTTTATCTTCATCTTTACCTAAGCAACCTGTAACGATCACACGACCGTTCTCGCTCATGGCTTCGCCAATGGCATCTAAAGACTCTTGCACTGCAGATTCAATAAAACCACAAGTATTAACAACAACCAAATCTGCACCGTCATAATCTGATGCAACTTGATAACCTTCAGTCTTTAACTGAGTTAAAATTCGTTCAGAATCTACCAATGCCTTAGGACAACCTAAAGATACAAAACCGACTTTGGGGGTCTTCATGAATCTGCGCTCCACTTGAATCGGCGTATTGTATGACTTTTCTTTGCTGCCGCATAGCTACAAAGCCATCTCTTTGTGTAATGCACCAAAATACAACCAAAATTTTAAACAAACCCTAACAACGCACCATTTTAAAGCATGATAAAATATTGAAATAACTCAATCTATGTGAAAAATACAGCATAAATTCATTATTTATGAATTAAGTTATTGAATATTAGCCAATACAAAGTTGGCTTGCATTTTGCATTAAATACATTTCAGAAGTTAATGGCTATTCATCTACATTGATATTTATTGCGCCATTTTAAAACAGGACGATTCACAAATGGATCAACATAACACTATCGACTATCGACTGCTCGTAGATAATCTGACCACTGCCATATTATTGGTCGATAGTAAACTTAATATTTTTTATTTAAATTCGGCTTGTGAAGCATTATTTGATGTCAGCCTGTTACGCGCATCAGGTCAACCTGTATTAAATTTACTGCATGCCCATGATGATACCTTTAATACCCACGAGGCTTTATTACATACACTAGAAAGTGGACAGCATTACACACGCCGTGAAGCGGTGATTAACGTAAACTTTAAAGCCATTCATGTGGACTATACCGTTTCACAGCTCAATGCAGGAAAAAGCGACCATCCCCTGTTATTGATTGAGCTGAATCCAATTGATCGGATGTTGAAAATTTCTAAAGAAGAAAATTTAGTACAACAACATCAAGTCGCGCGCCAATTGGTCCGTGGCGTGGCACATGAAATTAAAAATCCTTTAGCGGGCATTCGTGGTGCAACACAATTACTTGCTCGCAGCTTAAATGATGAAAGCTATCGTGAGTTTACCGACATTATTATTAGTGAAGTCGATCGCCTAACCAATCTAGCAGATACCATGCTTGGTTCACGTCAATTACCAAGCTACGAGCTGGTTAATGTTCATGAACCTTTAGAGCGCGTTCGTTCACTTATTGTGAATCAAACGAAGAAAAAAATTAAGATTACCCGCGATTACGACCTATCTTTACCTGATGTGATGGCTGACCGTGATCAACTGATTCAAGTTATGCTCAATATCAGCGTAAATGCTGTGCAAGCAATGACTGAAAATAAAGATTTTTTTGTCGATTCAGAACCAGAGCTGATTTTAAGAACGCGCATTCAACGCTTAGTGACAATTAACGGTGTTCTGAATCGCTCATCGATAAGAATTGATATTGAAGACAATGGACCAGGTGTTCCAGAAAGCATATTAGAGTCTGTATTTTACCCGCTTGTTACTGGACGAGCAAAAGGTACAGGACTTGGCCTCAGTATCGCGCAAAACATTATGCATCAACACAACGGAATGATCGAATGTCAGTCCGTTCCAGGAAAAACCATATTTAGCTTATATTTACCTTGGGAGTTAGACCGTGTCACGAAATAAAATTTGGGTAATAGATGATGATCGTGCCATGCGTTGGGTACTCGAAAAAACTTTTAAAGAAGAAGGTTTTGACGTCACCAACTTTGAAGAAGCACAAACAGCGCTAGAACGTTTGCATGATGCTGCACCCGATGTCATTTTGACAGATATTCGCATGCCTGGAATTGATGGCTTAACTTTCTTGTCTAAAGTTAAAAACACGCATCCAGATCTACCTGTCATCATCATGACAGCACATTCTGATTTAGAATCTGCTGTCTCGAGTTACCAAACTGGTGCATTTGAGTATTTACCAAAACCATTTGATATCGATGAAGCTTTAGCATTAGTGAATCGTGCTATTTTGCACATCAATAAATTGCAACAACAAGAAGCAACCAAAGCCACGACGCCTTTACAATCAACCGAAATCATTGGTGAATCACCTGCAATGCAGGAAGTATTCCGTGCAATTGGACGTTTATCTCAATCCCATATCACTGTATTGATTAATGGTGAATCTGGTACAGGTAAAGAACTTGTTGCACATGCACTACATAAGCACTCACCACGTCGTGCCAAACCTTTTATTGCACTCAATATGGCTGCAATTCCAAAAGATTTAATCGAAACCGAGTTATTCGGGCATGAAAAAGGTGCTTTTACAGGTGCCAACACTCAACATCAAGGTCGCTTTGAGCAAGCCAACGGCGGTACATTATTTCTTGATGAAATTGGTGATATGCCTTTTGAAACTCAAACACGCTTACTTCGCGTCCTTGCTGATGGCGAGTTCTACCGTGTTGGGGGACACATTCCAGTTAAAGTTGATGTACGAATTGTAGCCGCAACTCACCAAGACTTAGAGAAGTTGGTGAATGAAGGTCGTTTCCGTGAGGACTTGTACCATCGCCTTAATGTCATTCGCATTCATATTCCGAAACTTGCTCATCGTAGCGAAGATATTCCTATGCTTGCGCAACATTTCTTGGCGCGTGCAGGTAAAGAATTAGGTGTTAGTCCTAAAATCTTACGTACAGAAACAACTGACTATATGCAGCAACTCCCTTGGCCAGGTAACGTTCGTCAATTAGAAAATACTTGTCGTTGGTTAACAGTAATGATTACTGGACGTGAAGTCTATCCAGAAGATCTACCTGCTGAGCTAAAACAAGTTGCTATACAAAAGTCGACAAATGACGCATCAGCTACAAGCCCAGCTTTAGTTGAAAGAATTGCTGTACATCATTGGGATGAGCTACTAGCTCAATGGGCAATTCAAAAGTTAAAAAATGGTGAAATGAAAATTTTAGATATCGCTACGCCAATGTTTGAGCGCACTTTGATTAATGCAGCCCTACAACAAACACGTGGTCGCAAACGTCATGCAGCTGAACTTTTAGGTTGGGGCCGTAACACGCTTACACGCAAACTTAAAGAGCTTGGCATGGATTCAACAGACGATGATGAAGACGATGAAGTGCGTTCAGCATAAATCATAAATAGTCCATAAAAGCGAGTAATGATCACATTACTCGCTTTTTTACATTGAGATGTTTAGATACATGATCCAATGCCATAGCCATACAATACATATGGTTTTTGCTATAATAAAATATTCCCTCAACGCTCATTGAATATAATGACTGATATTTGTTACCCAAGTTGCGAACAACCTCAAACTCGTCGTGGTCAAGAACGTCGCCTTGCCTTATTACTATGTGCAACCGATTTATTTCTTGAAAAAGGTTATGATGCGGTTTCCTTGGATGATATTGTCAATCATGCAGGTGGCTCAAAAGCTTCTATTTATAAATATTTTGGCAACAAAGAAGGTCTTTTTACTGCGATTTGTGATTATCGTCGTGAGGTGTTTTTTAAAGGTGTTTGTTTTCCATACACTTCGGAACAAAATAATTTAAGAACATACCTTGTACAAACATTACAACGCTTTTATCAACATATTATTCAACCTGAAAATATTGCCTTTATGCGTATGTTCACAGAGCAAACTCAAAAAGATATACAATTAGCTCACTATTTTTATGACCAATGTGCTTTAAATATACAGAATACGATTGCATTTGCTTTAGGTCAGGCACACGACCTCAATGAAATATACTGCTCAAACCCTCATTTCTCTGCCATGATGTATTTCGGAATTCTACGTGATGTTGAGTGGCGACTTTTAATGGGTTTAGAAGTATCAGCAAATGACGCTGAAATAACTGATTATATTAACTATTCCGTTGATTTATTCTTAAAAGCTCATCAAAAAGTCTAATTCTTTTGCATTTTTTAGGTGGTGTAGTATAGTAGTCAATTCCTTTTTTATCATCACCCATTAAATAACAATTAATTATTGTTTTTATTCAATAATTATTGTGGGAGTAACTATGGCGCTTCGGCATTTCCTGACTTTACGAGACCTTTCAACTTTAGAGTTGCAACGTATTTTAGACCGTGCTCAAGAATTGAAACGCATGCAACATGCAAATACGGTTTTTCAACCATTTGTAGGTAAAGTCTTAGGAATGATTTTTGAGAAATCGAGTACACGTACACGTATTTCTTTTGAAGCTGGCATTTGCCAATTTGGCGGTAACGCGATTTTCCTTTCTCCACGAGATACTCAATTAGGTCGTGGTGAGCCAATTGAGGATTCAGCACGTGTCATTTCAAGCATGCTTGATATCGTGATGATTCGTACTTTTGGCCATGATATTGTTGAACGTTTTGCTTCTTATTCGAAAGTTCCTGTCATTAATGGATTAACGGATGACCACCATCCATGTCAATTACTTGCTGACTTACAAACCTTTCAAGAACACCGTGGAAGCATCAAAGGTAAAACGGTTGCTTGGATTGGCGATGGCAACAATATGTGTAATTCATACATTGAAGCAGCACATATGATGGGTTTTAAACTCAAAATTGCTGCACCTGAAGGTTACGAACCAAAACCTGAGTTTTTAACTGAATTTGCCGATTGTGTAGAAGTGTTCAATAAAGCTGAGGATGCTGCGGTTAATGCTGACTTGATCGTAACTGATGTATGGGCAAGCATGGGGCAAGAAGAAGAACAAAAACTTCGTGAAAAAGCATTTGCTGATTTCCAAGTGAATGAAAAATTAATGGATCTGGCTCATCCAGATTGTTTATTTATGCATTGCTTACCCGCACACCGTGGCGAAGAAATTTCTGAACACATGCTGGATCATAAAAATGCTGTTGTTTGGGATGAAGCAGAGAATCGCTTACATGCTCAAAAGGCATTAATGGAATTCTTATTAAATGAGAATTTGAAAAAAGACTAAATAGCTAAAGAAAACAGCATCATCATGATGCTGTTTTTATTTTTGCGATCTAAATTGAACACTTAAATAAAAACACTTATAGTAGAAAATCTTTTATTAGAAGAAGTTTCTCCTCTTGGTTGAAACTTTGATAACTACAAAGCGAACATTATGACTTCACTCGAACAAGCACTGTCTGAAATTCCTAGTTTTTCTTTGGTGCACGAGCATCTATTTAGTTCTGCTCAGCCAAGCGCTGAACAATTATTGCAAATTAAAGAATATGGCTGTAGTACAGTAATCAATCTTGCGACAAGCAAATCAGAAAATCATTTAGCGAAACAAGACCAAATCTGCTTGGATTTAGGCTTAAACTACATTCATATTCCTATTGATTGGGATCTTCCTTGTGCAGAACAATGCTTATTCGTTTTAGATTTAATTGCTCATCTTGTTCAAAATGAAATTGTTTGGCTGCATTGTGCCAAAAACATGCGTGTAAGTAGTTTGATGTATTTATATCGTCAATTTTATATGGATATGGATATGCCCACAGCTCAAGCATTACTTCATGAGATTTGGGAACCGAATGAGACTTGGACTGGTTTAATTCATAGTATTACTTTACAACTGCAAGGTCGTAAAGCAACACTTGAACTTGAACAATCATTAATGGATGTAGATCATCTTGCTTGATGTGAAATTAAGACAGTTGCTGTTGCCAAAATGCCTTCTTGACGACCTGTAAATCCTAGTTGTTCCGTTGTTGTAGCTTTGATACTAATTTGAGTGATATCGACTTCAAGTACATCGGCAATACTTTGGCGCATTTCTAAATTATGTTTTGCGAGCTTTGGACGTTCACACGCAACTGTGATATCAGCATTATTTAAATGATAACCACGATCTAAAATTAATTGATATACATGTTTCAATAACATCCGGCTATCAGCCCCTTTATACTCAGGATCAGTATCTGGGAAATGTTGCCCAATATCTCCCAATGCTAATGCACCAAGTAAAGCATCACTCAATGCATGCAAGACCACATCACCATCTGAATGCGCTTTTAAACCATGCGTATGCGGAATTTTAATCCCAGCTAAAGTAACGAAATTGCCTTCTTCAAAAGCATGTACATCAATCCCTTGTCCAATACGAATTTGAGCAACCATATGATTTTCCTTTTACAATATACTGAACAAATCTTGTATTCAGGCTTTCTATTTCGCTATAGTACAGTGAGCAAATTAGGCTGAACATATAAGTGATTATGCTGTTGAACACCTTAATAAATCAATTAAAGAAATCTGGTTATATCATCACATTGAGTTGTTTTTGCTCATCATTTGTATTTGCCGCGTCAATTAACTGTACAACACAGAATGCTGAGCAAAAAAAAATTTGTTCTAAGCAGTATCAAGACCAACGAACTAAGCTGAATAATAAGTTTTTAACCGCTTATCTTGTGACTGATGCTCCAATTCAACTACTACATGACACACAAAAGCTTTGGCTTAATCAAATCCAGCAGTGCAAATCTAAAAATTGTTATCAGCAACAATTTGATATTCGTTTAGATGATTTAAACTTTTATACTTCTATGAATCAGACGCTTACACAACACTATTTAAAATTTGAACATGGTGATTTAGCCAAACAACCTGTTCACATCCAGATTCATCAACTGGATAAAGATAAGTTAAAAATCGAAGGAATTGCTTATCGTAATCCCAATAATCGTGTAGAGACTCAAACTTTATCTTTACTTGCCTACACGACTCCCGAACAAAAGAATCTTATTATTGATAATGAGAAAAAGTGCCAGTACCAATTTGACTTTAAAAAAGCCTTATTAATTATAAAAAGTGAGCAAAAAGGTTGTGAACGTTTTACAGGAATTTATCGTTTGTATGATTAATTAATAAATGCAATATAAGCCGATGTTTTCACATCGGCTTTTTAGCTTTAGCTTGGGAATTTTTGTGCAATTTCCTCGCTAATCAATACCGCTGTTGCGGCAGATAAAGTCCAGCCTAAATGCCCATGCCCAGTATTGTAAAATACTCGCGCATGTTTCCCCTGTTTCACTACAGGCAACATATTTGGCATCATCGGACGTAAGCCCGCCCATGGTACAGCGTGCTCAGTTGAAATATCAAAATTTTGGTTCACCCAGTTAATTAAAGGTTGGATTCGATCTGCGCGAATATCACGATTATAGCCATTAAACTCGGCTGTGCCTGCGACACGGAAGCGATCAGCACCTAAACGAGAAGTAACAATTTTTGCGCTTTCATCAAGCAGACTCACCCACGGTGCATTTTTTACACTTCGCTCATCTTTAAGCTGGACTGTAATTGAATATCCTTTTACAGGATAGATATTGACTGTATCCCCCAACAAATCTGCAAGCTGATAACTTCCAACACCACCGCACACTAAAATAATATCAGCTTCAATTTGAGTCAGTTGATTATTATCAGGGTGCATATTCTCTGAACTATTTTTGCAATCTACTACAACTCTATCCTGCAAACATTTAACATCAAGAACATCCAAACCAAAGCGATATTTCACACCATATTGTTTTGTTTTTTCGGCAAGACCAACAGAATACTTATGAATATCTCCTGTTGCATCCGCAGCAGTGTAATATCCACCATAATAATCACCAGTTAAATTTGGCTCAATAGATTTCATTTCTTCAGGTGTTATTGCATAACGCTCAAGTTTACCCTCGACTAAAACATCATTCACTTTTTTGGCAATATCGAAGTCTTGTTTAGTATGGTACATGTGCAAAATACCGCGCTTTTCTAAATCAAAAGCAATATCCTCTTTTTCTGCAATTTCAAATAATCGTTGTCTTGCTAACAACGCTAAACGAACTGTTTCAATTGTATTTACCTTATAGTCCTTAATGTGAGTCAAAAACTCGACTAGCCAGCGATATTTATGCACACTAAAAGACGGATTGAGCAATAAAGGCGCATCTTTCTTACTCATCCATTTAATCCCTTTCAACACTGTTGCCTTCTGATTCCAGACCTCAGCGTTACAAGCAGACAACTGCCCACCATTGGCAAATGAAGTTTCCATTGCTGGAAATAAATGACGATCAATCACTGTGACTTCATAACCCAATTTAATTAATTCATAAGCAGACGTTACACCCGTAATCCCCGCACCAATAACAACAACATGTGGCATAGCAAACTCCTTGAAATGCATAACATTTCATAATGTTTAGCCCCATCTGTCATGGTACCTGAGAGTTTTGGCAGATGATTACCAATTAATCATTAAGCCTTCCCCTTCGGTGAGTGTTAATCGTAGAAGAAACTTTTCTCTTATAATTCTTCAAATCGAACACTGCTCTCCAGATTGTATTTATATCATTACAGTCCTTCTGCCTGAGAGTTTCCGGGGTCGTTGCTCCTTCGGCGAGTTCATTGAAGAACTTCTCTCCCGCAATAATATTTATATCCCTATAAGCAATATATATGCCGACCAAAAATACCAACACTAAATTCTTGTAATTCTTTGTAGATCAAGTATCTCTTTCAGCGCTAATCAAAATAAATCAATAAAAAAGCAGACTTTAACGTCTGCTTTTGAAGATTAAAATTTGCACTGCAAAATTTGATCTGAAAACTGTCCTTTCCATAGTTCTCGTAACGTTGGTAAATAGAATTTCTCACCAATCATCACTAATTCAGCATCAATCAGTGCATGAATCTCATGCATCAACACATAATCCAATGCAATCAAGGAAAGCTGTGCTTGTTTCTGAGAAATCTGCTTACGTTTAACTTGCGCTTTTTTGACTAACTCGTTGGCAAAATTTTTATCTTTATAAGCGGTAATAGCACTTAAACGTAATTCAATGATTCCCCAACCTTCCAATAATTTCTTAAATACTTCGAAATCTTTAGAAGTTGCTTCCCAAGTCACATTCTCTAAATCATTGTCTTCTGGTAATACAGGCAACAACAAATCAGCCGTACTTGGAAAAATTTTCTTTAAATTCAATACAAATTTAACAGGATTTTCATTTGGAAGATCAGAAAACTGGATATTGGTTTTGGTATCTGTCAAATAAATATTGAGCATAATGAAGCAACAATCAGGTAAATCAAAAGCATATTGTACGCAGATCGATTTATAAAAACTACTCATAAAAAATCCCCCTAGGTTAAAGAAGGATTTTTTAAACTACCAATACGACTTACTTACTATTCGGAGAAACCATATTTTCAGGTCTAACCACTTCATCGAACTGCTCTGCTGTGACTAGACCTAATTCAATAGCAACTTGTTTTAAGGTTTTATTTTCCTTATAAGCGGTTTTGGCAACTTTGGCAGAATTTTCGTAACCAATCACAGGATTGAGTGCAGTGACTAACATTAAAGAGTTATGCAAGAAATAATCAATCTTCTCACGATTTGGCTCAATACCTACCGCACAATGATCATTAAAGCTATTACAAGCATCTCCTAATAACTGAATAGATTGCAATAAGTTATAAGCAATCACTGGCATAAATACATTCAGCTCAAAGTTACCTGATGCACCCGCCACATTGATGGTAGTGTCATTACCTAGAACCTGAGCAACAACCATGGTCATCGCTTCACTTTGTGTAGGATTGACTTTACCAGGCATGATACTTGAACCAGGTTCATTTTCTGGAATACGAATCTCACCAAAACCACAACGAGGACCACTCGCTAACCATCGAATATCATTGGCAATCTTATTTAAGCTTGCAGCCAATGTTTTTAAAGCGCCTGAAGCAAATACTGCTGCGTCTCGCCCTGCCAAAGCTTCAAACTTATTCGGTGCAGTCACAAATGGTAAACCTGTAAGTTCAGCCAATTGTTCAGCTGCTTTCACAGCATAATCAGGATGTGCATTTAATCCCGTGCCCACTGCCGTACCACCTAATGGTAACTCATATAAACCCTCAAGCGCTTGATCTAAACGTTTTAGGCCATGCTCAAGTTGTGACACATAACCACTAAATTCTTGCCCCAAAGTCAGAGGCGTTGCATCCTGTAAATGGGTACGTCCGATTTTGACAATATCGTTAAATTCTTCAGATTTGCGCTGTAAAGTTGCTTTTAACTCTGCAACCGCAGGGATCAGTAATTCATTGATTTGAATACTTGCAGCCACATGGATTGCGGTTGGGAAAGAATCATTGGTCGATTGGGCGCGATTGACATGATCATTTGGATGAACAGGTTTTTGTGCACCTAATACTTGCCCTAACTTTTGATTGGCAATATTTGCAATCACTTCATTGCAGTTCATATTACTTTGCGTACCCGAACCCGTTTGCCAAACCACCAATGGAAATTGTGAGTCCCATTGACCAGCAATCACTTCTTCAGCAGCATCAACGATATATTGACTTAAATCTTCAGGTAGTTGTTTTAACTCAGCATTGGTTATTGCAGCCGCTTTTTTCACCAAACCCATTGCTCGGATCATGGCACGCGGTAAACGTTCTTGACCGATTTTAAAGTTCTGTAAACTTCTCTGCGTTTGCGCACCCCACAAGGCTTCATTAGGAACCTCAATTTCACCCATCGTATCGTGTTCAATTCGCATTTGCATAAACAACCTCTGCTCTATTTGGTTAAAATTTTCACGGGCTGGAGCAAGTCGTTGCTTTGGCTAGTGATCAATATCCTAATCAAACCAACCAAATATGTAAATAAGAATCATTATCTTAATTACCTTTCAAAGTATTCAGATAAAAGCGCCATTCGTCTTCAATCATTTGTGATAGAGAACGTTTAGGAACCCAATTTAATATTTTTTTTGCTTTATCAATATTTGCACCCAATTGCGCTAACTCTTGGTTTTGATATACAGCAGGTTGCACTTGAATTTCGGTCTGAGTAACTCTCGCAACTTCATCAATTAAATTTTGTATAGATGTGAGTTGATGATGTGCAATATTGAATGCTTCCAAACAACTTGTTTGTGTTTTTAACCAATTTAATGCGATCAAAACTGCATCACAAGCATCCAAAACATGTAAAAAGCTTCTTTCAACCGTTCCATCTTCTGTCTCTGCTTGATTCTGCAATTCGATACAATCTCGCTGCATCGCTGCAACTTGTAAAGCTAAAGGCACAATATTTTTAGGGAGTTGAGTTACGTATTCCCCTAAAACTCCATGTTCAAAAGCACCAACAATATTGGAGAACCTGAGATTGATAATTTTCCATTCATGATCGACTTTATAGGTATCTGCAATAATATCCTCAACCATTTGCTGAGATCGAATGTATGGATTTGGGTAGCGATAATTCAACTCAGTTTCTTCAACCAGACTTGGATTAGATTGCCCATATACGGCCAAACTAGAAATATTGATTAACTCTCTAACCCCCATCCGCTGCATTGCTCTCAATAAGCTCATAATACTGCTGACATTATCGTTGTAGTATTCCAGTGGCTTTAAAACAGATTCTTCAAGCGATTTAAAACTGGCTGTATGAATAACCGTATCAATTGAATATTGTTCAAATACTTTATTTAAGGCTGGCGTATTTCTCACATCTACTTTAACAAATGGAATATACATTCCTGAGATGTATTCTAAGCGTTCCAAGGTTTGTAAAGTCGAATTGGCCAAATTATCAACAATAACAATTTCTTGCCCACGTGCTAATAAACTCAAAGCAATATGTGAACCGATAAAGCCTAAACCACCTGTCACCAAAATCATTGTATACTTACCTTCTTTTTTAATCTGTCCATCATTTTGCTTACATGACCATAGTGAATGTTCAATGAGTACACTACTGTTAATAACTTCTGCACCTACTTCAATTATGGCTTGGCATGCTTTTGGTTTAGCTCAAGCATTAGGAAATAAGTCCGAAGATTTTCGTGTCTTCTTTTACCAAGATGGTGTTCAGGTTGCGAATGATTTACAGTGGTTTCCTGATGATCAACGCAATCTAAAACAAGAATGGCAAAAGCTTGGCATTCGACTCCCTGTCTGTGTCAGTGCTGCCCTTGCTCGGGGAATCACTGATGCAAGCAATGCCCAACGTCATTCACTTCAACAACACAATTTAGCGCAAGGTTTTGAGCTAGTTGGGCTTGGAGAGCTAGCTGATGCTGTGCAAAGCTGTTCTCGTTTAATTCAATTTTAGTTTAAGTTCATTAATAGAGTGTTGCTTTTAAAAGGTAAATTGTGTGAAATCTGTACTCGTCATCCTAACGCAATCCAATTTAACTAGTTTGCAGATCAACGAAAGCGTGTCTGCAACTATGGTTTTAGCAACCTTTGGCATTTCTGTCAAAGTATTATTAAAAGATGCTGCACTGAGCTTATTGAACAATAAATTAGAGTTCGATCAATTCAAACAAGCTTTCAAAGTTGCTGCCAATATGGTGGACAGTTTTGAATTCTATGATTTAACCCCGATTTTAGTTGAAACTAAAAATCAACACTTGGCGATTGTGCAAGATAGTGATCAAGAAATCGAGTTTGTTGAGATTCAACCTGAATTTATTCAATCTTTCGATCATATTTTGTATTGGTAGAGCTCAGAAACATGGAAAATTCAACTTTATTTTTGATTCAATCCCCTTACTACAACACAGATAAAATCTGGATTGAGTTAGCTCAAATGGCACATGTGAATGATACGGTTGTAGTCATGGGGGATGGACTTTTAGTGCTAACTAAAAAGATTGTAGATCTTTATTCAAATCTTTACTGCTTAAGTAATGAGCAAAGTTTACTTAGAGATGAAATAAAATCTGAGGTCAAAGTTATAGAATACGCTGAATTCGCTGATTTAGTTCTGCAATTCAAACGATGTATTTCTTTAAAATAAATTATTTTTAGTTAATTAGGTTATTTCATGCAATTAGAGTTAGATCAAGACGGTCATTTGGTCGATTATACAATTTGGAATCCTGAAGTTGCCCAGCAACTTGCTCAATCTCTTGATCTAGAACTGACCGCTTGGCATTTCGAAATTCTCCACGCCGTACGTCAATTTTATCAACAATTTGGACATTCCCCAGCAACTCGTCCACTGATTAAATTTTTGATGAAGACGGTTAGTGCTGAAATCAATAATGCTGAATTACAGCAAAGATTTAACACAGGTTTAGTAGCACGTCATCTAAGTCGTTTAGCTGGTGTTCCCAAACCTGCCAATTGTTTATAACTGCTATAAATTATGCAAATTTTTTGGCGCATGCAACACAGGCTATCACAGCGATGGTAACAGCAAACATCGCAACACTTACTTGCTCGTGAAGCAAAACAGCTGCAATCATTAGTCCAAATATGGGTTGCAATAATTGTAATTGTCCTACTGCTGCGATACCTCCTTGTGCTAAACCTTTGTACCAAAAAAAGAAACCTATCAACATGCTAAATAGAGAAACATAAGCTAACCCCAATTTCGCAGCATTTGAAATCTGCGCGAAGTCCGCAGGCATGTAGAGATATGAAATCAACAGCATAACTGGCAAAGTTATTAACAGCGCCCAACAAATAACCTGCCATCCTCCTAAGCGCTTTGATAATTTTCCACCCTCAGCATAACCAAAGCCACACAGTAAGATTGCAAGTAACATAAAAATATCGCCATAGCCAAATCGCCATGTATCACTTTGAATGATCATGTAAGTAAAAATGATCAAAGCACCTAAAATGGCAAATAACCAAAAATTTACATTTGGCCTTTCTCCACCCCGTAATACACCAAAAATAGCAGTCGATAAAGGAAGTAAACCAACAAAAACAATCGTATGTGCAGCACTCACATATTGCAAAGCGAGCGCAGTAAATAACGGAAATCCTATCACCACACCGATTGCCACATAAGATAATGCAAGCCAATCCTTTTTAACAGGAAACTGTTGTTTTAATAGCAAAAGTAAGAATAAACCTAATAAACCAGCAATTGCAGCCCGAGCAGCAGTTAAAAAAGTAGGACTGAAATCCATGACGGCGACACGTGTTGCCGGCAAAGAACCCGCAAAAATAATCACGCCGATTAGTCCATTTAACCAACCCTGATTCGCAACTTTCATTTATTTTCTCCAAATCTATTTGGAGAATTTAATCTGTAATATGTTATATTCCCACATACGATACAGTACAATTTCAAAGAACTGTATTGGTATTTTTACCAACACAGTGCGAATAAATGATATGAAAATAACAAAAATTGATTTAGTCATACAGCACATTAATCAACAAATCAACAATCGTTCATTAATGCCTGGTTCTCGACTACCTTCCGTTCGTGCGTTAGCGAGACAATTAAACTTATCTATTTCAACCATTGTCGAAGGCTACGAACGTCTTGTGGCAAAAGGTATAATTGAAGCAAAAACAGGTTCAGGCTTCTTTGTAGCTGGGCCACTTGTACCTCTATCGATTTCTGAAATTCACCCTAAAATCGATCGAAATATTGACCCTTTGTGGATATCAAGACAAGCTTTAGAAGCAAAAGCTGATGTACTAAAGCCTGGCTGTGGCTGGCTACCCAATGAGTGGATGCCACATGAGCATATTCGTAAGGCAATCCGTAAAGTTTCTAAAACCAATTCAAATATTCTGACAGATTACTCCACCCCACTTGGGCTTCCTGCCTTACGTGAATTGTTAGCTCGTAGAATGCAAAGCAAAGGAATTGAAGGGATTGCAAATCAGATTTTATTGACTGATTCTGGTACGCAAGCGATTGATCTGATATGCCGTTATTTTTTAAAACCAAATGATGTGGTATTGGTGGATGACCCTTGCTATTTTAACTTCCATGCCCTGCTAAAAGTTCATCAAGTTCAAATCATTGGCATTCCCTATACCAAAAATGGACCTGACTTAGCCGCATTTGCAACTGCTATTCAAGACTTCAACCCAAGGCTATACATTACTAACTCTGGAATTCATAATCCAACTGGTGCTGTATTAAATGCAGCAACAGCTTATCAAGTTCTCAAACTGGTAGAACATTCAAATTTGATTGTCATTGAAGATGATATTTTTGCAGATTTAGAATTACACACTGCTTCACGACTTGCCGCACTTGATGGTTTATCACGAGTAATTCATATTGGGAGTTTTTCTAAAACCCTATCAGGTTCAGTCCGTACAGGCTATATTGCCACTAAACCAGAATGGATTGAAGATTTAACAGATATCAAGATTGCAACAAGTTTTGGCGGTAATCAATTGTCTGCTGAAATTCTGTATGCAGCATTAACGGATGGGAATTATCGTAAGTATTTAGAAGAACTAAAAATCAACTTAGCAAAAGCAATGGATTTAACCATCAAAAAATTAGAGAAACTAAATATAACACCTTGGTTTAAGCCACAAGCAGGATTATTTTTATGGTGTGAACTACCTAAACATTTAGATATTGCGTCTATTGCACAAACTTGTTTGGAAAATGGTGTGATTTTAGCGCCGGGGAATGCATTCAGCCAAAGTCAAAATTTTAAGAATTTTATCCGTTTTAATGTCGCACAATGCAGCAACTCGAAGGTTTTTGCCGTTCTATCTCATGCTATTCAACAAGAGCAAGAACGGCAGCATTGATAAAATTATGCAGTTTTTTGTTTTTGTTCAATAAAAGCAAAATATCCTGGACCAGCTGATACACGGACATCTTTTACATTCAGCGGTTCATCACATTCTGAGCAAACCACCCTTGGATTCATTTTCTTACCACAACCTTTGTGTGTAAACTCAATCGGTTTTCCAAGTCCCATATCCATCCACTTATCAGCCCACTGCACCATCGCTAAAATAAGAGGATAAAGATCCAAACCTTTATCAGTAAGTTGGTATTCAAACCGTTCTTGACGTTCTACATAAGGTACTTTGGTTAAAATACCATGCTCGACTAAACGCTTAAGACGCTCTGAAAGTACGTGGCGGGTCAATCCCAAACTACGTTGGAAGTCATCAAAACGACGTATTCCCATGAAAGCGTTACGTAAAATTAGCATTGTCCAACGATCACCGAGTACAGAAAGCGTTCTCGCAACTGAACATGGCTGATCGCCAATTTCTTCCCATTTCATTATTATCACCTGATCATTTTTTAGAACTTTAAAGACATCTCATCGATGCCTTGAACCGTCATATTTAGAAACTAAACACTATAAAATATACACTAAACTACCTGATCAATCAGATGCAATATTGGCACTCAGTTAAATATCAAAAAAACAGATCATTTCATCTAAATTCATTCGATAACTTAGCGATTAATAAAAACACCTGAAAGTTCTTGTCCAGCATCTAACTGAATATTTGCAGGAATACGCACTAAACAATTGGCATGCATTAAATTACTCAACATATGTGATTGTTGTTTCGCAAGGCTTTGTAACTTGAGCTGTCCCTGATCAAAATAAGCATGCATTCTTAAAAATCGCTCACGTGCATCAGATTTCAGTCCATGGGTGAGTACTCCACTAAACCATTGCATAGGCTCACGTTGATTTTGCAAAGTATCTAATAAAGCGCTGCCATAAATCTGCATACACACATAAACCGCCGCTGGATTACCCGGTAAACCTAATAAATAGCAATGATGGTCAGGATTTTCATATTTTGCAAAAAATAATGGCTTACCCGGTTTTTGTTTGACTTTCCAAAATATCTGTTCAAATCCAGCCTCAAAAGCACATGGACGAACGAAGTCATAATCACCCACTGAAACGCCGCCAGTCGTAATAATCACATCGTATGTATGCTTTAATCGCTCAAAGCATGCCGTGACCTGTTCAGCTTCATCTGCAATATGTAGGATTTCAACATCTATGCCATAATCTTTGAACCAAGCTTTCAGTAACGGCCCATTGGCATCAAAAACTTTACCAGCGTGTAAATCTTCAGGGTGCTCAGCAACCTCATCACCTGTAATAACCACAGCAATCTTAGGCTGTTGAAATACCTCGACAGTTTGCACACCTGCCATACTTAAAGCAGCAAGTGCACCGATATTGATATTCTGACCAACGTCCGCAAGCTGTTGACCTTGTTGTACTTCTTCGCCTGTAAATCGAATATCAGCATGTGGCTTGATCTGTTCAAGCAATCGAATTTTGTCAGACTCAACCTGAATGATCTCTTGTCGAGCAACATGTGTGGTGCCTTCAGGAATTTTGCCACCTGTAAAAATACGAATGGCTTGCCCATCAAGCAATTGATATTCGAGTTGACTACCCGCTTTAATCTCACCAATTACATCAAAACAAACATCTTGAAGCTGTGTAAGTGAACTATTAATCGCATAACCATCTACCGCACTTTGAGAAAAGCTAGGTAGATTGACCTCGGAATAGATTGCTTTAGCGAGATAACGATTCAAACCTTGGGCTAAAGCCAAGACCTCAGTCGTCAATGTTTTGGGCTGGGTTCGAATGAGTTCAAGTGCCTCATCGATACTGATTAAACCCTTTTCAGCACCACATCCTGACATTATTCATATCCCCCCGGATGTGGTAAATCTCGGCAAACATCAAAAATATGAACCAGAGCTGGCAGAATAGCTGCCATTGATTCACTCGCACCACCACGGCTACCCGGCAGCGTTACCACTAAGGAACGATCAATAAAACCTGCTACACCACGAGACATCGCAGCATACGGTGTGCGTTTTTGACCAAAAGCACGTGCTGCTTCCATTAAACCATCGAGTTTTCGTTCTAGAAGTGGCTCAAGCGTATCTACTGTAATATCTCGTTTACCAATACCTGTACCACCAACAGTCATGATACATGCATAAGACTTTGTCAATTCTAGTACCAATTCTTTCAATTGATCTGATTCATCTGGCAAAATTTGATAATGAATTGGATCAAAACCTGCTTCAGTTAAGGTCTCAACCACTGATTTCCCTGCGGTATCAGGTTTACGTCCTGCTGCAACGGTATCCGAGAGTACAATCACTGCCGCTGAAACAGGCTGACGAAGAGTCCTTTTAAAATGGGACTTACCCCCTTTTTTCTTAAGCAATTTACATTGGTCTAAACATAATTCATCAGGTTCACAATGCGGCTTCAACATGTCATAAATGGTTAACCCTGCCAAACTCGCAGCAGTCAAGGCTTCCATCTCAACCCCTGTAGGCCCAATGGTTTCAACAGTCGTCAGAATCACAACATGATCATGTTGTAAATCATATTCAACATCAGCACGATAAATCGGTAAAGGATGACAAAGTGGAATCAGTTCATCTGTGCGTTTTGCTGCCAAAATACCTGCAATACGTGCCGTTTTTAAGGCATCACCTTTTTCGGTATTTCCATCACGCAATAGCTGAATACAATGTGGTGGTGCGTACAAAATCGCTTGTGCTTCTGCAACACGATAACTTTCGGGTTTCATCCCAACATTTTTCATTTTAACTTCCTAAGACTTTATTCGTGTGTATGCTCATGTGCACAATTTTCATGTTCGTTGTGATGGTGATGCTCATGTTTATGGACATGAATTTCAGTTTCGGCATCTTTACGAATACAGCAACCTTCTACATATTGACTGGTACCATCCATAAAGAACTCTTCTTTCCAAATTGGTACTTCATGTTTTACACGCTCAACGGCTTCTTCACAGGCTTGAAAAGCTTCACGGCGGTGGGCAGCATACGCAATTGCAATAATCGCCGTTTCACTGACATCTAAATATCCAATTCGATGCATCACACGCACATAAGAGACTTGATACTTATCTTTAATTTCCTGTTCGATTTCACGAATCATTTTTTCAGCAACAGGCGTATACGAGGTGTATTTTAAAGCCTTCACCGCTTTGCCTTCATGATGATTGCGGACTGTACCAATAAAAATATCAATACCACCGCATTCAGGAAAAGATTGTATCGGATCAAAACAATCTAGGCTTAAAGCCTGATCTTGAACTCTCGCAAATTCACGCATACTTATCCTCCAGCGACAGGTGATAACAATACCAAAGTACATGAAGTATTTAATGCTGTTTGACGTAGCACAATATCTTCACCTATCGCACACGCACATTTATCCATCGCTTTTGTTGCTTCTGGGTAAAGCATCACAATGTGACTTAGTACTTCTTCAACCGTTTGATTTTCTGCAAACTCAAATGCAAGCTCTTTTGGCAATAACCGTTCAATAGCACCAAAAGCTTCTATTTTTATGTCAATAGTTTGCATATTCTCTCCAGACCACTTTTTTCCAAACTAACCACCCAACATATGCATACTAATTTTGCGTACTTGTTGGTGTTTTATCGCATGATAACCTTTCGCTTTGTGCCAAATATAAGGTTTAATTTGCTGATCAAGCTCTTCATAATTGATCTCTTGAGCTAGTTGTTTCTGTTTAATCACAGCTTGTAAATACGGCTTTATATTCAGCCCCTGTTGTGCAAATAAACAATTATATAATTCACCTTGTGCTGTTAATCGAATTCGATCACAATCACTGCAAAATGAATGAGTTATCGTAGAAATAATACCAATACAATATTGCCCGTCTAACTGATACTGACGTGCGGGCTCATGCTGCTGTTGCAAAACTTGAATCTGATAAAAAGGCTGAAGTTTCTCTAAAATTTCAGCTTCACTCACAACTGTCTGATCTGTCCAATGCTGATCGCCATCTAGAGGCATAAATTCAATAAAACGTAATGGAATGTTATGTTGCTTCGCCCACTTTACCATTGGCAGAATCTGATCATCATTTTGACCTTTCATCAACACACAATTGATTTTGAAAGCAAGCCCAGCTTTTTTTGCCGCCTCTATCCCATTTAATACGGGAGTGAGTTCTTTTTTAGTCAGTTGCTTGAATTGATCTGGGTCTAAACTATCTAGGCTGATATTAAGATCATCTAATCCAGCTTGTTTTAGGGACTCCGCATATTTAGCCAAATAATGTGCATTGGTAGTGATCGAGATTCGTTTTAAGCCCAAAACTCGTAAGTTCTGCAAGTCACGAATAAAATGAACAACACCCTGACGCATTAAAGGTTCGCCCCCAGTAATACGAATATTTTCAATCCCTTGCCTCACCATATATTGGCAAAATACCAGCAACGCTTCAAAACTGAGTAAATCTTGTTTTTTCATCCATTCTGGATGTTCAGGCATACAATAGGTGCATTTGAAATTGCAACGATCTGTCACGGAAATCCGTAACTTACGTTTAATACGACCATACTGATCTTGCAAGATCGGAATGTTCGTAGATATATCATGCTTCATCATTTGCACTCATATTGTGAAACTTCTTACTACTTTCAGCACAAGTTCTGTGCATCTTTGCTATCGAGTTTACAGCGAATTAATTTTAATACAGCAATATTTATTCCAATATGAAATCTATTTACTTGCAATACTTATTATTCACTCAAATAGGCAATCATCTTAATTTGTAAACAACAATTAAAATAAGGTAAACCTTTCTAATAAAAAACATTGCACCAATTTTTCCCATTTTCCGCTAAAAATGAAAGAATTTGGTGCATTTCTTGTAAAAGCTAATCCGCAATAACGGATACATCTAAACGTTCCAATCTTACGGGTACATACTTATGATAGGGTGTCTTCGATAATGGATCACAATGTTGAGTAGACGTTAAACGATTCAACTCAGGTCCGATGGGTTCACCACCACGATAGCGTAAGCCATAACCATGCGGTAATGATACAACGCCTTTACGCATCCCCTCATCAACTTCAACAACAACAGATATTTCCCCATGCTCAGAGACACATCGCAAACTCTGACCTGTTTCAATAGCAAATTGAGATGCATCTTCTGGATTTATTTTTAATCGACCTTCTGCATCAACCTTACGCCAAGCCGGATCACGATAAATTTGATTTGCATTGTAACTACGACGTTCGCCAGCAAGTAAAATAAATGGATAATCATCTGTTAATAGAAGATTTTTTTGTTTGAGTTGGGCTAATTCAATAAACATTTCTGGAATAGCTAAACGTATTTTTTTATCTTTATAGGCAATCAAACTCCACACATCAGCATAGTCATGTTGTGATAAAACCACACCTGAACGTTGCTGCAAAATAGCTTGAAATAGTTTAACACCAAGATTTAAACGATTGCCCTCATAGCCTGCTTGTTTAACTGCCTGATAATGCTGAGCGGCATATTGCATACATAATGGTAATAACAAGGCAGCCGCAGCCGCATCATTCGGCAAAGTCTTACCTAATGTGCGATATACAATTGATGCAGCAAAAGGAATCAACTTTTTATTTTTAGCAAAACTTGCAGCTAATGCACCAAAGTAAGGAAGATAGGCTGTTTTAGCTGAATCTTTTTCTGCAATTTTACTGAGTATTGGAAATTGTTGAGGTATCATCTTCATCGCTTCAAGCAAGCGAGTATAGATCTCTGCCTCAGGCAAAGAATCACGTTGTGCGGTAAACAACGGATGACGTAAATGGAATCCATTTTTTGGAAATTCTAAATTAAAGCCTGTAAATTCCCATTTTTCGAACTGACTACGTGCAGGCAAAATATAGTCTGCAAAGCGAGCAGTCTCAGTCATTGCAACATCTACTACAACCAATAAGTCTAAAGCTTTAAACGCTTGCTCATAAGCAGTGGTATCAGGGTACGTAAGTAAAGGATTACAACTATCGACGAATACAGCCCGAATACGCTTATCACCTGCTTTTAGAATTTCATCTGGCAAAATGTTTGGCGGAAAGAACCCAGAAATTGGAAACATTTTATGATGTACTGTACGGCGATATTTAGGATTTCGCTCATCAGTATTGGTCAAAATCGGAATAAACATGGTATGTAAATTATTCGTACCTTGTTTACCAAAATGCCCTGTCAATAAATATAAAAGTTTTTCTAAATAACCATTCAGTGTCGTATTTAGCGTATGTTGAATGCCTAAATCAATTCGAACGCATCCACGTTTAGCTTTAGAAAAATCGCGAACAATTTGATAAATCTGTGCGACTGAAACATCTGCTTTTTGAATATATTCCTCTATCGGAAGAGCAAGAAATGCCTGTTTTACCTCTTCAAAACCATGTGTATGCTTTTGAATAAAATCTTGATCATAAAGATTTTCACGTAACATAATTGCAATCATAGCAGACATTAAATAAGCATCTGTTCCGGGCTTGAGTTGCACATGAATATCAGCCTGTTTCGCAGTTTCTGTCACACGTGGGTCAAAAACGACCATAGTACGATTTGGATCTTTCTTTATATGTTTTAAGGTATCGCGCGCGTTTGGGATACCATGCGCTTGAAATGGGTTTGTTCCAATAAACAAAACATAATCCGCATGCTCAACGTCTTCTGTCGTGTGACAAGCCTGACTGCCAAACAAACGACCATTCACCCAAAAGTCACCTGTCTTTTCTTGGGCTAAAGAGTTATATGCATAAAAGCTTTTCATCGCGTATAGCAGCTGGCGCCCATAAGCCGCACCCAGATGGTTTCCTTGTCCACCTCCACCCACAGAGGCAAAAGCAGTTCCACCAAAAGTATCGCGAATATGCACGAGTTGATCCGCTATTTCTTGAATAGCCTGATCCCAACTAATTTCTTGGAATGAGCCATCTGGCTGACGTTTTAGGGGTGTGGTCAATCGATCTGCGTGTTTTTGATAGTGTTGCAGGCGAGCTGCCTTTTGACAAATATACCCTTGCGAGAAAGGATGCTGATCATCACCCTTAATTTTTTTAAACTGATTATCTTCAATTTCAACGCTTAAACCACAATTACGAGAACATAAAATACACGCTGTCACGTCTTGCTTCGATGCAGATACTGTTGTTGTCATTTTCCATCATCCTGTCTTTATTATTTAAATTGCCCCATTAAACAAACTTGTCCAGCAGAACCTACAACTCGAATATACTTTTCGCTCTGTTCAGTACATGTTTCAACTTGATTATGCTGTGATGGTAACTTTACTGGCTTTAAGAATCGAACATCAATTTGTTTAACTTCTTCTGGGAGTAACTCAAAACTTTTTGCAAATACCCCAAAGCCATGCAGTACTTTTTGACCAAAATTCGAAAACTTTGCCAACAAACCTACCCAATGAATCGGGTTGAAATCACCTGTAAGAAGTGCAAATTTAAAACCATCATCTGATTGAACAGACCATTCTCCTTGTGCCGTCCAATTTTTATGCTCTTGTGTTTCTGTGCGTTTAACTTTTTTGAAAGTTGGCAAAATAAACACCATATGCAATATGGTTTCAACCAAATCAGGCTGAGAAATCGTTCCAGTCGTGATTTGAACAGAAACCCGAGCTAAGCCATTGCGTTCATCAACTTGTGCAATTTTTGCCTGAATCATTAATTTTTCATTTCGTGGAATCTTGCCATTTATTTTCAGACTGACGCCCTGATTAATTACTTGACTCAGTGGATAATGGGTTTGTAATAACAAACGTGTCGCAAATGACAACCCCCATTGAGAAACCATATGTGGAGGAATTGAGTCTCGATATTTGTTGATTTTTGAACCCGTCCATTTCACATAATGCTCGATCAGATCGTTACTTGGAGGATCAATCACCTCGATAATCGGAGCAACAACTTGCCAATCAAACGCTCTTGGTGTGGTCTTTTTTAAAGTACGAAGTCCAATCTGTCCGAGACTAGCCAGAGTTGACTGATGCTCTAACAAAAAATGTAACGGAATCTGCTGATAACGAATTGTGAACATCTGAAGCCCCTTTCCTTTTATTTTTCTAATATTCCTTTAGCTACAGAATATTAGTTCACATCTGTTAAAAATATTTCGATGTAAAATTAAACAAGTTCTAAAATAGAACTTGTTTAAACAAAGGTCAAGAATTCTTATCTAAAACTTTATATTTTATGGAAGCTAAAAGAAGCTAGTGCGCTGTAAACATCTGATGAAAAGCTTTCATCTGTTTGTACTGCTGTAACTCATCTAAAGAATTAATACTATGGCAAAACAGGCTTTGCTTTTTAAATGAAACACTTTGTGCATGCAATTGCTTAAAACAATCTCTTAAACTTAATTTATTGGTAGTAATTTGCTGTTGTAAAATTGGCAGGCTTTCTTTTTTTAATAAACAAAATGGATATAAAGCATCTCCATTAATTGCAACATAAGCCACTAGTGCTTGTGGATTTTTTTGTAGTGCGCGATGTAACTTAATTAAAACTTGATTGGGTATATACGTAACATCGCACGGAATAAATAAAGCATAGTCTGATTGCAGATGGGACCACGCACTTTTCATCCCCATTAATGGACCTAAAAAACCTGTTTGATCATCTGAATAACAATAGATATTCGGTTCAATCTGCTTGTAAATCGAACTATCTCGATGACTGTTTACCCAAATGCTTTGCACTTCTGATTTAAATTTCTGACAAATTTTAGATAGTTGAATTTGATCATCAAATTGTTGAAGTAATTTATTCATGCCATTCATACGGCGTGCTTGTCCTCCCGCCAAGATCACGAGATCTGTAGCGGGAATTTGTATAGTCATGCTTCTGCCTCCAACTGACAAGTCTTAATCAAACCACGAATTTCTGGTAAACATGAACCACAGTTACCACCCGCTTTTAAACATGCCGTGACTTGCTTTTCATGCGTGATATTTTGAGTTTTGATCGCTTCAATAATCTTGTTTTTTCCTACTTTGAAACAACTACATACCAATGGACCATCGTTATTAGCAGCAGACATTGGCATACCTGCCAACAATGCTTTACGGTGCAAAGCACTTAATCGCTCACGTTTAAATAAACTTGCAACCCAATCACGATCTGGTAATAACTCAGCAGGTGCAATATAAAGACTTGCGATTAAAATCCCATCTTTGAGTACAATACTATGACTAAGTTGTGATGAAATATCCTCAATACTTAACCATTCATATGTTTCATCGACAAAAGGCAAAAAGGTTTTTAAGTTTTTTTGAGTTTGATCAATACTGTGTCGATCGGCAAGCTCATAACGCATTGCTTTTGCAGTTTTGATTTTTGTCCACCAAGCACAAGTCTGTAAAGATGCTTTGATTTGATGTTCGAACCCTTCTCGAACATATAAAACGCCTTGCCAAGTCGTATGGAAAGGCTGTATCGATACTGGCGTATGCTTAAACTCAGGTTCACCTGAAATTGCATCCACAACAGGGTTAACTACTTTACCAACCCGAGCATCTGAAGCGACTTGTTCTGTCCAATGAATCGGGGCAAAGATTTGTCCACGGCGAACACCTTGAGCCAATGTCACGCGTAATACACAACTTCCCCATGCCGAACGAATCTCGACCAATCCTTTATCACGAATACCAAATTTAAGCGCATCGTTTGGATGAATCTCACAAAATGGCTCAGCACGATGTGTGGTCAAATTTGCCGATAAACCTGTACGTGTCATGGTATGCCATTGATCCCGAATACGTCCCGTATTCAGAATTAACGGATAATCTTCAGAAATTGAGTGTACGGGATCGATTGCGATCGTTGGAATAAGTTTTGCTTTACGAGAAGCATAACTAAACTCACCTTGACCAAAAAGTTGCTTAACCGATGTCGTCTGACCTTTTTCCCACACAGGCCATTGCGTTGGTTTTAACTCATTATATTCTTCAAGACTTAGATTGGTTAAACCTTTTAAATTAAAATAACGAAAATTTTCTACCTGATCACGTTCAGCTAAACTTGCATTTTGATATGCAGACAATGCAGCATGCTCATTAAAGATGTCACACGCATTGCTAAAATCAAAACCAGAAAAACCAAGTTTTTTTGCAACTTCAGCAACAGCCCACCAATCTGCTTTGGCTTGTTTTGGTGAAGCTAAAAATGCGCGTTGACGTGAAATTCGACGTTCTGAATTAGTTACCGTTCCATCTTTTTCACCCCAACCCAAGGCTGGTAGCAAAATATCAGCATAAGCCGTGGTATCGGTATCGGAACAAATATCTGAGACGACAACAAATTCACATTTATCCAATGCTCGTTTCACCTGATCGGCATCAGGAAGACTGACCACAGGATTGGTTGCCATAATCCAGATTGCTTTAATTTTTCCACTTTCAACCGCTTGAAACAAATCAACTGCTTTAAGTCCAGCTTGTGTCGCAATGGTTGGGCTATTCCAAAAACTTTGCACTAAATTTTGATGCGTTGGATTATCAATATCTAAGTGTGCTGCCAACATATTGGCAAGCCCACCAACCTCACGACCACCCATCGCGTTGGGTTGTCCAGTCATTGAAAATGGAGCAGCACCCAGCTTACCAATTTTACCCGTCAGTAAATGACAGTTGATAATACTATTGGCTTTATTCACCCCTTGAGATGATTGATTAACTCCCATTGAAAAAAGAGTTACTACTTTTTCAGTTGTGGCAAATTTATCAAAAAACAGTTGTAATTTTTCTTCTGAAATCCCTGTGCGTTTTGCAACAGCTTTAAAATCTTGTTCCGTTCGATTCGCTTCTAAAAGTGCTTGAAGCCCCTCTGTGTAAGATTCAACAAACTCATGATCGGCATAACCATGTTGATATAAATATTGTAATAATCCTTTAAACAAGGCCACATCTTGACCTGGCAAGATTGGCAAATGTAAATCTGCTTGCTCACAAGTGCTCGTAAATCGTGGATCGACGACAACCACAAATAAATTAGGATTTTGACTCTTCGCTTGCATAATCCGTTGATACAAAACTGGATGACACCATGCTGTATTTGAACCAACCAATACCACCATATCAGCATGTTCAAAGTCTTCATAACTTGCAGGTACAATATCTTCACCAAAGCTACGTTTATGCGCAGCAACTGCTGAAGACATACATAGACGTGAATTGGTATCAATATTGGCTGTGCCTAAATAACCCTTTACGAATTTATTCACCACATAATAATCTTCAGTTAATAACTGCCCCGAAACATAAAATGCCACACTTTCAGGTCCATATTGCTCAATACATGCCTGAAATTGAGTTGCAATTTTGTCAATTGCAACATCCCATGTTGTCACATTACGGTGATTTTTGCGTCCCAACATCGGATTTAAAACACGGGTTTCCAACCCTAAAGTATCTGCTAAATTGCTCCCTTTAATACAGAGTCGTCCAAAATTTGCAGGGTGTTCTGTGTCTCCTGAAACTTTAATATTTGAACCTTGTGTTTTATGTTGAACTTCAACATTAACACCACATCCAACGCCACAATATGGACAAGTTGTTTTTGTAATGAGTGTTTGTGCATGATCGGAGCGACTGTGTTCTAAATTTTGAATACTGTTCATGACTGCTCCTTTACCTATTCCATCTTTGCCCTAACTAAAGTTTCGATTGCTTAAAATTGTATGATCCGTGATCAATAGCCAATTTATAATCTACGCCTTAACTTTTATTGTGAATCTTTGGTTGACTACCATAAAGTAGTTAAGTGACTGAGTTTTTGGTTTAGGAGAAATTTCTCCTAAACCAAAGTAAGATTAACCTGCTTTTTTCAATGCAAAATCTTTACCAAATAACAATTTATTTCTAAATGTCGAAACAGGTGTTTGATCCGCAATTAACTCGGCATACCACATACCATCCTCGGTATCACCGAATAAAACAGCGCCAATCACTTTATCTTTTTGGATAATAATACGCTTGTAAATATGGCGTTTTTCGTCATTTAGAATGATGTCTTCATAATCTTCTTTAGGCTCAAAATTACCTGCTGAGAAGACATCGACACCACTAACTTTAAGCTGAGTTGGTACAGTTGGAGACTTAAACGTTAAGCTACCATGTTCAGCCAAATGGGTTGCACAGATAAATGCTTGCCCCCAAAGTGGCTCCACCAATCCAAAGGTTTGATTACGATGTTCAATACATTCACCAACAGCATAAATACTTGGATCAAAGGTTTGCATGGTGTCATTCACTAAAATGCCGCGATTACAACGTAATCCAGCGCTTTGCGCCAAAGCAATATTTGGACGAATACCTACAGCAAAGACCACCAAATCAGCATCTAATAAAGTACCATCTTTTAAACGGATCTGACTGACATGACCATTTTTACCAATTAAAGCTTCGGTATTGGCTTCAGTAATAATCTTGATGCCTTTCTCTTCAATGCTATGACGTAGCATACGGCTTGCTCGACCATCTAATTGACGCTCCATGATACGATCCATTAGATGCAGCACCGTTACATTCATGCCACGTTGCTTCAAGCCATACGCTGCTTCTAGACCAAGTAAACCACCGCCAATCACGACTGCATTTTTTTTAGTTTCACAATATTTAATCATGGTATTCACATCATAAATATCACGGAAACTAATCACACCTTTCAAGTCAACACCTTGTACTGGTGGAATAAACGGCTTAGAACCTGTGGCAATAATTAAGCGGTCATAATCAACACTTTCACCGTTTTGCGTATGTACCACTTTACGAGTACGGTCAATTTTCACAGCTGGATCGTCGGCAATAAACTTAATCCCTTTATCGCTATACCATGCATGTGGGTGCAACATGATGTCATCAATGGTTTTCTCACCAGAAAGCACTGGTGAGAGCATGATACGGTTATAGTTACCCCAAGGCTCTTCACCAATGACTGTCACATCATAACGATCAGGCGCCATATCAAGCAAATCTTCTAGGCAACGCATCCCAGCCAAACCATTACCAATCAGAACAAGCTTTAACTTCTCTTGTGAAATTCCATTGTTGGTAATATAAGTTTTTTGTGGTACAGCTCCGACCCAGACACGACCATTTTCAATTTTAGTCGGGAAAACCAATAGTTTTTGATCTTTATCTTCTAGGCATCGACCTGTTGCTAGACTGAAGTGTTGTTTGTAAATCGGTGAGGCAATAACACGCTCACCTTGCAAATCACCAATAATACCGCGCGCCATCACATTCGCTTGGCTGAATGGATCTTTATTGCTTAATGCATAAATACGTTTTTCGTTCCCTACGCGAAATAAAGCAACTGATTGTCCTGCAATAAGTGCACCTGCGCCAGTATTTGGTGTGATGTCATCAAGGTTACATACATCGACCCATTGATTTTCTGGAAGCATACTCATGTCTTTTAAATTTGTCATTTTGATTCTCCTTATGCTTCTACCATCGGGATACGATCAACTGAACGTTCAGCTTCATTTAATGGACGGATTTGATCACGAACTTCGGTAAATTGAATATATGGATCAGCTTGCTCTTCTGCGCTTGCATTGATGTAAGTTTGGAAGCGTTTACGAATTTCAGGATTCTCTACCGCAGTACGCCATTCATCTTGATAAGTTCCAATCACATGCGCCATACGATTTTCAAGTTCTTCTGCAAGGCCAAGCGAATCATCGACAATCACAGCTTTGAGATAATCTAAACCACCTTCCATGTTGTCACGCCATACACTGGTACGTTGTAAACGATCAGCGGTTTGGATATAGAACATAAAGAAGCGGTCGATATAACGAATCAAAGTTTCGGTATCAAGATCAGAAGCTAAAAGCTCTGCATGACGCGGCTTCATTCCACCATTACCACATACATAGAGGTTCCAGCCTTTTTCTGTCGCAATGACACCGACATCTTTACCTTGTGCTTCAGCGCACTCACGGGTACAACCTGACACCGCCATTTTTAGTTTGTGCGGTGAGCGTAAGCCTTTGTAGCGGTTTTCTAGTTCGATTGCTAAACCAACAGAATCATCCACACCATAGCGGCACCAAGTGCTACCCACACATGATTTCACTGTACGTAATGATTTACCGTAAGCATGCCCTGACTCGAAGCCTGCTGCATTCAACTCTTCCCAAATAAATGGTAGCTCGTGCAGTTGTGCACCAAATAAGTCAACACGTTGACCACCTGTAATTTTGGTATACAGGTTATATTTTTTAGCAATTTGACCTACAGCAATCAAACCATCTGGAGTGACTTCACCACCTGCCATACGCGGTACAACTGAGTATGAACCATCCTTTTGGATATTTCCTAAATAGTAGTCATTACTGTCTTGTAGACCAGCGTGCGTTGGTTCCAATACAAAGTCATTCCAGCACGATGCCAAAATGTTCGCTGTCATTGGTTTACAGATATCACAACCTAAACCATGACCATGTTGTTGAATCAAATCATCAAATGTTTTGATTTCATTGATACGTACCAAGTGATAGATCTCTTGACGTGAGTATGGGAAGTGCTCACAAACATGGTTATTAACCGTTACACCTTGACGTTGTAACTCAGACTTTAAAACTTGAGTAACTAATGGCGCACAACCACCACATGCCGTTGCTGCTTTGGTACATTTCTTTAAAGCACCTAAAGAGGTGGAACCATCACAAATGGCTTGGCAAATATCTGCTTTCGACACGTTGTTACATGAACAAATCGTTGCGCTGTCTGGAAGTAAATCAACACCACTGCCACCCGCCTTCGCACCAGAATCAGCAAAGCCTGGCATGATTAAGCTTTCAGGTGTTTCTGGCAATGCGATACCATTCAACATCATTTGTAGAAGATCGTTATATTCTTTTGCATCACCAACAAGTACTGCACCCAGTAATTTGGTTTTGTCTGCATCTACAACGATTTTCTTATAAACCAATGCATCCTCATCAGCATAGAAATAGCTAAGCGAATTCGGTGTCATGCCATGTGCATCACCCACCGATGCCACATCTACACCCATTAATTTCAACTTAGTGCTCATATCAGCACCAGCGAAACAATGTGTTTCTTCAGCTAAGATATGCTTGGCTGCAATACGCGCCATGTCATAGCCCGGCGCAACGAGACCATAGATTTTATTGTCCCAAAGCGCACATTCACCAATTGCGTAAATATTTTCATCAGAGGTTTGGCAGTAATCATTGATCTTGATACCACCACGCTCCCCAAGTGCTAAACCGCTTGAACGTGCTAATTCATCACGTGGGCGAATACCTGCTGAGAATAAAATAATATCTGTTTCAAGCTCGCTACCATCCGCAAACTTCATCACATGCGTTGCGCTTTCTCCCGCTTCAATAGATGAAGTTGCTTTTTGAGTATGAACTTTTACACCAAGGTTCTCGATTTTACGGCGTAAAACTTTACCGCCTAAGTCATCAATTTGAACCGCCATTAAGCGTGGTGCAAATTCAACAACGTGCGTTTCTAGGTTTAAATCACGTAAAGCTTTTGCAGCCTCCAAACCTAATAAACCACCACCAATCACTACACCCGATTTTGAATTTAAGCTTGCAGCGCGAATTGAATCTAAATCTTCAATGGTTCGATAAACAAAACAGTTCTCACGATCATTGCCTGAAATTGGTGGAACAAACGCATATGAACCTGTTGCCAATACCAATTTGTCGTAACTAATCACATCACCAAAACTTGTTGTCACTGTTTTTTCTACAGTATCGATTGCAATTGCTTTGGTATCCAAGCGTAAGTCAATACCATGTGCATCTGCGAAATCAAAACGTGCAAGTGATAGGTCTTTTGCTGATTTTCCTGAAAAATATTCAGTTAAATGAACACGATCATATGCAATGCGTGGTTCTTCAGCAAGAATCGTTATTTCTAATTCATCATCAGCTTTCTCTAAGATGGCTTCGATGAATTTATGACCCACCATACCGTGACCAATCATCACTAATTTCATTGTGTTTCTCCTAAAATCTAATCTGAGATTAAGCTGCGCTGTTTTGTTCTGAGCCGCGTTCTAAAATCGCTTGTTCAAACAAGCGTTGTTCTTTTTCTTTATGCTCTACCGAAAATCGGATCAGCATGACCGAACTCGCAGCAATGACCACCAAGCCACCTAAAACCATTAAACAAGTTTGAATATCCAACATACCTTTCAATAAGAAACCTGCTGCTACTGCACCAACGTTTCCACCAGCACCGATGATGCCTGCAACACCACCTAGCGCTTCACGATCAATGAATGGAACAAGCGCATAAGTCGCACCACATGCCATATGAGTAAATAGTGCGAACACAGTCATCACTAGAATTGCCAACACAGGACTATTCATTTGTGAGAACAACATTAAGAAAAGCCCTTCGCCAAGAATTAAAGCAAATAGCACTTTAGTACGACCATCTAAGCCTTTTTTGAGTGCAACTTTGTCTGAAAGAATCCCACCCAATGCACGGGCAAATAATGCAAGCAAACCAAAAATACCTGCTGCTAAACCAGCTTCTTTTAATCCAAAACTGAAGTGCTCGACGTAGTACATCGCGATGATGTTATGAATAAAGATTTCGATACCGAAACATGCTGCATACGAGAAGAATAGAACCCATACGCGATAGTTACGTGCAGCATGCATTAAGATTGCAAGGCCACCTTTTTTATCACTACCAACCGCTATACCTTGTTCACGGAGCTCTTTAAAATTGCCTTGAGGACAATCTTGTGTCAATTTCCAGTAAAGGAAACCTACAATCACCATCATGACACCCGGTACAATCAGTGCAATTCTCCACCCCATTGTTTGCTCAACGCCAAACATAACTAAAGCAGCAAGCAGTAATGGCATGAGTGCTTGAGTTGCCCCACCGCCTGCATTTCCCCAACCTGCTGAAGCAGCATTTGCAGTACCTACGACATTCGGAGCAAACATGGTGCTGGTGTGGTATTGCGTGATCACAAAACTTGCACCAATCGCACCGATAAGGAGGCGAAAGAAAAGGAACGATTCATAGCTATTTGCTGAAGCCACACCAAATACAGGTATGCTGCCAATAATCAACAAGGCGGTATAGGTCTTGCGTGGCCCGTATTTATCGCATAAAGGACCAACAATCAAACGAACTAAGATGGTGATTGCAACTGCGGCAATATTAATATTTGCGATTTGATCTTTGGTTAAATGAAACTCACCTGCAATGACAGGCATCAATGGTGCGCAGGCAAACCAAGCAAAGAAGCAAACAAAGAAAGCAAGCCAACTCATGTGGAATGCTCGCATCGCTGGCGCTGAGAAGTTAAATAACTTAATTGATGTGGCTTTTTTCGCCGATAAATCTAAAGACATTGCCATCTCCTATACTGAACGTATACTGCTTTGTTGACACATACCGCTGTGTAAACAAACCGATCAGATCGGACATCGTTGGCCGTCTTACAATTTTTAAAAAGTCTTCATTGACTCCATAAAGACAATGCAAGTGTTATGCCAATTAATAAAATAAAAATTAAAAAAATAATACTAACCATTATTTAATAACGATTTTTTATAAAATAAATAGAGTTTTAAATATCTTTTAAATGATTGAATAAATCCCGAATACATCAATGAACTGTTTTAAAGCACAATTAAAGATGCTTCAAAATAATTCCTTTTATGCACCAACAATGAACATTAATTATTTTTAATAAAGATCATATCCATTTTTTATTTGTTTCCCTTAGCTGCAACGATACAATAAAGCGCACAAAATCGAGGCTAAAGTAATGCCTGCACTGAATAGATCATTCCTCATGGCATTAATTTTGCTTCAAAAAAATACTTAAAGCGCATTATGCTAAATGTGCATTGACTTATAATTTGACTTTATATTTATGCCGAAACTCAAAATCGCACTCATAGATGATGATCAGGCCCGAGCTGAATACATTAAAACATGTTTAATTCAACATGACTTTGATGTCGTTGCTAGTTTGACTTTAGATCACCTCAATGTTTTTAAATTAGAACATCTTCAAGCAGATGTTATTTTGCTTGATATGGATCACCCTCATCGTGATGTAATTGAGAGTTGCGTAAGCAATTTTGACTTACCAACGGTATTATTTACCAAGAACACTGACCGAGATATGATTAAACAGGCGATTGATGCAGGGATTACCGCCTATATCGTTGATGGTATCGATCCAAGTCGATTACATACCATTTTAGATATTTCGATTCAACAATATAAAAAACATAAAAAGTTAGAAGGTGATCTCAAAGATGCAAAAACCAAACTAGCGGATCGTAAAGATGTTGAGAAAGCTAAAGTCCTACTGATGCAATTACACGGATTAACCGAAGACAAAGCATTCCAACTCCTTAGAAAAAATGCCATGAGCCATCGTATGACTATTGGTGAAATGTCACGACGCTTGCTCGATGCACAACAGCTTTTGAACAACCAATTAAAGGATGAATAAATGAGCAGTTTAGAAAAAAGTGAATTGCAACTTGGCTACATCCCTTTGCTTGATTGTATTGCCTTATTATGGGCAAAACAGCGTGGTTTGTTTGAAGCAGTAGGTCTAAACGTTACTTTAACCAAAGAAGCTTCTTGGGCAAGCCTACGTGATCGACTGGCTTTTGGTCTTTTAGATGCTGCACATTGTTTATCTGCCATGTTACCTGCAGCCGCAATAGGTGCTGATCAAATTGGTATTGCATTACAAACGCCGCTCGTTCTCAGTGAAAATCGAGCTTTTATAAGTTTAAGTCAAAAACTGTGTTATCAGTTAGATATAAAGAAATATGAAGCTGTAGAGCTATCAGCTAAAAAATTAGTAGAACACATGAAAAAAAATCATGTGGTCTCTTTAGGACATGTTTTCCAGCATTCCATCCATCATTATTGCTTAAGAGAATGGTTAGCATTAGCAGATCCTGAACTTGCACATTCAATACAAGTCAAAACCTTACCACCTCCATATATGGTAGAAGCATTAAACAACCATTTAATTGATGGTTTTTGTGTTGGCGAGCCATGGAATACTCAAGCAGAGCTGGCAGGATTAGGACAAATTGTTGGCTCGAGTCAAGACATCATTCCAAATGTTGCAGATAAAGTTCTAGCTGTAACCCAAGAGTGGGCTCAACAGCATCCAAATACACTAATTGCCTTAACTCGCGCAATCTTGCAAGCTCAACAAGAGTTACGTGTGTTAGAAGATTTTGAACCTGTATGGCAACTTTTAATTGATTTTGATGTCATCCAGTTTGAATGTTCGCCAAGCATTCATGTTGAAAAATACTATACGATCCAAGATATAATTCGGAACTTCGTTAAAAGTAGCGCTATACCTAAAAGTACAGATTTTGAATGGTTGTTTCAGCAAATGCAAAAATGGAACAATTTGCCTGTAGGTTCTATAGATTACGAAAATAAAGCACAAAGTTTTCTACTATTAGATACTTATTTAGCAGCATCAAAATAAGAGAACTCATGATAAAAAAAGCTGTCTTGTAAAAAGACAGCTTTGAAAAGACCCATAAGAGATTCTGCCAATCGAGAGCTATCTCTTATGTAATAACTATATTATCTATATTCAATTTATCTTTTTCGGACATTTTCATGTCATTAGCCGCCATACAAAACTTCACAATTCATCTTTTTTGCCAATAAGCCAGTTTCGTCGATTTAATCAATCCCTACCCACAAGCTTGAACCCAATGTCAAATTGAAGCTAATGCTTATTATCAATCTAAACTGGCATATTTTTTATAAATCAGTATCACTACGCTTCATCCACTGCTCTCTTTAGAAGTATATTTATACTATTTTTGAAAAACCTATTAGAATAAAAAAAATAATTTTCATGAACTTAGACTAAAAAATTATTCATGGCTTGAAATAAACACATGAACTAATTAGAACTCAATTTAAGTTTCAAAAAAGCAAATCACTAAATTACATGACCTTCGAGTTACACAAATTACATGAACGAAATAAGGTAATTCAGTTTAAAATAGTGAAAAATAAATAAGCCTGAAATTTGTCATATTTTAACATTGCCATTTCCTTGCAAAGTTTTCATTATATGCACCATGCTTGGTATGCAAATTTCTTCATCCATTAAAAGAAATTATAAGAAAAAATGCAGAATTTTGTGCCATAATAAGCAAACTTTGCAGACATCTTGCAAAAAACATTTGCAGATTTAGAACTGGAGCAGGCTGAATGAGCTCAACCATTTTGGTAATTCATGGACCGAATTTGAACTTGCTAGGAAAACGCGAACCAGAGGTTTATGGTTATCTCACCTTAGATGATATTAACCAGCAACTCACCACTCAGGCTCATCAAGCATCATTTACACTAGATACATTTCAAAGCAACTGGGAAGGTGCGATTGTCGATCGCATTCATCAAGCACGAACTGAAGGGGTTAAATTTATCATTATTAATCCTGCAGCCTTGACTCATACATCAGTTGCTCTACGCGATGCCCTCCTTGGCGTTGCGATTCCATTTATTGAGGTTCATTTGTCAAATGTTCACGCCCGTGAATCATTCCGTCATCACTCATATTTATCAGACAAAGCCGTTGGTGTTATTTGTGGCTTAGGTGCGAAGGGTTACGCCTTTGCTCTCGATTTTGCAATCGAAAAAATTCAATCTTCTAACTAATTTATACATTTCAGGAATGCTCACTCATGGATATCCGTAAAATCAAGAAACTCATCGATTTGATGATTGAATCTGACTTACAAGCGATTGAAGTTAAGGAAGGTGATCAATCCATCTCATTAACTCGCCCTACTCCAGTTTACGCAGCGGCACCTTTGGCAGCAGCACCTAGTGCTTCTGCTCCTGCGGCTCCAGCAGCAAAAACACCTCGTGGCGCTGTAGAAACGTCACCGATGGTTGGTGTGTTCTATTCTGCACCAAGCCCAGGCGAAGGCCCATTCGTAAATGTAGGTCAAACAGTTTCTGCAGGTGAAACACTGGGTATCATCGAAGCGATGAAAATTATGAACCCAATTGAGGCAACTAAAAGCGGCGTGATTGAAGAAATTTTAGTGAAAAATGGTGAAGTGATCCAATTCGGTCAACCACTTTTCCGCTACCGCGCCTAATCAGTTTGGGGATTCCAATGTTGCAAAAAGTATTGATTGCAAACCGCGGTGAAATCGCTTTACGAATTACGCGAGCTTGTAAAACGCTTGGCATTAAAACAGTTGGTATTTATTCTGATGCTGACAAAGACTTAATGCATTTACGCTTCGTTGATGAAGCTGTCTGTATTGGGCCGGGTACCACAAGTGAAAGTTATTTAAATATTCCTGCAATTATTACTGCTGCAGAAATTACAGGTGCGGATGCAATCCATCCTGGATATGGCTTTTTGTCTGAAAATGCTGAATTTGCTGAAATTGTAGAAAGCTCAGGTTTTATTTTTATTGGTCCTCGCCCTGAACACATTCGTCTTATGGGTAACAAGGTATCCGCGATTATTGCCATGAAAAAGGCTGGCGTACCTACCGTGCCTGGATGTGACCATGCTGTAACGATTAACAATGCACTCGCTGAAGCAAAAGAAATTGGCTTCCCGTTGATCGTCAAAGCTGCATCAGGCGGCGGCGGTCGTGGTATGCGTATCGTTGAACGTGTCGACACACTACTTGAATCAGTTCAAGCTGCACAACGTGATGCTGAGATGTGGTTTGGTGATGATACTGTATACATGGAGCGCTTCTTACAGAAACCTCGCCATGTAGAAGTACAAGTGCTAGGTGATGGTAACGGTCATGCAATCCATTTATATGACCGAGACTGTTCTTTACAACGTCGTCATCAAAAGGTTTTAGAAGAAGCACCTGCTCCAAATCTACCAGAACAAGCACGTGCTGATATTTTAGAAGCATGTGTCAATGCTTGTAAGTTAATACAATACCGTGGTGCTGGAACTTTTGAGTTTTTATTTGAAGAAGGAGAATTCTTCTTTATCGAAATGAATACTCGCGTTCAAGTTGAGCATCCTGTAACTGAAATGGTTACTGGCATTGATATTATTGAACAACAACTGCGGATTGCGGCTGGTTTAGGTTTAAATATTGAACAGCATGAAGTCGAAGTAAAAGGTCATGCGATTGAATGCCGTATCAATGCTGAGGATCCGACTAACTTCTTACCTTCTCCTGGTAAAATAGAAAACTTCTATGCACCCGGCGGCGCAGGTATTCGTTTAGATTCTCATATTTATCAAGGCTATAGTATTCCGCCGTATTATGATTCGATGATTGCAAAACTCATCGCTCATGGTAAAGATCGCAGAACATCTTTAGCTCGTATGCGTCAAGCTTTAGATGAAATGATTTTGACTGGAATTAAAACCAATATTCCATTGCACAAAGATCTTATTTTGCAGGACAAAAACTTCTGTGAACAAGCTATGGATATTCATTATCTAGAAAAGCATCTGCTAAAACAGCTTGAACCGAAAGCTGAAAAAGCATAAATAAAAAAGCCTCTAAGTTAAGAGGCTTTTTTATTATTCAATCTTTCTAAGGTAGGACACGGCGTAATGTCGCAAAACATTTTTCGCCTTTTTCATTGGCGCAAAAATTAATGGTGTGATCATTTTCCCACTTCACAAAATATTGCGAAACCTCACCAGTTTGGTCTAGTACTTGACCTGAGCAATCCATCTGATTATTGTCATACTTAATCTGTAAAACTAATGCTGGTAAACGCTCTTTATGATCTTCTGAAGGTTGATAATCATATAAACCATAAGACCACTCTTGGTTACTCTTAATCACGACTTCATTCATTCCACGAAAATTATAGTATTCGACACACTTCTTATTATTAGGAATTTCCATTGCCCATAGCCCCATGATTTCAGGACGAGTTATCACCCGAATCGCATTTGCTTTAGCCAATTGTTGTGCTGTTACTGCTTTTTCATTTACGACCGTGTCTGCCATAGTCCATGTTGAGCAAGCCCATAATAATCCAATAATATAAATATTTTTCATAGATTTAATTAAGTCGTAATCTAAACGGTGCAAGGCTTTAAATTAGCATATTTTTTGAGAAAAACATGCATTCATAACCATATAAACACAATATTTTTAGCTTGAGCTTTAGTTGATTGTTATGGCATTTTTTCAGGTATGCTAGTTCTAGATTTACAGTAATTTTATTTACATTATAAAGATTTAGCTTTAAGGATAAAAGCCATGAAATTTTCTGAATACGTGCAATATGATGGTTTAGGATTAGCAAAACTGGTCAAAAGCAAACAAGTTCATCCTTCAGAATTATTAAAAATTGCATTAGAACGAACAGATAAAGTCAATCCAAAGCTAAACGCCATTATTATTCCAATGTATGAGCAAGCGAAGCAGCGCACACAGCAAGAATCCTCTGGGTTATTTGCAGGCGTTCCATTTCTAGTCAAAGACTTATTCCAAGAATATCAAGGTATTCCAACCTCTTATGGTAGCCAAGCGCTAAAAAAAATTAATTATACCCCTGATTTTAATGCTGAAATCGTAAACCGCTGGGAACAAACAGGGATTATTACTTTTGGTCGTACAAACACGCCTGAGTTTGGTATCAAAGGAATTACTGAACCCGATGCTTGGGGCACTTGCCACAATCCGTGGAATTTAAAACACAATAGTGGTGGTTCTTCTGGTGGATCAGGCTCTGCAGTTGCAGGTGGAATCGTCCCAGTTGCAGGCGCAGGTGACGGTGGCGGATCAATTCGTATCCCCGCTTCTTATTGTGGTTTATTTGGATTAAAGCCGAGTCGTGGTCGTACACCTTGGGGGCCACAATACAGTGAAGCAATGCATGGTGCTGCCATGCAACATGTTCTCTGCAAAACAGTTCGCGATAGTGCTGCCATGCTCGATGCAGTTCAAGGTCCAGAACAAACTTCACTTTTTAGAATAGAAGCACCTGAAAAGAAATATTTAGATATCATTCAACAGGCTCCAAGAAAACTCAAAATTGCTTTTAATACTCAATCACCAATTGGAACGAAGGTTTCTAAAGATGCGATTCAAGCTGTTCAACAAACTGCTAAGTTACTGGAGTCTTTAGGGCATATTGTTGTAGAAGATCGTCCAAAAATAGATGGTTTGGCATTAGGAAAAGACTTTGTAACGACTTGGTTTAGTCAATTCGCATATATGCAGACACAAATTAAACAAATGGCAGGTGCAACTGATCATGATTTCGAATTAGATTCTATTGCCCTCGCTGCTTTTGGGGCCAAAACAACCGCAACAGAATATATTCATACACTTAATAATTGGGGTCTTTATAGCACTCAAATGAATATTTTCTTTGAAAAATATGACCTTTATTTAACCCCAACAACAGCATCAATCGCACCAAAAAATGGGGAAGTTGCCACACCTAATTGGCAAAAACCAATCTTGAAAGGACTATTAAAATTAGGAAAAGCGCACTATCTCGCACAAGGGAAATTAGTTGAAAAAATGTTACAGGATAATTTAAGTTGGGTACCTTTTACGCAGTTAGCAAATGTTACAGGTCTACCCGCCATGTCAGTCCCATTATATTGGAACAAAAATGGCTTACCTTTAGGCAGCCAGTTTATTGCACCTTTTGGACGTGAAGATCGTTTATTGCAACTTGCAGCACAATTAGAACAGACACAACCATGGATGTCTCAATATCAGAATATTCAACTCTAATCTAAGTTTTAGCTGCCGTGTCCAATTGATTCGGCAGCCAAAATACTAAAAACAAACCAACCAGTACGATACCACTTGCATATAAGAAAATTGTTGCGCCTGAAAATACTTGCCAATAATGCCCAGCTAATAGACTTCCAGATGCGACCCCTAACCCCCACATGGTGCTGTAAAGTGCTTGTCCTCGCCCTTGTTGCTCAGCTGAAAAATTTTGAAAAATCACTTTCATTGCAATTAAGTGAAATAATCCAAAACTAAAGGCATGTAAACATTGAGCAAATAACTGACCCCAAAAATTTGTGTTCAATATACTAACCAGAAACCAGCGTAAACTGGTCAAAATCAAACATACTGCAACTAGTGTCCGCCAAGAGAAACGAGTAAAGAAAACTTTTTGCGCTACGGAAAACATTATAATTTCTGCAATTACGCCTGTTGCCCACAGCGTTCCAATTTGTGTTGTGCTAAACCCAATCTCTTTTAAAAAATTACTATAAAAACTATAAAATGGCGCTTGTGAAAATAATAAAACAAATTCAATTGCAAAAAATGCGGCCACAGTAGGTCGTTTTAAAATGGGTATTATAGATTCTAGTTTTTTTTGCGAGCTTGGCGCATGTTCAGGTTCTTTAATGGTAAATGACCACAAAAAAGCTAAAAAAGAAACCGCTAGAAGTAAAATGGGTAGCATGGAAATTTGAATAATTTCTAATAAAGCACCAATAATGAATACACCCAATATGAAGCCAACAGATCCCCATTTTCTAACTTTTCCATAAAGCTCTGCGCGTTTATCCCCCAACCAGAATAAAGTAACACCTTCAAATTGCGCCAAAATTGCATTTTGAAAGAAACTAAAGATCAGCATGAGTAGTGCAACAGATTGAAAACTATTCGGAATGATGAAGATGGCAAACCAGATACAGGCTTCCATCCATGTTGCAATACGCACTAGCAACATTCGTTTGCCTGACTTATCAGCAACCCATCCCCAAATCAAAGGTGCAAAAAAACGAGTAATAATCGCAATTGAAGACAAAATACCAATTTCTTGATAATTGAAACCTTGATCTTGTAGATACAAGTTCCAATAAGGCATGAATGTACCCACTATGGAATAGTAAAACAAATAGAAACCGCCCAATCGGGTTTGGATACTTAGAGATTGAAACAATTCACGCGCCTTTTACATGGATCAACATCTATCATTCACAACAAGATGTATTGCCTTTCGATAAACATAAATTTTAGCGGATTTAGATCTTTAATTCGTCCTTTTATTTATGATGAATATCCACCTCAGTAACTTTTATTTTTCATTCAACAATAATAAAGGGGCTGAAATATTCAGCCCCTTTATTAATTTAGATATACTTCAGCCGTTATATATCCGTATGAAAAGCCACACTTGGTTGAGAATTTCTTAACTTTCGCTGTTTAAGAAAATACGCAAACATTAAGCAAAGAATCCATGCTGGAATCATCATAACGGCAATACGCATATCCGGCGTTAAAGACATCACCACCAAAATGCTAAGCATAAAAACGATACATAGATAATTGCTGAATGGATACGCGATACTAGGGAATTTACTTATTACTCCCTGTGCTTGCATCGTCTTACGAAACTTTAGATGTGTCCAAGAAATAACAACCCAGTTAATCACAATCGCTGCAACAACGAGCATCATCAATAAGCCAAAAGCTTTTTCTGGGAAAGCATAATTTAGTAAAACACACAATACTGTTACAAATGCAGAAATCAGTACAGCATTTGTAGGAATACCATTTTTGTTAATTTTCTTCAGGAACTGAGGTGCATTACCCTGCTGCGCCAAGCCCAATAACATACGGCTGCTACAATAGCTTGTTCCGTTATAAACTGAAACCGCCGCCGTTAAAATTACAAAGTTCAACATGGTCGCAACACCTTGGCTGTCTAATGATGCAAACACCATCACAAATGGACTACCACCATTTGCCATTTGATTCCAAGGAAACAAAGCAAATAAGATAAAAAGTGTCGCAATATAGAAAATTAAAATACGGTAAATAATTTGGTTTACCGCTTTAGGTAAGGTTTTATCTGGATCACGCGCTTCCGCAGCCGTAATACCAAATAATTCAATTCCACCGAATGCGAAGATAATTACAGCCATAGCCATAACTAAACCTTTTATGCCATACGGAAAGAAACCACCTAGTGCCCAAAGGTTACTAATACTAGCTTGCGGGCCAGCAGTGCCTGTAGCAAGTAAATAAGAACCAAAAGCAATCATTGCTAAAATCGCCAAAATTTTGATGATTGAGAACCAAAACTCCATTTCACCAAACAATTTTACATGCAATAAATTGATACCGTTGATTAATAGGAAAAAGGCTAATGCTGAAGCCCATGTCGGAATTTCAGGCCACCAGTATTGGATATATAGACCAATTGCACTCAGCTCCGCCATACAAACTAAAATATTTAGTACCCAATAGTTCCAACCTGACATAAAGCCAGCGAATGGGCCCCAGTACTTATAAGCAAAGTGACTGAAAGAACCACTCACAGGCTCTTGTACAACCATTTCACCTAACTGTCGCATCATTAGAAAAGCGATAAACCCAGCGATTGCATACCCCAGGATGACTGATGGTCCTGCAAGCTTGATTGATTGAGAAATACCGAGAAACAATCCAGTACCAATTGCACCACCTAGTGCAATAAGTTGGATATGCCGATTGCTTAAACCGTGTTTCAGGTTTCCTTGCTGTTGGTTTGACATATGATTATTCTCATCCTTGTCACGTAATTTTATTATTCAAAATTACGTATATCATAAATTAATCAGAAATGCCTAGTATTGATTGAAAAATAATTAAGTTACTTTTCTCGTAACTGCGCATATAAGCAGAAATTTCAATAAATAACAATAATTATGAATTATGTAATTAAATTATGTATTGCGTAATTAATTTAATTGCGTATTATAGAATAAATAAGACACCACCTTTCTTGCTTAATCGAAGTAAATAAGCGATATGAAATAAAAATATTTTATTAAATTTCATATTATTAGGCTCAGAAAGATAAACAACCCAAATAGTTTTTGACAAAATTTGAGACAAGGAAAGCAAATTATGACGCAACTTTTAACATCTTTTCTTGAAATAGATCCCCATTCAGATTTCACAATACATAATTTACCTTATGGTATTTTCAGTGAAGTGCCTAATGGTCATAAGCGCGTTGGTGTTGCAATTGGTGAATGGGTACTTGACTTAGCCTTATTAGAGTCAGAAGGCTTATTAAATATTGATGGAAATATAAATTTTTTCAATCAACCTACACTCAATAAATTTATTGAGTCAGGTAAACATAATTGGAATAACGTGCGCAAAATGCTGCAAAGTTTACTTTCAATTGATAATCCAATACTTCGCAATAATCATGATTTGATTTCTCAAGCTTTATTGAAAAGAGATAGCATTACGCTACATTTACCAATTCATATTCCTGGCTATACCGATTTCTACTCATCAAAAGAACATGCCACTAACGTTGGTACGATGTTTAGAGATCCTAAAAATGCTTTACTTCCGAACTGGAGTGAGCTTCCAGTTGGCTACAATGGGCGTGCAAGTTCAGTCGTGGTCAGTGGCACAAATATCGTTCGCCCATCAGGTCAGATCAAACTACCAAATGTTGACCGTCCTATTTTCTCTGCTACCCGTAAACTAGACTTTGAGTTAGAAACTGCGTTCGTTGTTGGTAAATCGACTGAACTAGGACAGCCTATTTCTATCGATAATGCATGGGATCATATTTTTGGTATGGTGCTATTGAACGATTGGTCCGCACGCGATATTCAACAATGGGAATATGTTCCTTTAGGACCATTTAATGCAAAAACTTTTGCAAGCGCCATTTCTCCGTGGGTTGTTACCATGGAAGCTCTTGAACCATTTAAAGTAAAAGGTCCAGAGCAAGATCCAAAACCACTAGATTATTTACAAGAAAATATTACTAATAGCTACGACATTCATCTTAGCGTTGAGATACAAAGCCCTCAATCACAATCAACGGATGTCATTTGCCAAACAAACTTTAAATATATGTATTGGTCGATGGCACAACAACTCACTCATCACACCATTGCAGGTTGTAATGTCCAAGTTGGTGATCTTATGGGCTCGGGTACGATTTCTGGTTCAAAAATTGACTCTTATGGAAGTTTGTTAGAATTAACTTGGAATACGACCAAACCTATTACCCTATCTAATGGGGAAAAACGCGGTTTCTTAGAAGATGGAGATCGCGTCATCATGAAAGGTTATTGTGAAAAAGATGGTATTCGTATCGGATTCGGTCAAGTCGAAAATACCATTCTTGCAGCGCATACATTTAACTTCGATAAAAAAGAGGTTGATCAGTATGAAACTGTATAGTTATTTTCGTAGCTCTGCTGCCTATCGTGTCCGTATTGCACTTAACCTAAAAGAACTTAGCTACGAAACTGAAAGCATTCATTTAGTTAAAAATGAACAACAAATGGATCGCTATAAAAATTTAAATCCTAGCCAATTGGTGCCTACGCTCATTGATGAAGATCACGTTTTCTTACAATCGATGAATATTTTAGAGTATTTGGAAGAACAATATCCAACCAAAGCTCTATTACCTAAAAATCTGGTTGAGCGTGCCAAAGTTCGTGCTTTTTCCCAAGCAATTGCTTGTGATATTCATCCTTTAAATAATTTAAGGGTATTGAAATATCTCAATCATGAACTTGCTATCACTGATCAGCAAAAAAATGATTGGTACACACATTGGGTAATCGAAGGCTTTAAAAGTCTAGAGCATCAACTTCAGCACTCAAATGGACAATTCTGTTTTGGAACTGAACCAACATTTGCAGACTGTTGTTTAATCCCCCAAGTCTATAACGCAAAACGTTTCAAAATTGATTTAAGTGCTTTCCCAAAAATTGAAAGTATTTATCTGCACTGTCTAACTCTCCCAGCATTTCTACATGCCTCACCAGAACAACAACCAGATTGGGAATAATGAAAAGGAATTTGATATGAGTTTTGCAATTAAAAAAATTCACCACGTTGCCTATCGCTGTAAAGATGCCAAAGAAACAGTGGAATGGTATAAAAAAATGCTGAATATGGATTTTATCCTAGCGTTTGCTGAAGACCATGTTCCTTCAACTAAAGCTTTTGATCCTTATATGCATTTGTTCTTGGATGCTGGGCAAGGAAATGTATTGGCTTTTTTTGAACTTCCAACACAGCCTGAAATGGGACGTGATGAAAATACACCTCAATGGGTACAACATATTGCTTTCGAAGTTGAGAATCAGGAAGCACTACTAGATGCAAAAGCACATTTAGAGCAACACGGTGTAAAAGTCTTAGGTGTAACTAATCACGGTATTTTCCATTCTATTTATTTCTTTGATCCTAATGGACATCGCCTAGAGCTCACTTATAACGATAGTCATGCTGATGCCAAAATTGCTCGTATCACAGAAGAGATGAAACTTGAAATGTTAGATGAATGGAGCCGTACCAAACGAGCACCTCAACACACACATTTCTTGCATGAAGAAGAATTAGGAGCATAGACATGGTCAACAAAGTCTCTGTAAATGCCGAAACAGCACTTCAAGGTATCGTCAAAGATGGTCAAACCATTGCTGTTGGTGGTTTTGGATTATGTGGTATCCCAGAAGCGTTGATTCAAGCTTTAAAACAAAGTGGTGTTAAACAACTTACTTGTATTAGTAATAACGCTGGCGTAGATGACTATGGGCTTGGTTTATTGCTACAAACCAAACAGATTAAAAAAATGATTTCATCTTATGTCGGTGAAAATAAAGAATTCGAACGCCAATTTTTAAACGGCGAATTAGAAGTTGAACTCACTCCTCAAGGGACACTCGCCGAAAAACTTCGTGCTGGAGGTGCAGGTATTCCTGCATTTTATACCGCGACTGGTGTCGGAACAAGCATCGCTGAAGGTAAAGAGGTTCGAGAGTTTCAAGGTAAGTCTTATTTACTCGAATCATCATTAACCGCTGATGTTGCTTTAATCAAAGCTTATAAAGCAGATAAAGCAGGAAATTTAGTTTTCAGAAAAACTGCGCGTAATTTTAATCCTGAATGTGCAATGGCGGGTCGCTATACCATCGTTGAGGTCGAGCAAATTGTTGAGCTGGGCGAAATCGATCCAGACGATATTCACTTAGCAGGTATCTATGTGAATGCAGTCGTTTTGAATGCTAATCCAGAGAAACGTATTGAACAACGTACATTAAAAGTTGCTGTATAAGGAGTGAGTCATGGCATGGACTAAACAACAAATGGCACAACGTGCAGCCCAAGAATTACAAGATGGCTTTTATGTAAATTTGGGTATTGGTTTACCAACCTTAGTAGCAAACTATATTCCTACTGGTATAGATGTTTGGTTACAGTCTGAAAATGGATTATTGGGTATTGATGAATTTCCGACTGAAGAACATGTCGATGCAGATCTAATCAATGCTGGTAAACAAACCGTAACTGTAAAAAATGGTGGCGCATTCTTTTCAAGTTCTGAATCATTTGCGATGATCCGTGGTGGACGTGTTAACTTGGCCATCTTAGGTGCAATGGAAGTATCAGAACAAGGTGATCTTGCCAACTGGATGATTCCAGGAAAGAAAGTTAAAGGCATGGGTGGTGCAATGGATTTGGTTGCTGGAGTACAGAAAGTTGTCGTCTTGATGGAGCACTCCACCAAAGATGGTCAACCCAAAATCCTAAAGAACTGTACTTTGCCTCTAACAGGTAGTCAGGTTGTGAATCGTATTATCAGTGATTTAGGTGTACTGGATATCACAGAACACGGTGTGGAACTTGTTGAATTAGCAGAGCAAGTGAGCTTTGATGAAATACAAGCAGCAACTGGTATTGAAATTCGAAATACACTTGCAGCATAAGTTTCTATCGGTATTGAAGAAATATAGCTTTAATACCGATTTTTTATTGCCTAAATTTCATCGAAGTCGCATCCTTAAGTTTATTTTTAATATGATAAGGTGGAGTGTAAGAATACAAATCATCAGAATATGCTTATACAATTCACCTATTTAAGTCATTTAAAAAGATGATTTTTATTTTATCCATTACTCAGGCATTATGTGCTGAGTTGATGTTGTAAAAATGATCCATAGAACACCACTAAAGAGAATCTAGATTAAGGGCTATTGAATGATTGAAGAAAAGTTATCTGGTGGGGTTCAATCTCTTGAGGTAGGTTTAACCGTACTCAATGCACTTTTAGAACACAATAAACCAATTATTTTGAAAGATCTGTCTCATAAGCTAGATATGCATCCTGCCAAAGTACATCGTTATTTGGTTAGCCTAATTCGTATGAATTACGCCAAACAATTAGATGATGGGCAATATACTTTAGGAGATCAAGCTTGGCGTTTAGGTCTGAGCTGTATTCAACATACTGATGTTTTACAACTGGTTCAGCATCTAATTTATGAATTACAGAATAAGATCGGTTGTGGCATCCAGATTAGCAAATGGTCACCTCAAGGTCCTTTGGTTGTTCAGTCAATCGAATCAAATCACCCGATTTCAATTGTGACCAAAGTAGGTTCAATTATGCCTTTGGTCAACTCTGCTGCAGGTCGTGTGTTTGCCTCATATTTACCTGAAGCAGTTATTAAGCCCCTTATGCAGGCTGAATGGGATAAAGCGACTCGTAATCATTATCCGATCAAGCCGAACGATTGGAATGAGTTCATCGCCTTAAAAGAGAAAACATTAGAATCTGGTATGGCGATTGCCCAAGGAGATTTACTCGTTGGAATCAATGCTGTCGGTATTCCAATCTTCAATGCTCACCGCTCGATGGAATTTTGTATTGTTGCTTTAGATAGCGAAATGTTTTTACCTGTACATCAAGACAGTGAAAAACTCGAATTTTTTAAACGCGAAGTCGCTGCAATCAATCAATTTATTCAAACACGATAAATATTTGCAAATAAAAAAGCCAAGAAATAAATTTCTTGGCTTTCTCTTTTTAAAGTTTTTATTTTGCTTCTAATACACCGCGGCGGATTTGATCACGTTCAATTGATTCAAATAGTGCTTTGAAGTTCCCTTCACCAAAACCATCATCGTCCTTTCGTTGAATAAACTCAAAGAACACTGGTCCAAGCATATTTTGAGAAAAAATCTGCAACAGCAACTTTTTCTGACCATCTTTGGTATTACCATCGAGCAAAATACCACGCTTTTGTAATTCTTCAGTAGGTTCACCATGTGCTGGTAAACGATCCTTCAACATTTCGTAATAGGTCTCTGGTGGTGGTGTCATAAACTCCAAACCTAACCCTTTTAACTTATCCCATGTTGAAAGCAAATCATCAGTAATAAAAGCAATATGCTGAATGCCTTCACCATTAAAATCTGCTAAAAATTCAGCAATTTGACCATTACCTTTATCTGAATCTTCATTTAATGGGATACGGATCATGCCATCTGGTGCAGTCAAAGCTTTTGAAGTCAGACCAGTATATTCACCTTTAATATCAAAATAACGAATTTCTTGGAAATTAAAAATCTTCTCGTAGAAATTTGCCCAATAATCCATACGCCCTTTATAGACATTATGAGTTAAATGATCAATTTCGTTTAAACCAGCGCCTTTGGGATTTTTATCTACGTCATCAAAGAAGACAAAGTCATTAGAATAAATATCACGGTCAACAAGGAAAATTGGCATTCCGCCAATTCCTTTAATCGCAGGAATATTGAGTTCCATCGGTCCAGCTTGTGTGTACATCGGCTCAGCACCAAGCTCAACAGCATTTTTAAAGGCTTTAGCTGCATCGCGGGTTCTAAACCCCATTGCACATGCAGATGGGCCGTGTTCTTTGAAGAAGAATGAAGCATAAGATTCAGGCTGATAATTCAAAATGATATTGATATTACCTTGGCGCCATAAATAAACTTTTTTAGATTTATGTTTTGCGACTTTAGAAAAACCGATTGTTTCAAAAATTTGATCTAAGCCATTTTCCGTCGAAACAAACTCAATAAAAGCAAAACCACATAGTTCTAATGGGTTATCTAAAATGTCCATCTAGTTTCCCTTATTTAGATAAATTCATCCGTTTGAATACTAAACACATGCTTATGTATAACAATCAATAGCATCTGCTTAACTTACTAGAAAAGGTAACAAGTGTTTTTATAAGTGTCTCAAAAACATCCTGATTGAAACCTTTCCTGTCCTTACTGCAACCAATACATCTTTTAGAAAACCTATTCTCAGTATTGGTTTTAATCCATAAAACCATGCTACAAGAAAGATTAAATTTATGCAATACATAATTTAATTATGAATAGTGTAATTTAATGAGATTTCAATCTCACCAAAATTAGGTGAATTTTCACTAGAATAAAATTTAAAAAACAAGCACGCCATATCAAAATCTGACATTCTTAAAAATCGAGTAAATAAATCCCGATGTGTTACAAGTCAATTAAAAATAATTATCAAATCTAACAATTCGTTACTTGTAGATTGCATAGGTTCAGGGCATGGTTTGACTACTGCTGAATTATAGGAAATTGTTGCCTATGGCTAGCCCTGCTCAAGCAATAAGACATAAATTACTTAATACTTTCTTTTCAAGACACTCAGTTTGGTTTCTTTGTATTTTTACTGCTTTAACCATTACTTGGTTTAGAACGATTTATACACCACATACCATTTATTATTTTATTTCAGATACGTTATTAAATACGCTATGGCTTGTCACCAGCTTACTAAGCCTCTTGGGTCTACATGATTTATTGCAAAAAAAGCATGCAATACTCAGAAACTATCCGATTTTAGGGCATTTCCGTTTTATCTTTGAAGATGTTCGACCTGAGATCAGACAATACTTTATAGAGTCAGATCAAGATGCATTACCCTTTTCAAGAATGCAACGTAGTCTTGTTTATCAACGTGCAAAAAATGAAAATGCAGACAAACCATTTGGTTCAATTATTGATGTTTATGAACCAAACTATCGCTTTATCGTTCATTCAATTTCTCCATGCCCGCCTGCCGACCCAAGCACTTTTCGCGTAAAGATTGGCAATAGCCAATGTAGTCAACCCTACAGTGCATCCATAATGAATATTTCTGCCATGAGTTTTGGAAGTTTAAGTGCGAATGCAATTCGTGCACTCAACAAAGGCGCTCATCTAGGAAATTTCTATCATGATACAGGCGAAGGTAGCTTGAGCCCTTATCATCTGGAAAATGGTGGTGACATCGTATGGCAAATTGCAAGTGGCTATTTTGGATGTCGTACTGTTGATGGATTATTTGATCCTGAGAAATTTAGACAACAAGCACAAAATCCAAAAATTAAGATGATTGAGCTCAAACTCTCTCAAGGCGCGAAACCCGGACATGGTGGAATATTACCAAAACACAAAATTACGCAGGAAATTGCAGAAATACGAGGTGTTTCTAGAGACCAAGATTGTATTTCTCCTGCAAAACATCCAAGTTTTAACACACCTATCGAAATGATGTTCTTTATTCAAAAACTTAGAGAGCTATCTGGTGGAAAGCCCGTGGGTTTTAAACTGTGTATTGGTCAACCTTGGCAATTTATGAGTATTGTCAAAGCGATGCTTGAAACCAAAATCATCCCTGACTTTATCGTCGTTGATGGCTCTGAAGGGGGGACAGGTGCAGCACCAATTGAATTTAGTGATTATATCGGCACTCCCTTAAGAGAAGGCTTACGCTTTGTACATAACACTTTAATAGGTGCAGGCTTACGACAACAAATCAAAATTGGTGCCAGTGGAAAAATGATTAGTGCTTTTGATATTGCGAGCAGCTTTGCTTTGGGCGCTGATTGGGTTAATTCAGCACGAGGCTTTATGTTTGCTGTGGGATGTATTCAAGCGCAAAGTTGTCATACGAACCAATGTCCTGTTGGAGTTGCAACGCAAGATCAAGATCGTCAAAAAGCGATAGATGTCCCGACTAAAGCAGAACGTGTATTTAATTTTCATAAAAATACATTATATGCATTATCAGAAATGATTGCAGCTGCAGGCTTAAAGCATCCATCTGATATTAAAGCCCATCATCTTGCCCAGCGTATGAATGATCGTGAAATCAAAAATTATGCACAAATTCATTTTTTTCTCAAAGAAAATGAATTACTGCAAAATGATCTGAACGATGAGGAAAATTTCTACTATAGAATGTGGAAATTAGCAGATGCTAATACATTCTAATTCTAGTAATGCTTAAGCTATAAAAAATCACCACTAGTAATAGTGGTGATTTGGTTTTGCATGTAAAAATGCTGGAATCAATCCAGTCAAAGCAGCTCGAATATCTGCACGCTCATTAATCAATTGATGTGAACCCTCTTCCAGCATCAACAAGGTCTGTAATCTAAATTTTCGGCGAATATATTCAATGTTGTAACGCCAATCTACTGTTTGATCGAGTGCACCTTGAGCAAGCCATACAGGAATACGACATGCAGGTCGATGTTCCATTTCTAACATCCATTTAGACATTGCTAAAATCCAATCCATCCCCATCATTCGAGGCTGTAATGGATCAGTTAGGCGAATAAATCTTAAAAATTCAGGATTATGATTATTACGACGGAAATGTCGTGGTACTTGGCTCTTTATACGACGAATAATTCCTAAGCCAACAGAGTTATGCCACCAAGCTGTTTTTGCGGGTCGAATCAATGGCGATAAGAGCAATACTCGATTAACGATCGGATCTTCTCTACGCTCAGCAAATTCAAGTAAATGATGCATCCAAATCGCACCACCAGTACTTTGCCCTATTCCTAACCATGGTTTTGGTAATTGTATAGCACTACGAACAACATCATAAACTGCATGCAACACTTGCTGGTAATGATCAAAATTCTGAATACTTGCTGATGAGCCATTACTTAATCCGTGACCGGGCAGATCGTATGTAATAACACTGAATCCTTGATCAAGAATTTCTTTTATAATTGGTTGATAAATACCACTATGCTCTAAGTATCCATGTAATAAGCATACAGTACCTAAAATCTTTTCGCGTTGAGGCTGAAATACTTGTACATGTAAACGAAATAATGGCATTTCAACATAACCTTGCCAGTGTTCGCATTCAAGTGAATCTAAACCATAAAGCTTTCTATAGGCTTGTAGTGCTTTTGAAGGTTCTATTATTTTTGATAAATCAAGCGGCTCTAAAAGCTGAGGCGTTGTTTCTCTATTGGGGATAGGTAAATCCAATTGTTTAAGTATTGTCGGATTTAAAAATGGAATATTGGACATATTATGGTATCTCTCGACAATCACTTGAGCCAAAAAGCGTATCACGAATCGTTGCTAGCAATTCATAGTTAGCACGACGACTGTGATCATAGTTTTGTTCACTTGGTCGCCAGTCTGTCAATGTGGTTGGCATCGGTGCGATCACAGGAACAGTTTCAATTCCATTGAGTGCAAATAAACGTCTTGTTCGTGGCATATGATATTCATCTGTGATGAGAATGACTGTCGGTGCGCCACCTTTCTTTTGCAGTAATAATGAACTAAATCGGGAGTTTTCACAGGTATTCATACTTCTATTTTCTAGAAGCTTCGCTTCTATACCGCGTTCTTTCAGCCAAGCTTGCATATAAGGTGCTTCAACACCACTTAAAACAATAGGAAGAGGATACTGCTTTTCGACTTGCAAAGTTTTTTCCAATCGAAGACGTGTATAGTTATTTACAACAATATCTTTACCATTTGCACCAAGTGTCAAGCCACCACCTAAAACAACAATTGCATATGGCTGAGACAATCCTTGCGACTCGTTCATTCCATCCTTGTTCTTCTTCAGCTCAACTAAATCTTTATTTGTCTCCTCTTTTTCATCTGGATAAACAGGTAATTCAACAGGATATGTTTCTAAAAAAGCAATATATTTCCCCATTAAAGCCTGATTATCAGGCGTATTCCACTGTAAAAAATCCATTGGCGTACTTGCTGCTACAGCAGAACTTTCTTGTTCCTGTTCTGACTTTTCCGTCATTAATGGAATATTCGTTTGCTGATTTTCTTCTACATTTTCGCGTTCTTGCTCTTCGATGATCAATTGTTGTAATAATTTATAACGTGCTTGAATTAATCTCAAATCTTCAGGTTTTTCAGACTGAAATGTTTTTTCCATTAACTTGAGATAAGCTTGGCGCGCAATCCACAAATTAGACCCCGGCTCCAAAGTTTCATGCTCGCTTAACGCAGCTGGTTTCTGACTTTGTGCGGCAACTTCATTCACATCAACAGGCACAAATCGGTTTAGCCCCTTTACAACCAATTGCGAATAAAATGGCGAATATAAAAAAAGTACAAAGCAGCCTAATAGCACGAAAAATATAGTTATGATTCGTACTAAGCCAATCATCCAATGTACTTTATCCATAAAATTCCTTATACATGATGCGCTTGGATTAAGCCTTGCTCACTATACAACACTGGTTCAGGTTCTAATTGAATATTAAACTTCTGTTTTACATCACTTTGTACTGTTTGATAGGTATTTTTAACATCAGCTAATGTCGCATCTGCATAATTCACTAACACCAATGCCTGTTTATCAAACATTCCAACCGAACCAAGTTGTTTACCTTTCCAACCTGTTTGATCAATCAACCAACCCGCCGCAACTTTAACATTGCTATGTGCTTGAGGATAATGGGGAATATTTGGAAAATGCTGAGCAATTTTACCAAATTCAGCTTCAGTCAAAATTGGATTCTTAAAAAAGCTTCCAACATTTGGAAATTCTTTTGGATCAGGCAATTTACTTTGACGAATATGAATCACCTGATTTTGTAAATTTTCAGCGGTCAGTTCATCTCCAACTGCTTGTTTAAGATCACCATAGTTCAACTTCAAATCGACCTTTTTTAGTAATTTGAAAGTAACACTCACGATGATGTAGCGATTTGGATAATCTTTGAAAATACTATGGCGATAAGCAAAGTGACAGTCTGAACCTGAAATACAGTCAAACATTTTTAGTTGACGATCATAGACTTGAACAGAATCGATAAACTCGCCAACTTCAACACCATAGGCACCAATATTCTGCACAGGTGATGCACCCACTAAACCAGGAATGAGTGCGAGGTTTTGCAAACCAAACCATTGTTGTTGAGTGCTGTACAACACAAAGTCATGCCATACTTGCCCAGCACCTACTTTAACTGTGATGGTATTTTCATCTTCAGCGAGAACATTTATCCCTTGTATATTTAAATGCAACACCAAAGCTTGAATCTGTTGGGGTAATAACACATTACTTCCACCAGATAAAATCAAAGCATTTAAATTGTGTTGCTCAGCAAAGTTCAATGCCTCGATCACATCATCAGGATGATTGATTTGAACATAATGCGAAGCAATAGCATTCAAATTTAATGTATTTAAGTTTTTAAGCTGAACTTGTGCTTGTACCTGCATATTAAATTAAATCCTATTACTCTACTTTCATTTGCTTTTTAAAAACGTTAACCCATGCTTGGCTGCTAGATTCACATTGATCAAGTACTCGATCAAATCCATCCGATCCACCGTAGTAAGGGTCAGGAACAGCTTGTTGCATAAAATGAGGGTCATGCTCACTCATCAATGCGATCTTGGCTCGAATTCGATCAGCACCGAATTGTTTTACCGCTTTTGATATTAATGCCTGAATATCATCAAAATTTTCATGATCCATCGCAAGAATAAGATCAAACTCCACAAAGTCTGCTAAAACAATTTGTCTTGCTCTTAATGTCGATAAATCATATCCACGTTGTATGGCATGTTTTTGACTACGTAAATCAGGGGCTTTGTTTGGATGATAATTACTGGTTCCCGCGGAATCGACCACCACATTTAAACCATGAGTCTCACAATAATGTCTGAGAATTGCTTCTGCTGTAGGAGAACGACAAATATTCCCTAAACAAACGCATAGAACCCTATATGGTGTTTCCATTAAAAAAACATTCCAAGATTTTGTTTTTTAAAAAAATATAAATATTGCATACAAAATTCCTGCAAACTGCTTAAATGTGATCATACGTGAATTGACCATTGTGACATCAGGTATTTTGTCAAAAATTGCTTTGATTTGAAAGGAAATAGTAACGATGAATATGGCTTTGTTGCACAAAGCTATTCTTGAAGGCTTCTTCAGCAATATAATTTCTAGATGAAGAAACCTGCACCTAAAATCTACCGTACACCAATTGGTCCTCGTATAACCAAGCTTTAATCAAGCGAGAAAATATTTCAATCTGGTTTGATCCCAAGACCCACAGACATCACCATAACAGTTTCAAAATGGCAGAATCGCTTCAAAGCTACACTTTTTAACAGCATCTTATGCTAATTTATTTGGACAGTGAAACTTATACTCACTTGATATAAAAATGATGTATTTATGATGAAAATAAGGATGTATGTATGAACCCGTTTCAATTTCAAACTGTTCCCAACATTATCTCGGGGCTAGGTTCGATACAAGAACTTAAAAATGTGCTTACTCAACAAAATTATCAAAAAGCATTCATTGTGACCGATGCAGGGATGATACAGCATCAATTGCATCAGCCCATTTTAGAAATCCTGACTCAGATTGGTCTTGAGTATATTATTTATTCCGATATCCAAGCAGATCCACCAGAGCATATTGTATTAGAAGCTGTTGATTTTGCGACACAAGAGCAAATTGATGTGATCATCGGTTTTGGTGGTGGTAGTTCCATGGACGTGGCTAAAATCATTGCCTTGCTCGCACACCCTAAACAACAGCAAAAACTGAGTGAAATCTATGGGGTAAACCAAGCTAAAGCACCGCGTTTACCACTCATTCTTATTCCAACAACAGCAGGAACAGGTTCGGAAGTCACCCCGATCTCGATCGTAACCACTGGCGCAACCACAAAAATGGGCGTGGTTTCTCCAATTCTATATGCAGATGTCGCAATTTTAGATGCAACATTTACGCAAGGGTTACCTGCTCATATCACAGCGGCAACAGGTATTGACGCGATGGTACATGCAATTGAAGCCTACACTTCAAATGTTAAAAAGAACTTCTATGCAGATATGTTAACCAGAAATGCACTGAAATTATTAAATCATAATTTAGCTAAGGTATTGAAAAATGGTGCTGATCTAGAAGCTCGCCAGAATATGTTGGTCGGTTCAATGCTTGCTGGTCAAGCATTTGCTAATGCCCCAGTCGCAGCAGTCCATGCCCTCGCTTATCCATTGGGCGGACATTTCCATCTTTCACACGGACATACCAATGCCTTAGTTTTAGTTGAAGTGCTAAAGTTTAATGCACCTAAAGCTAAGCAACAGTATGCAGAACTCACGCAATTGTTAGATCCACGTAGTACAGGTTGTACCGATGGTTTATGTGATCTATTTATTGATCATATGGAGAATCATTTGGACCAAAGTGGATTAACATTGAAATTAAAAGATTTAGACATTCCTGAGGCGAAGTTACCTCAGTTAGCAAAAGATGCAATGCTACAAACCAGACTGTTGCAAAACAATCCAAGGGAAATGACCGAGCAAGACGCATTACAGATCTATCAGGCGATTTATGCATGACCAAACCTATTTTAAAAACACGAGAGCAATTTAAGTTTTTCTTCCCGATCCAAACTCGTTGGGCTGATAATGATATTTATGGTCATGTGAACAATGTGACCTACTATAGTTATTTTGATACCGCTGCCAATTCTTTACTGATTCAAAAAACAGGATTTGACATTCACAACAGTGAAATTATTGGCTTAGTGGTTGACTCTGCCTGTAGTTTTTTGCAAGAGCTTTCCTTTCCAGAAGTCGTTGAGGTTGGTGTTGCGATTGGAAAAATCGGCAACTCCTCGCTTAGATATGAACTGGCAATTTTTAAACAAGATCAATTTGAAGCGGCAGCACAAGGACATTTCGTGCATGTATTTGTAGATCGTGAAAATCGAAAAAGTACAGCAATTCCTAAAAACATGCGAAATATTTTACAAGAATATCTTTTATCTATTTCTTAAATAAACCTGCCGACATGATTGCTATAACCATGTCGGCAGGTTTTAACATTACTTTTTAGATATGTGGCAATACATATGGCACGATATCTTGGAAAGTACGACCATGTACATTCTCACCAATCGCATGCATTTTCCACGCGTCATTATGGCGATAGATTTTCGCAATAATTAGACCTGTATGACCGCCTTGTGAAGACAATTTGTAACTCGCAATTTGTTGATTGCTTGCTTGATCAACCAAACGACAGAATGCATTTTCTACTTTTTCAAAAGTTTGACCACGGAAACTACTCACCGTAAAAACCAATGATTTCACTTGACTTGGCACTTGCGTCAGATTCACACGAATAACTTCATCATCGCCATCACCCGCACCTGTGAGATTATCGCCAGAATGGGTAATACTGCCATCCTTACTGCGTAATTGCCCAAAATAAACAACATCGACAACTTGTTTATTCTCATCAAACAAAATCACTGAGGCATCAAGGTCAATATCTGCACTACCACCACCAAAACCTAAAAAGCCTTTACTCTTGGCAACATCCCAACCAACACCAAGAAAAATTTGTTGTAAGCTGCTACCATCTGCTTTTTGCAAATTGATTTTTTGCCCTTTTTCTAAATTAATCGCCATCATTAAGCCCTCTTTGTTAAATAAATGTTTTAAATGATTTTTCGTTGTAAAAATTACTGATTTGAACGTGGACTCAATTTACTCTGTAACCATGCAAGAAGGTTTTGGCGATTACGTGAACAAATGACAACTTTGCCCTTACCTGAAAAACGTAACACCATGCCCTCACCACTCATGACACTATTCATCAAATTACCTAAGAGTCCACTACTCTGTGAGGTAGAAACAGATAAACTGTAATTTAGGCGTGAATCCCAACATACGACATGACCATTATCAATTACAATCTCTTTATTTGGCTCAACCTCAATTTCAAATAATGTACCGCAACCTGCAACAACCACCTGACCTTGTCCACTGGTTTCCATAACGAGAAAACCACCCGTATTTCCAAAGAAAGCACCACCAAGACTACTATTTAGACGTGCTTTGATCTCCACCGAATTATGTGCTGCTACGAAGGCACCATCACTTAATATATATTGCGTTGCGCCAACATCAAGAATTTGCATATCACCATCTAATGCTGCGGAAAGTAAACAATCCCCATCTCCGCGCACTGCTTCTATATGTTGTTGAAATAATGATTCATCGTTAGCAAAACGGCGCAATAAGGACTGCATTAAACCACCTTGCAAACGCCCTTTGAGTTCCAATGGGTCTTCCATCATCACCATTGCATTACTTTCGCAATAAATCTTATCGCCACGGCGCATCGCAACATGTAAGAATGGTTCTGGTGAACCGACTAAACTAAATTGAGCCATATTATCTAACCCTTAATTCTCAATAATTTGATGTTGTTTTGCAGCTTTCAACCAATCAGGAAATTCTTCTAACAGCAATTCATATAAACGATCATCAGAAACGCTGTCTATTCGATCTAAACTAAAAAAATTACAGTTATCAACCACTCGCCCTTTTAGATCATCTAATTTTTCTAATGCCCCATAATCTCGCCCACCAATGCCAACAAACTGCCAGAAAATTGGCAATTTTGCAGCTTGGGTTAAGATTTTTTGCATTTCTCTTCGGCTGCCTACACCACCATCCGAAACAAAGAGTACAAAAGTGGGAATCTTATCTGTGAATTTTTGATAATAATTAATGACTGCCTCAATGGCTGGAATCTCTTGATTGAAACGAGCGCCAACTTGCCAATTTTTCCAGCCTCGTTGGGTCGTATTAATAAAGTCATTTACATTGCTTAGTGTGACTTCATCTAGCTGTGCTGTTTTAGCTGCAAATGCCCAACACTCAAAACTTCCATCATTATCAAAGTGAATCGCTAAAGGCATTAAACGATTCACCACTTTCTGAACATCACCACGACGATATTGTCCATCCATCGAACCAGATGCATCTAAAACGAGGGCAACACGAGCCGTTATTCCAAGTAAATTTTTCTTTTCTAACTGAACCAATGATTTTTTGGTCAAGTCAATAATCGAAGCATTGCCTGTTTTTTCTGCTTTTTCTAAAGACAATTTTTTCTTTAAATCAATACTGGTTAATGGTGGTACGGTGACTTGAGGAGCAGCTTCTTCTGCCACTTCACCACCAAAATGTTGAATCAATGCAGCTAAACCCGCACTAAAACCCTGTCCATTGGCAGCTAATCGCCAAACATTATCTTTGCGATAAATTTCGATTAGCATTGCAGCACGTTCCTGATCAAACATATGACCATCAAGCCTAAACTCAGCAATGACTTGCTGCTGTAAATTCAGAACTTGAACTAAGATATGTTGTGTCTGTGACATCACTGCCTGACCATCAATAGCAATGGTCATCACTAAATGCTGAATCGTCGGCGGTAATTTTGTTAAATCAATCGAAAAACGACTAGACTGAGCTTGATTATCCGTTAGTTGCACTGCTTGGCATGGTGTTTTAGGCTGATTATAGAACGTCATATAACGTTCATCGCTTAATTTATATGCTGGATCTAATCCAAAACTAGCGATATCTAAAGCGAAATTGGCTTGATATTCAATGTGAATATAAAAAGAACTTTGTCCTTGTAAAAGATCATCTAATTTAATTTTTTGCCCACGAATTAAACTCAGCATATGACACAATTGCCTATTTTTTCATTTATATTTTATAGTAATGATCAGAAGACAATACCGAAGTATCATCCTCTGATATGGGATCAATTATACAGCTACACCAAAAGATGCTGCTAAAGGTCCTAAACCACCTGCAAAACCTTGACCAATGGCACGGAATTTCCATTCGCTACCATTTTTATACAGTTCACCAAAAATCATTGCTGTTTCTGTGCTGCTATCTTCAGATAAGTCATAACGTGCGATTTCACTACCGCCTGCGTCATTACAAACACGGATATAAGCATTTGCAACTTGACCAAAGTTTTGGTTACGCCCTTGACCATCATAAATAGTCACTGCAAAAATCACTTTAGCAACATCCGCTGGGACTTTACTTAAATCAACGCTCAGTGTCTCATCATCGCCTGCGCCTTCGCCAGTACGGTTGTCACCATTGTGTACGACTGAACCATCAGATGATTTTAAGTTATTAAAGAAAATAAAATCATTATCAGCACGTACTTTACCGCTTTCAGTGACAAGAAATGCAATCGCATCTAAGTCAAATGCTTGACCATCAGTTACACGAGGATTCCAACCCAAACCTACTGTCGTTTTGGTAATTCCAGGGGCTTCTTTTGTTAAGCTAACATTTCCGCCTTTGGTTAGACTAATTGCCATTGAAGTGTACTCCTTATTCTACTGTTCAAATAAATATTGATTCTCATTTGATATAACAGATTTTCTCTACTATATCTATATATTTTATAAAGATTTTGCTTGTCGTTTCTCATAAGCAATCGATGAAAAAATTGCCCAGATAATGAAAGCGACACCAATCAATCCTGTCACAACTTCAGGAACATGACCACCTGTACCTGTATAAAGCATAATTGCAGCAAGAATACCAATCGCATACATTGCGCCATGCTCTAAAAATACAAATGCTTCTAATGTGCCTTTCTCAACCAAATAAATCGTCATCGAACGGACAAACATTGCTCCAATTGCCAAACCAAGCATAATCACCACAACATCAGTAGTAATTGCGAATGCACCAATAACACCATCAAAACTAAATGATGCATCAAGCACTTCTAAGTAAAGAAATCCACCAATACCTGCTTTTACAATCGTACTAGATGCGCCTGATGCTTTTGATTCATCCTGACTTTCATCACTTTCTTCTGTCTGACTACTTTCAAGTAAATGTCCTAGTGCCTGAACACCGACATATACCACAATCCCCCAAATACCGGCTAAAGTCACCACCAGTTTAGTTTCCATATCCACTAAACTCACCATAATCAGCAATGCAATCATGGCAACAAATACAGACATTGCTGGAACATTGGCAAGATTCGCTAGTCGTGATTCCAACCAGTGAAACCAGTGCGTATCCTTTCCATCGTCAAACAAGAAATTCAAGAAAACAAGCAATAAGAACATGCCACCAAAAGCTGCAATTTCAGCATGGTGCGCAAGCAGTTTTTCTGAATAATGGACTGGGTCATTGAGCGCCATTTTAACAACATCAACCATTCCCATATCTGCTGTGATTGCAACAATCACAATTGGGAAAATCAAACGCATCCCAAATACAGCAATCAGAATGCCGACCGTTAAAAATATCTTTTTCCAGAACTCATCCCAATGACGTAAGATCGAAGCATTCACCACTGCATTATCAAAAGATAGAGAAACCTCCATCACTGCTAAAATGGCAGTAATTAATAAAACGCGAAGCATGGTTTGAATACCTGCCTCTGGTCCATGGCTGAAACCCCACCAAGCGGATAACGCTAAGCAGATTACCGTGAAAATAATTGAGAAACGAAAATGTTTCATTGTGCCCCTTTTTGATAAAATCTTATCGTCATAATTTAAAAATTAAACTTAACCGACTTGAATACCATATTGTTGGCACATTGCTGCAAGTCCGCCAGCATAGCCTTGACCCACAGCCTTGAACTTCCACTCACCGTTATGGCGATAAACTTCGCCAAAAACCATTGCTGTTTCAGTTGAATAGTCTTCTGCTAAATCAAAACGAACCACTTCAACATTGGTGTCTTGGTTCACAATACGAATAAAAGCATTCGCAATCTGACCAAAGTTTTGTCCACGTGCTTGTGCATCATGAATCGTTACGGTAATGGCAACTTTTTCAATCTCAGGTGACACTTTCGATAAATCAACCAATAATGTTTCATCATCACCATCCCCTTGACCAGAACGGTTATCACCTGTGTGTTCAACCGAATGATCTTGTGATTTAAGTTGATTATAAAAAATAAAGTCATGATCACCACGAACCTTACCCGTTGCAGTTAATAAGAATGCACTTGCATCCAAATCGAATGCTGCTCCATCCGTTGCACGCTCGTCCCAACCCAAGCCAATTAAAATACGAACTAAGTTAGGATCTGTTTTACTAAGGGAAAGATTTCCCCCTTTATTTAAACTAATTGCCATTTTGTATGTTCTCCTCGATAAAATTTATAATTAATGTCTTCAATACTTAAAAATAGATATAAAATTAATTTCTATAAAAATATTTTCATCTAATCTTCAAGTTAGATCTTACTTTTATTTACTGCCAGCAACCCAGCGCAATCCAAAACTAAATGCCCGATCAAGTTCTTTATGTCCTTTAACATATTGAACATGGCGTCGCACTTCAATATTACCTTTTTGATTCACTAATTCAACAATTCCACACATGCCGAATGGTTGCCCTTCAATCAAACGAATCTCAATCGGTGGTTGTTCAGGTACATAAATGGTCACAACAGCATCTGTTTCAGCCCAATTTGGAACACCTTGATAAATAAATGCGAAAATCACAACCCGATGAATCTGATCCCAGTTTTTCCCATTGATTCTCAACCATTCGCCACCTTGCAATGCTCCTGTACGATCATCACCAGACAATTCAATGAATGGAAAGGTATGGAAGTTTCCAAAACAGTCTCCTAAAGCCTGTATCACTGACCTCGTTCCATCTTGCATCTCAAAGAGACAACCCAAATCTAGATCAACACTTTTGCCATGATTGAGCATTTTGTCAAAAAAGCTATTTTGTTTTGTCGCTGTTTTTTGATTCCAATTCAGATTAATTTTAATTTCACCAAAAGCCTGATCTTTTTTTGTTAGATTAATTTTATTGTTTTGTTTATCTAAACTAATCTTACTTAAACTTAACTTCTCAGGTTTTGGCGGTACTGGAGCAGTTTGAACAGTAGGCGGTGTATCACTAATCTCCACACCAAAGTATTCTGACAATGGTTTTAATCCACCATTAAAACCTTGATTCACAAAACGGAATTTCCACAATTCTTTATAGCGATAAACTTCTGCCAAGATTAAGGCTTTCTCCGTTTTTTCTGCACTTTTAATCATTGCAGTGGCAGACAACTGACCATTTTCCCACAACTCAATCTGAATATCCTGAACTGCATTGATCGTCAGGTTGCCATCAATTGCAGCACAAAATGAAACTTTGCTGATTTCAGCTTCCAACAATTGGGTATTGACATTAAATTGGGCTAAGTAAGGCGTCTTATGCGTGGATTCTAGTAATTCCACACTACGATTTGGCGTTTGCTTTTGTCCATAAAAAATCATGTCCGCATCGCCGCGCACCTTAGCTTGGGCATTAAGAATATATGCACTCATATCCAAACTTATTTGTTCGGGCATCGCTGTCTTTATTTTTATTTGAAACTGGGGCTGTGTTAAAGCTAAATTCGCTCCAGTAATGAGTTGTTGCATTGCGATACCCTCGTTTATATTATTTGGATTTGTTTTAAATGAAATTTAATTATTTTTACATCATAGCGACAATTAGATTTTTAAACCAAAAACTTTAGCTCGCTCTAAAATTCGCTCTGCCCAATGTTTATGTGTCGCAGGTTCAAGCATAGAACCATGACATGCAAAAACGGCCTGTGCATCTTGATTTAAAATATCTTGTGCTTGTTTCAATTCAATTTCATTGACTTGAAAAGCTTGATGCACAATCGGAATCTGTGCTGGATGAATAATGGTTTTACCAGATAAACCATGTTGAATATCTAAGTACAATTCATCTTGCAATAATTTAACTTGGCTAAAGTGTTCACAGACTGGCGCACTTAAAGAAAAGCCATACGGCAAAAACTGCCCAGCTAAATTCGATATTAAAGCCCCGATTGGCGTTTGATATAGAGTCATATCATTTGGGCGACGTAATGCCAAACAATTTAATAAATCATTACCGCCTATCCGCAAGACCAATACGGGATGAAACTGTTGTTGTAAAGCTTGCCTTAATTCCTTCATCGCTCCCATATCAAAGGTATCAGGCGTTTCTAAGGTCGGCATCAGTTTTAAATCAGATGATAAAATAGAATGCCATTGATTCAAATTAGATAAGCCAAATTTAGGTAAAACCATACCATCTAATAACGGAATCTCTGCCCATTGCATCAGTTCTTCTGCCATCTCCAAATGACGAGGACGAATAAATAACTGTGGATGCTGTGAGTTTCTTTGATTCTGTTGTAAATGTTGTAATAATTTTTTTAAATTCTCTTTCGCAAATTCAACATCATGCTCGACCACGGCATCTTCTAAACATAATACAACTGAACGTAATTCAGGATATTTTTCACCGTTGACCACTTGCCACAAATCTGGTCGCGTGGCTGGCATATATAACGTTGCCCCCAATGACAATGCAGATAACATATTAGTTTTTCCCTAATTTTTGAATTAATGTAATGGCACGATAGGGTGCAATTTGATCACCAACGACTTTGGTTGGTGTCTGGGTAATATCCGTAAGATGGCGTAATAAAGCAGTATCCGCATCATCGGCATCTCGTAATAACACCAAATCAGGCACACGGCGCAAAATTGCACGTGTTGCTTCTGCAATACTCGACTTAATTCGATTTAAGTTGGTGATCTGATATTGCTGTGCCAAGTCTTGAATCACTTGCTGGCTTTGTTGCTGTTGTTTTTGCCGTTGTGTTTCTGTCCAAACTGCATTCGGTTGAACTGCACATTGACGGCGGATTTGGTTAATTTTTTCAATAAATTGTTGTGATTGATCAAATTTTTCTAGCTGAGTATATTCAATACAACTATGCCATTGGTCAATATTTTGCGCATTAATCTCTTCGGCTTTCAGTGGTTCACCCTCACAAATCGTTCGCGAAATTAAACCTGAAATTGTTGAACCCAACACTCCTGACGGAATCAACCAATCATCACCACTTGCAGCCAACCATGCACAGCCCCCAATATCAGACAATACAACCAAAGGCAGTGGTCGATTGGCAAAACGAGGGTCACCTCCCAAACTACGCTGTAATTCTTGTCGAATTGCACCTTTGCCTGTCCAACCATCTACAAACACAATGGATTGATGTCCATGCTTGGCAATAATGGTTTCTAATGCTGCAAAATCAATTCCTCGATCACGAAGAATACTTACCCCATAATGGATACAAGGACGACCCAAATCTTGTAAAGCATGATAAAGCAACACACCTAAAGGCACACCTGCACGAACAAAACTGACTAATACAATTGGCTCAACAAATTCTGTTACCAATGTTTGAGCCAACTGTTGTACATTCTCCGCCAAACGTTGCTGCCCTTGTTGCAAAGCATTTTCATACAATACTAAATGACGTTCAGAAGGTGCATGTTCCTGACTAATCATCTGAGAATAGTGCTTTTGCCCAGACTGAATTAAATGCTCTTTCTCTACGGTATCCGTCGCCTGAATATGAGTGCGGCGCAATAAAAAGATCACTTGTTCAGGTAAATAACTGCCACTAAACCCTTGTTTTGAAATCAGTGCATCGGCTTGTTGCTTATTGATAATCGCCATAATACCCTTCTTTTACATATTGTTGCGCCAAGTTATGTTTGACCCAACGATTCAATTGGCTATGATTTGGCATGCCCCACCAATCGCATAAATTTAAAAATTCAACATCAGACAAACTATCACCAAAACCTAAAATTGGGCGTTGTTGAGACGCAAACTGTTGCAATAAAAAACGGGCTGCATTAGCTTTACTGACAGGTTTTGGGATAAACGCCAAATTATTACCATTCAAATGAAAATAAAACCCATCTAATAATTCGTCACTCAAACTATTCAATAATTCAGGTAAAAAATTCGGCGCATATGGATTGTCATTTTCAGTATTTTGCTTGGCAACAAGATATAAACCCAAACCTTGTTCTTCAACGATCCATGTCCGAATTGAGCCGAAGTCAACTGCTTGTTGTATCACTTGCATCAAAGCCTGCAACCGCGCTTTATAAGGCAGTAAAACCTGTTGCATCTGTGAATGCCAATCTTGGTTAATTGACAGATCAGCATTTAAAACAGTTCCACCATGAGAACATACCGCGCCATACTGAAATGGCAAATGGACACGAGACAGTGCTTCCGCACTACGTGCAGTCACTGGAATCACATGCGTACTTTGTAATAACCATTGCACAAAATGTTGTTGTACAGGGTTCATATACGCCAAAGCTTGCCCTTGTTTATCGGTCGTTGCCATTTTGAAGTCAGGTTGAGGCGTAATTCGTCGATGTGTTTGAAATAAAGTATCATCCAAATCAACTAACATAATTGGAGCTAAAACGGGAGTTGAACTTAATAAAAAATCAGTCATAAAAACATACAATTAAGAAATATGGTGAGGGTAATCTACAGCACTAATTACTTCGGCATTTGGTAACGCAGCTAATAATTCGGTCGCCACTGAATCTTTCGTCGTTTCAACCGTAATAAGGATACGATCATACGCTACTGGATTGATATTATAGACAAAATTTTGAATACCTAGACCATAGTTATCTGAAAATGCCAATCCCGACTGAATCGCATGTCCCTCTGCGATAGGAGAACGTGTAATCGCACTGAATTTCACATCTGCACCTTGTTGCTGTAAATGTTCCGCCAATAAAAAAGAAGACCAAACATATTCACCACTGCCTAAAACCAAGATTCTTTCTTGTGCTTGAGCAGAGAGTCGAATATGTGCAGTTGTATCCTTTACGGGTAAGCGTCCCCATGTCGGTTGCGCTAAAGCTTCAAATTCACCAAATGCAATCGTATCGACTTTTGGCATCTCAATTTTTTTAGGATTTTCAGCATCTTGCCATTGCCATGTGCCTGTCATCAACGCCACAGATTGACACTCTAGACCTGAAATATGAATCCCTGATGACCAATCCGCTAAAGTTGCAGTCACCACATGCGAAATCTCATTTAAACCTGCATTCTGCAAAGCTGAGATCAGATTAATAAAGGTTTTCCCTGTCGAAGCTTCATCATCAACCATAACAATACTTTTACTCGCTAAGATCTGAGCATGAATTTCTGGATCAGCAGAGCTATATAACAGTTGATCTTGCGCATGACTGTGTTCTTCTAAAAAACGAACGAGTAATGGCGCGTCTGCCACAGGATGTCGAGTCGTTGTGACATACAAAGCATCAGGATACTGTCGTTGTAACACCTGATGCACACCTGCTCCCAAACCAACGGCGGTTTCTGCCATCCCAATCACCAAAACAGGTTCAGGTAAATTTGCAGGAACTTGTTGTGCTAAATCAGTAAAAGCTTGGCGAATAATCACAGGACTCACTGGAATATGCCGCCCCAATACTTTTGATACAAATAAAAAAGCACGTTTTGGGTTAATACGTTCGGCAAAACCTAATAAATCTTGCCATTGCCATACATTATCTTTGCTAGGCTGTAAGGTTAATGTGCCGCGCTGCAATTCAATCTTAATCATAAATTTTTATCATTCAAATCAGTAAAAAGTATATTTAGTGATCAAATCTGGAAGTTAAACTTGCAGACTTTGACTAATATTTCGAACTGTTATATTGCTAGACAAAACTTCCGCTTGGTACTCATGCTCAAGAAACTCTGAAATAAGAGCAACCACTAAATTAACACCACTATGGAAGGTATGACTAATTCCACCTGAAGGTCGTGGATTGACTTCTAAAATATAGAGTTCACCGACATGGTTATAACGCGCCTGCATATTCACTAAACCATCACAATGAAATAAACGTGCTACGCGTCGCCCAAGATCAATTGCAGGATCATCTAAGGTTAAGGTTTGATAATCACCACGATGTTTATAACGAGCCACGGCATAACGCACTTCACCATGAACACAGAACATATCAACAGAACATTCATGCCCAGATAAAAATGGCATCACCAAATAGGCAGGGGTTTGTGTAAGCTGACGATAACTTTCAATAAAGGTCTGTGGATGAGCTTTAAAATTTTGGCTGTTATGAAACATATCGAACGGTGTAGCATTTGGGTCTAAACGCCAAAATCCAGAAGCAAATACCCCTGTCACAGGCTTTACACAGACATCACCTTGCGCTGACCATTCATCATAAGCAGTTTGTAATTGATCCGCTGTTTCAACAGTCGTTGCAGGCACAACAGGAATATCATGCTCTGTACAAATTTGTGTAAATGCTGATTTATCATGTAGCTGCCCTACATTTTCTGCGGTATCACAGCCTGCCATTAGACGAATACCAAGCGCATCAAAACGATGCTTTTGCTCTAAATAAATACGTCCAAATCGTCCAGCAACAATCAATTTAACCTGTAAGCGCTGTGCTTGCTCTAACACCCATTCTACTCGTTCTGACAGAATAGGCTCTTGTAAGGCGATATCCGCAGCAGATGTAATTTCAGGGCGCAAATCCTGATGAGATGCGATGATATGAATCGGAAAATCTGAACGCATCTGCTTTGCAGCTAAGACCAAATCTCTTTGACAAGAATGCGCTTGTGTAAACCAAATTCCAATTGAATGCGGAGAAATAACCTTTGTTTCATCAATTTGTGGAGCATTTAAATTTAACTTTATCATGAAGAACACACTACCATCTGAACCACCACTAAACGCCCGCCATCCTGACGGGATAATAAAATTTGCTTGCCATCTGTTAATTCAATTTTTGTACCAATCGGCACGACTGTCTTCGTTGCTACATCCATCAAATCAGGTAAATTTTCATTGACCAACCACCATTGCCCTTGATGAAAAATAAAATAACCCACACGTTTAGTTTGCTCAGCAGTCAGACGCTCATTCGGCGCAATCAGATTATTGGCATGCCACGGGTAAAGCGATTGTCCAGTCCAAACCATTAAACGATGATTATCGGGTCTAAAACTGCCTTCTTGCCGTGCCGAATAGAGGTTCAGTACAGGTAGCTTGCCTTTAAAGGCTGTGCCACAAAATGGACATTCTGGTTTTGTTGTATTATCAAATATATACCATTTTTGACCACAATCACTATTTAAGCATGGCTGAATCAAATCCACAGTTTTAACCAAAGCAGTTTCCCAATCATTGGCAGAAGGTCGCTGTTGTGGTTGGTGCAAACCTGTCACAAAGCTTTGTAAAAACAGTTCTTTTAAATAAGGACCTGTCACATCAAAAGGAATTTTTTCTGGATCAGCCCAAGGTAAAGCACTCGGACGAACTTGACTTACTTTGACTCGATTACGATGATCCGTTGGATGTTCAATAAATAAAGCTTGTTCACCCATTGCGAGATTTTCATCTCGTTGAGGATCATTGAGATCATGCACTAACCCACCACGCAATGGATGCCGATACAGCAAATACATATAGATCAATACTGCCAAAGCATGGCGATCAGTCATGATATTCGGAAGATTCCGCTGTAGGTCATCTCTTTTTAAATGATTGGTTTTCACCACTTCAGGTGCAATAAAATCAGGCGTTCCGACCACATCAGGTGGATATTTTCCAGGCACGACCAAACCATCAACATCAATTACACAGGCACGGCCAGTTACAGGATCAATCAAAATATTCTTGTAGGATAAATCTGAATGCGCCAAACCTGCTGCATGCATACGACGCACAGCACGGGCAATTAAAATACAAATTTTTAAATAATTCAGCCATGTACCTTTTTCTCGTTCGTCAAGGAAGCGATTTTGGTTATTAGCACTGGCAAACCATTTCCCTTCTTTTTCCTTACCCTTGATACCTAAAAAGTCATTATTTTTAGAACCATATTCAAAGAAAAATGCCTGTTGATAGGTCGGAGCTGTGATTCCAAGCAAACCATTATATTCCACTAGACCATCAGGCCAACAAAACACATTCTTCCAATAATCACCACCAGCACTATTAAAAATTCCTTGCCATTTATTGCCGACAATTTCTTTTAAACGATCTTTTTGGCGCTCTAATTCTGCTTGTGATTGATAAAAACTGTTTTTCTCTTTCGTAAAAAAACACACTACATAAGATTTATCAGGAGAAAAATAGACATCTTTCATTGCTCCTGAGCCAATGACTTCATCAACGAATGCAACTGGCCGACCATCTAAAGTTTGACACTGGATAATCTTAGTCATGGGCAAGACCCTCCACATCCACACTCACAGGCTTATTCCATAAAATCGCCAAAGTACGATCATCATGATGTCCAGCACTAAAGAACTTTGACCATTCCAATAAAGCTTGATCTGGGTGTGTCTGCTGTAACTGTGGTTCAAGTTCTTGCCATAATGCCTGCCATTTTTCGTGGTTCGCAAGCCCAGCATCCGTTTCAAAACGCGGATCGGAAATACCATCTGTCATTAAAATCACAGCTTCACAATCACCGTAATAGCCAATATTGACGCGACTACCAAACTGTTGTGCAAAACTGCGATCTAAGAAACGGGTTTGCCCAGCAAACTCTCCACCATCAGGTTTACCCATTAAGCGCACTTTATCTTTGGCATATACAGCGATCGCACCATCGCCCATCCAGAAGGTACTAATAAAAGTTTTTTGCTCACATTGTTTAACCACAGCCACCAACAAAGTCGTGGCATAAGCCTTGGCTGCAACCTGCTTTAACTCGGCTTCCTGCTCAATGGCTTCAATCGCCACTTGGGCTGTTTTATAGAAGGTATCGTGAAAATCTTTATAAATCTGCTGTGCAACAGACCTGGTTATTTCATCATCACTGCCAACTTGCCATTGCTGCAATAAGCGATCCAGATGTGGATGATGCTGTTCGAGGTAATCTGTCAACGTTTTGGCTGTGCTTTGCACCGCAAGTAAAGAGCCTTGTCGAGAGTAACTGGCACTGCCAGCACCGTCCGCAACAATTAATATCGACCAATCGGTCTCAGCTACACGAGCAATCAGAAAGTCATCGTCGCGGAACGTCCCCGCATGTTCATGTGAGCGTCCACGCTGGCTACAGGCCGCGAGGTTAAAATACTCAGTCTGAATCAGTTGATGGTCACTATGTGCTTTCTGATAAGGCGCATTGATATCAGGTTCATTAACTTGCCACAAACTACGTGGATCAGCAGTAATAATAAAGGTCACTTCACCCGAAGACCATGCTTGTGTGGCTTCGTTATTTTTATACTGAAATGCCAGTTTAAATTCACCTGCTTGCAACGGAATACCCTGTAATTGTTGAGCTTGATCATCAAATACGATGCCTAAGTCTTCTGGAATCTTGATTGATTCAGAACAAATCAGCACGTCCCCTTTGATCGGATATTGCATTTGAATACGCGCTTGATAGTCTTGCCCAACACGTGCATTGGGTATCTGAAAATGAGGCATTTTTTTCACCATTTTCACCTCATGATTTTGTTTTCCTGAGGCATTATTCTGATTGTGGTCTATCTTATTTGAGTCGATATTTGCGGTCGAATTAACTGACAATAACGAGGTTGTCGGAAGTGACATCACAGTGGAGCGATCATTTATAAGAGACGCTTCAGTTTCTGCATCAACTGGATGAGACAAGTAAAGCTCATCTAGAAAATCAAGTTGATCAATTGACTCCAATGCATCAGCCTCAGTGATTGGAGTCAGTGCCATTTGGGTATGATCGAATAGCGGTTGGTTTGATTCAGCGCTATTGATATTTTCAGCTTTAGAGATGTAAACCGGCAAGCGTCCCTGCTCCAAGATGCTCTGTAATAAAGAATGCTGAAACGCTGTTGACTGTTCTAATTGAAAGCCCATTAGCTCATAAATCTGTTCAGCCAAATCATGATAGGCATTATAAATTTTTTTATTTTTCAGTAATTGATCAACAGAATCGCCATCCAGTAACAGAGGGTTCTGTTGAGTTTGATCTTGTAATAACTGCTCCAATGTATTCAAAAAGGCAGTCTGAACGTCAGGAGTTAATGTTTGCGACATGGCTTTTCCTAGATCCAATTTTTAACCACGTCCTCGTTGCACATCGAAGCCGTCCATTCCACCATATCCAAAACTGACTTGGCGACGGCACCATGGGCAAGTCACGTCCTCGCTAAAACCGTCATAACACATCAATTGGCCACAACCACACATCGCAAAAGCCGTTTCAGCCAAACAATGTGGACACTCTGGGGTGCCTTGTAACAGCGTGGTATTGACCTGCTGCTGATGCTGGGTTTGATCAGACCAAGTGAAATAGTCCTCATCAATTTTGCAGCATTCAGTCAATTGAAAATGATATAAATTCAGGTTGATATTTAGATCTTGGGGCGCTTGATACTGAATTTCACGTTCAAATTTCATTAAATAGGGTCGATTCAGCTTGCCACAGCGCCCAACAAAAGTGACACAGTTTTCATCTACCAAGGTTTTCTTGGCTAGCAAATCCTTGACCAGACGCATATAGCGCTCATCAATTGGCGGTAAATGATCTTGCTGCTGCCCATCCCCAATACTTTTACTTTGTGCAACCACAGAAGCACTAATCCACTGGAAAAACTTTTTAAAGTCTTGTTCATTCAACTCATCAAAAGCAATACAGTGTTCTGTTAATTGCTTGAGCGTTGCATAATCGACGTTTTTACCCATTCCTAAGGCAATCAGCGTACAGCGTCGTGCATATTTCTTTTGCCAGCGATATATCGCATCTTTACATTCATCGGTCGGACGGCCATCTGTAAACAAATATACGATTGGCTTCCAATCTCCTTTGGTTTCTTCTGTTGTTTTAATCAAATGACGATCAAATTCATTCATCAAATGTTCTAAGGCTTTGCCTAAATGTGTTCCGCCACCCAAAGGTAATTTCGCAGGATAATAAGCAAATACTTCCACTAACGGAACTAAGGTTCGGACAATCCCTGCAAAGGCAATAACAGAAACATACACGGTTTCCAAGGCATATGGATCTTGACGTAATTGCTGCATAATCAACTGGATGCCTTGTTGCATCTGTTGAATATTTTTCCCCGCCATCGACTCAGAACAATCCAATACGAAAAAAACAGGTAAACGGCGCATCTTCTGATTATCCTTAATATATTCTTTATTTTATTTACAACACCAATTGCACTTCGGGTGGCGGTGGCGGCAATGAAACAGAGCCTGAAATCCCCACACTACTGCTTCCCACCACGACACTGGCAGACACCCACTTAAAGAATCCTGCAAAAGAGGCCGCATCCATAGTATCCAATACCACGACTTTATCGGTCAGTTGTAGGAGATGTTCCTGTTTGGCTTTTGGCCCAGCGGCACAGGCAACGATACTGGCAAAGTTTAACTGTTTTATGACAGGAATCGCTTGCTGGTAAGCATAGACATCTGAAGGTGAGCCGTCAGTCATCACAAATAATAGCGGACGCCAATCCCCTTTGACCTCATCAGTGCTTTTCTGTAATTGCTGACTCACTTGTTCTGCCAGTAATTCTAACGCAGCTCCCATAAAAGTTGCGCCTGCACTTGGAACATCGATATCGGCAAGTTGCACTTGATCCAAAGGCGTTAAAGGCAAATAAACCTTCGCTTCCAGATCAAAGGTAATAATACTTAAATGCACACTCTCCAATGCATAAGGATCTTGCCGTAATGCACTCAACATGGACTGCAAGCCGACGTTCACCGAATGAATTGGCTCACCTCGCATTGATCCAGAGGTATCTAATAAAATATAAACGGGTAAACGGCGCATGTTGTTCTAAACCTTTCTTTAGCCGAAAATCAAATTTTTAAGCGTATTGTTTTAACCATTCCACAAATGAATCAGATTGGGAAGCCTGTCCGACTGCATTAAATTTCCATCCTGCCGATTCACGGACAAGTTCAGCAAACAGTAATGAACGCTGTTGATCATATTGTCCCATGCCCGACAAATCGAAACGAACCATTTCCTTGCCCGTGGTATCTACTGCACGGATAAATGCATTTTTGACTTGACCAAAATGTTGGTTATTTTCTGCGGCTTTATAGATTTGCACCACAAAAACCACTTTTTGGTATTGTTGATTCAGGTCATTGAGCTTCACGATAATTTGTTCATCATCGCCATCACCCGCACCTGTACGGTTATCACCTGTTAACCAAATATGCCCTGAAGAATGTTTTTGATTATTAAAAAAGATAACATCACTATTTTCTAAGGTGACATTCCCCTGCGCATCTCGCCCCAGATTATTAACCTTGCCATTACTCCCAACCAGAAAGGCAATCACATCCAGATCATATTCAGCGCTATTGCCACCAAATAATCCGCCAAGAAAGCCTTTTTTCTGTTCCTGAATATCCCAACCTAAACCAATCGTTACTTGAGACAAATTATTTTCAGTTTTATTTAAACTTATGCCTTGACCTTTATTTAAACTCACAGCCATAGTTTTACCCTCTTATTTAATCTTTAATTTGCTTTTATAGTACGATGTTGACTTCAGGCGGTGGAGGTGGCAAATCGCCCAAGCCTGTGACTTCTTTTTGTCCTGCATCCACTTTCTGGCTGCCGGTTGAAATACTGGCAGAAACCCATTTAAAGAATGCTTTAATCGTATTTGAATCTGCCGTTGCCAATTCAACAACAACTTCTGTGATTTGTTTTAAAACTGAAGTATCAGCGCCATGTCCCGCTGCGCAGGCCACGATTACCCCTGTTTTGACTTGTTGTAAACGTTGCAACTTTACGCCAATCATCTGTTGGCACACCATCAGTCATAATGAAAATCAATGGTTTCCAGTCACCTTTGACCTCTGCTGTGGTTTTTGCCACTTCTTGTTCAATTTTAACGGCTAATAGCGCTAAAGCATTGCCCAAGGCTGTGGTTTTTGTGACCTGCAAATCTGGCGCTTGGATAACAGCCAATTCAGTTAAAGGCACTAACTGTTTGGCTTGGCTGTCGAAACTGATTAAAGATAAATAGGCCGTTTCCAGCGCATAAGGATCTTGACGTAAAGTCGAAAGTAAAATTTGCACCCCATTTTTTACGGCTTCTATAGGCTCACCGTGCATAGAGCCTAAGGTATCAAGTAATAAATAAACTGGTAAACGACGCATTATTTTTTACCCTTATTTTGTTATGATTTAAATTTTAAACATAGATTACACTGTTGACCTATGTAAATCATTACAAAGTAAAAAAATAAATACTCTTCTGTCTATTCCACCTAAGGTTTGAGCTGAATATTGACCAATTCTGCATCAAAAGTATCAACCAAATTCTTAATTGTCGGCTCTTGGTTTAATAGCTCGACTGCACGACGATAAGCTCTTTCTTTACGTTCATTCTGTATTATTAAAGGCGTATTAGAATTCACAGCACCATATTGCACACTGAACAACGTTTGTGGCCATTGTTCTTTTAATGCATCTTCTAAGCCATGCTGCAATTGCGACAACATACCTTCATATTCTTGAGGAATATGGAAAATAGAAGTACCGTTGATCTGTCCTTGCATCACACCATGTTGGGCTAACTCTTGTACAGCAGGTGAAAGCTGGCTGGTTCTAAACCAGTATTCCCACTTCTCCAAATTCCACTCACCTTCCAAAACCTGCTCACGCAATTTTAAAATATCTTGAGGCGTCAGATCAGTTTGTCTGTGATCTTTCTGTTGTCTTACAGGTGCTACTGGTTTGTGTGCGACAACAATCGGTTCCGAAACAACAGCTTCAAGCACTTGCTCTGCGATGAGATCAAGTGCCTGTTCAGCTTGAGGTTGCTCTAGCTGTACTTGAGGATTTTGCTCAACAGGAAAAACCAATACATCATCCACTTCAACGATATTCGACTGAATCGTGTGTTGTTGCGCTGATATATCCAATCCAATCAACTGCCCATCTTCTGCATCAAAAACTATTAAGCTGCTATCTGGATTTTGCGCAACAGGTTCAGGTTCAGGTTCAGGTTCAGGTTCAGGTTCAGGTTCAGGTTCAGGTTCAGGTTCAGGTTCAGGTTCAGGTTCAACGCTAACCGTTTCTTGTTGAACTGCAAGCTGATTTTCTATCCTTAAATCTTGTACTGGCTGCTGCGCTTCAGGCGCTGTAATTTGCGTAACAGGCGTTGCCGTAACCATGACTTCATTCAAAGTCAACGGTCTAAACGCAAGTAAACGCAACACCGTCATTTCAAAGCCTTGCTCTTGCGTCACCGCAAGTTGCAACTCAGCGCGACCTTTACATGCAATTTGATAATACAACTGCAAATCTTGAGCAGAAATGAGTTTAGACAGTTGCAAAATTTTCTGATTAATTTCTTCACTATATTTCAAAGCAAGATCAGGCAAATATTGCAGTAATGCCAATTCATGCAAGGTAGAAACCAATTGGTCTAAAACTAACGACACATCTAAAGCTTGCTGTCTGAATTGTAGAAGTAACTGACTTACTCTTGCTTGCTGATTTTGATGGATTGCCAAAATCAAATCATAAATAATGGTTCGGTCAATCAAACCGAGCATATCTTTAACATCTTGATGATGGACTGCACCTTGACCATAGGCAATTGCTTGGTCTGTTAAAGACAATGCATCACGTAATGATCCTTGTGCAGATTCTGCAATTTGCCAAATTGCATCTTGATCGGCTTCGATATGCTCTTTATTTAAAATCGCTGTCAAATGCTCTGTGATTTCATCGACAGCCAAAGGACGCAAGGTAAATTGCAAACAGCGCGAGATGACAGTAATTGGTAATTTTTGTGGATCTGTCGTTGCAAAGAGGAACTTCACATGCTCAGGTGGTTCTTCCAGTGTCTTGAGCAAGGCATTGAACGAATGCGTTGAAAGCATATGCACTTCATCGATCAGGTAAACTTTGAAGCGACCCTGCGTCGGCGCATAAGGTACATTGTCAAGTAACTCGCGAGTATCTTCAACCTTGGTCCGTGATGCTGCATCGATTTCAATTAAATCAATAAAACGACCTTCATTGACCGCTTTACAGGTTGCACAAACTTCACACGGCGTTGACGTCACGCCTGTCTCGCAGTTCAAACATTTGGCTAAAATACGGGCAATCGTGGTTTTACCGACACCGCGCGTTCCTGTAAACAAATAAGCATGATGCAAACGCCCACGTTCTAATGCGCTGGTTAAAGCACGAGAAACATGGTTTTGCCCAACTAACTCATTGAAATTACGAGGACGGTATTTTCTTGCCAGTACTTGATACATGTATGCTCCTTTCTGCATCTTAAGCATACTGTTTTTTTGAAAGGCTGTGAACGAGTCCATTTCTAATTGATCAAGATTAAATACTTTCTGGAGCTTTTAAACCGAATTTCTTATAGATTTACTTACAATCATCACAAGACTTGCACCGATATTCAACTCAATAGAGAATACACCATAATTTTTAAGTTGCTGGTCTATTTGACATGTCTGAATCCTTAGCGGTACTCGGCGGTATTACCGCAGAACAATTCCTGAATGAATATTGGCAAAAAAAACCATTGTTAGTTCGCAATGCAATGCCTGAAATTATGGGTTTATTAGAACCTGAGGATGTCAAAGAACTGGCGCTAGAAGAAGATGTCAGTGCTCGCTTGATTCGTCAAAAAAATAAAAATCCAAATGAATGGCATGTAAAATCATCACCACTCACTAAAGGTGATTTCCAAAAGTTACCGAATCTTTGGACGATCCTAGTTCAAGCGGTGGACCATTATTCTTTTGATATTGCTGAGCTCTGGAAAAAATTTCCATTTATCCCTCAATGGCGCCGCGATGACATCATGGTCTCTTATGCACCTAAAGGTGGCTCTGTTGGTAAGCACTTCGATTTCTATGATGTATTCCTTGTACAAGGGCATGGTCATCGCCGTTGGCAACTCGGTCAAATGTGTGATGAATCAACAGAGTTTGTTGCAGATCAACCATTAAAACTCCTTTCTCAAATCAATGTAGATTTTGATGAGGTACTTGCACCTGGCGATCTATTGTATGTACCACCTGGTCTTGCTCATTATGGCGTTGCTGAGGATGATTGTTTAACTTTCTCTTTTGGCTTCCGTATGCCAAATTTAGCTGAAATGACAGATCGACTCAGTGAACAATTCGCAAAAAACTCAGTCTTAACAAATCCTCTCGCGGATATTACTCGTATAAAAACAAATGCTATTGGAGAGATAAATAATTCCGAGTTTTCTTATCTCAAGACTCAATTACTTGATTATCTTACCCAAGCACCAGAATTTGATGCGGCGATCATGGCATACATGAGTGAGTCTAAATATCCCAATAGTATTCCTGAGCCAGAAGAAATTGTGGTAGATGATTTACTTGAAGTTATCAATGGCGGCTATCAAGTTATTCTGGAACCTGCATCAAGATTGCTCTATAGACAACAAAATCAATTATTAGACTTTTGGGCAAATGGGGAAAATATCTGTATTTCTCAATCTTTCCAAGCACAACTGAAACAAATTGCAGATGGTGCAAGCTTAGCATTTGATGAAGAATTTAATCATACGGATATTTTAGAAGATATCGTATTGTTACTGAATCAAGCAGTTATTATGTTGCTACCACCTCATTAAGCCTGATACATCCTCTAATTAAAGTAGAAGTAGTTTCGACTATTTCTACTTTTATAATTTGACATAAAAAATTAAAAATTTTTTATAATGATTACATTTTAAGTATTGAAAAATATAATATTTTTCATAAACTCACTAATAACAACTTAAAACATAAATTATATCTAAATTATTCTTTACTATAACGGAGAATCAATATGTTTAAAAAAACACTATTTTGTTCATTAATTGCATCTTCATTCGTACTTCAAACAGCCCAAGCTTGTACTCGAGCAGTTTATCTAGGCAATGACAATCACATCATTACAGCACGATCAATGGATTGGAAAGTAGATGTCGGAACTAACCTATGGATCATGCCGAGTGGTGTAAATCGCGATAGTAATGCAGGTCCTAAATCACTTAAATGGAAATCGAAATATGGCAGTGTCATCGCTTCAGGCTATGATATATCAAGCACGGATGGCATGAATGAAGCTGGTCTAATGGCAAATGTGTTATGGCTAGTTGAATCAGAATATCCAAATGCAAAACAATCAAATAAGCCACAATTAAGTATTTCTGCTTGGGCACAATATGTGCTTGATAACTATGCAACTGTGTCGGAAGCAGTGACAGCCTTAGAAAAAGAACCATTTATACTAATTACAGACAGTGTTCCTGATGAACAAAGGCTAGCAACACTTCATTTATCAATTTCAGACAAAACTGGTGATAGTGCAATCATTGAATACATTAATGGAAAACAAGTCATCCATCATAATAAGAAATATCAGGTGATGACCAACTCCCCTACCTTCGATCAACAATTGGCTTTAAATACCTACTGGAAGCAAATTGGTGGCACTGTAATGCTACCAGGAACGAATAGAGCATCCGATAGATTTGCCCGAGCATCATTTTATATCAACGCTATCCCTAAAAATGATAATTCAAAAGAAGCGATTGCCTCTGTCTTTAGTGTTATACGTAATGCATCGGTTCCTTTTGGCTTAAATACAGAGGAAGAGCCCAATATTTCTTCAACACGTTGGCGGACAGTTGCAGATCACAAACAACTACTCTACTTTTTTGAATCTGCTGTATCTCCTAATGTTTTCTGGGTGGACTTAAAGAAAATTAACTTTAAAGATGGTGTCACGCGTAAATTAGATGTTGGTAAAGACCAACAAAATACTTTTGCTGGCGATGCGACTGATCAATTTAAAATTGCAAAACCATTTGAATTTCTTGGTCCAGAGTTACATCATTAACACCTGAATAGAAATAAACTCGAGAAGTTAAATATGAAAAAAGTACTTGTTTGTCTTAGCCTGTGTATCGCAATAAGTGGTTGTAGTAACCTAACAAATCCAACATCAGATGCTACAAATATAAGTCAACTCGCAACAGCAGGTTCATTAAGTTGCAAGGCAAATGAACTTTGTCCAAATGTTGTCGTGGAATGGGATAAGCAGCAAAAAGATCGCCTACAAATTGATGTGGCATTGAGTAGTACTTATGAATATTATGACATTACAGGTATGACATTCAGCGTTGATAATAAATTATTCAGTTATGAACCTGTTGGAAAAACCCAGCAGAAATACATCAATCGTCTCATTCCTAAACGCTCATCAAATACTTTTGTTATCCCGAGTTTATTTCTTAATGAACTTAGAAATGCAGAAAATGTCGATTTAATGATCCAAACCAATAAAGGCACAATTAAACGCCCTGTATATACACCCTCTCAACAATCAACGCTCTATCAAAATTTTGTGCGTTTAATTGAAACTTTAGCAAGAAGCTAATTTTTAATAAAATATATAAAAGTCAGTTATTTATCTTAAAAATTTAATAACTGACTTTTATTATTCAATTATCATAATTTTAAATAAATGTGAATTAGTTTAAATTCATATTATAGAGTTATAAATCACCTTATAATTACTCTGTTTTATTTAAATTAGTTTAATTAATTCATATATTTAACTAAAAAATAACTAATAAACTGTAAATTTAAGAATCAATTAAATAAATAATGTTATTTTTTTCTATGATATTTCTTTAATACCATGTAAAATTCGTGCCAAAATTGCATGATGGAATGCAAATAATGCTCAGCTCATATTAGTAGAGAGCGAATTCGAGGTTTGTATGTCAAAAAAAGAAGATATTATTAACACAGCATTAAAACTTTTTAACTCGCATAGCTACAATTCGATTGGGGTTGATCGAATTATTAGTGAGTCAGGCGTTGCAAAAATGACATTCTATAAATATTTCCCATCGAAGGAAAAGCTTATTGAGGAATGTTTACTTCAACGTAATATTAACCTTCAAACCTCATTGAATGAAACATTAGCTCAATGTGATCAATCAAATTATTTAGAGCAAATTGAATCGATATTCAAATGGTACAATGCTTGGTTCCAAAGCGAAGACTTTAACGGCTGTATGTTCCAAAAAGCACTTGAAGAAGTGATTAAAATTTACCCTTCAACCCTTGAACCTGCGATACAATATAAAATATGGCTAACAGCCTTGATCCAAAACTTACTGACTCATTTAGATATTCGAAGCCCGACACACTTGGCTACATTAATCGTAAGTATTTTAGATGGAATGACCATCCAAGCGCATGTAAATAAAAACTCTGTTGAAATGAGTGAGTATTGGACTCGCGTAGAACATTTAATTAATTTTGAAAAGCAAATGGCATCATAAAATTCTCAGAAAACTGAGTGAAAAAAATAATATGAAATTGAAAATATAAAAAATAAAGCGTGATTTATAGTTATTATTGTGGCTCACGCTTGCGTCTGAGTTGTAAAAAGAATAATAAAAATATTACCCTCTGGCGGTCGTACAAATTGCACATCCCGATCCTTCTTATGAAGACAGATCATTCTGTCTTGTTTTTCATTATATACGCTTTTCCTACAAGCACAAAGAAAATTTTTAAAATTTTTATATTTATTAATTAAATTAATTACATAATTTTATTGTTTAGAAAATTTTAACAATTACTAATGTTTCTAACATTGCTAAAAATATCTAAACTACCAAATTTTAAAGCCTAATAGTTATGAATGAAAAATATAAGTTTCACTGATATAGATATTCACAAAAAACCATTGTATTTTTCAAGTTTTAATACATTTTTATGTTTTTCTCACCTTATACTAAGTTCGGCTTGAATGTAGTGAGAAAAGTATGCAAAAGGATATAGAGATCAACGTGATGAGAGAGTCTGCAAGCTCTATTGTCAATGTACTTAAGTCTTTGGCAAACACAGATCGCTTAATTATTTTATGTCATTTAGCCAAACAAGAATTAAATGTGTCTCAAATTGAAGAAGCTACCCATATCTTACAACCTACCCTGTCACAGCAGCTTATGATGTTAAGAAAAAGTAATGTAGTTTCTACACGTCGGGATGGAAAGCAAATCTTTTATTCAATTAGTGACCCTAAGTTACAGGTTGTTTTAACAACGCTTTATGAAAATTATTGTCCAGATATAAGTTCTTGAATCGATCTCTTATTTATAATCTATTCTAAAGGATTTCAGAAACTAACATCAGCACTTAAAACAGTATTTGAATTCTTTAGAATATTCAACTACAAAAGCCCATTTTAGTTCAACCATAATTTTATCGTGACTCCAAATTGACAAAATGAACAAGACTCTCTCTAGAGAATAAAGCAAGATTCTGTAAAACATCTGGTTTCAGATATTTAATGTTGTTTTTTGACATTCATGAAATCACTTGTGCTTCAATCATATGATCCAGATAACAAGCTTTTGTTGGATATAAGCTTTATAAATATAAAAAAATTCGTGAAAATGCTTTGCTACGATATAGTCATAAAAAATTCAACAAGTGCGAAAAGTACAAGTGAATTAAAATATTCCCCCCTGTTCCCTCCAATATTTCTAGCTGAATTCCTTCTAAGGTAGTTTCTGAAAGCTTTAATCGACCATCTACTAAAAAATACGTTCATCTGGAAATGTAGAAACTAAAATCTGATTTCATATTCTATCCAAGCAACCACGTGGATGATATTGAGCGTTCCCTTAGCCCTTAGCTATCTCTAATCTTAAATCTTTAATTTACTTACTTCACTAAATATCAATACGCTATAAATGATATTGATCTCTCAGCTTTCTAATAAAAGGCGTTATTCTCCAACTATTCTCAAATGACTCTACGCCATTTGCCCAATAAAGAACAGTTTGTGTGTGCAAATCAAGATTATTTTCAACAAGAGATAGTGTCCGATGCCAACGAAAGTCTTTCTCTAAATCATTCACTTCTTCAAAAGACTGAAAAAGCATTTCAATCAACAGAAATCGCTCATCTTCTGTAATATCGTTTAGATCGTAAGCATTAAAAAAATCATCTATGAGAACTGCGTCAGCAACTTCATATTCCCAATCTTGCATATTATCGTGATAAGGTAAGTTCAACCGCTTTCCTAATGCTACCCTAGCATTAGTGTTAGGGAACTTAGGAATCTTTAAACTATTTTCCATCTAATATTCCCCTCAAATTCCCTTTCGACCTTTGCTCGAAATTCTGTTGAAAATATTCCGTTTGATACAGCGGTTCAGTCTGATAAAAATGCGCTAGAACTTGTTTTCTTTTAATCAAATAAATATCTGGATATACCCAAGCATATTCCTGCTGAATCTGCTGTTCATATTCCGCAAAACGCTCTGGCGAAGCCGCTAGAATCGCTAAGTCAATATCCAGTAAAAATTGTAAATCCAACTCATCAGTCAATGCGTGCTTATGTGTGGCAAGAATCCATCGCTTTATCTTTTGAACGATATCAATTGATAGATCTTGAATCAAATACTGCTCAAATAATTCAGCACTTTTTAACTCATTATCTTTTACTTGCGGATCATAAACCGCATCATGAAACCAAAGTGCTAACTCAACTGCATGTGCATCAATTAAATCAGCTTGAATCGATTTAAGCAGGACCAAACATTCATACAAATGTTGCAGTGTATGATAAGCCCGCTGCTTTTCACTATAAGCAGCAATCAACTTATTAAAAACTTTCTGCGGTTCAGAAAAATGGTAGTGATGATGCAGCTCAAACCATGATTTTTCTAATACAGTTAAATATTGCTGCATCGCCCATCCTTATTGGATTTCCTTATTAAGCCACTTTGCTAATGACTCTGCATCCTTACGCTCAAGAAAGAGCTGATACAAAGTGCAGGATCCAAACTCATGTTTTAGTTCCTGCTGACGCACAGGGTGATTACCAAATCGAAAGCGTCGAGTACCATCACGATCTAAAGGCAGTGCATACACGCCATAACTCCGAGGTTCTGTCAGATGCCCTTTGATTCGGACTTGATCAAGCGATATAGCATTTTTCAACAAATGTTCTTTGGCTAACATCCCATCCTGCCCAAGGCAAATCTAAGCTGCGTGCTGTTCATCTCGCTTAAAGACCAACTCTTTATCCGATGAACTTTCAGCATCAAAGTAATACCCTTCACTATCAAATGCTTTTAATTGTTCTACTTGGCTTAATTTATTTTCAATCAAGTATCTTGCCATTAGACCACGCGCTTTTTTCGCATAGAAACTAATGACTTTATATTTCCCGTTCTTCTGATCCAAGAATACAGGCTTGATAATTTCAGCCCGAATTTTCTTTTCATTCACAGATTTATAATATTCGTCAGAGGCTAAATTTACCAATAATTTTGCATCAATTTCAGCTAAATCTTGGTTAATTTGATCAGTGATAATGCTGCCCCAAAACTCATATAAATTATTTCCACGGCTATTCTTTAATTTAGTACCCATTTCTAAACGATACGGCATCATCAAATCCAATGGGCGTAACAAACCATAAAGACCAGACAACATGCGCAAATGCTGTTGGGCAAAATCAATATCATGATCTTTTAAGTGATAAGCATCTAGACCTGTATACACGTCACCTTTAAATGCAAATAAAGCTTGGCGTGCATTAGAAAAATCAAATTCCGCATTCCAATCACGAAAACGCTCTACATTTAAATTGGCGATTTTTTCACTCACGGTCATTAACGATGCAATTTCTGTTGCTGAAAGTTTGCGACATACATCTATCAATTGTTGTGATTGCTCTAATAAACGAGGCAGTGTATATGTGTCAGTCGGTAAAGCAGTTTCATAATCTAGTGTTTTCGCTGGAGAAATTAAAGCAAGCATAATCAATCAGAATAAATTTATCTTGGTGAAACTATATCAGTTGATAATTTTTAATGCCAATTCGTGTTCTCGTTCAGTTTTATCGGTAAAATAGTGGATTCTTCCATTATCCATTGCATATCTTATGTCTGAGCAAGTATTCATCCAAGGTCCTGTTGGTCAAATTGAAATGTTTGTAGATCAACCCCAAGGTGAAATCACAGGTTTTGCTGTCGTCTGCCATCCACATCCTTTGCAAGGTGGTACACCACATCATAAAGTCCCTGTTTTACTGGCTCAGATTTTTAATGAAATGGGTTGTGTCGTTTATCGCCCTAGCTTCCGTGGTTTGGCTGGCAGTGAAGGTGTTCATGATCAAGGTCATGGCGAAACTGATGATATTATGGCTGTGATTGAATATGCCCGTGCAAAACATGCTGGTTTAACTTTTTATGCTGGTGGTTTTAGTTTCGGTTCTCATGTATTAGCTAAATGCCAAGCACAACTCAGTGAAGAGTTACGTCCCAAACAATTAGTGCTCTGCGGTCTACCAACAGGCTCAGTGGTGGATTTACGTCATTATAAAACCCCTGCAATTGATGGCGATATTTTATTCGTACACGGCGAACAAGATGACATCACCCTGCTCTCTGATATGATCGCGTGGGCAAAACCACAAAAGCATCCAATCACGATTCTGCCAGGTGCCAATCATTTCTTTACTGGTTATCTAAAACAGTTGCGTCAAATTATCACTCGTTTTTTAAAACTTTAGACTTAACAACAAATTACTAAAAAAATATACGCCTTTTGAATCCAATGTCTGTTATATCAATATAGATGTACAGACATTAGGTTCTTTAATAATGAAATTAAATAAAAAACAGGGACTTTTTTTAAAGCAAACCATTGAGCATTGGCACCAACAAGGCACGATTACGCCTGATGTTGCCAATGAATTAAATCAGAGTTTTTCAATTCGGCCTTTTGACTGGGAAAGACTCGCAAAATATTCATTTTGGATATCAATGATTTGTACAGTGATCGCAATAGCCGCTATCACACTTGATGATTACTTGATGAGGTTGATTGAAAAAATCTTTATAGATTCCAAAATCATTCCTTGTCTGTTTTTCGCTGCTGTTGCTCTAGCTTTTTATGGCTTTGCCTATCGTCGACGTAAAACCAAACCCTTACATCAATTTAGCAATGAAGCGATTATTTTTGCAGGCGTGCTTTCTACAGCAGCATCCGTCGCTTATTTCGGTCAAGTGATTGATACTGGTAGCGGTCATTTCTCTTTGTTATTCCTGCTCTCTACCATTATTTATGCAGCACTTGCCTTCTGGTTCCCTTCAAAACTGATCTGGATATTTTCCTTACTTTCACTCGGGACATGGTTTGGGACGGAAACTGGCTATATATCGGGTTGGGGGGCCTATTACCTAGGCATGAACTTCCCTTTACGTTTTGTCTTTTTTGGCGGCGTATTGATTGGTTTAAGCTTGCTGTTTAAACGCTACGCGCATTTTAGAGACTTCACCCATTCAACTTATGTCATGGGACTGCTTTATCTATTTATTGCCCTATGGATTCTCTCAATCTTTGGCAATTATGGTGATTTGAATAGCTGGTATAACGTTAAACAATATGAACTCTTGCATTGGGGTGTGCTTTTCGCATTTATTTCTATCATTGCAATTGTCTATGGTTTAAAACATGATGATGCTACATCACGTGGTTTTGGTATCACCTTCTTATTTATTAATCTCTACACCAAGTATTTTGAGTTCTTTTGGAATAGCATGCACAAAGCTATTTTCTTTATCTTGCTCGCTGCATCTTTCTGGTGGATTGGCCGACACGCCGAAAAACTTTGGAATTTAGAGTTTCTACCAGCTCAATCACAAATAAAGAAAGATCATCCCGTTGAATAATTACTGAAAATCACTCCAACTCAAGCCAAACCGAGCCAAATACTTTTTGACTCGGTCGCTGTCATTTGTGGTGTTCCGTTGCTGGCGTGAAGCAGCAAATAGCTGACGTCCAGCATCAGCCATCGACTTGGCATTTTCACAAACTTGGAGTACGCCACGCAGCTGAATCTGATCAAACTCATCAATCTCACTCAACCGTGTTTGATCTAAATATTTAAGGAGAATATCTACATCTTTAGAATGATTTTGTTTGGCTTGAATCGACCACAACTGTTTTAAACGCTGAATCTCTTTTTCTACCGTTTCCGAACGAATCAACTCACCACTGGATAATGTCGCTAACCGCGTCACACTAGCGGTTAAATCACGGAAGTTCCCCTGCCATGATGCCTCTTTAGACTTGGCAAATTTCAAATATGTATCAAGTGCATCACGTTGAAACCGTAATTGACGCTGATGATTTACAGCAAAACATTGCAACTCAAATTCAATATTCGGGGCAATATCTTCTATTCGATCTTTAAGATTGGGTAAAAAGAATGTCCATGTATTCAAACGCGCCCATAAATCCTCACGGAAACGCCCTGCTTGCACTTCAACTCTTAAATCTCGATTCGTTCCTGCAATCAACTGAAAATCAGCCTGTACTTCCTTATCACTCCCAACTGGGAAGAAAGATTTATCTTCGAGTGCTTTCAGCAACATCGCTTGCTCATCTAGCCCAAGCTCGCCAATCTCATCCAAAAATAAAATGCCCTGATCTGCACTTTTTAATAAACCTGTACGAGAAGCCGCTGCGCCTGTAAATGCACCTTTGATATGACCAAATAAGCTCGACATAGCACTATCACCACGCAAAGTTGCGCAATTCACATCAATAAAACGTCCACTCAAATGAAATTTATCTTTCTTTAACTGAAAAATTTGTTTAGCTAAATGCGATTTTCCAACCCCAGTTGCTCCCATAATCAAAATCGGCGCACTAGAGCGTGTTGCAACCATTTCAACTTCAGTAATCAACTGATTAAAATCATGATTATAAGTTGAAATATTGGCTTTAAGTTGTTGCCAGTTTTGTTGCTGCTCATCCTCAAAACGTTGTTTTAAAACATCATATCGAGATAAATCCAAATCAATAACTCGATATTCGCCCTGTGGTGTTTTTTGTTGATTCGGGGCACTTTGAAGCAGCTTGGCAGGTAAATAATTCGCATCGACCAACAGATACCAACAAATTTGGGCAACATGCGTTCCCGTCGTAATATGCAGAAGATAATTATTTTTCGCAGTATCAAAGGAGTAGGTTTTTACAAAATCATAAAGTGCGCCATATACCTCAGCAAAATCCCAAGGGTCACGAATACTAATTTTATATCCTGAAACTGTGGTTTGAGGAGAAACTTCGACTGCATCTTCTCGAATAAAATCGACCAAATTACGGTGCTGTCGATCATGCAATAAAACCAGCTCATCCACGATAAAGTCTTCATGCATGAGTAGACTCAGCGTTGGACGCCAACGCTGCCAACGTTCAGGACGTTTTCCTTGATCTAAGGTAGAACCCACAAAGCCAATAACGACAGTTTTTTTTGCATTCGCCATGATTTCTATAATATTTTATAAATGCCTATAATATACAATACGCATTTCAGTGAAAAATTCCAACAATATGCTTCATTTTACTTTTTTAGGCACATCTTCTGGTGTGCCCACATTGACTCGGAATGTTTCGGGATTAGCAATCCGTAACAGCAAGAATAAAGATTGGATATTGGTCGATGCTGGTGAAGGCACTCAACATCGGATTCAACAGGCCAAACTTTCATTACAAAGCTTAGTTGCCATCTGCATTACTCATGTTCATGGTGATCATTGTTATGGGCTCGTCGGTTTATTGGCAAGCGCAGGCATGAATGCACGAACTGCGCCCTTAACCATTATTGCACCCAAGCAAATTCAACAATGGATTGAAATAACTGCACAACTGACGGATCTGCATTTACCCTATCCACTGAAATTCATTGATGTGAATGAAGCCACTCAAATACAACAGTTGACTGATGAGCTTTCGATTCAAGCCCACCTACTCAGTCATCGAGTACCGAGTTTTGCCTTTAGTATTATTGCGCAATACACCCAAAAGAAATTAGATACACAGGCTTTAATTCAACTCGGCGTACCAAAAGGCAAGGCTTGGGGTGATTTACAACAAGGCAAAGATATTCAATTCAATGAAAAACCGTTGAAAGCAAGTGATTTTATTCAAATACAAACGCAGCGCATGCATGCCATTGTTGGTGGTGATAATGATCAGCCTGAATTATTAGCTGATGCCTGTAAAGATGCTCAACTTCTGATTCATGAATCAACGTATACCCAAGTGATTTTGGATAAAGTGGGTAAAGGCCCAATGCATAGTTCCGCTAAAATGGTGGCTAAATTTGCGCAACAGCAGAATTTAAGCAATCTCATCCTGACTCATTTTAGCCCTCGTCATCAGGATAATATTGGACAACAAGCGATTGCTGAGGAAGTTCGTGAATTTTATCAAGGCAATTTCTATTTAGCCGATGATTTTGATCAATTTAGCTTAAATGAAACAGGTCAACTTTTAAAAATCGTTGCATCATCATAGTTTTTCCTCCTATGTGATCTATCAATGAAAACTACATATAGATCACATATCTTTTTTAATACTTTCATATCTATTTAGATAGGTTTTATTCATAAAAATCTATTCGCATTTTCTCATAAAAAATATTTATTATTTTATTTATTATAAATATCAATTACTTAAAAATAAAATAAATTTAAAACAAGAGAATTGGCACACCCTATGCAATAACACAACCAAGATAAAACAATTTAAAATATATGGAGGATGCGTCATGGCAAACCAGACATTTTTTGCCTCTCAGGCAACCAAAAACAAATTAATCAGCAATCAAGCTGGTGGACGTGCTTTTCAATTAGATCATCGTCAAGCTTTGGCACAACTTGCAGCTACAGGCACGCTGAATCATACCTTTTACCAAAATGCGCAAGCACAACTTGAACAAGTCTTAGCACTTACACAAAATATAGATGCAACTTTTATTGCTAAAACGGCAGTCTATACCCGTAAAAACAATCACATGAAAGATATGCCTGTCTTACTGTTGGCAATTTTATCGCAACTTGAGCAAAACTTATTTAAAGCTGTATTCCCATTGGTAATTGATAATGGCAAACAGTTGCGTAACTTTGTACAAATCATGCGTTCAGGTGCGATACAACGCAAATCTTTAGGTAGCTTACCAAAGAAAATGATCAATCAATGGTTAATTAATGCCAGCGACAATCAGTTGCTTTCTGCCAACATTGGTAATCAACCCTCTTTGGCAGATGTGTTAAAAATGACCCATCCAAAGCCTAAAGATTCAAACCAAGATGCTTTCTTTGCCTATATCTTGGGTAAAAAATATGAGCTTGAGCAATTACCTACCAAAGTTCAGGCATTGGAAAAATTCCGTCAAGGTTTAACCCAGGATGCACCTGATTTACCAATGCAGTTGCTGACCAATTTATCACTTTCAGCACAACAATGGGCAGAGATTGCTAAAAATGGTGGCTGGCAAATGCTCAGAATGAACTTGAATACTTTTGCCCGACACGGCGTATTTCAGATTGAAGGCATGGACAATGTCATTGCAAACAAATTACAAGATCAGGACATGATCCGTAAAAGTCGAGTCTTGCCTTATCAATTGATGGCAACTTGGGCAGCTTTAGATGATGCAGTACCTCAAATTGTACGACAAGCATTAGAACAAGTGATGCAAGCTGCTTTAGAAAATGTGCCTCGTTTAACAGGTCGTGTGGTGGTTGCCGTGGATGTATCGGGCTCAATGGCAAGCCCAGTGACGGGTTATCGTAAAGGTGCAACTTCAAAATTGCGTTGCGTAGATGTCGCATCATTATTTGCTTGTGCTTTAAAGCAGGTCAATCCTGAGATTGAAATTATGCCGTTTGATACGCAATTGCATTCACTCAACATCGTGCAACATGAATCGGATGTAAACCTATTAGGTCGATTAAAACAGGTTTTCTCTGGCAACAAAACACGCTCTATTTTTGAGGTTGCCAAACAATTTGCTGCACTTGGTGGTGGTGGAACGAATTGCAGCATTCCATTAAAGCGACTTAATCGAGATCAGACAGCTGTCGATTTGATGATTTATTTTTCAGACAATGAATCTTGGGCTGACCAATTACGCACACAACACAAAACAGGCATGTTATATGAATGGGATATTTTAAAAAAACGCTGCCCTCATGCAAAATTGGTCTGCGTAGATTTACAACCATATACACATACACAAGTCCCTGAACGAACTGATACCATTAATATTGGTGGGTTTAGCGATGAAGTCTTTCGTTTAATAGATCTGTTTGCACAAGGTAAGATGCACAGCGATCACTGGGTTAATGAAATTGAAAAAATCGAATTACCGACTTGATTCGTCAGGTCAGTAAAGTGTGGCAAATGCTTTAGGAACTACATCTTTTAAATGTCATGTTTCTAATTTCACTTTGTTGCCATACAATAAAACTGCACAAATGCAGATGGAACTACATCACTATCCTTCCACGATAGCTCAGCACAAGCTGACTCGATGTTTCACACCTTTGTTGTGCAGATTTATGATTATCACAAATGCTGATTGGATTACATTGCATAGGGCGAATACCCTAGTTCAAAAAAATCTAATCACTGACTTGTTGTGATAGTCATAGCCAGTAAAATGCCAATAGGACTACATTTGTTGAGGGTTCAAGTCCCTTCAAATTGATGCAAATCAGTTTGTAGCTCAATTGGATAGAGCCATGTATAAAAGGTCTTATCATTTTTGTTTACTGGTCACAGACCAAATGCTGTTAGGACTACATAAAAGGCTTCAGCGTCAGTAATGACTTGATGGTTCGACTCCATCTTGATTGACTTCAATCAATGGCGGAAAGGAAAACGCACTGAAATGATTGTCTTAATACTCTTTGTTGGTCTATTTTTTTGGTACGGCATAAAATGCATTAAGGACTACATTCCTACCATTAATGTGAGTAGCCACTCTCACCTGTATGCAAGTACAGTCGTCTAATTAAGGCAATGGTCTCAAATCTTTAATTTTTTTGTTTATGTCGCATCATCACAAATGCCAATGGGACTACATGGTGAATGCGTAAGCACGGGGTTCAAATCCCTATTCCTTTTTAGGAAAAGTCTCATCATTTTTGTTGTGATGATTACTTTTAATCTCAATCAAATGCAATAAGCACTACATAGCAAAATCATGCGTAGCTGTATATCTATTTATGGATATGGCAGTTAAGGAAAAAAGTGTTTACCCAACTTGTTGATTGAGATTAATTTATTATTTATGGAATAATATCTGGAGATGAAGAGTCGAATATTCCTCGCAATAACCGAAATGGTAAAGTAACGATCCAATAAACAACTTCAACCGTAATATCGATCACATCCACCCAGTCCCACGTATCATTTCTACGATCATGGTTTTCTCGTTTTGGTTTTACCCAATAAGCAAGCAGAAAACAGACCAAACTTACTGCTAGAAATACAAAGTTAAAACCATCTACTAAAAAACGTATAAGGCATAACACCCCAGTAATAAATAAAAGAATCGTGAGTAAATAACGAAGAATATCCATGAGGCTTGGCAATTTATTTGTCTTTTGTTATGTTTATAACATGCCTTTATACAAAGACATATCCTTACTCTTAATAAAAGACAGGTGTCAGTCTTTAAAACGCAAAATATGTCCATTACAGTCTATCTTCAAGACGATCAAGACATTGATCAAGCCTTACACTTGCTCAATCAAAAACATTACTATCTTGAAGCCACTCGTTGGTACAAAAAACGATATGGCTATTTTGAAAAGCACTCAGTATTAAAGCGTAAGCGAAAAAAGATGAAACTCAACCTTAGTCAAAGAAACCGAGCATTGTATTATTGTTACCATGAACATCCTCAACATACTTTATGGTTAAAAATTAAAAAAAAGCAACAATTCGCTCGAACAGGTAAAAATGCGATGGGCTATTAAATATAATTTAGGATATAAAAATATATATTTTTATATCCAACCTCTTATAAAATTCCATTTCAAAAAATATTGAAATTAAATATATAAATAAATATCAATATCTTAAAATTAATTTCATCTGTTACCAACAAGTTGGCACACTCACTGCAATAGTATATATACAACATCATTGGGATCTTGTGTATATCACCTGTCTGCAACCGCTTGGTAGGCAGGCTTTGAAAGGAAAGTGAAAATGTCAGTTATTGAAGCAGTTAAGCAACAAGCTCAAATTGAACAAGAGCAACAAAAACGTGCCTATCAAGTTTTACAGAACGAAAAAAGCATGCCTGTAAAAATGTGGACAAATGGCGTAATTGTTGATGACAACTCAAAACAACAACTATTACAAACAGCACAAATGCCATTTATCTATAAATGGATGGCAGTGATGCCAGACGTACACTTTGGCTTAGGTGCAACCATTGGAAGTGTGATTCCAACCAAAAGTGCGATTATTCCTGCGGCTGTGGGTGTCGATATTGGTTGTGGAATGATGGCAACTCGCACCAGTCTAACGGCTTCAGATTTACCTGATAATTTACATGGATTAAGAACCGAGCTTGAACGTTTGATTCCACATGGTATGACTAAAACACGTGGTCGCCGTGATCAAGGTTCTTGGGAAACACCACCTGAAATGGTCGATCAAGCATGGGCTGATTTAGTTGCAGATTTTGAGTTAATTTGCGCTAAGCACCCTCGCCTAAAAAATACCAACAATCGCAAGCAACTGGGAACTTTAGGAACAGGAAATCACTTTGTCGAAATCTGTTTGGATGAACATGATCACGTTTGGATTATGTTGCACTCAGGTTCACGCGGTGTTGGTAATGCCATCGGTAATCATTTTATTGAGCTGGCGCGTAAAGATATGCAAAAGCACTTTATTAATTTACCCAACAAAGATTTGGCATATTTAGTTGAAGGAACTGAACATTTTGATGATTATTGGTTTGCTGTCGGTTGGGCACAACGTTTTGCCATGAAAAACCGTGAAATCATGATGCAATCAGCAATTAAAGCTTTAGCAACCATTATTCCAAAGCCGTTTAATGCCAAATTGGAAGCGGTGAATTGCCACCATAATTACGTGGAAAAGGAACAACACTACGGCGAAGAAGTCATGGTAACACGTAAAGGTGCTGTAAGTGCCAAACTTGGACAATATGGAATTATTCCTGGTTCAATGGGTGCTAAATCTTTCATCGTTCGCGGGCTTGGAAATCAAGAGTCGTTCTGCTCATGTTCGCATGGCGCAGGTCGTGTGATGAGCCGTGCGGAAGCAAAACGTCGCTTTACCGTAGAAGATCAAATTGCGCAGACTGAAGGTGTGGAATGCCGTAAAGATGCTGCTGTGATTGATGAAATCCCATCGGCATATAAACCGATTGAAGATGTAATGAATGCACAAAAAGATTTGGTTGAAGTGGTGTATACCTTACGACAAGTGGTTTGTGTGAAGGGATAATCATGGAAAAGAATTGTTTAGATATTGAAACCTATAAAATTAGGTTGAATGAAAGAACTGATCTAGTTCTACCTGAACAATCCTATTACATCATCTTAGTTGTGAATACTAATCCGGTTTTACCTGAATGGCGTAATCAGCTGTGTGAACAGATTGTCCATTCAAGACTATGTATTCAAGCAATGGTTACAGGACATGAATGTTCCATTTGGGACGATGTTTTAGACGAGACTTATGTGGCTTTTTATAACAATGAACCGCCAATTGATACTTGTTTTATGACCACTTGGCATGAGAATGAAAGTTTAGATGAAGTTATTGAATTTGCAAAAATTGGTATGCAATTGGAAAGTATTTCAAAATTAGTCATTGTACAGATTGAATAAAAGGTAAAAAGAATGAAACTTGCAGAAGCACTTTTACTTCGAAGCGATCAACAAAAAAAGCTCGCTTCATTAAAACAACGGATCAATGCCAATGTATTGGTACAAGATGGTGATGAACCGAGTGAAGATCCAAATGAATTGATCAAACAAGTATTTGCTTTAACCCAAGAAAGCAATCAATTGATTTGTCGTATTCATTTGACCAATGCGCAAGCAAACTTAGAGGATGGAAAAATTCTGCTGTCCCTATTAAGCTTGCGTGATAGTTATGCTGAACGACATAAGATTCTCGTTGATGCGATTGCCAATACCCATCGTGAGCCTGATCGTTATAGCTCACGTGAGATCAAATGGCAGAAAGTCATCCCCGTTTCTAGCTTGCAAAAACAGGCGGATGATATCAGTGCAAAATTGCGTGACTTAAATATCAAAATTCAAGCTGTCAATTGGCAGATTGATTTAGTTGAATAGACAACAGATTTTGTGGATTTATTTCACAATACCAGTTTGAACATACTGGGCGAGTACAAGATCCCGCTTTACTCCGATCTGAGGGATTGAAAATAATTCAGGCGGCTATGGCAGCATGTGAGCCGTGCATCAATCTTCACTGATTAGGCTCAGCACCATGTACCTAGCAAACCTTTGCCAAAAGCAAAGTCACGCGTTACTTCGCATTACCATGTACTGACAGTATGTTCATTAAATTAGAAAACAAGGAAAATAGACGTGAATAAAGCTTTGGCAAATATGCCAGCAACCATTCAAATTGATGGTTCACAAGGTGAAGGTGGCGGACAGATTTTAAGAACCACCCTTGCCCTTTCAATGATTACAGGTCAAGCGTTTGAACTAATTAATATTCGGGCTGGACGTAAAAAATCAGGTCTGATGCGTCAGCATTTGGTCTGTGTACAGGCATCTCAACAGATCAGCCAAGCTTATATTGAAGGTGCTGAACTACATAGCCAACGTTTGTACTTTGCGCCACAACATGTACAAAGTGGAAAATACCAATTTCAAATCGGTTCGGCAGGAAGCACAACTCTCGTTTTGCAAACATTACTGCCTGCTTTACTATTACAAAATGAAGCCAGTGAACTCACCATCTCTGGTGGTACACATAATCCACTTGCGCCAACGGCGGATTTTATTGAGCATTGCTTTTTGCCTTGCCTAAAAAAGCTAGGAATTGGTGTCGATTTCACATTAAACAAAGCAGGTTTCTTTCCAATTGGCGCGGGAGAAATTCAAATCAAGATTCAGCCATGGCTACATCGAAACAAGTTAAATCTATTAGATCGTGGCGCTTTACAAAGTACTGAGGCTTTTGCAGCGGTATTGAATCTTTCAGAAGAAGCGCAAATCGCAGAACGAGAATTAGCGACTTTAAATAAAAGATTAGCCCTCAATTCTCAGCAGCACTTTCATTTAAAGGGAATCAGCCAAGGCAATACCGTTTATGTCAAAGTTGAACATCAGCATCACACCCAACTGTTTACAGCCTTAGGTGAAATGCGTAAAAGTGCAGAACAAATTGCAAACAGTTTAGCTGAAGACGTCAAATATTATCTAAACTCAAAAGCAGCCGTTGATGAGTATTTAGCAGATCAACTCTTGTTACCTTTAGCATTAGGTCAAGGCGGTCGTTTTACTGCTCAATGCATCAGTGAACATACTCGCACCCAAGCAGCGATGATTGAAAAATTTATTGATTGTAATATTGAGTTTATCGAGTTGGATAAAACGCTATTTCAGGTCAATGTACACGTTAAATAATGAAGATTAGAAATGAAAACACATACACAAATCAGTAAATTTTTAAGTTTAATCCTAAGACATAAACCTGAGCAAATCGGGCTTCAACTCGATCAAGAGGGTTGGGCAAAGATTGATGAACTCATTGAAGCAGCACAGCAACACAATACATTTTTGGATGATGAATTAATTAGAACGATTGTGGCGCAATGTGACAAGAAGCGCTTTCAAATTTCAGACGATGGTTTAAATATTCGTGCAGTACAAGGTCATTCAACCCCTACAGTACAAAGAGAGATGATTGCACTAAAACCACCACAATATTTATATCATGGCACAGCGAGTCGATTTATAGATTCAATTCAGACGCAAGGCCTAATTGCAGGACAGCGTCACTATGTGCATCTAAGTGAAAATAAAGAAACGGCACTCAATGTAGGTCAACGTTATGGAAAGCCCATTTTATTCCTGATCGACACGGTACAAATGTATAAAGACGGCTTTACGTTTCATCAAGCAGAAAATGGTGTATGGCTCATAACACATGTACCAACTCAATATTTATCACTGATTGATCAGACCAAGACAGGATCATTGGTCTGATCTCAGGATTAATTCGTTATTTCACACTTTCCAATGCAGTCACCAGTAACTTCCAGCATTTATCTACAGTATCTACTTTAACTCGCTCACCTGGTGCATGCGCCCCTTGAATATCAGGGCCAAACGACACCATCTGCAAATCAGGATAATGTTCCGCAATAATGCCACACTCCAAACCTGCATGAATGACTTTTAGATTGGGTTCAATCTCAAATGCAGATTGATAAGCCTGTTGCAAACATTTCAATGCAGCCGAATCGGGATTTGGTGTCCAGCCCGACACTAACGGCGTTAATTCGGATTGAATCTCAAAACTGGCAAAGTGCTGTTGAATATTCTGTGCAAAGGCTAACGCCTGCTGATTTACCATCGAACGAACCATGATCAAGGTTTTTGCTTCTTCTTTAGTGAGTTTGACTACACCAATATTATTCGAGGTTTCAACCACATCGGGTAAAGTACTACTCCATTGTGCAATACCATAAGGACATGTTGTCAATGCTTTTAACCAAGCTTGTTGTTGATGCAGCGCAACCACTTCATTAATCTGGTTGGCATTTTGCTGTACGCTGATCTGTAGCTGGTCATCAATACCTTGCAGTTTCTGCTGCCATTCAGCTTGTATTGCTGCAACTGCTTGTTCTAAGTCAGCCAGTTGTTCAGTTTCAATTGCAATCGTCGCCACTGCTTCACGCGGGATAGCATTACGCGCTGTTCCACCGACAAATTCAACCAGTCGACCATTGGATTGTGTCAAATAATCATTGAGGAAATTAGCTAGAATGACATTGGCATTGCCACGACCTAAATGAATATCAACACCTGAATGACCACCTTTCAAGCCTGATACCTGTAAATCTACAAAGATTAAATCACTTGGTGCTATTTCATATTCAAGTGACTGTCCCACTTCTAGGTCAATACTGCCTGCACAGCCAAGATACAGCTCACCCCATTCTTCGGTATCAATATTGAAAAGCCACTGTCCAGTTAACACGCCTGACTCGAGCAAACGAGCACCACTCATTCCTGCTTCTTCATCAATGGTTAGCAGAACTTCGATCGGCCCATGCTCGATATCACTGGATTCTAATACCGCCAGTGCAAGTGCAACGCCAATCCCATTATCTGCACCCAAGGTGGTATTTTCAGCAATCAACCAGCCGTCTTTTAAGACTGGTTGAATTGGGTCTTTAAAAAAATCATGCTGGGTACCACGATTGGCTTGTGTCACCATATCCAGATGACCTTGCAAAATCACACCTGCGACTTGTTCTTTACCCTTAGTTGCCGCTTTTCGAATAATTAGGTTACCAATCTCATCGACATAGGTTTCCAAATTGCGCTGTTCTGCCCAATCTTTTAAATGCTGTCTTAACCGTTGTTCATGTTTAGATGGTCGAGGAATTGTACATAAGGTCTCAAAATGCCACCAAACTACTTGTGGAGATAATTTAGAAAAATCGACCTGTATCATGTACCAATACTCTCAAATAAGGTGTTTAAACAAATATACACCATACGCCTAAATGGCGATGCTTAAATCACTTTATTTAAGATTTATTGGCTAAATCGTCTTAGCTTTTCCATACAAATTGAGAAAAGCTATGCTCTGCTTTTAAGCTATTTTCTACGGCTTGAGCCAACTGTCGGATAATACTTTGCGTTTCTATTCGTTCAAACCAAGCTTGTTCTTGCTGTGGATTGGCAGAGATTTCACAGAGAATATGACCTTCTGTTTCTTGTTGAGAGCATAAGATTGACAGAGGTAGTTGATGATTATCGATGCGTACTTCAATTTTTTCATGCTCATGACGAATATGTTCTGCATCAAAACCATAATGTTCTAATTGTTTATAGAGTAGCGCTGCAACATATTCTTGCGTGATATAGCATTCATTTGGTGGATGATCAATTACCCCATGTTTAGGGCAATCTGCTATAAATTGCAATGTTTTCATGGTATTCCCTCTATTTTTATGTTTTTAGCTGGATCGCAGCATAAAACCGACTCGTACGGTAAGAATGATTATATATACAATTGTCTTTAATTGATTAGCCGATTGTCTTACTTATTTTACTAAATTGATAAATTTAGACCTAATTAGATATGTACATGGCCAAACTCATCATTTTCATTATTTATAAGTTTTATATTTGCACCTAACAACTTATTTTTATGTATAAACAAATAAAAAATGCAGCATTTAGCTATTCTAAATACTGCATTTTTCGATTCGTTTACTGATTTACGACTTGTAAATCTAAACCTGCTGAGTTTGCTAGCTCAGTAAAAGTTGGAAAACTAGTTGCGACAGTTTCTGTACCATGAATGGTAATTTCACCGGAAGTACGCAAACCTGCGATACTAAAACTCATGGCAATACGATGGTCATGGTGAGATTCAATTTCCCCGCCAGCAAAGATTGCCGACCAGTCACCTGACTTGCCTTTACCTTCAATGATAATACCATCTTCGGTTGGGGTACAGTCGATGCCCATGATTTTCAAGCCATCAGCCATGACTTGAATACGGTCAGACTCTTTGACACGCAGCTCAGCCGCACCCGTTAATACCGTTTGACCTTCTGCACATGCAGCCGCAATAAATAATGCTGGGAATTCATCAATTGCTAACGGTACTTGATCTTCAGGCATATGAATGCCCTTCAATGTTCTTGAACCTTTGATATGAATATCTGCAATCGGTTCACCGCCTGCAATACGTTCATTCTCAACCGTCAGATCAGCGCCCATTTGCTTGAGAATTTCGATCACGCCTGTACGGGTTGGGTTGATGCCCACTGCTTCAAGGACAACATCTGCACCTTCTGTAATAGCCGCACCCACCATAAAGAATGCAGCAGATGAAATATCCGAAGGCACTTGAATATCTGTACCAACTAATTTACCACCACCCACAAGTGAGATTTTATTTCCTTCAGTTTTCACATCATAACCGAAAGCACGCAGCATACGTTCAGTGTGATCACGGGTCGGTTCAGGTTCCGTCACTGAAGTTTCACCAGCAGCCCATAAGCCTGCCAATAAAATGCCTGATTTCACTTGAGCAGAAGCCATCGGTAAATCGTATTGAATCCCTTTAAGGGCTTGACTACCCGTGATACTCACTGGGGGCGTACCTTTCTCACCTGTGGTTTGGATTTGTGCACCCATTTCACGAAGTGGCTTAGCAATACGCTCCATTGGACGTTTCGACAATGACGCATCACCCGTCATCACTGAATCAAATTTTTGTGCAGACAACATACCTGATAGCAAACGCATACTAGTACCAGAGTTACCCATATACAAGGCGCTCGCTGGTGCTTTTAAGCCTTGCATACCCACGCCATGAATCGTGACTTCACCATTCTTAGGCCCTTCGATGCTCACACCCATATCACGGAAAGCCTGTAAAGTTGCGAGTGCATCTTCACCTTCCAAAAAGCCTGTCACATGGGTTGTGCCTTCTGCAATCGCACCAAACATGATTGAGCGATGTGACACAGACTTATCACCTGGTACGGTGAATTTACCTGTAAATGTTTTCTTTCCGGGCAAAATGGTAAATTGCTGTGTCACCTTGTTTTTCTCCATCAAAGGTTTTTTGGCTAACATATGATTAAAATGTTGGCGTGCGGCTTGCGCGTGTCCAAGTAGACCCATCAATGCTTGCGAGTCTTCCTGTTCAATCAATTTCTTTAAAACTGACAATTGCTGTTCAAAGCCATCAACAGCGTTCAGAATTGCAGTTTTATTGGCAAAGAAAATATCATGCCACATCTGTGGATCACTGGCTGCAATACGCGAGAAGTCACGAAAACCGCCCGCAGCATAACGGAAAATATCTAAATTATCTTCACGATTTGCCAGTTGCTCAACTAAATTAAATGCCATCAAATGTGGTAAATGACTGGTATGGGCAAGCACTTCATCATGCTTGGTGACATCCATACAAATCACTTCTGCTTTCGCCGCTGACCAAAGCTGAATCAACTTTGCAACCGCCCAATCCGCACTACTTGGAAGTGGTGTCAAAATCACTTTATGATTGGCAAATAAATCAACTTTACCCGCATGTACACCAGTATGTTCTGCACCAGCAATCGGATGACCGGGTACAAAACCGATTGGTAAATTTTCACCAAATACTGCTTTTGCAGCTGCAACCACATTGCCTTTGGTACTGCCCACATCGGTAATAATGACATTGTCTGCAAGATAAGGCTTGATCTGTTCAAGCACTTTTTGCGTTGCACGAACAGGTAAGGCTAAAACAATTAAATCAGCATCCTGAACTGCTTCTTCTGGCGTTGCATAACCGTGTTGAATAAGACCGAGTGCCTTGGCATCTTCTAATGTTTTTTTTGAGCGTGTTGAAGCCACAATTTGAGATGCAAGTTGTTCTACCACAATCACACGGGCAAGACTCGACCCAATCAGCCCAAGCCCAATAAATGCAACTTTCTTAAATAATGGTTGAGACATAAAACATATTTGCCTATGTAAAAATCTCCCCTGAGAAGCACCCCGCTTCGTAAGCTCTTTAAAAAGAGGGGAAACTCCTCCCTTTTTAAAGGGAGGCTGGGAGGGATTCAAAATACAATAAATAGACCTATAAAACAGCGATTGGATATGAGCCGAGGACACGTAACTCTTTCACCATTGGACGGATTTCTTCCAATGCCGCCGCAACATTTTCCTGACCGATATGTCCTTCTAAATCGATAAAGAACACATAAGCCCATTTTTCAGGTAAGGCTGGACGTGTTTCAATACTGGTCAAACTGATTTTATGCTTGGCAAATGGCGCAAGAATCTCCAACAAAGCACCTGCACGGTCATGGGCAGAGATCAACAGAGAGGTTTTATCATTACCACTTTGAGGAATCTTCTCACGACCAATCACAAGGAAACGAGTGGTATTTTCAGGATTATCTTCGATATTGCTGTGTAAAATCTCAAGATTGTACATGCTTGCTGCAATATCAGATGCAATCGCAGCAGAATGCCATTCATTACGAATACGGCGCGCCGCTTCTGCATTTGAATTCAACGCGACACGCTCAACCCCTGGATAATGAGCATCTAACCATTTACGGCATTGTGCCAAGGTTTGCTGATGTGCATAAATCTGCTTAATGCTGTCTTTACGTGTATTTTCAGATACAAGGAATTGATGATGAATACGCAGTTCAACTTCACCAATCACATTCACTGTCGATGATTTAAAGCAATCGAGGGTATGGTTCACAATCCCTTCTGATGAATTCTCTACGGGAACGACACCATAATGTGCGCTGCCTGCTTCAACTTCACGGAACACTTCATCAATAGTTGGCAATGGACGTACAACGGCATCTTTACCAAAATGCTTTAACACAGCTGAATGGGTATAAGTGCCTTCAGGTCCGAGGAATGCAATGCTTTGTGGTGCTTCAAGTGCCAAACATGCTGACATAATCTCACGAAATAAACGTGCCATGGTTGCATCAGATAAAGGACCTTGATTGCGCTCCATGACTTTACGCAATACTTGAGCTTCGCGTTCAGGGCGATAAAATAATGGATTGTCTTCAGCTGCAAACTTAGCCTTCGCTACAGCTTCAGCTAAAGAAGCTCGACGGTTTAATAATTCTTGAATTTGTTGATCAACACTATCAATATCATCGCGAATTTGTTCTAAATTAAGTGAAGTCGATGTGTTTTGTCCATCGTTTACCATTGAATGCAGCCTCAGCAAAATCATCTATAAGAATGGATTACAATTCATCTGTGAATTGATTATCCGAGCTAGTATAACAACACTTTAAGCTATTAAACACGCTGAGTTTTAACTCTTTTTATTACCAAACTTTATTGATAATGATTTTCATTATATATTGCTAATAAAATTTTAATGCTTCCGAATAAATCATGATTAAACAATTTGGTATTTTGACTTTTTCTCTGCTCATTGGCACACCATTGTCTTTTGCACAACCAACGAGTACCAGTACAAACAAGCCGCCGTTAAAAGCACAAACCAATATTCAGCAAAGCTTTGAAATAAGCTCAAAATATACCCAACATGATTATTTGATTCAGACCTTTGTTCCTGCTGGCGAAGTTCCAAGTGAAGGTTTCCCAGTGCTTTATGTACTCGATGGTAATGCCACATTTGATAGCGCTGCCAATATTACTAAGTCACTAGGTGGCGGTGCCAATCGTCTTGGCTTAAGTCCTGTCGCCATTGTGGCGATTGGATATCCAAAACAAAGTACTTTTGACGTAGAAAAGCGAGCTTTAGACTACACGCCTAAAGCATCAGCCGAATTTCAAAAACAAGCCAAGTACAGTTATGGTGGTGCAGACCAATTTATTCAATTTATAGAGAAAGAACTCAAGCCTGCCATTCAGACCAAAATTCAAATCAATACACGGCAACAAAGCTTATTTGGTCATTCTTTTGGTGGGCTATTCGTTTTGCATACCTTTATGACACATCCAGAAACTTTTCAGCGTTATATCGCCGCTAGTCCTTCGCTTTGGTTTGATAATTATGCATTGCTCAATCGGCAGGCAGATTGGTTAAATAACAAAGCCAATAAAATGCAAAATACAATGCTTATGGCAACAGTTGGGACACATGAGCGACGTAAAGAAACGCAATCAAATGAAGACTCAACACAAATGCAGTATGATTTTTATCAAAATTTTAAGAAACAACGTTCAGAAAAATTTTTATTTTGGAAGTTTCAACATCCAGCAGAGCAGCATTTAACTAATCTCTATGCCAGTTTACCCAAAGCGATTATGTTGGCAGGTTGTATAGATCATAAAAGTTGTTCCGCATTATTTGATGAGCCAGTCACCCCTTGATCTTAAAAACATCACTACAAATAAAAAGACTGAATCAAATTTCTTGATTCAGTCTGAAAATCATTTGCTAAATAGAGATGTTTTTTGTGCTTAAGCTTTACCAATCAATCCACGTGCAACAATTTCTTTCATAATTTCATTCGTTCCACCATAAATACGTTGGATACGCGCATCAACAAAGAAACGTGAGATCGGATATTCAGTCATATAACCATAACCACCGAATAATTGAAGTAAATTATCCGATACTTTCATTTGCATATCGGTACTAAAGCTCTTTAATGCCGCTGCGGTTTCTACATCCAACTTACCTTCATTATACAAAGCAACGTTTTGGTTATAAAAAGCTGCTGTTGCTAATTCATCAATTTTTGCTTGAGCCAATACAAAACGTGTATTTTGAAATTGAGCAATTGCTTGACCAAATGCTTGGCGTTCTTTTACATAAGCAGTTGCTAAATCAATTGCACCACGGATTGCACCTAGAGCAGTTGAAGCAATTGCAGTACGTTCACGCGGTAATTCTTGCATTAAATAAGCAAAGCCAGAACCCGCATTCCCCAATAATTGGTCTTTAGGTACTTTAACATTATCAAAGAACAATTCAGATGTATCTTGTGAATGTAGGCCAATCTTATCGAGGTTAGTTCCCTTCTTGAAACCATCCAAATGTGTGTCAACTAACATCAAAGACACACCTTTTGCACGTGCTTGAGGATCAGTTTTAACTGCTAGAACGACAACATCCGCATGTTGACCATTTGAAATAAAGGTTTTTGAACCGTTTAACACATAATGATCATCTTGCAAAATTGCATTAGTACGCATTGCCTGTAAATCAGAACCAGCACCTGGCTCAGTCATACCAATCGCACCAACAACTTCGCCAGAAACCATTTTTGGTAACCAGTACTGCTTTTGTTCTTCAGTTCCGATATGTTGAATATACGGTGCCGCAATTTCAGAATGACAAGAAATCGCTGTTGATAATGCGCAATAACCAGCACGTGCAGATTCTTCAACTAACATTAATGAATAATGGGTTGGTACACCATAACCACCATATTCTTCTGGTACATCTACACAGAGAAAGCCATTTTCACCCAATGAAGACCAAACTGAACGTGGCATAATGCCTTCGCGTTCCCACTGATCATAATGAGGTGCAATTTGCTCGCTCATAAAACGTTTAAAGTTATCACGGAAGAGTTCCAAATCTGCATCGTAAGCTAACATCATTATTTCCTTTCGCTTTCATTGTTTTTAAAAATTCGATTTGCAGCCATGCTAATGATTTTTAGATTGGATGTCATGTTCCGTTTACATCAAATCACTAGACTGATTCGGTCAATAATTTTATTTGCACTCTGCATAAGCAAACGCTAATTGTTTATTGATTAGACAGCTCCTCATATTTTTTACGCTAAATAAGTCACTTTTATGTCATATTGCTTTTATTGTTGGCGAAGACTTCTCATACGATCATGAATACAAAACGAAATATCTATAAAACTGTAGAACACCCCTTTGCTCAGTATGTTCGTATCTTGGGTAAAGGGAAAACAGGTTCTCGTTCGCTCAGTTATGAAGAAGCCTATCAAGCATTTAGCATGATTTTAAAAGATGAAGTTTTGGATGTTCAGTTGGGTGCATTCTTAATGCTTTTACGTGTTAAGGAAGAATCTGTCGATGAATTGGCTGGTTTTGTTCAAGCCACACGTGATCAACTCAATTTTCAGCCACTTGATGTCGATCTTGATTGGTCATCTTATGCAGGCAAACGTAAACATTATCCTTGGTTCTTATTGGCGGCATTAACACTAGCGCATCATGGCTATAGAATTGTGATGCATGGCGCATCGGGTCATACGATTAACCGTGTCTATACCGAACAAGTGCTTCAATACTTAGGCTATTCTATTTGTAAAAATGAGCAAGATGTTCGTGAACAACTTGATCAACATAATTTTGCATTTCTTCCGCTTGAAGCCATTTCACCAATTCTGAGTGAATTGATTTCACTCCGCAATGTGATGGGTTTACGTTCTCCAATTCATACCCTTGCTCGTTTGATTAATCCATTTAATGCGAAAGCGACCTTACAAGCAATTTTCCACCCTGCTTACCGTACTTCTCATCAACAAACAGCTTTTCGATTGGGCTATCAAAATAGTGCGGTAATTAAAGGTGAAGGTGGTGAGTTTGAACGTAATCCTGATGCCAAGACTTTAATTTGTGGCATTAAAAATGGTGAGTTGTACGAACACGAACTACCAAAGTTAACACCTGACCGTAGTCCAATCGAAGAAGAACTAGATCTTGCAGTATTTAAAGCTGTTTGGTTGGGCGAACAATCTCACGAATATGGTGAAATGGCTGTGACTGAAACGATGGGAATTGCTTTATACACGATGGGTGCTGTAGAAAGTTACGAGGAAGCGATGAATAAAGCGAAAGCGCTTTGGGAAAGTCGATTCTAATCGATATTTTCTGTTTTTCACTGCATTCTATTAAGAGTGATCCTAGACAGTATCGTGGACAACCGATCCCTCTAAATTCTTGAAATATTTCTGTTCAAAGGCTTCTGGACTTAACCAGCCATTTGCAGAATGCCTTCTGATTCGATTGTAGTAAACTTCAATATACTCAAACAAGATAGCATTTGCCTCTTTTCTCGTAGAAAATACACTGCCATGTACTACATGCCCCTTCAGGGTATGGAAGAAGCTTTCGGTCACTGCATTGTCCCAACAGTTTCCTCGTCTAGACATGCTTTGAATACAGTTATTCGTCAATAATAGCGCCCTAAAATCACGACTACAGTACTGACTACCTTGATCCGAATGCACCATGACACCCGTTGGATAACCCTGACGAGCCATTGCATAATTAAACGCATCACACACCAATTGGCGGTCTATTCGATGGCTGGTTTGCCAACCCACAATACGACGGCTGAATAGATCTAGCATCACACATAAATACAGCCAGCCTTCTTTAGTTCGGATATAGGTAATATCCGTTGTCCAAACTTTATTAGGCTGAGTAACTGTAAATTGGCGATCCAACAAATTTGATGCTGTAGACAAACGATGGTTTGAATCAGTCGTATGCTTGTATTTACGTGCAATCCTACTACGTAAACCAAGCTTTTTTAGCATCCTTCCAACGGTACGTTCGCTCATGCGATAACCTAAATCACGCATGTCATGTACCAATGACGGTGCACCCAAGCGCGCATGATGCTGCCAATATACAACTTTTAAATCATTGTATTTCTGCGCTGTATTGGTCTGGCGTTTTCGCCAGGCATAATAGCCTGAAGTGCTGACATCTAGGCATTTACAGACAGAAGACACAGTGACTTCATTTATATCCATATCTTGAATTACCGTGTACTTTTCTTGGCATGATCTGTCAGAAAGTACACATGCGCTTTTTTTAAGATGTCATTGGCTTCCTTGAGCTGTTTGACTTCTTTTTCTAATTCCAAGATCCGCTGTTGTTCAGGAGAAAGTTGACGTTTGCTTGAACCTACTGGATTGGCTTCACGAATCCATTTATCTAAGGTTGAATAACCCACACCTAATTTATGGGCGATTGCAGCTATAGGCTCGTGGGAGTTTGAAAGTGCATGATCAATTGCTTGCTGTTTAAATTCCGGACTAAAACGTTTAGCCATTTCTTGGATCTCCAAAGATTGAAGTTACGTTATCTTTAGAGGGACATGCTGTCCATTATTTTGGCTAGGATCAGAACCCCAACTAAACGTTTAAATTCTTCATCATTAAATCGTGTTAAATTTTCATATCTCATAGAAAATAGTATAAACGATTTTATACTTTCGCAAGAGGTCTATTGTGAATACAAATATAAACCTCTATTAATATTCTTTTAATAGATAAGTTTCCATTAGAAAGTAAACATGTATTTACCCCCAAACTCTCTTGAGATTTGATAAACCCAATTCTGTATTTGATCGGTGGTCATCACTTGAAAATCACGCCAATGATACTTCATCTGCCGCCATACCATTTCAATTCGATTTAACTCAGGGCTGTATGCAGGAATAAAATACAGGCTGGCTGAATATTCATCTTTAAGCAACTCACGCCAAGCCGACATTTTTTTGCTTCGATGAATAGATGCATTATCAACAATCAATACTAACGTTATACCATAAGTGTGCTTGATTCGTTCCGCAACGCCTGTTAAATATGCATAAAACCATTCACTAGTCACAGATTCTTGCAAGCAACTCGTGATCAATTGACCCGTAGACAGCACGCATCCCATGACATTTACACGTTTTGATCTTACAGCCTCAACCTGATGAACCTCTCCTTGCCTTACCCAAGCATATCGATTGTCTGCACTAGCCGAAAAGCCAGTTTCATCAACATAACCCAGTACAATTTCACCTCGTGATGCTTGTTCGCGTAATGATTCAATCTCTAGCTGAGATTGCCCAAATGCGATCTGATCCCTTTTTTTTCAAGCTATGTCGAGTACGTTTATAGACCATACCTGACTGTCTTAGAAATTTACGAATACTCACGATATTTGCAGATAGTCCAAACTCTTCATATAACCGTACACGGATTTGTTCTGCATTCAAAGGACTGCTATTGACCCACTCTATAATGTGTTGTTGATATTCATCTGTAAGTAGATTGGGGCGCCCTGAACGATAGCCTTCGTGAATAGAATCAAACTGATAGAGTTCCCACTTGCGACGTTGTAAACGGATGGTTTCTGGTATTCGATTTTGAAATTTAGCGACTTGTGCGACGGTTTTACCTTCGGATAACCATAATATGGTTTGTGCGCGTTGCCTTTCTCTCCAATGTGCTGCATGCTTAGTCAGGTGAATAAGTTGTTCTTGTTCTTCTGGGCTGAGAGGCACGGTAACTATGCGTGGCATATTTAAATCACCAATGATCAAATCTTAGTTTTTGCATGTTTAGTTTAAACTGTCAACTTATTGAATTAGATATAACTCTGAAAGCAAAAAGCGATGATTTTATTAAAATCATCGCTTTAAATACTACTTGTAGAAATTAATTAAACAAACCGAATCGGCTTAAACTCAGGCTCATTTTTGTGATGATCATCATCACACTCTTCACCTTCTTCTTTCGTACCACGGTCGATATAACCACTGCGCTGTTCTTTTGGTAAATTTTCCATTTCCCACGCATACACGGCTTGCATACAAATCTCGCGCTGTTCTTTAGTCAATGCAATACCGTTTGGCCATTTACCAATTTCAACAGCAGTTTTCAGACGCTCAACAATTTCAGGATTTAAAATAGCGAGCATTTGTTCAATATTCATGAGTCATCCTGTTGAAAAGATTCAAAATCTTGATTCCACCCCAATTTGGTACGACATGCCATATAAAAATCATAACCAGGTGGATGTAGTAGGCTTAGTTTAAACGGATGTTTACGAATATGCACCGTATCACCTACATTTAATGCAACACTATGTTGTCCATCCGCACTCACCATCGGCAAGACACGATTTTCACGAATTGTAATCTTAATCTCACTCTGTCCACCAACTACGATTGGACGAGATGACAAAGTATGTGGGTGCATTGGTACAAGTGCAATCGCATCCATACTTGGGTGTAGGATTGGTCCACCACCCGAAAGCGAATAAGCGGTCGAGCCTGTTGGTGTTGACACAATTAAACCATCACTGTGCTGACGATAGACATATTGCCCATCAATACTCAGTTCGAAATCGATCATATGAACCGATTTACCTGAGTGTAACACCACATCATTTAGGGCAATTGCATCATAAATGGTTTCGTTATTGGTACGAACTTCCATTTCGAGCAAGAAACGTCGATCTAGTTGAAATTGACCTTGTAGTACCTGATCCAGTTTAAAAATTGCTTCTGCCGGCTTAATATCAGTTAAGAATCCGAGTCGACCACGGTTAATCCCAATAACTGGTGTATTGTATCTGACTAAAGCACGTGCCGCATGAAGTAAAGAACCGTCTCCACCCACAACGATCACCAAATCGACTACTTCACCTAATAAATTACGGCTCACGGTCTGACCATAACTATAAGGTACAAGTTTGGCTGTTTCCTGATCAAAAACGGGATTTAAGCCTAAAGTGATCAAATGATCATGAATTAAACATAACGTTTCTACTACAGAATTCTTATCTGGTCGCCCAATTAGACCAATATTTCGAAAGGATTTATGTGAAATTTGCACGAATAACTCAGCTCCACCGCGACTATTGACTATCATATCATTAACAATCAAATTTTCGTTGATGATTGATTAAAAAGTATAAAAATGTCTATTCGTTGTTTTTTTATACGATTAATATCAACACCTTCTGAAAGTTTTTATTGCATGTTGCTATTTATTCACAGTTTTATGATTGCAAAATGACAATAAGCTATCGCATCATTACTCACATTGTTTCGGTTTTAACGCAAGTCTATGAAGTGTGAACGTGGTATTGGTTTTCTAGCACTAATTTTTTCAATTTTAGTGATTGGTGTGTTTATTGCCTTTAGTATCTATCTGATCCGTTTGGATAATATTATTCGCAATAAATTTGAAGGTCAGCGTTGGGATATTCCTGCCAAGGTATTTGCTCGTCCATTAGAAATCTATGCGAATGCACCGATTACTCAAGAAAATTTTGTCCAAGAATTAAAATTATTGGGCTATAAAAATACCGCGAACTATGAAAAATCAGGAAGTTACATCATTCAAGGTAACCAAATGTATGTTCATACACGTGGTTTTGACTATGGTGATAGTAATGAACCTGAACAGGTGCTTGAGATTGCTTTCAATCAAGGTCAAGTCGGTGAAATTCGTTCCACTAAACCCTCTAGTACAGGCATTGCTCGTTTAGAACCCCTATTAATTGGTGGTATCTATCCACAACATAATGAAGACCGTGTCCTCATTAAGCTAAATAAAGTACCAAAAACACTAATTGAAGCCTTAATTTCAACAGAAGACCGAAATTTTTATCACCATCATGGTATTTCTATTCGAGGTACAGCACGTGCCTTAGTCAGTAATGCAACAGGCGGTAGACGTCAAGGCGGCTCGACATTAACCCAACAGTTAGTTAAAAATTTCTATCTTTCACCAGAAAAAACGCTCAAACGTAAAGTCAATGAAGCTCTTATGGCGTTGTTGATTGAGCTGCATTACAGTAAAGATGAAATTCTAGAAGCCTATTTAAATGAAGTAAATTTAGGTCAAAATGGCAATTACTCAATTAACGGTTATGGCTTAGCTTCACAATTCTATTTTGGTTTACCTCTGAGTGAATTAAATATTTCCCAACAAGCCTTTTTGGTTGGCTTAGTACAAGGTCCAACTTTATATAATCCTTGGCGCAATCCTGAAGCTGCAAAAAAACGCCGTGATATTGTACTGAACAATATGATGGTGATGGGCTATTTAAGTGAAGCGGAATATCAGGATGAAATCGCACGTCCTTTAAATATCGTGAGTAAACCAACTTTAGGGCCTGCAAAATTCCCAGATTTCCTTGATGTCGTACGCCGTCAATTACGCACAGAATATCAAGAAAGTGATATTACCAATCAAGGTTTAAAAATCTTTACGACACTTGACCCGATTGCACAAACTCAAGTTCAAAATGCTTTTAAAGATTCTGTTGAACGTTTGGCAAAAGCAAATCCAGCGCGCCTGAAAAATTTACAAGGTGCTGTACTGGTTGCCCACCCTGAAAATGGCGAGCTTGTTGCTGCTGTGGGTTCAACTCAGGATTTTACAGGTTTCAACCGTGCTTTGGATGCTAAACGCCAAGTGGGTTCATTATTGAAACCTATCATTTATTTAAATGCAATTGAGTCTGGGCGTTATACTTGGGCAAGCCCGATTGAAGATAGTGCGGTAAATATTCCTGTTGAGGGTGATAAGAGCTGGACACCAAAAAATTATAGTGGTGGCGAACACGGTGTTGTTCCTATGCAACAAGCCTTGGCAAACTCATACAACCTTTCTGCTGTTCGCCTAGGCAATGAATTTGGTTTATCAGCATTTTCCAATAAATTAAAACAATTTGGTGTCAGTTCAAATATTCCTGCTTATCCATCTATTTATTTGGGTGCAGTGAATATGTCCCCAATGGAAGTGCTTGGTATATATGGCAACTTTGCAACAGGTGGTTTCAAGTATCCTCCTCGTTCTATTCGTACTGTTGTTGATGCAAAAGGACATTTGCTTGAACGTTATAGCTTAAATGTTCAACAAACGATTGATCCTGCTGCTGCCTATATTTTAAATTATGGTTTGCAACAAGTTATGCGTTCAGGTACTGGACGATCAGCTTATGACAGCTTACCTGAAAATTTGAATTTGGCAGGTAAATCAGGCACAACTAACGATACACGTGACTCATGGTTTGCTGGTTACTCAGGTAATCATGTCGCCGTTGTGTGGTTAGGTCTCGATGACAACAAAGTGACTGGGCTAACAGGTTCTTCGGGTGCATTACCTGTATGGACCAATGTGATGAAACAACTACGCCAACAACCTGTTAATCTGCGTCAAACAGACAATGTGGAATGGCAATGGATTGACAGTGCAACTGGTGATCTATCTGCTCAAGGTTGTGATGGCGCGATGTACATCCCTCTACTTCGACAAACTGTACCTCGTCGTGTGACAACATGTGGTCAATCACATTATGGGGTTGAGCCTACCAATATCCCATCAGCGGAAGATATGCCAAACGACAGCAACAATGATGGTAACACCAATTATATTAGAGAAAGTGAAAACCAAATGGATGCAGATTTATCTAATCATAACCCAACACGCGTAATTTCCAGCGGTAGTTATAGCGGTGAAAATTAAGTTACAAGGATGATTGGACATGATTAAGAAAGTAACGATGGTAGTTGGGGTATTGCTGCTCGTAGGTTGTACTTCTGCTCCTCCGCCAAAAAATAAAAAAGTGGTCATCAAATTAGGTGAGCCACCAACTACGACGAACACGCAGAAAAAGAAAACTGCACCACCAGCGTCGAATGTAAAAATTACGCCGTATGAGCAGAAAGAAATAAAGCGTCAAAACGTACAAGTGGTTGTGCCTGAACAAAAAGTTCAGCAAAAGTTCAATGATGGCAGCCAACTTCCTGCTTTTAGAACGTTGATGCAAAAAACCCAAGTTGCTTATAAGCAACAACAGCTTGCGGAAGCAGAACGTTATGCGCTTCAAGCTCAACGTATTGCTCCACAAGCCACAGAAACTTACTTGTATTTAGCATTGATTGCAGACCAACGCAAACAATATGCAAATGCGGAAGCGTTAGCACGCCGTGGTTTAAGCTATGCACAAAGCAACTCGATGAAAAAACAGCTTTGGTTAATTGTAATGCGTGCAAGCGAAGCTCGTAATCATCCAGTAAAAGCCCAAGAAGCTAAAAAAGCCATTCAGGCACTGTAAAACTAAATCAATCAATTGAACTAAATTGACGGATTCCTGCAAGCCCATAAGCATGATGTTTTTGGGCTTGTTCTAAATTTTCAGGTGCAACACCACCTAAAGCAAAGACTGGAATATCACTATCCTTTGCTAACTCAGCAAAATCATCCCATCCTAAAACTTTTGCATTAGGATGCGTTTCAGTCGCATTGACAGGGCTTAAAAATACCGCATCACAGCCAATATGATGTGCATGTTGTAGTGAAACCGCATCATGGCATGCTGCAATAAAACGTTTCCCGATGACTAACTCACCTTTGTTCAACCCCATCAATTGGGACTGTTTAAGATGAATCGTATCAATTTTGGCTTGTAATGCTGTATTCAGCTCTCGCCAAAGATCAATATTGAGTATCAATTTTTGTCGCTGAGCATCATTTAAAGTCCTCAACTGCTGTTCAATTTTCTCGATTTCACCTGTTTGCATACGCCAATACAATTGGGCATTACTTTGAGGTAAAGCATCAATTTGATCATTAATCTTGATCAAATGAGACCAGATTAAACGTTGCAAAATCACAGCATTCGCCTTAGGAAAATTTAAGCTAGCGAGTTGATCACGATGATACCAAGCCCAAGGTTGATGAATTTGATTAAGCAATTCATCAGGCACATAGGCATGAAATAAATGCAAATTGACAATGATGTCATCATATTCATGCTGAATCATGTCAAACATGTGCCAATCTTTTAGACCAATACCAACTTCTTCATAAATTTCTCTACGGCAGGCTTGTTCAGGTGTTTCACCCTGCTCAACTTTCCCCCCTGGAAATTCATGTTTATTGCCTTGATGTTGATTTGCTTGTCGCCAACCCACCAATACTTTGGACTTGTGTAATAAAATTGCGATTGCAACATCAACTATAGCTTTTGCCATAACAGTCTAAAATCCCACATCTTTTCATAACAATTCTAAGTAATTTGCCAACTAATTCACATGACAAAAACAAAATTAATAAATGATTTTGTAAATTCTTAAAATTTACGTTGACAGGCCTATTCGATAATGATTATCATTTAAAACATTAAAAAACACACCACGGAGCATAACAAATGAACGCACCATTTAACTTATTTACTCGTAGTACAGACGCAGCTCAATCGTTACCAATGCTGCATTCCAACAACCTTTTTGCTTTAGGTCGTGAAATCCGCATTATGCATGCTGGCGAAGAATATCGCCTACGCCTAACTCGTAATAATCGCCTGATTTTAACGAAGTAATATAATAACAACCGCATAATAATAAACGTGGGAATAGCAGTATGTCAGCGCATACTGCTTTTTTTATTTTCTCAAATTAAGTCAATGCCAGTCGAATCCTCACACTTAAACCACCGTACTGAGATTGTGCAAACTTGATTTCCCCATGATGCAATTCGATGATTTTTGTACAAATCGACAGCCCTAAACCTGAACCTTGTGTCTTTGTACCTAAAGCACGATAAAAACGTTCACCCAGCCGCTCAAACACTGCTTCATTTAACCCATGCCCTTCATTTTCAATGATAAGCTCCAAGTCCTGTTGCTGCTTTAAGATGATATACACATGCCCATGTTCTGGCGTATAACGAATTGCATTATCAACAATATTTCGAATGCAGGTAAAGAGTAACTGTTGATTGGCAATAATCGTGTGATTTTCATCTGTCATAGACTGTAGATGGAATTGAATCGACTTTTGATTTGCAAATAAATGCAAAGCCTGTACAGCTTCATCAAGCACAACATGCAAATTAACCTGTGTTTTGGGTAAATTTTCAGCATGCTCTGGGTCTAAACGTGCCAATAAAAGTAAGTTTTCTAGTATCTGAATCCCTCGACTCACATCTTGCTGCATTTGCGTAAAATCTGCTGCATGCTCAGGGTATTTACGCTGTAAAAGCTGTAAGCGCATTTGAATCGCAGACAAAGGAGAACGTAGCTCATGTGAAGCATCAGCCGTAAAGCGTTGCTCCGCTTGTAAAGATTGATCTAAACGATGCAATAAATGATTGAGCTGCCCTAGCATCGGTTGTAACTCTTTCAGCTCAACCTCACTCGATTGAATGGGGCTCAGATCATCTGCACTTTTTGCTGATATTTTTGCTGCTAGTTGATGAATTACTTTAAATTGACGCTTAATCAAGAAATGTACAATGATCCACTGTAATAGCCAGACCATCAATAGGATAAATAAATAGCTCAGAAAACTATGCATTAACTCATCAAATCGCTCATCCAATGGTTGCAATAGCATGACTTGCAATTGTGAATCTGCCTCATCGGTTGTATAACTTCGCCATAATTTATGATCCTGCCAAATCAAGCCATAATGATCAGTAGTTTTAAAGATGAGCTGGTAATACGATTGATCAAGCTGAAAATTTTCTGACTGCGTTAATATCTGTTGTTGGTTACTTAAACGATATCGAATATCAAACTGATCACTTAATTCATCTATCTGGTGCCCAGATGTTTTGCTTAAGTCGGCGATCAGCAACATATCAGAAATCTCATCCATGATTTCATCTTGTACTTGCATGGTTTGATATATTGAAATCAGCACGAATAAAAGTAATGCAATACAACCTGCAACGATTGAACTCAGCAACGAAGTCTTTACCAATTTGCTCTGTAATGACACGACTTTCATGCTGTTATTCCTGATGCATTCGATAACCTAAACCACGAATCGTTTTGATGTATTGTCCACCAATTTTTTTGCGAATTTGATAGATAAAAACTTCAATCGCATTGCTTTCAATTTCATCGCCCCACGCATACAGCGACTCTTCAAGTTGTTCTCTTGTCAAAATATGATCGGGCTTTTGCATCAGTTTATGTAAAATCTGAAACTCTTTGGCAGTGAGGTTGATCAACTGCCCTGCTTTGGTCAGGGTTTTCGCTTGTGGATCGAGTTGTAAATCTGAAAAACTCAAATACTGCCCAGCTTGTGCTTGATGCTGACGTAACTGTGAACGAACTCGTGCCGATAATTCTTCTAAGTTAAATGGCTTCACCAAATAATCATTTGCACCTAAGTCCAAACCTTCAACTCGGTCATGGATATGATCTTTAGCCGTAATAAAAATGACAGGAGTTTGGGTATTCTGACGACGAACTATTTTAAGGATTTCATCACCAGAGGTATGGGGTAAACCACGATCTAACAAGATACAATCATACTGGTGCTGTTCTACTGCTAAAATCGCATGATCGCCACGCTCAACCCAATCAACACTATAACCATCCATTTCTAGCCAGTCTTTAAGACTCTCTGCCTGAGAAACATCATCTTCCGCCAATAAAATCCGCATAAAATAATCCTCTCATTTGAGCATTCAAGTTTACCTTTAAATACCCTACACGTAAAAAACCACATGTTGTTCATGTGGTTTTGTAAAAAATTACGACTTAGAACTGTACTTGATCTACATCAACTTCGACACGTTTGGTTGGTTTATAGTCAATATCAATTTCACCGATAATCGTCACGGGTGTTTTCGCTGATACAGGTTTACCTTGCCATAAATCATCATCAATATCGACCGTGATCATGCCTGTTTGATCACTAAACTGATATTTTTCATCACCAACTGCTTTTACGACATAGCCTTTAAGTTTAACGGGCGTATCATCTCTTAAAGTCAAAGCTTGTTTTACTGTCGTCATGGACGGTGCTAAGGCTTGTTGATTTACTGCACCAGTATTAGCCACAGCAAAAGTGGTTGCACTAATCAAACTCGCAATTACTGCAACTTTAGAAAAAGTATTCATATTCATGCCCTCATCATCAATTCACTATTTCAATATAGTCATTAAAACAAATGAAGATGAGGTGAATCTGAAGATCTATCATTTTAACTTAACGGCACTACACGGAGTACCTCTTCTAACGTCGTCGCACCTTCAATGACTTTACGCGCACCCGCAATACGCAATGGCTCAACACCTTCTTTCTTTGCTTGAGCCTTTAAATCATTTAACGTGCCATGCGCACTAATAATCGATTTTAACTCTAGGCTGACAGGCATAAATTCATAGATACCCACACGACCTTTATAGCCCGTATGACGGCATGCTTCGCATCCTACAGCCTTATACATTGTGGTTGGCATATCCATCATATAATCAAAAGTAAGATGTCCCCATTCTTGTTCGTTAATTGCTGTTTCTTGCTTACAAAGTGGACAAAGTCGACGCACCAACCGTTGCGCTAAAACACCTAAAATCGTCGCTGCTGTCAAAAAGGGCTGTACACCCAAATCATGTAATCGAGTAAGACTCGAAGGTGCATCATTGGTATGTAAAGTCGAGAGAACCAAATGCCCCGTTAAAGCAGCCTGAATTGCCATATTTGCGGTGTCGTGATCACGAATCTCACCCACCATAATAATGTCAGGATCTTGACGCATCAGCGCGCGTACACCATCAGCAAAACCAAGTTCAATATTTGGGTTGACCTGCATCTGGTTAAAGCTCGGCTCCAACATTTCAATCGGATCCTCAATGGTACAGACATTGACTTGCTCTGTTGCTAATTGCTTTAAAGACGAATATAGCGTTGTGGTTTTACCTGAACCTGTTGGCCCCGTCACCAAGATAATACCGTGGCTATGCTGCGTCAGTTGCTGCCAACTTTGTAATAAGTGCCCTTCAAATCCTAATTGCTGAAAACTACGCACTAATACTTCAGGATCAAAAATACGCATGACCAACTTTTCGCCAAAGGCAGTTGGCAGTGTAGAAAGACGTAATTCTGTTTCTTGACCTTTAGGTGTACGTGTTTTTAAACGTCCATCTTGAGGCTTACGCTTTTCCGCAACATTCATACGACCTAAGATTTTAATACGGGAAATCACCGCCGTAAGAGTATTGGCTGGCATGTTATAAATAGTATGTAACACACCATCAATACGGAAACGCACCTTACCCTTGTCTTTACGAGGCTCTAAATGAATATCACTCGCGCCTTGTTCAAAGGCAAATTGCAACACCCAATCCACCAGTTTTACAATATGCTGATCATTCGCATCAGGATTTTGTGTATCACCTAATTGTAATAAGGCTTCAACGCCCTTATTTTCACGATCATATACACTCGCATTTTGCGATGAGCTTACTGCACGGCTGACTTGATAATATTCGGCTAAATAGCGTTGTAATTGCTCAGGATTTAATAAAACTCTTTCAATCTTTTTAGGTGCTAAACTACGTTCTAAGTTATTTTGCCACTCTGTGATAAATGGCTGATCCGTACCAATCAAAATACGGTCAACACTAACTTCAACAGCCAATATACGGTTTCTGACCGCAAATTCCTGCGACATCACACTGGTCAATGCCGTCACATCTGCTTTTAAAGGGTCGATGACAAATAATGGGACTTCAGCTTTCTCAGCCAACCATTGGCATAAACGATTTACAGTTAAGGTCGAAGCAAGATTCAATTGATCTTTTAAATTGAAATGACCAACCCACTGCAACGGATGCCATTTCAACTGATCTTTTTGACGATGTGTTGTTTGAATTAACAACTTATCTCGTTCTGTAATACGACCATCTTTTAATAATTGTTCTAAACACCAAGTCACATCAACCGTAAAAGAAAAGTTTGCAAATTTTGTCTGAGCTTGCATAACCGTCAGTTCCCCCAATTCATTGCGAATTTATATTTCTTAGATTATTGATTCGACTCTACAGCAATAACCGTGATGTTGTTTTCATCCACTGTAAAACGAATATTTAATTCCGCAAAACACATACCATAGACTCGCTCAATATCATTTTGATAGGCAGGTCGAGGGTCTAAAGATAACACTTGTTCAAGTTCATCTAATATCTTTTTATTCAAAATTCCAAGCTTTAGAAGATACTGTTGCTGTAATTGTGCAGTTTCCATCCAGATCACCATTTTGCGTATGGGTTCATCTTGAGCATAGCCACTCACAGAATCCGCAATTGCATCTGAATATTGGATGTAGGGTTTAATATCTAAAATTGGTGTCCCATTTAATAAGTCACTGCCTGTGACATATAAACGAACCGATTTCCCATGCTTCTCAACCCGAACAAAACGAACCACGGATAAACCGATTGGAGATGGGCGATACATGCTTCTTGTTGCAAAAACACCGACTTTTTGGTTTCCGCCCAAGCGTGGTGGACGCACCTGTGAACGAAATTTAGGCTCTTGATTCAATGTGTTGGTATTATTTTTATTATCATGAAACTGCCACAACAACCATAAATGACTAAAATCTTCAATTCCCTCAAATGCCAAAACATCGTTATAAGGTTCGACCATCTCTATATAAGACTCGACTTGCACCAAATTTGGCTGCCTTGGAATACCAAATTTTTCACGATAAGGAGAAGACATATAACCGATGATCGGCATGACGACAGAGCTATTCATCACTTTTTCTTATAAACACAATTAAATATACTCAGTTTATAGGGAATGATTTTAGATTAGAATAGCAACCTGTTTCTTTTAACTGTGATCGAGACCTTTAATGGCTGCTTTTAACGTTGAACGCATTACTCATGTTCACCACTGGAATGACACGCTTTTCAGTTTTAAAACGACACGCGATACGAGCTTACGTTTTAAAAATGGTCAGTTTGTGATGATCGGGCTTGAAGTGAATGGTAAGCCTTTAATGCGTGCTTATTCGATTGCGAGTGCGAATTATGAAGAAGAACTCGAATTCTTCTCGATTAAAGTACAAGATGGTCCACTCACTTCTATCTTACAAAAAGTACAAGTGGGCGACGAAATCCTTATTTCTAAAAAACCTACAGGTACTCTTGTACACGATGATTTATTACCAGGTAAAAACTTATATCTTTTATCTTCTGGTACAGGATTAGCACCATTCCTTTCTTTACTTCGTGACCCAGAAACTTACGAAAAGTTTGAAAAGGTCATTATGGTTCACGGTACACGTTATGTATCTGAACTTGCTTATCAAGACTTGATTCTGAATGAACTTCCAAGCAATGAATTTTTCGAAGAATTAGGAATTAAAGATAAGCTTGTTTATTACCCAACCGTAACACGTGAGCCTTTCCACACTCAAGGTCGTGTAACAACGGCAATCGAATCAGGTGAACTATTTGAAAAAATAGGTTTACCTCGTTTCAATCGTGAAACTGACCGTGCAATGCTTTGTGGTAGTCCTGCTTTCCTAAAAGACGTGGCTGCTTTACTTGACCAACATGGTTTAGTTGAATCTCCTCGTATGGGCGTAATGGGTGATTATGTTATTGAACGTGCATTTGTTGAAAAATAAACGTCAATAACGATATAAAAGAAACCGAGGTAATCCCTCGGTTTCTTTTTATCTATTTAAAATCGTTATTTAATTTCTAAATAATTTATTTTAAATAAATCATTTAGAAAACCTAAAAATAATAATTATGCAGCATCTAAATTGATTAACCTCTCAATATAATACCAACACTCTTCTATTTGTGTATGATCTTTGTTTACTTTTGCATAAGCAGTCATACCATCTAAAATATTAATATACATTGCTGTCAGCACATGTGGTTGAAATACTTTTGCTTTCTCAAACAACCCTTCAAGTAATTGCATCAACCATTCTCTATATCCCATGATTGGTCGAATAATGGACGGATATTGCTGTAATACTTCAAGTGATGCTTTCTGAAACATACAGCCATGAAAATCATCAGAGTTAAACCAAGCTAAGTGCCAAAAATATACTGCTTTAATTTTTCCTAGATAATCATCGTCTTTCTGTAGACTAATTTCTTGTTGAATTGCAGCTTGAATACTTTGATTACGACGAGATAAACACTCCTCTATCAGGTTCTCTTTTGAAGGAAAGTACTTATAAAAGGTCATCTTTGCAACACCAGACTCACTAATGATTCGATCCACTCCGACTGAGCTATAGTTATAGCGGTTAAAGAGATTTAGAGCCGTTATAATAATATCTTCTTTTTTTGACATTTTATTATCCTTTTAGAATTTTATCAAAGAATTTAATTAATTATTTAGACATAGTTAAATGCTGGATAATTTCTGGCACCCATACTTATTTATATAAAGCGTATTATAAAAAATTAAAATCTTTTGTTATATGCCCTCCATTATAAATTAAGCAAAAACCATTTCAGAAACAAGTTTATTTGTAAAAAAAAATTTCTATTTTTAAAAAATCAGAATATACCGTGAAGTATATCACTTTTTTACTAACGTTAAGTTAATTAATAATCTCTATCATGATTTTTTAGCTTGTTTAATAAATTGATTTCACAAAAAATTCATTTTATATTTATGCAATCCAATAAAAAGATATTTGGTTGAACTAATAGTTATTCAAAAGCAGCCAAAGAAACTCGAAATTATATAATTGGAAAAGCTATAATATTAATTCATTGAGTAGAAGACTATGCCAAAAAAATTCGAATGTTTTAACAGCCCTAGACAGAAAGCTATAGACGGAATGAAGAATAGTATTTCTGAAGAATTATGGAACAAGAACCTGAACTTTCTGAAAGAGTTGCGAGCAGAAATTTCCAACCATCCTGTTTCAACTCATCCAGCAATTCAGATGCTAAATGATGGTGTAATTGATAAAGAAACCTTGAAGCATATTCATCTAGAATACCGCCATGCAATTGTTCAGGTATTTACGGATGCATTGCTCATGGCACAGTTCCAAACAAAGCAATTAGAGCCACGTTTACTATCTGGTTCTAAGATGTATCCTCGCTTCTTACTTAATCTTAATATCTTAGATGAGTTTGGTTTCCGTCCAGGACTTGATCAAGACGGCTATTATTCTGGAAATCCAGAGTATGCACATTATCCACTCTTTGAAGATGTACTTGATGATTTTGAGTTGAGCCAATCTGAACGTAATGACTATCAACCTTCGATCATTGCTCAGCAAGTACGTAATTATTTAGAAGAATCTTTCGATCGTTATCAAGTCGTTTCTGCTTTACTTGCGGTTGCGGAAGAAGAAGTCATTTTATTTAGCCCAGCACTTCGTCAAGCAACCAATGCTGTTGGATTTGATGTAGATAGTGGATATTACTACGTTCACGGTGTATCACATGATGAAACAGCCGAAGCTGCTGATGATGATCATGAAGATGATTTATGGTTCGTGCTTGCTCAAGCTTGCGTTGAATCAGATTACAGTGCAATTCGCAAAACCTGCTTAGAATACTGTGATCTATGGCAGCAATTTTGGGATGAACAAATTGCTTACCAATATGAAACATATAAAAAACGAGCTTAATTTCTCCAAAAAAGCCATCTCGAAGTTTCAACTGGAGATGGCTTTTTTATTTACAGATTAAAAGGTTGCTTATATTTTTAATTCCCCTAATGCTCTAAACTAAAGAATCTCTTGCCCAAAGCTATTTACGATATAATTCAACTTTATTTTCCTACATACCCCACTTCATGTTTTCTCAGTTTGATCTCAACTTATTGGTTCTTCTCATTTTATTAAGCTGTGGTATTTTTAGTCAAAACACAGCTATCACAATTGCGGCTGCAAGTTTGATACTGGTAAAACTCACACCATTAAATCAGTTTTTCCCTTATATTCAGGACTATGGACTAAATATTGGTATTATTATTTTAACCATTGGCGTATTGGCACCGATTGCAAGCGGTAAAATTAGCGGTCACAGTATTCTCAAGTCTTTTATCAGTATTAAATCATTGCTTGCGATTGCCGTTGGCTTAGCCGTGGCATGGTTAGGTGGTCGCGGTGTAAAACTAATGAGTAATCAACCTGATATTGTGGCAGGATTATTAATTGGGACGGTCGCTGGTGTTGCACTCTTACGTGGTGTTCCTGTTGGCCCACTGATTGCTGCTGGTATTTTATCGCTTTTGATTGGAAAATCTTAATAGGTTGAAGCCAATGCTTATGGATTGGCATCTTGGTTAATCATTCTATATATGCAAATAAGAGTATATAAGCCGTTCAAGCAGAATGTGTATCTCCCTTTACGACCTAGATAACAAAGTTAATCAATCTTCATAATACATCGCACGCTTCTTTGAAAATTTCTCAAGTTGCTTCAGAAAACCTTCAAAATAATTTTTGTCTTTATCTTCAACTCTATAACCTGCATATAATGTTCGTCTCAATCCTTGCGGCGACACGCAGTCTAAACGACGACTGACAACCCATCCCTTTTGTTCATATTCATTAACGACCCAGTCAGGTAAAGACGCAATACCACGCCCACTTGCAACCAACTGAATTAACATCTGCGTTAAATCAGTTGTCCGAATGTGCTTAGGATGAATATTCGCGGGAATAAACAAATGCGCCATAATGTCTAAACGGTGCTTATCGACAGGATAAGTAATCAACGTTTGTTCAGCTAAATCTTGTATTGAAATTTGTTCAGCACGAGCCAAAGGATGTGTATTGGACAAAACCAAACGTGATTCATATTCAAAGATTGGGAAATATTCAATTCCTTTTAAAGCAATTGGGTCAGCCGTGATCAATAAATCAAATTCAGCATTCTGCAATAGATCATGTGGATTTGCCTCAAAACCTGCTGCAAAGTCTAAATCTACATCTGGATATTGCTGGCGATATTGATTTAATAACGGCATGAGCCAATCAAAGCAACTATGACATTCGGATGAAAAAATAATTCTCCCCGTTTGTCCATGCACGATACGAGTAATATCTGTTTGTGCTATCTGAACCTGAGGCAACACATCATCTGCTAGTCGAAGCAAACGCTCGCCGACATTAGAAAAACTTACTGGACGACTACGGCGATTAACAACCTCTACGCCATACCAATGATCAAGTTCTTTTAATTGATGAGAAATTGCTGAAGGAGTTAGGCATAAATCTGTCGCAGCCGCAACCAATGAACCATGCTCTCTTAAGGCAATTAAAGTTTTTAAATGACGCAGTTCTAACACAACGATCACCACAATTGAATTTAATTCATCCTATCATGTTACTCATGAGTGTGTCTCACTATGAATTTTATTTTATTATTTTTTAACAAGATGAAATTTACTCACAATTAGAATCATGACTATATTGATTTAAGCTTATGTTCTTATTTATAAAAATAAGGAAAGCGAATTACGTAATACAAATATGATCTAATCTTAAAAGCTTTTTATAAGATAATTCAATTATTTAATTACCCATACTCACCCAAGAACTGTATATTTTCCAAACAATAATAATGATGAAGATAAACCATGAGCATGTACAAAGAAATTCAAACCCAACTAAGAATCATTCATGCGTGTGAAAAAGGAGCAACTGGGGTTTACTACGGTCATAGGCTCATTGCAAAACTATTTTTTAAAGACATGGTTAAAACGCTAGATGAAATGCATCAGCATGAAACTGAACATTTCAACTTTTTTGGATATTTTTTGCTCAATATAAAAATACTGTTGTCTTACCCTCTATACTTTGGTGCGCAGGCGGAATAATTTATGGATTATTGATTGGATTACTAGGTAGAAATGCAATTTGGATCAGTACTGCAAGCATTGAAAATATTGTAAACAAAGAACTTGATGAAGCTGCAATTTTCTTCAAAGAAAAAGATATGGAGATTCATCATGCAGTATTAGATATTCAAAAAGATGAAATTCATCATCAGAAGATTGCTTCTGAATATGCAGACTTTAACTATCCCATAGCAAAAATGATTGCTAAATTTGCCCAACAATGTGCCTATCTTGCAAAATTTCTCGCCATACACCTTAAAATATCTTTGCCATCAAAAAAGAATTCGCCTCTTACAGATTAAAACCCTCAAAATCTAGAAGGCTAATCTTATCTCGATCAGCCTTCGTATTGCTTAATTTACAGAGACACTAATAATGCTATAAAACTGATTACTTGGCTTCTGCTTCATATCCCCTGTTTCGCTCACTTCAATCAGATACTCACCTGCTTTGGCAAATAGTAAATCAGCACTGCCATCAATTGTCGTTTTTAAGCTGATGCCTTGCTTATCAGTCGCTCCTTTCGCGCGAATCACGACATCGGCATTTGCTAATGCTTTATTGGCCTTAGATACTTTAATTTTTACGGCTTGATTCGCTTTTAGTTCACTTGGATGTGTTAAAAAACCAACTTGAATTGGTGCTGTACTTACCTGAACAGGTGTGTTCTTGTCTTTAGATACATAAGTCAATAATGTCCATTCACGAGTAATTTCAACAGGCGTAATTTTTTTAGCTTTTAAATCCGCAGGAATCACAAAATCACGTTCAGATTTGGCAGGTGCTTTGTCTGCTGGCATATCAAAGAACATTTTCCATTCTTTTTGATCTTGTACATATTTCAAAGGGTAACTCGCGCTGGTTTGAACACTATAAGTACCAACTTCTGGTAACTTCAAATCAAAAACTGTAGCCGAACCTAATTTAGAATCTGCTTCAATTGTGGTCTTGGTATTATTTGGACTCGTGATTTCAAATTTTGCATTTTTTAATGCATATTCACTTTGTAAAGCTTCTTCAGCATAACCAGAAATGATTGTTACTTGTGTTTGTTCCGTTGTATAGGCAATCGGAGCAACATAGGGTTCATGCGCAAAGCTATAACCTGAAACTAAAAGAAATGATGCAATTAATAATTTGTTCACTCGTTCTTCCCACCTTTAATAATCCAACATGACTCTCATCACATTAAATTGTTTAATAAAATGCTATGTTGAGCATTATACATAAATGCAAATAATTATCATTAATTTTAACTTTATATCTATCAATTGGAGAAATTCAGCAAATCAACATAAAAATTACGTTCTCTTTCACCTTTCTCAAATTCACTTGAATATAATGCTTGGGTGTTATTATTTTTGAAATATTATGCCTGTTCTCAGTTCTCCTACTGCCAAAAATTACTCCTTATTCTTAGTTATTTTCTCTCTTGCCATAGGAAGTTTTTGCATTGGTACAACCGAATTTGTGGCAATGGGATTGATTCAAGAAATCGCTACTGATTTAAATGTCAGTGTTCCATATGCAGGCTATTTCATTAGCGCTTATGCACTCGGTGTCATGGTTGGTGCACCCATTATTGCAATCTTGGGTGCAAAAGTTCCACGTAAGACCTTATTGCTCAGCCTAATGCTATTTTACGGCTTAGCCAATGCAGCAACAGCCTTTGCAACAACATCAGAAGCAATGCTAGTGTCACGTTTTATCGCTGGTTTTCCTCACGGTGCTTACTTCGGCGTCGCTGGTTTAGTCGCCGCTGAACTTGCAGATAAACAACGTAGAGCGACCGCGATTGCCCAAGTCATGATGGGCTTAACCATTGCCAATGTGATTGGTGTGCCTATTGCTACATGGCTAGGTCAAAAATTCGGTTGGAAAGCAGGTTTTGAGTTTTCTGCAGTCATCGCATTCATTACCCTAATTGGCGTTGGCTTATTTGTTCCCAATATTCCACTGCAAAAAACAGCCAGTATCAAAGCTGAATTGGAAGGTTTAAAAAATATCAATATGTGGCTAACACTTGCAGTGGGTGCAGTTGGTTTTGGCGGCATGTTCTCTGTCTATAGCTATGTTTCACCCATCTTGACCGAATATACACATGCCAATATTGAAATTGTTCCGATTGCTCTAGCCATTTGGGGCATTGGCATGGTGATCGGTGGATTAGTAACAGGCTGGTTAGCTGATAAGAGCCTATTTAAAACGATGATTGGAATTTTGGTGAGTTCTGCACTCGCCTTTGTACTTGCAAGTTTTATGATGTCTAATCTTTATACTGCGATTACAGCCTTATTTATGATTGGTTTCACTGTGATAGGATTAGGTGGTGCATTACAAACACATTTAATGGACATCGCAGGCGATGCACAAACATTAGCAGCATCCTTAAATCATTCTGCATTTAATTTAGCGAATGCCTTAGGCGCATTTCTTGGAGGATGGGTACTTAGCCATAATATGGGCTGGTTAGCACCGATCTGGGTTGGGTTTGTGCTGAGTTTAGGGGGATTGGCAATCTTATTAATTGCTCTGGCTTATGCTAAATACACTCACAAAAATCAATCTGCCGTAATTTAACGGCAGATTAATCAATTTATCGCTATGAACTGATCAATTTATTGAGTTGTTGGTTATGCCATTTAGATAAGAATAGCAAGGCTGCAATTGCTCCAATTAAGGCAAAGAACATATCAGATTGAGTATCCCACTCATATCCTTGTGTACCAAGAAACTCTTGCGCACCTTGTCCAAGTGCTAATGCAGCTGCCCATTCAATCAATTCATAAGTCGCACTAATGGCTAGTACAATACAGATCACAATAAAACTAAGCATTTTCCCCTTGGCTAAAATCTGATGTCTAATCAAAACTTCCCGTGCAGCGATGGCAGGCACAAAACCCTGCATAAAATGTCCAATCTTGTCATAAGGATTTCGATCTAAACTGAACCATTGAGCGATCTCAAAACCTAAAGGTACACGTGCATAGGTATATGCCCCACCGACGATTAATACAATTGCATGCAAAAAAATTAGGCTATACAAGAGATTAGTTAGTGAAAATCTGGAATAAGTTGCAAATAAGATAGGTAAAACAACGAGGACAGGAACAACTTCCATTAACCATGTCGCTCTATCATACGGCTGTAAGCCAGATAAAAGTAGCAACAAAATTAAAATAATAGCTGCTAAAAATAGAATCTTCGGTTGATTCATATCAAACTCTCAAATTAATTTTATTTTTAATTACTTAGATTAGCATTTGAAGTGCAACACCATGCTCTTGAAATAATACCTGACTCGGACGTCTAAAACCGAATTTTTTTCTTGGACGATGGTTCATTATTCCAGTTCCTTCTGGTGTCGATCCGAATGCATGGCATTTGTTGGCCATGTTTGTCGGTGTCATTGCCGCGACTATTGGTAAAGCCATGCCGATTGGTGTAATTGCCATTATTGCGATTATCTTAGTTGCCGTGACGGGTGTCACCAATGATAGTCCCAGCGGAGCTATCCAAGATGCACTGAGTAGTTTTGCTAACCCGCTAATTTGGTTGATTGGTATTTCGATCATGATCTCCAAAGGTTTGCAAAAAACGGGATTGGGTGCACGCTTAGGCTATTTATTTATCGCGGTTTGGGGCAAGAAAACCACTGGTATCGGTTATAGCATGGTACTGTCTGAACTGATTCTTGCACCTGTTACCCCAAGTAATACGGCTCGTGGTGGCGGAATTATTCACCCGATTGTCCGTGCAATTTCCACCTGCTATGACTCTGACCCTGCCAAAAGCACCGAAGGTCGTATGGGGAAGTATTTAGCTTGGGTCAACTACCAAGCCAATCCAATTACTTCTGCCATGTTTATTACCGCAACCGCCCCTAACCCGTTGGTGGTTGATCTGGTCGCGAAAGCAACCCATAGTGAAATTTCATTGAGTTAGAGTATATGGGCAATCGCAATGTTAGCGCCTGGTTTAATTGCCTTAATCATCATGCCATTGATTATGTACTGGATGTATCCACCCGAAGTTAAAGAAACGCCTAACGCCGCTCAGTTTGCCAAAACTAAGTTAAAGGAAATGGGTTCAGTCAGTCGAAATGAAATCATTATGCTCGGCGTATTCGGTATTTTATTGGTGCTATGGGCAGGTATTCCTGCCATGATCTTTGGTTCGACTTGGGCGGTTGATCCAACCACAACAGCCTTTATAGGTTTGGCTTTGCTGTTGCTCACGGGTGTACTGACTTGGGACGATATCCTGACGCAAAAAAGTGCATGGGATACCATCACTTGGTTCGCAGCTTTGGTAATGATGGCAACTTATTTAAATAAGCTCGGTTTAATCACGTGGTTCTCAGGCGTACTAGAAACAGGTATTGGTCATTTAGGTTTAAGCTGGATGCCAGCCTGTTTGTTATTGATGCTCGCCTATCTGTATGCACATTATATGTTTGCCAGTACCACGGCACATATCACTGCGATGTTTGCTGCATTCTATACGGCGGGACTGGCGTTGGGCGCACCACCAATGTTGTTTGCTTTAATGATGGCAGCAGCTTCGAGCATTATGATGACCTTAACCCATTATGCAACAGGTACATCGCCTGTGGTTTTTGGCTCAGGCTACACTACACTGGGTGAATGGTGGAAAGCTGGCTTTGTCATGAGTGTGGTTAATATCTTTATCTTTGTGGTGATTGGCGGACTTTGGTGGAAAGTGTTGGGTTATTGGTGATTTGAATATGAGGAACATACTGTACGAATAGAAATGTTCCTCTAAATTTAAATACCAAAATGTAAAACATACAAATGACCATCTGAATCAATGATCTTTTGCATAAGCCCTGCCAATGTTTCAAATTGTCCTATCACTTCACTCTTTTGCATAATAATTTTTTCATAGCCTGCTGTTTCTCGTAAAATACGATCAACATTTTCATTTGGGTCAGTCACATCATCATATGCGTGAACAAAAGTATATGCGCCTGTTAACTTTAAAACATTTGGCGATAACTTTAGAATATTAACTAGACTAGAAAACAATTGAAATGCTTCTTTAGCTCCATCTCCATCAATCACTGTTACACCATAATAATTTAAACCAGTATGCCTAACTTTTAAACTTGGATTATAGGTAGGCATCCATTTTAAAAAATCATTAAAATAAATAATAAGATCATCATGGATTGAAACATCATAAGAAACCTTACCGACTAGCTCGCAGCAATCATCATAAGAGAATTCATTTTCATTCAATAAAACAAAATCATGTAGTAATGCCATAAATAGAACCTCAGTTTAAATGGTAGTTTTCTCTATCTATCAAAGCTTTCCACTCTTCATGGCTATAAAGTTTAAGATTCTTCAGTTGAGTACCTACTAATAAAAAGCGATCGTCCCATGTTAATACTTCTCTACTGTCGTCTAATTTTTTATTTGAAAAACAAGGAAATAAAATTGGATTAAAATATATTAATCCAATTTCAAGTAAATGCTTAATCTCTTTCGGGTTCTCAGGAATAGAGTGAAGTACGGGTATATTTTTTATTAATTTGCAAGCAATTTCATGAGGTTCAGAATCTAAATCATCCAAATACCATTTTTGGTCATCACACCTCCATAAATAAGCAGTAAAACCATTTTGCTCAATCAGTAATGTCTCTGTAATTGCATTTGGTTCCTCATACCAAACAGAAAATGCTAAAGTTTTTGTCGGAATAATTGAAAATTTTGGCGGTTTTAAATAAGGATAATCCTTTAACATTAAAGAAACTAAATCTTTAATTGCTATTTCTAGATCCTCAACATTCTGCTTTTTATGGATAATGTTAACTAGTTCAGAAATATTATCTTTTATCGTCAAAATACTTTTCATTTTATAAAAAATAAGGGCTGATTACTCAGCCCTTATTTTAGCTTTTTGCTCAAACAAAGCATAGCTTTGTTCTTGCGCTAGGGAAAAGCCTTTCGGCTTTTCTTGATCCTAGCTCATTAAGTCAATTGAGCAGCTTGGATCTTCTTAGTATCAACTTGATCAGCTTCTTTAGTATATTCGCCCATCTTGTCGAAGTTTAAGTATTTGTAGATGTCAGCAGCAGCACTGTCGATTTGCGACGCGTACTGTTGATATTCTTCTGGGCTTGGTAATTTACCAAGAACAGCAGCGACAGATGCAAGCTCAGCAGAAGCTAAGTAAACGTTTGCACCTTGACCTAAACGGTTCGGGAAGTTACGAGTAGAAGTAGATACACATGTAGTGTTCGGTGCTACACGTGCTTGGTTACCCATACATAATGAACAACCCGGCATCTCTGTACGCGCACCAGCACGACCATAGATGTTATATAAACCTTCTTCCATCAATTGATGCTCGTCCATACGTGTTGGTGGAGCCAACCATAAACGAGTAGACAATGAACCACTTGGTACTTTGTCAAGTAACTGACCCGCAGCACGGAAGTGACCAATGTTGGTCATACAAGAACCGATGAATACTTCATCAATTTTGTCGCCTTGAACATCAGAAAGAAGTTTCGCGTCATCTGGATCGTTCGGGCAGCAAAGAATTGGTTCTTTAATGTCAGCAAGATCGATTTCGTAAACTTTTAAGTATTCTGCATCAGCATCCGCTTTTAACAAGCTTGGGTTGTCTAACCACTTCTGCATGTTTTCAGCACGGCGCGCCATTGTACGAGCATCGCCATAACCTTCTGCGATCATCCACTTCAACATGGTGATGTTAGAACGTAAGTATTCAGCAACTTTCTCTTCAGAAAGTGTAATTGAACAGCCAGCAGCAGAACGCTCAGCAGATGCGTCAGAAAGTTCAAATGCTTGCTCAACAGTCAAGTCATTTTCCATTTCTGATAAATCGATCTCAAGGATGTTACCAGAGAAGATGTTTTTCTTACCTTTCTTCTCTACAGTTAAGTCACCAGCTTTGATCGCATAGTAAGGAATCGCATGTACAAGGTCACGTAAAGTGATACCAGGCTGCATTTTACCTTTGAACTTAACAAGTACAGATTCAGGCATATCAAGTGGCATAACACCAGTTGCAGCTGCGAACGCAACAAGACCAGAACCCGCTGGGAATGAAATACCGATTGGGAAACGAGTATGTGAGTCACCACCAGTACCAACAGTATCTGGAAGTAACATACGGTTTAACCAAGAGTGGATAATACCGTCACCCGGACGTAAAGATACACCACCACGGTTCATGATGAAGTCTGGTAATGTATGGTGAGTTGTTACGTCAACTGGTTTTGGATACGCAGCAGTGTGACAGAAAGACTGCATCACTAAGTCAGCTGAGAAGCCCAAGCACGCTAAGTCTTTTAACTCGTCACGAGTCATAGGACCAGTTGTATCTTGAGAACCAACAGTTGTCATCTTAGGTTCACAGTAAGTACCAGGACGTATACCTTGACCTTCAGCTAAACCACATGCACGACCAACCATCTTCTGAGCTTGTGTAAAGCCTTTACCAGTGTCAGCAGGTTGTACTGGCGTACGGAATAAAGTAGAAGGTGCAAGACCTAATTCTTCACGTGCTTTCGCAGTTAAACCACGACCAATGATCAAGTTAATACGACCACCAGCACGTACTTCGTCTAAAAGTACAGGCGTTTTAAGCTCAGCTTCTGCAATTTGTGCACCGTCTTTGAATGCAGTAACTTTTGCAGCAGTATGATCAATTTTCAATACAACTTCGTCGCCCATGTTCATATTAGCAACGTCAATTTCTACAGGTAATGCACCTGCATCTTCCATTGTATTGAAGAAAATTGGAGCGATCTTAGAACCTAAGCACACACCACCATCTTTTTTGTTTGGAATGTGTGGAAGTTCGTCACCGAAGAACCAAAGTACAGAGTTAGTTGCAGATTTACGGCTTGAACCCGTACCAACAACGTCACCCACGTAAGCAACTTGGTTGCCTTTCGCGATCAATTCTTTGATTTGGTTTAATGGACCAACTTCACCTGGTTTTTCAGGGTTGATACCGTCACGCTCGTTTTTCAACATTGCATTTGCGTGTAATGGGATATCTGGACGGCTCCAAGCGTCTTGAGCTGGAGACAAGTCATCAGTATTCGTCTCACCTGTTACTTTAAACACAGTGATTTTGATTTCTTCTGGAACGTCAGCACGGCTCGTGAACCATTCTGCTTCAGCCCAAGATTGTAAAACAGCTTTAGCCGCAGCATTGCCTGCTTTTGCTTTGTCTGCTACGTCATGGAATGCATCAAATACAAGAAGAGTTTTCTTCAATGCTTCTGCAGCTAATTCAGCAAGCTCAGCATTGTCAAGAAGTTCAACTAAAGGAGCAACGTTATAACCACCAAGCATCGTACCTAGTAAGTAAACTGCACGCTCTTTAGTTACAAGTGGAGAAGTTGCTTCGCCTTTTGCTAGAGCAGCCAAGAAAGCAGCTTTAACATACGCAGCTTGGTCAACACCTGCTGGAACACGGTTTTCAAGCAAATCTACTAAAAATGCTTCTTCGCCTGCTGGTGGATTTTTTAATAAAGTTACAAGTTCAGCAGTTTGAGCATCATCAAGCGGCTTCGGTGGGACTCCGAGTGCGGCACGTTCTTCAACGTGTTGGCGGTAAGCTTCTAGCACAGTGTTATTCCTCTTTTTTAAAAAATTACTTGTAAGTTCCAGCTTGCTACAAGCTTTACAAGTAATATGGACAGCAAAATTTTACTAGACTTCGCGTTAAAAGTTAATGCAACTACCGTATTTCTACGTGATGCCCATTATTTTATAGCGAAATGTTCATCTCTTTTGAATACCGCTTTGGTCTTAGATCAAAGCCCAATAAAACAACAGATTAGATCTATAAAAAAAGACAACACGTGTTGTCTTTTCTGTGAATCCATTAAAATGATTTATACTTTGGTAGCTTATCATGTGGTGTTGCTAAGCATTGCGCTGTAAATTTTTGCTTCAACTGTTCACGTTCTGCATCAGGATTTGCCTTGAGCTGGTCAACAGGTAACGCATATACCGTCTCAATAATTTCAAAAATAAATTTACGTGTTGTTTCATCTTCAATTTTAGTCGCATGTTCTATTGCTTGCTTGTGTTCAATTCCATTTTGGCGATCTAAAGTAATTGAACGTGCTGCATTCCCCACACTGACACAATAACCATGCCACTGTTCTGCCGGAGTTAATGGTTTTTTATCTGCACAAGCAACGAGAACCAAACCTATTGCAATCAATAAAACTTTCTTCATCATCATACTGCGACTAATTTGATGCACACATCATACTGAAAGTTGTCCATTTTGCAAAAAAGAAGCGTTTAAATCGGTATGAGCTGCAATAAAATAATACAAATCATTTACTGCATCGCATGCTATTACCCATTTTCTGACATTTACCGCCTATAGAAGAAAGATACGTTGTGCCTGCAACTAAATTATAAGGTTTACCTTTCGCATCCCAACATCTTACACCATTGCAATTCTTCACAGGGATCAGTGCTTCACTCGCGGCTGTAATGGTTACATTTGAGGTTGCAGTAGTTGTACCTGTTGATTTCGCAGTTTGTGTCGTTACCGTTGGAACATTTTTTTGTTCTTTGTTATTGGCCACAGAAACATTTATCGCACTGGGAGTTGTCACCGTTGTATTTATATTTTTTTTAGTTGGATCAAGTTGAGGATCTTGCTTCTGAGTGGGCGGTGGTGTTGCAGAATAAGTCGTTACCCCTTTCGAATCGACCCATTTATAATACTCTTTTGCATGTGCTTGGAATGTAAAGCTGAGCAATATTAAGCCTATAGTTGCCAAAAGTTGACTTAAAGTGACAGGTTTCATTCACTATCTCCAAAAAATGTCATTAATCTATATATTTTTCAATAACTTATTTTTATTTTAACATATTTTTAAAAATATCTAGCATAAAAAAACCTGCTTTATTTTCATAAAACAGGTTTTCTAAAAAAGCTTTAAAAGCGCCAGTTATAGAATACGTCAATGGCTCGCTCTAAAGATTGACTTGCTTCTAAGTATAAACGGCGATTCATTTGATAACGCAAGGTCAATTTATTTACAGGTGTAAACACGCCTATACCATAACGAATAAACAGGTCTGGCGTGATATAGCCCGTTAAACTCACTTGGGTGTCATCACCTGTACCCTGTGCATCAAGTGCTAAACCACTGAGACCAAATGTTCGACCGATCTGATTCGTTAACGCGCGCGTTCCTCCTAAGCCCATACTGATGCCTGCGGCTGCAATGGTATTATTTACATCAGATTTAAAGCCTTCTGTATTACTTAGGCCGCTACTTCCTTCATTGATACGACCTGTAACTAGCGCATTCAATGCTTCTTGTTCAGATAAACCTGCATCATTATAAATTTGAACATTTGGAACGGTTGCTGTCCCAGTAACACGCAAACCAACCATACTACCTTGGACTGATTTATTCGCATCAATATCAAGTGTTGGATTCGCAAGTGGACCATTAAAACGTGCGATTGCTCGGTTCAAATCTAAGCTTTGACCATAAGCTTCAATCTTCACTTTCTGACTTACACCAATTGCACCATTTGCTCGCATTGCAGTTTCTAAACCACGTTGTGATAAATGCAAGCGACCAACCAATGGAATATTACTTTCAAAACCTTGGAAGATCACTTGATTGCCCAATGTCAGTGTCATATCCGCACGAATATCCCACGGTTTAGCTGCTTTCAATGTCGCAAGCAAATCTTGTCCTTGCTGTACGACTCGTACATCTGGTGAAATATTTACAACTGGTGCAGTAGTCTCTGGCATTGAAATACGAGCACGTGGTACATCAATCGTTCCTCTTAAACTCAATTGTTGTTTAAATGGGTAAACATCCAAATTTAAATCTGGTTGCACGATTGCGGTAATCATCGGCGCTTGTCGAATTAAAAGATTATCGCCTTTCAAGCTAAGTGCGAGATGAGGATCTTCTTTCCAATCAAAGCTACCTTTTAATCGTCCAACCCCTTGTCCACTGTTGAACGCACCATCAATACTTGCTGAATCTTGTCGAATAGACGAATAAAGCTGAATGTTGTTTAGATTTACAGGCAGTGAAATCATACTAATTGCACCATTTTTTAAGCGCATTTCACCTGTAAATTGTGGTTGAGTCAGTGTGCCATTAATTTTTCCAGCCAGTGCTAATGTGCCCGCCATTGAACGTACATCTTTAATAAATGGCTTGAATACTTTGAGTTGTACATCATCAAAAGCAACTTCACCACGCATTGGCATTCCATTTTGAAATGGATTCACGATCACGTTAGCGTAACCTGTACCAATGTCTGGTGTTTTCATATCCACACGGAATAACAAGCCATCATTGACACTTTTCGCAATTAAGCTCAATTCATCATAGGTAACTGTGGTCGCAATATCTTGAGGATCATCAGGTGCAAGGCCCAATGCCCCTTTGCGTGTGACTAAACTTGCATCTAGTTTTGGGCGACTACCTTTAGCCCACGAAGCTCGAGCATAACCATTCAGTTGACCAGTAACTGCTAAACCTTCTGGCATAAATACCGCAAAATCATTTAAATCTAGATCTTTTGTAACAACTGAAAAATTACCTTTATTTTGGCTAATACGTGCCGATTGATCTAAACAAACCTGACTATGCAGACTTTGCCAACAATGCTGTCCAATATAAAGTTCAGATTGGGCTGTAGAATAAATGATCGCTGCGCTTTGATTTTGTACTAAATCAATACGGCGTGATTTAAAGTGACCTTTTTGTAATTGTCCTAACCATTCATTGTTCTGATTGAAACCACCTGCAAGCTGTACATAAAAATTAGATTGGCGATTATTACTTTCAACTTTTAATACATGTGCTTTGCGCGTACCACCTAAGTTAATCGTTGCATTTTCTATTTCACGATTACCACTACGTAAATGATCAACTTTGGCAACTAATAATGTAGGTGTTGCTTCAGAAGTAGGCAATTCACCTTGAATACGTAAAGATCGAATACTCGCCAATTCATTAAATGCAAAATTATCCACGGCAATATTGGCTGTTGCTTTTAAACGTGGTTGTGATTGAACGTTTAAAACGCCGTAGGCACGACCTTGCAAACCCGGATAAAGTTCATACAAGGCTGGAGCATTCAGTTTCACTCTTAAACTTTGTGCATTGCCTGTGGCTTGTAACTGGTTTTGAGCATAGGCAAAAAATAAGTTATTGGCTTCAAACTGTTGCGGTAAAAAACCTTTCTGATTGGAGTCTAACAATAAAGTAAGATTGCCACGACCACGAACAGGTTTATTATTGAGAAAACCTGCCGCGTTTAAATCCCGAATATCAATGCGCTTAAGCTTTTCAGACCAAACACCTTGTGTTTTAACATGCCCTGAGAGTTCACCTTTAAGAGTTGAAACAAAATACTGTGGTTTGAAGCGTACTAAAGATGCATTGATATCCCAACCAAGTTTATCTTTTAGATTCACAGCACCTGTAGCAAAAATCTTACCTGCCACACCATCATGTTTTAACTCATTAATTTTTATATATTCTGGTGTTCCTGCCACGTTGATTTTCAACAATCCATTGCCTTGATTTAATGCATTTAATGAACCATCGTAGTCAACAGCAAAACTTTTAAAACCTCCACCAGACTTCTGATCATTAAACATTAAAGCGGCTGTACTTTTGCCTTTTAATGCAACGGTTTCTATACGATCTGACTGAACAATTTGACCTTTTAAATCAATACGATCAAGTTGAATGATTTGTTGATTCGGTTTTGCAAAACCAGTTGCTTTAATATCGCCATTTAATAGATTAACAGGTGCAGTAGCAACGACTGTTTGTGGATTGAAATTCTCGGCTTTAAGCTGAGCCTGCCACGCTAACTGTTGCTTTTCAGTAGGTAATTTAACTTTTGCTTGCCCCGACAAACTCCCTTTCGCAGCCTGATAACGAAAGTTTTCAACATTCAGCAGATTTGATTTTATATCAAGACGGGCATCATATTTACCTGTTGGTAATAATGCTTTCTCATGAGGTTTCACTGTTGTAGAAACATAGATATCTTGTTGACCTTGTTTTAAGGCGATGTCGGTATGACCGTCTTCGCTACTCAACCAACCAATATAAGGGACTGCCCGATCTATATTTTTCCATGCCACATTTAGCAGCATCGGCTGCGGTTTGTGATCTTTCGATGCAGCTTGATTGAGTTTAACAGCCCAAGTTTCATATTTATCAAAAGCAAGCTGTGCACTTAAAGCCAAACCTTTTTCCATAGACCCTGATGAACTTAAATTAGCATCTAAATTAGGCGGTAAAAAATCCTGTGCGATTTGCGGAACAGTTTTATCTTTAGGGTTTAAATGATCCAAACGACCTTTAATATCCCATGAAACATGTTCATGCCAATTGACTAAACCTTTGAGCGCAATAGATCCACCCATTAATTGACCATTAAAGTCTTGAATATTCAATTGATTCTTTAGATCTGTCTCCATTAAAGCATTGTATTTACCTTCGGGGATTTGCTCACCTGTCAAATCGGTATCTAGATTTAGGAACAATTTTTGAATATCACCGCTAAATCTTGCCACACCATCTTTGGCAAATAATTTCTGTTCTTGCAACAAAGGTAAATGATAATTTTTAAAAAGCAGTTCGCCTTGCATCGGTACGTGATCACGCACTGGATGTATAACAGCCCAACCCGTTAATAAATCTGGAGTCTGTGTTGCGATACCTGCTTTTAATGTATCTAAAGATCCCGCTGCAACAACTTTAATAGTATGAATATTTAAAGTTTTTAACGATGGAATAATTAGATCTGCTTTCGCATTAATTGGATATTTACCACTAAAATCCATTTTCCCTGTAGCATGTTGCACTGCCAAATACCCCATATCCATTTTTGAGTCTTTAAACTCTAATTTGGTTCCAGACCATAGGGCATCTTTCAAGTAAATATCATTAAAACCAACTTTCGATGTTTGAGTTTTAATCTCAAGATGGTCAAGAGTTGCTTCATCTACACGCAATACGAATGGAAGTTTGATTGCATCAAAGGCAAATGGTTTACCTGAAGGCGGTTTTTTGTTGATCACTCTCAGATTACGTACATCAGCATGACTTAAATGTATTTCTTTATTTAAGATTGCGCGCCAACCAAGAGAAACATCAGCACGATCCAAAGTAACATCTACAGCTTTTAATTGAACTAAAACATTCTTAAGGATGATTCCTCTGAGTAAATTTCCACCCTCATATTCATAACGAATCATTTTTTGGCTTTGCAGTACCCGATCTAATAAAAAACGACTGCCTTTGTCGGTAGAAATCATAACGATTAAAGAGCTAACCAATAACAAAAGTATGATCGACAAAATTAACGCAACACTTCTCATGATGCGTCGTTCTGATCTTGGTCCAACTGGTGGCGTTAGTTGCGGTTCTACTTCCGTCATAATCAACCTAAAATTGTTTGAGCTTTTCTAAAGGATGTTTTTAAATTATTAAAGCTGTGAGCCGATGAAAAAATGTAATCGGATCGGGTTATTGTCATTGGAAATACCAGATGCCACATCAAGCCGTATTGGTCCTATTGGTGATCTCCAACGGATACCCACTCCAATACTATATTCGGTTGGATTACTAAACTGTTTGTCATAGGCATTACCAAAATCAGAGAAAATTGCTGCTCGCCAACCATCTTTAAACTGATAATTGTACTCTAAAGATCCTACACCTAAAGCTTGTCCACCGATTTTAAAACCGTTCTCCTCTGGTGAAAGACTTTTGTAATCGAAACCGCGTAAAGACTGGTCTCCACCTGTAAAGAAACGGAGGTTATAAGGCACTTTTTTAAAATCATCTGTGAAAATATAACTAGTGTCAGCTCGACCTACAAATTGGTGATTTTCATTTTCACCCAATGAATAAATAAAACGCCAGCCGCCTGTCAAAATTGCCATATTTGCATTTGAGAATAATGACTCTGTCCCTAATTCAAGCTTGTAGGTTTGCTTAAAGCCTTTAGTTGGATTCAAGCGAGAATTACTATTGGTCTTAGAAAGTTCATATCCAAATAACAAGGACTCTTGTTCCGAATCAATCCCTGATACTTTAAAAGCATCAGGTAATTCATTGATATCAATATCACCTTTTTTAGTTAGACGATCTAAACGGTAACGTAAACCAATGATATGTTGCCAATCACCCAAAGGATTTTTAATAACACGTTCACCACCTAAAACAGCGGACTCAACCAATAAATTAATATCTGGGCCAATGTCATTGCGCTCTTCGCGCTCGTAACCACCCACAAGGTTAAAGTAATCGTTGAGTGGATGTTTATAAGGGATGCTGTATCGCCCATCTATAGATTGACGAATTTGTGACACCTCAATATTGGCATCAAATGCATGGCCATATTTATTCACAATTGCTCGTCTGTATTGACTACGCACACGAGCACCCGTGTCTGTACCGTAACCAATACCAGTTTCTAAACTATTCAAACGATCTGCATTAAGCGTGACTACGACTGGAATTTTTTTCTCAATTCTCGTTTGCTCTTCTAATTTATGGCGTTCATCTTCGTCATCATCATGTTCATGTGATAAGGGCATAGAGCGTGCTAGAGCATAGGCTTGAGGGGGTTGACCTCCAGAGAATTGTGTTTCATCAACGACATTTTGCGTCACTTCTTGGGCAGAAGTTACTTTTTGTCTTGCCAATTCTGCTTTCTGTTGACTATTTAGCAATTGGGATTGTTGGATTTTCTGTTGATCGACTAAAGCTTGAAGATCTGGCGCTAACTCTATAGTAGGCTGAACTGGGTCAGGTTTAATCGTATCTACCAATGTGTAATTAAAGTAACGTGTATTCGTTAAGTTATTTGCTAAGGCATTTACACGCCAAAATGCATAGTCATCACCCTCTTTCCAAGGTGCCAAACTATCTAAAACTTTTTGAGTTAAAGGCAATGGCTTAGTTGGATCGCTCATACGATACTCAACTTGTTTAAGTTTATATCGCTCACCCGTCTCATATTTTAGATTAATTTCAGCTACTTTTTCTGGCTGGCTAATTTTGACATCATGCAAACGCCAATAACTATCAAAAAAACCGTTATCTGATGCGGCATTCACTATCTTTGTTTTTGTTGTTTCATATTTACCGTGATTAAAAATGTCCCCTTTGTCTTGTTCTGGGATCAAACGTAAAACTTGGAATTGAGGCAAGTTTTCACCCGCACCAGAAAATTCAATATTTTGCTCTTTAATACGGACGGGTTCATTCGGTGTCACAATGACTTTAACTTTATTATCACTTACCCGTTCAAATTTATACGTGGCATTATAATAGCCTACAGCTTGTGCAGCCTGATTGGTCAACACTCTTAACTGAGGTAAAGCGACGTTAAAGTCTTCAAAAGATTCTTGAGTAAAACTTGATAATTTTGCTTTTATATTTGCAGCCAACGCAGGGGGAGCACCAGTTACATCAGCGGTAATACGCGGAATTTTCTCTGCACCCATCAAGTTATCTGGGTGAAAACGATTCCATATTTTTCGGAAGAACCCGACTTTTTCTTTAGGCTGATCACTTTGTGTTTGAAACTCTGGTAATGTCCGACCCGTTTCATTTGCTTCAACGACAATCTTACTGTCGGTTTGAATGTCTTGCATCAGCCGATTAATATCCACTGGAGCCTTAGTAATTTCTATCAGTTCAGGCTGTGAAATGTCATTAACAACTGTTGGCGGATTTTTTGACGTACTTTCTCGATAAGCTTGGGCCTCATTTTTTGCACTCTCAGCCTCACGAAAAATTTCATTTGCCATTGTTTGATCAACAGGGATAACTGGCAAATTTTCTAAATTATCATCAAGCTGAATCGGTTTTAATTCATTAATCTGATTATTAGACTGCTCTTGCTGTTTCAATGCCAACAAGCTGTCTTGTTCGGCTTGATTAACAAGAGACTGATTTGTACTGCTTGATAAAACAGTTGATGTGTCCTCAGTATTTTGATCAGATTTAACTTGATTCAAAGACTGTTGGTCTACGGTTTTATTATTTGATGTATCTGTTAATTGTTCTTGCGCACAAGCAGTTGATATACAAGAAGTAATTAAAAAAGTGCTACAAATAAGTTTAGGAAAGCTCTGCATTTTAAATATTAAATGCATAGAATGAACCAACGTTAACTGTTTAAAATTAGCTTTAGATGACATGTAGAACTCTAAACTTATTTTTAATTTATCATTTGTGACTGGTGAAAATACTTCAAATCTTTGATTTTCATCCAATCAAAGATTTGAAGTATCATACATGCATTTTGTAGCATTTTTACAGTACGTCACATTTTTTTATAAAACACAATGAAGTGAACACACGATGAAACAAGATGAGCGCTTAATGACATCACGTCGGTTTGCACCGATGTTTTTCACTCAGTTTTTTGGAGCCTTAAATGACAATGTTTTTAAGCAAGCTCTACTTTTAGTGATCACTTATGGTTGGATCCAGCAACAAAGTGCTCCGGTCAGTACACTCAATAATCTAGCTGCCTTATTATTTATCTTGCCTTACTTTTTCTTTTCTGCAACTGCTGGGCAAATTGCTGATAAATATGAAAGATCTCAACTCATTCGCTTTATAAAAATATTAGAAATTATCATTATGTTGATTGGAACCGCAGGGTTCTTGCTTGGAAATTTATGGTTACTACTTTTTGCATTATTTCTGATGGGGACACACTCAACTTGTTTTGGTCCAATCAAATATGCAATTTTACCAGAAATTCTAAAACAAGAAGAATTGATGTCTGGTAATGCACTTTTCCAATCAGGTACATCGATCGCAATATTATTAGGAATGATTCTTGGAGGTGCAGTCATTGCATCATCGGAAGGAAACTTATTGTGGATTAGTGTCACTGTTGTCATCATAGCTTGCTTAGGCTATTTATGTAGCCGATTTATTTTACCTCAAAAGGTTGCAGCGCCAGATTTACAAATTGACTGGAATTTTTTTCGTACAAGTTTTCAAACTTTAAAATATGCTAAAAGCCTTCCAATCATATTTATTGTTTTGCTCGGTAATTCTTGGTATTGGTTTTATGGCGCAACCTATTTAACTCAAATTCCTCAATTGACCCAACAAAACCTACATGCTTCTGAAAACGTTGTCAGCCTACTCCTCACCTTTTTCTCTGTTGGTATTGGTGTAGGTTCTTTGCTGTGCAGACGTATCGGTGGTACAGAGATCAATATTAAAATGGTACCTTATGGTGCGATTGGGTTAACGATCTTTGCTTTGTATTTAGCAGCGAGTCTCTCTTTTGTTCCTGAACGAACTGGCGATTTACTGAGTTTAAAAGATATTTTTACCCAAGGTGCCGTGTACTATCATGTCATGCTTGCCGTGACTTTATTAGGTATTAGTGGTGGATTTTATATTGTGCCGCTATATGCAATGATGCAAGCTTACTCACCACGTTCTCACCGTGCGCGTGTGGTGGCCGCAAATAATATTCTAAATGCTGTCTTTATGGTTTCTTCTGCAGTTTTCTCAATTTTAATCTTAAGCATTTTAAAAATTGATATTAAAATATTATTTACGATTACTGCAGTTTTAAGTGCAATTTTCTCATTTTGGTTATTAAAGCGTTTAAAACCGTTGTTAGAAAATGCACCCAATACTTTAGAGGATTAATATATGCGTCATTTTACAGGTATCGATAAACTTATTAATTCTTTTGATCAGGCTCTGCGTAGCTTAGTACCAGGGGCAACTGCTGCTCAACGATCTAATCCAGCAAATACAGAACCCTCACAATTATGTGTTAGCGATGCTCGCCATGTAGCAGGTTTAATGCGTGTCAATCATAGTGGCGAAGTCTGTGCGCAAGCGCTTTATCACGGTCAGGCGCTCACTGCAAAGCTGCCTCATGTTAGAGAAGAAATGCAACAAGCTGCGATAGAAGAACAAGATCATCTCGCTTGGTGTGAAGATCGTTTAAAGGAATTAGACAGTCATACGAGCGTGCTCAATCCAATTTGGTATAGTCTATCTTATGGTATGGGTGCAATAGCAGGTATTGCTGGCGATAAATATAGCTTAGGGTTTGTCGCTGAAACGGAACGTCAAGTCAGCCAACATCTACAGGAACATATTCAACAACTTCCATCTCATGATGATCGTTCACGTAAAATTTTAGAACAAATGAATGAAGATGAATTACACCACCGCGAAACAGCCTTAAAGGCTGGAGGTGTTGATTTACCCGTACCTGTGCGTATTACCATGACAGCTATATCAAAATTAATGACTAAAACTAGTTATTATTTATAAATAACAAAAAGTGGGAATTATAATTTCATAATTCCCACTTTTTTATTACTTCAATCAATATAATTTAAACAATTCTACTTAAAAATTAACGCAATCCACGTTCAGCTTTAAAACGTTCCAAAGTTCGAACTGCATCTTGGTAACGTGATTGAACTCTGCTGCTATTGATGCGCAAATCATATAAACGTTTTTTATAATCATCACGATCCTTAACAGATAAGTCTTTACGCTCTAACTCTTTTAAATAATAGTTAATGTCATTTTGTGAGCGATCAAATTCAGAATTTGCTTGATAGTAGTCATTTGCAACTTGATAATATATTCGCAATGATTCACGTTTGTCTAACGGACAAATACGAAAATCACCACGCCCTTCTAATGCTTCATTGAAAATGGTTTCTGGTCGACAGTAATAGCCCAAACCTTTTTGGTAACCTTGTTCATAAAGCTTTTGATTTGGCACGATATTGGCTTTTTGGCAAGAAGAATAATATTTATCTAATCGAGATTCCTGTCCTGCTGCACCGTCTTTTTCTCCAACATTAAACCAATTTGCAGTTTTACATTGTTCAACACTCATGGCAGCACAGCCTGAAAGTAAAATTGTAAAACCTACTAACAATGAAATTTTCTTCATGGAATATTGTTCCTATTATTATAGTGTTACATAGAAATAACGGGATAAGAATTTTTCCTATCGTAATCTAAATCTGGAACCTGCCACAAATCATAAAGTGGAATTTTAACATCTAAGGCTAATGGTAACTTTTTTGGATTAAATTGCATATCGTTTAAAGTCTCTCCCCAAGCAATCACATCAATATCTAAGCTAATATTATGTGATGGGCGAACTCGACCAGATTGTGCTTCTAAATTTTTCAGGGTTTCAGTGATCTCATCAACATTCAGTCGACTTTTTAATAAACAAGCTGAATTCCAATAATCGGCACCAACACGATCCCGACATGGGATTCTATAAATAGAAGAAAATTCCACTACACCTAAGCTTAATATCTGTTGATAAGCAAATGTGAAATTTTGTTTTTGTTTGAGGTTACTCGCCAATGCGAGCGCAAAAATTGTTTCTGTTGCGTTCAAGGCGAATTCCTACTGCATTGGCTTGTGCAATGATGGCGGGTTTACGAATAGTGATAACGATCGATTCAATTGAAGAAAATGTCGTAAATAGACATTCAAGCACCAATTGTGCAGCATGCTCAATCAATTTGGGTTTGGCTTTTTGAATCACCTGAGCTGCAAGTTCGCAGATTTGTGCATAGTTCAGCGTATCTTCTAGCTCATCTGATTGCGCAGCTTGAGTTAGATCATTATGAATGGTGAGATCTAGCATCAAAGGTTGAATAATTTGGCGTTCCCAGTTGAAACAACCAACCACAGTATCCACCTTCAACCCTTCAATTATAATGGCATCCATAATGACCTAATGAACCGATAAATAAATTAATGCTTTAAAAACGAAGCAGGTTCAATATTGTGAACCATTTTCAAACGTTGGTCAGCATAAATATCAGTATATGGTGCAAGAACACGCATGAAACGATCAAAATATAACATTTGCTTAAATAATAATGCGAAGTCACGTGGGAATTTAATGCCATGACGTTCACCCACGCCAATCATATCCATCATGATATCATTGAGATCAGCAGGATTAGAACTCAGAATTTCTTGAGGATCTGCCAATAGAACACCACTAAACAAACGCTCTAAATCATCAGCAAGCACTTGAGTATCAATTTTCTGATGGGTCATCCCCATCTTAAGCATGTTCTCAGCCATAGCAGTGTAATTGGTATGCTGTAATGCATCCATAAATGCCATACATGCTGTCCAAACCTCAGGATTCAGTTGTCCAACAATCCCAAAATCAATAAAACCAATACGACCATCTTCAAGTAACATCAGATTTCCAGCATGTAAATCGGCATGGAAACTCTTACATAACATGAGACTACCAAACCAAGTGTTCATCGCAGTAATCAGAACTTGTGTTGGATCTTTGGCATATTTTTTAACAACATCAAAATCAGTTAATGACACCCCGTACAAGCGCTGCATAGTAAGTACACGGCGTGTTGAAAATTGATGATAAACTTTTGGTGCAGTGGCAGCCTGATTCCCAGAAACATTCAAGTATTGAATAAAGTCATCCAGATTCTGTGCTTCTTCAATAAAATCAACTTCACGTACCATACGTGTTTTGATCTCATCCACAATTTCAGAAAGCGATACAAACTTGATTTTTGGCACAGCTTTTTCTAAAAGTTTTGTCGCCCAATGCACCACATTTAAATCAGTATATAAAATCGTCTCTACACCAGGTTTTTGCACCTTTAATACCACATCTTCACCCGTAACTAGTCGAGCTGCGTGGACTTGTGCAATTGAAGCTGAAGCTAGTGGCTTTTCATCGATAAAACCAAAAATTTCATTCAGATTACGGCCTTCAAATTCTTCAGCTAATACTTGTTGGATATAGCTAAATGGTAAGGTTGGCGTTTGATCTAAACAGCCTTGGAATTCCTGAACATATTCACGAGGGAATAAAGACGGCGTACTGGCAATAAATTGACCCAGTTTGATATAAGTCGACCCAAGTGACTCAAAGGTCTCACGCATGAGTTTTGCATTACTTGGTTTCTCAGTTGCATATTTCACACCTGCTTGTGCTGCAACCACCACTGTTTCACCAATACGTGCAACAGATCGTAATCCATCGAATAAAATATTTCTTTTCATAATCTTTCTTGCCTCACAGATGGCATTAGTTTAGCAAATTTTGCTCAATTTACCGATCAAGTTGCCTGACAAACTGGACAATTTACATCTTTTTCAAATTTAAGAATGCGTTGCGATAGATTTAAACCATTCCAAAGCAATAGTTTTTGCTTTAATGGTGTCAGACCAAGTCCTAAAAACAGCAAAGTGTGATGCGCTTGTAATGACGCTATCATTACAGGAGTGGTAGCTAATACACCTGACTCCGCACAACGTAACCCTTCATTGTCATGATCTTCTTTCGGAAACAGGCATTCATAACAAGCTGAATCAGCATCCACCATAAACAGTTGCCCTTCAAAACCAATGGCTGATGCACTGATGAGTGGTACTTGATGTTTTCTACACACCGCATTCACCAGATAACGAGTCGTAAAATTATCACAACCATCCAAGACTACATCTTGATGCTGTACAAGTTCATCAGCATTCGTTTCATCGAATCGTATATTTTGATAGCTAACTTGTATATGCGGATTAATATCTTTTAGATGCTTTGCCAGTATTTCGGCTTTGTATCGACCTAAATCTTTTGTCGTAAAGGCAATTTGTCTTTGCAGATTACTCATTTCAATTGTATCGGCATCGACAATGGTAATTTTACCTACACCCGCACGTGCCAACAGCTCGGCACTGGTACAACCGATACCACCTGCGCCGATTATTAGCACATTGGCGAGTTTTAGTTTTTCTTGTGCTTCGATATCCCAACCATCTAATAAAATCTGACGACTATAGAGAAGCATTTCCTCATTACTTAGCTCAAATTCGTTTTCCAAATGGTCTGACACGGGACTTACTTCTTTATCATCAAGAGTATTCATGATTTTAAGTCGATGTAGGTTCTGAGGAAAGCAATAAATTAGAACGAACACTGTTTTCTTTTGACAAAAAGCTATTTTTACCCCAATATTTTTCTTACTCTTTAACAGCTTAATAAAATCAATAAGTTACAATTTGGATCAAAACTTTGGGTATTTACTCAATTTTCTTGATAAACCTATGTTTTAACTTGTTTTATTTACTCTATTTTACTGTTCACTGCCGTATAGGCAGCTTAGAAATTGGTAAGAATGAGAAGTTTTGGGCACAAACAGTTCACTGCCGTATAGGCAGCTTAGAAATTCAAAAATTGGGATTTCATCGAATTGAAAATGTTCACTGCCGTATAGGCAGCTTAGAAAAAACATTTGCAGGACATAGATATGCTTGCAGAGTTCACTGCCGTATAGGCAGCTTAGAAAAGCTGAAATTGCTGGTGAGATTGCCTCAATGCGTTCACTGCCGTATAGGCAGCTTAGAAAACCCACAGTCATATAACGATCTTTACCTGTATGTTCACTGCCGTATAGGCAGCTTAGAAATGTGAGTCGTATGCATCAATTTTTATTTTCTCGTTCACTGCCGTATAGGCAGCTTAGAAAAATCAAATGCAGCAACGCCGAAATCCGACACAGTTCACTGCCGTATAGGCAGCTTAGAAAATCAGGTGAGCGGTAGCGATATGAAGTGGTTTGTTCACTGCCGTATAGGCAGCTTAGAAATCGCGCCTGTTAACAAATGTTAATGTTAGAAAGTTCACTGCCGTATAGGCAGCTTAGAAACCCGAAATTCTGCAACATCAAATACAACTACAGTTCACTGCCGTATAGGCAGCTTAGAAAATCACGCCCACGTACTAAATATAAATTCCTCGGTTCACTGCCGTATAGGCAGCTTAGAAAGCCATAGAATTTTCGAGTGTCCGATTAAGCGCGTTCACTGCCGTATAGGCAGCTTAGAAAAATCGAAAAAGGATCGTTTGCCTCATACAATAGTTCACTGCCGTATAGGCAGCTTAGAAATCAAGATCAACGCCTTTTTCTTTAGCTACAGTGTTCACTGCCGTATAGGCAGCTTAGAAATAAAGCCTCCGATCTCAAAGAATCAGGTCAGAGTTCACTGCCGTATAGGCAGCTTAGAAATTTTCAAATGTAAACACTCCGTCTACATTAAAGTTCACTGCCGTATAGGCAGCTTAGAAAACGTGGAATCGAAGCGGGTAAAATGCAGGGTCGTTCACTGCCGTATAGGCAGCTTAGAAATTTTGAAGATTGGTTAAGTACCAAAGATCATCGTTCACTGCCGTATAGGCAGCTTAGAAAACGTGGAATTGAAGCGGGTAAAATGCAAGGCCGTTCACTGCCGTATAGGCAGCTTAGAAAATGCGCCCAATTTCTTTAACCACCCTAGAATAGTTCACTGCCGTATAGGCAGCTTAGAAAAAACCAAAAGCATTATCAACTTGGAAGCCTTGGTTCACTGCCGTATAGGCAGCTTAGAAATTTAAATAGCATTCAAACGATTGCATACAATCGTTCACTGCCGTATAGGCAGCTTAGAAATATAAGATCATGCTAGGGATTTAACCTTTTTCAGTTCACTGCCGTATAGGCAGCTTAGAACCTATCCAGAATATTTTCTATGCAAAAGTAGCCTTAAAAAGGCTAAGTTAATGAACTGAAGGCTCGTATTTAGGTGCTTTTCACAGTTTTTCCAAAGCCTTCTACATTTTTCTAACCAAGCAAATGATCTTTCCACAACCCAGCGTTGTGGTATGACTGCAAATTTATGTAATTCACTTCGTTTAGCAACTTCAACTCGCGCTCTGATTAAATCATTAACAGCCAAAGAAAAGGGTTCGCCTGTATAACCACCATCAACAAGTACAACCTCTACATTTTGTAAGGTGTCTCTATGTAAAGTTATGGCATCTAATGCACCTTGACGATCTGTTTTATCTGCTGTCGTAATAAATATTCCATGAGGCAGACCTTGAGTATCAACAATGATATGTCTTTTAATCCCTGAAACTCTTTTACCAGCGTCATAGCCTTTATTACGTGCGGTATCTGTGTTTTTTACACTTTGTGAATCAATGATGATAAAGCTCGTTTGTTCTTTCCGTCCATTGTTGATACGGGCCTCGCCAACCACATTTTTTTAAAGCCTGCTCAAGTATGCTAGGTTCAGTTTCTGATGGTTTTCTATTCCAAATCGAGAAGTAATAATGCACAGTGCTTTTAGGTGGAAAGTCTCGAGGAAGCATACTCCATTGACATCCACTTTTTAGAATATAGAGCAAGGCGCAAAACACTTCATAGACATCAACGACTCTTGGACGTGTTTGTTTTCTTCCGCTCAATAGTGATCCTAGACAGTATCGTGGACAACCGATCCCTCTAAATTCTTGAAATATTTCTGTTCAAAGGCTTCTGGACTTAACCAGCCATTTGCAGAATGCCTTCTGATTCGATTGTAGTAAACTTCAATATACTCAAACAAGATAGCATTTGCCTCTTTTCTCGTAGAAAATACACTGCCATGTACTACATGCCCCTTCAGGGTATGGAAGAAGCTTTCGGTCACTGCATTGTCCCAACAGTTTCCTCGTCTAGACATGCTTTGAATACAGTTATTCGTCAATAATAGCGCCCTAAAATCACGACTACAGTACTGACTACCTTGATCCGAATGCACCATGACACCCGTTGGATAACCCTGACGAGCCATTGCATAATTAAACGCATCACACACCAATTGGCGGTCTATTCGATGGCTGGTTTGCCAACCCACAATACGACGGCTGAATAGATCTAGCATCACACATAAATACAGCCAGCCTTCTTTAGTTCGGATATAGGTAATATCCGTTGTCCAAACTTTATTAGGCTGAGTAACTGTAAATTGGCGATCCAACAAATTTGATGCTGTAGACAAACGATGGTTTGAATCAGTCGTATGCTTGTATTTACGTGCAATCCTACTACGTAAACCAAGCTTTTTTAGCATCCTTCCAACGGTACGTTCGCTCATGCGATAACCTAAATCACGCATGTCATGTACCAATGACGGTGCACCCAAGCGCGCATGATGCTGCCAATATACAACTTTTAAATCATTGTATTTCTGCGCTGTATTGGTCTGGCGTTTTCGCCAGGCATAATAGCCTGAAGTGCTGACATCTAGGCATTTACAGACAGAAGACACAGTGACTTCATTTATATCCATATCTTGAATTACCGTGTACTTTTCTTGGCATGATCTGTCAGAAAGTACACATGCGCTTTTTTTAAGATGTCATTGGCTTCCTTGAGCTGTTTGACTTCTTTTTCTAATTCCAAGATCCGCTGTTGTTCAGGAGAAAGTTGACGTTTGCTTGAACCTACTGGATTGGCTTCACGAATCCATTTATCTAAGGTTGAATAACCCACACCTAATTTATGGGCGATTGCAGCTATAGGCTCGTGGGAGTTTGAAAGTGCATGATCAATTGCTTGCTGTTTAAATTCCGGACTAAAACGTTTAGCCATTTCTTGGATCTCCAAAGATTGAAGTTACGTTATCTTTAGAGGGACATGCTGTCCATTATTTTGGCTAGGATCAATATCATACTCTGCCAGCGATTGTGCAGACTTCATTTGCTTAGGATTATCTGGGAATATCCCATCTCATTATTCTCTAACGCATTTTGCCCAACCACACCAGCCAACTGAGCATTGTAGCTGCAATCTCCTGTAGCCTCACAAATCCCTGCCGTTAAATCGTGGTATCACCTTTACCCCACCAACTAGCTAATCTGCTCTGCATTGAGTGTCGTGTTATTATGTGTTTGTTTTGTGGTTACTGCCTTTGCCATAACCTGCATCTGCTTTAGGTGATAGGCTGAAAAGGCCGCCAACACATAAAGTGTCCCGCCTACAAGAATTACTACCACACTGCCGGAAAGCTAACCCCCATTAAAAAATAGCTATGAGGTTCAGCGCACGCTTACGAAACTTGTAATAAACTGATCTAAAATTCGATCATATACTTCATATCTCAAAGTATTGACTTAAATTATGATTAAGCCATGCCAGAATTAGATCACCCCCATACCCAAGTCGTCACTTGAATTTGAGTAACTACAGGAAATTCTATCTTTAAAGTCTTTATGCAACAAAACCAATTAAAAATAATGTTGATTTCATTTGCTTACCAGAATCTAAAAACAAAAAACCACTTACGATTAGTACACGTAAGTGGTTGTTTTATATGGTGGGCCCAGACAGACTTGAACTGTCGACCAACGGATTATGAGCGGAGACAATTATTCATAATTTTATTAATAAAAACAATGTGTTGATTCATAGTATATTTCAAAAAATCAACCTTTACAATATGACCGCAATCAATTTCTTAAGTTGAAGAAAAGTAAAGTTTTTAGTCAGTTCGTGATGAACTTGAGCGAATTAGCTGCTTTGATAGACTCAAGAAAAATAAGCTATTTTTTGTTCAAAAAACTCACAAAAACCGCAAAAAGCCCGCTGTCCACTGCGGTCACGCAAAAATAGACCGCAGAAATGTAATGAGTTTTTATAGACCGCAAAGACCATGCTTGCTTTGTGTACAAAGTAGTTGACCGCAAAACTGGGCCATCAAATAGATATTATGTCTAAGAACCTATCCAGAATATTTTCTATGCAAAAGTAGCCTTAAAAAGGCTAAATTAATGAACTGAAGGCTCGTATTTAGGTGCTTTTCACAGTTTTTCCAAAGCCTTCTACATTTTTCTAACCAAGCAAATGATCTTTCCACAACCCAGCGTTGTGGTATGACTGCAAATTTATGTAATTCACTTCGTTTAGCAACTTCAACTCGCGCTCTGATTAAATCATTAACAGCCAAAGAAAAGGGTTCGCCTGTATAACCACCATCAACAAGTACAACCTCTACATTTTGTAAGGTGTCTCTATGTAAAGTTATGGCATCTAATGCACCTTGACGATCTGTTTTATCTGCTGTCGTAATAAATATTCCATGAGGCAGACCTTGAGTATCAACAATGATATGTCTTTTAATCCCTGAAACTCTTTTACCAGCGTCATAGCCTTTATTACGTGCGGTATCTGTGTTTTTTACACTTTGTGAATCAATGATGATAAAGCTCGTTTGTTCTTTCCGTCCATTGTTGATACGGGCCTCGCCAACCACATTTTTTTAAAGCTTGCTCAAGTATGCTAGGTTCAGTTTCTGATGGTTTTCTATTCCAAATTGAGAAGTAATAATGCACAGTGCTTTTAGGTGGAAAGTCTCGAGGAAGCATACTCCATTGACATCCACTTTTTAGAATATAGAGCAAGGCGCAAAACACTTCATAGACATCAACGACTCTTGGACGTGTTTGTTTTCTTCCGCTCAATAGTAACGGTTTAATTTCTTTAAAGGCTTCTCGACTAATGTCGCTGGGATATGGTTTTCTCATGGGGGAGAATTTAACAAATTATTTTTCCAATTGCCAAAAAAGAATGAAATTAGGTGGTGTTCTAAAAAGTATGCTCATAAGAAAAGGAGGCAACGAGGAACAATTCAGCTATATTTAAATGTGTGAAAATCGAAATAGAACTTCATTGTCCTCGATGCCAGAGTACAAGTATAAAGAAGAATGGCATTAAACACGATGGTAAGCAAAACTATCGTTGTAAAGAATGTAATAGGCAGTTTGTGGGTGACCATAATTTGACGTATTTAGGCTGTCATTCAAAAGCGGTCAAATTGATTTTGCTTATGCTTGTGCGATGTTGTGGCATTCGGGATATTGCAAAGATTACGAGGTTTAGTATTGGCAAGATACTTAAAACGCTTACACAATCAAATCATGAAGTAATTCCTCAAAGAACTCATTATAAATGCTTGGAAGTTGATGAATTTTGGACATTTGTAGGCAACAAGAAAGATAAGCATTGGCTACAGTACGTCTATGATAGAAGTAGCGGAGAAATAGTGGCTTTTGTATGGGGAGGAAGAGATGCTCATACAGCACAAAGGCTAAAAAACCGTTTAGAAGAACTGGGTATTACTTATGATTGTATATCGAGTGATCATTGGGAAAGTTTCATCAAAATTTTTAAGCCGGACCAAGAAGGGAAATATTATACAGTCGGGATAGAAGGAAACAACTGCCAATTAAGACACCGCATAAGGCGAGCAGTAAGAAGAACATGCTGTTTTTCGAAGAAGGTATTGAATCATGTAAAAGCTTTTAATCTTGGATTCTTTTACATTAACCACAGTTTTGTATAGTGATGTTAAAATGATCAGCATACATTTTGAAACACCACCTGAAATTAATATTGGATAGGTTCTAAAATATTTTTGTAGCTATTTCATACTGTAACTCAAATAATTATGAAGTCTAGTATAATAGGTTCACCATGCACACAAACTATTAATGACATCCGTAAATAGAAAAATGATAAAGAAACTCCCCCTACACTCTTCACAACAATCTGATGCTGCGTAATACAACTACCAAATTTTTCTCCTCACCTAGAAAAATCCCCTACAAAAATTCTGCAATATCGTGCAGAAATCCGTTACTTTAAGGTTGAGCTTCTATTGAAAACACGAAAGATGAATGTAACGGATTTGTGGACATTAGCGATGTGATTAAATATTTTTGACCACCTTAGTCAGTTAACACGTCTTCAAGCTTAGCCTTACACATAGAAGTCATAACGGAGCAAGAAAAAATGAGATTTTAGTTTTAAAATAGGAGGATATCGATTTCAAATGGAAAACCATTAATTTAAAAGACAAAGTTGAGAATACAAAACGTCTAATATCCTTAACAGATTATATCGAAACTAAACTAAAGAAATTACGTAAATAGTCTGACGCTGTTTTTGTGTTTTCAAGTCATCTTTCAGAAAATGATCAAATAGTCAATCCATACAAAGACTTTTATAAAGCTTGAGATAATCTACAAATTGATATCACTATACATGGGTTAAGGAAATCATTTGAGATACTTTCTGGATGGATTAAGCTCCCCTAAAGGCATTACTCATCAAATTAGTGGCCATAAGGCAGATTTAATTAATGAAAAACACTACACGGTCAGGCCTATGGATATGCTTCGTATGCATATGCAGAGTTTTGAAAACTGGATTCTTGAAGAAGCTAAATTACTATGTGAGTGAAAAATAATGAAATATGCTATTCTAGTATACACTAATATAATATTCTGGAGATCTTAATGGGCTTATTTGGGACACCAAGCATACTGCATGGTGAAATGCCTTTAATGTTATTTCATTTCAAGACTCCAGAAGACAGCCGAAACTTTGTAGATATAATCGTTCCTGATTGTAAATATTATATTATTTTAGAAGCTTCCTATTGGGATGATTTTGGTTATAAAACAATTTTTGATATCACAATTAAAAACAACTCAAGTCAAGAAACATACAAATTAGGATCATGTAAAATTGGCTACTTTTTTCAAGGCGGTATTGGAGAAAAAGCGTATTCAACCATCGAAAACCCTAAGATAAAGGGAAAAATTTTAGAAAATATAGATAATGATTTTTTTTCTATGGGAATAGATCATGAATATTATGAAAATATTAATGAAATATTTCACAATAATCATAAACTAATTTTTCATTACTACGACTCCTTAAATGATGTCGCGAAAAATAGACATATCCTCCATAAAGCATTAGAACATGACGTTTTTGTACGGTCTTTTTTAAGATCAACATCGTATGAAAACATAACAGATCAATTTTCTGCCATTATAGAAAGAAAAAAGATAAATGATGTAATGGGAATCACATTAAAGTTTTATGATCGTGATGATTTGGATTTTTATATTTCTGAGCGAACAAAATTTAAAAATAACATAAAGGTACTCATTGGTAGTAATGGATCTGGTAAATCAGAATTACTTAACAAAATTGTTAACGACTATGTTAACGGACACGCTGAAACTAATGACATTAAAAATATAGTTTTAGTATCATTTAGTCCTTTCGATAAACTAGAAGGATATAAAGGTTATTTAAAAAATAAAAATCCTCTAAAAAGTGTAAGACTAATAAGTTTAAAGAATGAAAGAGACATTACTAGAGGTATTGATTTAAAAAATGAATTTATTGAGAGCCTAGGAAATTGCTTATTTAGTACTGCAAAAAAAGAGCTGTTGATAAAATTATTAGATATAATTTCTAGTGATTATATTTTATATGATTTTAAATTTAAACAATTGATAATTGAATTAGATATAAAAAATGTAAATCAACGAGAGCTAAGTAGAGTAAAAATTGTTAAATTATTTGATATTCTAAGTTCAGGCCATAAAATGGTAATTTATACATTGTTTAAATTAGTCGATCTTGTTGATAGAAATACTTTAGTTCTTTATGACGAGCCAGAATTATATTTACACCCTCCTCTGTTGTCAGCATATATTAGAGCATTCGCAGATCTTATGATTTATACTAATGCTATGGCTATTATTACGACACATTCCCCAGTTGTATTACAAGAAGTACCGAAAAAAGATATAAAAATTATAAAACGAATAAATGATATTCAAACTTATGAAGATGTGGAATTAAATACATTTGGAGAAAGAGTAGATATTCTCACTAATGAGATTTTTAAACTCGAAGTATATGAATCTGGGTACTATAAATTATTATTTGATTTTTTTCAGAAAAATAAAAATCAGATATATAGTATAGATGATGGTTATCGAATATTTATAGAGGAATTTGATAATGAATTAGGCTCAGAAGCAATTAATGTAATTTTATCAATATTAGAAACTTACTTCAAAAACAACAATGGATTTCAATGATGCGTTATCTTGATGAGCCAAAATTATATAACCCATCAATAAAATATCAACCAAAGCTATGTAGTGATATAGGTTTATTTGAATATTGTGTTAATCGAAGTGGTAGCAAAAATTTATTATATCAAATTTACACTAATGATATTTATACCGATTTAAAAATATTTAGTTTTAAATATAGATTAATGGCTTCAGCAGGAACACTATATTACTCAAGGATTAAAAAACACCACTATTTTAAAGAATTTTACAATATTAATAAAAGCGATTTTCTTGAACTTTATTCAAAAAATAGAAGTAAGATACACAGAAATCATCCAATTCAACAGTTAATGGATTTATGCAAGGATAATAACAATAATCAATGTTATTATTGTGGTGCTAAAGATTTTGAAAATATCGATCATTTTTTACCAGAAGGAAATATTGATTCTAATTTTGACCTGTTTTTTCCACAATTATGTGTAATGTCATACAATTTAGTACCTAGTTGTGGAACATGTAATCGAAAAAAATTAAAACATGTAGGAAAATATGTTACTGAAACATTTATACACCCATATTTCAGTAGCTTTTTAAATGATAATTTTCTAAATTGTGAAACATCTTTTCGTTATAATAATGAGCCCACTTTTTCGTACACTGTTAGTTATCCAAATAACTGGCTACTCAGTCAAAAAAAACGTGTCGAATGGCAATTAGATAGATTAGATATTTTAAATCGATATTCACTTAAAGCATCCAGTAACTTAAAAAAAAATCTGCTTGAATATCAAGAAATTTTGAAAATTGACGGTATTCATGCACTAAAGATACATTTAGATCGTCGAGCTAGGTCAATAGCTGGATATTTAGGACTAAATAATTGGGAAAGATTAATGTATCTTTCTCTATCTAACAACATTCATAGATTCTCAATTTACTTGAGAAACACAGCAAATGCTCCAACTAAAGCTTATTTAAATCCTTTAGATATTAATAAACTTAGAAATTAGGTAAACTTAAATGATCAAACCAAATTGGGATACATTTTCTTCAAAATTCTCAACAGACAAAGAATCAACCTTCGAATGGTTTGCGTACTTACTTTTCTGTCGAGAGTTTAATCTACCTAAAGGTTGGTTTGGTTACAAGAATCAGTCAGGTATTGAAAAGAACCCTATTTCACATAATGGTGAGGTTATTGGATTCCAAGCAAAATTTTACTCAACGTCACTTTCAGATCATAAAAAAGATTTTATTGAGATGTTGGAAAGATCAAAAAGAGATTATGAGGATATATCCAAAATTTTGATTTATACCAATCAACTGTGGGGACAGGGCCAGATAGAAGTTGATGGTTCAAAAAAAATGACAATGCCTAAAACCTTAACTGAGATAACGAACAAATCTACTGAGCTAGGTATAACTCTAATTTGGAGAGAAGCATCATTTTTTGAATCAGAGTTTGTTGCTTTAGAACATGATGATTTATCTAGATACTTCTTTACAAAAGAACAACTTCTTGGTTGGCAACGTTTTGATGATTGGTCAAATACAAAAGCAAGTATAGAAGAGCCTTACTTTGTTGATGATGATATAAAGGTTATTACTCCACAAAATAGGAATAATAGTGAACTTAATGTTGTAAGTGGTATCAATGCGATTCGAGATAAACTTTCAACTGCTAGTACTTCTGTAAGACTAGTAGGTTTATCTGGTGTAGGAAAAACACGTTTCGCACAAGCGTTATTCGATGATCGAATTAGTGAAAATAACTTAGATGTTAGAGATGTCTGGTATTGTGATATCGGTGACTCACCAAATCCACTTCCTGAGCATTTTATTGAAGAATTAAAATTAAAAAAGAAGCCCTTTATTCTAATTGTTGATAATTGTGGACAAGATACTCACTCAAATTTAACGAAGAAAATTCAGAATACTGAAATTTCACTTTTAACTATTGAATATGATGTAAAAGATGATCTACCAGAAAGAACTGATGTCTATAAGCTTCAACCAAACAGTACAGATATTATTCAAAAAGTAATTGAACGACATTATCCTGATGTCAATGATATAAACAGACATAAAATTGCTGATTTTTCTGGTGGAAATTATCGATTGGCATTAGCTATAGCTTCAAATATTGAGAAAACTGATAACCTAGCAATACTTACTGATAGTGAATTATTTGAGCGACTATTTTGGCAAAAAGGTCGACAAAATGAGGAGTTATTTAAAATTGCGAAGAGTTTTGCTCTCGTCTATTCCTTTAATATCGAAGATAGCGGTGAAGAAAACTCTGAATTGGATTTTTTATCTAACTTTGCAAGAGTAGACACATATAGTGCGATCGAAGCAATAGAGATGTTAAAAAGTAAAGATATCGTTCAACAACGTGGCGTATGGCGAGCTATTTTACCTCATGCACTGGCAAATCATTTAGCTAAAGAGTTAATTGCTATAAAGTTAGTTAATCAACTAGATAAACTAACTAAGTCAATGCCTGAACGTTTACAGCGATCTTTTATTAAACGTCTGAGTTATTTTCATGATCTTCCAAAAATTAAGGATTTAGTCACTTTATGGTTCTCTAATGAAGGCTTCCTTGGAGAAAAAATTCTAACTGGAAATTATGATGCTCAAGACTTAGTAAAAATAAGATTATTATCACAAATATCTGAAGACCAACTTCTTAACTTATTTGAAAAAAAACATGATTTAGATCCAAATTTTTTAACACGTGATAATCCATATTTTGTAGAAATTTCTCAGTTAATTAGAGATTTAGCTTATCAAGAGCATAACTTTGCAAAAGCATTTCATTTGCTTGTTTATTTTGCTAAGGATGAAAAAGAGAATGAACGCAATAATTCTATTATGGATTTATTAACATCTTTATTTAGACTGCGTACATCTGAGACTTTAGCCAATTTAGAACTAAAAAAAGATGTTCTTACTACATTGCATACCAATGAACAAAATTTGCCAATCTTATTATGTTGTCTATCAAAAGCCTTAAACTTCCGTGAGTATGGCTATCTTATTCGTGGGTCTAATGAAAGTGGAAAATCATCTGATTATGGCTATCAACCAAAAACTTATGGTGAAATTTGGTCATGGACTGAGTTTTTACTTGAAATATTAAATAAGTTGGATCAGCAAGGTGTTGCGCAAGCCCGAAAAATTTTTGTAAATAATATTAAAGATATTATATGGACATGTGGTAAGGTTGATTTCGTAAAAGCATATTTAGAAAAGTTCAGTAAAAGAAGTTACTTCTCAGAGGCGCATACTAAAATTTTAAATATCCTTAAATTTAATGAAGAAGAATTGAATACTAATGCTCCAGAATTATTATCAGATTTGGAAAATCTAGAACGGTCTTTGAGACCTACAAAGGATAATTTAACTGAATTAATCAAATCATATATTTTAGTATCTGATCATGATTTATATAAAATGACTAAAAAAAATGATGATAAATATGCAATACAAATACCAGATTTTGATAACTATGAAGATCTAGTAAGTCATATTAGTAATGAATTAACGAATGTAGAGAAACTAATAGAAAATCTTGATCTACTAATTAAAGCGAATGCTGGATGGATGCAAAATAATTATCTAATAAAGTTAGGAGAAGCTAGCTCAAAAACATTTTTTGATATAAATCAGTGCATCATTTCTTTAAAAGATATTAATATTGATAAATCAATGCGTTCTTCTGAGTTTTTATTAGGTCTGTTAGTCGGTTTTAAGAATAATTCATTAGATGATTTTTATGTCTTAATAGAATTTATGAGGCAGAATGATAGCTTTAAAAATACTATTTGCTTATTGTTGATTCAAGCATGTCAAAATGATGATGATTTCCAATACTTTAGTCAGTTAATCATTGATAAAAAAATTGATGTTCTGAATTTCCCAAGATTGTCAGCAAATAAATATCATAATAAAATTAGTAATAGTCAATTTGAAATCTTACTCGATGCATTGATTTTTGTAGGAGCAACTGATCAAATTAGATATGAACTTGTAGAAGAATGTTTTTTTCAAAAAAAATTAAATAGTAAATATGTAGGTATTCTCTTAAGTGAAATTAAGACAATACTCAAAAATGATAATTTGTACGATCATAGTGAAGATGCTTTAGAATACTTATTTACTTTTGATGAACCGCATAGAATTAAAATTCTTGAAGCAGTAAAAAGCTTGTTTAATGATGAGAAATATATTTCTATACATCGAAACTCAAAAAACTTTAAGTTATTAAAAATTTGTGTTGAAAAGTGTACAAATTTATTTATTTCTCTTCTTTTACAAGATCAAGAATTTTTGAATAAGTTTTGGAGTAATGATCTAAGAAAAGTTCTCGTTTATGCAAATCAGCAAAGTGTTTTAAATTGGATCGATCATGATCGAGATAGATTACAATTTTGGATAGAAAATTCTAACTTATTTACTATTCAAGATAATGGTCAAATCTTTTGGTTAGATTTACTGTTGCACTTACTAGACTTAAGTGATTCTGCTCAAAATACTTTAGATCAAATTATTGAAACAAATATTTTCACTTTACGTTCAGCTTCGGGAAGTTGGTCAGAGGAAATGAAACGAAGATTACCATCTATTACCGCCTTAAAAGATAAACTAAAGATATCACACTTAACTCTCTTGCCATTTATTGACTCAAAAGAAAAAGAATGGTTAAAACGTATAGAAGTTCAATCAGCAATAGATGATCAAAATACTAAATTAAAAAATGAGAGCTTTGAGTGGTGATATGAAGGCTAGATCCTAAATATGGATATAGCCTTTGTTTTTCAGAGCATTTACCCTATATTAGTTGTACTAATTGAAATTGTATGATTCATAATAATAACCTTATACATACGATTATAAAAATAGAAAAACTCCCCCTACACTCCTCACCATAATCTGATGCTGCGTAATACAACTACCAAATTTCTCCCACACCTCGAAAAATCCCCCCACAAAAATTCTGCAATATCGTGCAGAAATCCGTTACTTTCAGATTGAGCTTCCATTGAAAGCACGAAAGATGAATGTAACGGATTTGTGGACATTGGCGATGCGACTAAGTATTTTTGGCTACCTTAGTCAGTAAACACGTCTTCAAGCTTAGCCTTACGTATAGAAGCCTTACCAGTATAGGCATCGTAGGTTCTACCATCGATCATAAGTGGCTCTTTAAGCGTAATGTATTGCCCCTGCCATGCTTTTAGATGCAGATACTCAAACCCACCAATAGCAATACCCTCAAATTCAAGGTAACGTCTCTCTGGCTTATTCTTGTTACGGTCTTTGACTTCAAAATATGTGGCAATAAAGTTAAGTGCTTTGCCGTTATCAATTACATATGATTCTGACTCATAATCATAACGCATCCCCTTGATGAGATTAGCCTGAATAATAGACTTCATAGGCAGTTGCGTCTGTTTCTGTACCGCCTTGATGGTGCTGCATAAGAGTTTACTTGCTTGTAAACCATTCAGGCGATGTCGATTCTCTAGGTACTTTTCTGGACTATAAGTATAAAACTGCTTCACAAGATGTCGAACAAATTCATTTTTTGCATAGCCATCTGCTACTTTTGCAACGACATTGAATTTTTTCTGTATAAGAATTGCTTGTATATCATGTAGATTCCCAATATTTTGGGCTAAATACACGATTTCATTTAGAATTTTAGCCACCTTATCAGGGTAAGCGACCTTACCACCAGTAAAAAGCGCCAAATCATCGATATAGTCTTCATCTTTCTGTTTGTGCTCAACAAACTTAACTGCTATTTCTTTGAGTGATTTAGGCTTATATAGACCATTCTGAAAATGCTCCAAAAATATTTTGAGCGCAGGATTAATGCTTTCCAAATAGGCTTTGTCCGCATTTACCTTTTGTTCATCAAAAAATTCCTTGATGTAGTGTGGCGTAGCAGTTGTATCCTCAATAAATGTAATTTTACTATTAGGCAAAAACTGTTTGATACGCCATGCCATATATTCAAAACTACTATAAAAGTAACCTGTATCCATCAAATATAACGCTGAAACAAGACTGGCAATATTTTGTATAGATTTGCTTTTATATACAGTAAAAAGCTTACAATCAAACCAGTCTAGAAAGCTTTCATTCATTCGACTCACTTTGTCATAAATATTTGCATTCTCGTTATCTTGTAAATCGAATTTATAATCTGCTGCAAGGCTCGCCAAAGCTTCTGCAATCTTATTGACACGAGTAATAAAGTCATTCAGCTTTTTTAGATGCTTCTGATGAGTTTGTTCGGGCTTCACATTTGACTGAGGAATCCCAGTGTGCAATAGAATATGACAAGGAACATTTGCAAGCCTTAGTCTGCCGATGAATTGAACCAATTCTTCTACATGAGCCTGTTTGCCAAGAATAAATACTGAATCTATTTCAATCTCAGGATTATTCAGATTAACAGCCTCATCCATAATCGATGTTGTAAATACAATATCTACTCCTGTCGGAATTTTCTGAGTTTCGAAAATCTCCTGAACATCTTTATTACCTTTAGTTTTACTATGAACTACAATGCACTTAAGCTTGTATCGCTGCTCAAAATAACGTTTAAAATTTTCGCACTTTTCTCTTGAATTCACCCTGACAATCATCGTTTTACAACACTTTTTATCGGGTAAATGTGCTGATGCCTTTAGCAGTTGATTCACTCTCTTTTCAATCACAGCGATCGCAGTGTATTGGTCTCCGTTACATAAAGAGGTCACTTTAATATGACGACTAGGAGGATTTTCATGAGAAATCACATACTCATGATCTACTCCAATATTGAGTTGAGAAAATAGAGCATCTGTTTTGGTTGCGGTTAACAACAGGATAGATGGGATTGAACGTTTTTGTAGATGCCAAATAATAGGGTTCAAAGCCTCATCCCGAAATGCACCTGCCGCATAAATCTTGTGTGATTCATCAATAACCAGCAAAGCACTTTTCTTTTGAGATTCTGACAAGAGGTTGATAATTTTTTCAAACTTATCGTAAGTTGCAACGATGACACCATTAAATTTACGAATGTTCTCGTCAGGATTTTCATTTGCACAAAAAAATAAATATTCAGATTTTAATGAGCCTTTGACTGAATATTCATTTTGTAACTCCATGACTTTTGCCTGAGTCGGAACAAGAATAATGACGAGTTTGTATTGAGCTTTTAACTCCTCCATCGTATATGTCGTTTTACCTGCACCTGTTGGGGCAACCAAAAAAGTCGATTGATTCTGAATAATTTTCATTTCCAAATCAGACAAATATTGATCTTTCTTCAATTTGAATACTTTTTTAGACATGAGAAATCCTTAGGGTATATCGCAAAGCGGTATACCCTGATAAATAATAAAAGTTAGGAGTTAGCGGTTTGGACGAGCGCTGTTGATACGTTCAGCAAGCATTTCAGAAGCGTTACGTAACGTATCCTGACGTAGGTGTGCATAACGCTGAGTCGTTGTTGGTGAAGCATGACCTAATAAATGCTGTACCACATAAATGTCACAACCATTGTTTACAGCCATACTGGCAAAGTTATGGCGTAAGTCATGAATACGAAAGTTTGTAATCTGGGCTGCATCCAGAATCTTCTGGAATGTTTTCCGTATATCATTGAAAGGCAATCCTGTTTTGGGATTAGCAAATACATACGGATATTTGCGTGACATTCTTCGGATGATCTGCTGTGCTTCGCTGTTCAACTGAATAATACGTGGCTTTCCAGACTTATTCTCATTAAGCCTCCAAAGATGATTGCTTTCATCAAGATCATCCCATTTGAGATGAATCACTTCGCCTTTACGAGCGCCTGTGAGCAATAGCATTTCCACAATACAAACGATAATTTGATTATCGATGCCGTAAGCCATTGGATTGGCGAGCACTGGCATAAATCGCTTTAGCTCTTCATCATCAAGATAGCGTTCAATTTGGTTTCGCTCGATCAGCTTTTTTACACGGCTCATTGGGGATTGATCAATAAGCTCACGCTCAAAGGCAGCGTTAAACATACTGCTTAACAGTGCCCTTGAGCGATTTACTGTTGCATTGGAACGATTTTCTCCTTTAATTTCAAGCATCAAATCATTCAGCATCGCAGCAGTAATATTATTTAATTGCTTATTTCCCAAAAAAGGTTCTATATGATTCTTGAATCGAGAAACATCATCTTTCCAAGATTTTTTATTCAACTTCGCTATAGGTAAATAAATCTTGTAAAAGAAAACGCTAAGTGTGGGAATATTTTCAATTCGAGCCTTTTCCTCTAATGGATTGATACCCTTTCTAAGTTGATCTCGAAAAGTTAATGCAATATTTATCGCTTGCTGCAACGAAACTTCAGGATATTTACCTACTACTGTACTGATCTTTTTACCGTTATGTACTCCTCGAAATAAAAAGGTTTTGCTTGCTTTTGACACAATAACTTTTAATCCTTGTGCGGCAGGAACGGAAAATTCAACTTTGGCTTTTCCTTCTGGCAGCATTAACTGATCAATATTAAACGGCTGTACCATACCTAAAGGTATATTCATACCCATTGAAAACGGTTTATTCATAACTTTTCCTCATGAAAAAAGGCACGCCTATCCCTGATCGCAAAACCATATAAGGGGCAATTGGGGGGATAGGTGTGTCGAAGAATTAAATTTTTAAGTTGAATATTTCAACTATTTTTAAGTGATGTTGATATTTTAGTCATATTCCTTACCATTGCTAATTAACAATCAAAAAAATAATATGTGTAGAAATAAAAATTAAATACGTCAAAATGTATAATAAAATTAAAAACCCATATACACTCAAACCAAAAAAATCCCACCACAAAAACAAACAATTTACAGATGCCATGCCAATATAACATCTGTAAATCTAATCTAATCTAATCTAATCTAATCTAATCTAATCTAATCTAATCTAATCTAATCTAATCTAATCTAATCTAATCTAATCTAATCTAATCTAATCTAATCTAATCTAATCTAATCTAATCTAATCTAATCTAATCTAATCTAATCTAATCTAATCTAATCTAATTATCGCGAGAACAACCATAAAAATCAATTAAATGTGAATATTTAAATTCAAAATAATCTTCAGACAACTCCCCCATAAAAAGCATGATATCCATCATTCCAGAATCTCTTACTAAATCCCAAGCCTTATTATCATAGTTCTCAAAAACACTATCATGATCAACAATAATAATGACTTTTGAAATTATATTATTAAGCTCATCTAGCATATAGTAGCCATTAGATGAAAGTCCATCTGATGTTTTAATGGTATTAAAAACAACCTTATTTGGTTTTTTCTTCAATATACATTCAACCAATGAGTTCATTGTAATGCCACTAACTTTCTCGACTTCACCATTTTTTGACCACTCTCCTTCTTCTGAAAGTTGATCTCGACTACAGAATAAACTCCCGACTCTAAAACAAGCATGTGCAACATGAATACGAAAATCCATATCAAAATACTTCATTAATTTAAGGGATTCTTCATCATACAATTTAATCCCCTCTAATATACACGATGAATTTAAAGAAACTTCTTTATTTGAACAAGTAGAATCTTCATGCATCAAATATACTGACTCATCAATAATACAATCATTTAAAACACTAAAAGATCCTCCAGAAAAAATTGTTTTTGGAGCCGTTTTATAAGATGAAACAGCTTTTTCCAACTTATTAGTTCTTTCCTCATTAACATCCTGAACAACATTTTCATGGATATCAGAATTACAACCAAACAAAACACTTTCTACTAACATAATACATCTCCGAATTTAATAAATTAATAAATAAGAAAATTAATTCTTAGATATTACGCCAAGAAGGATATATTAATAATTCCTGATTAGTAAATAGAAAACTAATGAGAAAATTCTCAAATAAAAACCAAATGGTAAAAAACAAACCAAACGGTAAAAACAACCGAATAGTAAAAAATCATTTCTCCCTAGGACGTCCTATGGAGAAATGATTTTTCTTAATCCAAAACAAATTAAAATGGCAGATTCAGTAACAGGAAAATGACTTTGTAACAAAATGTGACTAAATTTAAAATCTTCAACTCCCCCTTGCTAGACCATCGGACTACTAGAACGTAGGCCACTCTATTTTGAAAATCCATCACGTCATGCCTGACCTTGCTATCAAAAAAGAAACCGTAAAGCCAAAACAGCTTTACGGTCTATTTTGAGGTAAGACAGTGGTCTGACAGGATGACTCAGTAATCAATCGATAATAAGATAGTCGTAACACTTCGATCAGCTTCAGTAATGATCCAAATTTTGTCGGCTTCATATTGATAGCTAGAAAAGATACGTCCACCCATGATAAGTGCCTCTTCATTACTGTCTTTGTCCTCAGAACATAGATTTCCCCAATCACCTGTATGATGACGTTGCAACAAGCCAAGTAAGTCTATCTGATGCTGATTGGCAAACGTTGAGACATTTACAGTCGCTACCACTTGACCAAGTTTAAATAAAGGTTTCTTTGACATTTTTCCGTCCTTGATGCTATGTGCTAAAACGCCAAGCTGTAACTTACTCAGCGTTCAGTTCGGTATCATGGGTAAAGAATGTTGAGGAAGTAATGTTCGTGGAATGAAGACCAGAACACCTTCATTGTCATTGAGTAAAATATAGATTTCATACCAATCCGATAACTCCTCTATATATTCAGCCTCACCATTTTTGATCTTTTCATAAAGACTGAAAGACAGATCTGGTAAGGGCTGAAATAACTCTTTGCCTTGTTCACATACAATAAACCACCCATGTTGGGTGGCTTGATAGGCTTCTTCATACTGTGTTTCCAGTCGAGATATCGTACTGGATATTGTCGAAGCGATTTCACGGTTGATTACATATTTGATGTCCTCCTTATGCTTGATGTATTTCATGTTCGATCTCCTTTTCAGGGCGTTTTTTACTGGTTTTGGTTGGGGGCATCTCTTTGTCCATTGATACAAGGCTTTCCAATTGGTTCACCCACAATTCAAAATGAACATCAACTTCCAGTAACCTTTCGGTCATGGGGTGCGGTTGGACAAGCTTCTGATCTACGAATACCGCTGCAAGAAAGCAATGATTATTTGCCGATTTCCCTGAGAATAGAGGCTTGAATGCCGTTGCATGAAATGGCTTTTCAGTGGCTTTGAGATCTGCCAAACATTGTAAGATGTCTGTGACTTGAATGAGTTCAGCACTAAAGCCACCGCTTGATTCATTTTTGCAAAGCGAGATACCAAAAGACTTATCTTCTTGATGCTGCCAAATTTGATAATGCAGTTTCCCTTCGGCACGTTCAGAAAGCTTATTACAGATCAAAGTCTCGACAAGGCAATAACCTACTTTGTCATGGATACGAGGTTGTGGTTGCATGATGATGCTCCATAAATACAAAACCCCCAATGCACATTACTGCATTGGGGGCTATTAATAAGGTCAAGATTTAAAGAAATTGTAAGGCTGCAATCAGTACAGCAGCAGCTTTTTCCTGATGACTGGCATCAATGCTATTACAGGCACGAATACTATTCGCCAAGTTTTGACACTTAGGATGAGGAATGTTGTCCATAACCTCACATACTTTTTCAAGTTCTGGATAATGTTTTTTCATGGTGTTTGCTCCTTGATTGAATCACCATGAAAATAATATCTATGCCAAATGAGGACGATTACAATTTATGTATGCAGCATTAGGTTTATTTACACTTTACTGTTTTTGCAGACTCAAATTCCATAATGGTTATTACACCCTCAGATTTTTCTAAAGTCTGATCTTTAGCTTTGATTTGAACACAGTTACCTTTTTTCAAGGTATTCAGATCATTCGCCTGTTTCTTGGTTAACTCCAGAGCATAAATGGAAATGAGTCCTTTATCAGTTGCTAATTGAGCTGATTCTTCTCCCCACTGAGTATTTTTCTTCACTTTTACATTTAATGTCGCAGCGTATGCAGAAGACATAGAGAGTATAGAAATTACAGTGAGTAGGTTTAGAAATTTCATAATTGAATCCTTTGATTTTAATTGAAATGATTTACCATTTTGCTTTGCAAGACGAGATATTTTTCGCAACGTTTTTAATGCTGCTCGCAACTGGAATAAAAGTAGTCATCTTTTTATTATTGACGAATACTTCTATTTTCTTGGCTTTGGCAATACCATGAGAAAACTCATACCAAGCATTTGCACCATTGCGCCAATTGGTCGTTCCTGATGGTGCAACTTCAGTTTTGCCATCTAATAGAAAAGTGAGTGGATAGTTAGAGTCAGTATTTTCATAACTCTTGGTCTTTGTCTCGAATCGTGCAGAATGATCATATTCATCTCCTGCACCCTCATTACAGACAACCCATAATCTTTGCCCTTTGGCATCCTGAATTGAATATTCAGCAAGACCTTGTCCATATCCCATTTGCCATACATTCGGTACTGCATGAACTGCTGTAGCACATATTGATAGCAATGGAATTAAAAGAAACTTTTTCATATATACCCCTGTGATCAAGATTTAAAATTGGATGAATTAATTTGAATTATTCATCATTCACATTTCTACTGTTGTGATCTACAGACTAACAGGTCAAGTAGACAGGTGATGTCGTTATCCATTTTGTATGACAGCAACATTTCTAACGAATCTTCCAATCATTTTTAGATGCCCATTTCAGCTCGTTTTTGGTATCGGCATCGAGCTTCTGTATAAAATTTACTGCCACAGGATTGGCACATTCCTGACTCACTGCATTGCCGCATTGCGCCAAAATGACCTGTGGAAGTTTAAATTGTATAGCCATGTCTCTGATATTTTTCCTATGATTGACCCAAAGATTTTGCTTATATTCAGTGGTTTGCATATATGCAAGACGTTCTTGCTCTGCTCGTTGTTTTTCAGCTTCGGCTTTTTGACGAGCCTCTTCTGCCTGTTGCTCCTCAATGCGTTTAGCCTCTTCTGCGGCTGCAATCTGCTGTTTTTCATTATCCGTATAGCCAATAGTGGCAACACGTAAATTATTTAATGATTCTGCTGATTGCTGTATTTCAGGATCACTTGAATTAGCTGCAATTGAAAGCACACTTGCGGCTAGGTTGTTCATAAACCCCATGACATTTTCTCCTACATAGCGGTTGGTTAGAATTGTTTAGGATTAGTACCTAATTTAGGTACTTTTTGTATCTATTTTGGGTACATTATTTAATGTATTCAAAATAGGTACATGACAAATAGTATTTATACTGACGAGATGCGAACTCTGATCCATTGGCTCAAGAGTGAACGCAAATTACACCATCTTTCTATGCGTAGCTTGGCTGAACGCATGGATAAGCCTCATTCGTACATACAAAAAGTCGAACAAGGTGAAAGACGTTTGGATATTGTGGAATATGTTTGGTATTGCAATACGCTTGGAATCAATCCCCAAACTGGATTGGATTTAATTCAGGAAGAAATCAACAAAGCAAAGGGCTAAGATTGTTTTTGCAATTCATCTTGAATAACCTCAATAGCGATATTGTGATCAACATCCAAAGCATGGCAATATCGTAAAAATTCAACGATCTCTAAAATATGTTGTCCCTGCTCAATGTCGTGTATATATGAAACAGGTTTATTCAGATTTTGTGCGAGCTGTTGAATCGTTAATTTCCTTTTTTCACGCTGCTCTATCAGCCATTGCTGTAAAACTTCCATATATCTATTCCCCCTTATTGGATAAATAAAGAGTTGGAAAAATATGGAATCTTTTCTACAAACCTGTCTACGATTTTATAAATGATCTTCGCAATGGGCTTATAGAATGGATTTAATTGCACACTAGGAAAATCCGAAATCATACGAAATACTAAGCAAAATTTTTTCATGGTCACTCCCTTGGTTATAGACCATGAAAATAATATGTGAGCAAAACTTCCTTAATTACACAAGTGATTGTCAGAATGAGAAGAAATCATATCTCGACCCATTCTGGCTATTTGATGCAATATTACTCATTATTATTCTGATGAGATTTATCACTTTTATCTGATGGTCCAAAAATACCACCTATTAGTCCCCCAACAACTCCACCTATTGCTGTGCCAACAACAGGAATCATTGAACCTACGGCCATACCTGCTATTGCACCTTTAATAGCTCCACCTTTACTTGGTTCTACTTCAGTTGTTGTCGTTGTACTTCCATCTGAATTCTTCTGTGTCGTTCTTGTGACTAATCCTGATGTCAGATCTGTTGATGCTTTTACAACTTTTTCCAAGTTACTCATAAAATTACCCCTTTTCTAAATAATAATTTGACGTATTCATTGTAAATTCTTGGATTATTTCCAAGTTTTACCTGCATGTTGTTTGGCTTTGGCTTCATTCTCTTTTTGACTTTGATAATGGGCTTGAGCTTGCGCCATCAACTGGTTGTATTGATCTTTGTTACTTGTTTGCTTTGCTTGAGCATAGAAACGATCTCCATTCTTTTTGCAGCTTTCAGCTCTTTTCATAAACATGTCAGATTGGTCTTCATAATGTGCCATTGTTTTCTCCTTGTATAATGATGGATTGACTCTCCAACCAAACTAGGTAGTTGTATTTTTAGTCATAAAAATCATAACAACTTGTACCTAATAAAGGTACAATTATTTTCTACTTTATGGATGAAATTTGGTATTCATAAAGTCATCTTGTTACTGATATTTAAAGCTTAACAGGAGGGGTAGACAGGTGATGTCGTTGCAAATAGAACAATGGAAAAAAGAATCAAATAATAGCTTTCATTGGGATATGGCATGATTTTTATGGATAACGACATCACCTGTCTATCTATACAGATACCATAGATATAGGAAAATTTACTTTTGGAAAGAACGAATGGCAGATAACGAAAATGAACACGTCAAACTAGCACAACGGATCACCGATATGCTGTGTCAGCTTAACGAAGGCAAAGCACTCGATACCAAACAACTTGCAGAACACTATGGCGTAAGTAAACGCACCATCCAACGTGATATTAATGAGCGTTTAATGGTGGCATTGCCCATGCTTGGACTGAATGAGAAAGGACTTTATGCCCTCCCCGATAATTATTTAGGGCAGTTGAATGATGATGACATTCGTCATTTTTCCATGCTTTCAGGTGTTTCTGATTTATTCCCAAATATGGATAGACAATTCCTACGCCGTATCTTGAATGAAAATGCAAAATCTGTGTATGAAAGCAAAGGACAATTTAATGAAGATGGTACAAAGTTCAAAGCCTTGTTTGAACGGCTTGAACCTGCAATTCTAAATCGTCACAAAATCACACTGTATTATAAAGGTGGTTATCATCTACTTGAACCATACAAACTGATTAATCATCGTAGCTGTTGGTATTTGGCAGCAGTCAAAGATGAGAAGTTGAAAGCCTACCGTCTGAGCTTTGCCAAAGACGTTGTTGTTCACAGCGATCAACCCATGTTCCAACATAGCAAAGAAATATTGACTCAATTAGAAGCAGAAGAAAGTATCTGGTTTGGACAGGACAAACAGGAAGCAATTCTAACCATCAGTCCACAAGTTGCAGATCATTTTAGACAACGAAGTCTGTTACCGCTCCAACAGATTGTCAAAGAAATGGATAATGGTGCTTTGCTCATCAGTAGTCAGTATGTCAGTTCACTACAGCTTCTTTCACTAATTCGTTACTGGATGCCACATATTCATGTGGTCAGTCCTGACAGCTTGCAAAGCGAATTGATGGATGGGCTAAAGGCATATATCAACTAATACAAGACTGAATGGCAAAGCTGGCAGATATGTTCTCTACAAGCAAAACTCCCCCACGCCATTCAGCAATTTCCCCTAGAACTCCTGCCCCAAACGAGGAATCCAAGCAATCTCACAATTCCCCCATACACATCATGTTTTCCCATGCGTTTTACGATGCGATGACATCAAAAGCATGGATTCATCGACACGCCTAAATCGCATGGCAAGACAAAATGCTTGGAAAACGATCTGGGGGTAAATCATAGAATATATGTAGGCACTGTGTAGGCAATCAGACAGATAGACCATCGGATTATCGAACCGATAGACCACATTGCGGTCTATAAAAAGCAGTGAGAAACACAATCAATAGGCACTAAAAAACCTCATAACTCAAATAGTTACGAGGTTTGATATATGGTGGGCCCAGACAGACTTGAACTGTCGACCAACGGATTATGAGTCCGCTGCTCTAACCAACTGAGCTATAGGCCCTAAACTTTGATCATATACTCGATATGAAAAATGCGACTAGATCTTAGTTAAATTTAACTTAAATTACAAGCAGATGATTTTATCAAATTACTAAAATAATGTTAAAAATCATAAACTGAGCTGATTCTATATGATCTTTACGGCTTGAGTAAAGATCATATAGCACTATTTTGATCATTAATAAGACATCTAAATTTATTTTGATCTGGTATTTTCGGATATGTATTTTCCTGAAAAGTCGTATTACACTGCTGCGACTCAAAACCTACGATGATAAACATGAGAAAAATTTTAGGAAAATCTATTTTTAAAGCAACGGGTTGGGAATACAAGGTTGATCCAACCATTTTAGAAAAGAAACAAGTCATTATTGGATTTGAGCATACCTCAAACCTAGATACCATCCTTTCTCTGGCTTTATTTGAAATTTTAGAATTAAAAATACATACACTGATAAAAAAAGAACTATTCAAAGGTCCTCTCAAGCCTATTTTAGAAAAACTTGGTGGTATTCCTGTCGATCGTAAAGCAAATAAAGATATCGTGACTCAAATGGTTGATCTATTTAATCAAAATGACCATTTTAATCTGGTGATTGCACCCGAAGCCACACGCGCTAAAGATGGTGAAGCACGCAAACCAATTCGCACTGGTTTTTGGCATATTGCAAAAGCAGCCAATGTACCCATCATCTTGATGTATGCAAATGCCAGAACCAAACAAGGCGGCATTTTAGGTAAAATTTACCCTACTGATCTGCAACAGGATTTAGAAAAAATCAAAGCACTATATGCCGAATATGATATTGATGTAAAAATTAACTAAATCGTCTGAACTATATGATCATTTTTTGATGCTTAATCAAAATTTTAAATTTTGAATATGAGCTATGGCAGTTTTCAAGAAAACTATCGCTATGCTAATATTCACGCACTTTTTTGAGTTTTAATTTTTTGGAGTTACTTCCATGGCGGGTCATTCTAAATGGGCCAATATTAAGCATCGTAAAGCTAAACAAGATGCAAGTCGCGGTAAAGTTTTTACCAAATATATCCGTGAAATCGTAACCGCTTCTAGATTGGGCGGCCCAGATGCGGCGAGTAACCCTCGTTTACGTGCTGTTGTTGAAAAAGCACTTTCAGTAAATATGACACGTGACACGATTAATCGTGCAATTCAACGTGGTGCTGGCGGTGATGATAACGATGATTTAAAAGAAGTAACCTATGAAGGTTATGGTGTGGGTGGTGTTGCGGTTATCGTTGAAACCATGACAGATAACTTAAACCGTACTGTTCCAGATGTTCGCCATTGTTTTTCTAAAACCAATGGTAACTTGGGAACCAACGGTTCGGTGGCTTACCTGTTCACAAAACGTGGTGAAATTTCTTTTGAAGATGTCTCTTTAGAAGACAAAATCATGGAAGTCGCTTTAGAGGCAGGTGCTGATGACATCGAGATCGATGAAGATAGTATCTTAGTCATTACTAGCCCAGAAAGCTTTGGTGATGTTCAAGATGCACTAACCGCAGCAGGTTTAAAATCTGATAATGCTGAAGTTGTGATGAGCCCATCGACTAAAGCTGAAATCAATGATATTGATCAAGCTAAACAAATCATGAAAATGATTGATATGCTCGAAGATCTTGATGATGTTCAAAACGTTTATACAAACGTGGAGTTTACTGAAGAAGTTTTAGCTCAACTTGATGCTTAATTCATTCAGATCAGTAAAAATGCATCTTTTTAGATGCATTTTTTATAGCTTATTTAAAAGTTTATAGCAGTTAAATACATTATATTCTTTAATCACAAAACTTGAATGTAGAGCCACCACGCTGTCAATCTTACCAATACGGCGTAGTAAGATTTCACTATAATCATCCATATTTCTCGCAACTAACTCTAAAATAAAATCGGCGCTCTGCCCTGTCACTAGAAATGCATTGGTCACCTCTGGAATATCTTCAATTTCTTCTAAAAACTTATCAAAGGTTTCACTGTCATGTTTACTCAAAGAAACCTGCAAAAGAATATGCAAACTAAAACCGAGTTTATTAAAATTAATTTCTCGTTTGAGCTGCCCCATTACTTGGGATTCAATCAGGTTTTTAATGCGGCGATGCACCGAACTCACTGAGAGATTAATACGCTCTGAAAGCTCATTTAGATTGACATCTTCATGGGTCAAAATTTCAAGAATTTGTTTATCAAAACGATCCAATTCCATTCTACAGTTCTCACTCTGAATTTATGCTTCTATCGGAACTGCTCACTCAGTAATTTTTAAGGGTCAAGGGAAAACATTCGTTTAACTTTTGACGATGCTGCACGGATAACGCAAAAACTTTTGGTTTATCTTTGTCTCAAAGCCGAAACAAGACCTTTTGAGCAACTGTTCAACTCATCTCCCAATAGTGAACAACTTGTTTCGATCCCCATCACACCCTGAAACATAAGATAGCAAAGCCTTTTTATAATTATTTCCCTCTTTTCAGTTTTTTTAAAGTAAATTTGGCAATAATTTCTAATATTTTCTGCTTAAAACGAATTTTCTTTTAATTATTAATTTTATTCCCTAATTATTTTTTGATTTATCAACAATTTTTCAATTTTCTTTCTCATAAAAAAAGCCCCGATTTTATTCATCAGGGCTTTTCGACTCAAAATTTGATTTACAAACCGCGCCAATCAACCCTTGCATTACGTTCAGTCGCATAAATACGTTGCACATATTGTCCAATTGGCAAATCTAATAGATAGTCATGATATTCCTTCAATTCACCCGTGAATTGTTCAATATCATCATTTTCCAATTCCCACGGCGTACCTTTAATCACGAGTAAAGGCGCAAGAATTGAACAAACTGCTATATCTGCTAAACCAAGACGATCGCCAACCAAATAACGCCCTTGATTATCAATCAGGCGCTGATTGAGATCGGTAATCAACTCGGTCATTCTCAATTTAGATTTTGCGACTTTCTGAGGATTTAACTTATAGTTTGAAGAAACTAAACTCTTTAAAATTGGTTTAGAAATTTTTTCAAACTGGCGTAAATAGCCTTGCTCACCCATCATAATTTCAAGTGGATGATCGCCAACAGATAACGCTTGCGCCAATGACCAACGTCGGACATGCACACCCAGCTCACCCGATAATTTATCAATTTCTAGAGCTTGCTCGCGTAACTGTTCATCACGTCTCAATAATGCATGTTCAGGATAAGTACTATCAAGATATAAAGCGATTTGTGTTGAATCAGCAACCCAGCGTTTATCATCTTTCAACATCGGCAATAGATATTGCCCAGATTTGAGATAGGTAAATGCTCGGTGAAAACCAGGAATTAAATTATGTGCCACATAATCCAATTCCTTATGATCTAACAACCAGCGAGCTTTTTCACAATAATGAGACAAAGGAAATTGGTATAAAACCCGCATAAATTCTCCAAATTTATTTTTCTACTCGATCAAACCTAAGGTTTGCTCTACTTTAGAAGTAAAAGCTAATCAATACAATGTCCTTTTTGCTCGATCATTTTTAATTTTGGCAAAGTTTCTTTATGAATATTCGTGGTGAGAATATTCGTTTCTTTCATAGAAAAGAGCTTTTCATACTCATTAATAAAGTTTAAATCTACATAAACTATTGTTTTATATTTGGATTGTATATGAATTTTTTTGTTATTTTTCTCATAAAAAATGCTTAGGAATTATTGTGATATACAAGGCATAACTACTAGTTTAATGGAAAAGTAAAATTTTTATAAAGTATTTCTTAGCTATTAGAGGTACTCACATGTCCAGTAAACCATCAGCCATTAGAACTCAAGTACAACTGATTTCAAATGATCAGCAGGCGATTAATGCTGCCTATCAAGTTGCTGACTTTGCATTAGAAGATCGAAATAAACGAGACCAAAATCGTATTTTACCCACCGAACAAATTATTCAGTTCAGTCAAAAAGGCTTAGGCGGTATTCGTATTCCAAAACAATATGGCGGTGCTTTTGTCTCCAATAAGACCTTGGTCCATGTATTTCGTATTTTAACTAAAGGCGATGCGAATGTGGGACAAATTCCACAAAACCAATTCGGCCTTTTAAATTTTATGAATATCACTGGTTCAGATGTACAAAAGCAGTTTATCTACGCTGAAATTCTGGCAGGTAAACGCATTGCCAATGGTGGGCCTGAGAAAAACTCAAGAGACACCAAAGCCATTCAAACCACTTTAAGCTTGGAAAATGGTCAATACTTTTTAAATGGAGAAAAGTTTTACTCGACTGGAACCAGCTTTGCAGATTGGTTAGCGATTCGTGCCTTACATCCAGATGGCTATACGGTATTGGCGATCGTTGATCGACATGCCGCTGGTGTTGAAGTGATTAATGACTGGAATGGCTTTGGTCAACGCACCACAGCCAGTGGAACAGTAAAACTACACAACGTCATCACCGATCCTGCATTATTTTTTGATGAACGCATTATTGCCGACACTCCAAATGTGCGTGGTGCGTATTCACAACTGTTGCAAGTCGCGATTGATGTTGGCATTGCCGAAGCAGCTTTTGACGACACCTTATCCAGCATTCGTAAAGCACGTCCCATTATTGATGCAGGTGTAGAAAAAGCCAGTGAAGAGCACTACACCTTACAAGAAGTTGGCAAACTCAATATCCTGCTCGATGCTGCCATTTTATTACTGGACGATGCTGCCGAATATCTAGATGAACTGGATCAAGTCACTGAGGTTTCTGCCGAGCAAGCCGCTCGCGCCTCTATTTTAGTGGCAGAAGCAAAGATCTATGCCAATGATGCTGCGCTGCATATCTCAGAAAAATTACTCGAACTTGGTGGCAGCCGTGCCAGCCTGAGCCAACATAATCTTGATCAACACTGGCGTAATGCCCGTGTACATACCTTACATGATCCTGTGCGTTGGAAATTCCATGCCATTGGTGATTATTACCTCAACGGTACATACCCTGCCCGCCATGCTTGGATTTAAGGAGTAAATCGTCATGACTTCATATCAAGAATTACAAGGTTTTGCCAAAACCAATTTTAAAGCAGCCCATATTATCCAAAGTGATGTTGAAGCCCTAGAAATTGCAACTCAACTCAGTCAACAGTTTAAACAAGCGGCGGTTGAACGTGATGCCAATCGAAACTTGCCGTTTACCGAAATCGAAGCCTATAGCCAGTCAGGTTTATGGGCGATTACCGTACCTAAGCAATATGGTGGTGCAGAAGTTTCCAGCCTCACCGTCGCTAAAGTGATTGCGCTGTTTAGTGGTGCGGATGGTTCAATCGGTCAGATTCCACAAAACCATTTTTATGCATTGGAAGTATTGCGCAATACTGGTACGGAAGCACAAAAGAAACGCCTCTATCAAGAAGTGTTACAAGGTGCACGCTTTGGTAATGCGCTGGCGGAATTTAAAACCCGCACTTCTGCACATAAACAAAGCACCTTAATCCCAAGCGAAAACGGTTATCTGATTCAAGGAGAAAAGTTTTACTGCACGGGTAGCCTATTCGCCCATCGTATTCCAACCCTGGTGGTTGATGAAACAGGTAATGAATTTTTGGCTTTTGTACAAAGAGACAGCCAAGGTTTAGAACTGATTGATGACTGGTCTGGCTTTGGGCAACGGACTACAGGCAGCGGTACAGTCAAATTTAATCAGGTCTTTGTTGCCAAAGAGGATGTGATTCCTTTTGATACCGCCTTTAAGCAACTGTCTTTGGTTGGCCCCTTTGCTCAAATCATGCATGCCGCCATTGAAGTCGGGATTGCTCGTGCTGCTTTTGAAGAAACAATGCAGCGTGTGCGTGTCGCCCGCCCTTGGATTGATGCCAATATTGATTCCGCCACTCAAGACCCCTTAACCCTATCTGAGCTGGGTCGTGTGGCAACCGATGTCAAAGCCAGTGAACTTTTACTTAAACAGGCCGCCAAGTCTGTAGATGCCGCCAAACAGAATCTCAACGCTGAAAGCTTAGCCAAGGCTTCAATTGATGTGGCAAAAGTACGTGCGCATAGTACTGAAACTGCATTAAAGGCATCATCGAAATTGATTGAGTTGGCGGGTAGTCGTGGCAGTCAACGTGCTGATGGTCTTGATCGTCATTGGCGTAATGCACGTGTACATACCTTGCATGATGCTGCACGCTGGAAATATTACTTTATCGGTAATTATGTGTTGAATGGCATTCTGCCTCCACGTCGGGGGACTTTGTAATGAGTCAAACGATTGCTAAAAAAATCTTGTTAAATGCCTTTGATATGAACTGTGTCGGTCATATCAATCATGGTTTATGGACACATCCCCGTGATCAATCACATCGCTTTAATGAATTGAGCTATTGGACTGAACTGGCACAAACCTTGGAACAAGGTTTGTTTGATGGTTTATTCCTTGCAGATATTACAGGTGTTTATGATGTCTATCAAAATGGCATCGATCTCACCCTGAAAGAGTCGATTCAGTTACCAAGTCATGATCCCTCTACCCTAATTTCGGCGATGGCTTTGGTCACGCAGAATTTAAGCTTTGGTGTTACCGTTAATTTGAGCTATGAACAGCCCTACCAATTTGCACGGCGTTTTGCCAGTCTGGATCATTTAACCCAAGGTCGTTTGGGCTGGAATATTGTCACAGGTTATCTGGACAGTGCCGAACGCTTAATTGGGCAAAAAGGTTTAAAAGATCATGATGCCCGTTATGATCAGGCCGAAGAATTTCTACAGCTTTGCTATAAATATTGGGAAGGCTCTTGGGAAAATGATGCCTTAAAAAAAGATAAACAACAGCGCGTTTTTACTGACCCCAATAAAGTCCACTCCATCAATCATCAAGGGCAATATTACCAAAGCCAAGGTGTGTTTCAGGTTGCGCCTTCGATTCAACGTACACCAACTCTATTCCAAGCAGGTGCATCACCGAAAGGTCTACAGTTTGCTACGCGTCATGCAGAATGTATTTTTATTGGTGGTGATCAGCCTGAAAAAATTCGTCAGCAAGTTAATAAGATACGACTACAAGCACAGCAACAAGGTCGTGATGAAGATGCGATTAAAATCTTTGTTGGCATTACCGTCGTTGTGGCTGAAACACATGAACTTGCCCAGCAAAAACTGGCTGAATATCGCCAATATGCCAGTCCTGAAGCAGGTTTAGCACATTACGCCAGTTCAGTCGGCATTGATCTTGCCACGTTTGCAGATGATGAAGCGATCCCTTATCAAAAGAGCAATAGCATTGCTTCCGTCAATGAGAAGTTTAAAGAACAGCGCATCAGCAAGAATGACTTAAAAGCCCAACATATTCTGGGTGGACGTTATCCACTCATTGTTGGCAGTGGTGCTGAGGTTGCTGAATACCTGATTGAACTACTCGATCAAACTGGCATTGATGGTTTCAACCTGACTCGCACGGTTGCCCCTGAATCACACCATGATTTCATTCGACTGGTGATCCCTGAGTTACAGCAACGTGGACGTTATAAAACTGAATATGCAACGGGCTCACTGCGGAACAAACTGTTTGCTCAAGGCGATCATTTAACTGCAAGCCATCCTGCTGATCAGTTCCGATGTAGACCACATAACAACGCAGATGACCTAAAAATAATTGAAGAAATTAGTGCTTAACATTTAAGAAAAGAATTGGAGAAATATATGGCTCAAACAGCCTCTAAAAAATGGTTGGGTATTGGCCTTGTCGTTGTTGTCGCAATTATTGCCTTATTGATTTGGAATAAACAAAGACAGAACCATAGCAGTGAACTGGTGATTGGGATCAGTCCTTCTTTTGCCCATCCATTGCAAGTTGCAGTGGATGAAGCCAAACAGCAAGGTTTGAATGTCAAATTGGTCGAGTTTTCCGATTGGAATACGCCTAACATCACTTTGAATCATGGTGATATCGATGCGAACTTTTTCCAGCATCAGCCCTTTTTAGATAATGCCATTAAAGAAACTGGCTTTAAATTAAAATCCTTTGCTGCAGGTGCAGCTTCACATGTTGGACTGTATTCAAAAAAATATAAAAGTTTTGATGAACTCCCGAATGGTGCAACGGTGGCTATTCCAAATGACCCCGTTAATCAAGGGCGTGCTTTATTACTATTACAACAAGCCAAGTTGATTGAATTGAAAGACAGTAATAATCACCTTTCAGCACTGAAAGACATCACCGCAAATCCGAAGAACCTGAAATTTACCGAAGTTGAAGGCCCACAAACTGCACGTGCCATTGATGATGTTGATCTCGCTTTTGGCTATCCACATTACTTACGTTTAGCTAAGACGGCTGATCCTGAAAGTGCCTTATTGTTTGATGACAATACCAACAAGCGTTATGCGATTTTATTTGTGGTTCGTGATGATTATCAGGACAAAGACAACAAGCTACAGAAATTTGTCGAGATTTATCAAAACTCAGCAAAAGTTAAAGCAGCCTTGGATAGCGATTTCGGTCCAACGTTGTGGTTCCCAGGTTGGAAATAAGGAGAACAATCATGGTGAGTTTTGGTTCACAGGTCGATTTTTCAGTCCCGCATCTGAAAATACGCGGTTTAAATAAGTTTTATGATGTACAGGGCCAACGCTTACATGCTTTAAAAGACATTAATATTGATATTCCCAAAGCACAGATTGTTGGGATTATCGGGAAAAGTGGCGCTGGTAAATCATCCCTACTCCGCACCTTAAATGGCTTAGAGTCGATTGATACTGGCAGCATCCTGATTCATCAACAAAATATTGCTGAACTCAACCATGCCGAATTGATCAAGACCCGGCAGAAAATTGGCATGATTTTTCAGCATTTTAATTTGATGTCTGCCAAAACGGTGTGGGAAAACGTGGCTTTACCACTCCGTGTTGCGGGTTATGACAAGGCTGAGATTGAACAACGGGTCGGTGATGTACTGACATTGGTTGGCTTAGAAGCAAAGCGAAATGATTACCCTGCTCAACTCTCAGGTGGACAGAAACAACGTGTTGGGATCGCACGGGCCTTGGTTTCTCAACCCGAGATCCTGCTCTGTGATGAAGCCACCTCAGCACTGGACCCTGAAAGTACCGCCAATATTCTATCCTTATTAAAACAGATTAACCGAGACCTCGGTTTAACCATCGTCTTGATCACCCATGAAATGCAGGTCATTCAGGAGATTTGCGATCAGGTGATTGTAATTGATCAGGGTGAAATTGTTGAAGCTGGGCAAGTCTGGTCGGTATTTTCCAATCCGCAACAACAGATCACGCAGGAATTACTCAACTTTGAACAGGTAAATTTACCCTTTAAGCTGAGCCCAACTATTCTGCCTCAAAGCACACATCAGATTTTAAAATTGAAATATGTCAGTGAATCGAAATCGGTGCCTGATTTATATGAACTATTGGATGGTTTTAATAGCCCCGTTCAGGTCTATCATAGTCAGATAGATAACATTCAGCAGCGTAGCATCGGCTCACTGATCATCGGGATTCGCAATCTCGACTTTGATCTGAACAGGGCCCAATTTGCAAAACATCCTGCAATAACACAACTTGAGGTGATCGGTTATGTACAATCAACTCATTGATCTGCTACTGACAGGTACGACCGATACTTTAATCATGGTCGGTGTTTCTGCGATTCTCGCCTTTTTGATTGGTCTGCCGATTGCCTTGATTCTTGTCAGTACAGCAGATTTTGGGATTTATCCTTCCAAGAAAATCAATCAGTCTTTGGGCTGGGTGATTAACATCACTCGATCCGTACCCTTTCTAATTTTAATGGTGGCATTGATTCCATTTACCCGTTGGATCGTTGGCACCAGTTATGGGGTCTTGGCTGCGATTGTGCCCTTAACCATCGCCGCTATTCCATTCTTCGCCCGTATTGCCGAAGTCAGCCTACGTGAAGTTGATCAAGGTTTGATTGAAGCCGCTCAAGCGATGGGCTGTAACCGTAAGCAGATTCTTTGGCATGTACTCCTTCCTGAAGCTTTGCCGGGGATTGTTGCAGGTTTTACTGTGACCATTGTGACCATGATCAGTTCATCTGCTATTGCAGGTGCGATTGGTGCCGGTGGGCTCGGTGATATTGCCTATCGCTATGGTTATCAGCGTTTTGATATGCAAGTCATGCTGGCAGTGATTGTGGTACTGATTATTTTAGTCATGCTGGTTCAAAGCACCGGCGATAATATTGCCAAACAGCTAGATAAACGCAAAGTTTAAGCTCGAAATAAAAATCCGCACTCGCCATGACCTGACTTTGTCATGGCTTTCATGTAAAATCAGCAGCAATTTTTAAATAACACATTTGTGAGTGGTTTCATGGGTTTTAATTGCGGTATTGTTGGTCTGCCAAACGTAGGTAAATCTACATTGTTTAATGCATTAACAAAGGCAGCGATTGCAGCTGAAAACTTTCCGTTCTGTACCATTGAACCCAATACAGGCATTGTCCCTGTTCCAGATCCACGTTTAGACAAACTTACAGCGATTGTTAAACCGCAACGTGTTATTCCAACTACTATGGAATTCGTTGATATCGCAGGTTTGGTTGCTGGTGCATCAAAAGGTGAAGGTTTGGGTAACCAATTCCTTGCCAACATCCGTGAAACAGATGCAATTGCACACGTAGTACGTTGTTTTGAAGATGAAAACGTGATTCACGTAAATGGTAAAATTGATCCATTAGATGACATCGCAACTATTAACACTGAACTTGCTCTTGCTGATCTTGATACCGTTGCAAAAGCATTACTACGCTTAACTAAAGCAGCTAAAGGTGGCGATAAAGATGCGATTGCCACTAAAGCAGCATTAGAAAAAATCCAACCTTTGCTTGACGAAGGTAAACCAGCGCGTGCCGCTGACCTTTCTGATGACGAACGCAAAGCTGTTCGTGGTTTTGGTTTAATGACACTAAAACCGACCATGTATATTGCCAACGTTGCAGAAGATGGTTTTGAAAACAACCCACATCTTGAAGCAGTAAAAAAACTTGCTGCTGAAGAAAATGCAATCGTTGTACCGCTTTGCAACCAAATCGAAGCTGAAATTTCATTACTTGAAGATGAAGATCGCGCTGAATTCCTTGAAGCGATGGGTATGGAAGAACCTGGTCTAAACGTGGTAATTCGTGCAGGTTATAGCTTACTTGGCTTACAAACTTACTTCACTGCAGGTGTACAAGAAGTTCGTGCTTGGACAGTTAAAGTCGGTGCGACTGCGCCACAAGCGGCTGGTGTGATTCATACTGACTTCGAAAAAGGCTTTATCCGTGCTGAATGTGTTGCTTATGATGACTTTATTCAATACAACGGTGAAAGCGGTGCCAAAGAAGCAGGTAAATGGCGTCTAGAAGGTAAAACTTACGTCGTTCAAGACGGCGATGTATTACACTTCCGTTTTAACGTGTAATTATTTCAATATAAAGGCACTATGGAAAAAACCCTAGGACGATTATTCGCGCATAATCCAATGAAACGGCGGTTGTTGATTCTGCTCATCACTGCTGTACTTGGTATGATTGACTTGGCGACAGGTTATGAGTATTCGTTCTCGGTGTTCTATTTACTGCCTGTTTCAATTGCAGCATGGTACGACCATGCTAAAGTTACCGTAGTTACAATTTTAATATCAGCAATTACATGGTTATTTGCTGATATTAATGCAGGTCATCTGTATTCAAACCCTATCATTCCCTTTTGGAATACAATCGTTCGTCTAGGCTTGTTCTCAATCGTTGCTTTCTTGCTCATAAATGTTAGAAGAAACTGGCAAGAAATGAAAAATTTAGCAATGAAAGATCAGCTCACCTCTCTCGATAATAGCCGTGCTCTCGATATTGAATATCGTATTTTGCGTAAATTAAATTTTCGTAAACAGTCGTTATTCGCCGTTGGAATTATTGATCTCGATGGTTTTAAAGCAGTGAATGATACTCATGGACATCATCGTGGTGACGAAGTTTTATTGCAATTTTCACAAGTTCTAAAAAAATCATGTCGTTCTTCAGACATTGTTGCCCGTTTAGGCGGTGATGAATTCGCAATTATTTTATTAGATATTGATGAAACCCAAGCATATCTTTGTGATCATCACTTACGAACATCATTTGCAGAAAGTGGCTTAAATCAAAAATATGGCGTCGATTTTAGTATGGGTTTAGCCATTTTATCTGAATTGCCAGAAAACCTAGAAGATGCAACCAAGACAGCAGATCAGCTCATGTATCAATCAAAATCTTTAGGTAAATCACAAACCACGATTCAATCATTTATTTGACCCATTGCGTCGGTGTACAAGCTGTGATCTTTTTAAATATTCGAATAAAGAAACTCACATTTTCATAGCCCACTTCATAAGCAATTTGCTGAATAGTCATATCTGTGATTAATAATAACTTCTTGGCTTTATCAACTCTCACCTGTTGCAAATATTGATTGAGAGAAATCTGCGTCGCCAATTGAAAACGCCGTTTTAAATTCCGCTCACTAAAATTAAATTGCTGGGCCAGATCGGCAATCTTGTTTTCCGCAGCACATGGCAGCTTAGCGCAACCTGAACGATTAGCCCAATATGCGGATGCAGAATTACATTTGATTGAAGCATGTGGGCATGTTCCCCATCGAGAAAAACCTCAACTGATTGTTCAAACCATCAAGGAATTTGTTGCAATCTACACATAAAATGACATTAAAAATCGGTCATCCCATCTTACTGATTTTTTAATAATTTCTGTAATTGTTTGGTCACATGCGCTCTTGCCTTCTTCTGTTTAAAAATCGTCGGGATATGCAACAAAAAGAAAGAGTGGCGATATTTTTTATGATCACGTAAATCTTCTTTTAAATAATCATAGAGATCTATCGCCGCTTCACGATGAAATGCCCATAGCGCTTGTTGTCTATACATCACCACATAATAGGCATCATTTGGCCAATTCAGTTCATGTTTTTGACGACAACCACAAGATTCACACATCACTCCGCCTTTATTCATTGCAGAGTAAGGCACAGACCATTTTTGTAGATCATAGGTCTCAGGTAAATCGCGAATCTGCTGCAAATCAACTGATAAATTGGGATAGTAAAAAGCAGCATTCCAATAACCACCACAGCTATCCTGAAAACGCTGATATTCAAAATCTAAATGTTGCTGAAAATACTCGATATCTTTTTTGAGTTGAATCTTGGCTAATCGAGCAAATTCAAAACTCGCTTTGCGCTGACATGATGGACATTTAATGCTTAACTTGTGCGGTAATGACCAATATTCGTAAAGTCCTGTCATTTGCTTTTAAATATAAATCTTGGGTTAAAGGCCATTCAGCATAACAAGCCGATCGCACATTTTAAATGATCTATTTATTGCAATAAAAAAACCGAAATCTAAATGATCTCGGCTCTTTTAAAATCATCTAGGGCTTAAGATGCAGTTTGGACTTTCATATCCATCGCGGCACGTTTGCTTTCAGCTTCTTTCAAAATACGCTGATGTAATGGTTTACGGAAACCCAGTAAGAATACGAACTCAGCTAAAACGAACAATGGACCAATTGCCAAACCAATCAGATCATCAACAAATGCAGGTTTTTTCTTTTCAAAATAATGCCCCACAAACTGAAAGACCCAGCCTACAACAAAAATACCAATGCTAGCACCTAACCAACTCCACATAGATAAAGCTGCAATTTTTACTGAAAAAGGATAAGCCAATACCAACAAAAGCAGCATTAAAGTGCCAAATAGCTTATCGAGTGTAAGATAATAAATACTACTTAAAACAATGAGCAGCATTGCCAATGTCATAGGAAAACCTGATATCTCGATGCCTGCTCGCGCAGTTAAACATAAGATAGAGAAAACGATTAAAGGAATCCCCACAAAATGAGTCATAATATTATTTCGGTCTAAATGGTAAGCAGCATACTGACTGAGTTGTCGTTCCAAATTTGTCATTGCTCATTCCTCATATATTTAGTTTATGCTGTTAATCTATAAGAAATGAGTATGTGAAATTGTCATGTAGCTGACAAATGGATTTATTTTTAACAAAGGAAATGTTGTGTTAGATGCAATTTATATTAAACATTTACATCAAAATGCTTGGTTCAGCCACCTAGATTTACCATTTCAAAACTTCATCATCAAGCATGGAAAAAAATATAACATAGAAAAAAATGCTGCCGTATTTCATGCTCAAGACCCTTTTGATGGTGTTTATGGTGTGCTTGAAGGATCGATTAGTTTGGGATACATCGATGTGAATGGGAATGAGGCGATTGCTGCAATTGCTGAACCCATCATGTGGTTTGGAGAAATTTCTCTTATTGACCAGCAACCACGCTCTCATGATGCTATTGCACTCAAGAAAAGTGTCGTTTTACAAATTCCAGCACAACCACTTAAAGCATTTCTACTGCAAAATCCCTATTACTGGTATTACTTTGCTTTGCTTACCAGTCAAAAACTCCGTTATGTCTTTTTAGAACAAATTGCAATTCAGACTCAAAGTATTAGCCAGCGTCTTGCACAACGCTTGTTATTTATACTTGAAGGCTATGGCAACCGTTCTTCTATTCAAGATTTCAATATTCAAATTTCACAAGATCAACTTGCTAATATGCTAACAATCTCAAGACAAACTGTTAATCAAGAATTAAATCTATTTGAAAAACAAGGAATCATACAACTTGGTTTTAAAAAAATTGAGGTGATTGATATTGAAAAGTTAAAGAAAGTCGCTGCTGTCGGTTATCTAAAGCAATAAAGTCTTAAGGCGATAGTATGATCTTATTTAGAAAATTAGATCATCTATTATGCAATATCCGCTTAATCTTAAACATAAATTAAAAGATAAACTCTCGCTATAAAACACTACGCTTCCATTTAAATTATTCACAAAATCATTCTGCTTTGTTGTTAAAAACTCGTCTAAATTAATCATAAGCACTATCGCTTACCTGATTCAGATGACAATTATGAAAAAAGTCGCAACAATTCTAACAGCAGGCTTATTCACCGTATTAAGCGCAAGTGCATTTGCCTGCCCGAAAGGAACTCAATTACAGGGTGGCACAGGACCAAATCATAAAGGTGGCAAATGCGTAGCAGCAAATGTCGTAAAAACTAAAAAAGAAACCACGAAAGCAAAAGATACAATGAAACATGACACCATGAAAATGTCATCGGATACTAAAAAAGCAGCAACGACATCAACCACACAAATCAAGCAGGAAGCCACAAAAACAGGAAAAACGTCATAACCCCAAACCCATGATAGCTTTAACCAACTGAAGCGAGATGGATCATCTCGCTTTTTTATTTAGGTGAGGTATTGCCTAAAGCTGGATTATCAATTGCATCTTTACACTGTGCCTTGTCTCGTTCGTAGTCAGCTTGCTTTTGCGTTGACGAACTCTCATTATCTTTAACATCTCTTGCCCAAGTATCAAGACTGGTCAATGCTTTACGGCATAGCGCATATTTTCCTTCAGTTACAGAATCCGTCATTTTGACATTAATTCGCCAATCGGTACTGAGTTGTCGTAATGGTTTTCTAACTTTGTCTTCGATCTCAGCAGATTGTTTATTGTAGACAATTGGATCAATTTCATTAATGAGCTTCCAAGCAGCTTGTGCGTAACTTGTTGCATCATTATTAAGTTTGGGTGCTGCTTTAATTTCCACTTTTTTTTCTGGCTGATTGCTTGAATGATCACATGCAGTCAATAAAAGGCTGCTAAACAACATTATTGTCGCTACATGAGTTTTTGTATTAAACATATCAAATCGCCAATGGAACATTTGCGCATTATGCTAGTCAATTCAGCAACAATACTCAATCGTTGTTACTTATTTATCCCATAGAACAATCTACGTTCTAAAGAATTGATTTAATGCCAATATCATTTAAAGTGGTGAAATAAAAATATCATGTGAATCAAAATTTCTAATCTTAATTTTGGAATAACTTATTTATGTCTCAAATCAAAATTTATGCACTACATCAAACGATTCAACAATTTAGAACTCAATTGTCAGATGCTATTCATCAAGCACTGGTCACAAGCTTAGATTATCCTGTAGAAAAAAAATTTCAGCGCTTTATTGCTTTAGCTCCGGAAGATTTTATATATCCAAATGATCGCAGTGAACAATATTTGATTATTGAAATTTCAATGTTTGAAGGGCGAACAACTTCGGCAAAAAAACAATTTATTCAATCAATTTTTTCTAATATTCAGCAGCAATGCGGTATTTCCCCACAAGATATTGAAATTACAATTTTTGAAACCCCAAAATCAAATTGGGGAATCCGTGGTCAAAATGCAGATGACTTACGACTTAACTATCAAGTCAATGTCTAAACAGATCAACACGATGATAAGTCATATTTTTTGTCTAACAAAACCTTGTTTTTTTGTATCAGGCAAGCTTAATTCATCAAAAAGTTCTGCTATGCTTAACCACAAATTACTCAGGATAGGATTACACGCATGAGCGTCACTCTTGGAACTCCACTTCAATCTTCTGCATTTAAGGTTTTACTGTTAGGTTCTGGGGAGCTAGGTAAAGAAGTTGTGATTTCTTTACAACGCTTAGGTGTCGAAGTTCATGCCGCAGATCGTTATGATCATGCACCAGCCATGCAAGTTGCACATTTTTCTTATACCTTGAATATGGCTGATCCAACTGAATTAAAACAACTCATTGAAAAAATTCAACCCAATTTGATTGTTCCTGAAATTGAAGCGATTGCAACTGAAGTGCTTGTAGAAATTGAACAAAGCCAAACAGCAACCGTTATTCCTTCAGCTAAAGCAGTCAATCTCACAATGAACCGCGAAGGAATTCGTCGTTTAGCTGCTGAAGAACTCGGCCTACCAACATCAGCTTATCGCTTTGCCAGTACTTTAGAAAGTTTCCGCGCGGCATGTGATGACATCGGTTATCCAAACTTTGTAAAACCTGTGATGTCATCATCAGGTAAAGGTCAGTCTCGCGTTAAAAGCTTTGATGAAGTTGATGCCGCTTGGGAATATGCGATGCAAGGCGGTCGTGTTAACCAAGGTACAGTGATTATCGAATCACAAATTGATTTTGATTTTGAAATCACGTTGTTAACAGTTCGTGCAAAAAATCCTAAGACTGGCGAAATCGAAACCCATTTCTGTGATCCGATTGGACACCGTCAAGATGCGGGTGACTATGTCGAAAGCTGGCAACCTCAACCAATGACTGCTGCTGCCTTACAAGAAGCTAAACGTATCGCACACAAAGCAACAACTGCATTAGGTGGCTGTGGTATCTTTGGTGTAGAACTATTTATCAAAGGCGATAAAGTTTGGTTCAGCGAAGTTTCCCCTCGCCCACATGATACGGGTCTCGTAACTTTAGCTTCTCAATTCCAAAGCGAATTTGAATTGCATGCGCGTGCTATTTTGGGTTTACCTGTTAATACAGCTCGCCATAGTACTGCTGCAAGTGCCGTGATTTATGCAGGTGTAGATGCGAATAACCTCAACTTTGATGGCTTGAATCTTGCTTTAGCCAATCCGAATACTGACTTACGTTTATTTGGTAAACCTGAAGGTTTTAAACGTCGCCGTATGGGAGTTGCAACAGCACGCGCTGAAACAACAGACCAAGCACGTGAATTAGCGCAACAAGCTGCTGACCAAGTGAGCGTACACACAAACTCTTAACTTAAATTGAGTAGACCCATTTTCATGATCAATACATCTCCTTTGTTGAACTATGTCACCAGTCATCATGATATTAAAGCCATTAATCAATGGCGAACAGATGTAGAAAAGCAATTACAAGAGAGTTATGAAAATGGGCAAGCTATTCGTGAAGTGATTAAGGCTCGTTCCAACTCGATTGATGAGGCCTTAGTCTTTTTATGGAATCATGCTGAATTAAATAAAACTGAATTAGGTTTATTTGCGGTCGGAGGATATGGCCGTCGCGAAATGCTGCCATATTCCGATACCGACATTATGATTTTATCTGAAGATGAAATCAGCGAAGAACAAGAAAAACTGATCTCAACTTTTATTTCATCCTTATGGGATGTTGGTAATTTTAAACCTGGTATTAGCGTTCGTACGATTCAAAACTGTGTTGAACAAGCAGCAAATGATTTAACTGTTGCTTCAACTTTAATCGAGGCACGTTTAATTACAGGCAATGAACAACTGGCTAAATGGCCACGTCGTATTGTCGCCCAAACATGGACAGATAAAACGTTCTATGATGCCAAAATGGTGGAACAGACCAAGCGCTACGCTCAACACAATAATACTGAAAGCAATTTAGAACCAGATATCAAAAATGCACCTGGCGGTATTCGTGATATTAATCAGATTGGTTGGATTGCCAAACGTCACTTCCGTGTCAATCGTATTTATGATTTAGTCCACTTAGGCTTTATTACTGAATTTGAATTAGGCGTACTGGAAGAAGCTGAAAGTTTCTTATGGGAGATTAGAACCCATTTGCATCGTATCGCTAAACGAGATGAAAACCGCTTATTATTTGAATATCAAAGAGATATAGCAGCAAAATTTGGTTATGTTCGCGAAGAAGGTCAACCTGTGAACTTTGCAGTTGAACAATTCATGAAACGTTATTATCGAACAGCTCAACAAGTTTCAACGCTGAATGAGATGTTACTTGCCTATTTCAATGAATCAGTCATTACTCCTCGTCTGCCTGATTATGAACGCCAAATTATCGACATTAATGACCGCTTTAAAATTGTAGACGGCAAACTCGCTGTTCAGCATCACAAAGTATTTTCTGAAGAGCCGAGTGCAATTTTAGAACTATTCTATCTGTTAGCCAATCGACCAGAAATTACAGGCATACGTGCCCGTACCTTGCGTCTTCTTGTGCTCGCAGCAAAACGGATTGACCAACGTTTCAGGGACAATCCAGAACATCAAGCATTATTCATGTCAATTATTCGCTCACCGCACTTATATGACACGATGGTGGCGATGAAACGTTATGGCGTACTAGGGAACTACATTCCTTCGTTTGGACAGATTACAGGATTAATGCAGTACGATCTGTTCCATATCTACACTGTAGATGCACACACCTTATTATTGCTCAGAAACTTAAGTCGCTTTAAAGAACCTGAATTCGCTAAAGAATTTCCTGTGGTGAGTTCAGTATTCCAACGTATTGCGCGTCACGATATTGTCTATATGGCAGCAATTTTCCATGATATTGCGAAAGGTCGTGGCGGTGATCATAGTGAATTAGGGGCATTAGATGCCATCGAGTTCTGTCGCACGCATGGTTTTACTGAACGTGAATGTAAACTTGTAGCATGGTTGATTAACAATCATCTACTCATGTCCCTTACTGCACAGAAAAAAGATATTTCTGATCCAGATGAAGTCAAAGAATTTGCCGAAAAAGTCGGTGACATGGAACATTTGGACTATCTATACACTTTAACGGTCGCTGATATTAATGCCACCAATCCTAAACTTTGGAATACGTGGCGTGCTTCCCTTATGCGCCAGTTGTATACCTATGCGCGAGATGTCATTCGTTCAGGCTTAGGTCGTCCTGTTGACTATCAAATGTTAATTGAAGACACCAAATTTGCTGCCAGTGAATTATTGGTCAATGACTTCTCTCTCGCGGAAGTCGAAAAAGTTTGGCAAGAGCTTGGTGATGAATACTTCGTTAAAGAATCAGCCAATGAAATTGCATGGCATACTCAAGCGATTTTACAGCATGGCGATAACCCAGAGCCTTTGGTTTTATTACGCGCACATCGAAATGCTGCTGATGACGCCGTTCAAATCTTTATTTATACCCGTGATCAACCGAACTTATTTGCGACCACGGTTGCTGTCTTAGATCGCATGAATCTTGATGTTCAAGATGCAAGAATTATTACTGCAACCACCTCATTTAGTTTAGACACCTACTTAGTCCTTGATCGTTTTGGCACATTACTCACCGACCCTGATCGTGAACGTAAAGTGAAAGCTGCGCTTGTAGATGCACTGAGCCATTCAGATCAATATCCGGGTATTATGCAACGCCGCATTCCACGTCATTTACGTCATTTCGATGTACAAAATACCGTGGATATCGTACTGAATCCGACGTTACAACAACATATGGTTGAAATCTCAACACTCGATCAACCGGGTCTCTTAGCTCGGATTGGGGCATTGTTTATGCTCCAAGGTTTGGATATTCACTCAGCAAGAATTGCAACACTAGGTGAAAGAGCCGAAGATATTTTCTTTGTGACCAAGAAAAACGGTATATTACTCACCCATGAAGAGGTGAAAGCTTTTGCGGAAACGTTGAAAGCAGCTTTAGATGAAGCATCGAATCAAATTTGTAATCCATCTTAAAATCCCCTGAATCCCCCTTGGGTATGATGATCATGTCGTATCTTTGGGGACTTATAACGCTTATTTTGGGTAATTGTTTAAATGAACTCCAGCTTGTCTTTATTGCATCCCTATCCTTTTGAAAAGTTAAATCAACTTTTTAAAGATGTGCAACCTGCCAATTTACCATTGATTCCATTATCAATTGGTGAACCAAAACATCCTGCACCAGAGTTCGTTAAACAAGCAATCATTGATAATTTTGCACATTTGTCGACTTATCCTAATAGTAAAGGGCAACCTGAACTGCGCCAAAGTATTGCACAATGGCTTAGTAATCGTTTCAAACTGAATCATATTAGTGCAGAAGAACATATTTTGCCTGTTTCTGGTACACGTGAAGGTATCTTTTCTTTTGTGCAAGCCTTAATTAAACGCGAAGATGCACCGTACATCGTGATGCCAAATCCGTTCTATCAAATTTATGAAGGTGCTGCATTATTGGCAGGTGCAAAGCCTTACTTTATCAACTGCACCGAGGAAAATGGTTATTTAGGCGACTTTGATGCCGTTCCTGCGGAAGTCTGGGAAAACACAGCATTATTATTCGTTTGCACACCGGGTAATCCGACAGGGACAGTACTATCAAAAGAGCAATTCAAAAAGTTGATTGCGCTGTCTGATCAATATGGTTTTGTGATTGCTTCTGATGAATGTTATTCAGAGTTATGGTTTGATGAAGCACCGATTGGGCTTTTAGAAGTTTGTGCTGAAATAGGACGTGATGATTATAAAAATTGTATCGTATTCCATTCCCTTTCTAAACGTTCAAACCTCCCGGGTATGCGTTCTGGTTTCGTTGCAGGTGATGCGGCACTCTTAAAACCTTATTTGCAATATCGTACCTATCACGGCGCTGCGATGCCTGTTCAACATCAATTGGCTTCGATTGCGGCATGGAATGATGAGTCACATGTAGAAGAAAATCGTCAACAATACCGTGCTAAATTTGATTTATTCCAAACAGAGTTAGGACATTTACTACCTTTACAAAAACCTGATGCAGGTTTTTATTATTGGTTAAAAGTTGATAATGATGAAACTTTTGCGAAAATGTTGATGGAAAAAGCCCATATTAAGGTGTTACCTGGTCGCTATTTATCTCGTGATACCGAACAAGGTAATCCGGGCGAAGGACACGTTCGGATGGCATTAGTCGCAGATTTAGCACAGTGTGAAGAAGTGGTACAACGACTAAAAGCAATTCTTTAATCAATAAAATATCTGAAGAATCTATGTCAAAGCATGGATTCTTCAGCAACTTATGAAAGCTGTCCAATCATCAATATGGTGGCAATCAAAATCATTAAGCTCCCCGAAATACGACTGACTATTTTTACAGCTTGAGGTCGTGTACTTAATAATTTCTTCGCTGCGATTCCAACCAAAATATAAACTACAGCACAACTTAGCAAATGAATCATTCCTAACACAATAATTTGTGCTGTTGGGGAAAGTGCGACTTTGGGATGGATAAATGGAGGTAATAAAGCGAAGAATAACAACAGCACTTTAGGGTTTAATCCACTAATCCCCACTCCCTTAATTAGCCATGATTGAGCAGATTCAAGTGACTGATTTTGTTTAGTCTCATTTGAAATCACCACGGGGCGAATCAATAGACTTATACCCATCCAAAATAAGTAACAAGCACCTGCAATCGTCATGGTACTTAAAAGAATAGGATAATGGTTAAGCAAAGTGCCAACACCAGCTGCAACACATAAAATAGCGATTAAGTGACCCAACACCAAGCCAATCACCGCTGTCATAACAAACTGCCCCTTTATGCCAGCTAGAATCGCATAAGCCCAATCTGCACCCGGTGTTAAAACAAATAAAATTGAAACACACCAAAAAGCAAAAATTACACTTAGATCCATATCAGACACCTACTCGTCATCATTATTATTTTTCACCATTTGGTGAAAATAGATTTGAGAGAATAGGCTTTAATGCTTAAAATGTTATTCCAAATGTTTGCTTGTTTTTAAACCCAAAAGGTAGATTATTCCAAATGGATCGTATTGATAAGAAAATTATTGCTGAACTACAAGTAAATGGACGATTATCTATCACCGAATTAGCTGAAAGAATAGGCTTAAGTCTATCCCCTTGCCATCGCCGAGTGAAAGCTTTAGAAGAATCTGGGGTCATTAAGGGCTATCATGCCGACCTTGAAGCGTCTCAAATTGGCTTTAATTTTGCGGCAATTATTTTTGTGACTTTAAAAGATGGTGATAAGCGGGCTTTGTCTAGCTTTGAAGAAAAGGTCAGTGAAATTGCAAATGTGATTCAAGCACAGCGACTGTTTGGCAATCCTGATTATTTGTTGCATGTGGTGACCAAAGATCTGGCAAGTTTTCAAAAACTTTATGACGACAGTCTATCTGCTTTACCGAATGTACAGCGCCTTACCTCCACGATTGTAATGAAAAGCGTGGTGACTAATCGCTTACTTCCTTTATAGCAATCTGAAATTATAGCGAGTGATCACTTTATAAGCCGTATCCTATTATATTGTGTTGAAACTCGCCCTTTATTAATTTTTTCATCTGTCAGTTTACTATTGACCATCTGTTGAAATCTTCGTCTATACTTAGGTCATCAATATTTGGCGATTATGGAAAGATGGCTTCTCAAACTCCCCAGAAAACTAAGAAAAAAATTTGGTTTATTTTAGCGATCATTGTTGTTTTTTTAATTATTGCAGTCATGTTTTGGCAAACAAATAAAGCCAAAAGCTCAGCAAATATGGAAAAACGCAAAGGGGCAAATTCAGTAGAACAAAAAGCAGCTCTGACGGTGACTGTTGTTCAACCTGAACAGCAAAATTGGAAACAAAGCTTTACCGCAAATGGAAATATTGCAGCGTGGCAAGAAGTTGTCATTGGGAGCGAGCTATCAGGTCAACGGCTTACTCGCGTCAATGTGAATGTTGGTGATGAGGTAAAACGCGGTCAAGTTTTAGCTGAAATTAACAGTGAAACAATACGTGCTGACCTCGCAGCAGCTCAGGCAAGTTATGCCGAAGCACAAGCTGTTTTAGCTGATGCGATTACCAATAACAAACGTATTCAACAGCTTAAAAATACGGGTGCAATTTCTGCTCAAGAATCCACACAATATCAAACCTCTCAAGCAACTGCACAAGCTCGTCTTGACGCAGCCAAAGCTCAAATTGAAAGTAATCAATTACGCTTAGCTCAAACTCAAGTGGTTTCACCTGATAATGGTGTTATTTCAGCAAGAACTGCCACGGTTGGATCTCTAGCACAAACAGGACAAGAATTATTCCGTTTGATTCGCGACCATCGACTCGAATGGCGTGCCGAAGTCACTTCTTCTGATTTATATAAACTTAAACAAGGGATGACTGCACGCATCATTTCTCCTGATCCAGCCCAAGCGACAGTTACAGGCAAGGTTCGAATGATAGCACCTGTGATTGACCCACAAACTCGTTACGGTCTGGTTTATGTCGATATTCCAACGACTCAAGCTGTTCGTATGGGAATGTTTGTGAAAGGTGAATTTGATTTAGGTGAGAAACCAGCATTAACGATTCCACAAACGGCATTATTACTGCGGGATGGTTTTTCTTATGTGTTTATTGTTGATCACAATAATCGTGTAACACAGCAAAAAGTCACTGTAGGTCGCCGTTTGGGTGATCGCGTTGAGATTATGGATTTACCAACACAAGTAAAATTGGTTTCTTCAGGAACTGGTTTCTTAACGGATGGGGATTTGGTCACTGTTGCTAAAGATATTCCTGACACACCTCTCAGCAAACAGCTTGTGACCACACAGGAGAAATAAGATGAATTTCTCTGCTTGGTCAATCCGCAATCCAATTCCGGGCATTTTATTGTTTATCATGCTTGGTTTGGCAGGATTGTTATGTTTTCACTGGATGAAAATACAACAATTCCCAGATATTGAACTTCCGATGGTCACCGTAAGCGCAGCGCTACCGGGTGCTGCCCCACCACAACTGGAAACAGAAGTTGCACGTAAAATTGAAAACTCGATTGCCTCTTTGCAAGGTTTGAGAAATCAATACACCAATATTCAAGATGGTGTTGTTACGGTTACAGCAGAATTTCAACTCGAAAAACCACTCCAAGAAGCGGTTGATGATGTTCGAAATGCAGTGTCTCAAGTTCGTTCTGATTTACCTGCCGATTTACGCGATCCGATTGTCAGTAAAATCAATTTGTCAGGCTCGCCAATTCTTACCTACACCATTCAATCACCGAAAATGGATGAAGAAGCACTGTCATGGTTCGTTGACTATGATATTGCACGTGCCATGTTACAAGTGAAAGGTGTCGGTGCGGTTGCCCGTGTAGGTGGTGTGACTCGTCAAGTTGACGTTGAACTCGACCCTGAAAAATTACTGGCATTAAATGCAACTGCTACAGATATTACCCGTCAATTACGCTTGATTCAGCAAGACGCCTCAGGCGGTCAAACCAAAATTGGGGGCAGCGAACAGTCAATTCGTACTATTGCAACCGTCAAAACGGCTGCAGAGATTGGTGCAATGGATCTTGCGCTCAGTGATGGTCGCCATATTCGCCTTGATCAAGTTGCATCTATTCGTGATGGAATTGCAGAACGACGCTCTGCTGCGCTATTGAATGGTAAACCTGTGATTGGTTTTGAAATTACTCGCAGCAAAGGTGCCAGTGAAGTCGATGTTGAAAAAGGTGTAGCTCAAGCATTAGAGAAACTAAAAGCCTCACATCCTGATATTAAAATTACAGAAGCTTTTAACTTTGTTAAACCAGTTGCAGATAACTACAAAGGTTCGATGTCGCTTCTTTATGAAGGGGCAATTTTAGCAATCTTGGTGGTTTGGCTATTTTTACGGGACTGGCGTGCAACCATCATTGCTGCAACTGCCCTGCCACTGTCTATTTTACCTGCCTTGATTGGGATGTATTACTTCGGATTTACCCTAAATACCGTGACCTTACTCGCCATGTCATTGGTTGTAGGTATCTTAGTCGATGATGCAATTGTTGAAATTGAAAATATTATTCGGCATCTGCGAATGGGAAAAACACCTTATGAAGCCGCTATGGAAGCTGCCGATGAAATTGGTCTAGCGGTCATTGCAACCACCTTCACCTTAATTGCAGTATTTTTACCAACAGCGTTTATGAGTGGAATTGCAGGTAAGTTCTTTGTTCAATTCGGTTGGACGGCTGCATTGGCAATTTTTGCTTCTTTATTAGTTGCACGTCTGCTTACACCAATGATGTCGGCTTACATTTTAAAACCGTGGATTGGTCAAATTGACAAGCAAGATGAAACTGTAGACAACCAAGCAAAATTAGATCATGGCACAACAAAATTAGCCAGAGACCGCGCCAACGATGGACGTGTCATGCGTGGCTATATGCGTTTAGTCACATGGTGTTTAAATCACCGTTGGGTCACTTTATTTGGAGCGATTGCTTTTTTTGTCGGCTCAGTGATGCTGATTCCTCTACTACCTACGGGTTTCGTTCCACCACCAGATACAGGGCAAACCCAAGTTCGTCTAGAACTCGCACCCGGTTCACAATTTGTTGATACCTTAAAAACAGCAGAATATGCACGCAATCTGATTAAAGATCATCATGAAATCAAGAGTATTTATACAACCATTGGTGGTGGTGCAGCAGGAACAGATCCTTTTTCAGGGGGAGCTTCGAGCGAACCAAGAAAAGCTACATTAACCATTCAAATTACTGAGCGCTCTGATCGAAGTGCAAGTTTACAAGAGATTGAAAATCAGATTCGTCAACGATTAGCTCCACTGCCGGGTGCTCGAATACAAGTGGGTCTAGCTGGAAATAATAGTCAGTACCAACTTGCTCTTTCAGGCGATGATCCAGAAGCTTTGATGTCGACTGCACGCCAACTTGAACGTGAATTACGAACGATTCCAAATATCGGAGGTATTACCTCAAGTGCAGCATTGATTCGTCCTGAACTGGTGATTCGCCCTGATTTTGCCAAAGCCGCAGATTTAGGTGTGACCACCTATGATATTGCTGAAACTTTGCGTATCGCCACCGCAGGTGATTTTGATCAGAATCTAGCAAAATTAAACTTATCTCAACGTCAAGTTCCCGTTGTCATTAAACTTCCTTTGGCTGCTCGCCAAGATCAGGAGTTAATGAAACGCTTAATGATTAAAGGCAGTCACGGCCCTGTGATGTTAGGAACGATTGCAGATGTCAATATTGAAAGTGGGCCATCGCAAATTGATCGCTTCAATCGTTTGCGTAATATCAACTTTAATATCGAACTGAATAATCAACCATTAGGGGATATTGCCACTAAAGTCGATCAACTTCCAACCATGAAAAATCTACCGCCAACAGTTAAACGTACCAATATTGGTGATGCTGAAGTCATGCAAGAGTTATTCTCAAGCTTTGGTTTAGCAATGTTGACAGGTGTATTGTGTATCTACGTTGTTCTTGTTCTTTTATTCAAAGACTTCCTACAACCGATCACAATTCTGGTCGCTTTACCTTTATCTCTTGGCGGTGCATTCGTATTATTGCTTTTAGCAAAAAGTAGCTTTTCGATGCCAAGTCTCATTGGTTTGATTATGTTGATGGGGATTGCAAGTAAGAACTCGATTCTACTGGTTGATTACGCCATTATCGCAAGAAAGGAAAAAGATTATTCTCGATTGAATGCGTTGTTGGATGCCTGCCATAAGCGAGCACGCCCAATTATCATGACGACTCTAGCAATGGGCGCAGGTATGTTACCGATTGCGTTGGGTATTGGAACAGATCCGAGTTTCCGTGCACCAATGGCAATTTCTGTTATTGGTGGGTTGATTACCAGTACCTTCTTATCGTTATTGGTTATTCCTGTAGTCTATACCTTCATTGATGATATCAACCGTAAATTACACAGCTTTAGAAAAACAAAGCCCACATCAATTGAACAGTCTTAAGCAATATTCAACAAAAAAGACGGTCAAATGACCGTCTTTTTGTTGCTCAATATTATTTTTTTGCTAATGCATTTTCAATATCTGCTTCTAAGGCATCTGGTTTAGTCGTTGGAGCATAACGCCCTAAAACTTCGCCATTACGCCCAACAAGAAACTTGGTGAAGTTCCATTTGATATTGCGACTACCTAAAATGCCTTTCGCTTCACGCGTTAGAAATCGAAAAATAACATGTGCTTCAGGACCTTTTACATCGACCTTTGCAAACATTGGAAAACTTACACCATAATTTCTTTGACAGAATGCGCCAATTTCTTTGTTCGTGCCGGGATCCTGACCACCAAATTGGTTACAAGGGAACCCTAAAACTTCTAAGCCTTGAGCTTTATATTTTTCATGCAACTTTTCAAGTCCTGCAAATTGTGGCGTAAAACCACACTTACTTGCAGTATTTACAATTAGCATGACCTTGCCTTTATAATCAGCGAGCGCTTTTGTTTCTCCCTCTAACAATTCAGCTTCAAACTGATAAATGTTACTCATGGATAGGTTTCCTCATCATTCTTTTCTTCTGTTTTAAGTTGTAATGATGCCGAATTCACGCAATAACGCAGTCCTGTCGGCTGTGGGCCATCCTCAAACACATGACCCAAATGTGCATCGCAATCATGGCAGACAATTTCCGTTCTGACCATACCATGCGATAAATCTTCATGTTCTTCTATCGCCACACTATCAATTGCTCTATAAAAGCTCGGCCACCCACAACCGCTATCGTATTTCGTTTCAGATGAAAATAGTTCTGCACCACAACATCGGCAGACATAAATACCATGCTGTTTGTTATTCCAATATTGTCCTGTAAATGCTGGTTCTGTACCTTTCTGACGAGTAATGCGATATTCTTCTGATGATAGTTCTCTTTGCCATTCCCGGTCTGTTTTATTGACTTTTCCCATAACCTACACCTTTTATTCTGATGTTAAAAATATATCGATGATCAGGTTTTATATTTACGCCATTCATAACAAAAACTCTAGTCTCATAACGTACAATTTAGTGAAATTTAAGCATTAATTTTCAATAGCAAAAAGAAAGCAATTTAAAATTAAGAGGTAAGCAAATTTTAACAAAACTATCTTTCTCGTAAGCAAAGATAGTGTTATTCTTGTTGGGCACGGTTGTATAGGACAAAAAATGTCTCAGAAAAAAAGTGTGGTTTTTCAAAAACTCTTACCAACAATTAAACAATATCAACAATCAGGTTTTACCTATGAAAAAATTGTTGAATTACTTAGAGATCAACATGATCTTGATTTGGTAAGTGTCGAAACCTTTAAAAGTTATTTATACCGATATGCAAAAGTGAATCCTGCTATGTCTAAAAATACTGTTACATCCCACTCCGCTCAATCAAGTCGTGAAATCAAGAAATCATCGAAACTTGAGCATGTTTGCTATGACATTCGTGGACCAGTATTACGCGCCGCCAATGAAATGGAGGAGCAAGGACACAAGATCATCAAGCTCAATATCGGCAACCCTGCACCTTTTGGTTTTGAAGCTCCACAAGAAATTATCAATGATGTTGCATTAAACCTACCGAATGCGATTGGTTATACAGACTCCAAAGGGATTTTCCCTGCACGTAAAGCCATTTGCCAGTATTATCAGCAAAAAGGCGTTTTTGATATGCACGTTAATGATGTGTATGTTGGAAATGGCGTGTCGGAACTGATTGTGATGGCAATGCAAGGTTTATTGAACGACGGCGATGAAATGCTCGTTCCTATGCCTGACTATCCATTATGGACGGCAGCAGTCAATCTTTCTGGTGGTAAAGCTGTTCATTATAAATGTGATGAAGAAAACTATTGGTATCCTGATCTTGCGGATATGGAAAGCAAAATCACAGCAAATACACGTGGTATTGTTATCATCAATCCAAATAACCCAACAGGTTCAGTTTATCCACGTCATGTATTAGAGCAAATTGTTGCTTTAGCTAAAAAGCATGACTTAATTTTGTTTGCAGATGAAATCTACGACAAAATCATTTATGACGGCATTGAGCATGTTGCAGTTGCAGCTTTAGCTGGCAATCAACTTTGCATTTCATTTAATGGTTTATCAAAAGCCTATCGTATTGCTGGTTATCGTGCAGGTTGGATGGCGATCACAGGTGATAAATCACGTGCAGCAGACTATATTGAAGGTTTAGACATGCTTGCTTCAATGCGTTTGTGTGCAAATCATCAAGCACAATATGCAATTCAAACTGCACTCGGTGGTTATCAGTCTATTAATGATTTAATTCGTCCGGGCGGTCGTCTGTATGAACAACGTAATATTGCGTGGGAAATGTTGAATGAGATTCCTGGCGTAAGTTGTGTTAAGCCTGAGGGTGCAATGTACTGTTTCCCAAAACTAGACCCTGAGATCTATCCAATTGAAGACGATGAAAAACTGATGTTGGATTTATTAAAGGCTGAAAAAGTTTTGTTAGTTCAAGGCACAGGTTTTAATTGGCCAACACCAGATCATTTCCGTGTAGTGTTCTTACCTGCTGAAAATGAGCTACGTGAAGCAATTAATCGTTTAAGCCGTTTCTTGGCAAAGATGCGTTAAACAAAATTGGCAATAAAAAAGGAAGCAAATCGCTTCCTTTTTTAAGATGAATACTAAAAACCCCACAAAACCAATTCATACTCTATAGTAAATCTGTTAAAAATAGCATACACTCATGGAATGAGTTATTCAGAACATTTTAGAAAGAAAGTATTAGCTAAGCTTGAAGAAGGATATTCTATTCGAGCTGTTGCTGCTCAATTTGAAATTGATAAAAATACGATTGTCCAATGGAAGAAACGTATAGAGATCAAAAGAACTCGTCCACGTAAACCTTCTAAAATCGATAATGATGCTTTACGTGCTGATGTTGAAAAATATCCTGATGACTATCAATATGAACGGGCTGCACGTTTTGGATGTGGAGCTTCATCTATTGGTGATGCTTTAAAACGCCTAGGTATTACAATAAAAAAAAGACGCTAAGTCACCCAAAAGCTAACTCAGAACTTAGAGAAAGATTTATTGAACAAATAGAGTTATTAGAAAAAATTCATCCTATTGTCTACCTTGATGAAAGTGGCTTCAAGTCACATGATCATAGACCTAATGGTTATTCGCAAAGAGGAAAACCATGCTTTGGACAATATAATTGGCAGTTAAAAAATCAGACCAATGCAATTGGAGCAATTCATCAACAGAAATTGTTTGCAGTAGGATTATTTGATTGCAAAATCAATGCTGATGTTTTTCATTTTTGGGTTGAGCGATTACTGATCCCTGAATTACCGAAGAATAGTAGTGTGGTTATGGATAATGCAACATTTCATAAAAGAGCGGATACTCAGGCGTTATTGGAACAACAAGGGCATCAGATACTTTGGCTTCCTGCATACAGTCCTGATTTAAATCCTATAGAAAAGATGTGGGCATGGGTTAAACGCAAGCGTAAAGAGTGGTTGGTTGATTCAATTGATCAATTATTTCGGTTGTTTTTCAATAAATGTATGAATAATTAAACGGTTTTACTATATTGAGTGAATGAATGATTTGCAAAATTGCACAGAAACCAGCAGCAATGACTAAAACTCAAACTTAGTTTATGAATAAACCATATAAAAACAAAAACAGTTGTAAATTCTCATTCACAACTGTTTTATAAATTAATCTATAAATGATTTAAATAAATTTATTTCGCAGCCATACGAATACCGCCATCTAAGCGGATCACTTCACCATTTAAATATGAATTTTCAGCAATATGCGCAACCAAACGACCAAATTCTTCAGGACGTCCCAAACGTGATGGATAAGGCACCATTTGCCCTAAGGCATCTTGTACATTTTGAGGTAAGCCTTTCAGCATTGGAGTTTCCATAATCCCTGGTGCAATGGTTAAAACACGAATTTGATGACGTGCTAACTCTCGCGCAATTGGAAGCGTCATCGCAACTACAGCACCTTTTGATGCCGAATAAGCCGCTTGTCCAATTTGCCCATCAAAAGCAGCAACAGAAGCCGTATTTACAATCACCCCACGATCTTCATCACCTTCAGCAACAATATTTTTACTCATTGCATCTGCTGCGAAACGCAACATGTTAAATGTACCCGTCACGTTGATATGTAAGGTTTTTGAGAACATAGCTAAATCATGTACAGATTCTTTGCCCACAACTTTTGCTGAGGGTCCAATCCCTGCACAGTTGATTAGCCCATATACCGCACCATGTTTTGCAACAACATCTTTAAAGAATTGCTCTGCAGCTTGCTCATCAGTTACATCTAATTTTACAAATTCAGCCTGCGCACCTAATACCTGTACCTGCTGTTCACCCGCTTCAGTGTTCATATCGACTAAGGTAACTGTCGCACCTCGTTTTATTAGAACTTCTGCTGTTGCAGCCCCTAAACCAGAGCCACCACCAGTAATAACAAAATGTTTTCCTTGAATTTTCATGTCCATTTCCTCGTAAATTAAAGATATAAATTTTTACAAGCGAGAGTAAAGCCAAGTTTTTTCCGATACAATTCCTAAAAGTAGCAAAAATGATGCGACTTTTGAGCATTCAACCTATTTACTCTCCTATATTTCATTCCTGTATGAGCAAAAGCACCGATCTCGATCTTAATTCCGCTAAGGATACAATTTCAATTGCTTTGATTCGTGAAGCATTCAGTGTTGCTGCAAGTCGAGGTTTAGATATTGTAAATATTGCCAATCAAGCGGGCATTTCAGTCGAACTTCTCAGCTCAACTAAAGCCCGTGTTCCAGTGACGCAATGTGCGCAATTGTGGATTGAACTGGCTGAACAAATGAATGATGAGTTTTTGGGGATGGATCGCCACCCAATGCGTCGAGGGAGCTATAGCCTATTAGCAAAATTAGCATTCAGTGCCGAAACCTTAGAACAAGCTATTCAAGAAATCTTAAAGTTTCTGAGTTTAGTGTTAGATGACATTCAAGGTGAATTGATTCAACAAGGTGCAAAAGCATACTTAATTCTGCATGATCGTGAACATCCTAAACGAATGTTTACCTATTCGACCTATTTGATGTTAGTCCATAGTTTAATGTGTTGGCTGAGTGACCAGCGCATCTCTTTTCAGAAAATGACCTTTAAATGTCATCAACCTGTCGAAATACAGGATTATCGTGTTCGTTTTTGCGAAGATATTCAATTTAATGCTGATCAAAATCTCATTGAGTTTGATGCAAATTACCTCAAACACAAAATCAAAAAAGATAAACAAGCTTTAAATGACTTTCTCAGACAAACGCCTTATAACCTAATTGTTCGCTTTAAAAATGAAAATTCTTTAAGCTTGCAAATACGTCGTCAACTGCTTTTACAGCCACCTTCAGAGTGGGATGAACTCAAAGAAGTTGCCCAACAACTGAATATGTCAACGGCAACGATTCAACGCCGCCTCAAACAAGAAGGCGTCAGTTATCAGCAACTTAAAAATGATATTCGCTGTGATATTGCAATTGAACGGCTCAGTAAAAGCAATGATTCAATTCAGAACATCAGTGATGATTTGCATTTCCATGATCCGAGTGCATTTCATCGTGCTTTTAAAAAATGGACAGGCGTCAGTCCAGGTGCTTACCGCGCAAATACACTAAAACACACGCCCAATACTTCTTTATAAAATCAAACTACTGCTAGATTTTATCAATTCGGAAGGATTCTAACCAAAAGCATCTCTAAACCTAAATTGAAAATTTCATCATAATGTTCAGTTGTCCAATATGGTAAAGTTTGTGCTAACTACCCGCATAACGCGCAAGTACCCACAACAAAATCTAAAACTGAGATTACCTCAGAACCATAAAAAATTACACAATAATCGGCTGGGTACTTGTCGCAGTTGATGCGAAAGTTAGGCAGTCACAGCAAGTCCTACTCATCATCACAACTTAGCCACATACCAACTTTATTATTATCAATTACACATAGAAAGCTATCACGACTATGACCTGTGACGGGTTGCCATCCATTTTCAGTAAAATTACTAAAATACTTAGGGCTTGAAAACTCGTCTATAAAGGCATCATGAATATTCATCAACTCAATATCATCTAGTCTGTTCCCTGAACCATATCTGATAGCATCTTTCGCCATCCTCATAAAGCAAGCAGAAAACTCATTACGATTAATCTCATTAAGACCATTTTGAGGTAAGGTTATAGCATTAGTTTCGCTGAGCCAAGGGTAAAACTCATATTCATTATTTTTTGCAATTACAAGCTCAATACCCTGATAGTCAACAGTATTAGATATATTGGGGGTATAAACATATCCAAAATAGCAATCTTGCCATAATTCCATATGTTGATTGAATATATGTTTAATATCCATTTTACATGCCTAACAAGGGTTATTGATCATCTAGTACTTTAATATCTAAGACAGAATGTCCCTATCACAGTATGATGACTTCTGCTTCCATAATTAAGGTGTATTGCCAACATTGTGAAATTGAGGCAGCGTTCTATTTACTTCTCAAAGGTTCGTATAAATGTATTTACCTGAAATTTTTGAAGAAAAAAATCTTAAAAAATTATACCAACTGATCCAAGACTACCCTTTTGCGACATTAATTAGTCGTAATGCAGAAGGTTTGGAAGCCAATCATTTACCCTTTCATTTATTATTTGATGAAAACAATCAAACCGCAACTTTAGTTGCCCATATTGCGAAGAATAATCCTCTGCATACTCAAATTGAAGACGGTGCAGAAGTTTTAATTATCTTTCAAAGTGAGCAAGGCTATATTTCACCAAACTGGTATCCAAGTAAACAGCAGCACCATCAACATGTACCAACTTGGAACTATCAAGTGGTTCACGTTAAAGGAACGATAACCTTCTTAACAGATGAAAAAGTATTACGTGGTATTTTGGCTAAACTCACCCGCACCCATGAAGCTAAACAAGAAACACCATGGAAAATGTCGGATGCACCAAGTGAATACATTGCTCAAGAGCTAAAAAACATCGTCGGGATTGAAATTCAGATTTCACACATTACAGGCAAATTTAAACTGAGCCAAAATCGAGAAAAAATAGATGCTTTAGGTGTTATCGACGGACTGCAAAAACAAGGTAATCACCATTTAGCAAATGCCGTAGAGCAATATATTGAGGATTAAGCCTGCTTTTGCCCTAGACTGACACGATCATTGCCACCATAATCTTTGATAGTCTGAATCTGCTTAAAACCTTGTTGCTCAAACATATTTCGCACTGCTTGCCCTTGATCATAACCATGTTCAAGCACAATCCAGCCATTCGGTTTGAGCCAGTCTTTCCCTTGACTAATAATGGTTTCAATATCAGCCATCCCCTGCTTATCTGCAATCAATGCGCGCTCAGGTTCAGACTTGAGCTTTTGCATATGTACATCTTCAGGGTCAATATACGGCGGATTCGAGACAATCAGATCAAATTGTTGTTGCTCTAAAGCTTCAAACCAAGCCCCACAAGCGAACTTCACTTGCATCAGCCCGTGTCGAACTGCATTGTCCTGCGCCACGTCTAAAGTTGGTGCGTATATATCAGTTGCAGTGACTTGCCATTGCGGACGCTCACTTGCGAGCGCCAAAGCAATTGCGCCTGTTCCTGTGCCTAAATCCACAATATTCGCGTGTTGATCGAGCGGCAGTTTGAGCACCATTTCTACCAAAATTTCGGTATCTGGACGTGGCACTAAAGTGTCATGTGTCACTTTTAAATCGAGCGTCCAAAACGGTTGTGAACCAGTGACATAAGCCAATGGTTCGCCCTGTTCAATACGCGCAAGCCCTTCTAAAAAAGCCTGTTTCTGTATTTCAGTCAACTCTTGCTTAAGTCTTAATTTGAGTTCTAAAGCATTGATACCTAGAAGGTGTTCAAGTAGCCATACCGCTTCTTGACGTTCGTAGCTATCAATTTCACCTTTGATTTCTAAGGCTTGAGCAATATTCATTAGCCGCCATTTTCCTGTGCAAGCATCGCCAACTGATCAGCTTGATATTCACGATGTAGGCTATCTAATAACTCTGTTAAATCACCTTCCATAATCGCATCTAACTTATATAGAGTCAGGTTGATACGGTGATCGGTCATACGACCTTGCGGATAGTTATAGGTACGAATACGCTCTGAACGGTCACCCGAACCAACCAAGTCACGGCGCATTTCTGAGGTTGCAGCATCAGCAGCGGCACGTTTAGCATTTTCTAAACGTGAGACTAACAATGCCATCGCTTTGGCTTTGTTTTTATGCTGTGAACGCTCTTCTTGACATTCCACCACCACACCCGATGGAATATGGGTAATACGCACCGCAGAATCGGTTTTGTTAATATGCTGACCACCTGCACCTGATGCGCGATAGGTATCAATGCGCAGATCGGCGGGATTAATTTCGACTGTAGTATCTACATCCACTTCTGGCAGAATCGCAACGGTACACGCTGAGGTGTGTACACGACCTTGAGATTCAGTCGCAGGTACACGTTGAACACGGTGTGCACCACTCTCAAATTTCAAACGACCATAGACGCCTTCACCATCAATACGGCAAATGATTTCTTTATAACCACCATGCTCGCCTTCATTTTCAGAAAGCACTTCAATACGCCAACTTTGTGTTTCAGCATATTTGCTATACATACGGAATAAATCACCCGAAAAGATCGCTGCTTCATCACCACCTGTTCCAGCACGAATTTCAAGGTAGGCTGCATTGGCATCATTTGGATCTTTCGGAATCATTAGAACATTTAATTGTTCTTCGAGATCAACTAGAAGCGCTTTATTTTCTTTAATTTCTTCTTCAGCCATATCTTTGAAATCGGGATCTGATTTCATTGTTTCAGCCGTTTCAATATCTTCTTCCGCTTGACGATATTTGCTCCAAACCTCAGTGATTTCTGTTAAATCATTATGTTCACGAGACAATTTACGAAAACGTTTATTGTCCGAAATTACTTCTACATCAGCGAGCAATGCAGTCAGCTCTTCGTGACGATCACAAAGTTGATCCAGTCTTAAACGGAGTGATGCTTTCATGGGCGGAATATCTCAAAACTAAAGACTCAGTGCCAATCAAAATAATGAAGCACGAGCAAAATCAAAAAATTGCGCATAGTTTACAGATTCTAGGGCTTAAAAGACATAGAGAAACTAGGTAACTTACCAATCCCCTATTATTTCATGACAATTTCATCGTTTTTTAGTATGTATAGGTTGTTCTATTACCTGAGCTTCGATATAAATAATCAAAGATAAATTAGAATGATAAAACAATAGGATAAACCATGAATAATTTAATAAACCGCCCAACACTCGCATTCGCAGCCGCAAGCTAGTTTGCTGTCTTTATTGGTGTTTGAACCGTACCGAGATTGTCGGAGACAACTTTTCTTGAGAAGATATTCCGATGACAAATTTGAAATATACACCTGAAATCAAAGAACGAGCAGTACGCTTACTCCTCGAATCTGAAAAAGACTATCCCTCGACTTGGGCAGCAATCACAGCAATTGCACCTTGATCCTAGCCAAAATAATGGACAGCATGTCCCTCTAAAGATAACGTAACTTCAATCTTTGGAGATCCAAGAAATGGCTAAACGTTTTAGTCCGGAATTTAAACAGCAAGCAATTGATCATGCACTTTCAAACTCCCACGAGCCTATAGCTGCAATCGCCCATAAATTAGGTGTGGGTTATTCAACCTTAGATAAATGGATTCGTGAAGCCAATCCAGTAGGTTCAAGCAAACGTCAACTTTCTCCTGAACAACAGCGGATCTTGGAATTAGAAAAAGAAGTCAAACAGCTCAAGGAAGCCAATGACATCTTAAAAAAAGCGCATGTGTACTTTCTGACAGATCATGCCAAGAAAAGTACACGGTAATTCAAGATATGGATATAAATGAAGTCACTGTGTCTTCTGTCTGTAAATGCCTAGATGTCAGCACTTCAGGCTATTATGCCTGGCGAAAACGCCAGACCAATACAGCGCAGAAATACAATGATTTAAAAGTTGTATATTGGCAGCATCATGCGCGCTTGGGTGCACCGTCATTGGTACATGACATGCGTGATTTAGGTTATCGCATGAGCGAACGTACCGTTGGAAGGATGCTAAAAAAGCTTGGTTTACGTAGTAGGATTGCACGTAAATACAAGCATACGACTGATTCAAACCATCGTTTGTCTACAGCATCAAATTTGTTGGATCGCCAATTTACAGTTACTCAGCCTAATAAAGTTTGGACAACGGATATTACCTATATCCGAACTAAAGAAGGCTGGCTGTATTTATGTGTGATGCTAGATCTATTCAGCCGTCGTATTGTGGGTTGGCAAACCAGCCATCGAATAGACCGCCAATTGGTGTGTGATGCGTTTAATTATGCAATGGCTCGTCAGGGTTATCCAACGGGTGTCATGGTGCATTCGGATCAAGGTAGTCAGTACTGTAGTCGTGATTTTAGGGCGCTATTATTGACGAATAACTGTATTCAAAGCATGTCTAGACGAGGAAACTGTTGGGACAATGCAGTGACCGAAAGCTTCTTCCATACCCTGAAGGGGCATGTAGTACATGGCAGTGTATTTTCTACGAGAAAAGAGGCAAATGCTATCTTGTTTGAGTATATTGAAGTTTACTACAATCGAATCAGAAGGCATTCTGCAAATGGCTGGTTAAGTCCAGAAGCCTTTGAACAGAAATATTTCAAGAATTTAGAGGGATCGGTTGTCCACGATACTGTCTAGGATCACCTAAAATTGGTTGTACCCCTGAAACACTTCGTAGTTGGCATAAGAAGTTTCTTGACCTTCAAAATCCTGTTCAAGTTCAACTCCTATCAGATCAGCAACGAATCAAACAACTTGAACGCGAAAATAAAGAACTCCAACGGGCGAATGAAATACTTCGTAAAGCTGCTGCTTTTTTCGCCCAGGCGGAACTCGACCGCCCACACAAGTAATGGTTGATTTTATTCGTAAACATCAAATTCACTATGGTGTTGAAGTGATGTGCAGCATATTGCCAATCGCATCATCTAGGTACTATCGCCAACTTAACCTTGCTGAAAACCCTGAAAAACGTTCAAAGCGAGATTTACATGACCAACATTATGCAGAGCAAATCAAACGAATTTGGCAGGAAAGTTCAGGTCGTTATTGTGTACGCAAAGTATGGAAACAGTTGAAACAATAAGGTTATTCTGTGGCACGCTGTACAGTTAATCGATTAATGAAGCAGCTTGATATACAAGGTGTTTGGCGTGGTAAGAATAAACGTACGACACGACATCATGAAGATCAAAAGTGAGCTGATGATTTGGTAAAGCGTAACTTTAATGCAAAGCATCCGAATCATCTTTGGGTCGCTGACTTCACCTATATTCAAACTGTATCAGGTTGGGTATATACCGCTTTTATTATTGATGTATTTTCAAGGGCGATTGTGGGTTGGAAGGTATCGACAAGAATGAATACTGACATGGTGCTCGATGCTCTGGAGCAAGCACTACATGATCGAGGTATGCCTGAAGATGTCATTCACCATAGTGATCGAGGCGCACAATATCTTTCAATTCGGTATACAAATCGCTTGGCAACTGCAAATTTAAGAGCATCCGTTGGTACAACTGGAGACTCATATGATAATGCGTTGGCTGAGACAGTGAATGGTTTATATAAAACAGAGGTGATTGAATATTTAAAATCAGGTTGGTCGGGCTTGGCTGATGTTGAATTGGCAACATTGGATTGGGTTGATTGGTTCAACAAAAAACGACTACACAGCGCAATTGGCTATGTTTCACCTTTTCAGTTTGAAGCAATGTACTCTCATAGAATGAATGTGTTAGGTTTCGTGACCTAACATAAATAAACTCTCTCCGATATAGTCGGTACGATTCAATCAAGCAAAACCTAAAATTGAAATCGTTTCTAGGCCGTAGCCGCAATGCGATACAAACACAAATATGGATTGCACTAATCGCGTATTTACTGGTAAGTTTTGCGAAAAATATGGCACAAGAAGGATGGAGTGTTCAAAGATTATTAAGAATTATTCAGGTGAACTTATTTGAAAGGAAACCATTGAAGGCTCTGTTTTTACCTGACAAAAAGTGGAATAAACAAGAAGAACCTCAACTGAGGTTCTTCTTGTGATATTTGTGGGACAGCAGTGAGTCACCATACTTTTTAATATGCTTAACTTCCTAAGCCCCAACGTAAATTATGAAAATACTGTTGCTTTAGCTTGCATATACACTTGGTTGCCATTATAAAATGTCAACAGACCCTACTTAAAACCAACCGAATTATCATAGAAAAGTCTGTCTATAACAATGTCTTGATAGGTGAAATAAATTGTCAATTTTTCCATATTTTAACAAATAAAAAGCAAATCGTATCACTCTTTTCTTTTTATCCCACCTTCCAAGATTAAAATCCGAGATGAAATTTATTCAGTTTTTTGCAGCCCATCCCACTGCGCTTCATACTCTTTCGACTTCTTTAAATTCTTAGCTAAGCCAAAACCGCCATTTTCATATAAACGCGCCAAATCCAACAATGCTTCATTTTCACCCTGCTCTACCGCGAGTGAATAATATTCGGCTGCTTTTTTATAATTTTTTTCAACGCCCTTACCTTCTTCATAAATATAAGCAATATTAGACGAACCTAAGCCATTTTCAGCTTTAGAGGCTAACGTAAACAGACGTAAAGCTTCTTTATAATCTTGCTTTAAACCTGCTTTGCCTTCCAAATAGAAAATACCAAGATTGTTAATTGCTGAAGATTCATCTTGCTTTACAGCTAACTGATAGTAATGTAATGCTTTTTTAAGGTCCTGAGCGACTTCATCATTCCCATCACTATACAAATGACCTAATTCAGCTTGTGCAAGATCCAATCCCGCATCAGCAGATTTGGTCATCCATTCCAAGCCTTTTTTAGTATTAATACTAACGCCGTCATCGCCATAGAGGTATAAAAAACCTAAATAATACTGAGCGTATAATTGCCCTTTTTGTGCCGCCTGTGTATACCACTTTAACGCTGTGGGATTATCTTCTTCAGCCCCTTCGCCATAATCATACATATACCCTACGGAAAAAAGTGCATCAGCATTTCCCTTTGCAGCCGCCTTTTTGAACCATTCTAATGCTTTACCAAAATCTTGATCGACATCATTTCCATAATAATAAGCATCTCCAAGATTATTTTGGGCAATCGCATCACCGTTTTTTGCTTGTTGAACGAGTTCTTGACTAAAAGATACATCCTCAGCTTGAGCTAAAGAAATTGCGCTCATACTTAATAATATTGAAAATACGATATTCTTTAATTTCATTCTTGAACCTGCTTTGGTACATTTTTATGCAGATACATTCTAGCGATTAAACAACTTAAGTAAATGTATATTTATATTTCCATATAAATCAAAAGTTAATTTTTATTAATTTATAAAAAGCACAGAACAAATAGACAGTTTGCCAAAATATTAAGCATGCCATTTTCGGTTTGCATGCTAAACTATGCATTGCTTTGAAAAAGGATAGTCCTTCTATGCGGTTTGTTCATCTCGGTATCCATACAGAATTTTCGATTACGGAATCGATTGTTCGCATACCTGATTTGGTCAAAGCTGCCGTTAAAGATGACATGCCTGCGCTTGCATTAACAGACTTATCCAACTTGCACGCTGCGGTGAAATTTTATGAAGCTTGTTTAAAAAAAGGCATTAAACCTGTTTTAGGCAGTGTCATTCGACTGAATGACGCAGAGCATCGCGCAACCTTATTAGCTATGAGCAGTAAAGGTTGGCGAAATCTAACCGAAATCGTATCTCGGGGCTTTATTGAAGGACAACAACTTAGTATTCCATGCGTACAAAAAGAATGGATACTTGAACAATCAGAAGATTTAATTGTCTTGCTTGGACAGCATAGTGATGTCGGCAAAATGCTTTGTTCATCCAATCCACAAAAAGCAGAACCTTTATTAGAAGCATGGATTGAAAAGTTTGGTAATCGTGTTTATTTAGCATTAACACGTACTGAACGTGTTGGTGAAGAAGATTTTATTCAACAAGCCGTTAAACTCGCTGCTAAATATCAAATTGGTGTCGTTGCACATAATGATGTCCACTTTGTTGAACAAGATGATTTTGAAGCACATGAAGCGCGTGTGTGTATCGCTGATGGTTATGTACTTGGTGACGATAAACGTCCTAAGAATTATAGCTCTGAACAGTATTTTAAAACTGGTGAGCAAATGTCTGAACTATTTTCAGACATCCCAAGTGCGATTGAAAATACTTACCAGATCGCAAAACGTTGTAATGTTGCCTTACAACTCGGGACTTATTTTTTACCTGATTTCCCGATCCCAGATGGCTATACCATCGACACCTATTTCGAACATTTATCTCGTACAGGTTTAGAGGAACGCTTAAATCACCTTTATCCTATTGCTGAACGTGATGAAGATTGGGCTGAGATTCGTCAGCCCTATGATGATCGTATCAAGTACGAAGTTGATATTATTTTAAAAATGGGTTTCCCCGGTTACTTCCTGATTGTCATGGACTTTATTCAATGGGCAAAAAATAATGGTGTACCTGTGGGGCCAGGACGTGGTTCAGGTGCAGGCTCACTGGTTGCTTATAGTTTAAAAATTACTGATCTTGACCCACTGCGTTACGATCTACTTTTCGAACGTTTCTTAAATCCTGAACGTGTTTCGATGCCCGATTTTGACGTCGACTTCTGTATTGCAGGTCGAGACCGAGTGATCGAATATGTCGCACAAAACTACGGTCGTGAAGCCGTTTCACAGATCGCGACTTTTGGTACGATGGCTGCAAAAGGTGCCATCCGAGACGTTGCACGAGTTCTAGGTAAATCTTACGGTTTGGCTGACCGTATTTCCAAAATGATTCCGACCAAGCCGCTTGGTGTTGATCTAGTCACTGCGATAGACATGGAACCACAGCTCAAAGATATCGTGACCAATCCATCAAATCCAGATAATGATGATGCTGCTGAAATTTGGGAAATGGCACTTAAGCTCGAAGGCATTACACGAAACACAGGCAAACACGCAGGTGGTGTAGTCATTGCACCCGGTAAAATTACCGATTATTCAGCGGTACTGTGTGAAGCAGATGGAACAAGTCGTGTTGCTCAATATGATAAGGATGATGTTGAAGCTGCAGGTCTGGTTAAATTTGACTTCTTAGGTCTGCGTAACCTCACAGTTATTGAAGACGCAGTTCAAAATATTAATAAAAGAATTAAATCTGAGATTCCACTCGAAATTGCCAATGTTCCGTTGGATGACAAAGATGCCTATTTAGTCTTTGCGGATGCGAATACAACTGCGGTATTCCAGTTTGAATCCGTCGGCATGAAAAAGATGCTCAAGGAAGCAAGACCGAGTAAATTTGAAGAAATTATTGCCTTCGTTTCTTTATACCGCCCCGGTCCAATGGATCTAATTCCAGACTTTATCCATCGTATGCATGGTGGTGAGTTCGAATATCTACATCCATTGCTAGAAGGCGTATTGGAACCTACCTATGGGATTATGGTTTACCAAGAACAGGTGATGCAAGCAGCACAGTTCTGCGCAGGCTATACGCTTGGTGGTGCAGATTTACTGCGCCGCGCCATGGGTAAAAAGAAACCTGAAGAAATGGTTAAACAGCGCCAAATCTTTATTGAAGGTGCTGCAAAAAAAGAGATTGATGAAGCAACAGCAAACCATATCTTCGACTATATGGAAAAGTTCGCAGGTTATGGATTTAACAAATCACATGCCGCAGCCTATGCCCTTGTTGCCTATCACACTGCATGGCTAAAAGCACATTATCCATCAGAATTTATGGCAGCCGTTTTATCATCAGAAATGCAGAATACGGACAGTATCGTATTCTTAATTGATGACTGCCGTAATAATAAATTAGAAGTGCTACCGCCTTCCGTAAATATGTCTTTGTATCATTTCCACGCCAGTGATGAGAAAACCATTGTTTATGGTCTCGGTGCAATTAAAGGTGTCGGCGAACAAGCGATGCAGTCGGTCATCGACTCACGCATCAATGAAGGTCCATACAAAGATTTATTCGATTTCTGTCATCGAATCGACCTGAAAAAGATCAATAAACGTACCTTAGAAGCCTTAATTCGTGCGGGTGCGTTGGATTGTTTAGGCATTGAACGTTCAAGCTTAATGGCTCAATTGCCTGAAGCTGTTCAAGCAGCCGACCAAGCACGAACTAACCGTGAAACGGGTATCATGGATTTATTTGGTGAAGTTGAAGAAGTTCAACGCAAACCTGCTAAACCTGTGAAACCGTGGTCAGACGAAGTTCGCCTTAAAGGTGAAAAAGATACGCTTGGATTGTATCTCACTGGTCATCCGATTGATGTCTATCGCCCAGAATTAAAGTCATTTATTCCAGCGAAATTAAATGAACTCACCCCGACACGTCGTGGTGTAACGACCGTCTTTGCTGGTTTAGTCGTTGATATTGCCAACTTCCCGAACCGTATCATGATTACACTAGATGATGGCACTGCTCGTGTTGAAATCAGCTGCAATCATGAACGTTTCCAACGTTATAAAGAAATCGTTCGTCTAGAACATGTAATTGTTATCGAAGGCGAAATCTACGAACGTGAAGGCTTTGACCGCCCGATGGCACGTTTAAGTAAAGCTTTTAATTTAAATGAAATCCGCCAAAAGCGTGCTCAAAGTATTCAAATTCGTCTCCCTCAAGATTTAATGACCAAATCTTTAACCAAAGATCTACAGGCAATTTTATTACCTTATTGTAATGTCGATATGTGTCAGCATATTGCTTTACAAATCCAACTTGAACAAAGCTTTGCGACAGCAGAATTGCATCTAGGCCCGCAATGGAAAGTCGCACCTTTAGATGAATTGCTAGGCAAGCTACGTGATTATTTTGGTAAGGACGCGATTTTTATTGAATATCAAGTGAAGTCAAAAGCTGCAAAAGTAGCAGAAGCGCCTAAAGTAACGACAGTTGCACCACCACCTGAAAACATGTCTATGGATGAAGCGCTTGATCTATATCAAGCTGAAATCTCTCAATACTCTTAATTTTGGATGATATATGAACCTGTTTGACTCAAACCCTGTTACCCAAAACAAGGTGTCCAAACACTTGGATCATGTGCGTATTGTTATGGTCAATACCACCCTACCAGCCAATATTGGTAGTGCCTTACGCGCAATGAAAACGATGGGTTTATCTCAACTCGTTTTAGTTGCTCCTAAAACCTATCCACACCCAGATATTGATGCTTTAGCAGCGGGTGCACAGGATTTAATTGAAAAAATTGAGATCGTTGATACTTTAGAGCAAGCTATTCAAGACTGTCATCTCGTGTTTGGAACCAGCGCACGTAGCCGTACCATTCCATGGCCGTTACTGGACGTACGTCCTGCTGCAAAGGAAGCTTTACAAGGCGCGAGCCAACAGCAAAATATCGCTATTGTTTTTGGTCGTGAAGACCGTGGTCTCACCAATGAAGAACTTGCTTTAGCCAATTATCACTTAACCATCCCAGTTAATCCTGAGTATGGTGTTTTAAATGTCGCACAAGCGATTCAAGTGGTTTGTTACGAGTTGAGAATGGCAGCACTTGAACAAAATTCACAAGTGACAGCAACACCAGATGATCACATGCAACTGAAACAACAGCAAAGCATGGAATGGGATGAGCCATTAGTAACACAAAAACAAATGGAAGAATTCTATCCTCATCTTGAAAAAATGCTGACTGAAATCGAATTTTTAGATCCAAATAATCCTCGTTTACTTCCATTACGCTTGCGTCGCCTGTTCGGAAGGATACAATTAGATCGTATGGAATATCATTTATTGCGCGGAATTTTCAGCCGTGTACAGGCTTTAGCCAAAGGCTCATGGAAACAAACCAATTCGGAGGATCATACCAATGATTAAACAGCTTAAAGAAGATATCGAGGCTGTATTTGCACGTGATCCTGCTGCCCGAAATACACTCGAAGTTCTGACGACCTATCCAGGTATTCATGCTTTGATCATGCATCGTATGGCACATGAGCTTTGGAAAAAAGAATACAAAGGTACAGCACGTTTACTCTCGTCATTTAGCCGCTTTGCAACAGGAATTGAAATTCATCCTGGCGCAAAAATTGGTAAACGCTTTTTTATCGATCATGGCATGGGTGTTGTCATTGGTGAAACAGCTGAAATTGGTGATGATGTCACGCTTTATCATGGTGTGACCCTAGGTGGCACAACATGGAATAAAGGAAAACGTCACCCAACCCTCGAAGATGGGGTCGTTGTTGGGGCTGGAGCAAAGATTCTAGGACCATTTACCGTACATAAAGGTGCAAAAGTTGGCTCAAATGCAGTCATCACCAAAGAGGTTCCTGAGGGTGTAACGGCTGTTGGCAACCCTGCACGATACATTTTCAAGGATAAAACCCAGATTGAGCAGGATGAAGCACGCCGCCGTGATTATGCTGAAAGCATCGGTTTCCAGCCTTATGCCACCACGCAGGATCAGTCAGACCCAATTTTAGAAGGTATTCGTGTTTTACTGGATCGGATGCAGCAAAATGAAAAGCGCATGAATACCCTTTGCCAGCGCCTCTCGCTACTGGACCCAACATTTAACGGTCAAAAACAGAAGACCCAGCCATTTAGTAAAGAAGAACTTAAAATTATTGAAGAAGTTAGACGTGAATGTGAAGCTCAGAGCAAAACTTCTTCGAACTAATCCAATTTATAAAAAATGTAACAAGCTTCTCGTTGCAAGTTGGTTTTGCTTTTCCTAGACTGGTAAAACCAACGACCGACCTAGTTAATTCACTAAAATTAATGGATGTAAAGCATGAATTTTAAGCCTTTGGCACTTCTTGTACTTTCAACTTCTTTTTTAACAGCTTGTGGTACTACGCCAGTAAAAAAAGAAAAAGCTGCTGAACCTTTTGTATTCAAAGAACCTGATCCAACTCCCCCATTTTACGCTTTAAATCCAGTTAAATATGATGCTCCACCAAGCTTTGAAGTTGCAATTAAAGATGCATCGGCTCAACCTGTAACAAAAATGGTTGTTTCACTTCAAGGTGACCCATCAAAATCAACCACCCTTGAGGTGAATAAATTAATCGTCCCTACGACTGATCAAAAGCAACGTAATATGAAATATGCGGTGCTTGCTGGTGATAATGAAGTAGATGTCACTGAAATTGATGATTTTCTTCAATTGGTTGAAGGTAAAGCACGTCACTACCCACCACGTTTTACGGAACGCCAAGAACGCAAAGGTTATGAGGCAAAACTTCGTGAAATTACGCAGAAACTCGATGCTTTAGCAGAAAAACCAAATGCTTCTCTGGATGTACTTACTCGTGCATTTAAAGCAAGCGTTATGGCACGTAATATGGACTTAGGTACAGCCTATACAACCAAATCACTCAACTACGCACAGCGTATTCTTGCGATTAGCCCAAATGACCCTGAAACTAATTTCTGGTTTGGTTTTGGTCTATCTGAAGGTGGCGGTCAACGTGAAGCGATTCCATATCTAGATAAAGCGATTAAAGGCGGTGTACAAGAAGCTTATCTTTCTGCTGCAAATAACTATCTCTGGTTAGAGCAAAAGAAAAATGCGATTCAAACACTCAAAAATTATAAAATTAATTATCCAGATGAAGCCGAAGTTGCAGATCAACTTATCAAAGAAGTTGAATCTGGAAAACGCTGGAATGTTTGGCAAGTACTCAATTAAAGATTTGTGATTTTGTAAAAATAGACTGTTCAGAACGGTCTATTTTTTCAAGTTGATTGAAAAAACATCTTTTTTTCGTATTATAGCTAGAATCTTCCAGCTAAATTTGCTCCTTGATAATGCAAGCATCTAATTCAAACAAATATCTATTTGCCTTTACGCTGTTATCAACTATTGCTTTAAATGGCTGTCAGGTCGTTAGCCTCAAGCAACAAGCGGTTGATGTCACCATAGCCAATGAACGTAATAGCATACTAACTCAGAAAAAGTTAAGTGAAGCGAGCCTGAACGTCTTATCGATGTCAGGTAAAGAAGCAAAAATTTGTATGCAATCCCCGAATGAATGCATTGCAGATCTACATAAAATTCCTCAGATTCAAGACGAACAATTATTGTCGACAGCCAGTGAACTATATCTTGCTAAAGCCATGTCACTGTCGGACTCCTCAGAATGTAAAATCAGTAAATTGCCTAAACACAAACCCGCTGATGAACAAAAGCTCATTCAGCAAAATTATGAAAGTTGTTTAGATCAGAAGCTTGAAGCTTTGGATAAAAGTATTCGTTATAGTTATGCGTATTTATTCAAAACATCACGTCAGCCACAAGAACGACTTTTTGATAACCGCCAAGTACAAATTCGAGATTTCTACAATCAGGCACTTACTCAATTGGTGAATGGTCATAGTTTAAGGAATCCATCGACCAATCTTACCCCAACGATTAAAATTGGAAAAAGTACTTATACAATTGATATTCAAGCATATCAACGCCTACAAAATATGAAACTGGAAAAATTTATTTCCAGTTACAACATGAATTTTTCTGGATTAAGAGCGATTAACCGCCGTGATGGTTTCGGTTCTGATTTTGTCGCAGTCTTTCCATCGACCGACTCATCATCACAAGAAAATAAATATATTCTTAATCCTTTAACTCATGATTATCCTAAAGGGATAAATCCGAATATCCATAAAGCACGCTATTTAGCAGCCACAATTATTGCTCAACCTAAAAAATCGAATGCAACGATAGAAGATGTTTTAACAAACCCGAATTTTGAAATTAAGGTTTATGATCCTTATAGCGTTGAGAAAGTAGAGATTGCAGGTAAACCATATTCATTAGCAGCAAATTTTTCTGCACCCTATGGTTTATGGCTAGCAGAAAATAATTTAGGTGCGGCTGCGTATTTGACCTTAATTGACCGCGATCAGCATTTGGCAATGCCGCATCTCTATATGTTGGAACCCTATAACCCAAATAAGAAAATCATTGTATTAGTACATGGTCTAGCAAGTAGCCCTGAAGCATGGATTGCGGTAACTAATGACATTATGGGTGATGCAATATTAAGAGAACATTATCAAGTTTGGCAAATTTTTTACTCTACCAATATGCCAATTTTAGAAAGCCGTTTTCAAATTTATGCTTTATTAAAACAAGCATTTGGTTCACTTAATCCCAAAGATGCGGCGGCTCAAGATGCAGTTTTAATTGGGCATAGTATGGGTGGAATTATTAGTCGACTTTTAGTGAGTGATGCAGATATTTCTAAACAAGCTTTAGAATTGATGAATAATCGCCAACAAACACGTCTAAGAAAACACCCTGTCATTGGTGAAAGACTCAAAATGAAACCAATTGAAAATTTTGATCGAGCTATTTTTCTCGCAGCACCACACCGAGGGACAGACTACGCAGACCGTTGGTTTACTCTAGCAGCAAGAAAAATTATTAAACTTCCTGCAACTTTCTTAACGACCCTTGCAGATACGCTGACCAGTGATGATGTTGATTTAAAAGATTTTGTCAAAACACTGACTAATGATGTCATTCAAAATGGACCAAGTGATCTAAGTAAAAAATCTAAATTTATGGAACTGACAGCGAGTATCCCACCCGAAAAAGGCTTGGTTTTCCATTCTATTATGGGCAATATTACTAAAAGTGATGATCCGAATGTGATTACAGATGGCATCGTTCCATATAAGAGTGCACATTTAGATGGAGCAGTTTCTGAGAAAATTTTTACGGGTGGTCACTCTATTCAAGAAACGCCCGAAGCTGTGTTAGAACTTCGTCGCATCTTACGCCAACATTTAGTTGATCATGGTTTATATAAACCGAAGAATTAAGCACAATAAAAAAGCCCCAAACAATTGGGGCTTTTTTAATCAAATCATTTAAACATCAGAGCGAATCATATAGTCAAAAGCTGATAGAGAAGCTTTCGCACCTTCACCTGTCGCAATAATGATTTGCTTGTACGGCACGGTGGTACAGTCCCCCGCAGCAAACACACCTTTGACATTGGTTTCATTTCGATCATTGATCACAATCTCACCACGATTGCTGAGTTCAACCGCACTGTTCTTCAAGAAATCGGTGTTTGGTAATAAACCAATTTGTACAAAGATTCCTGCAAGTTCGACCGTATGCTCAACATCAGTCGCGCGATCTTTATATTTCAACGCCGTCACTTGTGAACCATCACCGACAACTTCAGTACTAAGCGCATTCAAAATCACAGTAGTATTTGGCAAGCTGTTTAACTTGTCTTGCAACACTTGGTCTGCACGAAGCTTGGTATCAAACTCCACCAACGTCACATGCTCTACAATGCCTGCAAGGTCAATCGCTGCTTCTACACCAGAGTTACCACCACCAATCACCGCAACACGCTTGCCTTTGAAGAGTGGGCCATCACAGTGGGGGCAGTACGCCACACCACGGGTACGGTATTCTGCTTCACCCGGTACATTCATTTCTCTCCAACGTGCGCCTGTAGACAGAATAATGGTTTTCGATTCAAGCTTTGCTCCATTTTCCAATTCAACTTCAACCAAACCATTGGCGGTTTGATCTGCACCTGTGATTTTACTCACGCGTTGCAAGTTCATTATGTCCACACCGTACTCACGAACATGCGCTTCCATATCTTGAGCAAACTTCGGACCTACCGTTTTTTGTACTGTGGTGAAGTTCTCAATGTCCATGGTATCCATGACCTGACCACCAAAACGTTCAGCCACGATACCTGTTTTGATGCCTTTACGTGCTGCGTAGATCGCTGCTGTACCACCTGCAGGACCACCACCAATCACCAATACATCAAAAGCCTCTTTCGCATTGAGTGCTGCGGCATCTTTCTCAGCAGAATCAGTGTCTAGCTTCGCCACGATTTCTTCCAAAGTCATACGACCTTGTCCAATATGTTCATTGTCTTGGAACAGCATTGGCACAGCCAAGATTTTACGTTCCTCAACTTCTTCTTGGAAAAAACCACCATCAATCATGGTCGCAGTTGCATTCGGGTTATAGATTGCAATTAAATTTAAGGCTTGAACCACATCTGGACAGTTATGGCAGCTTAAAGATACAAACACATCAAAGTTTGATTTTAAATTTAAACCTTTGATCTGAGTTAATACTTCATCAGAGACTTTAGGGGCATAGCCTGACACTTGTAATAAAGCCAAGATCAAAGAAGTAAACTCATGTCCCATCGGTAAACCAGCAAAGAACACACGTGGTTGTTCACCTGCTTTAGCCACACCGAAACTCGGACGGCGAGCGTTTGAACCATCAAAACGCGCCGTAACTTGGTCAGAAAGTTCTGCAATTTCAGTCACGAGTTCTTTGATTTTTGCGGCTTTGTCTGATTCATCTAAAGCAGCAACCAACTCGATTGGACTTTCTAAACGTTCTAAGTAAGTTTTTAATTGAGTTTTAATATTTTGATCTAACATGTATTTCTCCAAATTCTAAGCAGTTCAAATCAGCTAAATTCATTCAATGAAGCTATAGTACGCAAAATGTATAAATAGGTAAAACAGTATGTTTTTATAAATTTAATCGGATAAACCGAACGATAATTTATCAAGCATCCAATTTTTGGATAATTCGAACACGACGATTTTTAAAGTTTTTGGCAAGCACATATAAAACCGTACTTAAAGCGACAGCCAATACAATCAATCCCCATAAAATTAGCTTCACAATCTGAGAAATACGCTCAGCTTGTTGCGCACGGATATCTAAAGGTTGTGTAATTGAGGTGATACTTTTACCGTAGAGCTGTTGCTGCATGACCCATAACTGTTCAGACTTAAAATCATATTGTTTAAACTGAATCGGGTTATTCTTCTCAGCGACAATCAATTGATTCACATAGACATTGGCAGTTTTACGATCGACAGGTTGATGCAATAAAGCCACTTGTGCCAACACATAGGCTTTTTCAGTCGATGAAATGTTGGACTGCTGTAAATCTTGAGCAATTTGACTTTCAACAATATTATTTTGATAGCTCATCCATTGTTGATACGCCTGCTTGGTTTCATCTTTCCAATCATATTGAATGTAGCTCAGACCAGACCAAAGCAAAATAAAGGCAATAATCCAAGCCAAAACTCGTTGTGTCCATGCTTGGAAACGTTGCTGAAAAAACTTAAATTTCTTCATCCAACTGAGCAGTAAAAATGCCCCAATAAACGAAACCAAAATTTTTAGAAACAACCAACCAAACCATGATAATAAATTAAAAAAATAATCGACTGGTTGTTTAAATGGCACCAATTCTTGAACATGATAAGGCAAATCTAATGCCTGAACATGCGTGGAAAGATCAAAGAACCGATAGATAAATTCTTTTTGGAAAAATAACGATGCAACTGTAATAACGACCAATGTACAGGCTAAAATAAACCAGATCATTAAGTGACGTTGACGTTTTTTTAATGCATCTAAACGTTGGTCAATCGGTTGTACACTAAAATCGTTTATGGGTGACAATGATCTTTCCTTCAAAAATTAACAATATCAAGATTTTGGTGGCTGGCTATGCTCAAGCACTAAATGATTTAAATTCTCTTGCAAAGCACGTAAACGTGTTGTTGCTTCCGCACGCTTTTGCATCCCTTCTTTCTGGATCTGAATCACATCATTTACAGTTTTAATGAGGGTGTTTTGCACATGTTCAAGTGTTTCCACATCAATCACTGAACGTTGATTCGCTTTCGCAGTATCGACTGAATTTTGATGTAATAATTCAGCATTGCGACGTAATAATTCATTCGTTGTGTCATCAATAGCCTTGGCAAGCTGGACACTATTCTTTTGCTCTTGTAATGAGATCGCCAAACTAATCTGATTTTTCCATGCTGGTAGCGTAATATTTTTAATGGCATAGAACTTATCTACCAACATTAAATTATTCGATTGGATGATCCGAATCATTGGCAAAGTCTGCATTGCAGACTGTTGTAAAACCTGCAAATCACTGACTCTTTTCTCAAGATTATTCGCCAAATGATTAAGATCATAAATCTGTTGCGTCGTTTGTCGATCCTGCTCTTGTGATGTGAGCATTGAGATCTGTTGCTGAATATCCTGCTGTTTTAATTGCCCTGCAGCAATATAAACACCAAGCTGTTTATATTCATCCTGTACCGCATCAAACATTTTATCTAAGGTTCCAACCCGAGCTTTCAACCCCGATTGAGAACTTTCAATTTCTTGAACCAATACATCAATCTGCTCTTTAGTGGTATTAAAATGCTGATCAAAATTTTGTTTAGCACTTTTAAACTTACTCAGTAACCCGCCAAAAAACCCAGAGCTTTTTGATTTATTCAAAATACTTGAAGTATTCAATTGCTGTGCGACTTGCACTACCTCATTAAGTTTTTGTCCAGTCGTGTCCAAATCTTTATTCTGAACAAGATTTAACAGTTCATCGGTATAAGTTGAAGTTTTATTCGCAATATTTTTGCCATATTCCGCCACCACTGTGGTGCTGATATCTGCCAGTTCTTTATGTGCATCCATTACTTCTGCAAGATCATGTGGTTGCAATCCTAAATCTTTTAAATTCAACTGTTCAAAACGTTGCTCAGGCTTCACTTCAAGCTGATGAGATAATTTGCTAATTTCTGAATCTGACATCTTTTTTCCCTCTTATTTCTGTAATGATTTTTTCAAATTTTTAATTAAATCTTCTCGACTTTTATCAAGCTGATCAAGTGTATTTGTTGAAGTCGATGCTGTACTTTGTTTAACGTGATATTGCCATGCAGGAATCAAAACCTGTTGTGCTTCTTTAAATCGATCTAGCAAGCCAAAAGATAACTCTTGTGATAACTGCATTTGTTTCATCGCAATATCATTACTCGCTTGTAAGGTTTGTAAGGTATTTATTTTTTTCGAGAGCCGTTCAACAAAATGGTCAAGCTTTTGCTGTTGCGTAAACTGAGGATATTCTATTAAAAACTCATCAGCGGCGCGGATATAAGTGGCCATCTGTTCTCTTAAACCTAAAGCTTGCTGTAGTCGTGATTGAGATTTTTGGATTTCGATCTGTAATCGCTGACTTAAATGATTTGCTTCATTGATTAAACGCTCAAGATCTTTGACAAACTTTACTTGTCCAGCATCATATTCAACATCTATACCTAACCATTTTTGCAACGCGTTAAAACGACGGCCACCTAAATGTTTTTTGGAAATTGAAAGTTGCTGAATAATCTGGGTAATCACTTCACTCAATTGCTGATTCAATCTAGGGTCAACACCATTCAGTAATACACTTTGAGCTTGAACTAAATGATCTGCATAATGATTCAAACGATGTGGATCATTGAGTAGAGGAAGTAAATCATTACGTTTAATCGCTAAAACATGTTCTTGATTTGATTCAATTTGCGATAAGGGTATGAAGTCGAACGATTGCGTCATATTAGCCGAGTATAGTAAGAACAAATAAATTTGAACATAATTAGTTTTAGCATGTTCTTACTCTTTCGCATACTTAAATGTTGTTATGATTTTTAAGTGTTTTTCTCAATAAATTTTCAAAACTTATCACTTTTGTGGTAATGCATAAGTCCCAATCACATGTGCTACAGGCTCATCATCATCCAAAGAATATAACCACACTTCACCTGTCACCAATGTTTTACCAACTTTGATTAATTTACACTCAGCTTTAATATCTTGATTTCCATTCGGTTTACGGAAAAAGTTAATCGTCATATTGGTGGTCACAGCCATAGCAATTAGACCTAAATGCCCCATAATCGCAACATATAACGCGAAATCAGCCACCAACATCAAGGTTGGACCTGATACGGTTTGACCTGGGCGTAAATCGTTCTGATCGATTTTATAAAGTAACTGTGCACCTTTAGGACTAATCTCTTCGATAGTTGTTTTTTCGAGTGCTTGAGGAAATTCCTGTGCCAAAAAATGAGTAATTTCATGCTTACTAAGCGCCATAACAATACATCCCAAATGAATTAGATTATTTTTAAATTATGCCTAAAACTATAAACAAACATTTAATCAGCTTGATCTGAAAGTTCATTTAAGACTTGCCAATAACTAGGAGGCTCAGGCACATGCCCACGCTCTAATAACATCTGGTGCATTCTAGGTAACTTAAAATATGGAACTGTTGCCATCAAATGATGCTCTTTATGGTAATTGACATGGATAGGCGCAACTAAAGCACGGGCAAGATAACCAGCCTTTGTGGTACGTGTATTGGTTAAAGCACTATGACTAGTTGGCATACCCGCATGTTCAGCCATAGAACGAATACGTAATAACAATGGAAAAGGCGTTAAATATGCCAATACCCAAAGTGCATACAGTTTAGGATGACCCGCTGCCCACAATACTGAAAATAAAGCAGCATTCGTTGCAATCGCACCACCACTATTTTTTAAGAATGTTTTGGGATAATCTGTCCAATGACGCCCCTCTTGAGAAATCCAACGACGGTCATTTGACACCGTCCATTCCATTTTCTCAACATCCATTAGTACACGTCCAAGTGCAAATTTTAAGCCCGTTACCCCTGAAACATCACGAAAAAATTTACGCATCAACGATTTTTTTGAGGTTGGAAAACCTTCAACAAGCGACAAATCAGGATCATCCACAGTAGAAGTCTTACTATGATGACGTAAGTGATGCGCACGATATTTGTTTAAATCATTCCAAATCGGGCGAGCACAAAGCCAATCTGTGGCAATATCATTCAGCCATTTGGTTTTAAATAAGCTTTGGTGTGAAGCGTCATGCATAATAATTGCAAGCGCAAGTTGACGACCCGCTAATATTACCAATGCAGCTATACACATCAGTAATTTGCCCCAGACAGGTAAATACTCCCATGTACTGGCAAGCGCAGCGAAGGTTCCACCAATGACTGCCCAAGTTGATAAAACAGCCCAACTACCGTGTAAATCTGACTTTGTTGTCAATTCTGTGATTTCTTCTCGTGTGAACAAATCACTTATTGATGTCCGTGTATTCATATCCCTACCCTACAATTTTTCTATTTCTATAGATACGTAAATATGATTTTTATTTTAAATTAAGTAATATTTCTGTCAATATATTAAAATTAATTATTTAGTAATATTTATACTAAACTGATTTCATAGAATCGTTGCCACAATTCCAGTCCAGTCTGATCCAATTGCTGAACACTTAATGCAAATTGATCACGTAAATGAACATCAACAAAATCCTCAGGTAATAATGGATCATTCATCAGCAAAGAAATGGTCTGCCGACCAAGCAATAGCGATTCTTTAGCAGCAATATCTAAGCTTAATTGCTCAACTGTCTCCAACCACTTTTGAATCATTTGACTATATTTTTTATAGTTTTGGTTAAGCGTTTGAGTGGGCCAAAGCTTCGGAATTTTATTTAATGTTGTGGTGTCGAAATGATTGATTTGGCAAATTTTGGCGCTTTTTTCTAAGCCAGAAGCTTGTAATCCCCCAAATACCTCTTTAAAAGAAATGGCTAAATTATCAGGGCGAATATAAATACCTTGTTCTAACTCTTTAAAACCGAAGTGCTTTAATGCGCGTTCTCGGCGGTTTAAAGCTGTACGATCAACCCGCCCTAATTCACCCGTAAAGACAGCTAAGTATTGATGATCCCATTGTTTTGTTTGCTTAATTCCGTTTTTACGGTTCAACATCACATCGGCCCATTCGTGTGATTTAGCCGTAAATTGATATATACCGCGCTCAATCGCCTCAATCACCCCATCACTAGATAATCGGGTTACTGCGACACGAATACTATTTTCGCTAATCTCAAAAAGCTTCGCTGCGATAATAATTTGTTTAATCGAGATCTCACGACCTTGTAGCCCTAAAAGTAAATCAATGATTAAATCTCGGGCATTCATTTTAGCTATTGTCATCTTACAATCGAACCAGTTCTAAACATGAAAAAAGAAATAAAGAATAAGAATTTTAACTTAGAATCCCTCCCTTTTAGTAATTTTTCTAAAAGGGAGATTTTATTTTTATAGAAAAACAAATAATAAAATTATACCCAGTACAATCCGATACCAAGCAAATACGCGTAAAGTGTGGCGTTCAACAAATTTAACTAATGCGCTCACCACCAATAATGCCGAAATAAAAGCAGCAACAAAACCGACCCCAATATTCAACATATTATCTTGTGTCAATACATCCGCATTACGAATAAGATCAAAAGTTGCAGCCCCCAACATCGTTGGCATTGCGAGAAAGAAAGAAAATTCTGTTGCCGCTTTACGAGACAAACCTGAGAACATTCCTCCCACAATGGTAGCACCAGAACGAGAAGTCCCTGGAATCATCGCAACGCATTGTGCACAACCGACTAAAAAAGCTTGCTTGTAAGTAATTTTTGTCGCTTCAGTTGTTTTATGATCAAAATTCTTGGATTCAACCCAGAAAATAATCAGACCACCAACAATCAGTGCGATTGCGACCACAAGTGGACTAAATAAGACACTTTTAATAAAATCGACTGCAAAAATACCAATCACGACAGCAGGAAAAAAAGCAATTAAAACGCTAAAAGCAAAATGACGCGCTTCTGAATCGCCACTAAAAAAACCTTTAATCAAATCAAAAATCTTTTGTCGGTATAACCAACAGACAGCTAAAATTGCACCAAGCTGAATGACAACTTCAAATACACGCCCATCGTCAGAATGGAAGTCGATCATGTGACCAAATAAAATTAAATGACCTGTACTTGAAATCGGTAAAAATTCGGTCAAACCCTCAATAAACCCTAAAAATAAAGCCTTTAAAATTTCAATATGTTGCATAACTTACTCAAAAAATGCGTAATTCAAGATTAAAATAAAGGGCAAGCTTACCTTGAAATTAAATCATTTTATGTGATTGTCACGTAACGTTTTAAGCTTGATCTTTCTCGCTCTAATACGAGTTTATTATTAAATAATCATCAAACTATTTTTCTTTTGCATTTGTTCAACAACTTCATGTGTATCGAATCCTAAACGCCAATAAAGCAATTCTAAAACATCTAATTCATCCTGCGTGATGATACGATCGCTCCATAAACATCGCTCTGCAATTGCTAAAATATTGAGACGATCACGTAATAACAAGCCTGAAACATCATTTAAAATTTCTGCTAAATCAAGTGGTTCATCAGAAATATCTGCGTAAATCTGCATTTCTTCGGGTGCTAAAATCTGTTGCAGAATTCGTTCACGCACCTCAAGCTGATTTGGACTATTAATTTGTTGTACATGCAATAAAGCATCAATTAAATGCACAATTTGTGCTTTCACATCTTCAAATGACGTTGGTAAATGTGCAGGCATAAGATTGAGTTCACGCTTCACCCGCTCCAATAACAAAGCATCAAGCAAACCCACCTCACCATCTTCTTGAATAATACAAGCCAATTTAGTCAAAAATTGACGAGCAATACTTGTCGGCATATGCCCAATATTCTTACAGGCATCATGGAAGATTTGAACATGAATACGACCATCTAAATTCAATAAAGAATCTACGATTGCATGACTTACAGCGGCTTCTTGAGGAATGAATTCACGATATTGACGAATCATCAAAATCGCAACCATCACTTCCCTTGAACCTGTCGCCGTTTGCATCGCTCTTTGTATCAATTCTGGGCGCTTTTTATTCTTCCGCATTTCAGAATTTAAAGGCTTAATTGCATCATTCAAAGCGAAACTGATCGGCGATAAACGCAATAAAGGTAAAGGCTGTGGAGAACTCCAAGGTAAGGTCATATCTGCCATTTCTTCTTCCAAAGAACGAAACAGACTAAATAAAGGACGATTGCGTAGCTTTTTTAAATTTTCTAATTGCAAATCCTGTAACAAAGTAGGATTTAGTTCATAAATTCGATCTTTGATACTTGGATGAATATTCATCCAGCTTTGTGGGCTAAGTGAATTTGCGAAACACATATGTGAAATCGATTCTGAATACGCACTATGAATTTGCGAACCTGAATGGTGCACATAGATACGTAACAAGGTTTGAATATTGGCATTATTATTCATCAAACGCATAGTTTTCAGGTCATTACGAAAGGTTCGACCACTCAAAGTTAAATATTTAATCAACCGTGTAATCAGAATACCTAAGCTACCTGCCAACCAGATAACACCACCAATCGCAACAAAAATAGTTTCGAATTTGTTTCGATAAGACGTTGCATAAGGATTGTATCCAGCTTGTGCTAATTTACTCCCCCATTGGCTAAAAGTGGTTAAACCACTGTACAAGATTTTTAATTTGGTGTTTTCTACAGCCTCACCCGATAAAATTTGATTAAATTCATAGCTCAATAAACCATAAAGCTCTAATTCATCCAAATTTTGTAAAGCACCCCACGTTAAAATAATTACGATGTCTTGAGATCTGAAGCCTGCTGTTAAAGCATTGACGCCCACTTCATTTGGAAGTACATAAACAGCAGGTGTATCTATCATAAAACTTTGAGCAACTTGCTCTACGACTTTTAATGCTGTGCTTTCTTCGGGCGTACTCTCATCAAAAACAAGGCGTCTTGCTTTAAGTTGTTTTGCGAGTGAATGACCACCTTCACGTAAGACATACAGTTCAGCACCAACCGACCAAACCATAACGAAGAATAAAAGAAAGATGAAATATGGACTAAGAACATGCCACCAAATGGCTTGAGTGTAGTCAAAGAAATGAACGACTAAACCCAAAATCAAATTGAGAATAAAAACTGTCGACAACATAGCGAGCAAGCAAAAACTTACCGACCATGCAATATTTTTATTTTCAATTAAATAATGGCTCATTTCTTTCAATGTAAATTTTCCTGATTACATTGTTGATCTTAGAGGCTTCGAAACCTTAAGTATCATAAAATAAAAAAGCGGGAATTTCCCGCTTTTCTATAGATTTAAATGATTACTCTTCTTTAATACCTGTTAAATCAACAGAAGAAGCATCGATATTTACATCAATATAACCATCTGCTTTCTTTTTTGCTGAATCATTACGTTTCTGCTCAAGATTTATCAGATAGTCATTATCAATCCCACCAGCCACATAGATCCCGTCAAATACTGAACAATCAAATTCTCTTAAATCAGGTACTTTGCTGGTACGAACTGCGTTCTTTAAATCTTCCAAATCTTGGAAAACTAAACGATCTGCACCAATAATCTCACGAATTTCTTCAACTGTACGATCTGAAGCAATTAATTCAGATTTTGCTGGCATATCAATACCATACACGTTTGGATATTTCACCATAGGTGCAGCCGAAGCAAAGAATACTTTCTTCGCGCCAGAATCACGTGCCATTTGAATAATTTCATTACAGGTTGTACCACGTACAATCGAGTCATCCACTAACAGTACATTTTTATCTTTAAATTCAAGCTCAACTGGGTTTAGCTTTTGACGAACTGATTTTTTGCGCTGCTGTTGACCTGGCATAATGAAGGTACGTCCGATGTAACGGTTTTTCATAAAACCTTCACGGAATTTCACACCTAAAATATTAGCCAATTCTAATGCTGAAGTACGGCTAGTATCTGGAATTGGAATGACCACATCAATATCGTGCTCCTCACCCCATTCCTTCAAAATTTTATACGCCAGTTTTTCACCCATTTTTAAACGAGCTTTGTAAACTGAGATACCATCAATTGTTGCATCTGGACGAGCAAAGTACACATATTCAAAAATACATGGACGATATTCTGGATTTACTGCACATTGTTTGGTAAATAATTCGCCATTTGAATTAATGAAAATTGCCTCACCTGGTGCAATATCACGCTCAACTTTAAAACCTAGCGCTGTAATCGCAACGGATTCAGAGGCAATGATATATTCAGTGCCTTGCTCAGTTTCACGAGAGCCATAAACTAAAGGACGAATTCCGTTTGGATCGCGAAAACCAACAAGCCCATGACCTGTGATCATCGCAACAACCCCGTAAGCACCTTTACAACGCTCATGAACACGAGATACGGTGTGGAAGATATCTTCTGGCGTTGGGTTGAGTGTACCGATCTTCTGTAACTCATGTGCAAACACGTTGAGTAAAACTTCAGAATCAGAATCAGTATTCATGTGACGTAAATCTGTTTTAAACAGATCATCATGAATTTCTGCGGCGTTGGTCAAGTTACCATTGTGTGCAAGGGTAATACCATATGGAGAGTTTACATAAAACGGCTGTGCTTCAGCACTACTTGATGAACCTGCTGTTGGATAACGAACATGTCCTATCCCATAGTTACCAAGCAAAGCACGCATGTGACGGGTATGGAATACATCACGCACCATACCATTATCTTTGCGGAGGAATAAACGCCCTTGATGGCAAGTTACAATCCCTGCTGCATCTTGTCCTCGATGTTGTAACATCGTCAAGGCATCAAATAACATTTGGTTTACTGGCGATTTACCGGCAATCCCAACAACTCCACACATAGCAACCTCGCGACAAGCTAGGAACGGGGTTTAACCCCAATTAATAAAAAGGATTTTTCGTGGAATGATCAGAACGTTGATCTACTGAAGCGCGTTCTGACTCCTCCATTTCAGTCGAAGGGCGATGTAATAACGCACCTTCAGATGTCATTTGATGTATCGCTTCATTTGCAGCATCTTTTGATATTTCGGTCGCTAATGGCGCGTATGGCAATAAAATCTGTACAAATTTTGATTGCTTCCAATGCGGTGAACTATTCACCCAAGGACCGACACCCTGCATCGCAATCAAGACAATCAATAAACCTTTTAGTGAACCAAATGCACCGCCTGCTAGACGATTTAATGGGCCCAATTTTAAACTTTTCAAGAGCCCATTCAGGAATGCGGTAATAACCCACGTGCAAATCACGATGGCTAATACAATAAAAGCAAAAGCAGCAATTTTTTGTACAACTGGGTCTTGGCTTAGACTGCTCATCGCAGGTGCCCAAATGACCGCGTATTTAGCCCCAATGACCAATGCGAATATCCACCCGATCAAGTTCGCAAAGGCTTTAATAAATCCTTGACGCAAACCGTTTAGCCCTCCAATGAGCAAGATGATCAGGATGATGATATCAAGTGTGTTCATGTCACACAGTCATCGCGTTAACACAATCTTTTACTAGTGTTGGACCTGTATAAATAAGGCCACTGTATACTTGAACGAGACTCGCGCCCGCCTCTTGTTTTGCTACGGCCTGCTCACCTGAAACAATTCCCCCGACACCAATTAAAGGAATTTTTCCATCTAAAACATCGGCGAACTGACGTAAACATTCGGTGCTTTTTTCAAAAACGGGTGCGCCCGACAAACCACCAGCTTCATTACCATTTGGCAGATTTTCAACACCGTCTCGCCCTAATGTTGTATTGGTAACAATCAAACCATCAATCTTAAATTTCAATAATTGTTTAGCGATAAATGTAATATCTTCAGACGTTAAATCTGGCGCTACTTTGAGTACTAAAGGAACATAATGATTATTTTCTTTAGCAAGTTCTAGTTGACGTTGTTTCAAAGTTTGTAATAGCTCTGTAAGTGCATCGCCACTTTGTAAACTACGTAAATTCTTTGTATTCGGTGAGGAAATATTAACTGTAATATATGATGCGTAATTATAAACTTTTTCTAAACAAATCAAATAATCAGAAACCGCATCTTCAACGGCAGTATCTGCATTTTTACCAATATTAATTCCTAAAACGCCTTTAAACTTAGCAGCTTTAACATTTTCAATCAGTTGATCAACACCGTCATTATTGAATCCCATGCGATTGATGATTGCTTTCGCTTCTGGAATACGAAATAAACGTGGTTGAGGATTACCTGCTTGTGGACGTGGTGTAATGGTACCAATTTCAATAAAACCGAAACCTAATGCAGCTAGAGCATCAATGTGCGCACCATTTTTATCTAAACCGGCAGCAAGACCAACAGGGTTTGGAAACTCGATACCCATACAGCTCACTGGTTTATGTGCAGTTTTCTGATGCATCAATCCAAATTTATGCGCTGTATCGAGCATAGAAAGTGTGAGTTCATGTGCACGCTCTGGTGCCAAAGTAAACAACAAAGGGCGAGCCAATGAATATAACATACCAATCACAGTCTACTGATTTTTCAAGTAGCCGTATTATAGGCATAGGCTCAACAAAACACCATGCTTGACATATGCTTATTTTGTAGAGTCTTTGCTTTAGTGCTTCTTGATTAAACAATTTTCTGGTTTTATTCAGGTTTTTAATCTTGGTCAGGTCATTTGCAATTGATTCAAATTCACATTTCGCAGTTCAATAAAAAAAGGAACTAAGCTCGTTTAAAGCTTAGTTCCTTTCACTAAATTGTAGAAATGTTACTTATTTCCAAGAATAAGACACACCAGCACCTACAGCAGTTGTATTACCATTATTAAAGCCTGTTGAGAATGCTCCCTTGATTGCAACACCATTATCGAAGTAATGACTTGCTCCCACAGCGATAGCAGACTGACTATCATAATACCCCATACCCATACCAACAGTAGAAGCCCCTTGTTCAGCTGGCATTGGAATATTTGTCATCGCAGTAATACCAGCAATACCTTGCGCGGCAATTTCTCGGTTTTTACGAACATCTTGATTGGTTTGATCCACACGGCTAGATACATCTCTAAAGTTATTTTCTAGATCCATAACTTTGGTATCAGTATAAGCTTTCGAATCAGAAAGCACTTTTGCATCAGCAGTTTTATATTCTTGACGCATTACCACTTCACGACTATCTGTATATCCTTTTGCACTTGTTAATGTTGCCTGATCACCTGCATCTGCATAAGTTTTAGCATCAGTTAAAGTTTTGGTATTCGCATCTTTCATCTGCTTAACATTTACAGCATCAGTATCTTGCACACCAGCTGCAACATGAATAATCTGACGTTCCTTACCAGCAGCACCAACTGAAACAGTATTATCTCTGTCTGAAGCTGAATCATTACCCAAAACAACAGCATTTTTGGCAGCAGTATTTACGTTATTGCCAACAACAAAACTGTTATCACCAGTGACCGTATTATCATTACCAACAGCATAACTTCCATTTGCTTGAATGACATTTGGATCACCAAAGGCACCTGAACGCTCACCTTCAACTTTATTGCCTTTACCGACTACAGTATTTGATTTTCCTTTTGCTGAAGCTCCAGAACCCACCACCGTATTATTTTCACCATCGGCAACAGCACCATCTCCAAGAGCAGTAGCTCCAGAGCCTGTAGCTTTAGCTCCAGAGCTCGTTACATTTGGATTCGCATCAAAGTAAGGATTGTTACCACCACCTTGAGATGCAAGCCACTCTTGTTCTGTACCTGAATAACCATTGTCAACAGCTATTTCAAATGCACTTTTACCATTTGCTCCCGTATCTCCTTTCGGTCCTTTAGCTCCAGTCGCGCCCGTAGCACCTACATCACCTTTATCGCCTTTAGCTCCAGTTGCGCCAGTCGCGCCGATATCACCTTTATTGCCCTTGTCACCTTTAGCTCCAGTTGCACCCGTAGCACCGACATCACCTTTATCGCCTTTGTCACCTTGAGCACCTGTGGCTCCAGTCGCGCCGATATCACCTTTGTCGCCTTTAGCTCCTGTTGCACCCGTAGCACCTACGTCACCTTTATCGCCCTTGTCACCTTGAGCTCCTGTTGCACCCGTAGCACCGACGTCACCTTTATCGCCCTTGTCACCTTGAGCGCCTGTTGTGCCCGTAGCACCGACATCACCTTTATCGCCCTTGTCACCTTGAGCGCCTGTTGCACCCGTAGCACCTACGTCACCTTTATCACCTTTATCGCCCTTGTCACCTTGAGCTCCAGTTGCACCCGTAGCACCGACATCACCTTTGTCGCCCTTGTCACCTTGAGCACCTGTGGCACCAGTCGCGCCCGTAGCACCTACATCACCTTTATCGCCTTTAGCTCCAGTTGCGCCAGTCGCGCCGATATCACCTTTGTCGCCCTTGTCACCTTGAGCACCTGTGGCACCAGTCGCGCCCGTAGCACCTACATCACCTTTATCGCCTTTAGCTCCAGTTGCGCCAGTCGCGCCGATATCACCTTTGTCGCCCTTGTCACCTTGAGCACCTGTAGCGCCTGTTGCGCCCGTAGCACCTACGTCACCTTTATCACCTTTATCGCCCTTGTCACCTTGAGCACCAGTGGCTCCAGTTGCACCCGTAGCACCGACATCACCTTTATCGCCCTTGTCACCTTGAGCACCTGTAGCGCCTGTTGCACCCGTAGCACCTACGTCACCTTTATCGCCCTTGTCACCTTGAGCTCCAGTTGCACCCGTAGCACCGACATCACCTTTATCACCTTTATCGCCTTTAGCTCCTGTTGCACCCGTAGCACCTACGTCACCTTTATCACCCTTGTCACCTTGAGCTCCTGTTGCACCAGTAGCACCTACGTCGCCTTTAGCTCCAGTTGCGCCCGTAGCACCTACGTCACCTTTATCGCCTTTATCGCCCTTGTCACCTTGAGCTCCTGTTGCGCCCGTAGCACCTACGTCACCTTTATCACCTTTATCGCCCTTGTCACCTTGAGCTCCTGTTGCACCCGTAGCACCTACGTCACCTTTATCGCCCTTGTCACCTTGAGCTCCAGTTGCACCCGTAGCACCTACGTCACCTTTATCGCCCTTGTCACCTTGAGCGCCTGTTGTGCCCGTAGCACCTACGTCACCTTTATCGCCCTTGTCACCTTGAGCACCAGTGGCTCCAGTTGCACCGACATCACCTTTATCGCCCTTGTCACCTTGAGCACCTGTAGCGCCTGTTGCACCCGTAGCACCTACGTCACCTTTATCGCCCTTGTCACCTTGAGCTCCAGTTGCACCCGTAGCACCGACATCACCTTTGTCGCCCTTGTCACCTTGAGCACCTGTGGCACCAGTCGCACCGACATCACCTTTATCGCCTTTAGCTCCAGTTGCGCCAGTCGCGCCGATATCACCTTTGTCGCCTTTAGCTCCAGTTGCGCCAGTCGCGCCGATATCACCTTTGTCGCCCTTGTCACCTTGAGCACCTGTAGCTCCAGTTGCACCGACATCACCTTTATCGCCCTTGTCACCCTGAGCTCCTGTAGCTCCTATTGCACCAGTTGCGCCGACATCACCTTTATCACCTTTATCGCCTTTAGCTCCTGTTGCACCCGTAGCACCTACGTCACCTTTATCGCCCTTGTCACCTTGAGCTCCTGTGGCACCAGTCGCACCCGTAGCACCGACATCACCTTTATCGCCTTTAGCTCCAGTTGCGCCCGTAGCACCTACGTCACCTTTATCGCCCTTGTCACCTTGAGCTCCTGTAGCTCCAGTTGCGCCGATATCACCTTTGTCGCCCTTGTCACCTTGAGCACCTGTAGCTCCAGTTGCGCCCGTAGCACCTACGTCACCTTTATCGCCTTTATCGCCCTTGTCACCTTGAGCTCCTGTTGCGCCCGTAGCACCTACGTCACCTTTATCACCTTTATCGCCCTTGTCACCCTGAGCTCCTGTAGCTCCTATTGCACCAGTTGCGCCGACATCACCTTTATCACCTTTATCGCCTTTAGCTCCTGTTGCACCCGTAGCACCGACATCACCTTTATCGCCTTTAGCTCCAGTTGCGCCAGTCGCGCCGATATCACCTTTGTCGCCTTTAGCTCCTGTTGCACCCGTAGCACCGACATCACCTTTGTCGCCCTTGTCACCTTGAGCACCTGTAGCTCCAGTTGCACCGACATCACCTTTATCGCCCTTGTCACCCTGAGCTCCTGTAGCTCCTATTGCACCAGTTGCGCCGACATCACCTTTATCACCTTTATCGCCTTTAGCTCCTGTTGCACCCGTAGCACCGACATCACCTTTATCGCCTTTAGCTCCAGTTGCGCCCGTAGCACCTACGTCACCTTTATCACCTTTATCGCCCTTGTCACCCTGAGCTCCTGTAGCTCCTATTGCACCAGTTGCGCCGACATCACCTTTATCACCTTTATCGCCTTTAGCTCCTGTTGCACCAGTTGCGCCGACATCACCTTTATCACCTTTATCGCCTTTAGCTCCTGTTGCACCCGTAGCACCTACGTCACCTTTATCGCCCTTGTCACCTTGAGCTCCTGTGGCACCAGTCGCACCCGTAGCACCGACATCACCTTTATCGCCTTTAGCTCCAGTTGCGCCCGTAGCACCTACGTCACCTTTATCGCCCTTGTCACCTTGAGCTCCTGTAGCTCCAGTTGCGCCGATATCACCTTTGTCGCCCTTGTCACCTTGAGCACCTGTAGCTCCAGTTGCGCCCGTAGCACCTACGTCACCTTTATCGCCTTTATCGCCCTTGTCACCTTGAGCTCCTGTTGCGCCCGTAGCACCTACGTCACCTTTATCACCTTTATCGCCCTTGTCACCCTGAGCTCCTGTAGCTCCTATTGCACCAGTTGCGCCGACATCACCTTTATCACCTTTATCGCCTTTAGCTCCTGTTGCACCCGTAGCACCGACATCACCTTTATCGCCTTTAGCTCCAGTTGCGCCAGTCGCGCCGATATCACCTTTGTCGCCTTTAGCTCCTGTTGCACCCGTAGCACCGACATCACCTTTGTCGCCCTTGTCACCTTGAGCACCTGTAGCTCCAGTTGCACCGACATCACCTTTATCGCCCTTGTCACCCTGAGCTCCTGTAGCTCCTATTGCACCAGTTGCGCCGACATCACCTTTATCACCTTTATCGCCTTTAGCTCCTGTTGCACCCGTAGCACCGACATCACCTTTATCGCCTTTAGCTCCAGTTGCGCCCGTAGCACCTACGTCACCTTTATCGCCTTTAGCTCCAGTTGCGCCCGTAGCACCTACGTCACCTTTATCGCCCTTGTCACCTTGAGCTCCTGTAGCTCCAGTTGCGCCGATATCACCTTTGTCGCCCTTGTCACCTTGAGCACCTGTAGCTCCAGTTGCGCCCGTAGCACCTACGTCACCTTTATCGCCTTTATCGCCCTTGTCACCTTGAGCTCCTGTTGCGCCCGTAGCACCTACGTCACCTTTATCACCTTTATCGCCCTTGTCACCTTGAGCACCAGTGGCTCCAGTTGCACCCGTAGCACCGACATCACCTTTGTCGCCCTTGTCACCTTGAGCACCTACGTCACCTTTATCACCTTTATCGCCCTTGTCACCTTGAGCTCCTGTGGCTCCAGTTGCACCCGTAGCACCTACATCACCTTTATCGCCTTTGTCACCTTGAGCTCCTGTGGCTCCAGTCGCACCCGTAGCACCTACATCACCTTTATCGCCCTTGTCACCCTGAGCTCCAGTTGCGCCCGTAGCACCTACGTCACCTTTGTCGCCCTTAGCTCCAGTCGCGCCTGTAGCACCTACATCACCTTTATCGCCCTTGTCGCCTTTGTCACCTTTTAAAGAGGCTAGCCACTGCGTTTGTGTACCAACATATCCACCTACAACTGCAAGTTCATAAGCACTTTTACCGTCAGCTCCACCGCCTGTTGGTAAACCATCAATTTGGCTTTGTAAACTCGTTAATTTAGTATTTACAGCAGTAAAAGCACTTCCTATATTTGTATAATTTGACCCTTGTATGACATAAGTTGGGCCAGTAAATACGCCTCCGCTAAAACCAGCGCCACCGCCAAAAACGTTGGCTAATGAATTTAATTGTCCAAAATTAACTGCGTCATTTGTAGATGTACCATTAGCAAGGTTGGTGATTTTATTATTATTAAAAGAAATGGTTCCGTTACCAGCTGAACCACTTAATGAACCTTTAGAGGTAATTCCTCCTGCACCCACTTTTAAAGTGTCTGCATTAATAGTGACATCGAAATCATCATTTGCGATTTTGCTATCTGAAATTGGTGCATTGTTATAACAATTGATCGCTCCCCAATATTGTTGGCTCACAATCGTATTGCCATGAGTTGTGGCTGCAATACCTGGATTTGTATTTGAATCTTTTGCGCCACAGGTTATCACTTGCTCGGCAAAAACTTGTTGAGTCGCTAAAGTAACGGTTGATAATCCTAAAGCGATAACGAGCGGTTTTAACCGTAATTTATTTTGAGTACTGAAAGACCCAAATTCATTAAAAAAAGTATTCGTCTCAACAATACCACCTGTCTTATTCGTCTTCACTTCGCTTTTAGCATTCTCGGATACAACAACTACACGCCCTAGAGATCTACTCCAAATTTTTTTAAAGATACGATTCATGTTATTCCCTTCTTTTTGTGAATATAAACACATAAATTAGAGAGTATTTTTAGTAATAAAGAATCATTGAAATTTGGTAGAAAAATAAAAAAAATATCGATAAAAAAACTGTTTGGAATAACAAATTTCAATGATGCACACGCTAAGTAATTTATCTCTAATAAATCCACATAAAAATTTTAATTTTTAATTCAATACAAAGGATAAAAATGGATACTTTAAAAGTGCTAAGTAAACGTGAGCATCAAATTTTTTTAAATGTTAGTACATGGTGTATATATCATTGATCTTAGTCCACCCTTTCCATTTATCGGTAGTCCACTAATTTCACTTCAAAACTTGCCACTAAAAAATCTTACTGCTCAAAACAGCATACTAAAAAATCATTAATAGATTTATCTAAAGCTGATAGCCAATCATGCAATTCTAATATATCAATTCTTCTGTCTAGGTTTTCAACTTTAGCTATGTATGATTGTGGCTTTTTTAAGGATGTAGCGAGTTCTACCTGAGTAATATTTTTCAACTCACGTATTTTAATTAATTCTTTGATCAGGTTTTTGTATCGAGGGTCATGTATTGAGCTCATAGCCCAAGATGTTGTACTATTAATGAAATTATCCCAAAATAGGATAATTTCATGTTCAATTGTCTATTCGGTATATCTATATGTCTACAAATCATCAGCTTAAAAACTGTTTGTTTGATTTTTTATCAAATAGAACATTCTCAGGCTATGAGTTTAAAGACTTAAGAACGCTTTTCATCAGTCAGTATCCTGAATTTAGTGCTAAAAAATATTATGCGAAGATTTATCAGACAATTAGAGAGCTAGCTTCAATAAATCTAATATCAATCGATAGCCGAACATGTACTTATAAGTACTCTTCAAATTATGACCGTATAGATATATTGGATTTAATTACCATTAATGCATTCAATTGCGATATCAAAACTGATCTTGCAGTTGAAAATGATAGAGTCATCAGTGAAATTAAGAAGATTAATAATGAAATTTCTATTTATCAAAGTTATCTTCAACGATTTCCGACACTTTCCGAAATAATTCGAAATTTAGTTAAAATAAAAGAAAAAGAAATTGGTTTGCTAAAGTGTGAGTTGACTGCAATAAAGAATATGATAGAAGCCTGTTAGGCTTCTATCATAAATATAAGTTATAAATTTTGATTTTCAACTTGATCTAGGATACAGATTAAACGTCTCAAAGTTGTTGTATCTGCTTCAGATTTAAGTTTATCAAAATCACTTGAGAAAAATTTTTCTCTCAATAAATCACAGCTTTCTTTAGAAGGGTGTTCTATTAGCCAAAGTGCTAAAAAATCCAGCTTCTTATTCAGAGAACACTCAATTTCTCCAATTTTCTCTATAAGAAGAATTTCATCAAGTGACCAATTTTTTTCAAATTGTTTACTCACAGAAGGAGGAATTTTCTTTTTATAGTGTTCTAAATCAAAGCCTATTAAATCTCTTAACGTTTGTTGAATATCTGATTGATCTTTATAGGTTGGATTTGATCTTTGATCCTAGACAGTATCGTGGACAACCGATCCCTCTAAATTCTTGAAATATTTCTGTTCAAAGGCTTCTGGACTTAACCAGCCATTTGCAGAATGCCTTCTGATTCGATTGTAGTAAACTTCAATATACTCAAACAAGATAGCATTTGCCTCTTTTCTCGTAGAAAATACACTGCCATGTACTACATGCCCCTTCAGGGTATGGAAGAAGCTTTCGGTCACTGCATTGTCCCAACAGTTTCCTCGTCTAGACATGCTTTGAATACAGTTATTCGTCAATAATAGCGCCCTAAAATCACGACTACAGTACTGACTACCTTGATCCGAATGCACCATGACACCCGTTGGATAACCCTGACGAGCCATTGCATAATTAAACGCATCACACACCAATTGGCGGTCTATTCGATGGCTGGTTTGCCAACCCACAATACGACGGCTGAATAGATCTAGCATCACACATAAATACAGCCAGCCTTCTTTAGTTCGGATATAGGTAATATCCGTTGTCCAAACTTTATTAGGCTGAGTAACTGTAAATTGGCGATCCAACAAATTTGATGCTGTAGACAAACGATGGTTTGAATCAGTCGTATGCTTGTATTTACGTGCAATCCTACTACGTAAACCAAGCTTTTTTAGCATCCTTCCAACGGTACGTTCGCTCATGCGATAACCTAAATCACGCATGTCATGTACCAATGACGGTGCACCCAAGCGCGCATGATGCTGCCAATATACAACTTTTAAATCATTGTATTTCTGCGCTGTATTGGTCTGGCGTTTTCGCCAGGCATAATAGCCTGAAGTGCTGACATCTAGGCATTTACAGACAGAAGACACAGTGACTTCATTTATATCCATATCTTGAATTACCGTGTACTTTTCTTGGCATGATCTGTCAGAAAGTACACATGCGCTTTTTTTAAGATGTCATTGGCTTCCTTGAGCTGTTTGACTTCTTTTTCTAATTCCAAGATCCGCTGTTGTTCAGGAGAAAGTTGACGTTTGCTTGAACCTACTGGATTGGCTTCACGAATCCATTTATCTAAGGTTGAATAACCCACACCTAATTTATGGGCGATTGCAGCTATAGGCTCGTGGGAGTTTGAAAGTGCATGATCAATTGCTTGCTGTTTAAATTCCGGACTAAAACGTTTAGCCATTTCTTGGATCTCCAAAGATTGAAGTTACGTTATCTTTAGAGGGACATGCTGTCCATTATTTTGGCTAGGATCATTTGCTACCAAAGCATGCTTAGAAGGTTACAAAACCAAGTTTTTCAAATATGCAGATTTTATAGATTTACTAGAACAAGCTATAGATAATTCAAATGAAAAGCCTTTAATAAAAAAGTTAATTAAATTTGATCTCATAGTGTTAGATGATTTTGGGCTTAATCATACTCCTGCAAAAATTGAAAGTTTCCTATTGGATTTCATTGATAGTTTCTCAATGCATGGAAGTTTACTTATCACTAGTCAATTTTCTTATGAATTATGGCATGAAAAATTTAATGACCCTACGATAGCAGATGCAATCTTAGATCGCATTATTCACAACTCGTATACGTTTGAAATAAGTGGCGACTCGATGAGGAAAATTAGTTCTTCTAATAATGAAATAACCACTCTTTAAGAGTGGTTGGTTTTCACGTGAAACGGGTGGCTGATTTTGGGTGTGATATTCATACATGGTTATCGAGTTAAAGAGATCTCCTTAAAACTTCATATTAGTGAAAGAACTGTTACTACCCACCAAGAAAACATTTATCAAAAACTCGACATTCATCACAGATCTTTCCTGCTGCAATTTTCATCATATTATTCTGAATTTTTAAACCTACTCACACCTCGAGAATTAATGATCGTCGAGCTTTTATCTAAAGACTTGAGTAGCTCCAACATATCTATCCAATTAAATCTCAGCATTGAAACTGTCTATAGTTATCGGAAATCAATTAATCGAAAACTCAAAACCATTCAATCAAAATACGATGTTTTGGGGATATTGGCTCATGAAGAAATTTCAGTAAATTAACAAACACAAAAACATCAACAATATTACTGAAAATTAAAAGGTAAAAATTATGAGCGCAGATCCATACCTAGGTGAAATCATGCTAATTCCATACAACTTCGTTCCAAAAGGTTGGGCGGCATGCAATGGACAATTATTATCAATCGCACAAAACCAAGCACTTTTCAGCTTACTTGGTACCATTTATGGTGGTGATGGGAAAACTACTTTCGCACTACCAAATTTAGGTGGACGCTTCGCACTAGGAGTAAACAATAATTTTCCAATTGGACAAGCCGCAGGAAGTCAAAGTACGACTCTCACAATCAATAACTTACCAGCACATACACATGTCGTTGCTAGTCAAACCATCAATGCTTCAGTTTCATTAACACCACAAGCAAGCTCAGCCGGTGGTAATACAAGTAGCCCTGCTAATGCAGCATGGGCAAATGCAAATGATCCTAACACAGGCAGTGTATATGACGTGTTTACTCAAGATACAAGTCAATTAGTCAATATGAAACAGTTAAATGCCACCACGCAAGTCGTTGTTCCTGTGCAAAACACAGGAATATCTGGAGGCAGCCAGCCCGTCAATATCACAAACCCGTATTTAGCTCTTTACTATGTGATCAGCTTAGAAGGTATATACCCTTCACGCTCATAAGAATTCAAATCAATAGAATTAAGTCTTAAAACGATCTTCATCGCTTGTCTTAAGACTTATTGTGGATGCAAGAAACCACTACAAAAAATGGGGCGATATTCGGAAAAGCCATAAGAGTACGAACTATAACTTTTATAAATATTAAAGGAAGTAAAATAATGAGCGGATGTCAATGTGATCCACAAGTCGTTCCAGACTACACAAAAGTAGGTTTTAATGGTGAAAATAGTAATGCTTTACAATCTAGTGTAAAAACAACAAATACAATTGAATCTGTACAAAATCAGTTGAGTAGTACCAATGTACAAGCTTTAAGTCTAAGTGCTTGTGTAGGTGCTTCTTATCGAAACGGCGATGTTTGTTTTGACTTCCCTGTTTTCGGAAATGTTTGTGTAAATGTTCCAATCGGCATCCCTGCAAATGCAAATTTACGCGTATGTGGTGATGTTTGCACAACTTGGGGAATTCCAACAGGGCTTAAAATCACGTTGTATGTCAATGATCAAGCACTTTGGAGTGGTACAGTGGTTGGTAGTTGCTAATTAACTATGGTCATTTTTTGCTTACAGCAAGCTTAGTAATTTCTAAGCTTGTTGATATTAACCAAACATATAAAGATTTATTCAAACAACTATTAATTATATTATAAAAATTAATTTAAATTTTATAAACAATTTAAATTAATTTAAAAAAATATAGCAAATACAGAACCGATGATTATAATAAAAAATATACGTATATTTGATAATCATCATGATAGAACAAATAAAAGATAGATTAAGTTTTTTTGATCAAAATTTACTTAGCTCTGCTTTACCAAAACCAGTTCTGGTTGTTGATGACGACTATATAATTCAAAATAGATTAAAAAAAATTTTAATCGACCTTAACTATAGCAATAACGATTTAATATTTTCTGAAAACTTATCTCAATCTATGCTTGAGGTAAAACAACATAATATTGCATTTGCCTTAGTCGATTTAGGCTTGCCTGATGGCAATGGTACAAAATTAATTCGTAGTTTGAGACAAAAAAATTCTACCATTCCAATTCTTGTTATTTCAGCTTGGAGTACCAGAGATGCAATTTTTAAAGCAATACAAGCTGGTGCAACTGGTTATCTATTGAAAGAACGTGATGATTATGAAGTCACTATTTCAATTAAACAAATATTACAAGGTGGTATTCCAATCGACCCTTTTCTTGCTCAGATTATTTTAACAAATATGGTCAAAAAGCCACAAAAGATTAAAAATTCACCAGAAAATTTATCTGCAAGAGAATTAGAAATTCTAGATTACGTTACTCAGGGATTTAACAATCAAGATATCGCAAATGAATTAGGATTATCGCGTTATACCGTAGAAGCTCATTTACGCAATATATATAGTAAGCTTGCGGTAGATAGTCGTTCTAAAGCAATAAAAATTGCATATTCATTGGGTTTATTCTGAAAATTGGGAAAGAAATTATAAATAAATGTCGATTATTCAAAATTCATTTAACCTATTAATTCCTATTTTCATCATGGCATTTGGTGCTATTTTACTAACCACAACTTTAAAAAAATATTTACCTCCTTCTATTTCTTGGTTATCAATTTTTCTAATGATGACAGGATCTAGTTTATTAATTCTGCATTTAGCTCCTGTTCAAAAAACACCTCATTGGTATTTCTTTTTCAGCTTAATTTATTTAGGTGTTTTTTTCTCATTTGCTCAAGCAGTTTTATATAAATTCAATCAATCTTTTTCTTTCAAACTGATTTTTATTCTGGTTAGTATTTTTATTCCTATATTATTTTATTTCGCTTATCTAAATTCAAAATTAGAACTTACTTTACTTATTTCTTTCCTTTTTTCGGCGTGTATTGTTGGATTAAAATTTCCAAAAATCTTCGCTGTAAATAGCTATAGTATGATAGACAAAATGATCAAAATTATTTTTCTATCATCAGGTTTAATTTTTATAGCCCCTCTCATCGATCAGAAAATTATTTTTCAAACAGTGCACACAGATCATGATTGGTTTCAAATACAATTGTGCTTTTTATTTGGGCTGCTGATTTTTTCAACATTATTAATTATCAGTAATATCAAAGATATTTTAAATATTCATCAAACAGAATTAGAGAGAATGAGACGTCAGGAGCGACTACAATTTTCTCATGATTTACATGATATTTTAGGCAGCTCTTTAGTTCGTTCTATTGGTGTGATTAGCCAAAGCAAAGAAAATTTTGATAACCAACAGTTCTTATCTATTCTGAAACTGCTACGTGATGATCTCAGAGAAGTCATCGATAGTGGATCAAGTATCTCAGGTGAAGTTCCGAAAACACCTATTTTATGGGGAGCACCTGTTAGACATCGATTTAGTCAAATTTTCAATGAGTTAAGTATTCAATCTGTTTGGGATTTTGCAGAAGTTTGGCATTCACAACCTAGTGCATTGGAATGTTTGACATTATTGCGGATTACAGAAGAAGCACTTACCAACGTCATCAAACATAGTTACGCCCAAAAAGTCATTGTTCGTTTGTATTTTTCTGACCTTAAACAAATTATTTTAGAGATTGAAGATGATGGTATCGGCTTTAATGTCGATGAAGTGAATAGTGCAAATGTCAATATTGGTTTACGCAGCATGAAAATTCGCCTTGAGAAAATTCATTCTGTCATGGATGTTCAGTCCAAGCGTGGTCAAACCATCATTCGAGTCATTCAGAGTTAATTATGATGAATTTATAAATATAAAGGAGCTACAAGCTCCTTTATATTTATTGCACGGTCGCAGTTAACTTGATTTGATTGTTATTTGAAACCATGTCCATTTTTTGGATGCTCAACCCCATTTGAGAGAGTTGCATTAAAAAGTTTGCAAGAACAGCATAATTTTGATGTTCGGCGACAATTTGAATTTGCTCACCATTTTGCTGTGAAGAAACTGATAAGCCTTGTTGTTGTGCCGTACGTTGAATTTTATCTGCCGCTGAGAGCTCCAGATCATTTGCTGGTTTCATTGTTGCTGCATTACTTTGCATCCAAACCGTTAAATCTTTTAATTCATTTAAACGTTTTTGCTGTTGCTCGGCTGATGCATGCATTTTCCATAATGCAAAACCAATAATCACAACAACTAAAAAAACTGTTGTGAAAATTACCATCACGCGTTCACGTACAGATAAGCTCTGTAAATATTGATTTAAGGTTTCAATTTTTTGATCGAAACTATTTTGTAGACCTGTTAATGCTTTCATTATTTTACTTTTACCACCCCAATCGCACCAATCGAATCTGCTTGAACGTTACCCAATTCAGCTTGGAAACCTTGTTGGTTTAATTGTTGAGTTAATCCTTGTAAGTCATCTGCAGATTTAGCTTTTAATGACATTGCTAAAGTCGAAGCATCATAATTGACTTGCTGAGCAATGATCTGTTTCTGCATTAAAATCGGTCCTACTCTACTCAACAACGAAAGTGCTTGTGTATCACCTAGCTGACTCATACGTAATTGACTTTCAAACTGACTTTTAATGTTTTGCTCAGTAACGCGACTATTTTCACCAAACCAGAATTTATATTGATCTATCGCCTGAGCCGATGTCTGATCAGCCACTTTTTTTAGTTTAGACCAACGCAAAGCATCATAACCCAATTGAACAAAAATGACTGCAACCAAAACCAATGCTGAAGCTTTCCAATAACCTGACCATTGAACTTCTGCATTCTTTGATTTTGGCAAAACATTAAATGGATGCTGTTTTGCTTTTGCCAAGGGCTGACATTGGTAACTAAATTCAGTGTATTGATCATGGCTTAAAGCAGCCATAACAGTTGCTAATTCAGTTGAATTAAGATTTGCCAGCTTATAGTTCGTTTCAGGTGTTTGAAACTCAAGGAATAATCCCAAGTCATCCACTGAATTACCAGACCATTCCGATTCTCTTACCAATAAGTGATCATACAGGTTTGCAATCACCACTTGGTTTTCTTCTGGTGTTGGTAAGATTAAAAAGTCAGGTAGGAACGCTGCAATTTGAATTGGCAAAAGACTAAGTGCGTGTTGCCATGTCTCAACTGTGGAATGAGCCACACCCATCACATTAAGCTGATCATTTTGAAAATGATGAACCACCTTCATTTGATCGATTGGCAAAGTCACATATTCTTCTAATAAGTATTTAAGCCCTTCTTGCCCTAACTGCTTGTAGTGCATTTTTGTCATAGGTTGTTGCAAGATTTGCGCATTACGACTTGGAAAATAGACCACCGCCTCTTTTCCATTATGCACTTGTAAGTCCTGAATCAACTGCTCAAGACTATTTGCCTGTAACCAATTTTCCCCTGCCGACCAATACCATGTTCCATTGGTTTCGGGCATCCATATATACAGCATCGGTGTTCAGTACCCTTATCCTATCGCGGATATATAAATTATAGTGTTGGTATAAAACGATTCTTTTGTGTTGATAAACCATTGGCAATCACAGCTTGATCATAAATACGTGCTTCTGCTAATGCAAACGGATTAAAATTCTCATGGGTCAATTGCTCTGCGATATGTGCAACTACATTCATATGACAGACCACAGCAATGGATTCATAGGGTAATTTAGATAACCATTCAATTGCATCTTTAGCATCATCATCAGGTTTAATTTTATCGCAAATTAAAACAGGAATACCGTGAAAATGAGCCTTGATGTGTGCCAAAGTTTCTTGGGCACGTAATAGCGGACTAACAATAAAAATTTCAGGCTGAATGACATCTTTTAAAAAATGTCCTGTTTGCTCTGCTTGTTGATGTCCACGCACTGTTAATGGGCGTTGCGTATCATTACCGTTGATTGCTGGAGATGCTTCACCGTGACGTACTAAAGTTAACTGCATATAACGACCTTATTATTTATACCTATATATTAACAATGATTGATGACAGTTTTCTGATTAAACTTCATGATGTGGTAAAACAAATTCTACATCACTACGATGACCATTCTTCATCAATGATAAAGCGATCGTCATTGGTGGCGCATTTTCAAAAATAACTTCATATAAAGCATTGGTAATCGGCATGTAAACATCCAGTTCTTGTGCTTTAGCACGTACTTGGACAATGGTATTAATCCCTTCGGCTGTTTGACCTAATTCTTTGGTTGCTTGATCAAGTGTTTTACCCGAACCGAGCGCAAAACCAATTTGATAGTTACGACTTAATGGACTATTACAAGTTGCAAATAAATCACCTACACCAGAAAGCCCTAAAAAAGTTAAAGGATTTGCACCCTGCTTAACTGCAAAACGACTCATTTCCGCCAAAGCACGGGTTAAAATCATACTTTTGGTATTTTCACCAATGTTATAAGCAGCACCCATACCCATAGCAACTGCATAGATATTTTTTAATGCTCCACCCAGTTCTACACCGTGTACATCATCGCTACCAAACACACGGAATAAGGCACTATGCAAAGCATGTTGTACCGCATAACGGACCAATTCCGATTCACTTGCAATCACTGTTCCTGATGGCATACCTGCCATAATTTCTTTTGCTAGATTTGGACCTGATAAAACGCCGTAAGGAACTTCTGGTAATTCTGCGCGAATAATCTCACTCATGAAACTAAAGGTTTTTGCTTCAATACCTTTGGTTAATGAAACTACGGCTTGGGCTGTAATAAACGGCGCAATTTGTTTTAAAACATCACGAAATGAATGACTAGGAATAGCGACCAGAATAATATCTCGATCTCTTACTGCTAATTCTAAATCAGCAACAGCGCGCAAAGCTGGCTCTAACGGATAATCAGGTAAATAACGTTTATTAATATGTGTTTGATTAATTTCTTCTGCTACAGCCGCATCACGAATCCAAATCATGGTATCGCAACCATTGCGTACAGCTAAATTCGCCATTGCTGTACCAAAACTACCACCGCCCAATACCGTAATTCTTAATGCTGTTTTTTGATCTACTGCCACAGGCTCAACTAAATCACTAAATTTTAACTCTGTCATTTTTTTTCCTGAAACCAATTTCTTTCTTTAATCATTCATCAATAGGATTAAACTTGTTGCCATACTTTTAAAAAATCTTGACTCTCTATTTCTGCACGAGGTGCAATCGTTTTAGCGGCTGTTCCAATATAAATAATACCAGAAATCAAATCTTGCTCTTTTAAGCCAAATTGTTGCTTAAGCCAATTGGATTCTACAACTGCACCAGAACGCCACATACTCGCAAAACCTTGTGCTTGTAATGAGAGTAAGAAGTTTTGAACAGCAGCACCCGTACTTAAAATTTGTTCGAAGTGCGGAACCTTTGGGTGATCTTGGATCGTGGTTAAGGCTAAAACAAGTAAAGGCGCGCGAAATGGATGGTGCTTCACTCTTTCTAATTGTGCAGGATCATTTTCGCCCATATCAGCTAAAGCATTTGCTAAAAACTCACCAAAAGCCGCTCGTTGCTCAGGTGTTACAACCACAAAACGTGTTGGTTTTAAACGATGATGATCAGGTGCAGTCAACGCAGCTTGTACTGCTTTTTCGAGTTGTTGTAAATTTGGCGCTGGTTCAACAAGCTGACCTACAGATTGACGTTGATGAATATTTTGATGAATTGTCTCTATATTTGAGTCCGTCATTGACATGAATCTAACTAACACAAGGATTTGTTTAGATTAGCATAATCTAGCCAATTTCCACCACGTTTAATCCTTGCTTAATCATCAATTTGAGAAATTTAACAGAGCGCTACTACAAACTGTACATAACCTGCAAAAGCAATTTAAAATAATATGTTCAAATAATCCAATTAGATAACTACTTGAGAACAAGCAATGAAAAAAACGTTAATCATGAGTTTATTAGGCGGATTGGTACTTGGGCTCACCGCATGTGCATCAACTCCAACCAACACCTTAGCGATCCAAAAAGAAAATAATCAATATGAAGTGACGGGAATTGGTAAAACCAATTTGATCGCTAAGAATAATGCCATTAGTGCCGCTCAAAAAACTTGTACCCGAAATACATCACCAGTCGTGGTTGATGAGAAAACTGCATATCAAGGCGTTTTAAAAGGTGTAGTCGATGAACAAACAGGCAAATTGGTTGAAGCTGCTGCGGGTGTAATCGGCACACTTACTGGGAAAAATGCTTCTCTAGCCAAAGATGATGATTACCAAACGACATTGACCTTCTACTGCAAACCTAATGCTTAAATAAAAAAAGCCGATGTGATCACATCGGCTTTTCTCATTGTGGAGGAGCTTACTGAGCTTCGCTCGCCGCCTCTTCCGAAGCTGAGTTTACTGCTTCAGCATTTTTCTTATCTTGTAATTCTGGCTTATCAATGGCATCAATGGCAGCTTGTTGCTCTGGAGTAGTCGGTGCTGATACTTCTGAAGCTACTTGTTCTTGCTGTTCAACATTTTTTGCTTCTTCTTTCTTTCCACATGCAGTTAACATGATTGGAGCAATAATTAAAGCGGCAAGGGTTAATTTCATTTTCATCACGGCTTTCCACAGTTACTTGGTTAAGTTGATGACAATCATATTGCAAATATATGACAATTTGATGACAAAATAAAAGAGCCGATTTGCATCGACTCCTTTTTTATCTTTCGTTATATATCAAAGGGTAAATCTTTATTAAGCACGCTCAAGCAGTACAGCGACCGCAGGTAATGTTTTGCCTTCTACAAATTCTAAGAATGCACCACCACCCGTTGAAATATAACCGATTTGATCTGCAACTTCATATTTATCAATTGCTGCGAGAGTATCACCACCTCCTGCAATTGAGAAACCAGCTGACTCAGCAATTGCCAATGAAAGTGCTTTCGTCCCTTCACCAAATTGATCAACTTCAAATACGCCTACTGGACCATTCCAAAGAATCGTTTTTGATGTTTTTAAGATTTCTGCAAAAGCTTGTGCTGTTTCTGGACCAACATCTAAAATCATGTCGGTGTCAGTCACATCTGCAACTTTTTTCACAACAGCTTGTGCATTTGCCAAAGAACCTAAGAAGTCACTGAAGTCGATTTGAGTTGCATCAGCAACAACGACATCAGTTGGTAATGGAACACTTACTTTTGCAGCAATTTGTTTTGCAGTGTCAATTAAATCAGCTTCGTAGAGAGATTTACCAACATTGAAACCAGCAGCAGCAAGGAATGTATTAGCAATACCACCACCCACAATCAATTGATCACAAATAGTAGAGAGTGAATTTAATACATCGAGTTTTGTTGATACTTTAGAACCTGCAACAATTGCTACCATTGGTTTTTCAGGTGTTTGCATTGCTCGACCTAGCGCATCTAATTCAGCGGCTAATAACGGACCAGCAGCAGCAACTTTTGCAAAACGTGCTACGCCTTCTGTTGACGCTTCTGCACGATGAGCAGTACCAAATGCATCCATAACAAATACATCACAAAGTGCTGCATATTTTTGCGCAAGCTCTTCTTTGTTTTTCTTTTCACCATGATTGAAACGTACATTTTCAAGTAATACCACTTGACCCGCTTCAACCTCAACGCCATCTAAATAATCAGTAAATAATTTAACATCCTGACCCAAAGCAGTGCTTAAATAAGCTGCAACTGGTGCAAGTGATTGCTCTGGCTTTGGCTCACCCTCTACAGGACGACCAAGATGAGAAAATACCATTACCGCAGCGCCTTTATCTAACGCAGCTTTGATTGTTGGTAATGCAGCACGTAAACGTGCATCGCTGGTAATTTCCCCATTTTTTACAGGAACGTTTAAGTCTTCACGAATAAGAACACGTTTACCTGCTAAATCAAGGTCAGTCATGCGCTGAAAATTCATGGATGGCTCTCTAGTTGATTTTAAAAACGGCACAATTTTAAATGATTCTCTGAAATAAAGGTGAGTTTTTTGCAGAAAAGCTGTCTAAAATTTCACTTTTGATTATCATAATCATCGTTATTAAATCTTTGTATTCTTATGTCTATTCATCCTGATCCAAAAATTAATCGTTTAAATGTTCTTGGCGAACCTTTATCTAGTTGTTGCTTTGACCCAATCACGGGCTATTTTCGTAATGGTTTTTGCCATACGGCGGTCACGGACTTAGGTCAGCACACCATGTGCGCGCAAATGACTTCAGATTTCTTAAATTTCTCACAAAAAGTTGGGAATGATTTAATTACGCCTTTACCAGAAGTGGGTTTCCCAGGATTAAAACCAGGTGATTTTTGGTGTATTTGCGTTACACGTTGGGTTGAAGCATACGAAGCAGGTCATGCCCCACCAATTAAATTGAATGCTTGTCATAATGCTGTTTTACATTATGTACCACTGAATATTCTCGTGGAATATGCGGTCTAATGAATCAGTTTGAATTGATTTTGGCATCGAGCAGCCAAACCCGTAAAGACTTGATGGATCGTTTAAGGCTCGATTATCATTGCATTTCACCCGATATTGATGAATCTGCAATGGGTGAATTGCATGCAGATGATTTAGCTAAACGTCTCGCTTTTCAGAAAGCGCAAGTTATTGCACAACAACATCCAAATGCGATTGTGATTGGTTCTGATCAAGTCGCTTGGCGTGAACACGCACCATATGATTTTATTGGTAAGCCTCTAAGTGTTGAAAATGCCATTCAACAATTACAAGAAAACTCAGGGAAAATCGTATTTTTTAGCACCGCTCTCAGTGTTCAGCACTTGCAATCAGGGTTTGAAACAACACTGGTTGAGCATTACCAAGTGAAATTTCGCCAACTTACTCTCGCTGAGATTGAGCGTTATATCGAAATTGATCAGCCCTTGCATTGTGCGGGTAGTTTTAAATGTGAAAGCTTGGGGATTAGCTTATTTGAAAAAATGGTTGGTGATGATCAAACTACGTTGATGGGTCTACCCATGATTCAGTTATGCAAGATCTTACGTGCTTTTGAGCTTAAGGTTCCTTAGAAAACCTTATCTAAGCTTATTGAGACAAGGTGTTTTTTCAGATCAATTAAGTTAGATACAGCTCTGATCCCTTTTTTCACTATAAACACGTATAGCCACTATCCTGAAGGCCTTGTTTAATAACCTTTGCATTCTCTTCAGGCATTGTTTCTTTTAATTGTTCGATTGATTTCTGAAAATATGGATGAACTTTAGATTGATTAGCTATATAAGTAATCCTTTCCGCTGCCTGTACCGCATCACAAACAGTTTTTTTATCTTTTATTTTATTCAAATCAAAATCATTATCTATTAAAACTTCAAATCCATTCATTAATGCAGGCATATCGCTATAAATAATTTTTAATAAAGCATAAAATTCCTTCATATCTTTTTTTGTTGGCTCTGCTTCATAAGCCTGTGTTGAGGTTGATCCCATCAAAACGATTAATGCAAGAAATAGCGAAACCTTTTTCATTTTATAAGTTATTGCAAAATATATGAAAAATTAGTATAGCATTTCATTATTAGCACTGAAAACTACATTTATGAACCTTTATTACAGCATAACAAATTATTAATATGCGATTTTGCTTTAACGCTATCAAATTTTAATGCTAACCGCTTATTTTAGCCACACCCTTACCCAAACCCAATTTGGATAAGGGTAAACCAACTATTCTTCAACTGAAGAAACTCTTTTCGGCAATGCAAACCAAATAAAAATCGACAAGATCAAGAACAAGAGCGCAGCCACGTTCAGCACTGAACGATGCGATTGGCTAAAAGCCTGTTTTGCAGCTTCAATCACATGCTCAGCAATCACTGGCTGTAATTGCTTGGCAGCTTGAACCGCCTCACCAATCGAACTGCTTACCTGTTCAATGATGTTATGTGGCACATCGGTTGGCACCACAATCGAGTTTGCATAAAACCATGACAACATCAAACCGAAAAAGGCAATTCCCAGACCCGCCCCCAGTTCATAAGCCATCCCTTCAATTGCCCCTGCTGCTGTGGCTTTACTTGGTGGAACTGAGGACATAATTGCAGAAGTTGAAGCCAATAATGCAATTTCAACATTCAGACCCAATACCACCATCCAACTCCAGACCTGTATCTTCGCCTGTATAAAGTCGGTATTTGCCAAGCCCCATAAACTTAAAGCACTCATCAACATACCAAGCGATGCAACTGAGCGCAGACCGAAACGGTTGACCAGCATACTAGCGACTGGGCCTCCTAAACTGATCGCAATCATAAAGGGTAGAATAAATGCCCCTGCTGCCAATGGTGAAAGCTGATAAACAAATTGCAGTTCCTGAGAAATCAGCAACTCAAAGCCAACCAAAGCCATCATTGATACAATCGCCATCACGACACCTGTCGCAATCACAGGATGTTTGAATAATTGAATATCAATCATTGGAGAGGTTGATGTGAGCTGTGTACGAATAAAGCCAATCAACAAACTAAAACCCACTGCAAAGATCAAAACTGACCAGATGCTAAAGCCGTGCATCACAGTCTTGATCGCATAGATCATACTTAGGATGGCAATCACTAAAACAATAGCTTGTAATAAATTGAGATGTTGTTTGGGTTGCCCCGTCTGTTTCGGAATGACAAATATAGTAAAAATAATGACAGCAAGCATAATCGGAACATTAATCAAGAAGACTGAACCCCAATGAAAATGCTCCAATAGAAAACCACCCAGTAATGGGCCAAAGGCTGCACCACCACCGCCGACTGTCGCCCAAATGCCTAGAGCAAAATTACGTTGTTTTTCATCAAGAAAAGTATTACGAACCGCAGATAAAGTGGCAGGCAAAATCATGGCTGCACCAACAGCCAATAAAGCACGAGAACCAATCAGTGCATATGCGGTAAAAGAAAAGGCAGCGGCCAATGATGCTAGACCAAATAAAATCCCACCAATCACCATGAGCTTTTTAAAGCCAATACGATCTCCCAATGCCCCCATCGGCAAAATAAGACCTGCCATGACCAAAGAATAAATATCAATAATCCACAGCAACTCATTTGCCGATAATGAAAGTGACTCACTCAACGTCGGTGTTGCGACATGGAGGACAGTTGCATCAATTGATACAGGGAGGTAGATCAATACAACGATTGCAAGAATTAACCACTTGCTAGACATAAATTTCTCTAAATTGGACACGCGTTCAAATTGGCGTTATTATAGTCAAAATTGGACACTTGTCCAATTTCAAAATATACGTTATTTTGTTCGTGTTTGTGACTATCGCCTAAGGCGCTGAAAGTATGGCTTATTTAAATAAAGAACAACGTCGTGAAATGATTCTACAAGCAGCCATGCAGGTTGCCTTGAACGAAGGTTTCTCTGCAATGACCGTTCGCCGTATTGCAACTGAAGCTCAAACCTCCACAGGACAAGTCCATCATCATTTTGCTTCTAACTCGCATTTAAAAGCAGAAGCATTTATTAAGCTTATGCAGCAACTTGATGAGATTGAAAGCCAAGTGAATACAACAAATTATTTACAACGTCTTTCACTTCTACTTGGATGTGAAAATATTGAACAAATTCAACCCTACTTACGACTGTGGAATGAAGCTGAAGTTTTAATTGATCAGGATCAAGAAATTAAATTTGCCTATAATATTGCAATGCAAGATTGGCATCTTTCGATTGTACGCATGATTGATGAAGGTCAAGCCCAAGGAGAGTTTCACTTTGACACCAATAGCCACGATATCGCATGGCGACTGATTGCTTTCGTCTGTGGTCTAGAGGGTATTTATAAGTTAGGTTTGACGGGTTTAAATGAGGTAGATTTTAAAAGACATACTGACGCGATTATTCAAGCAGAACTATTCGAAAACAAAACCTAAATAAGTGAAATAAAAATGAAAGTATAGTCAAACCACTTTATTATCCATACATGATTCGAAAAAAACTCGAAATAACTCATCGACTGAGTTGTATTAGTTTTATAATGATTTGACTATACCATTTTTACAAAGTCCAAGACTCGATTTGTTTCTATTTCAAATGGATGATCTTGCCGACATCTATCCTTACGTAACAACAACTTTAACCCGTTATATGATTTGGGAACCTGCACAAAGCTTTAAAGAGTTGGAGCAAATCGGTCAAAAATGGCTCATTGCTGAAACAAAGTATACCGACCGTCATTTTGTTTTACGTGATAAAGAAACCCATCTTTTTATGGGCTTGATTGGTGTTCATCATTTACACACTTCGACACCAGAATTTGGCTTATGGATTCGTGAAGATTGCCACAATCAAGGTTTTGCCAAAGAAGCAATTTATGAAGTATTTCGTTGGGCTTCTAGCCATCCAGTTCAATATTTTTTATATCCAGTTGCAGTCGAAAATCAACCTAGTCGAAAACTAGCAGAGTTTTTAGGTGGAACTATTGCTGGATACAAGACGGAAAGAAAATATGAGTCGGTGATTTATCATATTCCACCGTTTGATATAGGGTAAATTAAGTCAATCTCAGCTTCAGAAGATACTAGCTGAATTAGCCAATTTTCAAAAGTAGACCAATGTTCTGTATCATCCAACCAAGTTTCAGGATCATCTTCATGGGAAAATATAGACATTTTATCCGATATTGCTTCTCTTAAATCAAAACCTATAACATCCCCTCTACCAGTATTTGAAGCGAACAAAAATAATTGAGGAAATGGATTTTCCATCTCTAAAAAAACGTCAGAGGAAAAATTATATATTTCATCCAAAGGTATAAAATCAAAACCCAAACCAAAATTATCAACATAAAGCTGAGAAGCCCCAACCTCTGATAAAAAATACTTAAAACTATCAGGAAGTATGAGATTAAATTTTAATTCAAAAGAGGTGATTTCTTGAAGAGTATATAATTTGATTAGATGAAACTCATAAACTACTCCTGATGGAAATTCTATGGGTTTGCCCTGACTAGCATTCAATAACACTTTTAACTGAATGCAAGCATCAACAAATTTACTCATCTAAGTACCTAATTATATTTCACTGATTTATCTTAAATTAAAACCACCCTTTCTTTCCATTTAAAATAGCATCTGCACAACGCAAGGTCTCTTGGCTTAAACCCCACAAACGATAATCACCCGTTGCAGAGGTAATATTAAAATTATGCGTATAAGCAAAACTCAGTTCACGATCTGGATCACACCATGCCCCTGAGCCATTAAAACCAACATGTCCAAAACCATGTGGCGCACGTTTGCCCATCGTCAAAATACGGTGATAACCCAAACGCCAATGCATTGGAATTGGCATCACTCGATCACGTGCTTTAGATTGTACGGTGCTTAACTGCTTAAACACTTCAGGACGAATCAATTGTTGACCATTCCACTGCCCTTGATTTGCAAGCATCGCATAGACTTTTGCCAAACTATCTGCGGTAAAGACTCCATTTGCCGCTGGAATAACAGCTTGTAAACCAGCATCACTATAGAAGCTAAAATTACGCATGCCTTTTGGAATCATGGCATCTTGGAAATCTTGAGGGCTTTGTCCTGAAAGTTCTAAGAATTTTTCTGACAATGAGGCTGCACGTGGTTGATCTGTTTTTTTAACTTGTGGCTTAGGTGTAGATGGCTTTTTAGGTTTTTCAAGTAACCGTGCTACTCGCTGCAATTCAGAAGTTGGTGTCCCAAAATATGCACCATCCAATTCAAGTGGTTGCACCAGATAACGCTGCATTAACCAACTTAAAGGCTGTTTTGCTGCTTTTTCAATAAGCCCACCCACGAGCCAACCATAAGTCAACGGTTGATAAGCAAAGCTTTGTCCTGCTGCAAAACGTGGTGTAGCAGCCGCCATTACTTCTAACATATGCGACCAATCCAACATTTCTGTTGCTGTCTCAATCGTATTGCGGATATCGAATAAACCACTTTGATGCGATAAAACATGACGCAATGTCATATTGGCTTTACCATTTTGGGCAAACTCAGGCCAATAATGTGCAATAGGCTGATCATAATCCAGTAAGCCTTCGCTCACTAAAATATGTGCAAGCGTTGCTAAAATTCCTTTGCCTGTGGAATAGCACATTGCCAAAGTATCAGATTGCCAATCTTGTTCTTGAGATTTTTTACCTGTAAAAATATCGACAACTTTCTGACCTTTGAAATAAACCACCAACGCAGCACCACCCTGATGGCTTCGTGCATCTTGCAAACGGCTGAATTGGGTTGCTAAGTCAATAAAACGCTCATCAACCTTGCCATGATAATTATGCGTATCGGCAAATAAAATCTCTTTAATCAATGCACACATCCTTATGATATTTATATTTTTTAGAATAACCCTCTTGCGAACAAAAGGGCTGACTCAATAATACTATTCAGTATTAAAGTGCTTTTACTGTTCCCGCAACATGCGGCTTTTTAGATTTAACGTTACGAATCAAGAAATCAGTTTGTTTTGATTCAGCAGCTGTTAAAAACTCAACAGTTGATGGTAAATACATTGGCAATTTAAACCAAACATCTGCTTCATAAGCCGCAGGTAACTCAATGCTTGCTAACGCTTTCGCCTTACTCCACATGCCATGTGCAATCGCTTGTTTAAAACCAAAGGCTTTAGCTGTGACAGCATGAATATGAATCAAGTTAAAATCACCTGAAATCAAAGCGTAACGGCGACCAGTATTCTCAGAAATATTCCATTCTGCTTTTGGCTGATATGCAGGCTCTTTAGATTCTTTCGATTTTTCAGAAGCTTTTTTCTCAGTTTTTTGACGTGATAAATAAGTCGTTAAACTTTCCATCACCACTTCACCGCCCACTTTGGCAGTTGTAATGAAATCGAATTGTAAGCCTTTATCATGTGGCTGAAGTTCGCCAAATTTACATGACAACGTAATTTGCTCATTTACAGCGATTTTACGTGTTTGTTTGATTTGGTTACGAATATGTACCAAACCTAAAATTGCGAATGGAAATGCTTCGCTGGTCATCATGTGCATTTGCAAGCTTTGAGACAACACAGCTAGATAAATTGCAGGAACAAAACCATCATTTTTAAAACCACAAATTTCGTTATAGCTTTCTAAATGTTTTGCATCAATGTTAAGTGTATCTACCACATATTCAACTTGTGGTAATACTTTTTCGCCTTTTGGCTTTTTAAAAATTAAACCTTGAATAACTTTCGGATAAGCTAAGTAAGGCTTTGGTAATTGACTAAAATGGCGTGTATTCATAATGAACCTTTCTATATTTTTATAAAAAAGGGATGCACAAGCACCCCTCTTCAAAACTTTTAACGCTTAAGCGCCCAACAAGCTTTGACCGCATACGCGAACAACGTTGCCTGTCACACCTGTTGAACCAGTAGAAGCATACCAAGCAATTGCTTCAGCAACATCTACAGGTAAACCACCTTGGTTCATTGAGTTCATACGGCGACCTGCTTCACGAATCGCAAATGGAATCGCGGCAGTCATTTGAGTTTCAATGAAGCCTGGTGCAACCGCGTTGATCGTAATACCATTCTTCAATGTTGGTGCAGTAAATTTAACCAAACCAATTACGCCTGCTTTAGACACTGCATAGTTGGTTTGACCCAAGTTACCCGCGATACCACTGATTGATGATACACAAACGATACGACCATTTGCATTTAAACCATCATTAGAAAGTAAGTAATCGTTAACACGTTCAATTGCAGACAAGTTAATGTTGATGACTAGATCCCAAAGCTCTGGCTTCATGTTTGCCAAAGTTTTGTCACGAGTAATACCAGCATTGTGTACGATTACATCCAAACCGCCTTGTTTAGCAGCAGCAGTTTTGATTTTTTCGCCAGCGTCAGCAGCAGTAATATCGATTGCCAATACTGAACCACCAATTGAACCCGCAACACGCTCAAGATCAGCTTGTTGTTGAGGAACATCTAAGCAAATCACATGTGCGCCGTCACGTGCCAATACTTGTGCAATTGCTTCACCAATACCACGGCTTGCACCTGTTACGAGTGCAGTTTTACCCGCAAGTGGCTTAGCCCAATCTAATTTCACTGTTTCTGCTTTAGAAATACGGATCACTTGACCAGAAACATAAGCTGAACGTGGTGAAATTAAGAAACGTAGCGTTGATTCCAAGTTTGCTTCTGCACCTTGGTCTACATAAACCACTTGAGCAGTAATACCTTTTTTGAATTCTTTACCAGCAGACTTCACAAAACCTTCAAGCGCACGTTGTGCAATTGCTTGTTTTACAGTCTTTGCTGTTTCAGGTGTTGTACCAATGACAATCACACGACCTGAACTTGAAATTTGGCGAGCGATTGGATTAAAAAAGTTATACAACGCTTTTAATTGTTCTGAATCTTGGATACCAGATGCATCAAACACCACTGCTTTAAATTTAGACTCTTTATCATCCGCATTTAAAGGACGAAGATTTAAACCTACTTTTGCAGCCGTTTGTTGTAATTCAACATTATTGCCGACATAACTATCTGCATGGATATTGCTAAGAACTTGTGCAATAGAAGCAGAAATAGTGCTTGAAGGTGCTGCGCCAAGCAATACGGCACCATTTACAACAGGTTGGGCACTTTCAAAACGATCTAAGCTAACTGGTGATGGTAAACCTAAATTTTTTACAACAAATTTACCCAAAGGTGATTGTGTAAATGCTTGGTATTGATCGGTCATGATTATTATCTCTCATACAAATGAATTTTTTACAAACATCTAAACCATGTCAGCAAAATAACATGAAACCAATGTTTGATTGACTCACAATAAATCATACTTGACTTCATGTCTGGATGTCTTGACCTGAATGTGGTCTAAAGCGTCATTCTAGTCAATACAGCAGTATTGGAAATATGCTATGGTTATAGCAAGAATATCGCAATTATGCTTGGAAAAGCCTTATGAGCAAAACAACTCAAGAAAATCCAGCAGTCGAGAATTCTGCTCAAGAGACTGTGTCAAATACATCAAAAGCAACTTCTACTCCAAGTAAAAGTTCTGACGCAACTCCTAAAGCAGCAAGTACGACAACTAAAACGACTCGTCCTCGTTCTAACAGTCGTAGTACAAAAAGCACTGCTTCTTCTACATCTACAAAAGTAGCACCAGCTAAAACAACCAAACCTTCTGTTCAACAGGATAAAATCATGAGCCAAAACACTGTTCGCCGTGTTGCCATTATTGGCGGTAACCGTATTCCTTTCGCACGTTCTAACGGCGCTTATTTTACAGCTTCTAACATCGACATGTTTACAGCTGCATTAAACGGTTTGGTTGAGCGTTTCAACCTACAAGGTCAACGTTTAGGTGAAGTGGTTGCTGGTGCAGTATTAAAACACAGCCGTGACTTTAACATGACACGTGAGTGTGTTTTAAATACTCAACTTGCTCCTGAAACTCCAGCTTGCGATCTTCAACAAGCTTGCGGTACTGGTTTACAAGCTGCATTCCAAGTTGCAAACAAAATTGCTTTAGGCCAAATCGAAGTAGGTATCGCTGGTGGTGTTGATACTACATCTGACGCTCCGATCGCTTTCGGTGATGGTTTACGTAAAGCTTTGCTTGAGCTCAACATCGCTAAAACAGGTAAAGATCGTTTAAAAGCTTTATCTAAAATCAACGTTAAAGATCTTATGGATGCACCTAAAAATGGTGAACCACGTACTGGTTTATCTATGGGTGATCACCAAGCAATTACTGCCCTTGAATGGGGTATTGCTCGTGAAGATCAAGACGCTTTAGCTGCTTCTTCTCACCAAAAAATGGCGAAAGCATACGAAGAAGGTTTCTTCGATGACTTAATCACGCCGTTCTTAGGTTTAAGCCGTGACAACAACTTACGTGCTGACTCAACTGCTGAGAAATTAGCAAAATTAAAACCAGTATTTGGTAAAGGCGAAGCTGCAACAATGACAGCGGGTAACTCTACTCCACTTACTGATGGTGCTTCATGTGTACTTTTAGCTTCTGAAGAATGGGCTAAAGCAAATGGTCACGAAGTTCTAGCTTACTTAACTTTCTCTGAAACAGCTGCAGTTGATTTCGTTGGTAAAAAAGAAGGCCTATTGATGGCTCCTGCTTATGCAGTTCCACGTATGCTTGAGCGTGCTGGCCTTAAACTTCAAGATTTCGACTACTACGAAATCCACGAAGCGTTTGCATCACAAGTACTTTCTACTTTGAAAGCTTGGGAAGATGAGAAATTCTGTAAAGAGCGTTTAGGTTTAGATGCACCTTTAGGTTCAATTGATCGTAGCAAATTAAACGTTAAAGGTTCTTCTTTAGCTGCGGGTCACCCATTCGCTGCAACTGGCGGTCGTATCATCGCGACTGCTGCGAAAATCTTAAACCAAAAAGGTTCAGGTCGTATCTTAGTTTCGATCTGTGCTGCTGGCGGTCAAGGTGTAACAGCAATTATTGAAAAATAATCGTTAGCTTGCATACTAAAAAGCTGAATCAAATGATTCAGCTTTTTTATTTAGATATTAAAACTCATAAAAATATTTATACTTATCTTGGTCTTTGAAACTTCACATAATAATCATTTAAAACTTTAATGATCTGCTTTAACTCTTTAAGGTTTTCTTCTGTATTTCCTAAGCGCTCAACAAAACGTTGTGAATGCAATTCCAAATCAATCTTTTCATTAATTTGCGGTGCAATCCTAAACAGCTTCTCTAGATCATCAAATCGATCTAATTTTCGGTTTGAGAAATATTCCAAACGAAAGCCCAACTCATTCAGCACCACACCATGCAGAATCGCACCTTTCTCTACATCAAATGATAAAGCATGTTCTTTTAAAAATAACTGCTCAGGTGTCTCTTTGGTGCTTTTGAATAAGTTAGTCAGTTGGCTTAACATTTATAAATCACATCACTATATTTCGATTGTATTAAACAGCTAAATACATCAGAGAAGCAACAAGCTACGGCGCTGATAAAAAAAAGCATCTTCTAAAAGATGCTTTTCTGTAATTCATTAACCATACTGCTTTTTCAAGTAATCGACAATTTTCGCTGACTCAAACATCTTCACGCCTGTATTTGGATCAATCAAATATGGTACTTGAATATCTCGTCCCATCACCTCAACAACCTTTTCGCGCTTTCCATTCGGTAATGGAATGTATTGACCAGGTTTTAAACGCAAGATTGCTGGCCCCATATCTTGCCAACGCTCTTTGGCAACATTATGCAAAATATATGGAATTTCCAGCTCAGTCAGAACTTCACGAACCAATCGTGTATAAGGGCTTGCCTCAAAACTCCACAATTCGATCAATTGTGCTGGTGCTGCTCGATTAACAATTTTCTTGTTAATCCATACACCACGAGCTGCATTGGCAACCGATGCTAAAGCTGAAACATAAGGAAGTTTTGGATAATGGCTAAATTTTTTCGGCGTTTTCCCAGTTTTACCATAGTGTTTGAATAGATGATGAATGATCTCTTGTGACTCATAGAGTTGATCACCAGTATTTTCATCAATCAAAAATGGAAACTGTCTTTTACCACCTTTTTCTTTAACGATTTGGCGATATTTTTGACCACCTTTCGGACATGGATAAATTTCCACATCTAAATTTAATAACGTAACAACTTCACGGACACGGCGACAAAAGGGTGAACCTTCAAACTCATAAAGTTTTAATGGTTTTGAAGGCTGATTCGGTTGTGGTGTTCCCATCACACCTCTTCCACCTTCAATTAAAGTTGCAACAACAGATTGTAAAACCTTGAATTGATGATTCGCCATTTTGAGCATATTGCTATCCTTTAGCAGTCAACTAGTTTTTCTTTCGCGATTACGATGCCATTATTATCGGCATAGATATAATCGCCAGAATTGATCGTCACACCACCAAAATACAGTGTAATATCAACTTCACCTATGCCCTTACGATTACTTTTTTGTGGAATTGCAGCCAATGCATGCACACCTAAATCAAGTTCGGCAATTGCATCAACATCACGCACACAACCGTAAATCACAACACCATTCCAATGATTCTTCACAGCTGATTCAGCAATCAAATCGCCCATCAAAGCACAGCGCATAGATGCACCGCCATCAACAACCAAGACTTTTCCTACACCCTCTGTTGCTAAAAGCTCTTTTACGCGTGAGTTATCTTCAAAACACTTAACTGTTACAACCTGCCCACCAAAGCTCTTGCGTGCACCATAACTCTTAAAAAACTTACCGTCTAAAGATGGTGTTACGACCTGTAAATCTTTCTCAGGATTATCATCTAACAAGTCGCAAGTTACAAAAGGAATCGTAGTCACTGAAAAATCTCCATTATTGGGTTTGTTGTATCATCAAATTATCGTACAGTTTGAATGCTGCTGTCTGAGTTTGAGCTGCATTTAGCATAGTATGCGCCAATTGTTCTGCGGTTACAGGCTTATATTTAAACGGCTTGGTCCAAGTTTTTTCAACCAATTTAAATAGCGTTTGTGCCACACCTTCTAAAACTCGTACTTCACTACGCTTACCAATTAAGAGTGACGGTTGAAAAATTGAGAGCTTATACATCGACAAGCTTTTTAAGTAGTTTTCCAACTCACCTTTAACTTTATTATAGAAAACTGGTGAATTAGCATTCGCTCCTAAGGCACTGACCACCAATAAATGAATATTTTTATCTTGGATTAAATCAGCAAAATGAGCGTTAATTTCATAGTCAATTGCATAAAATGCGTCTTTCGATCCCGCTTGTTTGATCGTACTACCCAAGCAACTAAATGCATGTGTATGAGCACTGACATCTTCATCATTCAAAAGCAAAAAATCTTCTAGAATAAGTTGGGTAACTTTACTATAAGATTTTAATTTATCTGAATTTTTCCTTACTACAACAGTCACAGAACTAAAATCATTTGACTGTTCTAATTCAGCCACTAGCGCTTCACCCACTAGCCCGGTAGCACCAATAACAATTGCCTTTTTGTCACCTATTCTCATTTTTATTTATTCCGACTCATAACTAAGCCTAATGTAACGTTTTCTTGCAAGATTATCACCTGTTAAATGTACTTAAAAGTATCACAAGGCTTGACTTCGGGGCTTAGTTTCCTCAAAATATGGCACTTGTTTACGGGCTGGTGAATGTTGCCAAGATTTTTTGGTTTTAACTTCAGCCCGCCCAGACCAACTTATTTTCAAGGAGTGCACGAGTGGCAAACTCTGCTCAAGCTAAAAAACGTGCTCGTCAAAACGTTAAAGCACGTAAACACAACGCAAGCTTGCGTTCTATGGTTCGTACTTACATCAAACGTACTGTAAATGCGATCGCTGCTGGTGACTATGCTGTTGCTTCAGAAGCTTATAAAACAGCTGTACCTGTAATCGACCGTATGGCTGATAAGGGCATCATCCACAAAAATAAAGCTGCTCGTCACAAGAGCCGCTTAAACGCTCAAATTAAAGCTTTAGCTAACTAATTTGATGCATGTAAAAAAGCCCGATTTTCGGGCTTTTTTATTGTCTTCAACTTAGTAATGCAACGTTAGTAGTTTCTTAATTTTAAATTGCACAATTAAATCATACTTTTCCAAAATCTTATTTATTCTGAAAATCCTTAATGACCAGTTCATGCTTTTGACCACGCCAAATCCATTTTAGCTTACTATTGCTAAAATCCTCACCTTCAAACCACACAAATAAGCCCTCCATCATCTCAGGCCAATCCGACTTATCAATTTGTGTTTGACCTGAAATCACTGCAACGATCGCAGCAATAATGGTGTCGTGACTAACAGCCAAGCTTAAACCTTGATGTTGCGTCGGATGGGTGTGATATAACAGCTCCAAAACATCAAAAACGCCTGTTATAGGATGTTTCATACCAGGCAAAGCATTGTTCACAAAACTATTAATAAACCCTAATGCACCTTGTTTACGAAAGTAAGGGGCTGCTTGCTGAATATCTAGCACAAAGCTTCCGGGTTCTACCAACAATCGCTGCTCAACAATTTCAATTGTATGCGTATTTATTGCCTCATGAATCCCATCTGCACCTTGAATCATTAATGCAGCCGTATCAACACAACGCTGAATTGGACTAGAGATACAATGCTGAATTGCTCGATCCGTATTTTTAATAAGATATTGACCCCATGCATAAGCCAAATCTCGACCTTGCTCCGTTAATTGCAAGTCATAACCAGCCAATCCCTGCCCATTCACCAACTCACGTAAAGAGTGACGAGTAAACAACGTGACAGGAGTTGAAGCATCTGGCAGTAAATCAATTGCTTCAAACATACTTTTAGGCAATAAATGCAGGGCCATATTCACATACAAACTTAAATTTAGCTCACTATACCACGCACGCTAGAAGACTCAATCTAAAATGCCCGAATGCGCCAATGCCCCGTAAGCAATTTTTTTGCAATATTGATCTCTAAACGCGATAAAACCACCATTCAAAACAGTCTCACGCTGATTATATTGAAATGGTTTTCCATCCAAAGTCATCAATCCACCACCGATACTTTCAAGTAAAGCTTGTCCTGAACTCGTATCCCACTCTGAGGTTGGATGAAATCTTGGGTAAATATCAATTTCACCTTCTAACATCATGCAGAACTTATAGGCACTCCCTGCCTCACGTCTTTCTACAGCACGATCTCGCAAAATTGGTTCGATAAAATTTTTATATTTGGGGTTTTTACTGCTATGACTTAAACCAATTTGAAGTGGCGCTGCCAAATCATGTTCTTCGATCTGGTATTGAAACCATTCTTGACGGCTAAAACTATACTTATAAGGTAAGTGTGACTGATAACCAATATACATGACCTGTTCACAGGGTACGGCAATAATCGCAAAAGTCGTTTCATTACCCTCGATCAAGCTTAAATTAATCGTAAATTCATCACGCTCATGAATAAACTCTTTCGTACCATCCAAAGGATCGAGCATCCAGCAACGTGACCAAGCAGATCGAGCAGAATAATCACTCTCCTCTGACAACACTGGTAACTCTGGCGTAATTTCCGCTAACTGCTTTAATAAAAAACGATTTACTTTCAAATCTGCCTGAGTCACAGGCGAATCATCACTTTTTTCCTGAATATTAAACTCACCACCCGCACAATAATTTTGATATTCTTCCAATAATATTTGACTTGCCTGCGCCATGATTGGCACAAGTTTCAGAATAAATTGATCTTGTGGGGCAAGCGTTTTAATAAACATAGATCAGCCTTATGTCATATTTAGATTTACAGCAGCAGCCTATCGCCATGTTCGACATGGATGGCACATTACTCGATTTAGCCTTCGATGATTTCATTTGGAACCATTGTTTACCTGAACGTCATGCCCAAACACATCAATGCAGTTTAGAGCAAAGTAAACAAACACTATTCCAATTTTACCAACAACATAAGCATACACTATCTTGGTATTCTTCGGCGTATTGGACTGCTAAAGTTGGCGTAGATGTTTTACAACTACAATATGAACACCGTGAAAAAATTCGCGCACGTAAAGGTTGTCATGAATTATTAGAACAACTCAAAGCTCAAGGCTATCGCTGTTGGTTACTGACCAATGCCGATCGAGCAGGCTTAAAACTGAAGCTTGAAAATGTCGAACTTAGCCCTTATTTTGAAGTCATGATCAGTAGCGAAGAGCTTGGGCATGCCAAAGAAGAAGTCGCTTTTTGGCAAAAGTTACAACAAATACATCCATTTGATCCAGCTCAAGCAATATTTATTGATGATACGGTTGCGGTACTCCAAGGCGCTGAACGTTTTGGTATTAACCAATTGTTTAGCATTTTACAACCGTCTAGCGCTAAACCAGCTCGACTCGCCACGGAAATAGCGTACCCATCTCTTGATCATTTAACCAATCTCTTTGATTATCTTGACACCAACTTACAGGTAACAGATGCCAAAACAGCATGAATCAGACAGCATGGATGCCATGCGCATTGATAAATGGCTTTGGGCTGCACGTTTTTTTAAAACACGCTCTATTGCCAAAGCAGCAATTGAAGGTGGTAAAGTCCATCACAACAATGACCGCGTTAAAGTTTCTAGAGACGTCCGTATTGGAATGGAACTCACCATCCAACAAGGCTTTGAGAAAAAGACCGTTTTTGTGAAAGCGCTATCGGCTGTTCGAGGTGGTGCCCCCATGGCTCAACTTCTTTATGAAGAAACACCCGAAAGTATTGAGCGTAGAGAGTTGCATGCATCACAGCGAAAATTGCATAATCTAGCCCGACCTGATCACCGACCAAGTAAAAAAGATCGTCGTGATATCAATCGTTTTAAACAAGAAAATGTACAATCATGGTCATATCATGATGAATAAAATTTTCTAATTTGGACGCGTCATCTTGTGTCGTATTGGCACAGATCAGATGTGGAATATACAACTAGAATCTGCCACTATACTCAAGTCCCAACAAGTTGAGATTCAATACATCCACTTGGGTTAGTCGTTAAGAAGATAAAGTTTTGAGGTTTTGAGATGGATGATAATAAAAGCAAGGCGTTACAAGCAGCCTTAAGCCAAATTGAAAAGCAGTTTGGTAAAAATACCGTGATGCGCTTAGGTGATAATACTGTACAAGCTGTTGAAGCGGTTTCTACAGGTTCTTTAACTCTCGATATCGCGTTAGGGATTGGCGGATTACCTAAAGGTCGTATTATCGAAATTTATGGTCCTGAATCTTCAGGTAAAACTACTATGACATTACAAGCGATTGCTCAATGTCAAAAAAATGGCGGTACCTGTGCATTTATCGATGCAGAACATGCATTAGATCCAGAATATGCACGTAAGCTTGGCGTAGATATTGATAATCTATTGGTTTCACAACCTGACCACGGTGAGCAAGCGCTCGAAATCGCCGATATGTTGGTGCGTTCTGGTGCAATCGATTTAATCGTTGTCGACTCTGTAGCAGCATTAACCCCTAAAGCCGAAATTGAAGGCGAAATGGGTGACTCACACATGGGCTTACAAGCACGCTTAATGAGTCAGGCCCTACGTAAAATTACAGGTAATGCGAAACGCTCTAACTGTATGGTGATCTTCATTAACCAAATCCGTATGAAGATTGGTGTGATGTTTGGTAGCCCAGAAACCACTACAGGTGGTAATGCACTTAAATTCTACGCTTCTGTACGCTTAGACATCCGTCGTATTGGTCAAGTGAAAGAAGGTGACGAGATCACAGGTAACGAAACGCGTGTTAAAGTTGTGAAAAACAAAATGGCGCCTCCGTTCAAAGAAGCTGTGTTCCAAATCATGTATGGCAAAGGCACTAATCAGTTAGGCGAATTGGTTGATCTTGCCGTTCAACAAGACATCGTACAAAAAGCGGGTGCATGGTATTCATATCAAGGCAATAAAATTGGCCAAGGTAAAAACAATGTGATTCGTCATTTTGAAGAAAATACAGCAATGGCTCAAGAAATTGAAAAGGTTATTCGTGAACAACTTCTTACTAAGAACAACAAAGAAGCAGCTCAAACCGAAGATGAAGATGAACCAGATTTTTTAGAAAGCTAAGCTGAAACGCCCTTCGGGGCGTTTTTCTTTCAAGAGGATATAAAACTTGTTTAATTCTGAAAAAATAGAAAAGCCCAAAACACTGACAGGTGCAAGATTACGCTCTTATGCATTCGCCCTTCTTACACGTCGGGATTATTCCAAAGCAGATCTCGAAGCAAAATTAAATCAATATGCGATCAATCCAGAAGAAGTTGCAAATCTAGTTGATGAGTTAGCACAACAAAATTACCAAAGCGACCAACGTGTTGCAGAGCTTACATTGGCCAGTCAACTTAGAAAAGGTAAAGGATTACAAAGAATTAAACAGGCTTTAAAAGCAAAACAACTCGATACAGAACTTATTACAGAAGAACTTTCAGAGGTTGATTGGCTAGATCAAGCTTATCAACTCAAAATAAAGAAATTTGGGATAGATGTAGAGACAGATCCAAAACTAAAAGCAAGACAAATTAGATTCTTACAATACCGAGGATTTGATATGGGAATAATTATGAAAGCAATTGCTCGAACGAGCGATGAAGAATAAATGGTGGCAGCCCCACTAGCATTACTTCGGCACATCATAGATCTATTACCGTTGCTACCTTCCGGTCCTGGCGGGGTTCATAGAGTACAATTGCGAAGCTACCAGCAGGGCTACCATTGCCTGACAAAGTATAGAGATTTTTGCCTGAGTTGCAAGACTTGTATCTGTTTTTAAGTGACTTTTTGATTCAATTGCTTATTTCATCAGCAGAATCCATCTCTATATTATCTATTTAATTTAAAAGTGTATAAACATTAAACAATAGATAATTTCTTTATTCGAAAAATGCTTGAAGATTGTAAATGCTTATTGCATTTAAATGAGTTGCTGCTTTAATGACTAAATCAAAAACATAGATCTAGTGTGCCACAAGTAAACATGAGGACTTGTTCGCTCACGGCTTTTTAACTTTATGGATGAATTTTTATGCTAAAAAAGTATTCCGTACTTTTTACTGCCTTACTCGCTAGCGCACATTTATATGCAAATGTTCCCATTGAATCTCGTGCACTCAGCCAGACGATTGCAGATAATACAAATATGTCTAATACTGGCTCAAACCTAAATTGGGATCTCATTCAAAAGAACCAAAAACTAGAAGAAGAAGTACGCAAATTACGTGGTCAATTAGAAGAGCATGACAATTCAATTGAGCAACTGAAAAAAGAACTAGCAAATCGCTATACAGATTTAGATCAACGTTTAGAATTACTCTCTCAAAAAATTGATCCACCAGAAGAAAACACAGAAACAGAGAATACAACTACAACTGAAGCACCCAAAGCAGAAACAACAACACCCCCTGCAGCACCAGCTAAACAAGATTCAACAATCCAAGCACCAATTGTACAACCGAAGTCAAATACTGCTACCACGAGCAATACCAACAACCAAATTGAGCTAGAAAAAGCAGCATACACGGTTGCACTAGATGCCTACAAACAAGGTGGGGCAAAAAAAGCCATTCAACCAATGCAAAATTTCATTAAGAACCACCCAAATGGAATTTATGTTGGCAATGCTTACTTTTGGCTGGCTGAGTTTTATTTAGCGGTTGAACCTGTCGACTATAAAGCAGCCAAGCAAAACTATAATATCGTAGTAACACGCTATCCCAATTCAGCAAAAGCATCTCGAGCGGTTTATCAACTTTATAGCATTGCAAAAGAAGTCGATAAAAACACTGCTCTTGCCAACCAGTATAAAACGAAGTTGCTTAACCAATATCCACAATCCGAAGAAGCTAAATTTATTCAGAAAAAATAATGCTTATAATGCACAAAAAAGCCAGTTCATAAGAACTGGCTTTTTAAATTTTAAAGCTTAGACCAAACTTATTTGATCTTCGCCTTTGATTTTAAATAATCAGTATAGTCTTCTAATAGCTGCTGTCCACGGAACTGCTGATACAACTTAGTTAACTCAGTAATTTGCTCTGGCGGTAACTCATTTGCAGCATTAGTATTCACGTTTGAAACTGCAACGATAACCAACTCATTAGGTAATTTTGCTGTCGTAGCAGACCACATACCTTCTTTAGTTGGCGCTGGAATGCTGAAAGCAGCACGCTCAATTGCACGCTTTAAACCTTGAGAACGTGTAAATGTGCCTGCATCTTCAAAAATGACTTGTGATTCTGCAACAACTTGTGCAGCAGGTAACGCTTTAAAATCAGCTAAAATCTTTGCAATTTTTGCTTGAGCAGCTTTATACGCCTTTGCTTCAATGACTTTTGCTTTTACTTCAGCAGTCGCTTGATCTAATGGTTTAACGCCCGCTGCATGGTAATTACGAACTTTAATCCAAATCGTATCACCATTCGCTAACTGAATATTAGAAGATGCATTACGATCACCGTTTTTCACATCATCATTAAACAGTTTTGCTTTAACATTTAAATCGCTCAAATAAGGGTTTTGAGTGGTTAAAGTCACCCCATTTAAAGATTCAACACGAGCACCCTTCACTTCTTGAGCAACTGCTTCTAAAGAGTCATTACCCACAACCATTTCATTTAAGCTATTTACAGTATCGCTAAATAAATTTGCAGTTTTTGCCTTCTGTACTTCAGCTGTTAAGCGAGCTTTCTCAGTCTCAAATGAAGGAATATTTGCAACTGGTGCATTTGCTTCAATGATATGGTAGCCATATTGTGTTTTAACAGGCTTAGAAACTTCACCATTCTTTAAGGCATTAACAGCATTATCAAAGTCAGCTGAGAAAATACCTGGTACATAAGCATCAACTAAACCACCCTGTGCTTTTGAAGTTGGATCTTCAGAGAATTGTGCAGCCGCTTGAGCAAATGACATTCCACCCTGAATCTTGGCATAAACATCATTCGCAATTTTTTGAGCTGCTGCCGCATCACGTGCATCAGTTGTAATTAAAATATGTTTAACTTCACGTTTTGCATCTTTCTGCTGCTTTTCAACAAAAGCCTTATAAGCCTGTTGTAAATCAGCCTCCGTAATATTTAAATTAGTTTGAGGCAATAACGCTGGGCTTAAAACCACATAATCAACATCAACACTCGCAACTTGCTTAAATTCATTTTTATGCTTGTTGTAGTAATCTGTTATTTCTTGAGTTGACGCAGTCAAACCTTTTTTATAATCGTCCAACTTAATACTTGCTAAATGCAAAGTACGCTGTTCTGTTTGCAAACTCGCAAGCTGATGTAAATCAGATTTACTCACCAATGCATAATCTAACAAAGTCGATGAAATCATTTTTAGTGCATGATCTTGACGCAAGCTAGCAATTAGAGCTTGGTTAGTCATTCCGACTGAACGTAAATAATTTTCATACAACTTTTGAGAAAACTTTCCATTTTCTTGGAAACTTGGTTGTTGTGCCAACATTTGCTCTAGCTGAGTATCGCTTAAAGAAATACCTAACTTTTCCGCCTGTTGTTGCAATAAAGAGCGTGCAATCAGCGCATCTAAAGCTTTTTGCTGAATAACTGGCTGATTTAAAAGAGACTCATCACCTTTTACCATTGATAAATATTGATCTTTATAATTTTTAGTCGCACTTTCCAAGTCTTTATTAGAAATATCTTGTCCGTTAACAGATTTCGCAACGTCTGCTTTATTACTGCCGCTAAAATATCCTTCAATACCTACAAGCGCTAAAGGGGTCAAAAACAAAACTAATAGGACTTTGCCAAGCCAACCCTTAATGACTGTACGAAATGATTCCATAAGTATTCCAATATTTTATTTCGGGGCAATTTTAACTGAAAAACCAAAGCGAATGAATGCTGAATAAAGTATTTCATTCAATAAATAAAAAACGCACCCAAAATGGTGCGTTTTTTGATTTAAAAAGATTACGCAACTGAATCTTTTAAACCCTTACCTGGTTTAAAACTAGGTACTTTGCTTGCTTTAATTTGAAGCTCTTCACCTGTTTTAGGATTACGACCAGTACGTGCAGCACGTTCTTTAACGCTAAATGTACCAAAACCAACTAAAGTAACCGTATCACCGCTTTTAAGTGCTTCAGTGATTGACGCAATCGTTGCATCGAGTGCCTTACCAGCATCCGACTTAGATACTCCCCCTTTTTCAGCAATCGCATCAATTAATTCTGATTTATTCATGATACAAAATATCCTCTTAATATCGTTTGTTAAGATCCAAGGCTATAGTTTAAAAGGCCATGCCGCCTTTATAGCAATGCTTTAGGGGAGAACGCAATACTAGAAAGGCTTTTTAGTAAAAATAAATACTCAAAAACCACATAAACAGACGAGTGCCTATATTTTTTTACTTTTTATTCAATTTACTCTTTAATTGATTATTTTCTTCAATCAATGCATCTACTTTAATATGTAGCTGAACTAAAAGTTGCTCGATATGTTGGAGATCTTTTGGAGTGACTAGACCAATACGATTCAACGAATGATTCACACCTGTGTCTAAAATTTTTTCAACTTTATCTTTAGTATCCGTCACTGATTCTTTGGCTTTTTCAGTCACTTTTCCAACAGTGTTATCAGCAAAATCTACAGTCTTGGATTCTAGCTCTTCACCCACCTTGACTAAAGAGTCAAATAATTTATTTCCCTCTTCTTCTGCGCGTGAAAAAGCACCTAATCCAGCCAGCCAAATCTGTTGCGTATACTTTTTGAAATCAAGGGCAGATTTTTTAGAACTCTTTGATTTTAGCTTAGTTTTTACCTCTGCCTCATCAGTTGGGTGTTCTACATTTGAGTTGTCCATTAACCATTACTCCCAAACACTTTACAAACAGTATGTCGTATTTAACCATAAAAATGTTTTTATAATATCAAAGTTAAGACTTGATCGTTTTAAAAAACTGTTCTACAAAGCAATAAAGTCATGTAAATTATTTTTAATAATTGAGTATGGATACTCAGATTTACGTGCTTTATGAAATTTATAGTGTGATTGGCAAGGATAAAGAGACCTATGAGTGATACGCAACAAAGACATAAACACCCCCATTTGTTGCTAAACATTGTCATCATTGTTTTAGAAACTTTTTTTTCATTCATTCTCACCCATGATGCAACTTTACGCTTGCAAGCGAAAAAGCTTATCGATGAAAAAGTTACCATTCGAATTAACAGCTATATTCCTTTTTTTGACTTTTATGTCCAATTTACCGAAAAAGGAATTTTATTTGATATCAAAGCCCTAGATCGAAAAGTTGACCTAGAAATAAATAGCACACTCATCGATTTGATTAAAATTTTCGTATTTAATAATCAGCGCAGTATCTACAATATGCGTATTTTAGGTGATGCAAGACTTCAAGAAGATGTGATGGATTTAATCCCTCACCTCACACTCACAAGTATATTCGCAAATTGGAAACAATGGTTCAATGCATTTGATAGTGATGCAGAAGCTATTGCGTCTCAGCAGCGAATTGCGCCATTGCTTGATAAAATCGATCAGCAACGCTCTGAGATCAACTCATTATTGGTTGAAGTTAAACAATATCAAAACCGCATTCATCGCATGCAAAAACGCCAACGTTGGATTAATATCTCATTCGCTGTATTCAGCTTTATTTTAATAGGCTTTTTCGTTTATAATATGTGGATACAATAATTCCAACATATTTCACTTTTCACACGCATTTTGGCAATTAAAAAACTTGACTATTTTAGTCGGAATTCATAAAATTTAGACATCTAGTCTAACCATGTGTACCGAATCATGCGTCTTACAACTCGCGGTCGTTACGCAGTGACTGCTCTACTTGATTTAGCTTTGCAGCCAACTGAACAAACGATCACGCTTGCCGAAATAGCAGCACGCCAATCCATATCAGTCGCCTATTTAGAACAGTTATTCGCAAAACTTAAACGACATGGGTTAGTTTCGAGTGTTCGTGGTGCTAATGGTGGATATCATCTTGCACGAAATGCAACTGAAATTACCGTGCTAGAAATTATCGAAGCTGTAAATGAAACCGTCGATGCAACACGTTGCGATCATAAAGGCAATTGTCAAAATGGTGCAATGTGCTTAACACATGACTTATGGCAAGAACTCTCCCACCATATTGCCGATTATCTCGCAAAAATCTCTCTTGCAGACCTGATTGCACGCGACAACGTTCAAACTGTTGCACTTCGCCAAAACTCAGCAAGTTTAGATTCAGCCCTCCTATCGGTTACAGGTATTTGACATGAAACGTCCAATTTATCTTGATTATGCAGCAACAACACCAGTACTTCCTGAAGTTGCAGAACGCATGATGGAATGTTTAACCTTCGAAGGGACTTTTGGTAATCCTGCATCACGCTCGCATGCCTATGGTTGGCAAGCTGAAGAAAAAGCTGAATATGCACGTGAACAAGTTGCAAACCTAGTTAAAGCAGATCCACGTGAGATCGTTTGGACTTCTGGTGCAACCGAATCTGACAACTTAGCACTAAAAGGTATTGCTCAGTTTTACGGCTCAAAAGGCAAGCACATCATTACTAGTAAAATCGAACACAAAGCTGTGTTAGATACTTGCCGTGAGCTAGAAGAACAAGGTTTTGAAATTACTTATTTAGAACCTGAACCACGTACAGGTTTAATTACGCCTGAAATGGTTAAAGCAGCTTTACGTCCAGATACCATTCTTGTTTCACTGATGATGGTGAACAATGAAATCGGTACGATTACTGACGTAGCAGCTATTGGCGAGTTAACACGTGCGAATAAAACATTCTTACACGTTGATGCTGCACAAGCCGCTGGTAAAGTTGAAATCGATCTTTCAACCATGAAAATTGATTTAATGAGCTTCTCTGGTCATAAAATTTATGGCCCTAAAGGAATTGGTGCTCTATTTGTCCGCCGTAGCCCACGTGTTCGCTTAAAAGCACAAATGCATGGTGGTGGTCATGAGCGCGGTATGCGTTCTGGTACTTTAGCAACTCATCAAATTGTAGGTATGGGGGAAGCTTTTGAAATTGCTGGTAAAACTATGCAGGCAGAACAAGAGCGTCTTCGCCACCTACGTGACAAACTTTGGAATGGCTTCCAAGACCTTGAGCAAGTGTTCTTGAATGGTCATCCGACTGAGAACGTTGCAAACTATCTTAATGTCAGCTTTAACTTCGTTGAAGGTGAATCATTGATGATGGCATTAAAAGATCTTGCAGTATCAAGTGGTTCAGCATGTACTTCTGCAACATTAGAGCCTTCATATGTATTACGTGCTTTAGGTTTATCTGATGAATTAGCACATAGTTCGATTCGTTTCAGTTTTGGTAAATATACAACTGAAGCTGATATTGATCATGTGTTAACAATTACCAAAGCTGCTGTTGAGAAATTACGTGAACTTTCTCCGCTTTGGGATATGTATAAAGAAGGTATCGACCTTTCAACAGTTGAATGGGCTGAACACTAATTCATTGTAGTTTGAATTGAACTCTTCATTGAAAACAGTGTTTTAACCCTCATATTAATATTAGGCTGACCCCGAGGTTTGGAGAAGCGAAATGGCTTATAGCGAAAAGGTAATTGATCATTACGAAAACCCTCGTAATGTTGGTGTATTAGACAAAAATGCAGAAAACGTAGGTACAGGTATGGTCGGTGCACCTGCTTGTGGTGATGTAATGCGTTTACAAATCCAAGTTGATGACAATGGCGTAATTGAAGAAGCTCGCTTCAAAACTTACGGTTGTGGTTCTGCAATTGCATCAAGTTCGCTTGTCACCGAATGGTTAAAAGGCAAGACACTTGATGAAGCTCAATCAATCAAAAACATTGATATTGCAACCGAGCTTGCACTTCCACCAGTAAAAGTACACTGTTCTGTATTGGCTGAAGATGCAATTAAAGCTGCGATTGAAGACTATCGTGGTAAGAAAGCGAAAGCTGTGTAATTACTGAAAAATTATTGGAGTTTTCATGATCCATTTAACTGAAAATGCTGCGACTCACATCAGCAATTACCTGCAAAATCGCGGTAAGGGTGAAGGCATTCGTATTGGTGTGAAAACTTCGGGTTGTTCTGGATTGGCTTATGTACTTGAGTTTGTCGATGATATCGACACACATGACCAAGTATTTGAACAACTCGGCGTTAAAGTCTTCGTTGACCCTAAAAGCTTGGTTTATCTCAATGGTTTAGAGATGGATTATGTTAAAAATGGTCTCAATGAAGGCTTTGAGTTTAACAATCCAAATCAAAAAGGTGAATGTGGTTGCGGTGAATCATTTACCGTCTAACTAGCAACACCCTCTTTCTTTTCGTCAAAACAGTGTGTTCCGCACTGTTTTAACGTATTTATTAATAGCGGAATTCATCTCCCATGAATCATTTTGAGTTGTTCCAATTACCAGAAGCACTCGATATAGATTTAGCAGCTTTAAAAAAACAATTTTTAAGTTTGCAACAGCAATATCATCCCGATAAAGCCACTGACAAAGATCAAGCATTGATCAAGTCGAGTGAAATCAATCAAGCGTATAAAGTGCTCTCACAAGTTGATAGTCGTGCGGCGTATTTACTTGGCTTAAAAAAACAAGATCATCACTTGGATCAGTCCATTAGCGATTTTGAATTTTTACAATCTGCACTCGAAATGCGTGAACAGCTTGATGAGGCCACCTCTACCGAGCAACTTAGTACCTTAAAAGTTGAAGTTCAGCAATGGATTGACGGTTTAGTTCGTGAATTTAAAATCGATTTTGCTGAAGAAGATTGGGCTGAGGCTCGTGATACTGTTCGTAAACTACGTTTTTTTCAACGTGTAATGAATGATATTGATAAAGCTGAAGATCGTATGTTGGACGAAGAAGATAGCTTCGATCTCGATGATGATTTTTAATCCGCTGTTACCAAATATTTTCAAGGGATACCTCACGCATGGCACTTTTGCAAATTGCTGAACCAGGTCAATCTACTGCTCCGCATCAACATCGTATTGCGATCGGCATTGACTTAGGGACAACCCACTCTTTAGTGGCGACAGTGCTATCGGGAAAACCGAAAGTTCTACAAGATGACAAAGATCGTGTATTACTGCCGTCGATTGTTCATTACGCAAAAGATTCAACGACGTTTGGTTATGAAGCCAAGCCGTTTATGATGACTGATCCCAAAAATACTGTTGTTTCAGTGAAACGCTTTATGGGTCGCTCACAAGCAGATATCAAGTTTCAACACCCATACACACTTGTTGGCGCAGAAAATGAAATGCCGGCATTTGAAACTGCTGCTGGTCGTAAAACACCTGTTGAAATTTCGGCTGAAATCCTAAAACAATTGAAAGATCGTGCAGAAGCTAGTCTAAATAACCCTGTAAATGGTGCAGTGATTACTGTTCCTGCTTATTTTGATGAAGCACAGCGTCAAGCGACACGTGATGCAGCGCAACTTGCAGGCTTAAATGTTCTACGTCTATTGAATGAACCAACTGCCGCAGCCGTTGCTTATGGACTAGATCAAGAAACCAACCTCAGCACAGATCGTAACTACGTGATTTACGACCTAGGTGGCGGTACATTTGACGTTTCTATTTTACGTTTCTCACAAGGTGTTTTTGAAGTTCTTGCGACTGGTGGACATACCGCGCTTGGTGGTGATGACCTTGATCGTTTAATCGTAAAATGGGCAAAAAAACAGCTTAATATCGAAACTTTAAGCGATGAAGAATATGCTGTTTTTGTTGTCGCTGCACGTCAAGCCAAAGAATATTTAACTGACCATGACACTGCTGAATTAACGTTATTGGATGATCGTCTCACTTTAGACCGTCCAACATTTGAATCAATTATTCAAGTTGCACTCGATAAAACCATGAGTGTATGTAAACGTGTACTGCGTGATGCTAAACTTGAACTCGATGAAATCGAACATGTGGTTTTAGTAGGTGGTTCAACACGTTCATATGCCGTACAAAAAGCTGTACGCGAATTATTTGAACGTGAACCACTCTGTACGATCAATCCTGATGAAGTCGTTGCAATTGGCGCATCTATTACCGCCAACCAGCTCATTGGCAACAGTCAAGATGGTTCATTATTACTTGATGTCACGCCACTTTCTCTTGGTCTAGAAACCATGGGAGGATTGGTTGAACGGTTGATTTCAAGAAATACCGCAATTCCAGTCGCACGCCGTCAAGAATTCACCACTTATCAAGATGGCCAAACAGCGATGTTGATTCATGTGGTACAAGGTGAACGTGATTTAGTCGAGCATTGTCGTTCATTGGGTCGCTTTGTTTTACATGGCATCCCACCAATGACTGCTGGTCAAGCACGCATTGAAGTGACATTTCAAGTTGATGCGGATGGCTTACTGACAGTATCTGCGAAAGAAACAACTTCTGGTGTTCAAGCGCAAATTGATATCAAACCATCTTATGGTCTATCTGCAGCGGATACTGAACGCCTCTTGATTGAAGGTTTCCAACATGCGGAAGAAGACAAACAATTGCGCCATCTCCAAGAAACAAAAGTGGAAGCACAACGTGAGTTAGAAGCTTTAGAACAAGCGTTAAAAGCAGATACCGATTTACTCTCTCAGCAACAGGCCCGCGACTTAATTCTTGCTGCTGAAGCGTTAAAAGCTCGTCTGAAGACCGATGAGCTTGCGGCGATTGAACATGCTGTTCAAAAACTTAAAATTCACAGCGATGCGTTTGCAGCACTTCGTATGAATCGACATATTGACCATGCCTTAAAAGGTACAAAACTTGAAGATTGGTCAAACTCAAACTAAAGGTATAGGTGATCAATATGCCACGTATTAAAGTTCTTCCTCATGCACTCATTTGCCCTGAAGGTGCAGAATTTGAAGTCGAACAAAACGCCAATTTATGCCAAAGCTTATTGAAACAAGGCATTAAAATTGAACATGCTTGCGACATGTCTGCGGCATGTACAACTTGCCACGTGATTGTTCGTAAAGGTTTTGACAGCCTTGAGGAAATGAATGACGTTGAAGCTGACTTGCTTGACCGCGCATGGGGCTTAGAGCCAGACTCGCGCCTGTCATGTCAAGTTGAGATCGTTGATGAAGATTTAGAAATTGAAATTCCGAAATATACGATTAATCATGCTTCGGAAAATCACTAAGCTTTATCCATAAAAAAACTCCTCTTTATTAGAGGAGTTTTTTTATCCAAGTTTATTGATCAACATCACAATCATCAAAATATTGCCAAATAGACTCCACATGATCTCTATAAGCACCTTTATCTATAGGTAGATCATATAATATTTGCAAATCTGGATTATATTTGAGTAATTGTGCCATATTGGTCAATTGAATATTCTGCTCAAAATCCAAACTATTTTCAGAAAAATCATGTGCATCCACATGACAATACATTTGCCAGTCTCCGCCTGCGTGAGATACCCAACGTATTGGCAATTTTCCATCAATAACACAAGAACAGGCAATAACCCCTAAATATTGTGGGAATGCTTTGTATGCTTGCGGATTAAAATCTCTGGTGAAAGGCGTCGCATCCATCACTTCCTGATAGCCTGTAAATGCAATTCCACGTTTTGCAAAGAAATTTTCAATATCACCATCTTGACGTTTTGCATTATTCAACCAAATCACTTGCCACTCAGTTAAACGTTCTCCACGATCAGCAGTAAATACGCCTGTTTGAGGCTCGTTAATCCAACAGCTTTGACGTATCAAAACCAAAGGATGTTCCGCTCCAGCTGTTTCTTCGGAAAACTGTTGGGCATCTTCATAACTGGAAAATGCACAATAATAATCTTGCCCCTCATATTCATCTAGCGCACCACGTTCTGGGTGACACCAAACTCGATATTCAAGAACATCATCATAAAAATAACCCGCACCTGACTTTACTAAAGCAGGATACTCACCCACCATGCTCTCATCAATAGCCAATGGATACTGTGAAACGAATGCAGACATTATTTCAACTCTATCAATAATTATTGGATATTTTTATCTTACTTCATCATCCAAAGTCAGTTTTGGAATACCCTGAGCATTGGTAATTTTTTGTTGTGTTTTGATACGCTGAACCATATTCTCCAAAATTTCAACCAATTCTGGATATTCATAATTCTGCACTTCCTCTAAGTTCAAAACTAGATGGAAGCCTTTATAATCAAAATCAAACCATTTTTGTGTATCGGATTTCTTACCTGTGAATTTTTCCATTACCTGCCAAGTTTTAACAGGTCCTTGAATCCCTTTTAAATAAATTGGCACTTTCGGTACGCACAAAAACTCACCTTTGATCAGTTGGTGAGTGTCATCAGCAATTAAGATTTCATCAACTTCAGCAGCAGACTGCAAACGTGCTGCTAAATTTACATCACGACCAACAATGGTATAAGCCATACGATGTGAAGCCCCGTAGTTGCCTACGTGACAATAACCCGTACTAATACCCATTCGAATGTGCAACGCTGGATAGCCCATTTTCTTCCAACGCTCACGTAACAATTTCATTTGCTGACGCATTGCGATCGCCATTTCTACACAAGACTTCGCATCTTGTTCAACACCCTGAGAATTTGGATCACCGAAGAAGATGAGAATCGCATCGCCCATAAACTTATCAACGGTTGCTTCATACTGTTTTGCTATTTCAGTCATATGACTTAAATAATCATTAAGTAAAAAAGCTAAATCATCAGGAATAAGGCTTTCTGAAAGCTCAGTAAACCCTTGAATATCAGAGAAGAAAATAGTTAATTTTTTACGTTTATATTCAATTTTAGCTTCAGCTTCCCCACGCATGATCGACTGCCATAACTGTAATGGTGCATAACGACTGAGCTGATTTGCAAAGGCAATATAACGTGTCATTTGGTTATGATAGTGCTGACGTTGTTGTCCTAAAATATTGATTCTTCTATGTTGATAATAGTTACCAATCACAATAAACATCATTAAACCAAATAGGCTAACAACTGTTAGTTCTGGATTGGTCGGTTCAAAATATTCCTCTGCACCAAAGATAAAAAAAGTACAGAAGTAAAAAGAAAGAATACCTATTAACCCAATTAAACATGATGCAGGTAAAGTAATTTTATTATTTAAACCGACATACAGCAAAGCAAATAAAATGGTAAATGTAGGAACTAAACTTAAATGTAAACCCGCCAAAACAATCGCAACAATAATGGATTCACATCCAAAAAGTACATTTTTTTCAGTATTCTTATCAAATTTGTACTGCAGCGATTTTTCTAATTTGGGGCAAATAAGAAAATGGATCAATAAAAAAGGAAGGATATAAAGCTGATAGTTAGCACTGGGAGAGGTAAACGTATAAATTACCAGAATAAGCGACAATATCGAATATCCCATCAAACGATGAAAATAAGCGAACTGTCTAGGTTCTTTATCTATTAACCTGTCTAGTGACACCCTACCCTCCTTCCTTGTTATAGAAGACTGTTTTTTATTCTATTTTCTAAATCAGTCCATACGCCAGTCAAACGGCATATCGCCTTGACCACGTAATGCAAGCATTAATGTCTGACGCATATGTGCAAGTACATCATTGCTATAAGGTACGGCTGGCGTTCCCCAAACTGGTTTAGGCCATGCAACATCATTTTGATAACGAACAACATGATGGAAATGCAGTTGTGGCACAACGTTACCGAGTGCTGCAACATTCATTTTGTCTGCACGGAATACGCGTGCCAATTGGCTAGATAACCAGCTTGATTCACGTAAGAACTGTTCCTGATCAGCTTGGCTAAGCTCATATAACTCGGTGATTCCTGGTACACGTGGTATAAGAATCAACCATGGAAATTGCATATCATTCATTAAACGACATGTTGAAAGCGGAAAGTCGCCTACAAAAAATGTATCTTGAGCAAGTTGTGGATGCAAACTAAACATATCTTTATAAATGATGCATAATAATGATGATCAATACTATCACATCAGTTTTGATGTGAATATTATTAGTCGCCTGTTTGATTACAAATAACAATGATTTTCCTTATTTATTACATCGACATCCGACAAAAAGCAAATTCTTTGCTTAAAGGGAATCCAAGCTGTTCAATTCGTCAGCAAAAAATATACTTTTCAACTAACTATGCAGCTCATTTAGCAATTTATTTAACAAATCAACAATAAACTGAATCCGCTTATCGTACTCAGCCAATTGCACTGTGACCTTCAAACGCTGTCCTCCTTCCATACGATAATAGGTTGGATTTTTTTGCATTAACTGAATAATGCTGATCGCTTGTACAGGAGTATCTGGTGAAAAGTCGATATAGCCACCATTAGTGTTCACATCAATTTTGGTAATCCCGAGTTGTTCTGCTCTCAAACGTAATTGATGTACGCTAAACAATTGTTTGACCGACTGTGGTGGAATGCCAAAGCGATCAATGAGTTCCATCCGAATATTATCAAGCTTCTCTTGTGTATCCGTATTACTAATGCGCTTATAGAACAACAAACGCTGATGCACATCACCCAAATAATCATCTGGAATCAATGCTGGCATATGTAGGTTAATTTCAGCAGTTAATGACAAAGGTGCATCAAAGTTTGGCGTTTTGCCTTTTTGGATGGCTTTGGTCGCTTTCTCTAACATTTCCATATACAAGCTATAACCAATTGCTTGCATCGAACCACTTTGCTGCTCACCAAGTAATTCACCCGCACCCCGAATCTCCAAGTCTTCAGTTGCAAGCATGAATCCTGCGCCCAGTGTTGAAGCACGTTGAATAGCATCAAGACGCTTTTCTGCATCGCCTTTGAGATGTTTTAGCGATGGAACGAGTAAATAAGCATACGCTTGGTGATGTGAACGACCGACTCGACCACGTAATTGATGTAGTTGTGCTAAGCCCAACTTGTCGGCTCTTTCAATGATAATCGTATTGGCATTCGGTACATCAATACCCGTTTCGATAATGGTTGAACATACAAGAACATTATATTCTTTGTGATAGAACTGCTGCATGACCTGCTCAAGTTCACGTTCACGCATTTGTCCATGCGCAACTGCAACACGTGCCTCTGGGACTAACGTGCGAATCGTTTCGGCAGCACGTTCAATCGTATCAACCTCATTATGTAATAAGTAGACCTGACCACCACGTAACAACTCACGCAGAATCGCTTCTTTAATTGAGTCATCCGTATGTTCTTGAACAAAAGTTTTGACAGCTAAACGGCGGGCGGGCGGCGTTGCAATAATCGAAAGATCTCGCATCCCAGAGAATGCCATATTCAGAGTTCGTGGAATTGGCGTCGCCGTTAGCGTCAGCATATCCACATCGGCACGTAAGGCTTTAATCCGTTCTTTATCACGAACACCAAAACGATGTTCCTCATCAACAATCATTAATCCAAGATTCTTGAATTGAATGTTTTCTTGCAGGATTTTATGTGTTCCCACCACAATATCAACTTTGCCTTCAGCTAAGTCTTCAATCGTTTTCAGATGTGTTTTATTGCTACCAAAACGAGACAGCACTTCAATACGCACCGCTGTATCAGCAAAACGATCTTTAAAGGACTCATAATGCTGCTGTGCCAATAGCGTAGTAGGAACTAATACCGCAACTTGCTTGTTGTTTTGGACTGCAACAAAAGCTGCTCGCATCGCCACTTCGGTTTTACCAAAACCAACATCACCACAGACCAAACGATCCATTGGTTTGGCAAGTTGCATATCATGGAGGGTTGCTTCAATCGCATTGGCTTGGTCTAAAGTCTCTTCATAGGCAAAGCCACTAGAGAATTGCATATATCCCGTATGGTCCAATTCAAAGGCAAAACCCGGTTTCGATTGACGGCGTGCCTGAATATGTAACAACTCAGCCGCAACATCATGGATTTGCTCTAAAGCTTTCCGCTTGGCTTTACTCCATGTATCTGTACCTAATTTATGCAAAGGCGCTAAGTCTGGATCGCCACCACTATAACGACTGATCAGGTGTAAATTGGTGACAGGCACATAAACTTTTGCACCATCCGCATAATCGAGCTGTAAAAACTCATGATCCTGTTGATCAATTTCTAAGGTAATTAAGCCTGCATAACGCCCAACACCATGATCGATATGTACTACAGGCGCACCAATACTGAGTTCAGTTAAACTCCGAACAAGAAATTCTTCAGAAACTTCTTGCTGACGCTTACGACGTCGTTGCACTACCCGATGTTCATAGAGTTGATTTTCAGAAATGACTGAGAGTTGATTGCTTAGCACGAGTCCGCGATCTAATGGCGCGCTTGTGATTGCAACTTGTAATTTGTCTTTCTGGAATTGGACAAAACTTTCAACTGTTGTGATTTCACCTAGAACTGAACGCAATGCATCTTTTAAAGTCTCACGCCGACCTGCACTTTCCGCGACCAATAACACAGGATGTTTAACTTGGTCGATATAATGTTTGACTGCTTCAAATGGTTGTTCTTTTTTAGGATCAACTGCAAGCTTAGGCGGTTGTTCTGCTGAAAGATTCAGAACCCCAGCTTTTTCATCAAATACTTCAGCAGAAGCCAAAATTCTTGGAAATTGATTTAATGCCTGTAACACATGATTTGGCATTAAAAAAAGCTCTTCAGGTGGAAGAATTGGTTGGTCGATGTTATGACGGCGATCTTCATAACGACGAACCACTTCTTTCCAAAAATTGATTAATTCGTCTTCAACTTCGTTATTTGTAATGACAACGCAATTCTTTGGTAAGTATGTCATAAGCATACTTTGCGCTTCCATCACCTTTTTCTCAAAGAATAAAGGTAAATAGAACTCTAATCCCGGTGTTGCAATTCCTTCAAGTACATCTTGATAAATTGGGTTTTTCTTAGGATTCGCAGTTGGAAAACTTTCTGCGTAACGATCTCTAAAGGTAGAACGTCCCTCTTTTAAAGGAAATTCTTTTGCTGGTAAAACGGTGAAGTTTTTTAAAGATTCAGTGGTTCTTTGCGTTTCTGGATCAAAAAATTTTAAGCTTTCAATTTCATCATCAAATAAATCAATTCGAATCGGTTGATCTTGTCCAGATGCATAAATGTCCATGATACTACCACGAACAGCAAACTCCCCATGATCATAAACAGTATCGACCAAACGATAACCTGCCTGCACCAGTTGCTTTTTCTGCACTTCCAAATTAAGTCGTTGTCCAACTTTAATATCAAAGTGTTCACCCACCACCCATGAATATGGTGCAACACGTTGAGCCAAAGTACTTGCAGAAACCAGCAGAATACCCTTTTGTGGCATATTCGATAAAATCGCCAAACGTTCAGACACAATATCTTGATGCGGAGACAAACGATCGTAAGGCAAGATTTCCCAATCAGGAAAAATCGTTGGTTTTATCCCGTAAAATTCGAGTTCACTTTCGAGCTGAGCAAGATGCTGATTATTTCTCGCAACAATCACATATAGATTTGAACTTTGCGTGGCAATTTCTTTGAATAATAATGCTGCTGACGATCCAAGTAAGGAACCAATCCAGCGTTTTTCGCCTGCTTTGAATTGTTTTAAGTTTAATTGAGAAATTTCTTGTTGAAACATAGAGAAAATCATGTAATCGAAAAGACAATGCGCTTAGTTTAGCATGGAGTTTTTTACTTGAAGAATAAATTCGACTGATCACCCAAACGATTTAAGTTTACTTAGGCTATTTTATTCCCTATCCTATCAACATCATTTAACGTGAATAAACCAATTGGTTACTCAATAAGATTTGACTTATAAACCATATATTTAAAATTATTTTTTCAATAAAACTAAGAGAGAAATTTAATCCACACCCATGATAACCAATATTCCCACCCAGCAAATCCGAGCTGTTTATAACGATCAGACGATTCGTGTTTATCAAGCTTATTCTGATGCTATTGCAAATGCCGCCCTTCTTAATCAAACGTTTGTTTCACCACCATTTAAAATGGAAAGAATGACATGGATTAAACCCTCATTCCTTTGGATGATGTATCGTGCTGGCTGGGGATTTAAAGATGATGGGCAAAATCGCATTTTAGCTATAGACATCACCCTTGAAGGTTTTGAATGGGCATTGGCACATAGCTGCCTCAGTCATCGTGATCCGTCATTAAGCGAAGAAAAATGGCAACAACGCAAAGATCATTCACCTGTACGAATTCAATGGGATCCTGAACGTGATCTATTATTACAACCACTTGAGCATAGAGCGATACAAATCGGACTGAGTAAAGAAGCTGTTCAACGCTATGTCAATCAATGGATTGTTTCGATTACAGACATTACACCACTTGCACATCAGATTCATGGATTAATCCAACAAAATAAAATGCAAGCAGCAAGTCTGCTACTGCCAAAAGAAACGGTTTATATTTGATAAAATAAGCTACGGAATAATCTTTAACAGACCCTATTCCGTAGCTTAAATTTTCTTGAGATTTATAAATCTCACTCTTGTTTAAGATGCAAATTTTACATTCGGGAAAAACCGCTCTTCGATCAAGTCATAACCCCATTGGAAGATAAAGGTATATACCAAAATACACATCGTTAAACCAAAATCTAAAATTAATGCATCAATAAAACTCATCTTCATCATATAGGCAATAATTGGAATGGTCACAAGCATCAAACCACCCTCAAAGCCAACCGCATGTAAAATACGCACAGGAATCGTTCGTTTCCATTGATGTTTATGTTCAATTTTTTCAAAATAATGGTTAAAAATCATGTTCCAAATCACCGAAATGACAGCCATGATTACACCTAAAACACCTGTTACTTCGAGTGGCATACTAAAAATAAAACTTAACGCAATTGCGATGATGACCAATAAGATCACTTCATAGCTAATTGCATGAATGAGTCTTCTTCTGGAAATCAACATTTTATAACACTCTTTTGTTTGGATATGCACCATTTTATTTTTATAATTTTGATTAATCCAATTAGGTTCTTTCAGTTTTTTTGACAGATGAATATTAATCAAGAACAACTTCTGATGTTTCAAACTGTCATTGAGACAGGCTCATTTTCGGCGGCCGCGCGGAAACTCGGCAAAGTCCCTTCGGCAGTGAGCATGTCAATTGCCAACTTAGAAATTGATCTCAATCTCAATTTATTTGAGCGACTTGGACGTGAGCCGAAACCAACTTCTGCGGCAATGGTTTTATATGAGAAAACCCAACAGCTTTTGATTGAAATCAATCAATGGAAACAGCACGCTCATGCGCTCAGCACTGGGCTAGAGTCAACCTTAAACATTGTCGTGGTCTCTGAATTACTGCATACCAATTGGACAGATTACATTACGTTGCTTGAACAACATTTTCCGAATCTGACGATTAATATTTTTTCTGCTCCTCAAGAAGATGCTTTACAGATGTTGCTCGATCAATCTGCACAACTTGCACTCATGTTTGAACGAGAACAATTAGATAGTCGTGAACAATTTGTTGAATTAAAACGAGAAGCTCTTGTTCCAGTGATTGCTCAAGGTCATGCTTTAGCTCAATTTGAGCAAATTTCCTTTGAGCAAATGGTGCAGACGCGCCAAATCGTGGTGGCTAGCCGTAACCATAGCATCAAGCCAGAACTACTATTTTCTAAAGATTATTGGCGCACAGATAATCATCATTCTGCGTGTATGATGATTATTCGGAATTTAGGTTGGGGAGTTTTACCCTTAGAAATGTTTAATGAGAATCCCGAACTAAAGAAAAAACTAAAAGTTTTGGAACTTTATGATTTCACCCCAAAGTTTGAATACTACGTCGATCTAGTCTGGAGTCGAGAAAGCGAGTTAGGTATTGCTGCTAGATTTTTGATTGAACACATTCGACAACTACGTCAGCAACCGAGAAAATAGAGTAAATCACTCAAGTTTAAATGTATTGAAAGCGATGCTTTGCTTTCCTGTAGATTGTGCTATAAAGAAGTTATCCATAATTTTGTTTAAGTAAGAACGCTATATCAATGACTCAGACTGCATTACACCAATTAAAAAATTTAACAACCGTTGTTGCCGATAGTAGTGATCTAGAAGCGATTGAAAAATTTCGTCCATTAGATGCAACAACCAATCCATCACTCATTACAGCAGCGGCTGAACAACCTGAAAGTAAACAACTGATTGAAGATGCTTATACACAAGCAAAACAAGAAGGCTATCAAAGTGATGAACTGATTGAACGCACCATTGATATTTTGACAGTGAAGTTTGGTGTTGAAATTTTAAAATTGATTGATGGGCGTGTTTCAACTGAAGTCGATGCTTCTCTTTCTTATGATACTGATGCGACGATTGCCAAAGCGCGTGAACTTTCTAAACTTTACCAAGGCTATGGTATTGAGCAATCTCGTATCTTAATCAAGATCGCGTCAACGTGGGAAGGTATTCAAGCAGCTAAAGTTTTAGAGGCTGAAGGGATTCCATGTAACTTAACATTATTATTTGGTTTGCATCAGGCTCAAGCTTGTGCAGATGCAAAAGTTACCCTGATCTCTCCTTTTGTCGGTCGTATTTTAGACTGGTATAAAAAAGCGGAAGGCGTTGAGCAATATCCAATCGAAAACGATCCAGGTGTTCTTTCAGTCAAGAAAATTTATAACTATTACAAACAACACGGCATTGCGACACAGGTCATGGGAGCAAGTTTCCGTAGCACAGCACAAGTCCTTGGTTTAGCAGGTTGTGACTTACTCACAATTGCACCAAATCTATTGGCTCAACTTGAACAAGATCAACAGGTTGTTGAAGCTCAACTTAGCCCAACTTCGGCGCAACAAGCTGAGAAAATTGAACGTACAGCTCAAACCAAAGAAAGTTTTAAAGCTGAACTTGAGCAAGATTTAATGGCTTTCCAATTACTACAAGGTGGTATTGATGGCTTTATCAAAGCACGAAATCAACTCAGTACATTGCTGCGTCAGTCTTTTGGTATTGATGCCGAGATCCAAGCATAATTAGTTTATTTTTCACCTATAAAAACCGATTTTTGTTATATTAATGAAAATCGGTTTTTTAATGAGTAGGTTGTGTTCGGTGTAACAGATTTAACGACATTTATTATTGGTACAATCTTAATTGTGTTATTGCCTGGCCCAAACTCTTTATATGTGATGTCGGTCGCTTCACGCTATGGTATTCGTACAGGTTATGCTGCGGCATGTGGTGTATTTACAGGTGATTCGATTTTAATCCTGTGTACGGTTCTAGGTGCAGCATCATTATTAAAAGCCTTTCCGATTTTATTTATCGTTCTCAAGTTAACAGGTGCTTGTTATCTCGCCTATCTAGGCTTCAAACTATTACAAAGTGCCTATCAGACATGGAATAAGCCTCCACACCCTACAGAAATGGCTAATTTACCTCGTTTAGATCAAATTCATCCCTATCGTACTGCACTCAGTATCAGTTTACTCAATCCTAAAGCGATTCTGTTTTTCCTGTCTTTTTTCGTGCAATTTGTTCAACCCAATTATGCTTATCCAGCACTCAGCTTTCTAACCTTAGCCATCATTGTGCAACTGGTCAGTTTTACCTATCTGACTGCTTTGATTTTTTCAGGTGTTAAATTAGCAGACTTTTTCAAACATAATTACAAACTTGCCGCAGGAGGTGTTTGTAGCGTAGGCATTTTATTCTTTATATTTGGATTACGACTAGCAACCTCTACCCTTGCATAACTCTGTTTTGATCATATGGTCAACTCATTCAATCATTTTAAAACTACGATTTTCGCCGAATTAACGATATACTTTTCAACAAATTTTAATCAAGTATAGATGCATTGATGCAACGTCTAATTCAAGATTTTTCGATTCCTGCCGTTTTTGCTGGCTTTATTACCTTTTTGATTGGAATAAGTGTTTCTGCGGTACTGGTCATTCAAGGGGCGCAATCTCTCGGTGCAAATACAGCACAAATCAGCTCTTGGTTTTGGGCATTAGGTTTAGCGATTGGATTATCAGGACTCATCTTATCTTGGAAATATAAATACCCTGTTGCTACCGCATGGTCGACTCCGGGCATTGCACTGATCATTGCATCGACTGGTCATTATGATTTGTATGAAGCGATTGGTGCTTTCTTAATTTGTGGCGTCGCAATCGCAATCGTTGGATTTTCAGGTATTTTCCAAAAGTTACTGACTCATATTCCTCAAAGCCTCACGTGCGCCATGCTTGCAGGAATTTTATTAAAATTTGGGATTCAAATTTTTAGCAGCTTAGAAAGTCAGCTCGGTTTTATCTTGAGCATGTTGGCAATTTATCTTGTTTCAAAACGCTTATTACCTCGTTATAGCATTGTGCTGACAGTGATTTTAGGTGCAATCATTTGTCCTCTATTTATTGATTTTCAATTACATTCAATCACTTGGTCTTTTACTCAACCTGTATGGATGCAACCCTCATTTTCATGGTCTGCATTACTGGGTCTAGCCTTACCGTTGTTTGTCATCAATATGACTTCGCAAAATTTGCCTGGTATCGCCATGATCAAAAGTTATGGTTATCACCCACACGTCAATCAATTAGTGGGTTGGACAGGTATTGCACATACGATTTTCGCCCCTTTTGGTTGTTTCTCGATAAATTTAGCCGCGATTAGTGCAGCGGTCAGCTTAGATGATCAAGTACATCCTGATCCAAGCAAACGCTATATTGCAGGTATAAGCTGTGGTTTGTTTTATATTTTAATGGGGCTTTTTGCTGCAACCTTAGTCAGTTTGCTCATGTCATTTCCGCCTATTTTTATTGTTGCACTTGCAGGTATTGCCCTATTTGCCACGATTAGCCATAACATTGCAGTGGCTTTTGCAAACGTAGAAGAACGAGAAGCAGCATTACTCACCTTTTTATGTAGTGCATCAGGAGTTCAATTTTGGGGAATTGGTTCTGCATTTTGGGGACTTCTATTGGGCATTTTTGTTTTAGTTTTATTCAAATTTAAATTAAAAAATAAGTCTTAGTACCAAAACCAAGACTTATTTAAATCTATTTTAGTCGAGATTCTCGTTACTTCTACTCTCCATCCTTTTCAGTTTCTTCACCATTTAAAATTCGTCCTGCTTGTTTAGGTCGAATCAATGGTGCTGTAGGTCGAGGATGGGAATGTGAGTATTGTAAACCCACCCCTGCATAGACATCATCCGCAGCAATTTCTGTTTCAAAACGCTCATTATCACGTTCTCGAATTTCATTTGAGATCATACGAACCTCATCTTCATCGACACCCAGTTGTTCTAAAATCACTTCACCGAATTTAATCGCAGATTCAAAGGTTTCACGAATCATATAATCGACTTGTTGTTTGACTAAATGTAGTGAATGCTCCCGATCATAAGAACGAACCAAGACTTTGGCTAATGGAAATTCATGTGTCACCAATTCCACAATTCGATTGGTTGTTTGTTTACTGTCGACACAGATGACGATTGCTTCTGCCGTCGAAGCACCTGAAGCATGCAAAATATCGAGACGACAACCATCGCCGTAGTAGATTTTAAAACCAAATTTTTCTGCGTTTTGAATCATGTCGATGTCATTATCAATAATCGTGACATCAACTCCTCTTGCCAAAAGCAATTGACTGGTTACCTGACCAAAACGACCAAAACCAATCATTAGAATACTGCCGCTTAGACCTTCAGCAATATCGACATTATCAAGAGAAACTGAATCTTTGGTTTCGGTAAATCGTTTAAAAAGAATGCCTAAGATTGGGGTCAGTACCATAGACAGTACAATAATTGCTGTTAGATTCGACTTAACTGTATTATCAATCACTTGAGCAGTGACCGCCGCGGAAAACAGAACAAAGGCAAACTCACCACCTTGAGCCATCAATAAAGCACGATCCAAAGCTTCGGTATGCCGACTTTTGGTCACGCGCGCAACAATATAAATCATGAGTGATTTAGCAAACATCATTGCAATAACGCCACTCACAATCAGTTGCCAATTTTGCTTCACGACCGATAAATCTAGTGACATTCCAACACCAAGGAAAAATAACCCCAATAAAATTCCTCGAAATGGTTCAATATCGGCTTCAATTTGGTGTCTAAAAGTTGATTCTGATAGCAACACGCCTGCAAGAAATGCCCCCATTGCCATAGATAAGCCACTGACTTGCATCAATAAAGCAGCACCCAACACCACTAAAAGTGCAGCAGCCGTCATCACTTCTCGTGCTTTTGCCGCAGCGAGTAATCTAAATAAAGGATTGAGTAACCAATAACCTGCGGCGATTAAACCTGCAATTGCAATCAACCCAATACCTATATTTTCTAAACGTGCTGAGGTACTTTCCACCACATGATTCGGTGCCATAAAAGCAACAATTGCCAGTAAAGGAACAATCAATAAGTCTTCAAATAATAAAATTGCGACAATCTTTTGACCTTGTGGCTGTGCAATATCACCACGATCACCCAAGAGTTGCATCACAATTGCGGTAGACGTCAGTACAAAACCTGCTGCACCAATAAATGCAACTTGCCATTTAAATCCAAATAAGAGCCCAACACCTGTTAATGCCAAAGCACAAGCAATAATTTGCAAAGTTCCTAAGCCAAAAATCTCACGCCTTAGACTCCATAAATGTGAGGGCTGCATTTCCAGCCCAATCACAAATAAGTACATGACAATACCAAGCTCTGCAATATGTAGAATCGAAGCAGAATCATGAAAAAATGCGAATCCAAATGGGCCAATAACTAAGCCAGCAATTAAATAACCAAGAACTGAGCCTAAGCCAATTCGTTTAAAAATAGGAACGGCTATTACAGCCGCAGCCAATAAAACGACAGGCGCGATTAAACTGATTGAGTGTACTTCTGAACTCATACTGTTCTCATTTTTATTTATCTGATTTTATTGTATGTGAAACAATAAAAGACTTATATATCAATTACGAGATAGTTATTCTCAATAGAACTATTTAAAATATTGATATACATAACTTAGTTAATTGCATTTTTATCCCAGAAAGCTTGACGAATTTGTGGCATCGCGTTCAGATGATTAATAATATGCAGCGCATCTTCAGCCTCAATTGAACTCGCAATCAGTGTCGCTTCGATCTCAACCTCTTTTTCACCAAACGGCGTTACATCAATATCTTTGGCAGGATAGTTATGATGTTTCAAAGTTAGATTCAGCTCGTCCATGACTACCTTACTCTGAGTACGATCACAAATAATATAGATGACATGTAAGACTTCTGCCTCATCATCTAATGGGCGGCGATCTATGGCATGAACAATAGGTCTTAACAAAGTATTCGCAGCTAAGATAAAACCTGTTGCCAAAACTGCTTCAACAATCAAATCAGCGCCTGCCGAAGCACCGATAGCAGCAGAACACCATAATGTCGCAGCCGTATTTAAACCATGAATGTTGCCTTCTTGGCGCATAATCACACCTGCACCTAAGAAACCAATTCCTGAAACAACATAAGCAATCACCCGAACTGCTCCATCAGCTTCAGTCAAATTAATTGCAATATCTACAAAAATCGCCGCTCCCACAGCAACTAAAACATTTGTTCTAAGTCCTGCTGTACGTTGTCGATATTGACGTTCAAATCCAATCAATGCACCGAGAATAAAAGCAACGGACAGGCTGATAACCTAGATTGGTATCCAATGCTAAACGTTGATCTAAGAGTTGAAAACTGACAGGAACATTCAAAAACCAGTTTAAATCCCCATGATGAGCAACATCATCACGGGATAGCTGTAAACTACTGGCAACACCCCAATCATTCTCCATTGGCCTTAAAATGCTTTTTGCTTGAACTGAAAAGCCATGAATCTGATCTTGATCTTTACTTGAGTGATAGCCTAAAGATACTTCTAAATTTTGATTGAGATTACAGGCAGGTACGACTTGATAAGACCAAGTGCCGTCTTTTTTAGGTGAGAAACTAAACAGGATGCAGTCAATACAATAAATTTTGCGGATACAGCAAAATTTTATAGGAGGGTTTAGAATATTTTAACAAAGCTATCTCATTGCAAGAAGATAGCCGACCTAAATAGCTCACTTGCTCAGTATTCGCTTTGGCTTAATCCTTTATTAAACCCGAACCTCGAACAACTTCCCATTTAGGATCTCCGTGAATAAACTCAATGGCATTATAGGACATGCGAATTGATCCACAAGCCCTATCGTATGAATTTTTCATTACATGAGAGAATTTCACTCTAAATTAAAGTTCTCTAACGACTACTGTTTTTGCCATTTTGTCGTGCCAGCCTTGCTTCTTAGAATCAAAAGCCACCCAAATCAAACCAATAAATAGAACTAATATTGCTGGAAAATAACCGATATAACGAATAATCCCTTGACCAACTGTGACATTTTCTCCAGTCCTTTCATCTAAGACTTTCAAACGCAACAAACGTTTACCTGGAGTTCCAGCAAATTTAACCCAACAGAATACACAGAAAGCGGCCATTAAAATTTGCCAAAGCAAATCTGCGGTTGAGGTCATCTCAGATGAATACATAGAGTTCCAACCCATCAACATTCCAATCGGCACTAATGCAACCATAATAATAATATTATCAATAATAGATGCACCTAAACGTATCCAAAAACCTGCATATTCATATTTATGTGACATTTTCCCCTCACTTTTCTATTTCTATAGACATAAATGCTTATAAATAATCGCTTTATTAGCATAGCATTTATACAATATTTTGTTTTAACTCGCGCTCAAAAAAATCAATGGTACGTTGCCAAACCATTTTCGCCTCAGGCAGTCCTCGACTGACACTACGAAAGCCATGTGGCATGTTATAGGTATAAGCTTCAACCCGATCACCCAATTGCTGGATCAGTTTATTGCGTTTGGTCGCTGGGCAAAATGGATCAACCGTAGACCAATGTCCCTGTAGAATGCGAACTTCATCCAGAGACTCGTTGTTTGGAACACCAGCACCTTGAATCCCCAGAGAATGATGATAAACCACAGGTGCTAACATATCTTCGCGCTTTGCCATTTGAATGACGTAACCACCTGTTAAACATTGACCTAACATACCCAAGCGACCATTAGATCTTGGGTCTGCCTTTAATGCATCGAGTAATACATGAATTTCTTGATTAACTTCACTGTCCGCTGAATTGATACGTCCTGCCTTACTCACCATAGCACGAATACAATATTTGACTGCACCACCACTAAATAAATTAGGCACGTAAACCAAATAACCTCGATCAGCCAAGTCTTGTGCATCTTCTCTATAAACATCGAGGATACCAAATAACTCGTGTAGCAATAAAATCGCAGGCGTTTTTTCAGAGTTTTGTGCAGGTGCATACACTTCAACTTCAATTTGACGTGTCGGTAATGTGATTGTTTTTATTTCCATTGCAGTCATCCGTTACATTCGAATGATTTCCATAGTATTTCTGACAATATTAATTGTCAAATAAAAAAGGATGTCTGACGACATCCTGTTCCTATTCATTCAATCAGTAAATTAAATACTGAGTAAACTGTTCAATGTTTCTGCTACATTTTTCGATTTTACTTTAGGCTGCAACGCCTTAAGCGCCTGTTGCACCTGACTACGTTGTGGTTCAGCCAAGGTGTACCAACGTGACAGTACTTGTAATAAACGCGAACCTAAAATTGGGTTTTTCTCATCCAAATAAGCGGCAAGCTCAATAAAATGATCGACACCAAAGCTCCACGTATTCACTGGATTTGCAGCAAGTCCCCCACTCACTGCACGGATACGGTTCGGTGTTCCCAAATCATAATCGGCGTGCTTAGTCAGATACTCAATCGTTTCCGCTGTCGCACATGGATTCGATGCTTGGATGCTAAACCATTGATCTAAAGACAAGGCTTCATCTTTAAAACGGTTATAGAAATCTGCAAGTGCAGCCTGCGCTTGTGGCGCATCATTCCAGACTAAAACACGCAATGCGCCTAAACGTTCGGACATATTGCCTGTTTGTTGATATTGCGCATAAGCCAAATCAAATACAGACTCATCGCCTTGACGCGCCAACATATTCAGAGTGATATTCTTTAATGAACGCACGCCCATTGCTAAAGAAAACTCTTTTTGCTGGTCTGGATCTAAGGCCAAATAAGTCTCTTTCCAGAATGAACCTAAATCACGTGCTAAACGATCTAGCACAGCTTCACGCTTCTCACGAATCAGTTCAGGCTCATAGTCTTGATCAATACGACTGCCTAAATAGTTTTCACTTGGCACATCAAATAAACGCGATGCCAATAACGGATCTTTATTCACTAGGTCTGGCAAGGTATTTTTAATTGCCTGAATATAGGTATCCACCTTATGGTCTTCTAAAAGAATACGTTCCAATAAAGTTTGTGTCGCTTGCCATTGATTAAAGCCATTGGTTTCGTGCTGAATCAAAAATGCAAGATCATCATTGGAATAATCAAACACCAAATTGACAGGTGCAGAGAAATTACGTAATAACGAAGCCACAGGTTGCTCAGTCACGCCTGTAAATTCAATACTCGCTTGGTCTTGATCAAATAAATACACACCATCTTTAACCTCATTCACAAACAGATCAGCGCTGTGCAAGGTATATTGCTCACCAGTTTTGGCATTAAATAAGGCGAGAGCCACAGGAATTGGCACTGCTTTGAGATTTGGATATTTTGGATGTGCTTTCAAGCTTTGTTTGAAACTTAAACGATAAATCTGTGCAGCAGCATCATATTCACCTTTCGCTTCTAACTTTGGCGTACCTGGTTGGTTATACCATGTAAGGAAGTTAGATAGATCAACCCCTGAACCTGCGCTCAATGCAGCAACCCAGTCCTCAACTGTGACTGCTTGCCCATCATGACGCAGAAAATATTCATCAGTCCCTTGACGGTATTTTTCTCTACCCAATAAAGTGGCCATCATGCGGTTGATTTCAGCACCCTTCTCATACACTGTCGCGGTATAGAAGTTGTTGATTTCGACAAAATGATCTGGACGTGGCGGATGCGATAATGGGCCAGCATCTTCTGGGAATTGATGTGATTTCAATACCGCTACATCATCAATTCGTTGTACGGCCGCTGATTGTAAATCCTCAGAGAAAGACTGATCACGGAAAACTGTTAAGCCCTCTTTTAAACACAATTGGAACCAGTCACGACAGGTGATTCGGTTGCCTGTCCAGTTATGGAAATATTCATGTGCAATGACTGACTGAACTCGCATAATCGCAGCATCAGTGGTGTATTCCTCATCGGCAAGCACACATGAGGTATTAAAGATATTCAAACCTTTATTTTCCATTGCACCCATGTTGAACTGGCTCACTGCGACAATCATATAATTGTCGAGATCATAAGGACGACCATAGTGCTCTTCATCCCAACGCATAGAGTGCTTTAACGCTTCCATTGCAATGTGACATTTTGGAATATCTTTCTCAATTGCATAAATTTCTAAGGCAACGTCACGCCCCTCAGAGGTGGTATAACGGTCTGTCAAAACAGCTAAATCACCAATGACACAGGCAAATAAATAGCTTGGCTTTTTGGTTGGATCTTGCCAAATTGCAAAATGACGACCTTCCCCAACTTCACCCGTTTCCAACAAGTTACCATTGGCAAGTAAAACTGGATATTTCTTATCTGCTTCTACCCGTGTCGTAAACTCAGCAAGCACATCTGGACGATCTGGATAGAAGGTAATTTTACGGAAACCTTCAGGTTCATTTTGGGTAACGAATAAATCACCCGCCTTGTATAAACCTTCAAGCTGCGTATTTGACTCAGGATGAATAATGACTTGGATTTTTAAAATGACCTCATCTGGTGCATCTGTGATCAACAATTGCTCATCGTCTAAATCATATTGCGCTGCACTCAGGATTTGCCCATTCAATTGAATCGACTTTAATTCAAGATCACGCCCCAAAAGCACCAAAGCACCAGTCGTTTGACGTTTCATCACTAAGGTTGAGTCAACAATCGTATGATCATCATAGACTTGAATATCTAAGTTAATTGATTCAACCAAGAAAGATGGTTTTTGATAATCTTTGAGGTAAATGGTTTGATCTACTTGTACGGGAGGTTGTGCCGCAATATTCATCAGTATTCCTTATCTTTCATCATGTCGTTTAGATGGTCTTGTTGGCAAGACTTCTTGATTAAAGTCATTCGGTTGCACAAATCATGCCTTATTTCACCTAAATTTTTGTGACAAATCACTTTTGTCAGAAGTATCGGTGAAACTCTATCAGATCATACGCCAACTTATAAAACCTGTCTTTACGGCTCAGTATCAGTTTTAATAATTTTATTGGGTTTACTATTCAGGTTTTCAAATTTGATCTGCAAATTGCCCGATCATTTAGACAAAATTACAACATCGTTTTCCAATCTTAAATAAAAAATACAGAACCAATTGCGTTCTATCGCGCAACTTACATTTTTTTCCTGAGTTTTACATTTTGTGCACGGTTATTGCTTAAGTTTATATGCCAATGTAGGTAATACAATAAATCAAGCGAGGGTTAAGACGATGGAATTAAAAGCACACTTATATCGTTTAGAAAATATTAAAGCGATCCATGATCTTGCAAAAGCTGGCGTCGATCATCATGTAATTTCCGTTTTTTTAACAGCAGAAGGAATTGAACTGACAACATTAGAAGTGACCAACATTGTGAACACTTATGATGCACTTGGCAAAGAAAAATTGCCGAGTAAAAAAGTACAAGCACTTATTGCAGCCAAAAAAATCGGTCAGGAGGACGAAAACTTACCATGCCCTGTTTAACTTTTACATTTAATAAAAAACCTCGAAATATTTTCGAGGTTTTTTATTACACTAATTAAGGATTTGCACTATCTGTTCGTAACCAGACGACTGTACGACCTAAGGCAGAAACGCCCATATAACCGCGCATACGTAAACGTTTACCTTCACCCGTTACGACCGCTTTACCTTTATAAACTTTACCACTTGTTGCTTCTAATACTCGACCATCAATATATGAATCTGGCTTATCTGGATCTTCTCTAAAACCTGATAAAATTTCTAAGCCAAGAATTGGCTTATTGGTATTTGGAGCTGCGCACTTGGTACAGTTCGCAAGGGAAAAACCACGAGCATTAGGATAACGATAAACAATTTTCCCATGAAAGCGACCATCTGATCCTTTACGGATTTCAACAATCGAAAGTTGCTCACCTGTACGTTCTTCAATACTTTTCCAATAACCTTCAATCGAAGCTGAAAAAGCAGTCATGCTTAAAAAAGCAATAGAAACTCCCATGATTCCTTTCAGAAACATTTGATTTAGCATACTAACCCCGTCTTTTTAAAAGCCAACCCATTCATATTTATAGGTTTAATTATTGAAACTTACCATATTTTCAGATAAGTTTCACGCTACCAATTAGTCCTTTTGCTTAAAAAACAACTGATCCAACTGGTAAAATTCATGTAATGAATAACATTATTTTAAAATAAATAAAATCAAATTCTTTGACCTGATATATCACAGTTTTATTTTAAGGGCTTGCACGATCTGTTCTCAACCAGACCACTGTTCGACCTAATGCTGAAATTCCCATATAACCACGCATACGTAAACGTTTTCCATCACTCGTTACAAGTGCCTTACCCTTGTAGATCCGGCCACTGGTTGGTTCCATTATTCTACCATCAATATACGCATCTGGATTATCAGGGTTATCTTTAAGCTTTGATAAGATTTCTAAGCCAAGGATTGGATGATTAGTATATGGCTCAGGGCATTTAACACAATTGGCTAACTTAATACCGTGTGCATTAGGGTAACGATAGACAATCTTGCCATGATAATAACCGTCAGTGCCTTTTCTAATTTCGACAATTGAAAGCTGCTCCCCCGTACGATCATCTATACTTTTCCAGTAACCCTCGATTGAACTTGCATAACTACCAACACTTGTAATAACCAATGCCATTCCGATTAGGCATTTCTTTAATGAATTTTTATACATACAAGCCTCAACATTTTGAATACGGAAAATGTTTTTTATGCTCGATCTCTTAGGATAGAGCATAAAAAAACCTCTTTGATTCAATATCAAAGCATTGAAACTGATCTAAATAGATGAATTCATAAAATGGCTAAAATATAATTAGACATAAATTCATTAAGACATAAACCCTGATATTGAACCAAATTTATTTGTTCAACAGGGTTAAGGATTGGCACTGTCAGTCCTAATCCAAACTTGGGTACGACCTAAAGCAGAAATCCCCATATATCCACGCATACGTAAACGTTTACCATCAGCACTTAACTGAGCTTTGCCTTTATAAAGATTGCCCGTTTTAGGTTCGAGTATTTTTCCGTCAATAAAATGGTTTGGATTTTTAGGATCTTCTCGCAAACCTGATGCGATCTGAAGTCCTAAAATAGGTTTGTTTTTGAAAGGCTCAGGGCATTTCACACAATTGGTTAATACCGTGCCACCACCCGGTACTGGGTAACGATATACGATTGTGCCAGTATAAGTATTATCAGGTTTCTTTTTAATTTCTACGATTGAAAGCTGTTCACCCGTACGGTCATCAATACTTTTCCAAAAGCCTTCAGGTGTCATCGCGAAATTAGCAGTTGCGAATAGGGCAAATGAAATTCCCACGATTCCTTTCATGAGTGAATGTTTTTGCATAATATGCTCTCCCTAAGTGCAAAGTAGATCCATCTAATATATTTTTATTCCAATGTTCTTAGACAGTCAACAAGACGAGTGGATATTTAACTGCTTAAAATCACAATAAATTTTAAGCATTTCACATATTTTAAAATTAATGCCTAAGGGTTTGCATTATCTGTGCGTATCCATACTGCGGTACGCCCTAAAGCTGAAATTCCGACATAACCGCGCATATTTAAATGCTTACCATCTGCATTTAATCGTGCCTTGCCTTTATATACTTTTCCTGTTTTGCTCTCGACAATAAGTCCATTAATAAAATTATTTGGTCGTTTAGGGTCTTCAATTAAACCTGTCAACACTTCCAAGCCTAAACGTGCTTTTCCTGTGTAAGGCGGTGGACAATTTACGCAATGTGTAACAACAACACCATGTGCATTTGGATAGATATAAACAATCTTTCCTCGATAGGTATTATCTGGTGCTTTCCTGATTTCAATGATGGTCAGTTGTTCGCCTGTCCGATCATCAATACTGCGCCAATAGCCTTCAATTGAACTTGCATATGAGAGAATACTTGTAAAACAAGCAATTAATGCAATAGAGCATTTCAACAATATTTGATTATTCATCCTTATCTCTTTCTACTTCTATAAACAAAGTTAATAACATCTTTTAATATGGGGCAAAAATTTACCATACTTTAAAAAATAGATCAGCCACCTGCTTAGCTTTTATATAAAATTCAGTGGATTAAATCTCAATACAAAACTACTTTTTCAGTGCAAATAATCTTTTTCTCACTCCGAGCACGAGCAATGTATAATCCTTTCATTTCGTGGTTATATAGGTTTATTGTCAATGGATTTACAGATTCTGCAAAAGCAGTTAGATGAAAGTAGCCATTGTCCATTGTGCCAAGCATCCATGTTCTGGATTGAAGCTGAGCAATACTCACAAGAATTCCAATTTCATGAATGTAGTCATTGCCAACATCGTGTATTTAAAAGTGACAGCAAACTGAATTGCCATTGTGCTCAATGCACCGCTCAGCGCAAAAAACAAACTCAACAAACCATTTTACAAGAACAACGTAAATACAAAGTCAAAGATGAAGTGATTTATAGCCTGAATCAACTCAGCTTTATGCATAAATTATTTTTACTAAGTTTGTTGGACAGTTATGCTCGTGAAGATGTACAGCATGATGAATTCATCCACTGGAAGAACATTAAATATCATGATTTCACCCCCAATTATTTATTTCAAAATCAACTCGTTCAAGAGTTACTCAAATTAGGCATATTTAAATCACAAGATTCGAGCCTAGAAACAGAACATTTTTATCTTAATCTTCGGCTTGATGGTTATTCTGATCCGAGTTTATTTAGTGTAACCCAACAATTGCGCCATTGGTTTTATGAGAATCTAAGTTTAGGTATTCCCTTCAAAACGACAGATGAAGTTAAAGATGCTTTGTATTTGATTCTTTATCAAGAAATCGTCCAGTTCATGCAATTTTATTGTAGAACTTGGGGCATTCAAATCGCTGGCAATCGCTCATTTCAAGCCTTTTGCTATCGTCTGATGGAAGGGCTCGCAGTGGGTCAAATTTTTTACTTAATTCAAACTGCGTTAGAGTACCTCTATAAGCAAAAAGCATTGCAGCCAAGAAACGATAAATTTATTAATACCAACTTACTCAAAAAGACATTAGAACAATATCGTGAACGCGCTTTGGCTGAACGTTGGGAAACCACGACATTACCTCGCCCATATACCATTCCATTTAGTAAAATGAGCGAAGTATTATTATTTAAATTTTTGGGTTATGACGAGAGTATTTTTATTCAGCCTGTCTGGAAATCTTGGCGCAAGATCGAACCTCGTTTAAATTTTTATGCAGTAAAGCGTTGCATGTATTGCGGTTCAAATGATCTTGTAGTCGATTATGATGCTACAGACTATGTATCATTGATTTGTCGTCGATGTAAGCATCAAGACCACTACTTTACGCGTTAAACTATTATTTTTTAAAATTTTTAAGGGGTGATGAATGTCACAAAAACAACAACTCATTGAGCAAGTGATTGAAGCTTGGCAAGCTCTTCAGCAACAAGCCCCATTGGTACAATGTATTACCAATAGTGTCGCCAATAATTACGTCGCAAATATCTTACTTGCAGCTGGTGCATCGCCCGCAATGATCGACAATCCATTTGAAGCAGCAGATTTTACAAAAATTTGTGCAGCTTTAAGCATCAACATTGGTACACCTACGACTGAACAAACTCAAGCGATGCTGATTTCAGCCAAAACGGCACAACAGCAACAAAGACCATGGGTACTCGATCCTGTTGGCTATGGAGCAATCCTGAAATGGCGTAGTGAAACTGTTGATCAATTACTCAAGTTTCAACCTACCATTATCCGCGGCAATGCCTCTGAAATTAGTACTTTAGCGGGCAGTCAAGTTCAATCTAAAGGTGTTGATAGCACATTAAATAGCCATGATGTTTATGCTCAAGCAAAAAGCTTGTTACAGCATACTGAGTGTGTTGCGATTTCTGGTGAATCTGACTATATCATTTCCAAACAATTCGATATGGTAATCAAAGTAAATGGTGGTTGCCATTTACAGCCTAAAATTACTGCAACAGGATGCGCTCTAGGTGCATTAACCGCTGCTTATCATGCAGTAACGAATTCAACCATTGCGGCGCTTGCTTCACACATTCATTTTGCGATTGCAGGCAAACTGGCTTATGAACATGCACAAACAGTTGGAAGCTTTAATGTCGCTTTTTTAGATTACATACACATGCTCGATGACAATTTAATTCAGCAATATGTAGATATTGAAATTTTATAATTCAGCTCTGCTAATAAGCAGAGCTTAATCGCTATTTCAGTAATAAATAAATGTCTGTGATCAAATCGCATTCATCTACATCATGAACAAAGTTGTGGTAGTGAAAAAAGACGGGAAAATCCCCTACTTCACGTGCTGATTGTGGTAACCAGTCCCGATATAGATAGTAAATACTGTCTTTAATATGATCGTGACTGCCCAAATGCCGAATAACGGCATAGCTGCCTTTGGGAAGAGTACCTGTGCTTACACCGTATGTATTTTCAGGTATATCCGCCGTGATTGTTCCAGCAATATCAAAACGGAATTCATCACTTAAAGTCTGTTCAGGGTCAGAAAATGGAATACCGTAGGTGCGGCTTTTTGCTATAGGAGATAATCCCGTTTCTTTGCGCCACTGAATAAATTGTGCTGTCGTTTCAAATACACGTTTTGGTGCACCGTGATGAGAAATAAATGCGATTTTCTCTTCTGCTCTTTCTACAATATTAACGTTCATCATGATTTCTCTCGGAGGTAAATAAAAAATAAACCTTTCATGCCAAGATAGCCAATGGGGCTGTTCTCTAAAAGCACTTGGGGTTTGATCAAATGAACGTTTAAAAGCGCGGCTAAATGCTTCAGGGCTATCAAAACCAGACTGTAAAGCAATATCAATAATTTTGGTGTCTGTACAAAATGCAAGTTGAAATGAGGCTCGTTTTAAACGACACAACTGAATAAACTTCATCAGATTCACACCTGTATTCGCTACAAAAATGCGATGAAAATGAAATTTAGATAGTGATGCAACTTGACTCAACGTATTCAAATCTAGCTCATCATCTAGATGTTGCTGAATGTACTCACATACACGTTGCAACTTCTGATCATATAGCGTCATACATTTAACTCAATTCATTTGATGAAAGCTAATTTGCAAGATTCATATCCTGTAAACTTGATCAGAATTGCGGATTTTCAAATCAAATTAAATCGTCGCCTTAAAATAATTCTCTTTTGGCATATCAATCACTTCAACACATAATTGAATTGAATATTCAGCCTCATTTTTTAGATAACCTTTTTGTTCTAACAATCGGAGTAATGCCTCACCTGCTGCTTGCTTCTGAACTTGGGTTCGTCCACTCAAAATATAAAGTTTTAGATGAACATAACCTTCTTGATGATCCTCCAACCCAATTAAAAATACCTCATCTTTAAAAACACGAGACTTAATATCATTTACGCTAAACAGCTCAGTTTTAAGCAACACTGTATTTAGGTCTTTGAGCAATTCTAGCGGATCTAACGCTGTTAAATTTGCTGAATAGTGAACAATCATATGAGGCATTTGATTCGCCCTATTCAACAAACAATAAAGCTAAACGGACTTGATCATAAGCCATACGTGGACTTGTAGCTTCCACAATTGGACGTAACTTAATTGAACCATCATCGGTAAAATGCTCAGGATTTTTACGTTTGTGCAAACGTTTATAAATCTTACGAACTTCTTCAATGACTTCATCACCAGGGTTGGCAATAGAAATATCTAATCCTTGTTCTTTATGCAAGCGCGCGAGATGGTTAATAATCGTTGCAGGCGTTAGCCCTCGCTCATGGGCAATATCTTCAATTTCATATCCATCTTCAAATAAAGCACGCGTTTCCTCTAAAGTCGCTGCTGCATAATTTTGTTTTTCGCCTTTCGAAAGTTTTTTCTCATTACGTGTAATTTCAGTTGCATTCAACGTACCGCCACAATGACGAATAAAGGCATTATGCTGTGGGGTTAGATCAATATTTTCAAAATTGACTTCTGCTTCAGTCGATAATTCCTGAAAACGGCGATCTGCTTTAATTGCTAAACTATCCAACTCAAGTGCTTGTTCATTAAACCCAAGCAATTTCAGTCCAGTCAGTGACTTCAATCGAGATAAAGCCACATAGCCCTGACCTTTTTCAAAAGTATGCGTTAAATTAATTTCTGCGGCTTCCAACGTCATACCCTGACTTTTATGAATGGTAATTGCCCACGCCAAACGTAGAGGAATTTGCTGAAAACTTGCAATCACCTTGCCTGCTTCATTTTCAATTGACCATGTTTCTGGCTCAACAAGTAATGTCGTTCCATCTGTCAATTTCACCTTTGGTAAAATCCCTTGTTTATCATCTTCCTCAAAACCAATCACTTCACCTAAACTGCCATTGATATAACCCATATCGAAGTTATTTTTGACAAACATTACTTTGGCATGCTTTTTAAGGGTCAATTCTTCAGGTGCGCGTATTGAAGATTTTAAGGTTTCGATTAATTTGTCGTTGCCATCGACAACCGCATTGAATTGGTGGCTTTCATTCTCAATTTCGTTGAGATGCTGATAATTGATGTTATCCACATCCATATTATGTGTGTATAAACGGGTAAAGGTTTCACCAATATCGTGCTGACGAGATTGCTGTAATGCGAAAATATGATTCTGCTGAATGCTCTGTGCTCGAATCGCATTTAATATCTGATTTAAAATTTCATCATCCTGACGATGCTGTTCCGTTAAATAGCAAACACGGAATTTTGCTTCAACCCATGCCTCAGACATAAAGCAAAATTTATCCCGATTGCTTTCATCTTTTCTACCCACAGGTGGTAACTGGAAAAAATCACCCGCAACAATGACTTGAATCCCACCAAAAGCCTCATCACTTTCTTTAAAGTATTTAAGCACCTGATTAACCAAATTGAGTTGTTTGGCATGCAACATTGAAATTTCATCAATAATTAAGACTTGGGCATTTTCTAAATGCTCTTTTAAATATTTACGCTCTTTCATTCGTTTGAGGTCATCATCACTCAAACGATCTTTAATCCCAATCCCTGCCCATGTATGAATGGTCATTCCATTCATATGCGTAGCCGCGATCCCTGTAGAAGCCGTAATCGCAACGGGGACTTTTCGCGCTTTAAGATAGTGAATATATTGATTAAGCGTATAGGTTTTTCCTGCACCCGCGGAACCTGTTAAAAAAACATTTTCCCCAGCTTTAAGTAACTTCAGTGCAGTCTCTTGTTTCATAATTTCGTCAGTCAAAAACAACAGCACATAGCTTAACGATTTTTTTGTAAAAGTAAAAACTCAAACTGATTTTGAGAACTGTTTGTATCTCACTTTTACATTGACATCCAAACATTTTCATTTAATGTGTTTCTTAATTAATTCAGATTAGATATAAAAATGAACAGTTTAAATTCATATAAATATCAAAAAGATATATTAGGAGAAGATTATCAGCAACTCACTTTAAATTTTGCTGATGATTATGATGGGAAAGTCGTTGCAACATTAGTTCGCAAGAAAGCAGTTCAAGCCACCAAGAAAGCAGTTCTATATATTCATGGTTTTTCTGACTACTTTTTCCAAACAGAAATGGCAGAACAATTTAACCAGCATGGTTATGATTTTTATGCACTTGACCTCAGAAAATACGGACGCTCAAAATTACCGCATCAGAAGTTTTATTATATTCTAGACCTTCGTGAATATGATGCTGAGATCAGTAAAGCACTCGAAATTATTGGTCAAGAAAATCACAATCAAGTTTTACTTGCTGGGCACTCAACGGGCGGCTTAATTACAACGCTCTACGCCGCACATTACCCAGATCATCGCCTGATTAAAGCACTATGGACCAATAGTCCTTTTTATGATTTTTATAAAAGTGTCGTCGAAAAAAAAATGGGAATCCCTTTACTCGGTAGGGTTGGCAAACGTTTACCAAATGCAAAATTCCCAAGTGGCTTAAATCAATGGTATACACCAAGCCTACATAAAGATTTCTATGGTGAATGGGATTTCAACTTAAATTGGAAACCCAAATCACTCCCTTTTGTTCATTTATGTTTTGTACGTGCGATCCACAAAGCACAAAAAGAAATCCATCGCGGTATTAGTTTAAATATTCCAACCTTGATTATGCATTCACACCAATCCAAATATCCAAAAAAATGGGGTGTTGATGCACAGCAAAGTGATGTGATTTTAGATGTCAAAGATATGACACACAATGCAAAGAAAATGAAAGGTGATGTACAAACCTTAGCAATCAAAAATGGCTTACATGATTTGGTCTTGTCTGCACCGCCTGTGCGAGAGAAAGTCTATCAAGATTTATTTTCTTGGCTCGAACAAAAAATGCCTTAATTAAGCTCTATTTATAGTGATTACTCAGATTATGGATACTTCAATTTCTTTACCTAAAACAGTTTATGCAATTCAGCATCTTGCCTTTGAAGATTTAGGTTCATTAGAAGATATTTTTTATCAACTCGGTTTTCGTGTTCGTTATTTCGAAGCAGGTGTAGATGATCTTAAACCCGCTTTAAATTATGAAGGTATTACCATTATTCTTGGTGGACCAATTGGTGTTTATGAAACTGAAGACTACCCTTTTCTTATAGAAGAGATTGAAGGCCTCAAGCAACGCTTGAATGCGAATAAACCAACTATTGGTATTTGTTTAGGTGCACAATTAATCGCACACGCATTAGGTGCAAAAGTTTACGCAGGTCATCAAAAAGAAATTGGTTGGAGTCAGTTGGAAATCAAAGCCGTTGAGCATAATCCCTTATCTGCACTTGAAAACACTGAAGTTCTGCATTGGCACGGCGATACATTTGATTTACCACCTCATGCGACATTACTTGCAAGCTCGGCAATTTATCCCAATCAGGCATTTTCTATCGGGAATAACATCTTAGCTTTACAATTTCATCTTGAGATAAACCAACACAGTTTTGAGAAATGGCTCATTGGGCATACGTGTGAAATACGGCATGCAGGCTTATCAATTCCTCAGTTACGACAAGATAATTTAAATTATGCAGCGCAATTGGAAAGGCAATGCCGAACAATTGTCCAAACATTTTTAGATAAAATAAATAATTAAATCCATATAACCACTCAAATTGCATATGCTTGTCACAGCCGATAATTATATCAATTGAGTGGTTTTAAGCAAAAAATACACTGAAAATATTACACTTTTCAAACTTTCCTTACATAATCACACATTAAGACCAATAACAGACGACATTACAATCAAGCTATTTTTGGATAAGACAATAGAATATGAGCATTCATCTTATTTTAGCTGGACTATAGAATATGCTTAAGCTGATAAAGAGTTTTCACTCTATCAATACCTATTTATTCATATCTGTTCTTCTACTTATTTCAATGGTAATTTATTTTTATCACATCAATCCATAAATGATTCATCTAAAAAACCCAACTTCTAAAGCTGGGTTTTTAGATGAATACTATTATAAAATTTATAAATATTAAGAACGAATATAAATCCCTGATTGAAACTTACTTCTTCTCAGCCTTAAAACTATCTTTAAGATCAAGAATACGGTTAAACACAGGTCTTTCAACTTGATGATCATGTTGATCTGCAACAAAATAACCTTCACGCTCAAACTGGAAACGATCTTCTGGCTTCGCTTGTGCTAATGCAGGTTCAATCACAGCCTGTACCACGTTTAATGATTCAGGATTTAGATTTGCCAAGAAATCATCCGTCGCATCTGGTGCTGCTTCAGTAAATAAACGATCGTAAATACGAATTTCAGCAGGTATACCTTTCGTTGCAGAGACCCAATGAATGACCCCTTTGACTTTACGACCTTCAGGGTTTTTGCCTAACGTTTCAGGATCAATTGAACATTTAAGCTCAATTACTTCACCATTGGCATCTTTGATTACTTCATCACACTTGATCACATAAGCATGGCGTAAACGCACTTCGCCTTCTGGAATCAAACGTTTAAAGCCTTTTGGTGCAACCTCTTCAAAGTCTTTACGATCAATATAGATTTCACGTGTTAACGGTATAACGCGTTCACCCATATCAACATTTGGATGACGTGAATGAGTTAAATCTAATTCTTCAGGTAAATTAGTCAAGGTTACTTTTAATGGATTCAATACAGCCATACCACGTGCTGCTGCATTTTCCAAAGACTGACGAATACAGAACTCAAGCATTGCCACATCCACAATACCATCTGTTTTCGATACACCCACACGCTTACAGAAATCTCGTAAACCTTCTGGGGTAAAACCACGGCGACGCATTCCCACTACAGTTGGCATACGCGGATCATCCCAACCCTGTACATGGTTACCCTCAACCAATTTACGCAATTTACGTTTAGAGGTAATCGTATAATCTATATTTAAACGTGATGACTCATATTGACGCGGTACAGCAGGAGAATGAACTTTCTCCACAACCCAATCATAGAATGGACGGTGATCTTGGAACTCTAAAGTACAGAGTGAATGGGTAATCCCTTCAATTGCATCTGACAATGGATGAGCATAGTCATACATTGGATACATTTTCCACTTATCACCTGTTTGATGATGCTCTGAATGCAATACGCGGTAAAGAATCGGGTCACGCATATGTACATTCGGGCTTGCCATATCAATTTTGGCACGTAAAACAGCACCACCTTCTTGGATTTCACCATTACGCATTTGTTCGAAACGCGCTAAGTTTTCCTCAACTGTAGCATCACGATATGGCGAGTTTTTACCTAACTCAATGAAACTACCACGATTCAACTTAATTTCTTCAGGTGTTTGCAAGTCCACATAGGCATCCCCCTGTTCAATTAATTGAACAGCCCACGTGTAAAGTTGATCGAAATAACTTGATGCATAGCGAGGCTCACCATTCCAGTTAAAACCTAACCACTTCACATCATTGGCAATACCATCAACATATTCTTGTTCTTCGGCATCTGGGTTTGTATCATCAAAACGTAAATTACATAAACCGTCGAATTCTTCAGCAATACCAAAGTTGAGACAAATCGCTTTGACATGACCAATATGTAGATAACCATTTGGCTCAGGTGGAAAACGAGTCACAACTTTTTGAGTACGACCTTGATTTAAGTCATCTGTAATCACTTGACGTACAAAATCCAAGCCTGCCTGTTGTTCTTGCTGCGCGGCGTCGACAGTGGTTTGAGTATTCGGTGTCGGGGTCTTTGGCAGTTCTGAAACAACATCATTTGGCTTCATAGGGTGTAAATCACTTCTTACAGTTAAAAAAAATAGGAAATAAAACGCAATCTTTGCTTTTTCTGAAAGATTTTAACGTTTTTTACTTGCCTTGTAGTTTACAGTTTGCTTATGCTTCTCTCAACCAAAAACCCATGGTCACAAGCCCATGTTTAGGAGATTAATGTAATGAGTTTTCCTCAAGTCGAATTAAATACCAACAAAGGTCGTATTGTTCTTGAGCTTAACGCTGAAAAAGCACCAAAAACGGTTGCAAATTTCTTAGAATATGTACGCGACGGTTTCTATGACGGCGTAATTTTCCACCGTGTGATTGATGGTTTTATGATCCAAGGTGGTGGCATGGACGAAAACTTCAAAGAAAAAGCAACACGTGACTCAATCGAAAATGAAGCTGACAACGGCTTAAGCAACGATGAAGGCACAATTGCTATGGCACGTACGCAAGCTCCTCATTCTGCATCAGCTCAATTCTTTATCAACGTAAAAAATAACTCTTTCTTAAACCACACAGCACCAACTGCACAAGGCTGGGGTTATGCGGTATTTGGTAAAGTTGTAGAAGGTATGGATGTTGTAGCTGCAATTAAAGGTGTGCGTACTGGTAACCGTGGTTACCATGCAGATGTTCCTTTAGAGAACGTTGTGATTGAATCAGCTAAAATTATTGCTGAGTAATAATCCCTCCTAACCTCCTTTTATAAAGGGAGGAAAGTCCCTCTTTTTAAAGAGGGATTTAGGGAGATTAAAAGGAAAAAAGTGTGACCTACCTGTTTATTTCAGATCTACACTTGTCACCTGATCACCCTCGACTCGTTCGAGGGTTTTTGGCTTTATTGAAAGAGTATCAAAATAAAAATACCCAACTTTATATTCTAGGTGATTGGTTTAATGCTTGGATTGGTGATGATTACACTGCGCCATGGTTAGATGAAATTGTCAGCGCTTTACAAGTATTCGCTGAAGCAGGAAATCAAGTGTATTTCCAAGTGGGTAATCGAGATTTTGCCTTAGGTCAAAAATTCTTAAAGCAATTTAACGGTATTCTATTACCTGATGTTTATATACTCGAAATTGATCACAAAAAATTTCGACTCGAACACGGTGATGCCTTATGCACAGACGATATTGCCTATCAACGTTTTCGCAAAGTAATTCGCAACCCCATTTTACTCGGTTTCTTAAAACGCACTCCTTTGAGTTTTAGACAAAAACTTGCTAATGGTTTCCGTAAGAAAAGTAGTGAAACTAAGCAAATGAAAAGCTACGATATTATGGATGTGAATACACAAGCAGTAGAATCAGTCATCACACAAGTCGATTATTTAATTCATGGTCATACTCATCGCCCTGAAATTCATCAAGTATTGAATAAACAACGTATTGTTTTAGGTGATTGGCGAGAAGATTCCGCTTGGATTTTAGAACTCAATAAGCAAGAAAATTATCAATTAGATTTTAAACAGTGGTTCTATTGATCATTATTGAATAGTCGTACTCATCTGTTTCTTCATCTTTAACCATTTTATAAAACATTTGTTATTACTTCGCTAAACCTTCAGTCGGTTTAGTGATCATAGCTCACTTACATGCGACTTAAATCTATATAGAAATCACATTTAGCTACTTTTCGTGAAATTTAGATCAAGTAAAATAAATTAAAATTTTAAATCGAGTTAGTGACGGATGGATACTTTAGCTACAGCAAAAACACGTTATGCGACAAAAGCTTATAATGCAGAGAAAAAAATTCCTCATGCACAATTTGAAAAACTACTGGAAATTCTACGCTTCAGCCCATCTTCGGTTAATATTCAACCTTGGCATTTTTTAATTGCTGAAACAGATGAGGCCAAACAACGTATCGCATCAGCTTTAACAGGCAATTACATCTATAACGCGGCTAAAGTTCTAAACTCTTCCCACACCTTAGTATTTTGCACGCGTACTGATATTTCTGCTGAATACTTAGAACAATTATTACAGCAAGATGAGTTAAGTGGTCGTTTTAAAGATGAAACTGCCAAACAAGGTCAACGTGACACACGCCAAGGCTATGTTGAATTTTATCGTAATGAATTGAAAAATCTTCCTGCATGGATGGAAAATCAAACCTATCTAGCACTTGGGCAACTGCTTTTTGCTGCAGGACTAGAAGGAATCGACGCAACACCAATGGAAGGATTTGACAGAGAGTTAATCAATAAAGAATTCGAGTTAACTGAAAAAGGCTTAAAAGCATCTGTTATTGTTTCACTCGGCTATCGTAGCGAAAATGACTTTAATGCCAAATTACCTAAATCACGACTATCTGATGAGGTTGTTTTTACACGTTTATAATAATCCCTCATCCAATGGGAGTGACTCAATTTACTCCCATTGTTTTAATTCATCATTGCTTTGGCTAAACACATTACTGCAACTACACCACTAATTAGTCCAATCCAGGTATAAGCTTTTAAGCGTTCTTTAAATAACACTACGCCACTAAGCACGCCAAGTACCACGACAAGAATATTCATCCCAGCAAAGACAATGGCTGGGTTTTCTTTGAAAATCATATGTGCTTTAACATACAAAGCAATATTTGCAAAATTCAGTACACCCAAACATAATCCCATAAAAATGTTTTTAGGTTGCCAATTCGGTTGAGTGATGGCGATATAAATGATAGATAAAATAAAGGCTGTAATAAAAGTTAAATTTAGCGTGACCGCAAACTGTAAACCTAAACTACTGCTATATTTTAGTAATACATCAATAGCTGCATAACCCGCCCAAACACTAAACAAAAATAAGGCTGATTTTAAGCTCATGCCTTTACTTGCCTGCTCGGTGGCCTGTCCGATAATGATCGCTAAAATTGCAATAATTCCAAAAACGACCCCAATTAATTTTAATTGGCTAAATTGCTCACCAAAAACAAAATAAGCTGCTAATAACGACAATATCACCGCTAAACGTTGGGCAATTTCAGTTTTTAAGATACCAGCAAATTGTAGGGACTTGGCTAAGCATAAAAATATACTTGGTAATAATAGACCTAAAACAAGAATTAACCACCAAGGCGTATTATTGAGAGAAATATGAGTAATATCGGTTTTAAACCAATAAAAGCATAAAAGACTGGCACTCAAATAATTCCATGCAATGATTTGAAAAACATCAAAACCTTTTGCTTTTAGATATTTTAAAAGAATCGAGACCAATACACTACAACATGCAGCTGCAACAATCATTTCCATAGTTTTTTCTAGCTATCTAAAAACACACAAAAAAAAGCCAGTCTATTATTAGAACCTATCCAATATTAATTTCAGGTGGTGTTTCAAAATGTATGCTGATCATTTTAACATCACTATACAAAACTGTGGTTAATGTAAAAGAATCCAAGATTAAAAGCTTTTACATGATTCAATACCTTCTTCGAAAAACAGCATGTTCTTCTTACTGCTCGCCTTATGCGGTGTCTTAATTGGCAGTTGTTTCCTTCTATCCCGACTGTATAATATTTCCCTTCTTGGTCCGGCTTAAAAATTTTGATGAAACTTTCCCAATGATCACTCGATATACAATCATAAGTAATACCCAGTTCTTCTAAACGGTTTTTTAGCCTTTGTGCTGTATGAGCATCTCTTCCTCCCCATACAAAAGCCACTATTTCTCCGCTACTTCTATCATAGACGTACTGTAGCCAATGCTTATCTTTCTTGTTGCCTACAAATGTCCAAAATTCATCAACTTCCAAGCATTTATAATGAGTTCTTTGAGGAATTACTTCATGATTTGATTGTGTAAGCGTTTTAAGTATCTTGCCAATACTAAACCTCGTAATCTTTGCAATATCCCGAATGCCACAACATCGCACAAGCATAAGCAAAATCAATTTGACCGCTTTTGAATGACAGCCTAAATACGTCAAATTATGGTCACCCACAAACTGCCTATTACATTCTTTACAACGATAGTTTTGCTTACCATCGTGTTTAATGCCATTCTTCTTTATACTTGTACTCTGGCATCGAGGACAATGAAGTTCTATTTCGATTTTCACACATTTAAATATAGCTGAATTGTTCCTCGTTGCCTCCTTTTCTTATGAGCATACTTTTTAGAACACCACCTAATTTCATTCTTTTTTGGCAATTGGAAAAATAATTTGTTAAATTCTCCCCCATGAGAAAACCATATCCCAGCGACATTAGTCGAGAAGCCTTTAAAGAAATTAAACCGTTACTATTGAGCGGAAGAAAACAAACACGTCCAAGAGTCGTTGATGTCTATGAAGTGTTTTGCGCCTTGCTCTATATTCTAAAAAGTGGATGTCAATGGAGTATGCTTCCTCGAGACTTTCCACCTAAAAGCACTGTGCATTATTACTTCTCAATTTGGAATAGAAAACCATCAGAAACTGAACCTAGCATACTTGAGCAAGCTTTAAAAAAATGTGGTTGGCGAGGCCCGTATCAACAATGGACGGAAAGAACAAACGAGCTTTATCATCATTGATTCACAAAGTGTAAAAAACACAGATACCGCACGTAATAAAGGCTATGACGCTGGTAAAAGAGTTTCAGGGATTAAAAGACATATCATTGTTGATACTCAAGGTCTGCCTCATGGAATATTTATTACGACAGCAGATAAAACAGATCGTCAAGGTGCATTAGATGCCATAACTTTACATAGAGACACCTTACAAAATGTAGAGGTTGTACTTGTTGATGGTGGTTATACAGGCGAACCCTTTTCTTTGGCTGTTAATGATTTAATCAGAGCGCGAGTTGAAGTTGCTAAACGAAGTGAATTACATAAATTTGCAGTCATACCACAACGCTGGGTTGTGGAAAGATCATTTGCTTGGTTAGAAAAATGTAGAAGGCTTTGGAAAAACTGTGAAAAGCACCTAAATACGAGCCTTCAGTTCATTAATTTAGCCTTTTTAAGGCTACTTTTGCATAGAAAATATTCTGGATAGGTTCTTAGACTGGCTTTTTTAAAAGATCATAGATCAATTAACGATTATTTTCGTCTTCTTGACCATCTTCAAATTTAGTTTCGCTATCGAAGCCACCTTGATGACCAAAGCCACCTTGACCGCCAAAGCCACCTTGACCACCGAAGCCACCTTGACCACCGAAGCCGCCTTGACCACCGAAGCCACCTTGACCACCGAAGCCACCTTGACCGCCGAAGCCACCACCTTGACCGCCAAATCCACCTTGACCGCCAAATCCGCCAGTAGAACCTTGACCACCGAAGCCACCAGTAGCACCTTGAGCACCAGCTGGACGTGGATTACGTGCAGGAACAACTGTAGAAATCGCGTGTTTATAAACCATTTGGCTTACAGTATTTTTTAATAAAACTACATATTGGTCAAACGACTCGATATGCCCCTGTAATTTAATACCGTTCACGAGGAAAATAGAAACTGGAATACGTTCTTTACGGAGAGAATTTAAGAACGGATCTTGTAAAGTTTGACCTTTAGACATTTTTAACTCCAAAAAAATTTTAAATCAGCGCAAAAAAACTATCTTTATTTTTCAGCTAAAAATTATAAAAAGACAGCCTGCGAATTTTGCTTTATCCAAAGAAGTTTCGCAAGTCTTCTTTCGCCTGCTTTATCGTGATGTAAGTTTTAAAATCGTGTATTTCTTGCAAAGAACGTAACCAAGTGTATTGACGTTTGGCAAGTTGCCGTGTCGCAAATAATGCTTTGTTCTCCATTTCTACTTTATTTTTGAGACTTAGGTCACTTTTTAATAAAAAATCTAAAGCTTGACGATAACCCACAGACCGCATGGATGGTAAATTATCATTTAAATCGTATTTTTTAATTAATTCCTCTACTTCATTTAAAAATCCAATACTCCACATTTTGCTTAAACGTTGCTCAATGCGTTGATGTAATTCTACCCGATCTGGCATCAATGCGTAATTATGAAATTTGTAACGATATGGTTGATTTTTAGGCTGCTCTGCCTGTAGTTTTGTTATTGGTTCACCTGTAATTCGGTAAACTTCTAATGCCCTAATTATTCTTTGTTTATCTGAAACTTTGAACTTTTGTCCGGCAATTGGATCAACAGAAGCCAATTCATCATAAACAGACTGCCAGCCTTCAAGATCAGCTTTAGCAAGAATCGCATCACGAATACTTTGATCCGCATTTGGCAGATTATCAGCTAATCCTTCAAGTAGCGATTTAAAATATAGCATTGTGCCGCCCACTAAAATTGGTGTTTTGCCACGCGAATGCATGTCATCAATTAATGGGCAAACATCTTCAACAAATTGTGCTGCTGAGTATACGTCCAATGGAGTAATAATATCGATTAAGTGATGCGGATATTGTTGTTGCTCTTCTTTTGTGGGTTTAGCAGTCCCAATATCCATATCTTTATAAACTAAAGCTGAATCCACAGAAATCAATTCGAAATTACCGCGTTCATAGAGTTCGCATGCCAATGCTGTTTTACCACTTGCGGTAGGCCCCATTAGATTGATGACGGGCAATTGATTTGACATGTAAAACTACTCTCCTCGAGCAAATAATTTATCTAATTGATGTAATGGAAATGCGCGCCAAGTTGGACGCCCATGATTACATTGACTGGCAAATTCAGTTTGTTCCATTTGACGTAATAAAGCATTCATTTCCGAAAGACTGAGTTGTCGGTGTGCTCTTACAGCACCATGACATGCCATACCAGCAAGAAGCTCATCACGTTTTTGTAATAGCCCCCTGGCTTCATCATTTGGATCAAGATCATTTAGTAATTCTGGAATTAAATTACTAAAGTCAGCTTTATGCAAAATGGCAGGCACACCACGCACAATCACCTGATCATCGCCGTATTGATCAATTTCCAAACCCAAACGTTCTAATTGTGGTTGTAAATCTTCAACACGTGTGGCTTGCATACGAGTAATGGAAACAACTTTAGGAATCAGCAGTTGTTGCGAAGTCCAAAACTCAGGTTTATCCCATGCCGACTTCATCTGCTGCAGCAAGATACGTTCATGTGCCGCATGCATATCCACAATGATCAGGCCTTCAGTATTTTGCGCCAAAATATAGATGCCATGCAGTTGTGCGATTGCAATTCCCAAAGGAAACTCATCTACACGTGATGGGCCTTGATCATTTCCATCTTCTGTTTCTTCACGTAAAGGCGCTAAATAGCTTTTTAGTGCATTATTTAACTGTGCAGAGCCATTATAACGTGGTTCTTGAGGTGTTGAATTGTACTGTACTGCCTGTGGACGGCTTTGATTAAACTCAGTGAGTAAATCTGTCGAAACAACAACCTGCTGATTGGCTTGTCGTTCAGGCTCAGCTACTGCTCGATGTAAATTGAATTGTTCTTGATATTTTGGCTGAGGCTGATAATTAAAATTTTCTGCATCAGCTTCATCTTTCTTCATCGCTTCTGCTAAATCAGCAGTTGCGGTTTGAAATTGAGACAAGGTTGCTTTGGCATAATGCCGTACAAACTCATGTACTTCACGCTGGTTCAGAAAACGAATTTCATGCTTTGTTGGATGCACATTCACATCAATATTTTCAGGGTCAACTTCTAAAAACAATAAATAAGATGAATGTTGATGACCATGTAATATTCCCTCATAAGCCATACGCAATGCATGTGAAATGGTTTTATCTTTGACAATACGACCATTTACATAGACATATTGCATATCAGCCTGTGCTCTTGCGTCGGAAGGATGCCCCAACCAACCAGACAAACGCATATTAATACTTTCAGCATCAATCCAATATGCATTTTGAATAAACTGTTGACCTAACAACTGCTGGACACGCTGATAACGTAATTCACCACTATCAGCAATCGGCAAATTTAAACGAATATTATCGTTATGTTCGAGTACAAAACGAATTTCAAAATGAGTCAAAGCCAAACGGCGGACTATTTCTTCGATATGACCAAATTCTGTACTTGGTTTTTTTAAAAACTTTCGGCGCGCAGGCACATTGAAAAATAAATCTTGTACACGAATATGTGTACCTTTTTGTGCTGCGACAGCCTGTATTTGTTGATGATCAAATGCTGTTCCATTCACTTCAACCTGATAACCCACACCTTGTTCATCTTGGCTACTGGTCAAAGTCAAACGTGATACCGCAGCAATAGAAGCTAATGCCTCTCCACGAAAGCCTAAACTAACAATTGCATGCAAGTCTTCCGATGTTTTAATTTTACTTGTCGCATGCCGCATCACCGCTAATGGTAAATCTTCAGGATGAATTCCATGACCATTATCAATGATTTCAATCAAAGTCGAACCACCTTGCGCCACCCGAATAATAAGTTCGGTTGCGCCAGCATCGATTGCATTTTCTAATAATTCTTTAACAACTGATGATGGACGTTCAATCACCTCACCCGCAGCAATCTGGTTGGCTAAGGCAGCATCAAGGGTATGAATACGACGAGTTGAATCATGCGCCATTCAATTGTTCCTGCAAAGTTTGAGATAAAGATTCGGATTCAGTGGTTAGCGTGACAAACCGAGTCAATTCATCATCCGATTTTTGAATATCAATCACTACATCAGCTTTTGGAATTTCATCTCCACCTTTTGAAGGCCATTCAAATAAGAATAAAGCATCTGGTGTTTCTAAATAATCACGAATTCCCATCAGTTCTAATTCATAGGGATCATCTAAACGATATAAGTCGAAATGGAAAATTTCTTTGCCTTGAATGGTATAGGGTTCAACCAAGGTATAAGTTGGACTTTTTACTGAACCTTGATGTCCAAGATTCTGGATAAAATAACGCGTAAATGTCGTTTTCCCAGCGCCTAAATCACCAATCAAATATATAACGCCTGAATGTACTTGTTCTGAGAGCACCTGCGCAAATTTTTGAGTGTCTTGTTCATGATTTAAAGTAAATTTCACTGAATATGACATGGCAAATAGAATAAAATTGGGATAGCAGCTATGATAACATTGCCCTGAGGTAAAGCCTAATCTAAAGCCATAGACTATTGAAATCCAATAACCCAACTAGAGTTATAAACACAAATGACATATCAAAATATAGAAGGTGAATGGCATCTTGTTGCAAGCACCTCTATCCAAGCAGAATCAGATCTAGAGTTTCTTGAGAATAGTCCAGATCATAGTGGCATTTCTAACTGGTTAAATGGCTTTGATGATAAACTTATAGAAGAAGCTCAAGAAACTTCAGGTTTAGTTTTATGTATAAAACAAGATGGCAGTTTTACTGAAGAAGTGACCGGAAACCCTAATGTTTATTGGTTTAATGACGAAGGTTGCTTAGTAGATGTCACTCCTTTTAATGGTGTTCTAGTAGATACAGAACAAGGGGTGTATATCAAACCTACAAATATCAATAAATGGGCAATTCCAATTGAAGGTGCCTATGGTGCTTGTGTACTCCGTTATGACGATGGAGATACAAAAATCACAGATCATCTAAGACTTGTAGAAAAATATCTAGTTAGAACCGTAAATGTCGTTACTGATGAAGCGTATCTTGACCGTGTTCTTATAAAGTATAAACGAAATAGTTAATTTATTCTTCTTTTGACACACTCAAATTAGCACTTGAATCCAAACCAAAATTTAAGTGCTTTAACAACTCTATTTTTATATAAAAAACGCAATCTGATGGAAATTTTCTCTCCTCCAATGATCAATGGTGTTAGTGCCAGTAAAGTCTATTTACCTCAAAATATTTCGGCACACACCATTTTTGAATATCTTTGCCAACATTTTCCCCATATTCAAGTCGGCGAATGGCAGCAGCGCTTTGCTGATCAGTTAATTTATGCGGCTGATGGTGACATCTTAAACATAGAAAGCCACTATACGCCTAATAGCCATATTTTTTATTATCGTTTTCTTGCTCATGAAGTTTCTGTCCCATTTCAGCATGAGATTTTATTTGAAAATGAAAATTTACTCGTTGTTGATAAACCCCACTTTCTAACAATGACACCGACAGGACAATACGTTCAAGAAACATTACTCGTCCGCTTAAAGAAACAAACAGGCTATGAAGCACTGACGCCAATCCACAGATTAGATCGAGAAACAGCAGGTGTCGTTTTATTCTGCAAAAAGCCAGAGCAAAGAGGAATATACCAACAGCTTTTTGCAGATCGAAAAGTACAAAAAATCTATCACGCGATTGCAGCTTATCGAGCTGAATTACATTTCCCGCAAATATTACAGCTCCATTTAGAAAAAGGTCAGCCGTTTTATACGATGCAAATTAATTCTGAAAAACCTCAGAATTCTGAAACTTTGATAGAGCTTCTGGAACACAATCAACATTACGCAAAATATCTGCTTAAACCCAAGACGGGGAAACAACATCAATTGCGTGTACATCTCAATTACTTAGGCATTCCAATTTTAAATGATCCATTTTACCCAGTTGTCGCACATAAAGCTGATGATGACTTTGAACAACCGCTCCAGTTGTTAGCAAAAAAGATTTATTTTATAGATCCCATTTTAAATCAAGAAATGCATTTTAATTCTAAATTTGAATTGACACTGTAAATACAACGTAATGACAAAATTTCTATTTTTTCACTTCAAAAATATTGAAATTACATTGCAATGGTTTAGAATACATGACGATAATTAAAAATATTTGGTCGTATTCTGTATGCGAAAAACAGAAGTTTATCAAGTTCGCCTTGATTCACAGGAAAAGAAACAAGCTTTTGCTGTTTTTAAGCAGCTCGGTATATCCCCTGCTCAAGCCGTTCGTCTTTTCTTTAAGCAAGTCGTTCTGACGAAGTCGATCCCGTTTGCAATTGAAAACCAAAACATCAATATGGAGCAGTTACTTAAGCTTCGTAAATCTAAAAATGCCACAGCAAACGAAAATCCATCCGCAATTGATATAGAAGATGATCACGAAGATTTATTTGAAGAGCTGAATGCACTTTTAGGTGAAAGTGACAAAACTTAACAATGTTGCATTTATAAACAAGTTTTTATTTTTTAAGCTGAATTTTTTTCGTTATCCTGACAGTTCAAATAAAATTATAAATGTAAGGATAGACTGGAATGATTGTTAAACGAGCGACGAAAGAAGATCTTCATCAACTTGCTGTCTTGTTTGACGAATACCGTCAATTCTATGGTGCGTCATCGAATGTTGAACAATCCTATCAATTTCTAAAACATCGTTTCGAAAATAAAGATAGTGTCATTTTCATTCATCTTAAAGACGATGATTTCACTGGTTTTGTTTTACTTTATCTCGCATTTTCCTCTGTTGCTTGTGAAACGTATTACATTTTGGATGATGTTTATGTAACCCCATCTTATCGAAAACAAGGATCGGCTAAGCAATTAATTGACACTGCTATCCTTTTTGCTCGCCATGAAAATGCACAAAGAATTAGTCTTGAAACACAAAAAAATAATTATGAGTCCCGCCGTCTTTATGAACAAATGGGATTTATTCAAGATGATGAATTCAAAACCTTTCATTGCTTTTTAAAGTAATCATTCATCCAAAGCAATATTTTGACTCAGCTGTTTTTGTGAAGGTGTTAAATAGATCCACTCACCTTCTTTTAATTCAGGAAGTTCTAGTAAACCGATTTGATGTCGATGCAAAACTTCAACCTTATTACCGACCGCAGCCAACATACGTTTGACTTGATGATAAACGCCTTGATGAATCGTCATCGCCAATTGATGTGTTGAAAATAGTTGAACATTGGTGGCAGCATAGATACCTTTTTCATTACGTAATTCAACCCCTTGTTCTAAAGCCATTAATTGCTCAGCTGAAATCGGATCGGCAGTCGTTACATGATAAACTTTTGGCACATGCTTACGCGGATTGGTTAAGGCTTGTAAATATTGACCATCATCAGTCAACAACAATAATCCTGTGGTATCTTGATCTAGCCTTCCCACGCATTGGATACCCCGATGGATCAAAATTTCAGGTAGTAAGCTAAATACACTTTTGTGGTGCGTTGCCTGATGTGAACATTCATAACCCTTCGGTTTATTTAAAACAATGTAGAGATGTTCTCGATATTGGTATTCTTCGCCAAATACTTGAAAGCAAAGCTGATCCGTATTTATATTCTGTTTAGGGTTTTCACAAACTTGTCCTTCAATCTGCACAGAACCATTTTTAATTAACTGTTGGCAATACTTTCTTGAACCAAAGCCTTGCGATTGCAAAATTTTTTCCAACAGCATAAATACATCCTCATCTCAAACTGAGTCTATTGTACTCGATTCAGCTAGGCATCGTTGCTTACAGCATACTCATTCTTATTTTTTATAATTTATTCACAATCTGTTCATTTGTAATAGAACATATACAAAACTCTCGCCAAACTCTCTCAATCATCCTATTGCGCTCCATATTTTCACTTAAAAGTCTTGTTACATTTGTCTCAAGCAAAAGAATACTGTCCAAAAGAATGGATAAGGAGTTTCACCATGAAATCGAATATGTGGTTATGTAGCGTCATCTTGGCAACCTCTTCAATGATGACTGTTGCACATGCAGATAATACAGCACGTGTTGCAGCAACTTCAGCACTCGGTAGTATTGTTGGTACAGCAGTTGGTAAACAACTTGGCGGTAATACGGGTGCCATGATTGGTTCCGCAATTGGTGGTGCTGGTGGTGCTGCGGCATCAAGCAATAAACGTGATCGCACTGAAGCCGCGATTGGTGGTGGACTAGGTGGTGTTGGTGGTTACACCGTTGGACGTAATGTCGGTGGAACGAATGGCGGCTATATTGGCGCTGGTTTGGGTGCAGCAGGTGGTGCGGCTTTAGGTCAAAAAGTTGGTCAAGATCGTGAAGAAGACCGTCGCTACGAAAATCGTCGTTCTTACGATGAGCGCCGTTATGACAGCCGTCGTTCTTATGATGATCGTAGATACTATAAATCTCGTCATCATTACCGTCATGATAATGGCTATCACCGTGGTTGGTATAAAGATTAATCATCAAATCCTAACACTTTCTCTATTGGCGCCTTCGGGCGCTTTTTTTATTTTATCCAATTCGCAACAAATATCGACAATATTCGATATACAAAAACAATCTAATATCGTATTATTTCGATATATGATTTTGAGAGTCAAAAAATGACGTCACTACAAGAGATTAAATTTTCAATTTTGGAGTTAGCTCCTGTCAGAGACGATAAAAGTATTGAATTTTCACTTCGTCATGCACTAGAACTTGCTCAACATGCTGAAAAGCTTGGTTATGAACGTTTCTGGTTAGCTGAACATCACAATATGGATGGAATTGCGAGTTCCGCAACGGCAGTTTTACTAGGATTCATCGCAGCAAATACACACAAAATTCGCTTAGGTTCTGGTGGCATCATGTTACCTAATCACGCACCATTAGTTGTTGCAGAACAATTCGGGACTTTAGCAACACTTTATCCAAATCGTTTTGAACTTGGTTTGGGGCGTGCTCCAGGAACTGATCAAATGACGATGCGTGCATTACGACGCGGGCGTCAAGAAACTGAAGATCAATTTCCTCAAGATGTAATGGAAATTTTGCAATATTTCAAAGTACCACAACCAAATCAAAAAATAATTGCAACGCCAGGTCAAAATACCCATGTCCCTGTTTGGTTACTTGGCTCAAGTTTATTTAGTGCACAATTGGCCGCAAAGCTCGGACTTCCCTATTCTTTTGCATCACATTTTGCCCCACGTATGTTAGGTCAAGCAATCGAAATTTACCGTGAGAATTTTCAAGCATCTGAATATCTTAATAAACCTTATGTTTCAATGGGTGTACCAACTGTCGTTGCGGCAAATGATGATGAAGCACAATATTTAGCAACTAGTTCTTATCAAAGAATTTTAAATCTGATTCGTGGCAATAGTCTAAAGTTAAAACCACCAATTGATTCAATCGAAGGATTGGCTTCAGCTTCAGAACAGATGGCGATTCAAAATTTTTATGCGATGGCACAAATTGGTTCAAAAGAAACTGTGAAAGCTGGATTAAATGAGATTGCTAGTCAATACGATGTTGATGAATTCATTTTTACATGTGATATTTATGATACTGAAAAACGATTAGAAAACTTTAGTTTGTTGATGGATCTTAAAAACAAATAATTTCTCATTTTCAAGTAAGCATTATTCACAACAATAATGCTTACTCCACCACACCGACATATTGATAAACAGTATTGTTTTTACTGTAACGTAAATATTTTCCTTGTGGTTTATAATTTTTATCTAACAACATAATATCAATATTATTCAAATTCTTATCCATTCGAATATAATCAGGTATATCACTCGGTCCTTCGTGATTTTTACAGTCAAAATCGACTTTGATGTGATCAAATTTTGCTGTCTTTGTCTGAAAAATTTTTATCGGCTGAATTCTCCCTGTCTTAATAGGTTGAAACGCATGAATTGCATAAGCTCCGATACAACTACTCCCTTTATAATAGTTTTCAACCAAATAAATAGGTTGTTTAACGAAATCAGATTGTTTTACATCTAAGATAAAGCCCGTATCGATAGGCATTAAAGTAAATTTCCGTTCATTTTGAGTTTGCACATAAGAAGAATATTCCCCCATAGTACCTCCACTTCCCACATCGAAAGTATAAAACTTTAAACGTTTATCAGGTGAATAATGAATACGTAGATTATATTGGTCTTGAAATATAGGAAAAGTATAATTAAAACTTCTAGAATCACTTTCTATTTTTGCGACTACTTCTGACTCAATCGTTTGATTCACTTCGTAGAAGTCTTTTTGTGTATAGTGTTGAATTAATTTTTCCTCAAATTCAGCTAACGTTTCCGCGTGTGTTTCTGAAATTAAAATTAGCGATAATAAAAAGACAATTTTTTTCATTATTATTTCCTGTGGATTGGATTCTTCAAAAAGCGTAGACAATTCTACGCTTTTTGAATGGCACAATTATCCAATACGACGCTTTAAACCAGTCAACTGTAAAATACGCGTTGAAATTTCTTCAATCGACATTTCAGTGACGTTCAAATACTTAATACCTTCAGAAATATAAATACCCTCTATGGCACGTAATTCCATTTGGCATTGACTGAAACTTGCATAACGACTATTGGCTTTTCTTTCGCTACGAATAGCGACCAACCGCTCAGCATCAATCATTAAACCAAAGAGCTTATTTTTGTGTGCTCGTAGCACAGCAGGTAGACGATTATCATCTAAATCTTCTTCGGTTAAAGGGTAGTTCGCAACACGAATTCCAAACTGTAATGATAAATAAATCGAGGTCGGCGTTTTCCCAGATCGAGAAACGCCAACTAAAATCAAGTCAGCTTTATCATAATGACGAGTTCGAGCACCATCATCATTGTCTAATGCAAAATGTACTGCATCAATACGAGCCTTATAAGATTCAGAATCTGTTACAGCATGGGTCTGTCCAACTAAAGTTGTCGGTGGTGTCCCCAACTCTTGCTCAAGTTTACTAATCAATCCCTCGAAAACATCCAAATTTACGGCTTTAGCTGTATTAATAATTTCACGGACATTGGGGTCTACCAATGTGTCAAAAACAAGTGGTAAACATCCATCTCTTGATTGGCATCCATTGATGTCAACAACCACATTCATTGCAGCTTCTTCAGTGGTAATATAAGGCATAATATGAATATCAAAATCGACATTCGGAAATTGCGCAAGTAGTGAATGTCCAAGGGTTTCTGCGGTAATTGCAGTACCATCCGAAATAAAAAATACACTCCGTTTAATTTGTTTACTTTCAGGCATCAAAATTCTCCTTAAACATTTGTCTTAGTGCTCTATAATCTTTATAGTAAACTCATCTAACATGACTGTCGCTTAGTAAAATACTAAATCTAAGCACATTCGTATAATTTCATACCAATGATGGTCATTCATACTGCAAAAAAAGTGGAGTAAATACTTTGGAAGCGCGCGTAATCGGTCTGGAAAAATTAGGGAAACACGATGTCGAACTCGTAGGTGGGAAAAACTCATCTTTGGGTGAAATGATCAGCCATTTATCCAATGCTGGTGTATCGGTACCTGGTGGTTTTGCAACAACTGCAGCTGCCTATCGTGAGTTCTTGGATCAAAGCGGCTTAAATGCTCGAATTCAGGCTGAACTTGAGCAGCTAAATGTTGATGATGTAAGCGCACTTATAGAGACAGGTGCTAAAATCCGTAAATGGATCGTTGATACCCCACTTACTGCTAATTTAGAACAAGAAATTCGTGACGCGTTTACAGCACTTTCAAACGGTAATCCAGACATCGCTGTTGCTGTACGTTCTTCTGCGACTGCAGAAGATTTACCTGATGCTTCTTTTGCAGGACAACAAGAAACTTTTTTAAATATTCGCGGAATTGATAACGTTCTTATCGCAATTAAAGAAGTTTTTGCTTCGCTTTATAATGACCGTGCCATCGCTTACCGTGTACATCAAGGTTTTGAACACAGTGTTGTTGCCCTATCTGCAGGTGTACAACGTATGGTTCGTTCAGAGACTGGTGCTGCAGGTGTAATGTTTACGCTAGACACAGAATCAGGTTTCCGTGATGTGGTATTTATTACTGCATCATACGGTTTGGGTGAAATGGTTGTTCAGGGAGCTGTTAACCCTGACGAATTCTATCTATCTAAACCACTTTTAAATGCAGGTAAACATTCAGTTTTACGCCGCAACCTCGGTTCTAAACACCAAAAAATGATTTATGGTGAAGAAGGCGCAGCAGGTAAATCCGTTGTTGTCGTTGATGTTGAAAAACCAGAACGTCAACAGTTTGCATTAAATGATCACGAATTGCATGAACTTGCTAAACAAGCATTGATTATTGAACAACATTACGGCTCGCCAATGGACATCGAATGGGCGAAAGATGGTGATGATGGTCAAATCTACATCGTTCAAGCACGTCCTGAAACTGTTAAAAGCCGTCAAAATGTCGGCACAATGGAACGTTACCTATTAAAACAACGTGGCACTGTCATCTGTGAAGGTCGTTCAATTGGTCAACGCATTGGTTCTGGTAAAGTTCGTGTTGTAACCTCGATTAAAGAGATGGATAAAGTACAAGACGGTGATGTACTTGTATCAGACATGACTGACCCAGATTGGGAGCCAGTAATGAAACGCGCCGCAGCGATTGTGACCAATCGTGGTGGCCGTACTTGTCACGCTGCAATCATTGCACGTGAGTTAGGTGTACCTGCAATCGTGGGTTGTGGTAATGCAACAGAAGTATTAACCGATGGTCAAGAAGTCACTGTTTCATGTGCTGAAGGTGATACAGGCTTTATCTATGAAGGCGCATTAGATTTTGAGGTGCAACGTAACTCAATTCACTCAATGCCAAAACTTCCATTTAAGATTATGATGAATGTTGGTAATCCAGACCGTGCATTCGACTTTGCTCAAATTCCAAATGAAGGGATTGGTCTTGCACGTCTTGAATTCATCATTAACCGTATGATCGGTGTACATCCTAAAGCGCTTCTCAATATTGACAGCCTACCACGTGAAACGCGTGCTGCTGTAATGACACGTACATCAGGTTATTCTTCGCCAATCGAATTCTATGTAGAAAAGTTAGTTGAAGGTATTTCAACACTTGCAGCTGCATTTGCTGAAAAACCAGTCATCGTTCGTATGTCTGACTTTAAGTCAAATGAATATGCAAACTTAATCGGCGGTAAATTATACGAGCCAGAAGAAGAAAACCCGATGTTGGGTTTCCGAGGTGCAAGTCGTTACGTATCTGACAACTTCCGTGACTGTTTTGAGCTTGAGTGCCGTGCTTTGAAGAAAGCCCGTGATGAAATGGGTTTAACCAATATTCAAATCATGATTCCATTCGTGCGTACAGTGTCTGAAGCAAAACGTGTGATTGAGTTGCTTGCTCAAAATGGTTTAAAACGTGGTGAAAATGGCCTCAAAATCATTATGATGTGTGAGCTTCCAACCAATGCTTTATTGGCTGAACAGTTCCTTGAACATTTTGATGGTTTCTCAATTGGTTCAAATGACTTAACACAATTAACACTTGGTCTTGACCGTGATTCTGGTATCGTATCTCATTTATTTGATGAGCGTGATCCAGCGGTTAAAGCCCTTCTTTCTATGGCAATTCATGCATGCCGTAAAGCAGGAAAATACGTTGGTATTTGTGGTCAAGGTCCTTCAGACCACCCTGACCTTGCTAAATGGCTCATGGAACAAGGTATTGAATCTGTGTCACTTAACCCTGACTCAGTGCTTGATACTTGGTTCTTCCTTGCTGAAGAACAAATCAAGAAAGCCTAGTCTTTTTAAAAAAAGGCCCTTTCGTAGGGTCTTTTTTCATCTTTAGTCATTGAGAATTTTTAATTATGCAAATTTACTTGGCTCGTAATAACCAACAAGCTGGACCTTATAGTTTAGACCAACTGAACCAAATGCTTTCTAGCCAACAAGTATTACTTACAGACTTGGTTTGGCACGAAGGTATGAGTGAATGGAAAACTCTTGGCGAACTCACTCAAGGAAAACTTGTCTACGAACCTGTAGGTTATTCATCATTCAATCATCAAATTAACAATAAAACTGAGCAGTCAGCTTTTAAAATCAAAGTTGAACAAAAACCGACTGAACTTGCTTCTTTTCACTCACGTTTACTTGCCAAAGTAATTGATTTAACACTTTGGTTGCCCATGGCAGCGATCCCATCTTTCTTCTTCAATGAAAGTCAATATGCTGAACTATTCGAGATTCAGAAACAATTACAAGCTGCTCAAGTCGCATCAAGCAAAGCTGTTGAATTACAACAGCAACTTATGCAGCTTATTCCAAATGAAGCATGGATGAGTATTTTTGTTTATTTGATCCTTATGCTGATGCTACAAGCTTTTTTAATTGCAAAATCAGGACAAAGCATTGGTAAAAAAATAACCAAAATTAAAATCGTAGATGCTGAAACACATGCGTCAGTCAATACGATTAGAGCTTTTTGGTTGAGAAGTGCTTTATTTATCATTCTGAATTTATTGTTTATGCCATTTATTACCATTATCGACTATGCTTTCTTTGCATTTAATAAAAATCGTCAAACTTTGCATGATAAATTGGCAAAAACTAAGGTCGTAAAGCAATAATTTTTAATTAACTAAGCAAAAGAGGATTTATTCCTCTTTTCTTACATAGAAAATTGATATTTATAGAAAAGATATACAATTAAATAACAATTCCTACAAAATAAATCGGGTTTTAAAACAAGTATTTCTGACCGTGTTAGATATAGCTTAGTTTTTCAATATGAGGCATAATGCCCAACAACGTAGCGGTGTCGCATGATTGCTAAGCATTTCACAAAAAATTCTTATCAATCATGCGACACTTTAATCGCTATCCCATAATTTAATTAGGGAATGGGACTCTTCACCGAGGTTGTAAAATGAGACAAACGATTTTAGCTGTATTGTCTTTATCAACGATGGCTGCACTCTTAACTGGGTGTGGTGGTGATATGGTACTTCTAAACAATAAAGGTCCAGTTGGTCAAGGTCAAAGTAGCCTGATGATGACTGCGATCTATCTAATGCTATTGGTGGTAATTCCATCAATCGTAATGGCATTATGGTTTGGTTGGCAATATCGCGCATCGAATAAAGATGCAGACTATAAACCTACTTGGGCACACTCTACGACAATTGAGATCGTTGTTTGGGGTGTTCCTGTCATTATTATTGGTATTTTAGCTTGGTTAACTTGGTGGGGTTCCCACAAGTACGACCCTTACCGTCCGTTAGAATCAGATAAAGCACCATTAACTATTCAAGCTGTCGCTGAACAGTTTAAATGGATTTTTATCTATCCTGAGCAAAATATTGCAACGGTAAACGAAGTACGCTTCCCAGAAAAAACGCCTGTAAGCTTTAAGATTACGTCTAACTTTACGATGAACTCGTTCTTCATCCCACAGTTAGGTGGTCAGATCTATGCAATGGCGGGTATGCAAACTCACCTTCACTTGTTAGCAGATGAACCAGGTGTATTCCGTGGTTTCTCAGCAAACTATTCAGGTTACGGTTTCTCTCAAATGCGCTTTAAAGCACACAGCGTAACTGAAGCTGAATTTGCAAAATGGGTAGAAGCTGTTAAAGCTGGTAATGGTACAAGTATCAATGCTGAAGCGATTCAAAAAGGTACACTTGACCAAGCTGAGTTAGCAACGCTTAAAGATGGTGATCGTTCTAAGCATCAGATCGAGCATTTAGTGAATCGTGCTAAAGCTGCTGGTGATGAAGAAGCAGTTGCTAAAGCTGAAGCAATGAAACCGTTCCCGACTAAGCCACACCCTGTGACTTATTACTCTTCTGTTGAGCCTAAGTTGTTTGAAACAATCATCAACCGCTATATGAGTAACTATCACGGTGCTGACCACTCTGCTGGACATGCAACAGCAGAAACTCATGCTGCAGCTGAACACGCTGCTCAAGGGGAATAAGACATGGATATGATTTTTGGTAAACTGGGTTGGGACTCTATCCCAACAGAGCCAATTGTACTTGTCACCATGGTCCTTATGGCACTTGGTGGAATTGCAGTTCTTGGCGGTATTACCTATTTCAAAAAATGGGGATACTTATGGAATGAATGGTTTACATCAGTAGACCATAAGAAAATCGGTATCATGTATATCATCGTATCTGTGGTCATGCTTTTGCGTGGTTTCGCCGATGCGATCATGATGCGTTTACAACTTTTCCTCGCGAAAGGCGGCGGTGAAGGTTACCTACATCCTGACCATTACGATCAGATCTTTACGGCACACGGCGTAATCATGATCTTCTTCGTAGCAATGGGTCTTGTTGTTGGTATGATGAACATCTCTGTACCTTTACAGATTGGTGCACGTGACGTTGCTTTCCCATTATTAAACTCTTTAAGCTTCTGGTTATTCGCTGGTGCTGCTGGTTTGATGATGGTTTCATTAGTATTGGGTGAATTTGCTGCGACTGGTTGGATGGCTTACCCTCCTCTATCTGGCATTCAATATTCTCCTGGTGTTGGTGTTGACTACTACATCTGGGCTCTTCAGGTTTCTGGTCTTGGTACACTTTTATCTGGTGTTAACTTCTTTGTTACCATCATTAAAATGCGTGCGCCTGGCATGAAATTGATGGATATGCCAATCTTTACGTGGACTTCACTTTGTACGGCTGTATTAATCATTGCATCATTCCCTGTATTAACAGGTACGCTTGCAATGTTGACGCTAGACCGTTACTTCGGCTTCCACTTCTTCACCAATGAGCTTGGCGGTAGTCCAATGCTTTATGTGAACTTGATTTGGACATGGGGTCACCCTGAAGTATATATCTTGGTATTACCAGCATTTGGTCTATACTCAGAAATCGTTGCAACCTTCTCTCGTAAAGCGTTGTTCGGTTACAAGTCTATGGTGTATGCAACGATTGCGATTACTGTACTTGCGTTCGTTGTATGGCTTCACCACTTCTTCACCATGGGTGCTGGTGCGAACGTTAACGCGTTCTTCGGTATCATGACCATGGTTATTGCGATTCCTACAGGTGTGAAAATCTTCTCTTGGTTATTCACAATGTATAAAGGTCGCATCACCTTTACTACTCCAATGTTATGGACGCTTGGCTTCCTAATCACATTTGGTATCGGTGGTTTAACTGGTGTATTAATGGCGGTTCCACCTGCGGACTTCCTCGTACACAACTCACTCTTCTTGATCGCTCACTTCCATAACGTAATTATCGGTGGTGTGGTGTTTGGTATGTTTGCCGGCATCATCTTCTATTGGCCGAAAATGTTTGGTTGGAAGCTCAACGAAGCATGGGGTAAAGCTGCGTTCTGGTTCTGGTTCTTCGGTTTCTATTTTGCATTCATGCCGCTTTATATCCTTGGTTTCATGGGTATGACTCGTCGTTTGAATACATATGACAACCCAGAATGGGACCCATACTTAGCAATCGCATTGTTTGGTGCTGTTCTTGTTGCAATCGGTATTGCATGTTTCTTAATGCAAATCATCGTTGGTTTCTTACAACGTAAAGACAACATGGATTACACAGGTGATCCATGGGATAGCCGTACCATTGAATGGGCAACGTCATCTCCTGCTCCATTCTATAACTTTGCACATGTACCAGATGCTAGCGGTATTGACCGTTTCTGGACTGACAAAGAAAATGGTGTAGCATACGCACGTGATACTAAATATGAAGACATCCACATGCCGACTGATCGTGCTGCTGGTTTTGTCATTGCAATGTTCATTACTGTATTGGGCTTTGCACTCATTTGGCATATTTGGTGGCTAGTCGTTGTTTCATTCGTTGCTGCAGTTGTTAGCTTGATCGTAAGCTCATTCACAAAGAATGTTGATTACTATGTTCCCGCTGCTGAAGTTGAGCGTATTGAAAACGAACGCTATGCTTTACTTGAAAAACACTTGAAGAAGGACTAAGGAAATGGCTGAAGTACTTCATCACGACAACCACGGTCATGACGGTCATCACGAACATGATGATACAGACTTAACGGTCTTTGGTTTCTGGACTTATTTGATGAGTGACTTGATTCTTTTCGGATCACTCTTCATTGCGTTCGCTGTATTAAGCAGTCATATTCCACCAGGTACTCCAAGTGCAAAAGACTTATTCAGTGAATCATTGGGTTATGTATTAGGTGAAACCTTTGCCCTTTTGATCTCTTCTGTAACGTTTGGCTTTGCAGTGCTTGCATCTTATAAAAAGAATGTGAATCAAGTGATTACTTGGTTATTTATCACATTCCTTTTCGGTGCAACCTTCATCGGTATGGAAATCAATGAGTTCCATCACCTTGTACATGAAGGTCATGGTCCAACGCATAGTGCATTCTTATCATCATTCTTTACTTTGGTTGGTACACACGGTATTCACGTAACCTCTGGTTTAGTGTGGATGTTGGTATTGATGTATCAAATCAAAAAGAATGGTTTGACATTAGCGAATACACGTCGTCTTGCTTGCTTAAGCTTGTTCTGGCACTTCCTTGACATCGTTTGGATCTGTGTATTCAGCGTCGTTTACTTACTGGGAGTTCTCTAATGAGTGGTCATGACCATAATGCTGCAGGTGCGTCGCACGGTAACTTTAAGCAATACACTGTTGGGTTTATCCTATCTGTTATCCTCACCATCATCCCATTCGGGATGGTGATGGCGGGCGGATTTAGCCGTGGCATCTTAGTTACTGTTATTGCAATCGCTGCTGTTGCTCAGGTAATTGTACAACTTGTGTATTTCTTACACATGAATACATCATCTGAACAACGTTGGAACCTTATTGCATTTATCTACACAATTTTATGTATCGCTGTACTTCTAGTCGGCTCTGTGTGGATTATGAATTACCTACACTACAACATGATGATCTAAACTGATTGTCATGTGGAAAAAGTACTTATTCCTGACTAAACCAGGAATTCTCTTCGGTAATTTTATTACCACCTTGGGCGGCTTCTTTTTAGCCGCTCAAGGCTCTATAGACATCCTCTTATTACTACTTACATTAATTGGAACAACTTTTGTTGTTGCTTCTGGTTGTGTAGTGAATAATGTAATTGATCAAGACATCGATCAAAAAATGCAACGCACCATGAACCGTGCTCTTGTTAAGAAAACGATCTCCCCTACGATTGCGATGTGCTATGCATTTGTATTAGGTGCGATTGGTTTTAGTATGCTTTGGTTCTATGTCAATGCCTATGCATTTTTGTTTGCTGTGATTGGTTTTGTTGTCTATGTCGGTTTTTATAGTTTGTGGACGAAACGTACCACGATCCATCAAACCGTGATTGGTAGTATTTCTGGAGCGAGTCCACCTGTTATTGGTTATACGGCTGTAAGTCATCATTTCGATATGGCTGCTCTTCTCATTTTTATTGCATATGCCTTATGGCAAATGCCGCATTCATGGGCAATTGCGATTTATCGTTTTGAAGATTACAAAAATGCAGGCGTGCCTATTTTACCTGTTGCACGTTCTATTCATAGAACTAAAATCGAATCGCTGATCTATGTGGTTTTATTCACTGTTGCGATGAATGCTTTGTATATATATGGATATACCAATATTATTTTCTTGGTCATCTGTAATGCACTTTGTATTTACTGGTTTTACATTGGTATTTTAGGATTTAAAGCTGAAGATGATCAGCTTTGGGCAAAACGCTTTTTCCTTTTTTCAGTAATCTTAATTACTGTGATTAGTTTGAGCTTTAGCTTTACATTTAAAAGCCCTGCACCCTTCCTCCCTATTTTTTAAAAAGATAGAGACATCTCTGTCTTTTTATTCCCCGCTTCACTTGTTATCATTTCGTGCAATAAAAACATTTCACCCTTTATTGCCTAAATGAAACTACAAAACAAATTTATATTCAAATCAATTGTCTATTCTTCGCTTTCACTGGCAATTTACTATAGCCCAATCACCTATGCTGGTGTAGAGCAATTTTGCGAGCCAAACCTTGCCATAAATGACAAAAATTTAAATGGTTGCAGCAATCTTCCTGTGTTATATCCAGCAAATGATAGTCAAACAAATATGACGTTACTACTCAGCGACTTAGGGCTTGCAACAATTAAGCCAATGACAGCTGATGCCAATTTATGGGATGCGGTATATGGAACGGTACCTTTTGATGCAGCGAATCTGTCATCTCTGACTCAGAATAAAATGCCAAATCAAAGAAAACTATTAGAAAGAAATGACACCGTTTTTGACGAACGTTGCACGAGCTTTGATTCAGGTAATCAAGCTTTTAATACACAAGTGCAAAATAATAAAGTAATTCCAAATCTAGAAAAGCAAATTTTGATTTCTGAACGCAAGAAAATGAATCAGTGTGGTGACAAAATTGAATTGATTGCGATTAATCCCAATTGGTCAATCACAACACGTCAATATGCTTCTTATTTAAATGCGAGTATTCTGTTTTATAATAGCAATTATTCAGCAGCGACTAAAATTTATACCGTCTTAACCACCATTGAAGATACGTGGTTAAAAGAAACATCACAATATATGTTAATTCGGACATCGCTGAATTCAGCCTATGCAACTGGTGTAGATAAATATGGTGATGTCTATTTAGACAATATTAACCAAAATTTACTCAAACAATTTTTGGATAATATCACCACTTACCTCAAAGCCTATCCAAATGGACAATATATCGCGAGTGCGCGTGGTTTTATGCGTCGTGGTTTTTGGCTTTCAAAACGCCAAGATTTATTGGTTAATGAAATTGTCTGGCAACTCAAAAACCCAACATCAAAATTTTATAATTTGGAAATGAGTGAACTTCCCGCCGAAATTGATCGCCGAGTGTTCGATAGCTCAGCTTTTAATGTTAACAATCTAAAAGACCCTTTCTTTTTGGCAGTATATGATTTGATGCATATGCGTGAATCGAGTTCAGAGAATTATCGTCCGATTTCTTGGGCACAACTGAATGCACAAAAAGATTTTTTCAAAACCCAACCTGAACTATTTCAATATTTACAAGCTGTTCACTTATTTTTTGTTCAAAATAAAGCTCAAGAAGCTCAAAATTACTTAGCTAAAGCAAATGCTAAAAATAGTAGTTATTTGCAGTTAAGCCAAACTTTTTTGAGAGGACAAATTTTAGAAAAAATTGGACAACCTCAAAATGCTGAAGAATATTGGCGTCAGCAACTTGCACAGGCCAAAGACAGCTATCAACGCGGTTTATTTGAAACAGCATTATCCAATCATTTGGCAATAAAACAGGACTATTCAGCATTTATAGGAAAAAAAGCTCAAATTACTCAGCCGAACCTACAGAGAAATTTTATTACCCAAATCGCAGATACAAACAGTTTGCAAAAATTAATTCAATCTGATCCAAGTAACATAGATCAAAAACAAGCTGCGATCTACACCCTTCTGAGTAAAAGCTTAGTACATCAACAATTCGAATTGTTTAAACAAAGCTATGCTTTTATGCCCAAAAATGCCATGCAATACAAAGGTTATAACAGTGATAATGAACAATTAAAAAACAAACCAGATTTTTCTAATTTCATTTGGAATGGAGCGAATATTACACCGCAACTAAAATGCTCAAATTTAGAGACTTTAGTTAATCAATTGGCTCAAACACCTAAAGATCCATTATTAAATGTTTGCTTAGGAGAATATTTCCGTAGTGAACAAGGATATTCGTTGCAGCAACTTTCTTATAATGAAAAACAAACATCAAATTTTTCAGGAAAAATTTTTGCTCGTGGTCAGATTTATCAAGATCTCATCAAATCATCAAGCAAAAGTGATTTACAAGCTTACGCCCTTTATCGCGCAATACAATGTTATGCGCCAAGTGGTATTAATGATTGTGGTGGTAATGAAGTAAACAAATCTGTCCGCAAACAATGGTTTGATCAAATCAAAACAGATTATCCAAATACCATTTGGGCAAAATCACTGAAATATTATTGGTAATTGACGATGTTGAAGTGGCTGAAAGCAATCATTTTCACTTTTTTTATTTTTAACTTATTTGCTTGCCAACCTGCACAATCCGCAACATCAACAATTGATGCAAATCATTTCGACTCATTTTGGATTTGGGGAAACATTCAATCTGCGCCTTACTTAAGTAAGGCAAAAGAACTGTATATTTTGCAAGGAGAAATTCGATATTCAAAACAAAAACACAGCTCTATATTGATCCCACAAGGTGTTTCTATCTTAAAATTACCACATCAGAAAATTTGGTTAGTTTTTCGAACACATCATCTGGTTTGGAACGAACAAAACTATCAAACTGTTTTCAAACGTTTAGAACATTGGAGGAATCAAGGGAATCAAGTTCAGGGAATTCAAATTGATTTCGACAGTCAAACCCATGATTTAAAAGAATATGCCCTTTTTCTAGAAAATTTCAGAAAAAGACTTCCTCCCTATTATCAACTTAGCATTACAGGATTACTTGACTGGACAAATTTTAAGGATCAGAAAACTTTAACTATTTTGAAAAATAATATCAGTGAACTGGTGATCCAAACCTATCAAGGTACAACCACCATTCCCAATTACCCACAATATTTAAAACGTATCTCTGCAATACAACTGCCTTACAAAATCGGTTTTGTACAAAATGGGTTACGTCAAAATAACTCAAACAATCTTAATGACCCTCATTTTAAAGGCTATGTCATCTTTTTACTTCGATCTAAAACATGAATTTACTTGCGATTTAAATGAAATGTGTCTAAAATCCCAGCTTCGCAATTTGCGACATAACTTTTTAGTTATGACTCCTTGCTTCTAACTTTTTAGTTAGGGGCTGCTTAAACCGTAAGGAGCTGACAATGCGTCACTACGAAATCGTACTACTGGTACACCCAGACCAAAGCGATCAAGTTGTAGGTATGGTTGAACGCTATATCTCTCAGATCAAAGAAGCTGAAGGTCAAATTCACCGTTTAGAAGATTGGGGCCGTCGCCAATTGGCTTACCCAATCAACAAGATTCACAAAGCACACTACATTCTTATGAATGTTGAATGTGGTCAAACGACTCTTGATGAATTAGAAGAATTGTTCCGTTATAACGATGCAATCATTCGTAACATCATTATCCGTCGTGAAAACGCAATTACTGAAGAATCTTTACTTGCTAAGAGTGCTGAAGAAAAACGTGCGCGTAAAGCTCAACGTGAAGAAGCACAACAAGCAATTCAAGAAGCTGAATAAGGAGAACCTCAATGGCACGTTTTTACCGTCGTCGCAAGTTCTGCCGCTTTACAGCTGAGAATGTTGCGTACATCGACTACAAAGATATCGACACTTTAAAACAGTACATCACTGAAAACGGCAAGATTGTTCCTAGCCGTATTACAGGTACTAAAGCTCGTTATCAACGTCAATTAGCGTTAGCTATTAAACAAGCTCGCTATTTGTCTTTGATTCCGTACACTGACAACCATAAGTAAGTGAGGTGAGCTGTGGACGTTATCTTATTACAACGCATTAAGAATCTTGGTAAATTAGGCGACAAAGTATCAGTTAAAGCTGGTTACGGTCGTAACTTCTTGATTCCTCAAGGTAAAGCAGTCGCTGCTACTGAAGCAAACACTTCTGCTTTTGAAGCACGTCGTGCTGAACTTGAAAGACAAGAAGCTGAAGTATTAGCTGCTGCGAATGCACGTGCTGAACAATTGAACGAAGTTAACATTGTAATCACTGCGAAAGCTGGTGACGAAGGTAAACTTTTCGGTTCTATCGGTACTCGTGACATCGCTGATGCTTTAACTAATGCTGGTCTTGTTGTTGACCGTGCAGAAGTTCGTTTACCAAACGGTGCGCTTCGTCACACTGGTGAATTCAACATCGCAATCCAATTGCACCATGATGTTGTTGCTGAAGTTCTCGTTACTATCGTATCTGAGTAATTTCTGCAAAGAAAAGAGCATGTTTTTACATGCTCTTTTTTTTATGTCTAAAATTTTATATTTTAGTACACTCTACTTTTCCACCAATTAAACAATTTTCTTCCAATTAAATTCTCCTGTCTGCATCCATTTGGATTAAGATAGTCAGTCGTTACAGTTTCATCTTTTTATTAGGTCTTGTTATGTCACAGGCGAATGCCAATTTTACGAAAAATTCTCCAAACACAGAGAGTAAAGTGAGTGACTCAGGTCAATTAAAAGAATTTCGTACACCACCGCACAATCTCGCAATTGAACAAGCTGTATTAGCGGCGTTAATGACAGTTGCCGAATCATTTGAACAAGTCAGCGATTTGCTTAAAGAAAATGATTTTTATGCGACACGTCATAAATATATTTATCGTGCCATCGAAAAACTAGCACAAGAAAACTCGCCTTATGATGCGGTATTGGTCAATGATTGGTTACTCAAACAGAACCTGCTTGATGCAATTGGCGGTGAAGAATATTTAATGCAATTGATGGCAGATTCACCTTCAAGCTTTTACAATCTTGAAATCTATGCCAATAAAATTAAAGAATTTTCAACACTACGTGCAATGATTAAAGTCAGTAGTGATATTTTGCAAAATGCTTATGACACCAAAGGTCGCCCTGTCAGTGAAATCCTAGATTTAGCGGAAACCAGTATTTTTTCTTTGGCCGAACAGCATAACAACAACAAGAAAGATTCAGGGCCAAAATCGATTAGCTCTGTCACTGCTGATGTGATTTCTAAACTCGATGAACTTTCCAAATTAGATGGCAATATTACAGGTTTAACCACAGGTTTCTTAGAGTTAGATAATAAAACCTCAGGTATGCAAGCTGGGGATTTGATTATTGTTGCAGCCCGTCCTTCGATGGGTAAAACTACCTTTGCCATGAACTTAGTTGAAAGTGTACTGCAATACAACCGCTTACCTGCTCTCGTATTCTCAATGGAGATGCCAGCAGATTCGATTGCTATGCGTTTGATCTCAGCAATGGGTAAAGTCCATCAGGGGCATCTACGTTCAGGTAATCTTGATGCAGACGAATGGACCAAAGTCACAGGCACTATTCTTCAATTACAAGAAATGCACCTCTATATCGATGATTCCTCTGCTCTGCCGCCAACCGAACTTCGTGCGCGTGCGCGACGTATTGCCAAAATGCATGATGGAAAAATCGGCTGTATCATGGTCGACTACTTACAGTTGATGAAAGTGCCGGGCATGGGCGATAACCGTGTGGGTGAGATTTCCGAAATTTCTCGAAGCTTAAAAGCATTGGCCAAAGAAATGCAATGCCCTGTCATTGCACTGTCTCAGTTGAACCGTAGTTTGGAGAACAGACCAAATAAACGGCCTGTAATGTCAGATTTACGTGAATCAGGCGCAATCGAGCAAGATGCCGACTTGATCATGTTTATCTATCGTGATGAAGTCTATAACAAAGAGTCTAAAGAAGCTGGTACAGCCGAAATTATTATCGGTAAACAACGTAATGGTCCAATTGGTTCAGTGCGTCTTGCCTTTGAAGGTCAATACACTCGCTTTAGTAACCTTTCACCTGAGTTCTATGCTCAATACGATGACGAGGAATAGTCCCTCAGTTATTGATCTGCCTTAAATACTTTCCATGTCGACCCAAAGGAGAAATCAGGGTGCGCCAAGCAACAGTTTATATTGATAGTGATGCACTACAATATAATTTAAATCGTGTTAAACAACTTGCTCCACATTCAAAAATTGTCAGTATGGTCAAAGCCAATGCCTATGGACATGGAGTTAAAGACTGTTTAGCCGCCTTGGATGCAACAGATGCCTTTGGTGTCGCCTGTTTAGAAGAAGCTTTAGAGATCAGGCAACTCGGATATACTCAGCCAATCACCTTGATTGAGGGTGTATTTTCAGAAGATGAAATGCAACAAGTAATTGAGCACAAACTCGAATGCCTGATTCATCAAAGTCAGCAAGTTGAATGGTTGATTCAGCATAAGCAAGCTTATAATGCTTTGGGCTTAAAAGTTTGGGTCAAGCTAAATAGCGGAATGAACCGTTTAGGCTTTAAAGTGACTGAAATTATCGATGTCATCCAACGTTTAAAATCGGAAGGCTTTAGCTGTGTCCTCACCATGCATTTTGCCAATGCAGATGCCGATCACCCTTTAAATGAACAACAAAAGCAGCAATTTCTCCATGTCAAAGAAGCATGCGCCCCTATCTTAGCATCATGCTGTAACTCTGCTGCGATCTATAAATATCCTGAATTGCATTTCGATTTCGTTCGCCCAGGTATCATGCTTTATGGCGCAAGTCCATTTGCTGACAAAAATATATATGAACTTGATTTAAAGCCTGTAATGACCTTTAGTGCAGAAATCATTGCGCTTAATCAAATTCAACAAGGTGAATTTGTAGGATATGGTTCTAGCTTTACGGCTTCATGCCCATCAAATATTGCCATTGTTTCCATTGGATATGGTGATGGTTACCCACGTGCTTATTTAAAACCAAATTTCGTTGCGATTGATCAACAACTTGTTCCTGTTATTGGTCGTGTCAGCATGGACATGATTGCGATTGACGTTACTCAGGTTAAAGCTGAATTAGGTGCTAAAGTAGAACTATGGGGCAAACATCGACTCGTCGATGATGTCGCTGCGGCAAATGGCACGATTGGTTACGAATTATTATGTCGGTTAAGTAATAGACCCATTCGAAAAGTGATTTAAAACAGATAAAAAATCCAAGCCTTTGCTTGGATTTTTCTTAGATGATTACAAACCATAATCAGTCGTAGGCTTTGGTAACTCTTGAAGTCCACGGCGCAAGGTATCAGACCACTGTTTACTAATTTGGGTAAAGTAAGGATCATCTTCTCGGATGCGTTTCCCTTCAGGAATTTTAAAACTATCTTTATGATAAACCAACGCGTCTAAAGGCAATCCAACAGAAACATTAGACCTTAATGTTGAATCAAAAGAGATCAAACTGCAACGTAACGCATCATCTAATGGCATCGTATAGTGCAGTGCACGATCTAAAATTGGCTTTCCATACTTACTTTCACCAATCTGGAAATATGGGGTATCGGTAGTCGCACAGATAAAATTACCTTGTGGATAGACATTATACAGTTGCATTTCCTCACCCTGTATCTGCCCACACACCAAAATACTACACGAGTAGTTCATCTGTTCCTGAGTATCGGTCGTAACATCCTCGAGTACCTTACGCAAAGTCTTTCCAATTAATTCAGCAACTTCAAACATGGTATTTGCGCTATATAAATTTGGCTCTTGATGTAATGCTAAAGCATTTTGTAAATGACCAATAACAGCTTGTGTTGTTGCTAAATTACCTGCTGTTTGCAATGCAATAAAACGCTCACCTTCAACACCAAAGGTATGTAATTTACGAAATACAGAAATATGATCGACCCCTGCATTAGTTCGAGTATCACTAATCAATACCAAACCTTGCTCTAATCTTAATGCACAACAATAGGTCATCTCTTCTTCTCTTACCTTCAACAAGCCAAAACTTGAACCGTAGATATCATACTTTCCATCCCACCTTGCTCACGGATACCTCGAATTGGTGCAACATCTAGATAATCACGACCAACTGCGACATAAATATGATTTTTTGGGGTAAATATCTGGTTACTTACATCGAAACAATACCACTCATTTTCTACAAAAACCTCAGCCCATGCATGACTGGCTAGGTGCGGTTGATTTGCATCATATATATAGCCAGACACATAACGAGCTGGTAAATGTAATCCACGGCACATTGCAATTAAAATATGTGCATGATCTTGACATACACCTTGTCTTGCATGAAATGCATCAATTGCAGCAGTCGTCACTGAGGTGGTCTCAGGCTGGTACTGAACTTGTTGTAAAATTTTCTCAGATAAAAGTATTAAATGCTTACGATCTTTTACTTTGACCACCGCCTGAGCAAAATCAAGCATACTTAGATCGCAACACGTCATCATGGTACGCTGCAAAAAAAGCATTGGAGAAACATCCGTTTCTACATAGCCGAGTTCTGTTGCATATAAATCAACGACACCTTGTGCCATAATGGTCAAGTAGCGATATTCATGCCTCTGAGTTGCAGTAATCCATAAATTATTAAATGCGTCTCTTTGACATGAATATTGTCCCGGCACACTAATATGCCAGTTTTCTATGCTTTGGTGCATAGAACTCTGTGGCATCATTTTAATCGATTGCACACTATTTCGAGCAACTTGCGTATAACGATAGTGCGTTTGATGATTCACCATGAGTTTCATGAGAATGCCTCAAATTGATTTTCTAACTTATAGGTAAAGGCATAAAACTGATTTAAATAAGGTTGCTCTTTTAGAATCTGCCAATTTGGCTGCAAGTCATCCCAACCTAGTTCAAATAACTGTTCAATAATCGGATCAATCGAAGCTATAACATCCTGAATATTATGTTGAAAACGGAAATGCGTATCAATTTTTTCAATACATTGTCCAACATGAAAGAATAAGAAAACATCGTTTTGTTCTGTTTTTAAAAGAGCACAACACTTCCCTACGACGGCTTGAATCTCTTCACCATCTGATACTGCATTTTTAATTATATGATTCAGCTCAGCATAGGTTTGAGCTGACAGTAAACCACGTAATTCTTGAATATTATCTCGAGCAATCTCAAGCTGGCTCAATAAAGAATAGGGTTGTTGATGATCTAGCATAAAATTATTCAGATTCTCAGCATCATCGATATGTAAACAAAGTGCTTGAGCAAAATCTGCTGCTTGTTCATCATCACAAAATGGCAAATGGCTAGCAACATGACCAATTCTAAATAAATAACGACCTAACCAATAAATATGATGAGCGCTTGAGCTAAGTAAAAGCATAAATTTCCTCCCTTATATATGATCAAAATCCCCAAAGTACGGCACTAGGCTATAGACTTTGGACTAAAACTCTTAAGGAAAGCGTTCAAGAATGCAATGTTTCTACAACCCATGTATCTTTGATACCACCGCCTTGAGAGGAATTAACCACTAAAGAACCCGCTTGCATTGCAACTCGAGTCAGACCTCCTGGCACAATCTCAGTACGATAAGGCGAACTCAAAACGAATGGACGTAAATCAATATGTCGCTCAGCAACCCCTTCAGACGTTAATGTTGGTGCTACAGAAAGTGCCAGAGTTGGTTGTGCAATATACAAATGTGGTGTTTCAATAATTTTTTGTCTAAATAGTTCAATTTGTTGTTGATCTGCTTGTGGTCCAATCAACATCCCGTATCCACCCGAACCTTGTGCCTCTTTCACAACCAATTTTTCTAAATTATTAAGTACATAATCCAAGTGTTCTTGATCACGACATTGATATGTCGGAACATTATTTAAAATTGCTGTTTCACCCAAATAAAATTGAATCATTTTATCAACATAAGGATAAATTGATTTATCGTCAGCAACACCTGTACCCGGTGCATTTGCAATCACAACATTTTTTTGCAAATAAGCCGACATCAGCCCTGCGACTCCTAATGTGCTATCAGGTCTAAAAGTCAACGGATCAAGGAAATCATCATCGACACGGCGATAAATCACATCAACTTGCTGACGACCACGGATTGTTTTAACAAACACTCGATCATTTTCAACAAATAAATCTCGACTCGTGACTAATGGCACATCCATTTCTCGTGCTAAAAATGAATGCTCATAATAAGCACTGTTAAAACGACCCGGTGTTAATACCACAATAAGTGGCTTATCCACATAAGCGTTCTCTTCTAAAATTGCTCTTAATAAAGTTGGATATTGTTCTATACCTTGCAAATTGTTACTGATACATAAGTCAGGCATTAGTTTTTGACTAATCTTACGACTCTCAATCATATAAGATACGCCAGACGGTGTTCTTAAGTTATCTTCAAGTACGAAGAAATCACCCTGACCATCACGAATAATATCAATACCGCTAATTTGTGAATAAACCTTCCCTTTAAGATGATGATTTAACATATGTGGCTGAAATGCTTCATGCGCAATCACTTGATCAGCAGGAATAAGCCCCTCTTTTAAAATATGTTGTCCATGATAAATATCATCTAAAAATGAATTGAGTGCTTTCACACGTTGTGCGCAACCTGATGAAATTTTTTCCCATTGTTTCTTTTCAATCACTCTTGGAATCAAATCATAAGGAATGGTTCGCTCAGCACCCTCTTGATCGCCGTAAACATTGAATGTGATTCCCTGATAAAGGAAATGTTGCTTCGCTTGACTACCAAGTGTTCGTAACTCATCGAGACTACGAATACTCAACCATTGTTCAATTTTTTTCGAAGCTTCCGCATTAAAACTTTTGTCATCAAGCATCTCATTAAAAAACTCAGATTTAAGCTGCTCAAACAAGTTTGTACTGACACTAAGTTGTGGGATAAATGTAGACGAATGGACTGATACCGCTGCCGTTTGCTCTTGAGTATAATAATCCGCACTGACATGTAGGCTGTGTTCTTGTTCTGACATAGAAACCTCGTCTCATCATTTATTTATATCTTAAATAAGCAATTTCAATGCCATTTAAATAAAGCGATTATTTTTTCATCAGACTTAAGATCATTCAATAAATCGACAGTTGTTTCAGTCGTAAATACGTAATCTCAAGATCATGGGCTTGCTAAATAGTGCTAGTTTTTTTATTGTGTCTGCTTTAGACCATTAAATTACGTATTACGCTTATGTCATCCGTACAAGAAAAAGAAACTTCCAATAGCCTTTATCGCCAATGGCAGATATTGTCTCGTCTTTCTACAGGGAAATGGATGGGGACACGTGAATTACAAGAAACATTACAACGTGAAGGAATCGAAATTAGTCTGCGAACCATTCAGCGGGATTTAAATCAGATTGCTCAACGCTTTCCCATTGAAAGCAATAAGACTGTACCGCAAGGTTGGCGTTGGCGTTCAGATGCACCAATCCAAAGCTTGCCACATATGACCAGCTCTCAAGCTGTAACTTTTATGATGGTAGAAGAGCATTTAAGACACTTACTTCCGCCAAGTTTACTTGAGGAAATGACACCTTGGTTTGATCTGGCAAAACGTAGTTTGTCTACACAAAACAATGTCAGACAATGGATCAATCGCGTTCGTATTGTTCCTGCTTCGCAACCATTAATCCCTCCGATGGTTGATAAACAAGCTCAACAAGCAATTTATGAAGGCTTGCTACAAGATAAACAAATTGAATGTGTATATAAAGCACGAACCAATTCAGGCGAAGATAAGTCCTATATTTTAAATCCTTTAGCTTTGGTTCAAAAAGGTGCAGTAATTTATTTAATCTGTACCAGAAATGATAAAACTGAAGTACAAACTTTTGCCTTGCACCGCTTTAAAGCAGCAACTGTACTTGATAGCCGTGCTTTACATCCCGTAAATTTTGATATTGATAACTATATTGAATCTGGTGCGCTTGGTTTCCGTGTAGATTACAACAAACCAACTGAACAGATTCAACTCAAATTGACGATGACAGAAAATACAGCAAAAAGTTTTTATGAAAGTCAGTTAAGTAAAGACCAAAAGATTACGCCGTTAGAAGAAAATATTGTTGAGGTTAGTGCAACAGTTCCTTTTACTTCTCAACTGGTTTGGTGGCTCAGAAGCTTTGGCAAAAAACTACTAAATATTGAACCTACTGCTGCTTATAATGCAGTGAAAGAGGTTGAGGAAAATACTGAATAAAAAAGAGAACCTTTCAGTTCTCTTAAATCTTTTATCAGTCTTATGTTTAAGCTTAAGGTTTGTTCTTATTATATTAAACATGTTCAAACCAATTTCGCTCCCCGCCCGATCAAAATTGGTTTGTACCTCATTCATCACCTTGGATTGAATTAACATTGGCATGCTAATTCATATCCATTGTAACGGATTCTCTTTTTCGTCATCATTAAAGCCCTCTTTGTTTGAATGTATCGTTAATATAACGAGGATTTTTTAAGCTGTGAAATAATAAAGATTGAAATCAAAAGCTGATTTTTTGCTAGGCCGTTTGAATAACTAAATCTATAAAATAAAAAAGCTCCCATACGGGAGCTTTTCAATCCTCACATCAGCTTATGCTGAAAATGGATGACGTAACACGATTGTTTCTGCACGGTCTGGACCTGTTGAAACGATGTCAATTGGGCATTCAATTAACTGCTCAAGACGTTTCACATAAGCCAATGCATTTGCAGGAAGTTGATCAATTTGAGTCAAACCAACAGTTGATTCACTCCAACCTGGCATTGTTTCATAGATTGGTTTTAAGCTTTCAAATGAAATTGCATCAGAAGAACCTGCACAGCCTGAATCAACATCTTCATAACCTACACAGATTTTGATTTCTTCTAAACCATCTAATACATCAAGTTTAGTCAAGCAAATACCAGATAATGAGTTTACTTCAACTGAACGACGTAGAATTTCAGCATCGAACCAGCCACAACGACGTTGACGACCAGTAGATGCACCAAATTCGTGACCTACAGTACCTAAATGACGACCAATCGCATCACCCGTATCTGTAGCAGCATCGTAGTGCAACTCGGTTGGGAATGGACCTGCACCTACGCGCGTTGTATATGCTTTAGTAATACCTAATACATAATCTAAATGTAATGGCCCCATACCAGAACCAGAACTTACGCCACCTGCGGTTGTATTAGAACTTGTTACAAACGGGTAAGTACCATGATCGATGTCAAGTAACGAACCTTGAGCACCTTCAAACATAATTGACTTACCTTCTTTGCGGTAATCATGTAACACTTTGGTCACGTCAATCACTAATGGTGCAAGCACTTCACGCCATTGATTACAAAGCTCGAGTACATCTTCAAATTTAACTTCATCAACGCCATAGAATTGAGAAAGTTGGAAGTTATGAAGCTCTAGCATTTCCTTAAGTTTTTCTTCAAGTAATGCGCCACCACGAATTAAATCAGCTACACGTACAGCACGACGTGCAACTTTATCTTCATAAGCTGGACCAATGCCACGACCTGTTGTACCAATTTTGGCATTACCACGTTTTTTCTCACGTGCTTGGTCTAGTGCAATATGGTTTGGCAAAATTAAAGGACAGTTTGGTGAAATACGTAAACGCTCTTTAACAGGTACGCCTTCCGCTTCCAGAATTGCCATTTCTTTGATTAATGCTTCAGGAGAAAGAACAACACCATTCCCGATTAAGCACAATACGTTTTCACGTAAAATACCTGATGGAATGAGGTGTAATACAGTCTTCTTACCACCGACGACAAGTGTGTGACCTGCATTGTGTCCACCTTGATAGCGTACGACCGCAGCCGCCTGATCTGTGAGCAGGTCGACGATCTTACCTTTACCCTCGTCGCCCCATTGGGTACCCAGTACCACAACATTTTTGCCCATAATAGCCTCATTACATCATGCTGTTAAAATTGGAAGCTAAGCTTTTTAAACTTAGCAATTAAATTTTTTCAATTACCCATTGCCCATTTTGCAACACCATTTGATGCGTCGCATAAGGTACAGAGCTTAAATCATCATTACCTAACAATTGCACTACACTTAAACCTTGAGTACGTGCATCAGCAATTGCATTCCATAGATCTTGTTGATTGCCTTTAGGAGCGACAACTGTTTCAATTTCAGCAAATTGTGTAGCGCCTAAAGCATATAAATCACAACTAAAACCTGTTGCTGGACGAGCACGACCAAAGTGCTCACCAATACCATCATAACGCCCACCCTGAGCAAGTGGCGCAGCGCGATTAGGCGCATAAATGGCATACATCAAACCCGTATGATAGTGGTAACTACGCAGTTCAATGACATCTATACCAATATCAAGACTAGACCAGCGAGATCTTATTTCTGCAAAAGTTGTTCTCAATGCATCAAACGCATTTTTAAAATCAACATCATTTAAAACATCTGGACTTAAATGTGCTTGCAAAGCTTCTAGATCGCTCGCATAACGACCTAGAGCATAAAAATCAGTACCCATTGGCAAGTCTTGAGTAAATTCTTCTAATTCTGGTAAAGCCTTACGCTGATATAAATCAGACAGCTGATTTTCAGTATTTTTATTTAAACCAGCACGCTTAACCAGACTACGGAATAAACCAACATGACCTAAGTCTAGGTGAACACCTTGTAAACTATCTGTTTTTTCCAACAAACCAAGCATAACATCAATCATTTCGACATCAGCTTCGATGCTGTCATGACCATATAGCTCCGCACCCAACTGGAGTGGAGCGCGTGTTGCATTAAAGTTTTGCGGTTTTGTATGAAGGACTGTACCTGCATAGCAATAACGAGCTACACCTTCAATTGGTCGAACATGCGCATCAATACGTGCAACTTGCGGTGTCATATCCGCTCGGACACCAAGCAAACGACCTGAAAGTTGATCAATAACTTTAAATGTAACCAAATCTAAGTCTTGATTTGATTCTGAAAGTGAAGATAACGATTCGATGTATTCAATAAATGGTGTATATACCAATTGATAACCGCGAACTGCAAGAAAATCTAATGCTTGTCTACGCAAAGCTTCAACAACTTGCGCTTGTTCGGGCAATACATCTGCTACCCCATCAGGGAGCAACCATGTCTCTGAAATGGTCATGTTCAAACCTAAAATCTGTTCAATGTGGAGGCATCCACACAAAAAGCAACCACATAAAAAAATCGGGTGAATGCCCGATTCAGCGTAGTGTAGCACGAAGATTTATATGATGCACCTGAGAATTTTAGGAAATTGAGTCTTTTAAACATAGGTATCTAGTGTGGATACCTATGAAAATACCAAAGATTTTAGAGTTAGTTACGCTGCACTGTATTCATATTTAACATCGTAAGTAACGCTATATCCATTCGCATTTACTGTCGCATTGATATTTCCTACAGATCCATTAAAACTACAACTATTAATCTTGAATTGACCTTGTGGTAATTGCGCAGTTACATCATTAGAACCACAGAATTCAGATTGATTAGTAGGTTTTGGTACATTATTTATCGTTACAGATGCACCTTGCCCCATTACTGAAGTTGTCACTTTTAAATTATAATTTCCTGAAGGGATACTTGGATTATTACTTAGATCAACAACAATATTTAAACCAGTCGTATTGACACTATAGTTCCATTCAAACGGTTGACCATTGACGACATATTGCACATTACAATTATATGTACTACCAATACCGGTACAGACACTATTTAAACCATTGATTTTAACTTGATCTAAAACTTTATCTAAGCCTGTTGAATTTGCAGTAAATGCTGTTTTAAAAATATTCGGATAACCCGTTGTTGCACTAAAGCCATTTGCTTCAAACACTGTTTTTAAATTCGCAACAACTTCTTTAGCCGATTGTTCAATCGCAGTATTGATTTCTTCTATTGTACTATCTTTAGCTAATGTCGCCCAATGGTTATAAATATCTGCTAATGAATTATAATCGCGATTTTCAGGTTTTTGATTAATTGCTAAAATCGCTTGACTCGTCAATTGCGTGACATTGACATTACCAGCCCCACCCGCATAAGAATATAAAGTCACATCACCCTTTGTTGCTTTTAATAGATATGGTGCACCTTTTTCAACATCAATACTAAACTTGCCATCCATCCCCACAACAACGGATTTTTTTACACCATTTTTATTAACAACTTCCAAATTAGCGCCAGCCAAAGCTGCCCCTGTTGCAACAGTCCCTGTCAATTTTTCAGTCGTTGTTTGCTGTTGCCCACCATTATTGTTATTTGAACTATTATCATCATTACAACCTGTGACCATTACAATCGCACTAAATAAAGCTGAGCAGATTGCTGTACGTTTTAAAACTATTTTTTTCATTATTAATTATCCTTATGTGTTTAGTGGTCAATGCTTTGTGAAGCACGATTTATAATAAGCAACAGCCAAAACACACTTCAAGTTAGTTTTCAGTCAAAATAATAATTAAAAAATATTTAACCATCTAACAAAAATTAATCATTGTTTTGCATAAGTTTTACAATTCTATATAGAGTCTTTTCTAGTTTTAAATTTGTATCAAAATATTTTTAAAAACAAATATTTAATTAAAAAAATTATCAATTCCCCATTTGAGGAATACCCATTTATGACACATTCTCCCCACCTTTAACCATAATTTCCAAAACATTCACCAACTCAGCATTTTGTTTCTCCAATGCTGCGATATTTGCCACAGTTCTATCTAAAACTTCTTGTTGTACATGCATCTTCTTTGCTAAATCTTGCATAATTTCCAAACTCTTTTTTAGATGCAACTCTAGATGTACAACTTTTCCCTCAAGTTGTAAAACGTGTGTATCTTGGTTTGGTACTATTGTTGATGTCTTAAACTGAAACCAAAATAAAAAAGCAACAGCCACCAATAAAACAATCAGGAAGCCCCAAATCAACATCAATGTCATAATTTTATCCTCAAATTTTATTTCTAATATATGATCTATTTAACGACAAAAAGATTCACACAAATCAAGTAAACGATTCGCATATCCCCATTCATTATCATACCACGCAAACACTTTGGCTTGATGACCCACCACCATGGTTTGAGTTAAATCGACGATTAAAGAATAGGGCGAATGATTAAAATCACTTGAAACCAAATCTTCATCTGTCACTTGCATAATCTGCGCATAATCAAGTTGTGCCGCTTTGCTCAATACTTGATTAATTTTATGCACTGTAATGGCTGAATGCGAGACAAAACTCAAATCAATTGCTGCGACATTAATGGTTGGAACACGAATAGAATAACCATCAATTCGGCCTTCCATTTTTGGCATCACTTGTTTTAATGCCCCTAATGCACTCGAAGTTGTTGGAATAATATTTTGTCCTGAAGCACGGGCACGACGTAAATCTCGGTGTGCGTGATCTAATACCGATTGATCTGCTGTAACCGCATGGATTTCTGTCATTAATGCCGTATCAATACCAAAAGCATCATCAATAATTTTAACTAATGGTACTAATGCCTGTGTGGTACATGAAACACTGGAAATAATTTGATCAGTTGCTTTCACATCATTGTGATTGACACCATAGACAATTGCAGCATCGACCGAATCAAAAGGCGCAGCACCAATAATGACCCGCTTTGCCCCTGCTTCGACATGGCGAGTTGCATCAGCACGTGAACGGAATAGACCTGTACATTCCAATACCACATCTATTTTTAAATCTGCCCAAGAGAGCAATTCAGGTTGTGCTTGCTTAAAGACTTGTAATTTTAACTGTCGTTGATTGGACTGAATATTTAAAAATATCTGCTCATTTTCAATCTGAATTTCAACTTGACCTGCAAAACGTCCATGCGTGGTGTCATACTTAAACAAGTGCACCAAGGTCTGCACATCGGCAATGTCGTTGATGGCAACGATATCAAATTGAAATTTTTTTGGACTCTCAAACCACGCACGTAATACATTTCGACCAATTCGACCAAATCCATTAATAGCGATACGTTGCATGCAGAGCCCTTATTCATCAAAACATCATCTTTTCTATGCTATATGGTAAAACATGAACAGCGCTATTGAATATAGATTTTTAGCTTAAACACAGTTTTATATGATATTGCTTGTAAAATCGTTGGTTGGACTGGTATTTTCCGTTATAATTTAGCACTTTTTAAAATTATGGACGCTTGGTTGTGAGTACTCGTTTTATGACATCCGCTGAAATCCGTGAAGCATTTTTGCGTTACTTCGAATCGCAAGGGCATACACGTGTTGCTTCGAGTTCTCTCGTTCCTGCCAACGACCCAACTTTGCTATTTACCAATGCTGGTATGAACCAGTTTAAAGACTGTTTCTTAGGTTTAGAAAAGCGCGACTATGTTCGTGCTGTTTCATCACAAAAATGTGTGCGTGCAGGCGGTAAACACAATGACCTCGACAACGTAGGTTATACCGCACGTCATCATACTTTCTTTGAAATGTTAGGTAACTTCTCTTTCGGTGATTATTTCAAACAAAATGCACTGAAATTTGCTTGGGAATTTTTGACCAGCGAACAATGGTTAGGTTTACCGAAAGATCGTTTATATGTCACGGTTTATCACACTGATGATGAAGCATTTGATATTTGGAACAAAGAAATCGGTATTGATGCTGAGCGTATTATCCGTATTGGTGACAATAAAGGCGGTTTATACGCTTCTGATAACTTCTGGGCAATGGGTGATACAGGTCCATGTGGTCCATGTTCAGAAATCTTCTATGATCATGGCGATCATATCTGGGGTGGCTTACCTGGCTCACCTGAGGAAGATGGCGACCGTTTCATCGAAATTTGGAACAATGTATTCATGCAGTTCAACCGTACTGCGGATGGTGTAATGCACCCTCTTCCAGCACCTTCTGTAGATACAGGTATGGGCTTGGAGCGTATTTCTGCGGTTCTGCAACATGTCAATTCAAACTACGAAATTGACCTGTTCCAGCACTTATTAAAAGCAGCAGCTGAAATCATTGGTTTAGATACCACTGCAATTGAAGCTGAAGCGAAAGCTCAAAATAAACCAGTTGAATATCCAGCATCATTAAAAGTCATTGCAGATCATGCACGTTCATGCTCATTCTTGATTGCTGACGGTGTTAATCCTTCAAATGAAGGTCGTGGTTATGTGTTGCGTCGTATCATTCGCCGTGCAGTGCGTCATGGTAATAAGTTAGGTGCAACAGGTTCTTTCTTCTACAAGATGTTGCAACCTTTAATTGAAGTGATGGGTGAAGCTTACCCTGAGCTTGCTGCACAACAAGCACGCATCGAAGCACAATTGCTTAAAGAAGAAGAGCAATTTGCTAAAACACTTGAGCAAGGCTTGAAGTTGTTAGAAGGTGAATTGGCTCAACTGAAAGGCAATGTGATTGCAGGCGAAACTGTATTCAAACTTTATGATACTTACGGTTTCCCGACTGACTTAACTGCCGATATCGCACGTGAGCGTGATCTGACAATTGATGAAGCTGGTTTTGAAGTTGAAATGGCTGCACAACGCCAACGTGCGCGTGATGCAGGTAAATTCGCAGTTGACTATAACAGCATTGTTAAAGTTGAAGGCGAAACTCAATTTGATGGTTATGATGCAACTCAAGGTCAAGGTCAAATTGTTGCGATCTATAAAGATGGCGTTCAAGTTGATGAGATCAATGAAGGTGATGAAGCCCTTATCGTTTTGAACCAAACTCCTTTCTATGCTGAAAGCGGTGGTCAAATTGGTGACACAGGTATCTTCAAAAATGATACAGGTATTTTCGAAGTTCAAGATACCAAAAAATCTGGTGGTGCTTTTGTACACCAAGGTCTCGTGACCATGGGTAGCCTCAAAGCAACTCAAAACGTTGAAGCAACCGTTAAAGCGGATATTCGTGCAGCAACTGCGCGTAATCACTCTGCCACTCACCTTCTCCATGCAGCTTTACGTCAGATTCTTGGTGAGCATGTACAACAAAAAGGTTCTTTGGTTGCAAGCGATATTTTACGTTTTGACTTTGCCAACGACCAACCTGTTTCTTTCGAACAATTGCAACAGATTGAACGTTTAGTCAATGCCGAAGTGATTGCCAACACTCCTGTAACAACTGAACTGCTCGATATTGAATCAGCTAAAACGAAAGGCGCGATGATGCTGTTCGGTGAAAAGTATGGTGAAGAAGTTCGCGTACTGTCTATGGGTTCTATGATTGAAGAGCAAAACTTCTCAATCGAACTGTGTGGTGGGATTCACGTTAAACGTACGGGTGATATTGGTTTATTCAAAATCACTTCTGAAGGTGGTGTCGCTGCGGGCGTTCGCCGTATTGAAGCCGTGACGGGTACGAAAGCACTTGAAACAGTTCAAAAAGCAGAAACAGATATCCAAATCATTAACGGTTTATTGAAAGCGCAAAAAGACCAAACTGTAGAAAAAGTTGAAGCGATTGTTGAAACAGCATCAAGTCTACAAAAGCAAATTGAACAATTAAATCAAAAATTAGCTAGCTTCCAAGCAGCTGATTTATTAGATCAAGTGAAAGAAATTGCTGGTCGTCAAACGCTTATCACATCAGTAAAAGGTTTAGATGCCAAATCATTACGCAATCTACATGACAGCGTAAAATCAAAATTGGAAGATGCAGTCATTATTTTAGCTGGTGTTGAAGGTGATAAAGTGAGTTTAATCGCATCCGTCGCTAAACAATACGCTGCAACTCTAAAAGCAGGTGACATCATCAAACATTTAGCTCAAGAGCTTGGTGGCAAAGGTGGTGGTAAACCTGACTTAGCACAAGGTGGCGCGCCACTTAACGAGAAGTTTGATCAAGTGATTGCAGCATTGCCTGCTTGGCTTGAGCAATAATAACAACTTCACTTTTGTGTAACTGACCCTGATGCCTCTCAGGGTCATGGCTTATATGGAACAACTATGGCATTAATCGTTCAAAAATATGGCGGTACCTCTATGGGTACTCCTGAGCGCATTTTAAATGTTGCTCATCGTGTCAAGCGTTGGCATGATCATGGTCACAAAGTGGTCGTGGTTGTATCGGCAATGAGTGGTGAAACCAACCGCTTACTTGCGCTTGCTAAAGCCATTACTAGCACCCCTAACCCACGTGAACTTGATCAAATGGTGTCTACGGGTGAACAAGTAACGATTTCCATGTTAGCTATGGCACTGAATTCAATTGGTGTAGAAGCTAAATCATACACTGGACGTCAAGTTGGGATTAAAACTGACAGCGCGTTTACCAAAGCACGTATCGAATCAATTGATACTGATGTAATGACCAATGATTTAGATGCAGGTCGTGTCATTGTTGTCGCTGGTTTCCAAGGCTTTGATGCTGAAGGAAATATTACAACATTAGGTCGTGGCGGTTCAGATACCTCTGGTGTAGCACTTGCAGCCGCTTTAAAAGCAGATGAATGCCAAATTTATACAGATGTGGATGGTGTTTATACCACTGATCCTCGTGTAGCACCTAAAGCGAAAAAAGTTGACCGTATCTCTTTTGAAGAAATGCTTGAAATGGCATCTTTAGGTTCAAAAGTTTTACAAATTCGTTCGGTTGAATTCGCAGGCAAATATCAGGTTCCATTACGTGTATTATCAAGCTTTGATAATGACAATGACGGCGCATTTGATGAAGATTTCAAACAAAACGTAGGCACACTAATCACGACTGAGGCAGAAGACGACATGGAACAACCAATTATTGCAGGCATTGCATTTAACCGTGACGAAGCAAAATTAACGATTTTGGGTGTTCCAGATGAACCGGGCATTGCCTCTAAAATCTTATCACCGATTAGTGATGCCAACATTGAAGTGGATATGATTATCCAAAATGTTGAAGAAGATGGTACTACTGATTTTACCTTTACTGTAAATCGCAATGATCTTGCTAAAGCTAAAGCAATCTTAGACCAAACAGCAAGCAGCATTGAAGGCTGTGAAGTTGTCACTCGCGATGACATCGTAAAAGTGTCTATTGTTGGTGTAGGTATGCGCTCACATGCTGGTGTAGCAAGCAAAATGTTTACAGCTCTTGCAGATGAAAGCATTAATATTCTCATGATTTCTACTTCAGAAATTAAGATTTCTGTCATCATTGAAGAAAACTACCTAGAGCTTGCTGTACGTTGCCTACATACCGCTTTTGGTTTAGACCGTGAACATGGCGAAAGCAGCGCACGTGCTTAATTCATAGCACAATAAGCATATTTACTTTCAAGTAAATAGTAAAAAATACAGAGCCACTATAGTTTTTATTACAGTGGCTCTGTTATATTAAGTTGTGAGGTTTTTCAGAAGAACTTGGCAGAACTTACGAAAAAAAGCTGTTTTTTACATATTTCTGTTAGAATTTTCTGTATATTAAGGCTGTGCTTTCAAACAATGAATTCCCTGTCGCAAGTTTAAGCGTTTAGCAAGGAGATAAACATGCTGATTCTGACCCGTCGTGTCGGAGAAACATTAATGATTGGGGATCAAGTCAGTGTTACTGTGCTTGGCGTAAAAGGTAATCAGGTGCGTATTGGTGTAAATGCTCCAAAAGAAGTTTCCGTGCATCGTGAGGAAATTTACCAACGTATCCAACATGAACGTGCTATGCATGAGCATTTACAACATCTTGATCAAGATTATCAACTTTCTTTTGAAGAAGATAATAACGATTTCACTCGAAATAATAACTTCAATCGTTAATGTACAGAATTCTTCTCTAACAATTAAAGCGACTAATCTTTAGTCGCTTTAATTGTTTATGGAGACTCAATTATATATTTATAAACCCAGCGCTTTTTTTACTGGCGCATAACTACGACGATGTTGATCAATCACGCCATACGCTGCAATTGCTTCAAAATGTGCTTTAGTTGGATAGCCTTTATGTTTTGCAAAACCATAATTAGGGTATTGCTGATCTAGTTCATGCATTTGACGGTCACGTGTTACTTTAGCCAAGATACTTGCTGCACTAATCTCAGCATGGCTTGCATCCCCACCAACAATCGCTTCACACGATATTTCAATTCCTTTCGGAATTTGGTTGCCATCAACAATCACTTTTTCAGGCTGAATGTTTAAAGCATCTACAGCACGACGCATGGCTAAAAAAGTTGCCTGTAAAATATTAATTTCGTCAATTTCTGCGTGAGAAGCTTCTGCAATTGACCAAGCTAAGGCTTTCTCTTGAATTTCTAAGAAAAGTTTTTCACGTTTCTTTTCAGTTAATTTTTTAGAATCATTTAAACCCTCAATCGGATTATTGGGATCTAAAATTACCGCAGCAGCAACAACTGAACCTACCAAAGGCCCACGCCCTGCTTCATCTACACCAGCAACAAACATGATATTACTCACAAAGATCAGCTGCTTCAGAGCAACTAATTATAACTTATTTAAACTGTTCTATTTTATCACTTCTGATACACAAGCGTTCATCGTTTTTGCGACAGCAACGCCTGTTAATGCTGTTCTAGCTTTTGAATCCACTGCCGCTAAAGCAAGCTCTGATGGAGATAATACAGTAGGTGCATTTTTACCAACACATTTACAAATTTGCTTTTTTTTCTGTTGTTTTTGGTTCTTGGTCATTAATTTACTCGCAACTTTCCAATCCGCGGAATCATCAAGATCATGTTTACATTTTGTTTGGGCAGCAACTTGAATGGCTGAATTTACCATGTGGGAACTATGTTGCTCGGCATTTTGCGCTACACATAATGATGAGATAAAAGTCAAAACTAAAGCAAAAAAAATTTATGGTTATACATGCACTCACCTTATTGTATTATTTATAATGAGTTTTAAATCTTATTCTACATTTCAGATAACATAATTAAAGTTTACAAAATAAACATAACCTTATTGCGATCAATTGAAATAAGACCAATGTAATCACCAGTCTTATCTCTAAACTCATTATTTTCTCAACACCTCTGCGACACAGGCATTTACTGTTTTAGAAACAACTTGATTCACAATCGTTGCACGTGCCGTAGGATCAATCGCAGCTGTTGCCAATTCAATCGTCGTTACACTATTTGGTGCTTTTTCACTAACACAGCCACATACATTCGTCTGAATGTTTTCACGTTGCTCAGATGTCATTAAACGAGTTGCTGTTTTCCATGCGGGTAATGTATGTATTTCATTAATACATTTCGCATTCACTGCAATTTTTAATGCCGTCACACCCAACTGCTGAGATGTTGTTGCAGTGGAATTATTAGTATTTGGCGCAACACAACCATTTAAAGCAAATAACATAGGCACAATAAAAAATAATTTTTTCACGAACTCAAACCTGTATCCAAAATTTTAGCACGCGTATTGTGCCTAAAGGATCACTTGAAAGAAATGACTGTGTAGATTCTTTACATAATATAACAATGACGTTGTATTCCACTTACTGTTCCAAGCATAAAACGCTCTGTTACATATACGCTGTATATGAAGAAAAATGAGCTATTTAAAATTGTAAAACTCATATCTCACCGCTAGGATGTTGCGATGTCAACCTCAGCACAATATTACACACGCACAGCGCAAATTTTACACTGGCTGATGGCGGTTATTTTTATCACTGCTTGGCTGATCGGCTTTTATAGTGGCAATTTTCTCAGCTATGACGTTGATGGAAGCTTTAAAGGGAATGTTATTACACTACATAAAAATATAGCGACCACCATTATCTTTCTGGTTGTGATTCGAATTTTTTGGCGTTATACCCACCCTGCACCACAGCTACCTGACACAATGTCTCCGACCATGAAAATATTGGCACATGTTGGGCATTTCTTATTATATCTCATGCTACTCGCACTACCCATTACAGGCTGTTTATTTAGTTGGAGTGCTGGACATCCAGCTCCTGTTTTATATTTATTTGAAATTCCTCGCTTAGTTCAAGACAATCCTGACCTGCTTGAAATCGTGAAACCATTACACATTTATCTTTCTTGGTTTGCAGGTTTACTTATTGTTGGTCATGCTTTAGCAGCAATAAAACATCACATCATTGATAAAGATAATGTCTTATTGAGTATGTTGCGCCAACCTAAATAAATCCTGACACATAAAAAAACCGCTTAACGCGGTTTTTTTACATTTAAATCTTTTTCACTTCCGCAATCCATTTCTGTTTCTCGTCATCAGAAATAAAAGATGCCTCAAAAGAGTTAATTGCGAGTTGCTTAAGCTCATCATTCGATAAATCTAAAGCCTGCTGAATTGCTACAAAGTTATCATTCATATAACCACCGAAATATGAAGGATCATCCGAGTTTACAGTAACATGCACACCCTTTTGTAATAAACGGCGAATGTTGTGCTCACCCATGTCTTTTACAACACAAAGCTTTAAGTTACTTAAAGGACAAACTGTTAAAGGCATTTTCTCAGCGATTAAACGCGCCATTAAGCGCTCATCTTCTTCAGAACGCACACCATGATCAATACGGTTTACTTTTAACAAGTCTAAAGCTTCCCAGATATATTCTGGTGGGCCTTCTTCACCCGCATGTGCCACGATCAAGAAACCAGCTTCACGGGCTTTAGCAAATACACGCTCAAATTTTGCTGGAGGATGTCCAACTTCACTCGAATCTAAACCAATTGCAATAATGTCATCTTTAAATGGCAAGGCTTGCTCAAGTGTTTCAAATGCTTTTTCTTCACTTAAATGACGCAAGAAGCACATGATCAATTGAGAACTAATCCCTAATTTTTCCTGAGCATCTTTACAAGCACGCTTTAAACCTGCAAGCACTGTTGCAAATTCAACCCCACGCTCAGTATGTGTTTGTGGATCGAAGAACATCTCTGTATGCACGACACGATCTTCAGCACATTTCTCAAAATATGCCCAAGCCAGATCATAAAAATCTTGTTCATACACCAGCACGTTCGCACCAGCATAATAAATATCTAAAAAAGATTGAAGATTATGAAAGTTATACGCTTGCTTTACTTCTTCAACCGATTGATAAGGAATCTGAATCTGATTACGCTGTGCAATTGCAAACATCAGTTCTGGTTCAAAAGTCCCTTCAATATGCACATGCAATTCGGCTTTGGGTAAAGCACGAATCAGCTCGACTTGATTCATATTAACTCCACGTCTAAATAAAAAAGGGTGTTGCCTGTTCGGTACACCCTCTAAAGGTTTTATCAATAACTTTTAAATGGCTTAGCCGCCAAATGCAATAAATTTAAATACCCACAGTGCAGCAATAATCCAAACCATGTAAGGAACGGTCTTTGCCTTGCCCGTAAATAACTTAACCAATGCATAACTGATAAAGCCCATTGCAATACCATCCGCAATTGAATACGTAAATGGCATAAATACAATCGTTAAAAATGCAGGCACTGCTTCTGTAATATCATCCCAATCAATATGTGTGATTCCTTGAATCATCAACACACCGATAAATAATAATGCAGGAGCTGTTGCAAAACTTGGAACAGATTGAGCTAACGGTGCCAAGAATAAGCAGCCAATAAATAAGAATGCAACGACAACAGCAGTCAAACCCGTACGACCACCCGCAGCAACACCCGATGCAGATTCAATATAAGGCGTGGTTGAAGATGTACCTAATGCTGCGCCTGCAACAATTGCTGTTGAATCAGCGAACAACGCTTTCTTCAAACGAGGTAACTTACCATCTTGTAGTAAACCTGCACGGTGCGATACACCAACTAAAGTCCCTGTACTATCAAATAAATCGACAATAAAGAAGACAAAAATCACCCCAACCATACTTGCAGTAAATAGACCTTCAAAATCCATTTGCATAAAGGTGGGTGCAATCGATGGAATCTGTCCAACAACACCTTTAAATTCATTTAAGCCTAAAGCTGTCGCTATTCCAGTCACAGCAAGAATACTAATGATGATCGCACCACGAACTTTTAACTGGTGTAAAACCACAATCATTAAAAAGCCAAATAAAGCCAGTAAAACCGTAGGTTGCTTAATATTTCCCAGACCAACTAAAGTCGCTGGATTGTCTACAATGATGCCTGCATTTTTAAGCGCAATGAGGGCAAGGAATAAACCAATACCGCCACCAATCGCAAATTTAAGCGACATAGGAATGGCATTGACAATTGCTTCACGAATTTTAAAAAAGCTGATTGCCAAAAAGACTAAACCTGAAACAAAAACAGCCGCAAGCGCCGTCTGCCAAGGTACACCCATGCCTAAACAGACCGAATAGGTAAAATACGCATTTAGGCCCATCCCCGGTGCAAGTGCGATTGGATAATTGGCAACAATCCCCATTACCAAGCAACCAATAGCAGCAGCTAAACAGGTTGCAACAAACACAGCACCATGATCCATTCCAGTTTCGGAAAGAATAAGTGGGTTTACAATAATGATGTAACACATCGTCAAAAATGTAGTTACACCCGCTAGAACTTCTGTTCTGAAGTTGGTTTTGTTCTCACTTAATTTAAATAAGCGTTCTAAAACACCAACCGAAGCATTAGGCGTTGTCATAACATAGCACCTGTTAAAATCTGAGATCTTAGGAATTGAAATCTATACACTTGCATTTCAATCTTTTTTGAATTTGCGAAATGGCATACACAACGATAAAGCAATCTCTATGCCAGCCGAATGCTTGTGACACCGACAAGATGTATAAATCTGACCCGCTATCAAAATGTAAAAAGCTGCATAACGAGATGCAGCTTTTTATTCAATGGTAAATATTTTAACAGATTCTAAGCAAAACTTGATGGCTTCAAATCAAAAAAAGCCTAGTTATCATACATCCTAGAAAGACACATACACTGAATTGCAATAATTATTGATTAATATCAATGACTATTGATTGTTCTTATACGATGACAAATGTGTATGCTTGGTATAATTAGGATTATTCTGGATCATATGCAAACTGTGTTCCGCATCATTTACAATTTTCGTAAGCTCTTGGCGTCTTTTATCTTGGGCATCTACATATGCAGCATAACCCAAAACAACAATCGAACAAACAACAAGCAATGGAAGGAATATCTTCATTATTATTATCTCTATTGTATGCTTTTCTTGAATATTAACAATAATAAACAAAAATGAGAATTAATTAACATTAAATAATCACAAATTAGAAATAATTCACAATTATATGATTGTTTATAAATTGATTTTGTACATTTTTCACCCAAATAGATCTTAAATTATTTATATTCTTAAAGCAATTCCATTTTATATAATTCAATAAGATAGATCGAAATTTAAGTATTTTTATAACATTTGTTAAAATTAAAGATGGATTATTATCAAAAATCAAATAAAAAAGCATCTTTAGTTTAACTAAAGATGCTTTTACTCATATGCGATCTAAACAAGTTTAAAACTGATAATTCAATCGAACTAGAACATTACGTGGTGTTCCAGGCATTGACTCTGAGCGCCAATAGTCTTTATTGGTTAGGTTATTTACAGCAATAGTCACATTCCATGGATCAGCACTATAGCCAATTGCAGCATCTAAACGCGTGAATCCTTGAAAATCGATAGGCTTATTATCTAAACTGCCATTTGAATATATCTTCGCATCACCGACATAAGTTGCTCCGATTTCACCATAGATTTTATCTGTAGGTAAATAACGCACGAATACGTTGCCTGTATGACGTGGTGTATTGTTCAACACCTTACCAATATTTGCGGTCTTATTGTCTTTTGTCACCTCAGTGTCCATATAGCTATAGCCTCCCCGTACAAACAAGTTATCTAAAGCACGTCCAATAAAGCTAAACTCTATCCCTTTAGACTGATGCTGTCCCCCAACAACCCATTCTTCTGGTTTGTTTACTGGATCAGGCTGGTAACGAATATTATTTTTACGGATATCATAGACCGAAAGCTGGGTATTCAATCGATCATTAAGCCAATCACTTTTTACCCCAATTTCATATTGTTCGTTATATTGTGGTTTGGCATCAAAAGCATTTAACTTGCTATCTCCAGAGACCACATTAACACTGACACGCCCACCAAAAGGTGCGAAGCTTTTGCTATAGGAAGCATAAAAACTTTGGCTCTCTATCGGTTGCCAAATAAAACCAACATTCGGACTAAAGCTTTCGCCATCGATACTACGATGATAATCCAAAGCATCACTAGTCTTCAGACGATTGGTTGTTTCGGATTGAAAATAGTCATAACGACCACCCAACATGATTTTAAAATAATCATTGAAACTTATTAAGTCCTGAACAAATAGACCATAAGCTTCATTCTGATAGTAATTATGGGTTCTAATATTTAAATCACCTGTCCCTCTAGAACTGGTTCGATCTCCTGTTAACGGGTTTACATAGCCGTATATGGCAGAACCATTTTTATTTTGGTTTGCTAAAAGTGGTTCTCGTTGCTCGTATGTCCAGTCAGCACCAACCAATACGTTGTGTTTGAGAGCACCTGTATCAAACTCTCCACGTATATCAAAAGTGTTACTGGTGGTTTTGTTATTGGTTTGCTGCCAATAATAAATTTGCGAAATTTCACCAACATGCCCCTTACATGAACCCGCATTTGCAATCACGGTATTTTCAGTAGTGCAAAGTCCTCCCAAGTAGAAATGATCAAAGTTTTGTTGAGCCTCTCGGTAGCTCACAGCCCAGTGAAAATTCCATTTTGGCGCAAATTCATAATTCAAATCAGAACGAGCAACCTGTAAAATATCATTTACATAATCGCCCTCTTGTGCGAAACCTGTTTTGATGGAAGTGCCTTGAGGAAGGGCAGAAAATGATGGACCACGATCAGGCACTCGATGTAACTTATCGTAGGTATATTGCATTGTCCAAGTGAGACCTTCATCATTTTTATAGGTAAAGCTTGGTGACAACATTTCAATTTTATTTTCAATTCCTGAACGAAAACTATCTGATTCGCCATACTCTCCTGTCAAACGTAATGCGAGGTTATCCGTTACAACTTGATTCAAATCAACAGTCGTACCATAGTTATCGTACGAACCCGTATAAATACCAACTGAGCTTTTAGAGTCAAAGTTGGCAAATTTACTGACCATATTGATCACCCCACCGCCTGAACTACGTCCATAAAGCACAGAAGATGGTCCCTTCAATATTTCAATACGCTCAATATTTGCAGTACTACGGCGAACTTGACCACTTTCACGAATACCATCACGATAGATATCGCCAGTATCTGCATTAAATCCCCGAAGATTAATACCATCTCCACGCATGTCATAACTTGTTGATACACCAGGTGTTCCCTGCAACATGACACTTAAATCATTTGCACCATAGATTTTATATTTCTGAACATCAATGGTATCAATCGTTTGAGGAATATCTTTTTTCTTTAGTCCATTTCGAGTCACACTGGCTTGATCATAATCAATGTAACTTTTGATTGGATCAAGCTCACTCATCGCTTCAATTTTAATGGTTGGCATAACCGCAGCCTGAGTATTGTTCACGTTGGCAAATAAGTACTGCGCTTGTAAGAGCATTAAGCTTAATGCACTAAATCTAAAAATAGGCTTGTGAGAGAGCGTAACATATCGAGATGTCATAAAAATTCCAAACAAAAAACAGACAAATATTAAGAAAAACTTAAAATATAAAAAACAATACAATATTAATGAAAATAATTCTTATTTTCATCATATTTTACATAAATTCTTTGCCTCAGCTTATTTAGCAGTCAATTTTTATGAAATCATGCTCTTTAATAGCGCATAACTGATTAAAAAATATTTTTTAAATCTGAGGCTTATTTAAGCTAAATTCCATTTTTCTACACAATTTTACATTAGGCTACATGCAAAATAATTTGATTCTTTTTTGGGGTATTTAAAATGAAACATCCTCTCTACTATGGAAAATTAAGCGCACTCAGTTCGGCATTACTCAGTATAAGTTCTTCAATTTTTGCTGCCGATACCAACACAACGCCTCCATCTGCCGAACCAGTAGTTCAAACTTTACCTACTCTTTCTTTTAAAGCGTCTGCAGAGCCACAAAAACAAAAAGATGATGACATCAGTGCAGTTCCAAAGACAGTGATTACCCGAGATGAAATGCTGCAATATGGCGATCAATCCGTCATGGATGCTTTACGCCGTGCGGCAGGTTTTCAACTTCCAACGCCTGGACAAGGTCCTCGCGGTGGTAGCGGTGCTTCTGGAATGCGTTTTCGTGGTGGTGCTGGCCCGATATTCTTAATCAATGGTGAACCAGTACAAGGTGGTCCTCGTGGTGGGATGTCTATTATTGACACCATTACCCCTGAAATGATTGAACGTATTGAGATTGTTAAACAACCAAGTGTTGCTCAAGCTTCAGTTGCATCATCGGCAGTGATCAATATTATTTTAAAAGAACCACTGGATAATCGTATAAGTGGTTCAGTAAAAGTAGGTTACGGTCTACGCAATAGTAATCAGCAAGAATCTGAAAATAAACAAATTAATATTCAAGCTGATGGTCGTGACAATGCATGGTCATATAGTGTATCTGCAAATCAAATGTGGATTGATAATACGTCACTCACTAAAACTGAGACGGCAACTGGAATACGTGAACAAGCACGTACTGTCAATCGCACCATGCAAATGTTTGCCCCTCGCTTGCAATATGATCTTGATGATCAACAAAAGTTAAGCGCTGAATTATTCTATCGCAATATTAAAATGGATGGGTACTCAGCAAATCAAACTCAAGATGATAAAAATGATAGCATCCGTTTAAATACACGCTATGAACGCAAAGACAAAGATCTCAGCGATAAAATCAAATTATCTGTTGAACGCCAAACAGAAACTCAACTGACACATTCACCTCAAAATACCATTTACACGGATGAAACCATTAATGAATATGGTTTAGCTTATGATGGTATGCGTAAATTAGACCCAGATCGTCAAATTAAATTTGGGGCTGATCTACGTAGTAATAATCTAGATAGTAATGTAAGCGAAAGTTTAGACGAACAACGCTATGCTTTATATGCTGAAGGAAGCTGGCATTTTACAGATCGACAAACGATTACCTTAGGTGCGCGCCAAGAATGGTTAAATCGCTCAGGTCTAGTCGATTATCAAGATCAGCATTTGAGTCCAGTACTGGCTTATCGTTTTGATCTGACCGAACAATGGTCAATTCAAACAAATCTCAGCCAAGCATTTAACACACCAAAAACCGAACGTCTCATTTCTAATGTGACTGTTTCTACAGATAGTGATGCTGGTTCATTAAACAATCCAGATCGTGGTGGAAATCCAAACTTAAAACCAGAAAAAACCCGTGCTGCTGAATCAACACTGGCATATGACTCAGCGAATGGTGGTATGAGTTTAACTGCATATCATCGCGAAATTAAAGATTACATCGAAAAGGTGATTGCCCTTGAAGGCTCTCGCTATGTTGAACGCCCACAAAACCAAAATGAAGCAACAACTTACGGCGTTGAGCTTTCTGGGCGTTATGCGTTAAAACAAACAGATGCGGGTCATTCATTTATGCTGAATGGTCAAGTATCAACCATCCGTGCCAAAGTTGAAGATGAACAACACAATCAACGTTTAGTGAGTGATGTTGCACCCTATAATGCAAGCGCAGGTTTATCTTATAACTTTAAGCCTTGGCAACTTTCTACCAGTATCAATGTGAGCTATACCCCTGAATTCACTCGCGGCTTAGATAATCAACCTTATGATCGAACCACCAATGAACGCTTTGGTGTAGATCTGAGTGCAACTAAACGCTTTACTCATGGTTGGGCAGCAAGTTTGAATCTGAACAATGTATTAAGCACGGATTATAAAGAACGATTGACCAATCAGTCTGATGGTAGTTTATATCAAGCAAGAACAAACCAAGGCATGCCTAGTTTCCAATTTTCTCTAGAGAAAAAATTCTAACTTTTCTGCCTAGACTAAGTTGATTCATGATTAACAAAAGCCAGCTATGAAAATAGCTGGTTTTTTAGATTTCAAAATAGATATTAAAAATCTAACTATGAGAATTTTCGATATTGGGAATGCTATGATCTGCATATTATTTTCTTTAATGAATAAAGGATAATATGAGAGCCGAACTCAAAGCCAAAATCCTGCAGGTCTGCGATGAAAAAATTGCAAAAAAAGGCAGTAACGTCGGACTTTCTTTTTATGCTTTCTTTGCCAATAAAAATGATGATCCTGAATGCTTAATGGAAGCTGCCCGTTGGTGGATCATTGAACATCGACTTGATCATTTTGAAAAAGCTGACAAGATTAAAGCACTGGTCTTAGCCCAATCTGATTAATCCAAAGATTTAATACACATCACGTTGATAACGCTGTTGCTGCTTAAGCAGTTCTACCTGTTCATGCCCTAGAATCTCTTTTAGTGCTTGATCAACACCGCTCGCCATGCCTTGTAAACTACCACAGACATATATCGCTGCGCCTTGTGCAATCCATGCTTGTAATTGAACCGATTGTTTTCTTAGACAATCTTGAACATAGACTTTTTCAGCTTGATCACGTGAAAAAGCATAATCCACCTGATCCAGAAAACCATGCTGCTGCCAATACCGAATCTCTGTTTGGTATAAATGATCAAACTGCTGCTGTCTTTCACCAAAAATCAGCCAATTGTTTTTATATCCCCAATGCTCACGTTGACGTAAATGTGCAACTAGACCTGCGATTCCCGTACCATTACCGATTAAAATCAGTGGTCGCTCATCATGAGCTAAATGGAAACTTGGATTATGGCGTATATTGGCTTGCAGCAATTGGTCTTGCTCTAACCCCACCGTCAACCAACCTGAACCTAGTCCTAAACCTGATTCAGTCTGTTGCTGCCTCACCACCAATTCGATTAAACCATTTTCAGGTAAGCTCGCAATCGAATACTCACGTTGAGCTAATGATTCAAACTGTGCAATCCATTCTGCGAATGAAAGCGAAGCTCTAGGCGGTAATTTTCTTAAATTTAAGCGGCGTAGTTGAGGGATGAAATCCACTGCATCTTTTTGCTGTTGTGCTGCTAAAAAATCGTGAATATCAGCCGTATTATTTTCACATTGAATTTCTAAAATATCACCTGATGACCAAACCAAATCTTGTTCAGGAATCAATTGGATTTTATAAATTGCTTCCCCAATACTGCCTCTATTCAAACATTGGCGATGAGCAAATCTTAATTCCACATGCTCTTTTTCAAGAGATAGCGCTGAAAATTGAGTGGTGGTTAATTGCTCCAGACCAAGCAACCATTGTTCTAAATCACGACTATTAAGCTGATCGACACAAACAGTCGAAAATAGAGCCTGAGCTTGCTGCTTCAATAACCATTGTTCTAGTGTTTTTCCAAACTGACAAAAATTCGCATAGCGTTGATCACCCAATGCAAGCACTGCAAAGGATAAATGCGATAAATCTAAAGATTGGGACAATATTTTATGGACAAATGACTGGGCGGCATCAGGTGCATCCCCTTCGCCATAAGTACTCACCACCCATAAAATATGTTGATGTTGGGTTAAATCAGCAATACTCAGTTCTTGAATATTTCGAATTGCAGTGTGATGATCAATTAAACGCAATTGTTCAGCCGTATGCTTTGCCCAAGATTCAGCATGACCTGATTGACTTGCATACACCACTAAATAAGCAGGATGATCTTGATTGGCTTTTTGCTTCGCATGACGTTGTTGCCATAACAACCAAACGATTATAAAAAGATGTAGACTCAATAATATTGCCAATATCACAATAATCGTCAGTACAGCTTGAGTCATCCTTTCACCTTAAATAGCAGACCAAATGAGCAGAATAATTGCCGATAAACTACATGCTGTTAAAAGCAGATGTGTCACTAAACGGGTTTTAATAGTCAGAAACAGGATATAACCTGCCAACGACAATAAAATAATGATGATTGCACTGATATCAATTAACCAATGCCAAGCTGTTCCAACGTTTTTGCCACGATGTAGATCATTTAATAGTGAAACAGGAGTAGCTGATTTTTGTGTAATTTCAACATCACCATTATCGAGCAACACCCACAAGTCGGTTGAACCTGCGGGGCTTTCGAGACGAATCATGACTTCACCATCCATCACTTCGCTACTTTTATAACGACCAATCAAAGGTTGTTTTGTACGAACATATTCCACAATACTTTGGCTTGGATTCTCTTGTTTTTGCAGAGACGCAACCAAGGTTGGCGGTAAAGTGAATGTGGTCGTTTGCTCTGCATTTTTTGATTTAAACCAATCAGGATTATTGAGAAATAAACCTGTAGCAGCAAAGAAGATCAAAACGATAAAGGCAAAGGCAGAAAGCCAACCATGCACATAACGTGCATGGCGGTAAAAATCACGGCGCTGATACAAGGGACTAGCCTCATAGATGGAGTGATGCTAAAGCTTAAGCACCACGTTGGAAATTCAATTTAACTGTACCAATTTCTGCTTGAGCAGGCAGCGTTTGTGTTGCAGCTTTTGGTGTGACATTCAACTCAATGGTTTGATAAGAATGATCACCATGCTCACGCGAAGTTTCAATATGGATAATATATTTACCTGCATTCACTATTTTACCCGCTTCATCTTTACCATCCCAAGCCAACTTATACTGTCCTGGTTGACGTGAAGGTTTTGCAACAGCATCTAAGTTTGGCATTTGACGACCATATCGACGCCACCAAACATAGTTAGAGTTAATCCACTTCTCATCTTTACCCCAGACAGCCAGTGTACGCACAATCTTTTTATCACTATCTGTTACCCAAACCGAGACATAAGGCGCACGGTAGTTGTCTACTGCGATCTTTGGAATATTCACTTCTAACTGAGCTTGATAGCCTTTTGGCCAAGCTGTTGCTGCACCATTCGCTGCAACATGACGCATCATTCCAGGTTGATTGGCATCCATTAAAGATGACCATCCTGAACTTTGATAACGTGTGCCATCAGTTGCAACAAGTTGAGCCTCATAACCGACGAGTTGTTCAATCAGTTGCATCCCCTCATGTGCAGGCATTGCAGTTAATGCGGTTGCTAATGCATCTGAATCAGCAGCACACTGTCCAACCACAACACATTGTTCAACGTTTTGAATCGGTTGTCCTGTATGTGGATTTAACAAATGCGATTGATTTGCGAGTCCACGATAGCCTTGACCACTAAAAGCCACAGCTTGATCTTTAAGGTTGAGTACTTGAGTTGGTGCAACATTATCAAAACGTTCATTCGGGTCTTGTACACCAACTTTCCAACCCGCTTGTTGAGGTGATTGCCCCCAAACACGCATATCACCGCCAATATCAATCAGAATCCCTTGTAAATGTGGTACAGCTTGTTTTGCTGCCAACAAAGCACGGTCAATCACATAACCTTTGGCATAAGCATCAGGTGCAATTTTAACTGCTGAAGGTGTTTTAATTTGTTTCGTTTCAGGATTCAGTTCAATACTTTGCGTTTGTAACTGACGCAGTAATGATTCTTGAGTATTGTCATCCAAGCGTTGGACTTGATTGCTTTGTTCCCACAACTGAATCAACTGCCCTAAACGCGCATCAAAACCACCACATGTTGCACTGCGCCATTGCTCACAAGCCGCAACAACCTCATAAAGTTCAGATGAAGCAGAAATTTGGTGTTCACGATTTAATTGGCTAATTTCACTATCAGCACGCCAAACTGAAAGAATTTGATCAAGTCGAGCAATTTCTGTCTGAATCGCTTGTAATGCCTTTTCTGCATCTTGTTGCTGAGATGTAGTGACCACAACATCTAAAGATGTACCTAGCACATGATCTTGATGAAAACGATAACTTGGTGCTTGAGCTGACTCAGATAACTGTTGTATTGCATTTTCACTGAGACTCGGCTCATTTGCTTGAGTCGCCGTGATTGGTGACATGAATACAGCCAACGCTGCCATCAACGGTGATAAACGAAAGAGTATCTGTACTGGACGAGAAAGTTGTTGAGTTGATGACATACTAGGGTTCCATTCTCCAAGATTTACCTAAAATCTATTGATCAATAGATTCAAAATAATGCTCTTAACTTTATCTTAATGCTCATCTTGTTTTCAGCAAAATTTTGGCAGAATGAATGACTATATTACTAAATAAAATCAATGACATTAATCAAAATTAGGCTTCACATAAGCGAGGGAAATATTCTTTTAATTGCCAATCCAAGTGTTTCAGCTTGACGATTAAAAATTTATCGAAATAATATTGCAATTGATACTCGTTATCAAGTAGATTGTCACAAATCTTGTGCGTTTTGCTTATTTATCTTTTAAGGAATTCTTCATGCGTCATTTGGTTACGATTGCATTACTTTCTGCATTACCAACATTAAGTTTTGCCCATACTGCTAGCCCTTTTTTATTGCCAGAAGTATTTGATAGTAAGTCAGACAATGTTAGTTTCCAAAGTAGTATCACTGTAGAAAAATTCTTTGTTCCAAGCAGAAACTTTAAAACGAGTTACCAAGTTACAAGCCCTGATGGAAAGACGACATCACTTAATGCAGCAGCAGAACTGAAAAAGTTTAATATTGCTGAATTCACTTTAGCCAATGAAGGAACCTACCGTATCCGAACCAAAGATGCTGTAGGTAATCCAACCAAATATGCTTTAGTGGATGGTCATTGGTTACGTGTACGCGCACCACGCCCTGCAAATGCATCACCAATGCAACAACCCCAAGCAAATGCTGAACAAAAAGCACCTCAACAAGCGCCTGCGAATCAACCACCTCGTTTTGTTGCTGAAGACCAAGTTCCAGCCAATGCAAAAACAATACAAACCACCAATTATTATATTGCCGAAAGTTTTGTAACGAAAGGCAAACCAAGCCCAACTCCACAAGTTGAAAATAAAGGTTTTGAGTTTAAATTTTTAACACATCCAAATGAATTATATGTTGGTGAATCACTTAAAGCACAAGTTTTAATGGATGGCAAAGCTGTTCCTAACTTAGAAGTTGATGTCTTTAAAGGTGCAAGTAGCTATCAACCAAATGCAAAACGTGAACAACCCCATGTGAAAACCAATGCAAAAGGTGAAGTTGAAGTTAAATTTAATGAAGCTGGTATTTATTTAATTACAGCCGTTTATCCTGAAGCAAACACTGATAATACCAAACAACCTGTGACTCAAACCTATACTTATAGTGTTACTGTAGAAGTGACTGAATAAGTCGATTAGGCACTTACTTGCTGTAAGTGCCTTTCTTTCACCTTGTTATAAAATACAATTCATTTTGATCATAAAAATAGTATTTTGTTTTAAAACGAATACTTACCCTGTTTTATGACTTCAAAAAAAACCAGTGATGCAGGCATCTTTTTATGGATGGTTTATCAAACCATGTAAAAGATGAATCTAGACGCAGCAGCCATTTTTGCCAGTGTACATTTACCCGATCAAGCTCCTGATAAATTTGTCCGCCGTGATAATTCAACTCAATCACGTTTTTGGCATGCAGCAGCAGAAATCAGTCGAGATCAAAATGTTGGTTTGCATATTGCATCAATGTTCCCGCCTTTCGTGGGCAAGTAATTGAATATCTTTTTCTCAGTAGCCCAACCTTTGGCGAAGGTCTAAAAAGAACGATTCGCTATCAAGCATTATTGACAGACGCAATGTCATTTAAGCTTTTATTCAAAAATGAAACGACTACAATTATTTCTGGTCTTAATCATCCAATTCGACATTATTTAGAATGTGAGATTGGAATTTTACTCAATTTTTTAAAATATATGAGTGAAAATACTTTTGTACCGATTGAAATTGGTTTGCCTTATCAAGAAGGTGCAACACAAGAAGAATATTTTAAAGTATGGGGCTGTCCTGTCAAACTCGGACAAACAGATGGTTATATTTGCTTTGATCAACAACTATTAAATATTCCCTCACCTGCATATGAACCTGAATTATTAAAAATCCACGAGCATCATGCAGAATCTCAACTTGAACGCCTTAACAAACATCAACTCATCCAGCAGATAGAAAGAATTCTAGCCAACGGTTTACTAGAATCAGGCGAATTTGACCAAAACATAGTCGCATAACATTTAAATCGTAGCGCTCGCAGCTTAAGGGCTGATTTACATTTACTTAATACTAAGTGATTGCGGGTTATCTTGAACGTTTAGCTAGGAATGGTATTTTCGTAAAGTCTGGTTGCATGAATTTCCAAGCAAAAATAGAAACAGGCCATTTTTCACGCATATTGCTCACCACAAACGCGCACGCCTAAATAGCTTTCATGATGAAGGTTATGCAGAATCCATGTTAAAAAACGCTGAAATGTATAATGAAAAATCAGCACTTATCGGTCTAGCAGCGGCATCAACAATTTTCCTGCCCGTTGCGCCTTTTTTTACTGCTGGTTTGTATTATGGTATTTGGAATTATTGGAAAGTTCATGCCAAATCACACTTAGACCCTGAATACGCCAAGCAACGAATTCCGTGGCATTATGACCACCACATGACCAGTAACCAAAATGCCAACTGGTGTATAACCAAGCCTTGGTTTGACTATATTATGGGAACACGTGTTTTAACTGATGTATCGCATACGGAAACAAACCCTCTAGCCATCAAAATGCCATTATGGTTAGAAAAAAAAGTGAATCGTGTTGCTCGCCGTGTATTACCTAAAGCCTATGCAAAAATTGATGCGAATACTCAACTAGATCAGCACAATTTGCGTCAAGGGATTGAAATCGCTTTGTAAATGATAAAGTGAACATGATTTTAATCTGCCGAGCAAATATCAGCTCGGTTTTTTATTTGATTAATGAGAACTCGTTTTCGACAATAAGTTTAAGATCAGTACACCACTCATAATCAGTACAATCCCAATAATTCCCCAAACATCTAACTTCTGATCAAATACAAACCATGCCACTGTGGTAATCAAAACAATTCCAACACCCGACCATACCGCATAAGCAATACCAACGGGAATTGTTTTCAATGTGAGAGATAAACAATAAAATGCAATCATATAACCGAGTACAACAACAATAGATGCAATCGGCTTAGTGAACCCTTCACTACTTTTTAAAGCAGAAGTAGCAATCACTTCAGCAACAATTGCGATAAATAAAATGAGCCAATTCTTCATTCAATTTCCCATAGATAAATGGTTAAGAACAAAATTAAAAAAAATACCCTCTTATAAAAAGAGGGTATTTTTAACACGTAACTTTATACAAGAATTATGCTGATTTCTTCGCCATATTATTTTTGCGAATGGTGATCATCAATAATTGTACTGCAGCAGGCGTTACACCTGGGATACGACTAGCTTGTGCCAAAGTTTCTGGACGAACTGTTTTTAACTTCAAGGTGATTTCACGTGACAAACCTGAAATCCCATCATATTCAAAATCAGCAGGAATTCGGGTTTCTTCTAGACGTTTCAATTGTGCAACATCTTCATGCTGACGATGAATATAGCCTTCGTATTTCACCGCGATTTCAATCTGCTCACCCACTTGCTCTGAAACTTCAGAACCCGTTAACTCTGCAATTTGACTGAAATTGATATTTGGACGTTTCAGCAAATCGATCGCACTACATTCTTTACTAAGATCTGCACCCGTCATTTCAACGAATTTTTTACCCATTGGGTTATTCGGTGCCGCCCACAAATGTTGTAAACGAGAAGTTTCACGCTCAACCGCTTCCATTTTTTCGCTATATGCAGCCCAACGCTCATCATCCACTAAGCCAAGCTCACGACCAATAGATGTTAGACGTTGATCAGCATTGTCTTCACGCAACATCAAACGATATTCCGCACGCGAGGTAAACATACGGTACGGCTCTTTGGTGCCAAGTGTAATCAAATCGTCAACCAATACGCCCATGTAAGCTTGATCACGTTTTGGTGTCCACTCTTCTTGTTCCCACGCACGGCGTGCAGCATTCAAACCAGCAAGCAAACCCTGTGCCCCCGCTTCTTCATAACCTGTGGTACCGTTGATTTGACCAGCAAAGTACAGATTTTGAATCGCTTTGGTTTCAAGTGTAAATTTCAATGCTTGTGGATTGAAATAGTCATATTCAATCGCATAGCCTGGGCGCAAGATATGCGCATTTTCCATACCACGGATCGAACGAACTAAATTGAACTGTACGTCAAATGGTAATGATGTTGAAATCCCGTTTGGATAAAGTTCATGCGTATCCAAGCCTTCTGGCTCTAAGAACACTTGATGTGAATCTTTATCAGCAAAACGGTGAATCTTATCTTCAATTGATGGGCAATAGCGTGGCCCCACACCTTCGATCACCCCTGTATACATGGGTGAACGATCTAAACCACCACGAATAATCTCGTGAGTTTTTTCACTCGTATGTGTGATATAGCAATTCACCTGTTCAGGATGCATGGATGCATCACCCATAAATGACATTACAGGCGATGGGAAATCACCTGGCTGTGGCGTCATCACAGAGAAATCAACCGTACGCGCATCAATACGTGGTGGTGTACCTGTTTTTAAACGACCTACTGGCAATTTAAGTTCACGCAAACGATGAGCTAATGCAATTGACGGTGGATCGCCCGCACGACCACCACTTGAGTTTTGTAGACCAATATGAATCACACCACCCAAGAATGTACCTGTCGTCAATACCACAGTTTTGGTATCAAAACGGATGCCCATTTGAGTCACAACACCCTTAACGGTATCGCCTTCTACAATAAGATCATCTGCCGCTTGTTGGAAAATATCCAAGTTGGCTTGGTTTTCTAAGGTATGACGAATTGCAGCTTTAAAACGTACACGGTCAGCTTGCGCACGCGTTGCACGAACCGCAGCACCTTTACGAGAGTTTAAAATACGGAATTGAATACCACCTTTATCCGCAGCAAGTGCCATTGCACCACCTAAGGCATCAATCTCACGAACAAGATGTGATTTACCAATACCACCAATCGCAGGGTTACAGCTCATCTGTCCCAAAGTTTCAATATTATGCGTCAACAATAATGTTTGTCTTCCCATACGTGCTGCAGCAAGTGCCGCTTCCGTACCAGCGTGACCGCCACCAATTACGATAACGTCGTAAACTTTAGGATAGTGCATAGTGGTAAATGTGTATTCAAAAAATGACAGAGTATTATACAGGATTTTTCATATTAAGTTGACAAAAACCGTCAATATTCTTATTCACTAGAAATCAATAATCTGCATACAAAACACACAAAAAGAAACCTTCTGTTGCATTTTTCTTCTATGGTTAACAAAGCGCCACACAATCATTAACCTGATCGCCACTGTTTTACTGAATGAATTTCTTATTCTAATTAATGCATAAAATACTTTAGGAAAATGATATGAACAAAAAGTTTTTAATTTCATCGTTTCTTTGTAGCCTATGTTTAGCTCTAACTGCACAAGTAAATGCTAAATCGACTGTTGATGCTCAAGCTCAAAAGTATCAACAAGTTTGTAAAAGCAAAAAACAAGGTGATATAGTTTCTTTTGCTTATAAAGGTGTTGTTTATAATGGCACATGTGAACCGAATGAAGCTGGAAAACTAGCATTACTGCCACCGATGCCTGCTAACAACGCGACACCTGAAACTCAAAGCAAAATTTCAGAAACTCAGTCCGCACCTCGTCCAGTAAGTTCAGTACAAACACCATAGATTTGTGCAAATAGGAAAGTTATAAATATTTAAAATGATAAAAGAATGTGACCTAAGCGCATTCTTTTATCATATTTGATGTGATCAACACACTAAATTCAAAAAAAAGATCTTAAAATTGTAATCTGCCTATTTTATAATCCCTTTAGGCAAGCTGAATCTATTACAATACCCCCAAATACATTTACTTAGGTTTTCCTGTGAACTGGCTACAAATTCATATTACCGTTGATCAAGATCAAGTTGAGCTTACTGAAACACTGCTTCTCTCTCTAGGTGCTGTGAGTGTGACTTTGGATGATGCTGAAGATCAGGCACTTCTTGAACCATTACCGGGTGAAACGCCACTATGGAATAAAGTTATTGTTACTGGAATTTATCAACAAGAAGAAGATGATCCTATTGATGTTGATACCTTAGAGGCTTTCCTCAAAGTGCAACTCCCTAACGTTCCGATGCGTCATGAATATTTAGAAAATCAAGTATGGGAACGCGCATGGATGGACTATTACGAGCCAATCCAAATTGGCGAGAAATACTGGATCGTACCAGAGTGGTTAGAGCCACCTGAAGCTGATGCAACAAATATTAAACTTGATCCAGGTCTTGCTTTTGGTACGGGAAATCACGCAAGTACGTTCCTATGCTTACAATGGTTAGGCAAAACCGATGTAAAAGATAAAATCGTCATTGACTACGGCTGTGGTTCAGGCATTTTAGGCGTTGCAGCTTTACTGCTTGGTGCTAAAAAAGTTTATGCCACTGATATCGATCCTCAAGCAGTATTGGCTACAAAACAAAATGCAGAATTAAATGGTGTACTTGAGCGTCTTTATGTAGGATTACCTGAAGAGTTTGAGCAAGAATTCAAACAACAACAAGCGGACATACTTGTCGCGAATATTTTAGCGGCACCGCTAATGGCACTTGCGCCTGAATTCTCAACTTTATTGAAAAATGAGGGTGAATTCGCACTTGCTGGTGTAATCGAAGAGCAAGTTGCTGATGTTTCTAGTGTTTACTCTGAATTTTTTGATGTATTACAGATCGAAAAACGTGAAGAGAACTGGTGTCGCATCTCAGGAAAACGTAAAACAACAATTTGAGAAATTTGTTCCTTATGAGTGAAAAACAAACCCGCTGCCCTAAATGCTCAACCGTGTATAAAGTAACCCTTTCACAACTTAGCGTTGCACAGGGCATGGTTTGTTGCCCAAAATGTATCATTAATTTTAATGCATTAACGAATCTAATCGATTCTGAAACGGCTGATACAACCCCAACACCACCAAATCGTTCATTATTTTCTTCGATTCAACCCGATAGTTCTTTTGCTGAGAAGCAAATGCAAATTTTGAGTATTTTTGATCAGAAAATTGAGAACTCAAATATTGATTTATTGACTTATTTAAATAATTTAAATTACTTTAATACTGAACCCGTTACAGCATTGCCTAATTTGAACTTATCAGAAGATAACTTATTAATTGACCATGAACAAAATCATAAACAACATGGCTGGCTTTATTACACATTGTGGGGATTAGGCAATATTGCATTAATTCTAGTTTTTGCTTTTCAGATTTTATGGTTCAATCCAAAACTCATGCATGATAGTCCAGCATTGAATCGCATCTTTAACTATGCCTGCAATGTAGTAACGTGCAAAATAAAAAATGAACAATATAAATTTCTTAGTTTTGAAAAAGTAAAAATTAAACGTGTAGGCAAAGATGAAACAAGCTTCACGGGTGTATTAGTAAACCGTCACAAAGATAGTCTTGTGATCCCCTCTATTAAAGTGATTCTAAAAGAAAATGGAGAAGTCATCACCGATATCACGCTAAAGCCACAAGATTATTTAGTGGATAGTTTAAAAAGCATCCAAAGAATCCCAACGAATAGCCCTTTTCGATTCGAATTTACAGTACCAAAGAGTAAAAAAAGCTTCGATGATTATAGTTTAGAAATTGTACAACCTTAAAAGCGTAAAAAAATGACAAAAAAATAAAAAAAAGTGCAGTTAATTTGCTCACTTTTTCGCAGACAGTGGTATGATACGCGCCACGAATGCTTAACCCACTTACTCCTCGTTATTTATAGACAATAAAATCGTTAAACGAACTGTGCTTCTAACACATAAGCGCATTGTTGGTTTTTTTGTTTTTGAAAGTAGGCTGTAACAAATATTTAACTATTGTTACGCTTATTTTTTACACAAATCGAGGATTTGTGGCAAGCTAATAGTCCCTTTGTTTTAGAGTCACTGTTTTAGGATCTAAAACAGGACTCAGTAATTTAGACCACATTTACATATCACTTTATCCAAGTGATATTTTGATTTTTCGGATTAACACGCATGAATAGCAAATCTCCTATTTTTACGGCTCAATCTGATGTCGCTCTTCGCATCCATGTAGATCGCGCAGTTCGTCATTATTTTGCACAATTGCAAGGTGAGCAACCATCTCAAGTTTATGACATGGTTTTAGCAGAAATGGAGAAACCTCTTTTATCTGTGGTCTTAGAATACACTCGTGGCAATCAAACGCGCGCTGCTGAGATTTTAGGCCTTAACCGCGGAACTTTACGTAAAAAGTTAAAAGCTCACGGTTTAATGAGTGAATAATTGATAAAGTGCTCACGTTCTCGTGGGCATTTTTTTTGCCTTTGTTTTTAATCTGTAGACTTCAAACTGTTGACTAGAATCATGACTATCAAACGTGCTTTAATCTCTGTTTCCGACAAAACTGGAATCGTTGAATTTGCTCAAAACCTTGCTGGATTAGGGGTAGAAATCTTATCTACGGGCGGTACATACAAGTTGCTTAAAGACAACAATATCGCTGTAGTAGAAGTTTCTGAACATACAGGTTTTCCAGAAATGATGGATGGTCGTGTTAAGACACTACATCCAAAAATTCATGGTGGTATCTTGGCGCGTCGCGGTCTAGACGAAGCTGTGATGCAAGAACACAATATCGATGCAATTGATCTTGTCGTAGTAAACCTTTATCCATTTGCTGCAACAGTTGCTAAACCAAACTGCTCACTCGCTGATGCGATTGAAAACATCGACATTGGTGGTCCAACAATGGTGCGTGCAGCAGCGAAGAACCATGCTTCTGTGGGTATCATTGTAAATGCTTCTGACTATGATTTAGTCGTTGCTGAATTAAAAGATAATGGTGCACTTTCTTACGAGACTCGTTTCGACTTAGCGGTAAAAGCGTTTGAGCACACAGCACAATATGATGGCATGATTGCATCTTATCTTGGTGCTCGTGTTGGCAAAGCTGAGGGTGAAGCAGATTTATTCCCTCGTACGTTCAATACCCAACTGAATAAAGCTCAAGATTTGCGTTATGGTGAGAACCCTCATCAAAATGCAGCATTCTATGTTGAAGCAAATGCTAAAGAAGCATCAGTTTCAACTGCGAAACAATTACAAGGCAAAGAATTGTCTTATAACAATATTGCAGATACAGATGCGGCACTTGAGTGTGTTAAATCATTTGCAAAACCTGCTTGTGTCATCGTTAAACATGCAAACCCATGTGGTGTTGCAGTTTCATTAGATGGTATCCAAGCGGCTTATGATCTTGCTTATGCAACTGATCCTGAATCTGCGTTTGGTGGCATCATTGCATTCAACCGTGAATTAGACGTTGCAACTGCACAGGCCATTGTGGATCGACAATTTGTTGAAGTGATTATTGCACCAAGTATTGCTGAAGGCGTACTTGAAGTTACTGCCGCGAAAAAGAATGTACGCGTGTTAGTGTGTGGTGAACTTCCTGCGATTGATGCTCGTGCTGCGCAACTTGACTATAAACGCGTGAATGGTGGTTTGTTAGTTCAAGATCAAGACTTAGGTATGATCACCAAAGATGATCTTAAAGTAGTAACTAAACGCGCACCAACTGAACAAGAAATTGATGATCTTATCTTTGCTTGGAAAGTAGCAAAATATGTGAAATCAAATGCGATTGTTTATGCTAAAAATCGTCAAACGATTGGTGTAGGCGCAGGTCAAATGAGCCGCGTAAATTCTGCTCGTATTGCTGCAATCAAAGCTGAACATGCTGGCTTAGTGGTTGAAGGTGCGGTCATGGCATCTGATGCATTCTTCCCATTCCGTGATGGTATTGATAATGCGGCTAAAGCTGGCATTAAATGTATTATCCAACCGGGTGGTTCTATGCGCGATGAAGAAACAATTGCAGCCGCTGATGAAGCTGGTATTGCAATGGTGTTCACGGGTATGCGTCACTTCCGTCACTAAATAATTTGAGTCTCTAGCACAAATCCCCCTAAATCCCCCTTTATAAAAGGGGGACTTACTTTTTATCTAAACTAAAAAGCATGTTCCCCTCCTTCTCAAAGAGGGGTTTGAGGGAGATTCAAAGGGGACTTTTTTATTCTGAACAGGTATATTCTTAAATACGGAAAAAGGAAATAACTTAATAATGAATATTTTAGTTTTGGGTAGCGGTGGCCGTGAACATGCACTTGCATGGAAAATCGCACAAGATTCAAAGGTAACACAAGTTTTTGTTGCGCCAGGTAATGCAGGCACAGCAACCGAAGATAAGTGTCAAAACATTGACATCGATATTTTAAATAATCCTGCCATTATCGAATTTGCAAAAGCAAATGATGTGGCATTGGTGATTGTTGGTCCTGAAGCTCCTTTAGTGAATGGCGTAGTTGATGCAGCACGTGAAGCAGGTTTAAAAATCTGGGGACCGACTCAGTACGCTGCACAGCTTGAAGGTTCTAAAGCATTTGCTAAACATTTCTTAAAACGTCATAACATCCCAACAGCATTTTATGATGTATTTACTGAAGTTGATGCTGCAAAAGCTTATATCGAACAGCATGGCGCACCAATCGTGATCAAAGCGGATGGCTTAGCGGCAGGTAAAGGTGTCATCGTAGCAATGACCAACGAAGAAGCTTTTGCTGCGATTGACGATATGCTTGCAGGTAACAAGTTCGGTGATGCAGGTTCACGTGTTGTGATTGAACAGTTCCTTGCAGGTGAAGAAGCAAGTTTCATTTGTATGATCGATGGCAACAACATCTTACCTATGGCAACTTCACAAGACCATAAACGTATTTTTGAAGGTGACCAAGGCCCAAATACTGGTGGTATGGGTGCTTACTCTCCTGCTCCAGTTGTTACACCAGAAGTATTTGAACGTGTAATGAATGAAGTCATGCGCCCTACAGTTGATGGTATGGCAGCTGATGGTCATGTTTACACAGGTTTCTTATATGCTGGTTTAATGATTGATGAACAAGGTCAACCACGCGTTATTGAATTTAACTGTCGTTTCGGTGATCCAGAAACACAACCGATTATGATGCGCTTAAAATCATCTTTGGTTGATTTGGTTGAAGCGGGTATTGCGGGCAATCTTCCAAAAGAAGCTGAGTGGGATGAACGTAAATCAATCGGTATTGTACTTGCAGCTGGAGGATACCCTGACACTGTACGTAAAGGTGATGTGATTTCTGGTATTGGACAATCTCCTGAAGATACTAAGATCTTCCATGCAGGTACGGCAACGACAGAAGATGGCCATATCATCACAGCTGGTGGTCGCGTTCTTTGTGTAACAGCATTAGGTGATACTGTACTTGAAGCACAGATCAATGCTTTAGAAGTATGTGGTCAAGTAACATTTACAGGTATGCAATATCGTAGTGATATTGGTTACCGTGCGATTGCACGTGAACAAGCTGAATAAGCCTTATCACGATGAAAGAAAGCCTTCTCTGGAAGGCTTTTTTATTCACAAATAGTGCATAAATCAAGCATCTATATTCATTATATAAATAACAAATTCAGAAAAATATATATCCAATTTAAAGTAAACCATTTGCTATCTGTATTCAGAAAAATTTATAAAACTATCATTCATTTATATTTACTTAGAACATAATTTTCCTTAAATAATCATACCGTTAGATTGTGAAGTATCTAGCACAACTACTATAACAAGATCTAAATTATTGGTATGATTGGTAAATTAATAGATGAATTGTTAACTATAGTTAAGATTCTTTTTAATCACTATCATATATTTAGAATATTAATTTTAAATTGTGACATTTCATCTACTTCAAGATTTAGCGTAAGAATAATTTGGTTGGCTCTTCTTCTTAATCTAGTAGCACTAGAGTAGGACAAGAACAATCATCTATTTTTCAATGTTGTAAAACGTCTTAGATTCAAAATCTAAAATAATTTTGGATGATGATGCCAATTTACAACATACAAAACCATTGCGATTCCTGATGCTAGAGGAATGAAGATTTTCTCGGCATTGTTCCGACTAGGATTTATACATGAAAAAGCTGATTAGCCTTTTTTTAAGTGTATCAGTGTTATTACTTGCAGCATGCAGTAAACAGCCTGATACCGCATCTACTGAGCAGAAAGCAAATGCTGGTGGATTACAAACTGTTGTTATGGCATCTACTGGCTCAGATGCTGATATTTGGCGTTATATTGCAACTTTACCTGAAACTAAAGCCGCAGGTATTAAACTTGAAGTCAAAAACTTCACTGACTATGTTGCCATGAATACAGCTGTTGCTAATAAAGAAGTTGATATTAATGCCTTCCAATCTTACGCTTACCTTGTTGCTTTTAATGCGGCAAATAAAGATAAGATTGCACCTGTTTCTACGACTTATTTAGAACCGATGGGTATTTACTCAAGCAAAGTCAAAAAAGTTGAAGAATTTGCTCAAGGCGCAACCATTGCAATCCCAAATGACGGCGCAAATGAATCACGTGCATTGTTACTTTTACAAAGCGCAGGTTTAATCAAATTAAAAGCTGATTTCGATCCTGTGAAAGGCACGCCTGCTGACATTATCGAAAATAGTAAAAAAATCGTAATCAAGCCAATTCAAATGGCGACAGCTGTACGTGTAAAAGACGAAGTTGATGCGATTTTATTAGGTAATACCTTGGCTTTAGAAGGTGGTTTGAACGTTCTTAAAGATGCAATCTATTACGAACCAATTGATCAAAGTACTAAATTGAATGTCAATGTTTTAGCAACTGCTGAATCTCGTAAAGACGATGCAGTACTACAAAAAGTTGGTGCACTTTATCATACAGAAGCTGTGAAAAAATATGTGCAAGAACATTTTGCAGGTACAAAAGTTGATGTAAACAAACCGACAAGCTATCTCAGTGAAGCAAAATCGTAATATAATATTTTCAATGAAACAGGCAAAGATATTTGCCTGTTTTTTCTTTTTTGCTTAGTACTGACGAACATGATCCAATTTAAAAACATTTCGAAACACTATCAATTGAAAGGTCAAACGATCAACGCACTGGATCAAATTAATTTAGAGATCCCAGAAGGCAGCATCTTCGGCATTATTGGTTATAGTGGTGCAGGTAAAAGTACGTTGATTCGTTTGATTAATTTGCTTGAACGCCCAACGCAGGGACAGGTAATTATCAATCAGAAAGACTTTACTGCAATGGATGCGCGTACGCTTCGTCAAGAACGTGCAAATATCGGCATGATCTTTCAACATTTCAATTTACTGCAAACTAAAACAGTATCTGAAAATATTGAAATGCCACTCAAATTATTGGGACATAGCAAAGCTGAGCGCGAAAAGCGTCTAGCGGAGCTATTAGAGTTCATCGATCTCAAACATAAAAAAGATGCCTATCCCGATGAACTTTCAGGCGGACAAAAGCAACGCGTGGGTATCGCACGTGCGCTTGCAAACCATCCTAAAATTTTACTTTGTGATGAAGCGACCTCTGCACTTGACCCTCAGACCACACAATCCGTTTTAGCACTGTTAAAAAAGATTAATAAAGAACAAAATATCACCATTGTGATGGTCACGCATGAAATGGACGTAATTGAATCTGTTTGTGATTATGTTGCAGTGATGGAGGCAGGCCATGTGATTGAAACAGGCCCTACCCTCAATATTTTTAGTCAACCTCAGCATTCGACTACAAAGACTTTCATTCAAACTGTTTTACAACAACAGTTACCAATTAATATCCTCAATACCCTTGAACATAAGCATCACAATAGTATTTATAGTCTGCAATTCTTGGGGACGTCTGCTCAAGAAACAGTAATTCAAGCTGTGATTAAGCAATTTGATTTGAGCCTAAATATTCTTTTTGCCAACATGACTGAAATCAATGGTACGGTGATTGGACAGATGTTTATTCAACTCTTAGGTGATCCCCTCATTATCCAAGAAGCAATCCAATTCTTAGAGTTTCAGGGCGTTAAAGTTGAACAGTCTGGAGTCAGCCAATGAGAGATTTAATTGTACAATGGTTGACGGAAGCTTCTGCACCATTCTGGCAAAGTTCCCTTTCAATTGATCAGTTCGTCACAGCCCTACAAGAAACCTTCCAAATGGTTTTTTTCTCATTGCTTTTTGGTTGTATTTGGGGATTGATTCAAGGGGTAACTTTAGTTGTCACTCGTACAGGTGGTATTTTACAGAACAGAGTGATTTATTACTTCCTCAACCCGATTGTCAATGCCCTGCGCTCTTTACCCTTTATCATTTTATTGATTGCCGTTATTCCCCTGACTAAAATGCTCGTTGGTACATCTATTGGGACGTGGGCTGCAATTGTCCCTCTCACAATTTATGTAGGTCCATATCTAGGGCGTTTAATTGAAACCTCATTACTTGAAGTGAATGAAGGTATTATTGAATCCGCTCAAGCAATGGGAGCTTCACCTTGGCAGATCATTTTTAAATTTATTATCCCCGAAGCACGTAGCTCATTAATTTTGAATCTGACCACAGGGACGATTTCCTTAATTGGTGCAACTGCAATGGCTGGCGCAGTTGGTGCAGGAGGTATCGGTGATTTAGCTATTTCCTATGGTTATCAACGTTTTGATACCAGTGTTGTTATTTTAACCGTGATTGTACTGCTAATTTTAGTTCAACTGGTTCAATCATTTGGTGATTGGTTAGCAAAATTACGCTAATCACAGCATAAGACGAAGCTCTCATTTTGAGGGCTTTTTTGTATCTTTCTACTATTTCAAGGAAAGTAAATTTCATTTGCAGCTTTGAATGTATTGACGTGCAAAGGCACTAAATCATCCAGTTCTTGATACCCACCCGCCAATACAAACAGTAATGGAATTTTCATTTTTTTTGCCATCTCAAAAACTAAACGATCACGCTCAAACAACAATTCTGTGGTAAACCATTTCGAACCGTATTTATCATGTTGATGACAATCCATCCCTGCCTGATAAATGATTAAATCAGCATCCCAACGGGAAGCATATTGAAATGCTTCAAAAATTGCTTCACGATACAAATCAAAATTACCCTGTTTAGGATGAATATAGCGAGTCAAACTACGTTCACCAGCCTTACAACCGAAACGAACTCCAAAAATACTAAAATTAATCAAATTGGTCATTCGATTGGTAAATATTGCTGTGCCATCGCCTCCATGTTGATCACAATCTAAAATAAAAATCCGTTTTTCAGGATATTGTTTGGCAACCAATGCCAAGCCATTAAAAGTACAATATGCTGCACCAGATTCATAACTCGCATGATGAAAACCTTGTGCAATATTTGCAGCAACCCCTTCTTTCAATGCGATCTCAGCTCCTAAAAGCTGCCCCGCTTGCACCGACAGGATGGCATCCCGTAATTGCTCATTCCAAGGTTTAAAACCCTGAATAGTAGCAAATGCAGATTCTCCCGATAAAAAGGCTTCCACATATTCTGGGTTATGTAGTTTTTTTAATATCTCAGTATCAATTAAACCTGGATCAATTAAATCAACCATTCGACGAGTGCGCAGCACTTCAGCGACGGCTGTCAGTTTTTCCATACTATTGGTATGTGTTCTTGCAAAATAGCGTCGTGCGTAACAAGCTTTTAGCATGGATGCCCTACATAAATTTGATCTTTTGCAATCTCAATCAGTTGACTTAGTTCCGTCGTATCAGGTCTAAATAATCCATTATCTACCTGTTGTTTAAAATGATACCCAAACGCACGCGCACGGTTTTTTGGCGAAACAGCCAGTGTCGTTAATCGTAAAAACCAAAAACCATTCATTTGAGCAATTGGGATCACATATCCTTTATATTGTTTATTAGGCTTCTTTTCCAGTGCATCGACTTCATAACTTGCAGAGAAAAGACTTCCTGCTGGTAAGCGCACCCCATTCATCATCAATGGCACGAGACTTATACAGGAGTGATTATCCCCCATATTCAGTTTCTCCATCATGATGGGTAAACCTTTATCATCCACAAAAATATTAATTTCACCTTGTCGCAATAAACGATGATGTGCAATTCGCAAGAAAAATTTTTCTGCCATCGGACATGAGCCAACCTTCGGCTTTTCCTCTAGTGAATGACACTCAATCATTTCAATTTGATCAATTGTTTGTGGAAGAATAATATCTGCAAGTAATTGGCAAATTAAAATGCTTTCTTCAAGCTCTGCATATTGATGGATTTTTCTAAGCTTCGCTTGAAAATCAACTTCTTGTTGCAAATTCTGAGTAAATGTATCTTGTGAATTAGAACGTTCTAAATATTGTTGCACATCAATATTAATATCCAAATTACGCCAAGTTTCCAACACTAAACCATATGAAGAACTTTGATTTAAAATGTTTTTCAATCCTTTAACCTCGTAGTCTTCAAAAATACGAAAATCTTGGAATCCCAACATATCACGTGGCTGTGAAACAAATTCAGCAATCACACGAGTGGCTTGAGTATAACCACAACCACGACGTTCAGTTTGATGGCTAAAATGCTCATTCAACATTTCTGTGAGTTTGGAAGACAAAGGATATAAATATTTTTTGAAGATAACGACAATCTCATGATCTACCAAATCAGTCATAATGCTCTCACTTTATTCTTATGATTTATTTTTCATTTCATCTTTAAATGTTTTACTTCGTTAAATATTGTTAAATCTAATTTTTAAACTATGTTAGCTTTAATTAAGTATTTTCACACCACCAAAGATGAATATAAATCATTAATTTATCAAAATTTTATATCATATTTATAGAAAAAGTATAACTTGTCAACCTGAAAAATACTTGATGATTGAAGCTGTCATAATATGCCCCAAAAAGTCAGCATTCTGTATCAATTCTTACGCAAGCTTTTGCACTCTTATACATTTACACTTAAACTAATTGTGATTTGATTATTCAAATACTCTATTCATCAATAACCACATAAATCAGAGATTTAGGATTCGGCCATGCATTATAAAATTCATGCAATTGACGTAAAAAATGCCTTAAAAAACTATATTTGGTTATTAGAAGATACTCGTACGCAAGAAGTCGTAGCAATTGACCCTACAAAAGCAGCACTTGTTACCGATTTTTGCGAACACCATCAACTTGAGTTGAAACAAATCTGGTTAACACATTGGCATCGCGATCATACTGATGGTGTACAAGGTCTATTGGCTGAGCAAAATTTACCAGTTTTCGGTCCACGTGATGAACTCAGTAAAATTTCATTTATATCGAATCCACTTCAACATAACGACCATTTCAACTTTAATGATTTAAAAGTTGAAATTATCTCCACACCAGGACATACACTAGGTCATATTGTTTATTTTATTGAAGAAATAGACACGCTTTTCTCTGGTGACACATTATTTGCAATGGGCTGTGGACGCTTATTTGAGGGTTCCGCTGAACAAATGTACCACTCATTAAATCGCTTAGCAGCATTGCCAATACAAACCAAAGTTTATTGTACACATGAATATACGCTTGCAAATGCTGAGTTTGCATTAACAATTGAACCTCATAATTTTGCACTACAAGAACGCATAAAGGAAGTCAAAGCATTGAGAGATGCTGGACAAATTACTCTGCCAAGTACAATTGAATTAGAGCTAGAAACAAATCCGTTCTTGCGCACAGAAAGTGTCGAAGATTTCGCACGGATCAGAGCGCTTAAAGATCAGTTCTAATTTTAAAGTTCTACTTTTTAAAGGCTAAACTTTAGTTTTTAAAAAGTAGAAAGTGAAATCATTTTTTACATTTATTTTGGATCAAAACCCAATTCTAGAAAAAACAATACAAGTAAATTAAATCAATTATTTAAATAATTTTATCAGATAAAACTTAAGATTAATTTCAGTTTCAATTAATCTAATTTTACATTAGTTACATGAAGAAAAATAAATATATGCAATCCCCCTTTAAAAATTTTTAGGTCACCCTTATTAATAAATACAGGTTAAAAGGAGTTCTGGAATGAAAAACAGAGTTGTGAAAGCAAAAAATTTATTGGCTTTTCGTATTTGGTTAGAAAAATTAGGATATTCAGTAAAAAGTTTAGCCGACAATAAAGGTTTTACCTTTAGTTTTAAAAAAGAATACGGTTTGGTCACGTGTGACTTATCTGGAAATGCCTTAGCCATGCAGCTTGGCGAAGAATTTGAAGATCATTTAAAAGCTTAATGTGACTCTTTTGTGCATACATAAGGATTTCAAAAGGATTTGGAATCCTTGATCGTTCATTCAAAAAATTTAATCACTTATCCCAGTCTAAGTCTTCATTTTATAGTCATGTCAAACAAAATAACATTGGAACTAAAGTCATTTCCAAGTATTATAATGCTCAGTCGAGGGATGCTGCGACGATTGATTAGCACTAAAAATCAATTTGCCAGGCTCGACGATCGGTTACACACTCGTGTTAACCAACAACGGCATCCGCGAACAGAATGATCCATACTATTTTTCTAGGAGATCCTGATGAACGCGGTTACTGCTTCATTCACAGATTATAAAGTCGCTGATATTTCACTTGCTGATTATGGCCGTAAAGAAATCAAACTTGCTGAAGCAGAAATGCCAGCTTTGATTGGTTTACGTAAGCGTTATTCAGCAACTAAACCACTTGCTGGCGCAAAAATTTTGGGTTGTATTCATATGACAATCCAAACTGCAGTTTTAATCGAAACACTCGTAGAACTAGGCGCCGAAGTTCGTTGGACATCATGTAACATCTTCTCTACTCAAGATCACGCTGCTGCTGCTATCGCTGCTGCGGGTATTCCTGTGTTTGCTTGGAAAGGCGAAACTGAAGAAGAATACATGTGGTGTCTTGAACAACAAATCAATGTAAATGGCACACCTTGGGATGCCAACATGATTCTTGATGATGGTGGTGATTTAACACTACTTGTTCATGAAAAATACCCTGAAGTGATTGCAAAAATCCACGGTGTAACAGAAGAAACAACAACAGGTGTTCAACGTCTATATGAAATGTTACGTGATGGTACGTTAAAAGTTCCTGCAATCAACGTAAATGATTCCGTAACGAAATCTAAAAACGACAACAAATATGGTTGCCGCCATTCTCTAAATGATGCGATCAAACGTGGTACAGATATGTTGTTATCTGGTCGTCGTGCACTTGTAATCGGTTACGGTGACGTAGGTAAAGGTTCTGCACAATCACTTCGTCAAGAAGGCATGATTGTACGTGTCACTGAAGTAGATCCAATCTGTGCAATGCAAGCATGCATGGACGGTTACGAAGTTGTATCTCCATACAAAAATGGCGTTCAAACAGGAAAGAAAGAAGACATCAATCTTGACCTTCTTCAAAATACTGACCTTATCGTAACGACAACGGGTAACTACCATGTTTGTGATTCGGCAATGCTTGATTCATTAAAAGCAGGTGCGGTAGTGTGTAACATCGGTCACTTTGATACTGAAATCGATACAGCTTACCTCCGTGGTTACAAATGGGTTGAAGTTAAGCCTCAAGTTCACCAAGTGTATCGTTCAGAAAATGAAAATGATTACTTAATCCTTCTTTCTGAAGGGCGTTTAGTGAACCTTGGTAATGCAACAGGTCACCCATCACGTATTATGGATGGTTCTTTTGCTAATCAGGTATTGGGTCAAATGCATTTATTTGCTGAGAAATTTGCCGATCTTCCTGAAGATCAAAAAGCTGCGAAAATCCGTGTAGAACTGATTCCTAAGAAATTAGATGAAGAAGTAGCTGCGGCAATGGTTCTTGGCTTTGGCGGCGTGTTAACCCAGTTAACGCAAGTACAAGCCGATTACCTTGGTGTGCCTGTAGAAGGTCCATTCAAATCTGACGCTTATAAATACTAAGAAAACTAGGGCAGACGTTTGACGGACTGCCCTTTTTTCTAAAATAATGTCTAAGCGATTAAAAAAGGATTTGAAATGACGAAACGTGTTCCTATTTCTTTTGAATTTTTCCCGCCAAAAACTGATGCTGGCGCTGAAAAGTTACGTATCGTTCACCAAGAACTACAGCGATTAAACCCAGAGTTTTTCTCAATTACCTATGGTGCTGGTGGTTCTACTCGTGAACGTACTTTAGCAGCCATAAATGATTTTAATGGCAAAGGCACGCCCGTCGCCCCTCACCTTTCTTGTATTGGTGATGATAAAGCGCGTATTGCCGAGCTCTTAGATTTATATAAATCACAAGGGATTGACCGCATCGTAGCATTGCGTGGCGATTTGCCTTCAGGTCAAGTTGGCCTTGGCGAATTACCTTATGCTCAAGATCTTGTTCGCTTTATCCGTGAACATTCAGGTGATCATTTCCATATTGAAGTTGCTGCTTATCCAGAAATGCATCCGCAGGCTGATAGCTTTGATGCTGATATTAAGCGCTTTGTAGAGAAAGTGAATGCAGGCGCGAACGCAGGGATTACCCAATTTTTCTTTAATCCAGATGCTTACTTCTATTTTATAGAAAGATTGGAAAAAGAAGGTATCAATATTCCCGTTGCACCTGGCATCATGCCAATTACCAATGCAAGCAATTTAATTCGCTTTGCCGATGGAACTGGTGCAGAAATTCCGCGTTGGATTCGCAAACAACTTGCTGCTTATGGTGATGATAGCGAAAGTATTAAAGCCTTCGGCCATGAAGTGATTGTTAAACTTTGCGAACGTTTAATTGCTGGCGGAGCACCGACCTTACACTTTTACTCAATGAACCAAACAGAGCCAACTCGACAACTCGTTGTTGATCTTGGTTTAAACTAATTTGTACGAGCCTTACCCAGCATGAATCGTTTTTATATCGAAACAGAATTAAATACCGGCAATACGATTGAATTAACAGAATCGGTATTTCATCACTGGGTACGAGTGCTTCGTGCAAAAGAGCTAGATCAAGCCATCTTTTTCAATGGAAAAGGTGGTGAATATATCGTAACACTTACTGAAATTAATAAGAAAAATGCTTTTGTTTCTATTGATCAATTCAACCCTATAGATCGAACAGCACCTGTTAAAGTAATTTTAGGCCAAGTCATGAGCAAAGGCGATCGTATGGATTATGCGATTCAAAAAGCCACTGAACTTGGTGTCACAACTATTCAATTATTGACTAGTGAACGTTGCGAAATGCGGTTAAGATATGAACGTGATCAAAAGAAATTAGATCATTGGCAGTCAATTGCGATTGCTGCGTGTGAACAATGTGGAATGAACAAAGTTCCAAATGTACTAGCACCAATTAGTTTAACCGATTGGGTAAAATCGGCACAGCTACCACAATCACGTTTTGTGTTAGCGCCAAACAAAGGCCAAGAAAACGTAGTACTAAATAGCCAGCCTGATTTAGCCCTATTGATTGGTCCAGAAGGTGGTTTAAGTGAAGCAGAAATTGATGCTGCTAACCAAAATCATTTTCAAAACTGGTGTATTGGAGATCGTGTTTTAAGGACTGAAACCGCTCCAGTTGTAGCTTTATCAATTTTAAATTATCACTTTTCAACCAAATAAAGTATTTGCATTGCTTTCCATCTGGTTTAACGGTAATTTAAAATAAAATTATATCGTGCTTACAAAAAAATAATGATTGTACGCGTAGATAAATAATGAAAAGGACTATTCTTTGTATGCTCGGGGTTCATGAAAAAAATTTGCCACCATTTGTTGATACGGATCAAATTAACTATACGAATCATGTACGTCTATTTATATTGAGTGTGTTTTTCATTTCTCTCTTAGATTATGTTTTATTTGGATTTTTTTATTCTTTTAGTATAAATATTTTTACGACTTGGATGAGTATTTGCCTGAGCATTTTATTTTGCTTTTATTGTATTTGTCATTTTTCGATAAAACATTATTCATCTGTTAGGTTTGCACATAAGACACGTATCGCTTTTCAAATTATTTGCTTTTTCACAGGATTATTACTGGGTATCAGTACGATTATCATCAATTATTTTTTGATCAAAGATGTACCAAATTTATCTGGTTCCCATATTTTAACTTTAACAGCACTACTACTTACCTCCTCACATATTATTGCTCTGACCTTTCTTACCCAGCATGTTAAATATTTCTTTTTATTTTTTATTCCAAGTATTACCCCATTAGTTTTTTCTCAAATTTTACATCGTGACCAAGAACATACGCTTTTTTATCTTGCTTATTATTCATCTTTCTTTGCGACATTTTTATGTGCGCAAGCAACTTTTAAAATTCACCAACGTTTATACCAAGTTTTAGAAAAAAATAAACAATTGGTCGATGTAGCTGAACAACACAATCAATGGACCGAAGAACTTTGCCAACAATTACAACGTGAAGTGAATAAATCGAAAGATATTGAAGCTCAATTACAATTTAACAATCATTTATTAGAACAAAAAGTTCGCGAGCGCACTTTTGATTTAACAGAAATAAATAATAGTTTGCAGGAACATCGTCAAAATTTGGCTTTTGCACATGAAACTGCGGGTATTCGACCTTGGGAATGGAATTTAGAAAATAACACTGTTGGGATTACCAATTCTCATTGTAAAGAAGTAACACGTGATTCTGAGAATCACTATTCGTTGCTGCATAAAATCGTACATCCTGATGATGTTGAACGTGTTAAAAATACACTTTACAAACACCTATGCGGCCAAACTAAACGTTACGAAGAAACTTTCCGCATTAAACGACCGAGTGGTGAATGGGTTTGGATTCATGATGTTGGTCAAGTCATTTTAAGAAATCCTAAAGATGAGACCCCCCTACGCATGGTCGGTATTCATCGTGATATTAACCAAGAAAAGAAAGACCAAGAACGATTAAAATTAGCAGCGAGTGTATTCGAACAAGCTTCAGAAGGTATCTTTATTCTAGATGATAGCTTCCACTATCTTGAAGTTAATCCTAAATATGAACAATTAACGGGTTTAGATAAACAGTTCATATTAGAAAAACAACTTTTTGAGATTACTAAACAAAATAAACAACATCATCATAATTTTCATCTTTCTATCCTTGCTACTTTGCAAGAAGAACATGAGTACGAAGGTGAGTTTCAGGAAACTTATCTTTCTGAAAAATCATGTTTCCTTTGGATCCATATGAACGCTGTAAAAGATGAATCAGATCGTGTGATTAATTATATCGGGATTGTCTCTGACCAAACTGAGCGTAAACATCAAGAGCAACGTTTATCATATTTAACCAATTATGACACCCTGACCGATCTACCTAATCGCTTCTATTATCACCAGCAACTGCATCAATATTTGGTTAATGAGGCTTCAATACAAAATTTAGCAGTTATCCGACTCAATATTGACCGTTTCCGTGCCTTGAATGAATTACTCAGCAATCAAGCGGGTAATGAACTTTTGAAGCAAGTGGCACAACGTTTGCGTATCAGTAATATTGATGCACTTTTAGTCTCACATTTAAGTGCAGACGATTTTGTAATCATTTATGAAATGTCACCGTTACATCCGCCAATTAATCAGTTATGCAGTAATATTGTTGAAGCTTTTAGCAAACCCTTTTATATCGCTAATCAAGAGTATGTGGTCAGTATTTCGATTGGAGTTGCGATTTACCCTGAACACGGTCGTCAAGTTGACAACTTAAATACCCATGCAGAGCAAGCCTTAACAGAAGCCAAACGCTTAGGTGGAAATACAATCCGCTATTATTCTAGTGAGCGAACTAACTTCGTCGTTAAACATACTGATTTAGAGCTTGACTTGAGAAAGGCGATTCAAAACAATGAACTCGTTGTATATTACCAGCCAAAGATCACTGCTCAGAATTGTCAAATTAATGGATTTGAAGCACTCATTCGTTGGAAACATCCAACGAAAGGTCTAATCATGCCCGATATTTTCATTCCTTTAGCAGAAAGTACCAGTCTAATTTCTGATATTGGACGATTTGTCTTGTATGAGGCAGCGAAACAGTTACAAGAATGGCAAAAACTAGGTTTTACGAACATCCACATTGCTGTAAACATTGTTGCTCAACAAATTTTGCGTGGTCAGTTATTGCATGATATTGATGCCGTACTCGATCAATACTCTATTACAGGTGAAAATTTAGAGTTAGAAATTACCGAGTCAGCATTTTTAGAAAATACTGAGAGTGTTAAAACAATTTTGTGTGCATTGAAAGAACGTAATATTTCAATTGCACTGGATGACTTTGGCACAGGCTATTCTTCTCTGGCTTATTTAACTGAATATCCAATTGATATTTTAAAGATTGATCGTGCATTTATTTCGAAAATTGGTAATCCAAAACAAGATGCGATTGTTAATGCCATGATTGCCATGGGTAAAACAATTGGCTTAAAAGTTGTCGCTGAAGGCGTTGAAACAGAACAGCAATGTGAATATTTGAAACGACAAAACTGTGACATATTACAGGGTTACTTATTTGCCAAACCCTTAACTGCCGTACATGCAACTGAATACTTACAGCAACATATGCGTCTAGCAATTGCAAGATATTCCAGTTAAAACCATATTTTGAGCTTTTTGGCAGTTTAATTTACACCCAATATAAATTGTCAATAAGCCTATACGTTCAGTGAAAATAAGCTTTTTTGACTGGGCGAAAACATGAACTAGTGCTATATTCTTGTGCACTTATCTTAATATAATCATCAGCCATGTATATGCCTGATTATTATCGGAACAATCGAGACTCAGATGGACGATCAATCTTTAAAAGAAGCCGCTTTGTATTACCATGAATTTCCTACACCTGGAAAAATCAGCGTGACACCGAGTAAGCAACTCGTAAACCAACGAGACTTAGCGCTTGCGTATTCTCCTGGTGTTGCTGCTCCGTGTCTAGAAATTGAACGTGACCCTTCTGCTGCTGCAAAATATACAGCACGTGGAAATTTGGTTGCCGTCGTGAGTAATGGTACAGCCGTGCTTGGTTTAGGAAACATTGGTCCTCTTGCTTCTAAGCCTGTTATGGAAGGTAAAGGTGTTCTATTCAAGAAGTTTGCTGGTGTTGACGTATTTGATATTGAAATTGCGGAAAATGATCCAGACAAAATCGTTGATATTGTTGCTTCATTAGAACCAACTTTTGGTGGTATCAATCTAGAAGATATCAAAGCACCAGAATGTTTCTATATCGAGAAGAAACTTCGTGAACGCATGAAAATTCCTGTGTTCCATGATGACCAACATGGTACAAGTATTATCGTAGGTTCAGCGTTATTGAATGCTTTACAACTCGTTAATAAAAAAATTGATGAAATTAAAATCGTTGCATCAGGTGCTGGTGCTGCTGCATTGTCATGTTTAGATTTACTTTGTGCATTAGGCGTAAATAAATCGAATATTATTGTAGCTGATTCTCGTGGGCTTTTAACAACTTCACGTGAAGGACTTGATGAATCGAAAAAACGTTACGTTCAAGATATTTCTGCGACTCAATTACATGAAGTAATGGCTGGCGCAGATATGTTCTTGGGTCTTTCTGCAGCGGGAATTTTAACCAAAGAAATGGTTAAAGAAATGGCTGAAAACCCAATTATTTTTGCACTTGCAAACCCAGACCCAGAAATCTTACCTGAACATGCGCACGAAGTTCGCCCAGATGTGATTATGGCAACTGGTCGTTCAGACTATCCAAACCAAGTAAACAATGCACTTTGTTTCCCATATATTTTCCGTGGTGCACTCGATGTCGGTGCTACAACGATCAACGAAGATATGAAAATTGCTTGTGTACATGCGATTGCACGTATGGCACATATTGAAGCAGATGCTGCGACTTACGGTGAAAAATCTGCATCATTTGGTCGTGAGTACTTGATTCCTCGTCCTTTAGATCAACGCTTGATTTTAGAAATCGCACCTGCGGTTGCTAAAGCTGCAATGGATTCTGGTGTTGCGACACGTCCAATTGAAGATTTCTCTGTATATCGTCAAAGACTTTCTGAGTTTGTATATAACTCAGCATTCTTAATGAAACCAATTTTCTCGCAAGCAAAAACTGACCCTAAACGTATTGCATATGCCGAAGGTGAAGATCAACGTGTATTACGTGCAGTTCAAATCGTAGTTGATGAAGGTTTAGCTAAGCCAGTCTTGATTGGTCGTACTGCTGTGATCGAAGACAACATCAAAAAGCTTGGTTTACGTTTACAACATGGCGTGAACATTGAGATTGTCGATCAAGAAAACAATCCTTTATATGATGATTTCTGGAAAGATTATCACCAGATTATGCAACGCAAAGGTGTAACTGTTGAATACGCACAACGTGAGGCACGTCGTCGTTCAACCTTAATCGCCGCATTGCTAGTTAAGTTTGGCAAAGCTGATGGTATGCTATGTGGTACTTATGCGAGCTACGATATCCATTTAGATTTCGTTAAAAACGTGATCGGTTTAAAAGATGGTCGTAGTACATTCTTTACACTCAATGCATTAATGCTTGAAGATCGCAACTTGTTTATTGCCGACACTTATGTAAATACCAATCCAACTGCTGAACAACTTGCAGAGATGACTATTTTAGCAGCCGAAGAAGTGCGTCGTTTTGGTATGACCCCTCGTGTCGCTTTACTGTCTCACTCAAGTTTTGGAAGCGATCAAGTTGATCCAAGTGCTCAGAAAATGCGTGAAGTTTATCGTTTACTTTCTGAACAAGCTCCAGAACTTGAAGTTGAAGGTGAAATGCATGGTGATGCTGCATTAGATGATAATATTCGTCATTTTGCATTCCCAAACTCACGCTTTAAAGGTTCAGCAAACTTGTTGATTATGCCGAATTTAGATTCTGCAAATATTTCATTCAACTTATTAAAAGCAACATCTGGTAATAATGTAACAATCGGCCCTATTCTTTTAGGTGCTGCAAAACCAGTACATATTTTAACACCGACTGCGACAACTCGCCGTTTAGTGAATATGACAGCTTTAACTGTTGCTGAAATTCAGCAAAGCCAAAACTGATACAATTTAAGCATAGCTTTTAACATTAAAAGCTATGCTTAGTGCTTGAGAAAACCTCTATTCTGTAGCATGATTGTGTGAAGAATAGAGGTTTTTTATGCAAGTTTATTTAGTAGGCGGTGCTGTTCGAGATCATTTACTCGGTCGCCCCTATCATGAAAAAGATTATGTTGTGGTTGGAGCAACACCTGAACAATTATTATCTGAAGGCTACCAACCCGTTGGAAAGGATTTTCCTGTATTTCTTCATCCAAAAACAAAAGAAGAATATGCACTAGCACGTACTGAAAGAAAATCAGGCATTGGTTATCACGGATTCCAATTTTTTACTGATACCACTGTTAAATTAGAAGAAGATTTAATTCGCCGTGACTTAACGATTAATGCAATGGCAATGGATGAAACTGGACAAGTTTATGATCCATATGGTGGTCAAAAAGATCTTGATCAGAAAATCCTACGCCATGTTTCAGATGCATTTACAGAAGATCCCTTACGTGTGCTACGTGTTGCTCGCTTCGCTGCTCGTTATGCTAGTTATGGATTTGAAATTGCAGAAGAAACTTTGCAATTAATGAAAAGGATTGCCAATTCAGGGGAACTGAATGCTTTAACACCTGAACGTGTATGGAAAGAGACTTCTCGTGCATTGATGGAAGATCATGCAGATGTCTATTTTCAAACGTTAAGAGATTGCGATGCGCTAAAAGTACTGTTTCCTGAGATAGATGCGTTATTCGGTATTCCACAACGCCCAGAGTACCACCCTGAAATAGACTGCGGTATTCATACATTAATGGCGCTAAAACAAGCTTGTCAAGCCAACTATGGACTAGATGTACGTTTTGCTGTCTTGGTGCATGATTTAGGGAAAGCACTTACCCCAACTGAGGAATTACCACGGCATATCATGCATGAGGAACGTGGATTAGAACCCGTTACAAACGTTTGTGAACGCTTGAAAGTTCCCACATATCTTAAAAATTTAGCTTTGATTGTTTGCAAAGAACATCTGAAATGCCATCAAATCAAAAATTTGAAACCTGGTACTGTATGGCGTTTACTACAGCGCTTGGATGTTTTACGAAAACCAGAAAAAGTCATTGCTTTTGTGCAAGCTTGTGAATGTGATGCTAAAGGTCGATTAGGTTTAGAAGATCGTCCTTACCCACAAGCACAGTATATTTTGGATGCCATGGAGATTGTTCGGAATATTAGAGCACAGGATTTACCTGAACATATTCAAGGTGCAGAAATTGGTGAAATGCTGATTCAGTATCGAATTGAAGCCTTAGCAAAATTTAAAGCACAGTATGGCGAATAGTTTTAAAAAATTAACATAAATAAAAACCCAGTCGTAATGACTGGGTTTTTTAACTTTTACTGATTCAATATAAATTATTGAGCAGCAGCAGCAGCTTGAGCAGCAGCAACTTCGTCAGCAAAGCTCATTTCAGCTTTCTTCTCAATACCTTCACCTACTTCGAAGCGAACGAATTGAGCTACAACTGTACCAGTTGCTTTTAATACATCAGCAACTTTCTTGTCGTTATCGATAACATACATTTGACGATCAAGCGCAACTTCGTTCAAGTATTTCTCAACCGAACCAGTTACCATTTTCTCAACGATGTTTGCAGGCTTGCCTGATTCTAATGCTTTCGCTTCAGCAATTTCTTTCTCTTTAGCGATCAAGTCAGCAGAAACAGATTCAGCATTTACTGCAACTGGATTGAACGCAGCAACGTGCATTGCAATACCTTTACCAGTGTCAGCATCACCTGTGTAAGAAACAACAACACCGATTTTTAAACCGTGCTTATAAACAGCCAAGTTTTCGCCTTCAACGATTTGAGCACGACGAACTTGAATGTTTTCACCAATTTTTTGAACAAGTGCAACACGAGCTTCTTCTACAGTTGCGCCATCTTCAAGCTTAAGTTCAGCAATTTTTGCAGCATCAGTTTCATTTGCAGCAAGTGCAGCAGCAGCAACTTTATCAGAGAAGTTTTTGAAGTTTTCGTCTTTAGCAACGAAGTCAGTTTGACAGTTAACTTCAACAAGAATTGCTTTATTACCGTTTTGGATGATAGTGATCGCACCATCAGCAGCAATGTTACCTGCTTTTTTAGCAGCTTTTGCTTGACCTGATTTACGAAGGTTATCAATCGCAAGTTCAATGTCACCGCCTGCTTCTGTTAATGCTTTTTTGCATTCCATCATTGCAAGACCAGTACGGTCACGTAATTCTTTTACCATGCTTGCAGTAATTGCAGTCATGTTGATCTCCTAAAATCGGTAGAAAATAAATCTGTTCAACAAAAACGGCCCAAAGAAACTCTGGACCGTTTGCAATCTCGACGCTTAATTTGCCACCATTACATGTCGCAAAAATGACAAGCTTGCGTCAAACCGCATTAAGCCTCAGAAGCGTCTTTTGCAGCGTCATCGCCTTTAGCTTGTGCATTCGCTTGTGATTGAGCATATTCTTTACCAGCAAGAATTGCATTTGCCATAGCTGATGCATATAAAGTTACTGCACGGATCGCATCGTCATTACCAGGAATAACATAATCAACGTTATCTGGGTTAGAGTTTGTATCAACGATACCGATTACAGGAATACCTAAGTTTTTCGCTTCTTTGATTGCAATCGCTTCGTGATCAACGTCGATTACAAATAATGCGTCAGGTAAACCACCCATGTTTTTAACGCCGCCTAAAGCACGTTCAAGTTTTTCCATCTCACGAGTACGCTCTAAAGCTTCACGTTTAGTAAGCTTAGCAAAAGTACCATCTTGAGATTGAGTTTGAAGATCTTTTAAACGGTTGATAGATTGGCGAAGTGTTTTCCAGTTCGTCAACATACCACCTAACCAACGGTGATCTACATAAGGTTGACCAGCACGTTGAGCTTGTTCACGGATGATGTTAGAAGCAGCACGTTTAGTACCAACGAACAATACTTTGTTCTTTTTGCTTGCAAGATTGTTAACAAAGTTCAAAGCATCATTTAACGCAGGAACAGTGTGCTCAAGGTTGATGATGTGAATTTTGTTACGCGCGCCGAAAATATATTGACGCATTTTTGGGTTCCAAAAACGAGTTTGGTGACCAAAGTGTGCGCCTGCTTGAAGAAGGTCGCGCATGCTTACGTTGTAATCTGCCATTTTCTTTACCTTAAAGTTTGGGTTAGGCCTCCATATATCCGCATTCTCCACCTATTGCTAGGCACCCAGAGTAATGTGTCGATATATGTGCGGATTTTTGATAACTATTCATCAGTTTTTCGCACAACTTTTATAAGCAAAATTGTCACGAAAAGCATTTGATAAAATAGGCGGCTATTTATACCATAGACGCTTGTAAATTACCAAAAGTTTTTAGAGATCATGAACACGACTTATACAGCTCCTCGTCGATTAATCAAAACGCCCGAAGAAATTGAAAAGATGCGTGTTGCAGGAAAACTGGCGGCTGAAATTTTAGACATGATTAAGCCGTATATTAAAGCAGGCGTAAATACCCTAGAACTTGATACAATTTGTCGTAATTACATTGAAAATGTACAACAAGCAATTCCTGCATGTGTTGGTTATGGCGCTGCACCTGGTCGCCCAGCATTTCAACATTCGATTTGTACTTCGGTTAACCATGTCGTTTGTCATGGTATTCCCTCTGAAAGTAAAGTTTTAAAAAATGGTGATATTCTCAATATTGATGTAACAGTCATTAAAGATGGTTATCACGGCGATACCAACATGATGTATATCGTTGGTGGAGAGACTTCTATTCTTGCGAATCGTCTCTGCCAAGTTGCACAAGAAGCCATGTATCGTGGTATGGCTACGGTTAAAGACGGCTCTTATCTTGGCGATATTGGACATGCAATCCAACAATATGTTGAGTCTGAACGTTTTAGTGTTGTGCGTGAATATTGTGGTCATGGTATTGGCAATGTCTTCCATGATGAACCACAAGTTTTACACTATGGTCAGAAAGGTACGGGTATGCGCTTAGAAGCAGGCATGACCTTTACCATTGAGCCAATGGTCAATGCAGGGGTTTGGCAAACAAAACTTTTAGGTGACAAATGGACTGTCGTTACTAAAGACCACAAGCTTTCAGCTCAGTATGAACATACCATTTTGGTAACAGAAACAGGCATCGAAGTACTTACTGCTCGCCCTGAAGAAGATTTATCTCGTTTTATGTAATTTATTTCGTTAAATAAAAGCTACTTCGGTAGCTTTTTTTCATATTCATAATTTCTTCATCAATTCATCTAAATCAAACAAAAGTCTTCATAAGCATAACAATTATAAATTTTAACTAAACAAACCATTTAGTAAAAATGGTTTATTTTGAGTGGAATAAAAAGTTCCTTATAAATCGGACATGGAGTCCTCACTATGAAAAAACACATCCTTTGTGTTGCTATAGGTATTGCTGCAACCCTACCCACTATGAGCTTTGCGGAGTCACCTTATTTTAGTTTAAAAGATGGTGATGGTTTCAAACGTTTCTCTCTTTCGGCTGGTTGGTTACATGCCATGCCACAAGGTTCTGCAAATCCTATTAATATCAATACGACTGTAGCTGAGGGAACACAATCTAAAGTAGGTGATGTGTCTAAACAAGCCGTACTAGATGCAGCAGTCAAAGATTCCAATCCAATCGTTTACGACGCGATTAATTTATGGCCAACCGATACTGTATCGGGTCTTGCAACAGGTACAGCTACCATTAAAGGATTATCCAACTGGCAAAGCCAAGGTACAGGTTTAGAAGCGGACAATGTAGATACCGTCGGTATTATGGCGAATTATCACTTTACTGATAATTTATCTCTAGAAATTAAGGCAGGAATTCCTCCAAAAGTTGATATTAAAGGGAAAGGTGACATATATGCACCATTGAGTGGATCAGCAAGTACTATTTTAGGTGATATTGACTTAAAACAGGATCTTCACATCACAGATCTGACCCAAGGAGGCAAAGCAGCAACTGCACGTGCTTGGCTACCTGCGGTAGAACTCCATTACCAGTTTGGTAAATCAGGCGTGAATAAATTCCGACCTTACGTTGGCGCAGGTGTAATGTATGCTTATTTTAATGATCTTAAAATGAACTCAGGCATAGAATCTGATTTAGTAAAAGCTGGCCACATGATCCAAAATATCCATGACGGCAAAGCAGGAGCTGCCTTAGATGGTAAGACATCATCAGCAGATCCTATTGTCAAATTGGAAGCGACTGATACTTTTGCTCCGATTGTCACAGTAGGCGCAACTTATGATTTCAATCCGAATTGGTTTGCCGTTGGATCAGTTTCTTATTCAAAAATGAATAATGAAGCAAAAATCTATGTGACTGACCGCAATACAGGTAAAGAGTTGATCCAAGCAAATACTAAAATTGATATAGATCCACTCATTACTTATTTAGGCGTTGGCTATCGTTTTTAGACAAAACTTTTAAAAAAACAGCTTCGGCTGTTTTTTTTATTTATCGCCACCTTTTAAATCATCATGCATAAAAAACATGCACCAATTGCAATCATTTTCGAAATAATGAAGAAACATGAATATCAATAAAGCATATGAGATTCATTGATAAATAGCATCCATCAATACAAATAATATTGTAAATATAATTATATATTAATAATTATAGAGTTAATTTTAAATTTTGATCAAATTTACTCTTTGGCACACTCCTTGCTTTTAAAAATCATCATGAATCAACGACGATTCATAAAAATTTGCTGGCGGCCAATGAAGTCCGTTCTGTTCGGTTTGTGTATGCAGAAATATTGCATAGCAAAAATATATTTCGTTCAGTTCAGGGGAAGGTTATGTCTTCAAAAATGAATCTAAATGCGAAGAAAGCAACTGAAATAAAATTATTTAGCTTTTCAACGCCTGCCATGCGTGCTTTTCATATGACTTGGCTCGCATTCTTTGTATGTTTCTTCGCTTGGTTTGCTTGTGCACCATTAATGCCAGTCATCAAAGGTGAATTTAATCTAACCAAAGACCAAATCGCAAACATCAATATCGCTGCGGTTGCAATCACAATTCTGATCCGTCTGATTGTTGGTCCACTCTGTGACAAATATGGACCACGCAAAACCTATACTGCTCTTCTCATTGTTGGCAGTATCCCTGTTTTCGGTGTTGCTGCTGCAAATACCTACGAATCTTTCCTATTCTTCCGTCTCTTAATCGGTGCAATTGGTGCGAGCTTTGTCATCACCCAATATCACACCAGTGTAATGTTTGCACCGAATGTCGTCGGCACAGCCAATGCTGCTTCTGCAGGTTGGGGAAATGCGGGTGGAGGTGCAACACAAGCAATCATGCCATTAATTCTCGGTGCAATTGTGATGTTTGGCGTTGAACAAGCAATGGGTTGGAGAATTGCGCTGCTTGTACCAGGCATTATGATGGTAATTGTTGGTGTACTTTATTGGAAACTTACACAAGACTGTCCACAAGGTGATTTCAAAGAATTACGCGCAAATGGCGTTGAAGTTGGTAGTGGCAAAAAAGGTGGTGTTGCTATCTTGATGCAAGCTGCTCGTAACTATCGTGTTTGGATTCTATTTGTTTCTTACGCAGCATGTTTCGGTATCGAAATCTTCATTCATAACATTGCGGCAATGTACTATGTCGACCACTTCAACATGGGTTTAAAAGAAGCAGGTTTAACTGCGGGTATCTTTGGTCTACTTGCCTTATTCGCTCGTGCTTTAGGTGGAATTGTTTCAGATAAAGTTGCGATTTCAAAAGGTTTAGATGGTCGTACAAAAGTATTATTTATTCTTATCTTATGTGAAGGCTTGTTCCTCATTCTCTTCTCACAAATGAATACTGTAGCTCTTGCTATTATCAGTATGACTGTCTTCGCGCTATTCACGCATATGTCTTGCGGAGCAACTTATGCTTTAGTTCCTTTCATTGACCGTAATGCACTTGGTGGTGTGGCGGGCATTATTGGTGCTGGTGGTAATGTTGGTGCGGTTGCAGCAGGCTTCTTACTCAAAGGCTTACTAGATGTTCAAACTTGCCTCATGATTTTAGGTGGTCTTGTAACTGTGGCTGCCTTCGGTGTCATTCTCATCCGCTTCTCTGTAGAACATAAAACGAAAGAACAACAACTGTTTGACCAAGCTGTGCTTGAACGCAACTCTGTCACCTCTTAATCATCATTCACTTAGTGCGGGGAAACTTACCTTTCCCCTACACAATCTAAATTAAATCTAGAAATTATAATCTCTCAGGGGTCTCAATATGAAATTGAATCTTCTTAGCTTTGCTATGCTCAGTGTTTTAACAACTACGACATTTGCCGCAGATAACTTTTTAAGCCAAACTAAATTTTCTCTCGATAGTCGCCTACGTTATGAGCTGGTTGACCAAGATAACCAACTAAAAAATGCTGATGCTTGGACTTTGAGACTACGCCCTTCACTGGAAACTGGCTCTTGGCATGGCTTAAGTGCATTTGTACAAGGAGAAGGCACTGTCGAAATTAATGATCATTTCAATAGTACACGTAATGCTGAAACAAACTACAGTACAGTCCCTGATCCTCAAAACCTACAATTGAATCAAGCTTATTTAAAATATGCTTATAGTCCAAAGTTTGATTTAAGTATTGGTCGTCAAGCTATTAATTTAGATAATCAGCGCTTTGTAGGCTCCGTAGCTTGGCGTCAAAATGATCAAACCTTTGATGCGATTAGTTTAAATATTAAACCTTGCAAAGAGTTTGGTTTGTATTATGCCTATATTGATCAGGTCAATACTATTTTTGGTAGTGAAGATGCAAAACCTAAATTTGTAGCAGCCCAAGATGGTAAACAAAACAGTCAAATTCATTTAATTCAAACTAAAATGAATTACAACCCATTGTTAAACGCAACAATATATGGGTATTTGATGGATTTCGAGGATTTAAGTGCTTGGTCAAATCAAACCTATGGCTTACGCTTAACAGGTAAGAAAAACAATTTTAGATACGTTGCTGAATATGCCAAACAAAGTGAATATGCTGAGCAACCTATAAATTATGATGCAGATTATTATGCATTAGAATTAGGTTATAGCATCACGGATAAAGGCTCAGCACTGGGTGAAATCGCACTTGGCTATGAAGTGCTTGGTAGTGATGATGGAAAAATTGCATTTCAAACCCCATTGGCGACTAAACATAAGTTTAACGGATGGGCTGACTTATTCTTGACAACGCCTGTGAATGGTTTGACTGATTTGTACATTTCATCAAGTTTTAATGTATTTGGTAAAGGTAAATTAGGCACTGAACTACATCAATATCGTAGTGATGAAAAAAATATGGATTATGGTCAAGAATTCTCTATTTCTTATTCTCATGCTTTGCCTATTAAAGGTTTGTCTGCCCTAGCAAAATTCTCAGATTATCAAGCGGAAGAGTTTTCTGTAGATACTCAAAAGTTATGGCTGCAAATGGATTATAAATACTGATATTGAGTCGTTGTAATTTAATTATAAAAAAACTGTCATCAAATCATCAAATTTCGATGATGTAATGAAAAATAAAAAACTCCAAAATTTGCAAAAAGCTTGCTGATCGACCTTTATCAGCAAGCTTTTTTCTTTTCATAAATAAAAAGGCTACCTGTGTAGCCTTTCATATTCACATTAAATCATAAGATCATATTAGTCTTGAGGCTTAGGCAATGGGATATATTGCGACTGCGCATTTAGTTGGGTTTTTCTCTCTCCAACTTTTACTTGCATGCTCTGTTGCTTACCATCTCGTTCAATCACCAGATCAATTACACTTTGTGGTGCTTGCAGTGCAACATAGTTGATTAAATGTGAGGCTGAAGTAATTTGCTCATTATTGACTTGAATAATTTTATCGCCGCGTTTTACACCTGCCGCATCTGCTGGACCATCACGCAAGACATCAGCAACAACGACTCCAACAGGTTTCGCAGTCAATACGTCCTCATCCATCGTATTAGGAATTAAGCTAATACCTAACCAACCACGAACAACACGACCATCTTTCAAAATTGAATTTAATACTTGCTGACAAATTTTCGCTGGAATTGCAAAACCAATCCCTAATGAACCGCCTGATTGAGAGAAAATCGCAGTGTTTACGCCGATTAAATTCCCCGCAACATCAATTAATGCACCGCCTGAATTACCAGGATTAATCGCCGCATCAGTTTGAATAAAGTCTTCATAGGTATTGATACCTAAATCTGAACGACCTGTCGCCGAAATAATCCCTTGCGTCACTGTTTGTCCCACGCCAAATGGATTACCAATTGCAAGTACAACATCGCCAACTTCATTACCACTGAGTTTAAACGGTAGAACAGGAAGCTTGTCTAACTCAATTTTAATCACAGCTAAATCAGTATCAGGATCTGTACCAATGACTTTCGCTTCAGCACGACGACCATCATGCAATGCCACCACAATATGCTCTGCCTGAGCAATCACATGGTTATTCGTTAGAATATAACCATCTGCACGAACGATAACACCTGAACCTAAACTATTTTCATTTTGAGGCTGTTGAGGGGCTTGATTACCAAAAAATTCACGAAATACAGGATCACTCAACAAAGGATGATTCATCTGTTTCACTTTCTGAGTGGTAAAGATATTCACCACAGCAGGCGCAGCAACTTTTACGGCAGCACTATACGAAACCACCCCACCTGTTCGAGTTGTATCAATCAGAGGTTCAACCTTTTCAGCAGGCATTTTGACGCCATCAGCAGCGACTGTTGGTTTCGGCTGATGTGATTTCTGCCAAGCCAGAAAACTAAATATAACAACAACGAGTAAAACCCAAGGTAACCATGTAAATGCACGGCGCACGTTTATTATCCTCTAGGCAAAATTATGTTATGGACAAGTTTATTTATTGAAGAAGAACAACAACTTTCAGTTATTGTAAAGTAAATTGATTTAAAGCAATGTAAAAGTTAAAAAAGTTTTGTCTAGCTTTAGTTACATTTAAAAATATGCTTTTATTAAGCTGAATCTATAAATGTCATCCAGTTGAGGAATCGTATGGCAAATTTGCATGATATTGTGCAATGGTGTAATCAAACTTTAAAAGTTAGTGAGTTTAAAGATTACGCACCCAATGGCTTACAAATTGAAGGCACGCCTGAGGTAAATAAAATAGTCTGTGCTGTTACAGCCTCAGAAGATGCAATTAATGCAGCTATTGCGCAGCAAGCAGATGTCTTACTTGTCCATCATGGTTACTTTTGGAAAGGTGAAGCCTACCCTATTACAGGTATGCGTGGTAATCGAATCAAAAAATTAATTCAGAACAATATCTCTTTGATCGCCTACCATTTACCTTTAGATGCACACCCAGTACTCGGAAATAATGCAGCGATTGCTGATTTAATCGGTTTAAAAAACTTAGAAGCATTAGATTCATCTGAAAAACATCCGATTGGAAACATTGCTTATTTAGAGCATGCACTTAGACCTGAACAATTCAAAGCAAAGTTACAGGCTATTTTTGATTTTAATGTGATTCATTTGCCGAGTGAGAAAACTCAAATCCAAAAAGTAGGATTTTGCACAGGCGGCGCTCAAGATTTTATCAATAAAGCAGCAGAAAAAGATTGTGATGCTTATATTTCTGGCGAAGTCAGTGAGCGTACTTTTTATGAAGCCAAAGAATTAGGGGTTCATTATTTTGCCTGTGGTCATCATGCAACTGAACGATATGGCGTACAACGCCTTGCTCAAGCAATTACAAATCAGTTTGCTGTAGAAACTATCTATTTCGAACTAAATAATCCGATTTAATAGAATTGACGAATCCGATTTTATTTATCGTTTTTAATTGAACCTTTATTGTATATCGTTCTTTAAAAGACTGCCCTATTATCTTTGGAATCATTTACAATAGAGCCACTTAACGTAAAACCCAGCAATTGCAAGGATTGGAACATGACAACCATTACTTTACCTGCACTTCCGTATGGCTATGATGACTTAGCGCCACACATCACTCGCGAAACTTTAGAATACCATCACGATAAACATCACAATACTTATGTTGTTAACTTAAACAACCTAATCAAAGGCACTGACCTTGAAGGTAAAACTTTAGAAGAAATCATCAAAGCTTCTGCTGGTGATGCTTCTAAAGCAGGTATCTTTAATAATGCTGCACAAGTATGGAACCACACATTCTATTGGAACAGCATGAAGCCAAATGGTGGTGGTAAACCAACTGGCGCAATCGCAGCTAAAATCGAAGAAGCTTTTGGTAGCTATGAAAAATTTGCTGAAGAATTTACTGCTGCTGCAACAACTCAATTTGGCTCAGGTTGGGCTTGGTTAGTTGCTGATGAAGTAAATGGTAAATTATCAATTACTAAAACTGCAAACGCAGATACTCCGCTTGCTCATGGTCAAGTTGCAGTATTAACAATCGACGTTTGGGAACATGCTTACTACATCGACTTCCGTAACTTACGTCCAAAATACATCGCAACTTTCCTAGAAAGCCTAGTGAACTGGGACTATGCAAATGCAAAACTTGCTGGTCAACCAGCAGGTGTTGAGAAATAATTTTTATTTCTTGAATAAAAACTGCCCACTTCGGGCAGTTTTTTTATAATTAAAAATTAAAAAGCATATTTATCAAGCAAACGATTCATTTTATTTATTATTCTTATTGACGCATCTGAAATTCACCCCTAAAATGCGCATCAGATTCTCCAATAGCTCAGTCGGTAGAGCGACGGACTGTTAATCCGCAGGTCCCTGGTTCGAGCCCAGGTTGGAGAGCCAATCTACTATTCTTCCATAGCTCAGTCGGTAGAGCGACGGACTGTTAATCCGCAGGTCCCTGGTTCGAGCCCAGGTTGGAGAGCCAATCTACTATTCTTCCATAGCTCAGTCGGTAGAGCGACGGACTGTTAATCCGCAGGTCCCTGGTTCGAGCCCAGGTGGAAGAGCCAAGATTCTAAAAACCCATATCATTGATATGGGTTTTTTTATATTAAACACAATGCATACCTTTAAAAATATATGGTCTTATCATAATGCGTCTTATATCGCCAGAAACTGCACCAAAATTTCAACTTATAGATAGCCATGGCAGAGTAGTTCGACTAGACTCAGGTAAACGCACTTTACTTGCATTTTTTCGTGATACAAACTGTCCTTTTTGTAATTTTAGAATTTTCCAATTAACACAACATTATAAAAAACTTTCGGATGAAGGCTTAGAAATCATTGCATTTTTTTCATCAACACATGAAGAAGTCAATGAATTTGTAAGAAAACGCCCTCGCCCTTTTACGATCGTCGCCGATCCTGAAAATATCGCCTATCAAGCTTATGGTATTGAACGATCAATGGCACGCTCTGCTTATAGCGTTTTTCGACATTTCGTCTCATGGGTTTTAGGCATCAAAATAATTGGGGCTGAGGGTTTAAAAAAGAATCTACAAAATCCAAGTGATATTATGCCAGCAGATTTTTTAATTGATGAGCAAGGTTATATTATTGAAACATATTACGGTTCTGATGCTAGCGACCACATTCCATTTGAAAATATTTATAAATTTTTAAATGCTGATCAGAACCCTAAGTAGTCTACAACACCTCGTGTTTAATTGATTTATGCAAAAATGGCGTGTTTAGCGACTAGGCACACCGCTATGGAAACGGAACGTATCATCTGGCGTTAAAATTAGATTCTTTTCCACTGCACGAATATGCTCAATCCGTTGCTGGATCGTCTCTTCTGGATCTTTAAGTTTCGCCGTTTTTGCAACATCTAAAGCTAAAGCCAAATAGTCCTCAAAATGACGAGATTCAGACTTAAGTAAGTAGCGGTAGTAACGCCCCAGCTCATCGTCTACAACAGGTGCCAGCGCATAGAAGCGCTCACATGAGCGTGCTTCGACAAATGCGCCAATAATCATGACATCAATCAATGCTTCAGGCTCATAGGTACGGATTTCTTTACGCAATCCACCTGCATAGCGCCCTGCACTCAAACCCTTCCACTCTTGGCCACGTTTGTTCATGAATTCCAAAACCTGCTCATAATGCAGCATTTCTTCACGCACCAATTGCGCCAATTTCACTTGCAGATCTGTAAAAAAGCTATAGCGGAACATCAAATTCATGGCAGTACTTGCCGCTTTTTTCTCACAGTTAGCATGATCTTGCATTAATACATCAAGATTATTAACAGCTTCATCCAACCATGCTTGAGGAGTACTACAACCCAAAAACTCGATTACAGGCTGCATCAACTCATCATAATTTACACTACTCATCAACTTATCTCGCAGCAGCCTGAATCGCTGCTTTCATATCTGTTACTGCTTGAGCCAGACCAACGAATACACTATCAGCAATAATCGAATGACCAATGTTGAGTTCATAAATTTCTGGAATTGCTGCAATTGCTGCCACATTATCCAAATTCAAACCATGCCCAGCATTGACAACCAAACCTTTAGCTGCTGCATATTCAGCACCTTTGATAATACGAGCTAATTCAGCTTGTTGCTGCTCATCTGTCTCGGCATCAGCATAAGCACCCGTATGGATTTCAATGGTGGGTGCACCACATGCGACAGCTGCGTCAATTTGTGCCAAATCTGCATCGATAAACAAAGACACATCACTGCCAATCGCTTTCAGTGCTTCAGTTGCCGCCTTCACTTTTTCAAAATGCCCAATCACATCCAATCCACCTTCGGTGGTCACTTCTTGACGACGCTCAGGTACAAAGCAAACATGCTGAGGTTGAATCTCTTTGGCAAACGCAACCATTTCATCAGTTACCGCCAATTCCAAATTCATACGTGTTTTTAATAATGGACGCATACGACGTACATCATCATCTTGTATATGACGGCGATCTTCACGCAAATGTAAAGTAATCCCCTCAGCACCAGCCTGTTCACACAACAAAGCAGCCTGAACTGGATCAGGGTAAGTTGTACCACGTGCTTGTCTTAATGTCGCAACATGATCAATGTTTACACCTAAGATTGCAGCCATAAAAAATATCCTATCGGTTTAGCCCTGAATCATTATTTTCAATACATCAGGAATATCAAGTTTGTGTACTTTGAATCCAAAGTTGACGGCTTTTGAGCGGTCGATCACCCAACAAGGAGCTAATCATTTGACGGTATAGTTTACCCAATAATTGCAATTGTTCGTGAGAAAAATCCTGCCCATCTTCATAACTTTGCATTGAAGCAATCAACATACCATCAAGTGTTGAACGCGAGGCTTGTGAAACTGGCAGAAAGCCATCATTGAGCTGAAATTGATAATGCTGGTTGACCTGAATGTCTTGTTGACTCGCATCTGTTGAGAAATCAATAGCGTAGCCAAGTTCCACCAATAATACATGCTCAAATTGACGCAAAATCTGCCGAAGAAATACAGCAGCTTGTTCGTGTGTCGCCAATTGCTGTAATAGCACTAAAATCAACTGATATTGTTCAAATGTTTGCGGCATCATCTCTTCTAAGGGACATAGTCGCAATAGAATTTCATTTAAATAAAAACCGGCAAAAAATGCATCACCATGAAAAAATACAGGTTGATTCAGAATTTCCAGTTTTGTAAAGTTTTTTAGTTCAGATTTGCCTGTGGCTTGCAGACGAATAGGCTGATATTGCGGCGGTGGGGTCTGTCTTAGAATCCCATCCACCCGCCCATATTCTTGTGTAAATAAATGCACAATATGGCTTTTTTCACGATATTTACGATGATGAATCAAATAACCATGTAGGACTTCATTGCGCATCATAGTACGAGACTAGTCCTTCTTTTTCTCATCCTTTTCTTCATCATCGCCATCGGGAATCACTGCGCCAACAACCGCAGCAGTTCCTTTAACAACACCTTTAGTGGTCTTATAAGCAACTTTAACAGGTACAGTCACAAGCTTGTGAATACAGCCTTGTAACATGAATACACATGTCACAATCGCGAATATACGAATTGTTGTTTTCATACCTGTTTCCGTTATCTTAAATGCGATTAAATATCGCTATAACCCAAGCTTTTGAGTGCACGCTCATCATCAGACCAACCACCTTTGACTTTCACCCAAAGCGTTAGCATAATTTTTTGCTCAAACATTTTTTCCATGTCTGTACGTGCATCCATGCCAATGCTTTTCAACTTCGCACCCTTGTCGCCAATCACAATTGCTTTTTGCCCTTGGCGTTCTACAAAAATGGTCGCATCAATATATGTACATGGCGGCTTTAAACGACCTGTTTTTTCATTTACGGCTTCTTCTTCAGTTTTAAATGATTCAATTTGAACCGTTAAATCATATGGCAGTTCTTCACCTAACTGACGCATAATTTTCTCACGAATGATTTCACTCGCAAGGAAACGCTCAGAACGATCAGTAATCTGATCTAATGAATACAAAGGTGGTTGATACGGCAGATATTTTTCAATCGTGTCACGTAAATGATCTAAATTCGCACCACGCAATGCTGAAACTGGAACAATTTCAGCAAAATTCATGAGCTTGGCACGCTCTCGAATCAGCGGTAAAGCTTCATTTTTATTTTCGAAAGTATCTAGCTTATTGATCACGAGGATCACAGGCATCTCTGCATTTTTAAGCTTTTCCAAAACCAATTCATCATTTTGAGTCCACTTTTGTGCATCAACCACAAATAAAACCAAGTTCACATCACGCAATGCAGAATGTGCGGCACGGTTCATCATCTTATTGATGGCACGTACTTCTTTCTTATGCATCCCAGGCGTATCTACAAATACCGCCTGTGATTTCTCACGTGAATCAATCCCCACGATCTTATGACGTGTGGTTTGTGGTTTACGTGAAGTAATCGATAGTTTTTGACCTAGGATATGATTCATCAAAGTTGACTTACCCACGTTTGGGCGACCAACAATTGCAACAAAACCGCTTTTAAAATCTGAAGGAATTGTTGTTCCTTGAGAACTAAAAAATTGATCAATTAGATTATTGCCATCTTGCTGTTCAGTTGCTTCTGGCTTATTTTCTTCTGAATGAGACATCAGGTTATTGCTCCAATAATTTTAAAATCTCTGCCGCTGCCGTTTGTTCGGCAAAACGACGACTTGAGCCCTCGCCTATAATTTTTGGCAATCCCGCTACATCACATTCCACTTTGAAATGTTGATTAGGGGCATCACCCTGAATATCTACAACCTCGTAAACTGGGAGAGGTTTTTTACGTGCTTGTAAATACTCTTGCAAACGTGATTTAGGGTCTTTCAGTTGATCTGTCGGTTCGATATGATCAAGATATGGCTCATACCATTTTAACACAATGCGTTCGAGCAAGTTGAGATCATTACTGTCTAAATAAATAGCACCAATAATGGCTTCAACCGTATCAGCCAAAATCGATTCACGGTGATGTCCACCTGATTTTAACTCGCCAGTGCTTAAAATTAATGACCGACTGAGTTGCAAATCATTTGCGATTTTTCCTAATGCTTCCTGTCGAACCAAAGTCGCACGCATTCGCGTTAAACGACCTTCATTTTCCAACGGATAGGTATTGTACAAATAATTTGCAACGATCATTCCTAATAATGCATCGCCTAGAAATTCTAGGCGTTCATAATTATGTTTATGGCTGACCGAGCGATGGGTCAAAGCCAGTTTTAACAATTCAAACTGTTTAAACTGGTAACCTATTCGACCTTGCAGCCGTGTATCATTGAGTTTGGTTTGCAGATTTTTGGTCAAAAGTCTTCTCAAAATTCATCACTAAACTAATATTCAGCATGAAAGGCTTCCGCACTTCATACTTTTTCATTACAACTAAATCATCTTTATAAGTAACTTCAGCAATATCCTTGAAATGTATATCACGAATATTATTCATCTCTAAACGTTGATCCATCTGAGTATAAAATTTACTTGGTGTAATATTTCCAGGACTTTCTTTCAACAAAGCTATTATCTGATTATCAATAATTTTGTCATCCCAATAGGCAGGCCAAATTGCAATGACTGCTTTAACGGTAATAGCAAAAAAAATCACTCCGAATAATATCGCGATATAGGATGCCCCTTGTTGAGATTTACGCATCTTTATACTTCCTATGTATTTTTATTTAGTTAATCTTACCATTACGATTGAAACTTGGCAGGTTAAAACCAGGTTCTTTATGCATCCAAACATAAAAAGCACGACCTGTTAAATTTGCTTCAGGGACAAATCCCCAAAAACGACTGTCCGCACTTTGATCTCGATTATCACCCATTGCAAAATACTGTCCTTTTGGCACAGTTACTTCCCAATCCTGCCCATTACTTTGAATAAAAACATTATTTTCTTTGGCAACAAATGGAACGAGTGCATCAGCTCCACGTAACTTTGCAAATTGAAATTGTTCTGCTAAAGGATTACGACCATCTAAATAACGAATTAAATGCTGGTGTTCACCTAATGTTTCTTTAAAGTAATAAACTGTAGGAGTTTCTAATTGATCTTTATCACGTTTAAATTCAGTTGCTACTTTAGCAATTTGCTTTCCGTTAATAATTAATTGACCAGCCTTAAACTGAATGTGATCGCCTGGCAAACCCACTACGCGCTTAATATAGCTAATGGTTGGTTGGGGTGGATAACGAAATACGATGACTTCACCACGTTTTGGCTCACCTACATCAATTACTTTTGCATTTACAATCGGTAAGCGCACACCATAATCAAATTTATTTACTAAAATAAAATCACCTGTTTCCAAGGTGGGCACCATAGAATCAGATGGAATATTAAATGGTTCATATAAGAAAGAACGAAGGATTAAGACTACTGCTAACACGGGCCAAAAATCATATGCCCACGTTATAACAAAATTTTCCTGATCACGCCCTTTATTTGCACGTTGTTTTAGTACAAATTTATCGAGTAGCCACACTAAAAAAAAAATCAGTGTAACTGGTACCAGAATCAAATTAAAATCAAAATCCACACGCCCTCTCCCGCAGCCTAGCTGCTCGTTTTGCAGCTAGGTAAATTTATTTACCTAGCCTCTCTCTTTTTATCTATCCACTTTCAATACAGCTAAGAACGCTTCCTGAGGAATTTCAACACTTCCTACTTGTTTCATACGTTTCTTACCTTCTTTTTGTTTCGCAAGAAGTTTCTTCTTACGCGAAACGTCACCACCATAACATTTTGCCAATACGTTCTTACGCATGGCTTTTACGGTAGAGCGTGCAATAATTTGTGCACCAATTGCTGCTTGAATTGCAACATCATACATTTGGCGTGGAATCAAATCTTTCATCTTCTCAACCAACGCAATACCACGATGACGCGCATCTTGACGGTGACAAATCATAGCTAAGGCATCGACCTTTTCACTATTAATTAACACGTCAACCTTAACTAATGATGAACTCTCAAAACGTACGAAGTTGTAATCTAAAGATGCAAAACCACGTGAACAAGATTTCAACTTATCAAAGAAATCCATGACCACTTCTGCCATAGGAATTTCAAAAGTGATTGAAACTTGATTACCCAAAAATTTCATATCTTTTTGAACACCACGACGTTCAATACACAAGGTCATGACATTACCTAAATATTCTTGTGGCACAAGAATATGACACTCTGCGATCGGTTCACGTAAATCTTCAACTGTTGAACCATCTGGCATTTTCGACGGGCTGTCGATATAAATGATGTCACCTTTTTTGGTGAGCGCTTCATAGATTACTGTCGGTGCAGAGCTAATCAAATCAAGATCATACTCACGCTCTAAACGCTCTTGTACGATTTCCATATGTAGCATGCCCAAGAATCCACAACGGAAACCGAAGCCTAAAGCATCTGAACTTTCTGGTTCAAAGAATAATGCTGAATCGTTAATTTGTAATTTTTGTAGTGCTTCACGGAATGGTTCGAAGTCACTTGAATCAATTGGGAAAAGACCCGCATAGACCTGTGGTTTAACCTTTTTAAAACCTGGTAAAATAGCAACATCTGGTGTGTTTGACAAAGTAATCGTGTCACCTACAGGCGCACCAAAAATATCTTTAATCCCAGCAATAACGAAGCCAACTTCACCAGCTTCCAAAATATCGGTTTCAGTATGTTTAGGGTTGAATACACCCACAGACGTTACAGGATGAGCTTGCCCTGTAGACTTCACCAACATTTTATCGCCCTTACGGATACGACCTTGCTTGATACGCACGAGAGAAACAACGCCAAGGTAATTATCAAACCATGAATCGATAATTAACGCTTGTAATGGCGCATCACGATCACCTTCTGGTGCAGGAATGACATCGACTAAACGCTCTAATACACCTTCAACACCTAAACCTGTTTTCGCTGAACACGTCGGTGCATCTGTTGCTTCAATCCCGATAATTTCTTCAATTTCGTGAATGACACGCTCAGGTTCAGCTTGAGGTAAATCAATCTTATTTAAGATCGGTAAAACTTCTAGACCTTGCTCGATCGCCGTATAGCAGTTCGCTACAGATTGTGCTTCAACACCTTGCGCGGCATCGACGACTAAAAGCGCACCTTCACATGCCGCCAAAGAACGTGACACTTCATAAGAAAAGTCGACGTGCCCTGGAGTATCAATAAAGTTTAATTGATACTCTTGACCATTTGGATGCGTGTAATACAAAGTAACGGATGCCGCTTTAATGGTAATCCCTCGCTCACGCTCAATCTCCATAGAGTCTAATACTTGAGCTTGCATCTCACGATCTTGTAAGCCACCGCACATTTGAATAAATCGATCTGCCAAGGTTGATTTACCATGGTCAATGTGAGCAATAATCGAGAAATTACGTATATTTTTGATATCTACGGATTTTTTAGCTTGCGCCATGGGTTACCTTAACAAAATAGAATGCTCGAAACTTATGACAAGTCATGAGCCAAAGCGGTTTAACAAAATTGTTGGGGATTATAGCAGAACAGCATTTCAAAGTATTCAAAATAATTACCCCATCAAAGCCTCTAGATGGTGATTTCAGCCCTTCGATTTACTCATATAAAGTTGAAAAATTCATCGGATTTAGATCCGATCCAATCGGTTGGTAGGCATGAGTAAAACTCGGTGACATACGCTTTGGACGACCTGTTGTAATTTCAATACACGCCCATTTGGTATTGCCTACGAATAAAATACTTTGATCCTTTGGGCGGTAAAATGCGTACTGACGAAAGGAATAGAGCGCATTAATATCATCTAACCATGTCCGCAAGATAACTTCTTCACCTTCAAGTGCTGCTTTCCGATACTGAACATGATGCTCTACCGCCACCATTGCATGTTTGAGTTCTAAATATTGAGCTAGACCTAAACCTAATCTTTCGATATGGGCTGCTGCGACATCTTGCATCCACTGAATATACATGACGTTATTGACATGACCTAAAACATCAATATGTTCAGGTTGTACAGTTATTCTCAAATCAAAAATAGTACTCATAAACCTACTTATTTCGTCAATCCAAGCTCAGTCGCATACACTAATCTAAACACTTATACATTACAAAATAAAAACCACCCTATTTCAGGGTGGTTTTAAAAAAACTAACAATAACTTAAGGCAAACGTAAACCTAAAATTGCACGCTGACCTTGGCGAATAATAGCTACTCGAGCAACACTATTTTTTGGTAGAGCTGCCATTGTTTTTACAAACATTTGACTATTTAAAATAGGTGTACCATTAACTTGAAGGATAACATCACCTGCAACAATGTTTGATAATGATGCCAAGCTACCGCGTTTAACATCCTGCACCAATATCCCACCACGGACATCCAATTTCGCTTGCTCTTCAGGCGTTAAATTACGAATGCTCATTCCTAGACCACTGGTTGGATTGTTTTTATCCTCAGCGGCTGGCGTATCATCTGGTGCAGTACCTAAAGTTGCTGAAATAGTGCGGACTTTATCGTCACGTAATACTTCTAATTGAACAGTCTGACTAGGTGCTACGCGATTTAATACATTTAACAAATCGCTAGTACGGGAAATAGAAGAACCATTAATTTTTAAAATCACATCACCCGATTTTAAACCTGCTTTTTCAGCAGGAGACTTTGGCGTAACTTGATTGATTAGTGAACCTTCTGGTTTTGGCAGTTTGTACGCTTCTGCAAGGTTGCGATCAATATCTTGCAACATCACACCAAGATAAGAACGAGTCACTTTACCATTGGTTTTCAGCTGTTGGACTACATCCATCGCGACATCAATCGGAATCGAGAATGACAAACCCATATAACCGCCAGTACCGCTAAAGATACGCGAGTTCACACCAACCACTTCACCACGTTGGTTAAATAACGGACCACCTGAGTTACCAGGGTTTAATGCAGCATCTGTTTGAATGAACGGTACTGACGTTTCACCACTCATATTTCGAGATTTAGCGCTCACAATCCCTGCTGAAGCAGAATAGTCAAAGCCAAAAGGCGAACCAATTGCTAAAACAGGCTCACCAACTTTTAACTGGTTTACATTACCAATTTTTAATTCTGGGAAATTTGCACCATTTACTTTAAGCACAGCAACATCAGTGCGCTCATCACTCCCCACCAAAGTTGCATCAAGTTCACGTCGATCGTTTAAAGTAATACTGATACGAGACGCATTTTCAATCACATGGTGGTTTGTAACGAGATAACCATCTTTACTAATAAAAAACGCACTACCGTATGCAGTTTTTTCTTGTGGCCCTTGTTGTTGAGGAATAATGACTTGATTACCAAAAAAACGTCGTAAAATTTCAGGCACTTGTTGCTGCAACAACTCTTCCTGAGTCATCTTTTTTACAACATTGACACTCACAACAGCAGGACTCACCTGCTCTACGAGATTCGAAAAATCTACTGGTGAGGCTGCGTTAACTTGTACAGCAGCAACCGTAAATACCGCAGCATACATTCCTTGTTGTAAATAGCGACTTTTCATGAAGTGAGAACCTACGTACTAATGATCTATAGAATATTAAGATTATGTTTGTATCATAACCCAACTGTAATCTTCGTAAAAATATGTTGATATTTTCAATGCATACAACGATGTAGCATATTGAAATGTGAATAAATTATGGAGAAAGTCTCCATGATTTATAAGCTTATTAACGTTTTATCGTGGGCAGCTTAATATTAGATTAAAATGATGTATTGAATACTTATCCTTGTTAGACTTTAAGGTGATTGACAATTCATATCAGTAAAAATTGTTTACATTCGCTAAAAAATCGTTCAATTCTAGGCAGATTGGCACTTGCCTTTTTTGTTAAAAAGCGTTGTCATTAGCGAACGTTTAAAACTGAAGCAGATCGACATGCCTGATTTAAAAACAATTCACCATTTTGACGTGATAATTGTGGGCAGTGGCGGTGCAGGTTTAAGTCTTGCACTCTCTTTACCGAGTCATTACAACATTGCCATTTTAGCAAAAGCTGAGCTCACAGAAGCCAGTACTTTTTATGCTCAAGGTGGTGTTGCTGCGGTCTTAGACGAGACTGATTCAATTCAACAACATATTAATGACACTATGATTGCAGGCGGACATCTTTGTGAGTTGGACGCCGTGAAACATACAGTCGAAGGTGGCAAGCCTTCTGTTGATTTCTTATTGAAGCAAGGTGTTCAATTCACTTTAGATGATGATGAGCAATTACACCTCACTCGTGAAGGTGGTCATTCACAACGCCGTATCATTCATTCTGCTGATGCAACAGGTAAAGCAATTTCAACCACGCTTGTTGAACGTGCTAAAGAACGAAAAAATATTACAATTTTTGAAAATTATATTGCGATTGACCTCATCACATTACATAAGCTTGGTCATCAAGACAAAAATAATCGTGCGATTGGTTTATATGCATTAAATGAAAAAACAGAACAAGTTCATACATTCTTAGCCCCTTTCACAGCTTTGGCCTGTGGTGGTGCAATGAAAGCTTATCTCTATACTTCTAACCCGGACATTGCAACCGGTGATGGTATCGCGATGGCTTATCGAGCTGGTTGTCGTGTTGCCAATATGGAATTTAACCAATTCCATCCAACTTGCTTATACCATCCCCAAGCTCGTTCCTTCTTGATTACAGAAGCCATGCGTGGTGAAGGTGCTTATTTACGTTTGCCTGATGGTGAACGTTTTATGTTACGTCTTGACGAACGTGCTGAACTTGCGCCACGTGATATTGTTGCACGTGCGATTGACTATGAAATCAAACGTCTTGGTATTCGCCATGTTTGGTTAGACATCACACATAAATCACCTGAATTTATCACTGAGCACTTCCCTACGCTTTACGCACGCTTACTCGAACTTGGCATTGATATTACCAAAGATATGATTCCTGTTGTTCCAGCAGCCCACTATACCTGTGGTGGTGTCGTTGTAAATGAGCATAGCCAAACTGACTTAGACGGTTTATATGCCATTGGTGAAACATCTTATACAGGTTTACACGGTGCAAACCGTATGGCGAGCAATTCACTTCTCGAATGTTTCGTGTATGGCATGAGTGCAGCAGAAGATATTCAAAGCAAGCATAATATTAGCTTTGAATTTCCAGATGTACCTTCTTGGGATGAATCCCAAGTGACTGATGCCGATGAAGATGTTGTCATCTTACAAAACTGGGATGAATTGCGTTCAACTATGTGGAACTATGTGGGTATTGTTCGCACCACTAAACGTTTACAACGTGCCTTACACCGCATCGAAATGCTGAAACGTGAAATTAACGAATACTATCAAGGCTACCGTGTCAGTAAAAACCTGATTGAGTTGCGTAACCTAGTTCTAGTTTCTGAAATGATTGTACGTTGTGCGATGGAGCGTAAGGAATCTCGTGGTTTGCATTACACGCTGGATTATCCAGAACTCTCAAACGAGATTCGCAAGACAGTGCTAACACCACCAAACTTTAAGGTGGAACAACCATTGGTGAATGAATGATAAAATTAAGGCTAAAGATGCTTACTTATACATCTTTAGCCTCCAAAATTATTCATAAATTCGAGCAGCCATAAGCATTTCTGCAAAGGTTTTCCAATCAGGTTGAGCTAAACGGTCAACCTGATCTGTATTTTTATAATATCCGTCCATATCTTCAGTCCATGAAGCTAAAGCATCAAGAAAATCAGACAGATTAATATTCTCCCAATTGTTTGGATCATCTATAAAGTTCTGACGTAATTTCTTAATAAAAATCGCGAGTTCAGTATGACTAGATATCGCATCAATTGCCTTATCTAAATGATAGCTATCATGATCTTTATTCATTAGAACTGGCCTATTTCAAATATTGCAAAGCATCTTCAAACACAACATCCGCATTCTGTGTTGCATCCAAACGCTTCATCCGTTCAGGTTCTGCTTGCCACAAAGTCTCATAACCCTCACGAACTTTAGCAAAGAAACTTAATTTCTCTTGCTCAAAACGATCCAATGCCCCACGCTCTCTCGCACGCGTCATGCCCAGCTCAATCGGGGCATCTAGCCAAAAGGTAATATTCGGCATTTTCGCGACAAAAGTTTGATTTAACAATTGCAACTTTTCCTGACTTAAACCACGTCCAGAACATTGATAAGCAAAGCTGGCATCGGTAAAACGATCACTCAACACAATCTTCCCTGCCGCTAATGCAGGTAAGATCACTTGTTGTAAATGTTGCGCACGTGCTGCATAAATCAATAACAACTCAGTATCATGACTCATTTGTTCTTCGTGATTCACTGCTAATAATAAAGAGCGAATCTGTTCAGCTAATGGCGTTCCACCCGGTTCACGGGTCAAAACGACTTCTTTACCTTGCTGTTCAAAGTACTGATGAATTTTACGAATAAGCGTCGTTTTCCCTACACCTTCCGTACCTTCAAAACTAATAAACATCATTCATCCTACTTTTGCTTTGCACGTAACGCAGTTAAATATTCTTGAACTGCACGATTATGATCTTCTAAAGAAGCTGTAAATTTATGCCCACCATTACCTGTCGCAACAAAGTAAATATTTTTAGCGTCATCTGGATGCATCGCTGCTTCAATTGCTTTTTTACTTGGTAATGCAATCGGAGTTGGCGGCAAACCATTGATCGTATATGTATTATAAGGCGTTGGTGTCCGTAAATCATTGCGAGTGATATTCCCCTTATAATTATCCCCCATACCATAAATTACAGTTGGATCAGTTTGTAAGCGCATACCGATTTTTAAACGACGTACAAACACACCTGAAACTTGTTCTAGTTCGCTATCTAAACTGGTTTCTTTTTCAATAATCGAAGCCATGATTAAAGCTTGATATTTATCGTTATATGGTAAGTTCGGTGCTTTTTTTGCCCAAGCTTCATCTAATGATTTCATTTGGCGACGATATAAATCCGTTAAGATTTTCTTATCTGTTTCGCCCTTGGCAAAGAAATAAGTATCTGGTGCAAATAAACCTTCAGGATGTAAATAAGGAATATCTAAAGCTTTTAATAATTGGTCTTGTGGTAGATCTAAAATAGTCTTGCTAACATTCGGATCTTTCTTTAAATTCTGTAGTAATTGTTTAAAGGTTGTCCCTTCAATCACCAAAATACGATTCATCTGTGCATTTTCAGCGTCAGACAACATATCAAGCACTTGACGAACACTCATCCCTTTATTGATTTCATACACACCAGCTTTCAAACTGTCATGAATCATAAATTTTTGATAAATCTTTAAAATAATAGGGAAATTAACTTTGTTTTCTTTGGCTAGATGATCAATAAATTTTGAGTAAGTATCCCCCGAAGAAATGACCAGAACCTGCTTTTTCCCTTCGACTGGATAGTTCTTAAATAAGCTTGCCCAAAGCATACCGAATACGAGCAAAAGAAAGACAACGATTACAATCAATAAGGCTTTGATAGAAAACTTAGACTTCGGTTGAGCTTTTGGCTTTTTCTTTGTTTTGGCTGGGGTCATTGGTGGCTTTGGCATATTAATCAATCTGGCTAAGTTTCAATGTTTCAAATAAATCAAGGTAGGGTTGCTGCTCAAAAGCCCGACCATTAAATCGAATAACCGCTTTCATCGGATGTAAAGCGTTGCAGAAAAATAGACTTTGAATACGTTCAATATCATTAATCTCTACACAACCTTGCTCACACTCAATGTTGTATTGTTGCATTCGAGACAAAATCTTGGCGCGCATGACGCCGTGGACGCCATTATAACGAAGTTCTGGTGTAATCCATCGATCATTTATACGAATAAAACAATTACTGCTCACCCCTTCTACAATATAACCTTGTACATCGGTTACCAATGCTTCAAGCCACTCCAGGTGGTCAGCTTCCTGCTTTAATAACACTTGTTCTAAACGGTTTAATGTTTTTAGACCCACTAAATGGGGCATGTTTAAACCTAGAGCATGGTTTAACACCCCACTCTCAATCCACTCTGGTTGAAAAACTTGCATGACTTTAGGGTAATACCAAACATAAACATCAGCAGCATGTAGCGGCAGACTGTATCCTCGATCTCCCTCGCCCCGACTAATCACGATTTTTAAAGTGCCATTCAAGGTAAAATGCTGTTGTTGTAGTTGTGCTAAGGATCTATCTATGACCGATAAATCCACATCAAGACTTAATCTTTGGCAAGCCAATGCCAAACGAGCAAAGTGTAATTGTTTGAGTTCAAAACGATCTTGAAAAATTCGTGCAGTGGTAAAACAACCATCTCCATAATGGAAGGCTCGATCTAACAATGGGATCGAATCAATCAATTGTCCATTTTTATAACACTGCATGATCAAAAATTCAGTCTCAAACACATCGTCATCATACCTTGAAACATAATCTTCGGAAAAGCCAGATCACAGAAACCTAGCCAGATTTATCATGATTGAGAATCTGATGGTTTATAAACAACTCAAATAAGCAGAGGTATGCAAAACAACTCCCACCAATCGACCTCAACTAATTTTTTAAATAAACATTCAAAACTAAATGCTTTTAACATAATGATTTTCTAGCTATAAACCAATCTATTATCAAAAAATCAGCATAACTTATCTCTTTTTTATATTTCTTTTTTATTCATATTAAATTCGATTTTAATTATTTTTTTTGCAAAAAAACTGACGTTATGCTGCATCCATATTCCAAACAATGATTGAAGGTTTGTTGATACAGACCAATTTAAGGGGTTCTCATGCGTTTATCTCAAATTAAAGTCGGTGTTATTGCCGCATTACTCTCAGTTTCTTCATTTGCAGCACAAGAATTTTTAAATGTGTCTTATGATCCAACTCGCGAACTGTATACAGATTTCAATAAACAGTTCGGCGCTTTTTGGAAACAGCGTACAGGACAGGATATTGAATTTAAACAATCTCATGGTGGTTCAGGCAAACAAGCTCGTGCAGTCATTGATGGTTTAAATGCTGATGTCGTAACACTAGCACTTGCTGCGGATATTGATGAAATTGCAGAAAATGCAAAATTGCTTCCAGCAGATTGGCAGAAGAAATTACCAAATAACTCTACCCCTTACACCTCAACGATTGTTTTCCTTGTGCGTAAAGGCAATCCAAAACAAATCAAAGACTGGGGTGATTTAGTTAAACCAGGTGTAGAAATTATTACGCCAAACCCGAAAACATCGGGTGGCGCACGTTGGAACTATTTAGGTGCTTGGGCATGGGCAAAACACCAAAAAGGTGGTAACGATGCTAAGGCACAAGAATTTGTTCGCCAAATTTACAAACAAACCAAAGTACTTGATTCAGGTGCACGTGGCGCAACCACTACATTTGCTGAACGCGGCATCGGTGATGTGTTACTGGCTTGGGAAAATGAAGCATTCCTCGCAGTACGTGAACAACCAGGTAAATTTGAGATCGTTACACCTTCGCTTTCAATTCTCGCTGAGCCACCCGTTGCAGTGGTAGAAAAAAATGCTGAGAAAAAAGGTAATTTACAAATCGCTCGTGGCTATTTGAACTACTTATATTCTCCAGCGGGTCAAGAAATTGCAGCACGTAACTTCTATCGTCCTCGTAATGCAGCTGTTTTAAAGAAATACAGCACCACATTTAAACCTCTTAAGCTTGTCACGATCGATAAAGAGTTTGGTGGTTGGACAAAAGTACAAAAAACTCATTTTGATAATGGCGGTATTTTCGATCAAATCGTCAAGATCAACAGCACAGGCAAATAGAATCCCTCCCAACCTCCCTTTTTTAAAGGGAGGAGCTTCATAAATCAAATGACATATTTAAGATTTATGAAGTCCCCTCCATTGGGGTTAGGTAGAGATTATCAGGAGAATAGACATGATTCATACCGTAATTGTTCCCGGTGTTGGCGGTAGCGAAGCACAGCATTGGCAGTCTTGGTTACAACAACAACTCGTGTCTAGCTCTCGCGTTCAACAGAAAAACTGGGATCGTCCAGTATTAAGTGAATGGGTTGCCCAATTTGTCAAAACCGTTGCAGCTGTTAAAGCACCCATACAAATTGTTGCTCATAGCTTTGGCTGTTTAACCAGTGTTGCTGCACTTGCAGAACATCCAGAATTAAGCGAAAAAGTAAAGAACTTAGTTTTGGTTGCACCTGCAAATCCTGCACGATTTGGCGAAGCGGGCTTTGCTCGTCACAGCTTGACTGATTACAAACAGTATTTCCATCAGCTCAATATTGATGTGCCAACCACTTTATTGATTAGTGAAAATGATCCTTGGTTAGCTTATGTCGACGCACTACAACTGGCACAAGCTTGGAAACTGACACCCATCAATTTGGGGCAAGTAGGTCACATTAATGTGGCATCTGGATTTGGCCCTTTTCCAGACATCCTTAATTACATGTTGCCTGAAAAAAAACTGCAACCTGTAACTCGAATGCGTCAGACAAATTTTAATTTGAAATTTGCCTGACTGGTCATTGAATTGGCGACTCTCCTTATTTTTAGTTTTAGCGTTATTTATTTGCTTGCTTTAGCAAACATTTCTCTTTGAGGAAATATCATGTCGCAGCGTTCCCGAGTGCTGCCTGGGTTTGGTCTCTCTTTGGGCTTCACCCTCGCTTATGTGTCTTTTATCGTACTTATTCCTTTATCAGCTGTATTTATCAAATCTTTAGGGATTGGATGGGATGGATTATGGGAAATTTTAACATCAGAACGAATTTTAAAATCGTTACAACTCAGCTTTAGTGCCGCATTGATTGCGTCTTTAGTCAATGTAATCTTTGGCATACTACTGGCTTGGTGCTTGGTTCGTTATAATTTTCCAGGTAAAAGAATTGTCGATGCTTTAGTCGACCTACCTTTTGCTTTGCCCACTGCTGTCGCAGGGATTGCATTAACTTCGTTATATGCGCCTACAGGTTGGATCGGTCAATATCTTGAACCTCTAGGAATTCAAGTGGCTTACACCCCTATTGGGATTACGCTTGCCTTAATCTTCATTGGTTTACCGTTTGTGGTACGTACCGTACAACCTGTTTTGAGCGACATTGAAACTGAATTAGAAGAAGCAGCTTCTGCACTTGGTGCAAATCGCTGGCAGACCATTACCAAAATCATTTTACCCATCCTATTCCCCGCACTATTAACAGGTTTTGCTTTGGCATTTGCTCGTGGTGTCGGTGAATATGGCTCCGTTATTTTTATTGCAGGCAACCAACCCTATAAGACTGAAATTGCCCCCCTCATGATCATCTCTCGTTTAGAAGAATATGATTATGCTGGAGCGACAACGATTGCTGTCGTGATGCTTGTTCTCTCTTTTGCCATCTTATTCTTAATTAATTTAGTACAAGCATGGGCAAGCCATCGTACGGGGAGAACTGCACAATGAGTTTAAATAACAATAGCAATGCTTTAGCCGTGAAGTTGCAGTCTCGCGATTCAACCCGTGAACCAACATGGGTCCGTTATACCTTAATTAGCATTGCACTGATTTTCTTCCTAAGTTGCTTGATACTGCCACTCATTTTGGTTTTTGTTGAAGCATTTAAACAAGGTCTTTCAGTTTACATCAATGCCTTAACTGATTCTGACACCCTGTCGGCAGTCAAACTAACCTTATTGACAGCAGCGATTGCTGTGCCGATTAATGTGATTTTTGGTGTAGCGGCTGCTTGGGCTGTGGCTAAATTTCAATTCCGTGGTAAAGCCATCTTAACCACCATTATTGACATGCCATTCTCAGTCTCCCCTGTAATTGCAGGTTTAATGTTGGTTCTGATTTTTGGTTCACAAGGTTGGGTTGGCGGTTGGTTAATGGATCACGATGTTAAAATCCTGTATGCCGTACCTGCCATTGTCTTAGCCACTATTTTTATTACGGTTCCTTTTGTTGCTCGTGAATTAATTCCACTCATGGAAGCACAAGGGACCGAAGAAGAAGAAGCTGCGATTGTACTCGGTGCTTCAGGTTGGCAAACCTTTTGGAAAGTGACCCTACCAAATATTAAATGGGGTTTGATTTACGGCGTCATTCTATGTAATGCCCGTGCAATGGGTGAGTTTGGTGCGGTGTCTGTGGTTTCAGGACACATCCGTGGTGAAACCAATACCCTGCCGTTACACGTCGAGATTCTTTATAACGAATATACCTTTAGTGCTGCATTTGCTGTGTCTTCGTTACTGGCATTTTTAGCGATCATTACTTTGATCTTGAAAACTTGGTTAGAAATACGCCAAGACCAAGCAAATGAACATCAACCGAATCACTAAGGAATGAACACATGAGTATTCAAGTTAAAAATATTGAAAAACACTTCGGTGCATTCCATGCACTCAAAAATATCTCTTTAGACTTTCCTGAAGGTGAATTAGTTGCTTTGCTTGGACCTTCAGGCTGTGGAAAAACAACATTATTACGCATCATTGCGGGTTTAGAATCTGCTGATCATGGTCAGGTTCTTCTTGAAGGTGAAGATGCGACCAATATCCATGTTCGTGAACGTCAAGTCGGTTTTGTATTTCAGCACTATGCATTATTTCGCCATATGACTGTGTTTGATAATATTGCTTTTGGTTTACGCGTTCGCCCACGTGCAACTCGTCCATCAGAAGCCGAAATTAAAAAACGTGTCACGCGCTTATTAGATTTGGTTCAACTGGGTTTCTTAGCTGATCGTTACCCTGCTCAACTTTCAGGTGGACAACGTCAACGTATTGCACTAGCACGCGCCCTTGCCGTAGAACCACGTGTTTTATTACTCGATGAACCGTTTGGTGCACTTGATGCCAAAGTTCGTAAAGAACTACGTCGTTGGTTACGAACCTTACATGATGAACTACACATCACATCAATTTTTGTTACCCATGACCAAGAAGAAGCCTTAGAAGTTGCGGATCAAATCATCGTCATGAACAAAGGTGATGTTGAACAAATCGGTTCACCTCGTGAAGTGTATGAAAAACCTGCAACCCCCTTTGTTTTTGATTTCTTAGGTCAAGCAAATCGTTTTGAAGGTGAACATACAGGCGGTATTATCCGTATCGGTGATGATCGCATTCAATTACCGACATCATTGGAAGCACCGCAAGGAAAAGTGATTGCATTTGCACGACCAAATGAATTACATATTCATACCCGACCTCAAGAGAATACGATTGAGGCAACGTTTATACGTGAGGTCTGGATTGCGGGCAAAGTCATTGCGGAATTACAAGATCGCAGTGGGCGTACCATTGAGATTTTACTTAGTGTAGAAGAAGCAAATTTACATCAATTTAGACCAAATCAAACCGTCTGGATTAGTGCGGCTCAACTTCATTTATTTGCAGACCAAACGACTCAAGTTGCTTAGAATAATATCTTGAGGGCGGTTAAATAAATTTGATCGTTCCTCATCTTTTATGTGGAAAAATTATTATGAACTTTCAACAACTCAGAATTATTCGAGAAACTGTTCGCCAAAACTTTAATTTAACTGAAGCTTCTGCGGCACTTTATACCTCCCAATCTGGTGTCAGTAAGCACATTAAAGATTTAGAAGATGAATTGGGTGTACAGCTCTTTGTACGCAAAGGTAAACGTTTACTTGGTTTGACTGAACCCGGTCAATCCTTATTAAGTATTGTGGAACGTATGTTGGTCGATGCTGACAATATTAAACGTCTAGCTGATGACTTTAATAAAGTTGATGAAGGTACATTAACGATTGCAACCACGCATACCCAAGCACGGTATGTTCTTCCACCGATTGTGAATCAATTTAAAAAATTATTTCCAAAAGTACATTTGGTTTTACAACAAGCGAGTCCTGTTGAAATCGCAGAAATGCTACTCCAAGGTGAAGCAGATATTGGTATCGCAACTGAATCTTTGACAACGGAAGAGAACTTAGCAAGCGTACCTTATTATGAATGGCACCATAGTATCATTACACCGAAAGACCACCCTTTGACTAAGTTAGATAAAATTAGTTTAGATGTATTAGCCGAATATCCATTAATCACATATCACGGTGGTTTTACAGGACGTTCAAAAATTGATAAAGCCTTTGAAGATGCACATTTACATGCAGACATCGTAATGTCTGCCCTCGATGCCGATGTGATTAAAACCTATGTTGAATTGAATATGGGGGTCGGTATTGTCAATGATGTCGCCTATGACAATGATAAAGACTACCGTTTAGAACAATTAAAAACTGATGTTTTTGGAGTGAATACAACATGGATTGCTGTGCGTAAAGGACATCTTTTACGTGGCTATGGTTATGAGTTTATTTCTTTATGTTCGCCAAAAACAAACATAAAAGAACTTAAAAAAGTGGCTTATCCAGAAGAATAAATCAAACAAAATGAATGGCTTTACTATTGACCATTTATTTTGACCTTAAATCTGAGCATAAAAAAACGAGCTTTAAGCTCGTTTTTTTATGTAGAGTTGGTGGATTAGAACTTAAAGCTCACACCCACTTTAGCCACTGGCATCCACTCATATTTACTTTTGTTAGCAATTTTGTCTTGCTCATCAGCAACCGCCTGATCAATCGGCTTAGCTCCAGTAACACCTTTTAAGTTGTAAGCATCAAGTTTTACATCAGGGTTACCTGTGTAGTAGGCACCAACCTCACCAAACAAACCAATATTTTTATACACTGGTGCATTCAAACCTAAACCGACATAAGGCGCGATGTTATTTTTATATGACATTTTGCCACGTACACCACCCTCTTGCCCAGCATTAACAACTTCATAATCATTGTTGTCAATTGTTAAAGTACGACCTGATGATGTACGTTTCTGAAGATCATAATCATTATCAAGATACCCCACACCTGCTGCTACATAAAGCGAACGAGCGAACGCATTTTGACTCGCACCCCATGGATAAAGTTCAGCATTTAAATATGTGTTGTTATTCTCCATATCAAGATCATATTTGGTGCCATCAATTTTGACATCATCAGACCATGAAATATCACCACCATTATAACCAAGACTTAAACCTACATAAGGATTAACACGGTAAGAAATTGCACCACCGTAACCTGTTGTACCGACCTCAGCACGAACTGAAACTGGATTTAAATAAGAAGGGAATGCATAAACCGATTCCTTCACAACTTGCTCATCAGCTGCAAATGTAGAACCTGCAATTACTGTTAAAACACTCGCTGCTAACACAACACGCAAAGCTTTCATTGATGTCTCCTCAAAAATGCTCTTATTAAATATAATTGTTTCTGTATACGCATCATAAAAGATCGACAGATAACTTTTTATACAGAAACTGATTACTTTTTGTTATTTTTTGATACAAATTAAGGATAATTGTATAATTAAAAATTATAGATAAAAAACAACACACTCCAAGTTTATTACAATCTTATTGCTTATATTTAAAACAATTTATTGTAACGACTTTTTTCAAAGATTCTTGTGTCAAATTAGTGTAAAATCTCGGAAATTTATTTTTGGAAGAATGAAGATCATGTCTCAGCTTTCTACAATCATCGAGCAAGCCTTTGAAGACCGTGCAAACTATAGTGCAGCAGATTGCCCTACTGAAATTCGTCAAGCTGTTGAACAAGCATTAACGGGTTTAGACAATGGTACACTTCGTGTCGCTGAAAAAATCGATGGTGAGTGGGTTGTTCACCAATGGCTAAAAAAAGCTGTTTTACTTTCATTCAAACTGAATGACAACCAGCCAATCGAAGCATGTGATCTACAGTTTTATGACAAGGTTGCAACAAAATATTCAGGTTGGACTGAAGAACAATTTAAAGCTGCTGGTGTACGTGTTGTACCACCTGCTGTTGCTCGTCGTGGTAGCTTCCAAGCGAAAAATGTCGTATTGATGCCATCGTATGTCAATATTGGTGCTTATGTAGATGAAGGTACCATGGTTGATACATGGGCAACTGTGGGTTCATGTGCTCAAATCGGTAAAAACGTTCATTTATCTGGTGGCGTTGGTATCGGTGGCGTACTCGAACCATTACAAGCAAATCCAACGATTATTGAAGACAACTGCTTCATCGGTGCTCGTTCAGAAATCGTTGAAGGTGTGATTGTTGAAGAAGGTTCAGTGATTTCAATGGGTGTCTTCATTGGTCAATCAACTAAAATCTTTGATCGTGAAACTGGTGAAATCCACTATGGTCGCGTACCAGCAGGTTCAGTCGTTGTTGCAGGTAGCCTTCCATCAAAATGTGGTACTTACAGCCTTTACGCTGCAATTATCGTGAAAAAAGTTGATGCGAAAACACGTGCAAAAACTAGCTTGAACGATTTATTACGCGCAGACTAATTTATAACGTTTCTCGGAGTCTCATCGCTCCTCGTCTCTACGATCAGCTATGGTCGTAGAGATTTTGTTTTTTATGTACTTGCTGCTTATGTAGCAACTGTTTGTGGTAACTATTTATGGCTTCCTTACGCTCTTCTGCAATTCCTGTGTCTGATCCTGCGGCTGGTTTACGTATTACCGAGATCTTCTATTCTTTGCAAGGCGAAGCGAATACTTTTGGTTTACCGACCGTTTTTATTCGTTTAACGGGTTGTCCTTTACGTTGTAGTTATTGTGATACGACTTATTCATTTGAAGGTGGCGAACGTTTATCCCTTGAACAGATTATCGAAACAGCAAGCCAGCATAAAACACCTTATATCTGTGTGACAGGTGGCGAACCGCTTGCACAACCAAACTGTCTGATTTTATTACAACGTCTTTGTGATCTTGGATTTGAAGTTTCACTTGAAACCAGTGGTGCTTTAGATGTATCGAAAGTTGACCCTCGTGTTTCCAAAGTGTTGGATTTAAAAACACCAACGTCAAAAGAAGACCATCGTAATTTATATAGTAATCTTGACCATCTCACCCCACATGACCAGATTAAATTTGTGATTTGTAATCGTGCTGACTATGAGTGGTCAAAACAGCAACTTGAACAATTTCAGTTGCAAGATAAAGTAAGTACGGTATGGTTCTCACCAGCCTTTGCTATCGAAAAAGGTGCTGTCGGATTGCCTGCTTTGGCTCGCGATTTAGCACAGTGGATTTTAGATGACCATCTCCCTGTTCGCTTTCAATTACAGTTGCATAAACTGTTATGGAATGATGAATCTGGTCGTTAAAATACTAAACATATCCGTTCTGCAAAATAGATCGGCTTTTATCAAATTTATTTTTTAGGTTGAATCATGGAAAATAATATGCGTTCTCGTGCCATCGTATTATTGTCTGGCGGCTTAGACTCAACAACGTGTCTTGCTTGGGCACAAGCAAATTATGATTGTATTGCATTAAGCTTTATGTATGGGCAACGCTCAACGACCGAACTTGATGCAGCCAAAGCACTTGCACAACGTGCAGGTGTAGAACATCGTGTGATTAATATTGATTTAGGCAATTTAGGCGGCTCTGCGCTTACAGATCATAACATTGATGTACCTGAACAATTACAAGAAGGGATTCCTGTAACTTATGTTCCAGCGCGTAACACCATTTTCCTTTCATATGCCCTTGCAGCAGCAGAAGTTTTTGACGCTCAAGCCATTGTGATTGGTGTCAATGCTGTTGATTATTCAGGATATCCAGATTGTCGCCCAGAATTTATTGACGCTTTTGCCAATCTTGCACGTTTGGCAACAAAGGCAGGTGTGGAAGGAAAACCCCTTAAAATTGAAACACCTTTGTTACATTTATCCAAAGCGAATATTATACGCTTAGGTATCGAACATGGCGTAGACTATAGCCAAACAGTATCCTGCTATCAGGCAGATGCTCAAGGACGTGCCTGTGGCAAATGCGACAGTTGCCGTTTACGCCAACAAGGTTTCATCGAAGCAGGTATTACGGACCCTACACGTTATACTGAATAAACGATATAGGGCAATCATTAGGTACAATATATGAAGTTTTTAAAATCAAATCTTATTCTTTCTACAATGATGTCAGCGACTGCTTTATTTGCAATGGCAACTCACGCAGCTGATAATCCATTACAAGCAGCATATAAAAGTACCAATGTAAAATCTGCATTGATTAACGTCTGTAAGGAACAAACCACTAAAGGTGGCAAGTTATCAGCTGCGGAAGTGAGTAAATTTTGTGGTTGCCAAATTGATGCTCAAGGAAAAGTAACTGAGGCTCAAAAATGGGAAATTCAAAGCGCAATCAATGCGAAGAAAAGCCCAAGTTCTTTAGCATTTGTTCAGCAACAAAATAAAGAATTACAAGCTTGCTTAGGTGCACCACTGGTCTCTAAGCTTGAAAAGTTAACTGAAGAAGCGATGAAAGCAGCTCAACAACAGCAGCAACAAGCACCGAAAAAATAAGCGAATATTGTTAAAAATGAAGCCTGCATTTATGCAGGCTTTTTTATGAGTTCTGTTAAAATTTCTTTTATCTTGAATAAGTTGAATTACACCATGCAGGATCAATGGAAGACCAATACCCATCAACGACAATGTATTGTTTCATTTAGTGGGGGGAAAGACAGTTCACTTGCCCTGTACCATACCATGCAAACAGGCAAAGCGACTGGATTGATTGTCATGCTAGAAGAACAAGGTCAACGCTCTCGTTCACACGCGATGCCACTCGATATTATTCAAGCACAAGCAGATGCGATTGGTTTACCTGTATTTATGACTTCTTCAAGTTGGGCTGATTACGAAAGTAAATTTATTGAGCTTTTACAACAAGCTAAACAACAAGGTGCAGAAGTACTGGTCACAGGCGATCTAGATATGCCTAAATATGGTTGTTGGCATGATCGTGTAACTCAACACGTTGGGCTTAAATTGGGTATGCCCCTTTGGTTACGTCCTCACCGTGAAGTAGTTGAGGAGTTTATTCGCTTAGGATTTCGCAGTATCGTCGTGACCGTTAATCTTAAACTAGGCATGAAAGTAGAAGATCTGGGTAAAATTCTCACTCTCGACTATATTCAAGAATTAGAAAATCGCGGGATAGACCCATGTGGAGAAGGTGGTGAATTTCATACTACTGTTATAGATGGGCCAATTTTTAACAAAGCAATTCCTGTAAGACACAGAGATATTGTTTATCATGAAGAATATGCTTTTTTACCACTTGAACTAGACCAACTTTAGTTTTATTGAAGGAATCGAAATGTCTGAGAATATTGAATTACCGAATCATACTTTTCCAACAACACAAGGTGAAGTGAATCTAGCTGAACTCACCAATGAATGGTTAGTACTCTATTTTTACCCAAAAGATTCAACACCAGGCTGTACGACTCAAGCGATCGGCTTTTCATGCTTAAAAGATCAATTTGAAGGATTACATTGTCAAATTTTTGGAGTGTCTAGAGATTCTGTCAAAGCACATCAAAATTTTACTGAAAAACAAGCACTCACAATTGATTTAATTAGTGATAAAGAAGAAGTGTTATGCAAACATTTTGATGTGATTAAAGAAAAAAATATGTATGGCAAACAAGTGATGGGCATCGAACGTTCAACTTTTATTTTTCACAACAAACAGTTAGTGAAAAGCTATCGAAAAGTCAAAGCTGCTGGGCATGCTGAACAAGTATTGGAAGATCTAAAAGCATTGCAAGGTACTTCATAATGTTGAGTAACAAAAAAGCGAGTATGGAACTCGCTTTTTTGTTATGGGTAAATTGCCCACTGCTTACACCTTAACGTATGATAAAAAGATTAAAATAATTAAAGATATTTACAATGAATTATCGCAGCCTAGTTTATTTGTTTCCTTTATTTTTTATACTCTCAGGTTGTAATGCTAATGCGCCACAAACCGCAATGACTGAAGAAAACTTAGTCTCTGTACCACAAATTCAAATCGAAACAACAGAAATCCATTGCCAAGATTTACAAAACCCTGCCTATCAGCAAGTGATTATCCATGCCATCAATGAAATTCGTCAGCATCCACGCCAATGTGGTCAGCAACATTTCGCTGCTGCTGCACCCTTAAGATGGAATCAGCACTTATATCAAAGTGCTTTTGCTCATGCCGAAGATATGGCAAGTCACAACATGCTTGGACATATCAGCAGCACTGGATTAGATTTAAAAGCACGTCTAAAACAATCTGAATTTAAAGGTCGAGGTGGCGGTGAAAATGTTGCAAGAGGACAAAAAAATTTAAATGAAGTGATGTCAGTATGGCTTACGAGCCCAGTACATTGTAGTAATCTAATGCATCCTAAATTTACAGACTACGCTATTGCCTGTACATCTGACCAATCCACCAAACAAAAGAGCTACTGGACGCAACAATTTGGTGTTCGCTAGCAAGGACGAATAATGCAATCTGGTTCAATCACCCCTATTTTCCGTATTTTTGATATTGAACTCGCACAATCATTTTATCTTGACTACTTAGGCTTTCAAATCGACTGGCAACACACATTTGGAGATAACTTCCCTGTTTATCTACAAATTTCCAAAGATGATTGCATCATCCACCTAACAGAACATTTTGGTGATGCGAGTCCACATAGCGCAATTCGTATTTACTGGGAAAATCTTACTTTGTTACATACTGAACTTGAGGCAAAGCACTATCAATTTGCTAAACCTCAAATCGAAAAAACAGACTGGGAAACATTAGAACTCAGTATGACTGATCCTTTTTCAAATCGACTGATCTTTTGGGAAGATGCTTAATTAGTTCGCTAAAAGTTGATAATAAAAGACTTTAGAAATAATTTTCCACTCACCCTGCTTTTGTACCCATGTTAGTGCATCATAAAAATATTTAGGTTCAATCACACATTCAACATGTACCATCGCTAACTGATCATGAATCAAATTGATCGCAATAACCTTATCTTGTCTTAATTGGTTTTGAGATGCGGGTGAAATACGCTTTTCCACAATAAAGAAATAAGCATCCATATCTAACTTAAGCATAGGCTCATCCGTTATATTGATATAAGTAGCATCGGAATGAAATACATTCTTCAATTTATCTACATCACAAAAGTACAGACCATCAAAGTACTTTTCGAGTTGCTGTTGAATCTCAGTTATCGAATTATTTTGCATTTTATGTACCTATTATTTGTCTATTACAAACCTATCGTTTTATTGTAGAAAAAGAGCTTAAAAATGGAGATTTTATTGAAGTCCTTACGGAATTTTCAGGTAGTTCACGCCCATTTTCTTTACTTTATCCATCAAAAAAACACGAATCATTCCATATTCGTGTTTTCATCGATTTTCTGATTAAAGAACTAAAATCTTAAAAACACTCATTTAAATTACTTTTATCACTCGCAAGATATTTACGCTGCAATTCCGCATAGACTTTTGTATTTTTAAATTCAGTCAGAAATTCAATCGTACCTTTTGGGAAAAATTCGGTTTGAATCTCTCCCCGATAATAGGCTTCTCGCATAGGCGTAGCTGAAATCGAATCTTTTAAACTATCCAACTCAACCATTTCCCATTCTGGAAATAAAGCTAAATAATACGAAGATTCATCTTTGAAATGACCGATCAAACCTACTTTTGCATTTGGCTGAACCACTTGATTGACCAATGTTTTGACTTGTTTGACCCATTTTTCATCGTTATAAACATCAATCACATGCACAAAATGGATGCGCTTTTGATCCGCCTCAGAAAAATTGGACAGAATCATTTGCTCACGTTCAGTGGCTAAAAATGGATTTTTGATATTCCGTTCTGATTGCGCAGAACCCAATGCTAAGACTACATGTTGACTCTGTTGTAACGCAATTTCAATCGTTTGTAGATGCGCTAAATGAAAGGGCTGAAAGCGTCCAATAAAAACAAGATAGTCAAATGTGTACATAGGCGTAATTTCACTTTTTGTGAACTCATCAGTTGTGCCATTCAAGAAAATATGCGACATAATGAGGACACTTAAAAATCAATCTGGATTAAAGCAAGGATAGTACGATGACGCTTAGCTGTATTCAACAACCTCATCAACATTTGCAAGCAAATTTAGAAGATGGCGTACTCACCTTAGCCATTAACCGCTCAGAAGCAAAAAATGCACTTTATGGTGAACTTTACCTCTGGATCGCACAAGCTTTTGATGAAGCTGACGCGAGTAAAGATGTTCGTGTCGTCATTTTCCGTGGTGCAGAACAAGACTTTACTGCGGGTAATGACATGAAAGACTTCATGAGCTTCATCCAAAAGCCACATGAAGGCAAAGCAGGTGATCAACCACCATTTGTATTATTAAAAGCAGCAGCACGTTTTTCTAAGCCATTAATTATTGCGGTGAAAGGTGTTGCGATTGGTATCGGTGTGACCATCTTATTACATGCTGATATCGTATTTTCAGACAATACTGCCCTGTTCCAAATTCCATTCGTAAGCCTTGGTCTTTCTCCAGAAGGCGCTGCAAGTCGCTTACTGGTGAAACAAGCAGGCTATCAAAAAGCAGCTGAATTGTTATTCACAGCGAAAAAATTTGATGCAGAAACTGCTGTCAAAGCAAACTTAGTCAATGAAATTGTTGAAGACGTTTATGCAACAGCCCAAAAAACAGCTCAACACTTAGCAGCTTTACCACTCGCATCAATCAAGCAAACCAAAGCACTGATGAAACAAGATTTAGCTGAAATCATCGCTTGTGTAGATGATGAAGCTGAGATCTTTATGCAACGTGTACGCTCGCCTGAAATGATGGAAGCGGTACAAGCATTCATGCAAAAGCGCAAACCTGATTTTTCTCAGTTCAATTAATCAGGTCTTAACGCACTCATAAAAACCACTTAGTTTAAAAAACTAGGTGGTTTTTTTATTTTGCATCCCAATATGGATATAAACACTTAAGGAAAATACATCGCTCATAACAGATCAAACAAAAACCGAAAAGAATCGTTATTACGAAGCTGCCCCACAAGATATTGATGTGGCTAACTTTCGCAAAGTGATTGAAAGTCGCCGTTCCGTGCGTAAATTTACCGATAAAGCGATTCCAACTGAAATTTTAGATGATTGCTTAGATTTGGCATTACTTGCGCCCAACTCATCAAATTTACAGCCTTGGACTTTTTATGTGGTGCAAAATCCAAGCAAGAAAAAGCAACTGGTTAAAGCTTGCCTAGGGCAACTTGCGGCTAAAACCGCTGCTGAATTAATTGTATGTGTAGCACGTACAGATCGTATTGATGAAATGGCAAAACGAAATATTAGCGAATTTCCATTTCCTGAAGCTCCTGCGATGGTACAAAAATATTATCGTTTTATTCCATACAATTATAAAACAGGTTACTTTAATGCATTAGGTAACTTTAAAAAAGTTGCATTTAAAGTAGTGCGTACCTTAGATAAACAATTACCTGTAACCGCTTTTAACCCTGCTGACACCCAACTTTGGGCGACAAAAACCACTGCATTAGCCTGTGAAAATCTAGTATTGGCTTTACGTGCCTATGGTTTTGACAGCTGTATGATGGAAGGCTTTGATGAACCTTTAGTTCGTAAAATTTTAAAATTAAATGGTCAACAGTATCCTGTCATGGTGATTGGTGCAGGTGAACGGGCTACAGATGGTGTGTTCTTCCCGCAATATCGTTTTGATCGTGATTTATTTATTCAAAAAGTATAATTATTCAATATCTAATATTTGAATAAACTCAAAGGCAGGCTCTTCATAAGGATGGCTTGCCTTTAATGCCTTTGCTACAGCACTAGCTTTATCTTCAGGCACAATGGTTTCTACACGCCACTCTTCAAGTTGCTCTAGTTCGTCTAATTGTCCTAAAAATGGATTTGCACCGTTAACTGGCTTAAATTGCCCTATTCCTTTCACTTGCCAAGCACAATGTTCATAATTACCAATACCACCAGCTCCTGCTTCAAACACAGCAAGTTTGGTTGACTCTAGATGAGAGTCTGGAACGTAATAAATAAGTTTAAGCACTTCAGTTTACTAACTTAGGACTTACGCATTGACAGAATAAAAAAATGATAAATAAGCTGTATAACATCAAAGTGATCAGACAAACCCGGTACGGTTCATAAACTTATTGTCAGTGTAGATGATACCGTATTAGATAAACCTTATAGTCAACATATGGATTTAGTTGGTTTTTTCTGGTCTGGTAAACATCATCGTTCAGTGAAAGGCATCAATCTCATTACACTGTATGCGACAGATTTGCAGGGTAAAAATGTGCCGATCAATTTTAGGCTCTATGATAAATCTGAAAATAAGACTAAAAATGACTACTTTCTCGACATGTTGAATGATGTTCTTCAATAGGGCGCAGACATTTCTTATGTCACAGGCGATAGTTGGTATGCTTCAACTTCAAATCTAAAAACCATAAGAAATCATGGTATTCGATTTATGTTTGGTATCGACAGTAATCGAAAGGTATCCCTTGAAAAAGGGAATTGGCATCAGATTAGGCAACTACCTGCATTTGAAAATGGTCAAACAGTGTGGCTCAAAGACTTTGGATTTGTACAATTATTTAAGACTCAGCTCAAAGAACAGCAGAGGTTTTATATTGTTTATGCTCCTAATGAGTATTTAACATTAGATCGGTTTCAAGATTTACATGCAAGTCATTGGAAGATTGAGCAATATCACCGAGTCATTAAACAGGTATGTCATATTGAAAAATTTCAGGTTAGGCGAATGAAGCTCATTCACAATCATATTTTTGCATCATTAATGGCTTATGTGCAGGTACAACAAATACAATGGAATGATATTTTTATGAATATTTATCAGTGGCAGAAGAGTTTATTTAGACCAATCATCAAGAGCTTCATTGATGGTTTTATTTTAGACAAGAATTATCTGCTGCCACAAAAGTTGGAAAATTTATAGTGCGTAAGTCCTATATAAATAAAACTTTTATTTCCAAACCGATGATTTAGTCTAACAATCTTCCCGTAATATATTGTTTATCCTGTTCAAAGTTGACCGATTTGTCTCCAAACCGCGCTTGTTTAGTCTCATATTCTACTAACCATTTTAAATATTCTAAAAGTGTAGATCCAGTACAACTAAATTCAGATTCTGGTTGTCCATCATCCCATAACCAAACATAATCATTTTTTAAAGCAGTCGCCAGATATGCAAACTGATTGCCTTCATTTTCATTTGTTAATGGGAAGAGTTTATTTTCAACTGCACTAATCCACCCATTAGGTTTATTTATTTCATCTTCATCATCTAAAACTTTTTGATAATCTGTATAAGCCTCCTTATTCCATGAATATCTGAACATAGATACAGTGCCCCACAACAAACCGCCTGAGCACCTTCCCATTTGCGATAAAAACTCTCGGAACTGCCCATGAATCTCTAGATTATAAATTTCAGCAATCTGATCAATTTCTTGCTCTGTATAGCCGTTAATATGTTCTGGATAAAAAGGCAAATGCGTATCTTCATGTCGACAACTTATCAACTCAGAAACAAAATCAACCATATATAAAAATCTCGGTGGTGTTCTAAAAAGTATGCTCATAAGAAAAGGAGGCAAGGAGGAACAATTCAGCTATATTTAAATGTGTGAAAATCGAAATAGAACTTCATTGTCCTCGATGCCAGAGTACAAGTATAAAGAAGAATGGCATTAAACACGATGGTAAGCAAAACTATCGTTGTAAAGAATGTAATAGGCAGTTTGTGGGTGACCATAATTTGACGTATTTAGGCTGTCATTCAAAAGCGGTCAAATTGATTTTGCTTATGCTTGTGCGATGTTGTGGCATTCGGGATATTGCAAAGATTACGAGGTTTAGTATTGGCAAGATACTTAAAACGCTTACACAATCAAATCATGAAGTAATTCCTCAAAGAACTCATTATAAATGCTTGGAAGTTGATGAATTTTGGACATTTGTAGGCAACAAGAAAGATAAGCATTGGCTACAGTACGTCTATGATAGAAGTAGCGGAGAAATAGTGGCTTTTGTATGGGGAGGAAGAGATGCTCATACAGCACAAAGGCTAAAAAACCGTTTAGAAGAACTGGGTATTACTTATGATTGTATATCGAGTGATCATTGGGAAAGTTTCATCAAAATTTTTAAGCCGGACCAAGAAGGGAAATATTATACAGTCGGGATAGAAGGAAACAACTGCCGATTAAGACACCGCATAAAGCGAGCAGTAAGAAGAACATGCTGTTTTTCGAAGAAGGTATTGAATCATGTAAAAGCTTTTAATCTTGGATTCTTTTACATTAACCACGGTTTTGTATAGTGATGTTAAAATGATCAGCATACATTTTGAAACACCACCTCATTTTTATACTTTAATGAAATAAGCCACTTTACAGTGGCTTATTTTTTATTTGATATTAACCAATAAATTTACGTGCATTACGGAACATACGTAACCAAGCACCATCTTCCGCCCAATCTTCAGGCTTCCACGAATGCTGTAAGGCACGGAAGTTACGTTCAGGATGCGGCATCATCACTGTTGCACGACCATCTTTAGAAGTTTGACCTGTAATCGCTTCAGGTGAACCATTCGGGTTCAATGGATAGTGTTGAGTTGGATTACCCAAGCTATCTACATAACGCAAGATCACTTGATTTTCAGCATTTAAAGCTGCAAGTTGTTGTTCTGTTGCAACTAAACGACCTTCACCATGCGCAACAGCGATTGGTAAAATCGAACCTTGCATATCTTCGAGCAATACAGAAACAGATTTTTCTACACGAACGTTCACGGCACGCGCTTCAAATACTTCTGAAGTATTACGGTGGAAACGGCCCCAATGCTCTGCACCTGGAATCAATGGTGCAAGTTGTGACATCATTTGACAGCCATTACATACGCCTAAGCTGAAAGTGCTCTCACGATGGAAGAACTGTTCGAACTGATCACGTAATTTCGGGTTGAACAATACTGATTTCGCCCAGCCACCACCAGCACCCATTACGTCACCGTATGAGAAGCCGCCACAAGCCACTAAACCTTCGAAGTCGCTTAAACTCACACGACCTGCAAGCAAATCACTCATGTGTACGTCGATGGTATTGAAACCAACTTTATCAAAGGCAGCGGCCATTTCAACATGACCATTGACACCTTGCTCACGCAAGATTGCCATATTAGGACGACGTGTATTGATAAACGGCGCTTCAACAGGTTCATTTAAATCATAAGTTGCTTGAGCAATTAAACCTTTGTGGTTTTTATCTGCAATTAAAGCAAATTCTTGATCAGCTGTTTCGACGTTATCACGTAACCGTTGGATCTGATGCGATACTTCAGCCCAAGCTTGTTGTAGTTCAGCACGTTCTAAAGTCAAACCATTGACAGCCAATTGATCGGTTGTATTGACACGGCCCACAACTGCAATTGCATCTTTCAGGCTAGATGCTGCAACTTCAACTTCTAACTGAGCCCAATCCGCCGCTGTGATTTGAAGTACAGCACCAATTTCTTCAGCGAATAAACTTTCAGTACTTTGATTTTCTAAAGCAACACCTAAGCGTGAAGCAAACATCATTTCCGCAACAGTCGCCAATAAACCGCCATCACCGATATCATGGTAAGCCTTGATTAGGCCACGATTGTTCCAGTCTTGAATCAAAGCAAAGAATGCTTTGAAGTCATCAAAACTATCCACATCAGGTGTAACAGAACCAATCGCTTTATATACTTGTGCAAGGATTGAACCACCTAAACGGAATTGACCTTTAGATAGATCAATACGAACTAATACTGAATCTGCTAAATTCTTAAGTTCAGGTGTTAATGTTTTACGTACATCTAAAACTGGTGCAAATGCAGTGATCACGCCTGTCATTGGAGAAGTAACGGCTTTATCCTCACCATCATTCCAAGTGGTGCGCATTGAAAGTGAATCTTTACCCACTGGAATTGCGATGCCTAATGCAGGACACATTTCCATACCAATCGCTTTTACACCTTCAAACAAGGCTTGATCTTCACCTTTTTGACCTGCCGCTGCCATCCAGTTTGCTGAAAGTTTGATATCACTGATTTGTTCAATGTTGGCACATGCAATATTGGTAATCGCTTCAGCAACTGCTAAACGCGCAGATGCAGCCGGATTTAACAATGCAACAGGTGGACGTTCACCCATTGCCATTGCTTCACCTGTGAAGCCTTGCAAGCTTGTCGTCGTTACCGCTGCATCTGCAACAGGAACCTGCCAACGGCCAACCATTTGATCACGTGCAACCATACCTGTAATCGAACGGTCACCAATGGTGATCAAGAATGATTTAGACGCAACTGTTGGATTTTTCAATACGCGGAAGATCGCATCTTTCAAATCAACTTTTGCAGCATCAAAGTCATTGCCTGTACGCTCAATCGTTTCATACGAACGTTGCATACGCGGTGTACCGCCTAAGATCACCTGCATTGGGATATCAACAGGCTTGTTCTCAAACAAAGGATCTTCAACAGTTAAGTGGCGCGCTTCAGTCGCCTCACCAAGTACTGCAAACGGACAACGTTCACGTGCACAAATTTCTTCAAATTGTTCTAAAGACTCTGGACGAATGGCAAGCACATAACGCTCTTGCGCTTCATTTGACCAGATTTCCATCGGGCTCATACCTGGCTCTAATGATGGAATTTTACGCAGGTTAAGCACTGCACCCAACTCATGATCATTCACAAGTTCTGGCATAGCATTAGATACACCACCTGCACCCACATCATGTACAGACACAATTGGGTTAAAGTCTTCTAAGCGCCAACACGTATCAATCACTTCTTGGCAACGGCGTTCCATTTCTGGGTTTTCACGTTGTACAGAAGCAAAGTCTAAACTCTCGCCCATGGTACCGCTGTCTACAGAAGACGCTGCGCCACCGCCAAGACCGATCAACATTGCAGGACCGCCCAATACAATGAGCAAGTCACCCGGTTGGATCGCATCTTTTTCAACATGGTCAGGACGGATGTTACCGTAACCACCAGCAATCATGATTGGCTTATGGAAGCCTTTCACGTCACCATTGACATTTTGTTCAAAAGTACGGAAATAACCATTCAATGCAGGGCGACCGAATTCGTTGTTAAACGCAGCACCGCCGAGTGGACCTTCAATCATGATTTGTAATGGCGATGCCATACGTGAAGGTTTACCGTAATTATCTTCCCAAGGTTGTTCAAAACCAGGGATATTTAAGTTTGAAACCGTAAAGCCTGTTAGACCTGCTTTTGGTTTACCACCACGACCTGTTGCACCTTCATCACGGATTTCACCGCCCGAACCTGTTGCAGCACCTGCAAATGGAGCGATTGCAGTTGGATGGTTGTGTGTTTCAACTTTCATTAAAATATGAGCAGCTTGGCTCTTATATTTATAAACGAAATGACCATTTTCATCCGCTTTTGGATAAAAACGCATGGTGTCATAACCCACGATCACAGATGCGTTATCTTTATATGCTGATAACACATCCGTTGGTGATTCTTTATAGGTATTTTTAATCATTTGGAACAATGATAATGGCTGTTTTTCACCATCAATTGTCCATTCAGAACCAAAGATTTTATGACGACAGTGTTCAGAGTTTGCTTGTGCAAACATCATCAATTCGATGTCGTTTGGATTACGACCGAGTTTGGTAAATGCTGCAACTAAATAATCAATTTCTTCGTCAGAAAGTGCAAAACCAAATTCATTATTCGCTTTTACTAACGCTTCTTTACCTTGGCTCAAAATATCAATTGAGTTCAATGGCTTCGGCGCTGTTTCTAAGAATAAAGCTTTTGCATCATCAATCTGAGCAAAAACACTCTCTGTCATACGGTCATGTAATGCCAATTTCACTTCGTTCGAAATCTCTTTCACACCTTTCAGTGTAAATAACAGACCACGCTCTAAACGGTGAATGGGTGTATTACAGTTTTGGAAAATATCCGTTGCTTTAGATGACCACGGAGAAATTGTGCCCACACGTGGTGTCACTAAAATTTGGATTTCATCACTTGCAGCTTGGCGAAGTTCGAAAGATTGACCATCGTTTAAAAGTTGTAATGCCGATTGATGTTGCTGCTCGTTGAGCGCTTGATCAAACAAATAAACCCACTGGCTGTCAAAAGATTGAACAGAACTCATTGACGCTAAACGGTTTAAGAGTTGAGCTTTCTTAAAAGAAGAATGTGCTGATGCACCGGCCACGATAAACATGTTGACTTTGGCTCCACGGGCGGGTCTAAAGAACCTACCACAATGTGACTTATGAGAGAGCGCATATTCTACTGTGAAAGCCTTCTTTCAGCTAGACATATCCATCTTAAAAATCAGTGTTTTCTATCTCAACTCACTTAATTTATTGTAGCTTTATAGGTTTTACGATATTCGTAACAATTCATTTAGTTTGATAAATTCCACTTTCAACTGAATAACAGTAAAGTGAGACAAACTGATTTATAAGTGAGTTGAACAAATTTTAGTGAGAATCATATCGTTAACTAGTTTGCCATTACGTCCTACATGATTTGTACCTTTTCAGCGTGAGGCAGATCAGCAAGCGTGCAACGAGGCACTTGAGAGCATAGATGGAATTACCTTGATATTTTAGCAACTAAATTAGCTAAGTTTAATAATCCTAACCCCCATCTCCTTAAGCCGCTTTATAACCGCAGCAGCTAGCTCATCATCACAAATTGGAAGATCAAACTCACGCCCCTCTGAATTGCGATAACATAACATTTCAGAAACAGGAGTCTGCTCAATAAAATAATTATCTAGGTTTTGACCTCTACCAAATAAAAAGTCTTCAACTATTATAACTAATGCGGTATTTTCCATATTTTCTTACTCCTATGGTTTCGGATACTTACCAAAACTAGGATAAAAATTGTGTTATCTGTATCTCTAGACCCAAAAAATTCGTGTTGGAGTTGGTTTAGCTTGACTATTAATTTTAACTCTAGGAGATATCGCGCGTTGATTGTCTCGTTCCACTCCTTGCGAAGTATACTTCTCAGGTTGAATCCCAAACTAGTTTACCTTTAACAAATTTATCATTTTCACTTCAACACATATATTTGCTACACAACAATCCTAACTCAGACGCAAAGTATTTTAAACGCCAAACCATGTCGCCCTGCACTAGTGCTTTAATCTTTTTTTTGGCATGATGAAAATGAACTCATAGTGAATAATGATGAATGGAACAAATGCGTTGGTTGGAATTGCTGTCTGCAATTCGTTTAGGCAGTAAAAAAAGCAGTACCGAATTGGCTCGAAGCCCCTTCCACAAAGATTATGACAGAATTATATTTTCCCAAAGTTTTCGTCAACTCAATAGAAAAACACAGGTTCATCCACTTACACAACATGACGGCATTCATACTCGACTGACTCATTCGCTAGAAGTTTCTTGTATTGGTCGTTCGCTAGGCATGCTTGCTGCTGAAAAAATCAAAGATGAATTACCAATGTGGATTTCACCAGCAGACGTTGGCGCAATCATTCAAGCTGCTTGCTTAGCGCATGATATTGGGAATCCACCTTTTGGTCATGCAGGTGAATATGCAATTCGTGAATGGTTTGATGATGCATCACATCGTGACTTTCTCAGCCAATTAACGCCCGAAGAATCCGCTGATGTACGTCAATTCGAAGGTAATGCCCAAGGACTTCGCTTGCTTAGTCGGATTGATTACCATCCTGATGATGGTGGTATGCGTTTGACCTGTGCCACACTCGGTGCTTATTTAAAATACCCATGGTTATCTAAAACCATTGAAGAACAAGGCGATACACCCTCGCACCAAAGAGCAAAATTTGGTTGCTATCAATCTGAAAAAGAAATTTTAAAACAGTTAGCAGAGCAACTCGGTCTCATTCAGCTCGGTGACTATCATTATTGTCGTCATCCACTCACCTATTTATTAGAAGCTGCAGATGATATTTGCTACGCACTCATTGATTTAGAAGATGGCATTATTCTGAACATGTTGCACTATGCCGAAGTTGAGCCAATCTTTCTGAATCTAATTGCGGATTATGGTTATCCAGAAGAATTACATTTACCGCATACCACATGGCAGCAAAAAATCGCAGCTTTACGTGGGCGAGTGATGAAACGTCTAGTCGATGAAGTCACCACTGCTTTTGCCAAGCATCATTATGAAATTATCACAGGTCAACTCAAAGGCAGCCTTTTACAATATTGCTCACCCGATATTGAAACTGGCATTCAAACGGCGAAGAATCTTGCCAGAGATCGAATTTTTGAACATCCTCAAAAATCAGGTTTAGAAATTATCGCACACCAGAGTTTACAAACGATTTTGGATGCTTTTATCCCATTAACCATGCCACATAAGACCTTGAGCTTTAAAGAACAACGTTTGATGTCTATTTTGCAACATTCAGGCGTAAATCTACAAAACAACCACTATAATAATATTATGCAAGTCCTCGATATTATTAGTAAGTTCTCAGACCACCAAGCCTATAGCTTGGCGCAAGAGTTACAGGGAAATAAAGTAGGTTTTTTTTAAATTAACAAATCACTATTCGTGTGCCATAATGGCACATAAAGTTCAATTTAGTAGGTGAATCATGTCAGCCTATCATCCCCGAATTACAGCTCGTGTTGATGAGCAAACACAAGCGTTATTGCTGCAAGCTGCCAATTTATTGGGTATGCCAAGTTTGAATGCATTTGTGCTCAGTGCCGCAATTGAAAAGGCGAAACAAGTTCTGATTCAAGAGAAAAGCTTACAACTCAATGAAAAAGATGCATTGGCATTAATAACAGCATTGGATCAACCTATTCAAGTTCATTCAAAACTCAAACAAGCGGCTCAACATTATCATCAAACACAAGAATGAATATTATTTTACTGGATAAACAACAGCATGATCGGCAACGTTTTGACTGCAAAAATCAGGTGTTGAATCAGTATTTAAATCAAATCGCTAGCCAAGAAGCAAAAAAAGACAATGCCCGAACCTATGTCCTCATTGATCCCGTCAACCCTGCATGGATTATGGGATTTTATACATTAACCATGACCTCATTAGACCTGTCATCGTTGCCACAAAGCTTGCAAAAAAAACATGCTTCTGTGCATTCAGCAGGTTTAATTGCACGTTTGGCAGTGGATCATCGTTATCAGAAGCAAGGTCTAGGGGCAATTTTATTATTAGATGCCTTACACCGCCTATATCAAGCGAGTGCAATTGTGGCATTTCCACTGGTATTAGTTGATGCAAAAGATGGAATTGCTGAATTTTATCAACAATACGGATTTCAGGCATTGAGCCAATATCCAAACAAACTGTTTATGACAATGAAAGACATTGCTCATAACATTTCAACCTAATTTTTTAAATCATTTTACTTTAGAAGATAATTTCATGATCGGATGTTTAATTGGCGAAGTGTTTGCCCTAGAAGCCCCAACCGTATTGCTGAATGTAAACGGCGTTGGTTATGAAATAGATACGCCGCTTTCAACATTTTGCCAATTACAAAAAGGACAAAAAGTCACTTTATGGACACATTTGGTGGTTCGAGAAGATGCGCAACAACTGTATGGTTTTAGTGATACGCAAGAGAAAATTATTTTCCGTACTTTACTCAAGGTCAATGGTGTCGGCCCTAAAATGGCGCTCGGTATTCTTTCAACATTGAGCGTGGATATGCTCATCCATACAGTCGAACATGGTGATGTAAAAACACTGGTTAAAGTACCTGGTGTTGGTGCGAAAACAGCAGAACGTTTAATGATAGAACTGCGTGATCGTTTTAAAGCATTCTCAAGTACGACCGTTTCAAATAATTCAACATCAACCCAAATACAGTTCACTGGAAACTCTGCTGTTGCAGAAGCAGAAGCCGCTTTACAATCGCTTGGCTATAAACCACTTGAAGCACAAAAACTAATTCAAGCTGTTAAAGCTGACTTTACTGAAGCAAGCGATATTATCCGAGCTGCACTTAAATCATTGAATAAATAAAGATAGACCGAACTCATTATGCAAGACCGTTTAATCAGTGGTTCTGAAAAACCAGAAGATCATTTTGATCGTGCGATTCGCCCAACCTCTCTTGAAGACTATATTGGTCAGCCAGTGGTACGTGAGCAAATGGAAATCTTTATTGGTGCTGCACGAGGTCGGGGTGAAGCACTCGACCATACCTTGATTTTTGGTCCACCGGGTTTAGGTAAAACCACATTAGCGAATATTATCGCGCGCGAAATGGGCGGCAATTTAAAATCTACCTCAGGACCTGTGCTGGAACGAGCTGGTGATTTAGCCGCGATGCTGACCAATTTGGAAGAAGGCGATGTCCTCTTTATTGACGAAATCCATCGTCTATCTCCTGTCATTGAAGAGATTCTTTATCCAGCAATGGAAGATTATCAACTCGATATTATGATTGGCGAGGGTCCAGCTGCTCGTTCAATTAAACTTGATTTACCTGCATTTACCTTAGTTGCTGCAACAACTCGTGCAGGGCTACTCACCTCGCCTTTACGTGACCGTTTCGGCATCGTGCAACGTTTAGAATTCTATTCTGTTGAGGATTTAACCCATATTGTCACTCGTTCGGCAAATCTTATGGATGTTCCGATTACTAAGGAAGGTTCAACTGAAATCGCTAGACGTGCACGTGGTACACCACGTATTGCCAATCGTTTATTACGTCGTGTTCGAGATTATGCGCAAGTGAAAGGCACGGGTGAAGTGACACAAGAGATGGCTCAACGTGCATTGGACATGCTGAATGTAGATAAAGATGGTTTAGATACTTTAGACCGCCGTTATCTCAGTATGTTACTTGAGCGTTTTGAGGGTCGACCGACTGGTGTGGAAGCACTAGCCGCCGCGATGGCAGAAGACAGTGGAACGCTTGAAGATGTGATCGAACCTTATTTGATCCAACAAGGTTATGTCATGCGAACAGCACGTGGTCGTATTGCAACCAATATGGCGTATTTACAGTTTGGTATGACACCGCCTGAATGAAATTATTAGGTTTCTTTTATAAATCCTTTATTTTCTCATTAATAGAAGAAAATAAAGAGAGTCTAAACAATTATGAAAGAAGTCTAATATGTTATTTATTACTATTCCCATCCTCAGACTGACGCAATATCATTCCCTCAATTGCTTGCAGTATGCAGAAATAGGTTAAGGATATGGCTAATCATTTTGAATTTAATATTCGTGTATATATCGAAGATACAGATGCAGGCGGTATTGTTTACCATGCCAATCACATTCGTTTTATGGAACGCACGCGCACTGAATGGTTACGTGCAGCAGGCGTCGATCATTACTGGCATCAACAAGACTACAACTTCGTTGTACATCAAATTCAGGTGAAATATGTACGCCCAATATTAATGGATGACTTAATTACCGTTACAGCACGTGTTATTTCGTGTAAAGCCGCATCTTTTGTGTTGCAACAAAATATTTATCGTGGTGAAATCTTGCTGGCTTCAGGTGAGGTTACGTTGGCGTGTTTAAACAAAGAACTTATGCCGCGTAGACTTCCTGAGGAAATACGTGATCTGATTCAAAAAGAATTAGCACAGGACTAAAAATAAACTTTTCGGCACAGTGACTTATGGCAACTAATTTAGAATCTTCTCTACATATTTCTGACCTGATTTTACAAGCCAGCCCAGTCGTGCAATTGGTCATGCTAATCCTATTACTGGCATCAATTTTTAGCTGGTATTTGATTGCCAAATTACAGATGGGCTTTAAAAAAGCAAGTCAAAATGATGAGCATTTTCAAAAAATGTTCTGGTCAGGTGCCGAATTAAATACGCTCTATAACAACGCTCAGTTAAATTCCAAACGTAACGGCTTAGAAGACATCTTCTATCAGGGTTTGGGTGAGTTTTTTAAACTACAGAAACGCAAAGCAGATACCAATCAAACCATCGAAGGTACTGAACGTATTCTTCGTGTCGGTTTAAGTCGTGATCAAGGTGGTTTAGAACAAGGTTTGGGGGCACTTGCAAGTATCGGCTCTGTTGCGCCTTATATCGGCTTATTCGGCACGGTTTGGGGCATTATGAATGCCTTTATCGGTCTTGCCGCCGTTGATCAAGTGACATTGGCAACCGTAGCACCAGGTATTGCTGAAGCACTTATTGCAACAGCAATCGGTTTATTTGCAGCGATTCCTGCTGTGCTTGCTTTTAACCACTTCACTGCAAAAAGCGAATCAATTTATTCAGATCGTGCATTATTTGCAGAAGAAATGGTCGCTCTTTTACAGCGTCAAGCGATTGGATCGTCACAGGAAGATGCATAATGGCAATTCAACGATCTGGACGTTTTGAACGTATCAAAAAACCACTGAAAAGTGATATGAACGTTGTACCCTATATTGACGTCATGTTGGTACTTTTAGTCATTTTCATGGTCACTGCGCCTATGATTACCAGCGGTATCAAAGTTGATCTGCCCCAAGCCAATAATAATCCTATTGAATCGAAAGATATGCCTGCAATGGTAACGATTGGCAAAGATGGCAATATTTATTTGCAATACCAAGACCACAAAGATAGTGAGCCTCTTTCACTTGAACAGCTTGAAACTATTTTGAGTGATGCTCAAAAGCAAGCAGAACAAGAAAATAAACAACTCACTGTATTGGTCAATGGTGATAAATCTCGTCCTTATGGTGAAGTTGTATCACTCATGGCAAGTTTACAAGAAGCAGGTTTAACTCAAGTTGGTTTACTGACAGATCCATTAAAATAAGTTATGAAAAAATTTCAAGAGCCACCTTTTAAACAAAATGCAATTGCGCTAGGTTTTACCCTTGGGGTACATGCAATTGCGATTGTTGGCTTGCTTTTCTTAGGTCTAAGTAAACCGCCTGAGCAACCTAAAAAACTGACCACAATTTTAGTTAAACCAGAAGATTTGCCACCGCCGATGGCTAAACCAGTGGAACAGGAAACGACAGCTGAAAATCAAGCGGAAGAAATATTAAGCCCTGTTGTAGATAACACTCAACCTGAAAATCTTCCGATCACCCCTCCAACGCCGACTGCACAACAACTCGCTGATGCTAAACAAAAAGCTGAGCAGCAAAAACAAGCTCAATTAGCAGAACAAAAACAGAAAGCTGAAGAAGCAGCAGCTCAAGCAAAACAAGCAGAAGAACATCAAAAACAGGCAGAAGCTCAAGCTCAGAAACAACGTGCTGATGAGGACGTAAAACGCAAAACAGAGCAAGCCGCCAAAGACAAAGCTGCTGCTGATAAAGCGTCAAAGGACAAAGCTGCTGCTGATAAAGCAGCTAAAGACAAGGCCGCTGCCGATAAAGCCGCCAAAGATAAAGCTGCTACTGATAAAGCTGTAAAAGACAAGGCTGCTGCTGATAAAGCTTCTAAAGACAAAGCTGCTGCTGATAAAGCTGCAAAAGACAAGGCTGCTGCTGATAAAGCTGCAAAAGACAAAGCCGCTGCTGATAAAGCTGCAAAAGACAAAGCCGCTGCCGATAAAGCTGCAAAAGACAAGGCCGCTGCCGATAAAGCTGCAAAAGACAAGGCCGCTGCTGATAAAGCTGCAAAAGACAAAGCCGCTGCTGATAAAGCAGCTAAAGACAAGGCTGCTGCTGATAAAGCTGCAAAAGACAAGGCTGCTGCTGATAAAGCTGCAAAAGACAAGGCTGCTGCTGATAAAGCAGCTAAAGACAAGGCCGCTGCTGATAAAGCAGCTAAAGACAAAGCTGCTGCGGATAAAGCAGCTAAAGACAAGGCCGCTGCTGATAAAGCAGCTAAAGACAAAGCGGATGCCGAAAGAGCCGAAGCAGATGCAAAAGCGGCTGCTGCAAAAAAGGCAGAGCAAGAAGCTGCTCAGAAAAAGGCGGATGCGAAAAAAATCGCTTCAACTGCTAAACGTGATTTTGAAAATAAAATTAAGCGTGCTTGGGATATGCCCGCAAACTCATCGGGGCAAAAAGCAACTGCCCGTGTAACACTTAGTGATAGCGGTGCTGTTTTATCTGTGATTGTGAATTCTAGTGATCCTGATGTAAAAGCAAGTGTAGAAGCCGCTGTTCGCGCTGCTGCCCCTTACCCTATGCCAGATGATCCTGATGCACGTCGCGAAGCAAGAAGCTTTACTTCAAGTTTTACTGCAAAATAGTAATAAATAGTTAACGTTACATGCTTTTAATAGAACAAAGCATGTAACTATGTTAAATAATCAACAGCCACAAAAATACGAACACAAGTAATTGTAACTATGGACAAGACCCGTAAACATCTCATCTCCTTAGCAGTTTTTACTGCGATCAGCGCAATTGTTCCGACAGCAGCTTTTGCACAATTACACCTTGAAATTGCAAAAGCGCCTGAACAAGCGCCTAAAATTGCAATTATCCCTTTTACAAATGACAGCTCGCTTTACCCAATTATTGAGAATGACTTAAATCGTTCAGGTCGATTCACAAGCGCATCTCAAAACTTACCTGCAACTGCAAGCATCAACCAAATCCAAGCTGGTGATTGGCAAAATGCAGGTGTGCCCTATGTGGTAGTTGGTCAAATTAAAACCATCGATGCGAACACATTTGAAATCCATTACCAACTCTATGATGTACAAAAACAACAATATTTATTAAATGAAGTGCTGACTGTACCAAGCTCTCGTGTTCGCCAAGCTGGGCATATGATCAGTGATGCGATATACCAAGCACTAACTGGTATTGCGGGTGATTTCAGCGGTCGTATTGCGTATGTATTACGTAATCCAGAAACCCCTGCTCAACGTTATACATTACAAATTGCCGATACGGATGGCGAACAACCTAAAACTGTACTGTCATCACGAGATCCAATCCTCTCCCCAACATGGACACCTGACGCTAAAAAAATTGCTTACGTCTCTTTCGAAACTAAACGCCCTGCAATTTATATTCAAGATTTAGCAACAGGTCAACGTGAGGTTTTGGCGAGCTTTAAAGGCTTAAATGGTGCACCAAGCTTCTCACCTGATGGGCAATCCATGCTTTTCACTGCCTCTATGCATGGTAATCCTGAAATTTATCAGATGAATTTAAATACGCGCCAACTACAACGTATGACCAATGACTCAGCGATTGATACTGAAGCACGTTATGCACCTGATGGAAAATCATTTATTTTCACCTCAGATCGTGGCGGTTCTCCACAAATTTATCGCTATAGTTTTGATGATAGTTCAGTCAAACGTCTAACCTTCAAAGGTGCATTTAATGCACGTGGTACTTTAAGCGCTGATGGTAAAAAGATTGCTTTAGTTCATCGACCAAGTGGTAGTAACTACAAAGTCGCACTGCAAGATATTAGTACAGGGATTACTAATATATTGACACCAACCAGTCTGGATGAGTCACCAAGTTTCTCTCCGAATGGACAAATGGTTGTTTATGCAACACGTGAAGGTAACCGTGGCTTACTCTCTATTATGTCTACAGATGGTCGTTTCCGTATGAATTTACCAAGCGAACAAGGTGAAGTCCGTGAACCTGCCTGGGCACCAAAATAAATTTGATCAATTGGAGAATCACATGAATATTAAATACCTGACACTTCCATTGTTGGCGGCGACAATTGCATTCACAGGTTGTGCAAGCCGTAAACCTGCTGCTGAAATCACAGCGGGCAATACAGCACCAAATACCTCAACCACGGTAAGCACTGACGGACTAAGTGAAGATGCTGCATTAAATGCACAAAACTTGGCTGGCGCTTCATCAAAAGGGGTAACTGCCGCGAACAAAGCATTTTTAGCGAAACGTGTCGTTCACTTTGATTACGATAGCAGCGATCTATCAAATGATGACTATCAAACACTTCAAGCACATGCTCAATTTCTGATTGCAAATGCCAATTCTCGTGTCGCATTAACAGGTCATACTGATGAACGTGGTACGCGTGAATACAATATGGCCTTGGGCGAGCGTCGTGCGAAAGCTGTTGAAAGTTATTTAATTACCAATGGTGTAAATCCTCAGCAACTCGAAGCTGTGAGCTATGGTAAAGAAGCACCTGTAAATACAGGACATGATGAAGCGGCTTGGAAAGAAAATCGTCGTGTAGAAATTAACTACGAAGCCGTACCACCATTATTAAAATAATGTTTGGATTTGCAATAAAAATGCTCACAATGTGAGCATTTTTATTATCACTTTAATTATGATGAAGACTCTGGCTTCGGCTGAGGTTGCATCGACTCAATCATATCGTGTTTATTAAACTCTTTATATTCAGGCTTTGCTTCATACTCTTTCCAAGCATCTTGGACATTTTCTTTCGAAATCGTATCTAAGCTAATTGATTCGCTTGGCGTGGGGGTAGCTTCAAATTTTTTGGTTGACATCGTTCCTCTCCAAACTTCCTGTTTAGTATCCGACCAACATAGCATGTAATAGAATACTTGTAATCATAAAAGCAACATAAATAAAGTAAGATAATTTCTATTTTTGAGCGATCTCATCTAGAATAGCCACATTCTTTTTCTCAATTCTTTGACGCGGCTAAATCGGAGCGATTCAATATGTCAAACCTTACATTGTCCCAATATTTAGAACAACAAAATGGGAATTTGACACCAGAGTTGGCACAAGTCATCGAAACAATTGCTGCAACATGCCAAACGATTGACCAAGCACTACAAAAAGGTGCTTTGGCTGGCATCTTAGGTAGTGCTGGCAATGAAAATGTACAAGGTGAAACTCAAAAGAAATTAGATGTTATTTCTAATGATTATCTTATTGATGCATTAAAAGCACATCCACAAGTAGGTGGATTAGCTTCTGAAGAGTTAGATGACTTCACACCTGCTCAAGAAAATGGCAAATATTTAGTGTTATTCGATCCACTCGATGGTTCAAGCAATATCGACATCAACATGTGTGTGGGTACAATTTTCTCAATCCTTCCTGCTCAAAATTCAGTGACTCAATCGGCTGACTTTATGCAGGCAGGTACAGAACAAGTCGCTGCTGGTTATGTGCTTTATGGCCCATCAACAATGCTCGCACTTACTGTTGGTGCTGGTGTTGCATTCTTTACATTTGATCCAACGTCTCAAACATTTCTACTTACAACTGAACAAGTACAAGTTTCAGCAGATACACAAGAATTTGCAATCAACTCATCAAATCAACGTCATTGGGAAAATCCAGTGAAACGTTATATTGATGAACTACTGGCTGGAAAAACATCAGTCCGTGAAAAAGACTTTAACATGCGTTGGGTCGCATGTATGGTCGGTGATATCCACCGTATCTTATGTCGTGGTGGTATCTTCCTTTACCCTTATGATTTAAAAGATCCTAAAAAAGCAGGTCGTTTGCGCTTAATGTATGAAGCAAATCCAATGAGCATGTTAATTGAACAAGCTGGCGGTGCTTCTACGACAGGTCGTGTTCGTATTATGGAAATCCAACCGACAGAATTACACCAACGTGTCCCTGTTATTATTGGTTCTAAAAATGAAGTTGAACGCGTAACGAGCTATCATTAATCGGCTAGAATTTATTTTGAAGTTTTAATCGTTAGAAGCATCATTACTCACAACTTGAGTAAACCAAAGCAACTCAGGCTTTGGTAAAAATAAAGATGATTTAGGTTTTACTGAGCTTGCGCTACGTTATTCATAGCGCAAGTTTTGCTGAATTTCTCTAACAGAAAAATAGGCAAAACCCGTATCAAGTTGAAATATATCAACTGAAATATCAGACACAGTACCCCCTCAAACAAGATGAGAACTCGGCATAACACCTCATCGTCATCACATTCGTTAAAGTCTTATTTTATTGAGTATATTTTCATGGCAGTCATTTTTTTAGAATCAAAAGACAATGCGAAAATTAAACATTTGCGTGGATTAATTGAACTCAACAGCGCTCGAAAAAAACATCAACAAACCGTTCTAGAAGGCACACATCTCTGCTTAGCATGGCTACAACAACAAAAAAAACTTTTTTCTTTATTCACAACAGAACAAGCACTAGAACATGCTGATCTACAAAAAGTAATCGAATTGCACCAAGGCCATGTATTTGTGATTAGTGAAGTGCTCTATAAAGATTTGAGTACTTTAGGCACAACACTACCTTGTTTAGCGATTGTTGATCTCCCTAAAACATCATTAACAATTGATTTTAAAGCTGATACTTTAATCTTAGAAAATGTTCAAGACCCTGGAAATGTTGGTACGCTATTGCGTTCGGCTGCCGCAGCCAATATTAAGCAAGTGATTTGCACACAAGGCTCTGCTTCACTTTGGTCACCACGAGTTCTCAGAGCAGGTATGGGCGCTCACTTTAGCCTGCATTGTTTTGAAAACTTTCAATTAACAGATATTCTTCCTAAATTTCAAATCCCTGTGTTTGTTACAAGCTCACATCAGTCTACAAATTTATACACAAAGGATTTAACACAAACATGTGTTTGGATTTTAGGCAATGAAGGACAAGGTGCGAGCGATTATGCTTTAGAACATGCCCAAGCTGTTGCTATCCCCCAACCTGGTGGACAAGAGTCTCTCAATGTTGCGATTGCAGGTTCAATTTGCTTTTTTGAAATGGTTCGCCAACGTCAATAAAAACGTTAAATTATTTTAAATACGATTTTTTTAATGAAAAAATCCATTACACTCATAAAATAATTGCTTAAGTTGTCAACGCATCCACCATTTTCAACGTTATATGATTAATGAATTGAAATAATGGTGGGTATCCATGACAGGATTTTCCATCTCTATGGATTTAGCACCGAAACAGGCTCGAACTGAAAATGGTACTGATTGTAGTACGGTTGAACAACGTCTGCGTTTTTTTATGCAAGACGTTACAGGTCGTGCACTTGTGATGATGGAAAGTGCAACTCAGGGACAACAAGGCATTGCGATGGATTTAGTACAAGAAGCCTTTATTTCATTGCATAAATCATATTCAGATAAAAGTATTGAAGAATGGTATCCATTGTTTTATACCATTTTAAATAACAAATTACAGGATTGGAGGCGCAAAGAAGCGCGTCGAGCGACTCCTTTCTCATTATTCAAAAAAATTAGCTTAGACGATGATGATGAAATTATTGATGTCGTAGATGAGTCTACCCCCAATCCATTTGAATTTCTTAATCAAGAAGTCACAATGGATGAAATCCAAACAGCAATTAACCAATTACCAGTACGTCAGCAACAAGCATTTATGTTAAGAGCCTGGGAAGGTTTTGATACGGCAACCACCGCTCAAATTATGAATTGCAGTGAAGGTAGTGTAAAAACCCATTATCATCGTGCAATCCAAGGGCTTAGAACTGCTTTAGAGCATTTAAATCCACATACGGGAGGGTCATCAAATGAATAAAGATGAGTTCACTAAATCAGTGACTTCCAAACTCGATCAACTAGCAAAAGAGCAACATCACAAAAAAATGTTAGTGATGAACCATGTTCTAGACACTGTTCAAAAGAAACCAACCTCTTATTATAGTCTGTGGAAAATGGGAGGCTTTGCTTTAGCAGCAGCTCTTACTGGCATCGTTGTATTACCAAGCTCTCTACAACTAACCGATAAACCACAAAGTCAGGTCGTCGTAAATCCAAAACTTTCACCACAAATGGTTGAAGATATGGAAATGTTGATGGTACTTGGTGAGGATAAAGTTCCACATGGCAGCTAAGAAAATAGCAATTGTTGTGTGTACACTCAGCTTACTTCAAACAAGTTTTGCTGGCTCTGAGCGTTTTTGGGTGTTCTCAAAATCAAATAAACCAACCGCAGAAGAAGCTTGGGATGATTTATCTCCAGAAGAACAACGTGTTCTCATTAAACGTTACCAAAGCCTAAAAGAAATTCCAACAGACCAAAGTTCTCAGCTAAAACAACGAATGGAGTGGTTTACCCAGCTTCCAGAAGATGAAAAACAAAAAATGCGTGATGTTTGGCAAAAACTGGGAACTCAAGAGCGTAATACTTTGCGTAAACGTATGCAAAATGCCACTGCCGAAGAAAAAGTAAACATCCGTGAAGAATATTTAAGCAAATACTCTGAACACTAATTACTTTTAAATATTACTCTTTTGCTGTATGCATTTAATTTATAATTTGAAAGTATAAAAAAGAGCGCTTTTAAAGCGCTCTTTTTTATTCAATCTTACTTTTTATAACGACGATATGCTAGTAAACCCAACAAACTTAATGCAGAGAAGATACCCATACTCCCTCCGCCGCTTTTCGCAGGTCGAGTATCATCTGAGGTGGTTGCAGTGCTAATAACTTTCACGGTTGCTAAATTTGACAGTTTTGGTGTCTCATCATTATCATAAACTTGATAATTAAACGAATAATTAAATGGATTAAAAGTATTTACTTCTTGAATATAAATATTTCCGCCATAACACGTTTCTTTTTGATCCGGAGCAGGACATTTACCTTTACGATCAGCAGTAACTATTAGATTTTTTGTTGGGACATTCGATAATCTTATCGGTAATTCTACCCCATCTTCATTTATCCAAAAGTCTGACTTATTAGGCTTTGTTTCAGGACCTTTACCACCTGGACCTGTATCACCTGAATCATTAGCTAATTCTAAAAGATTCAATTTTGCGATTTCTTTTTGCTGATACTTTAATGTCACAGATGTATCTTTAGCTTCAGGTGCTTGATTCGTAAATGAGGCTTTAATTAAGCCTTTAGTCTGAATTGTATGATCAGCTTTATATTTGATGGTGTAACTACATAAAGCTTGCTCACCATCCTGTGTAATTGCATCATCTTTTCTATATACAATAATTTGTTGAATTTCAGGCACCCAACTACAAACTAAATTTTCGTCTTTGCGAAAATTTAGTTTCCCCTCAATAGTACTACCGACGCCTATTGTTTCCACCTCAATATCATACAATTCCGGACTAAAAAAATCTAATCGGTGACTTTCATCAGATAAAGCAACCTCATGTGGTAATGGAAGTTTAAATGATTGTAAATCGATATAAACAGCTCGATATTTAAAATTTTCTTTTTTATCGTAATATTCAACTAATTTTTTATATTGCGCTAAGCGATATTTATAGTAAGTAAGATATTCCTGATCATTCGGATTCTTAACTAGATTATCAAAATAATCATTTTGAGTCTTATAATCACTTATTAATTGACTTAACGATCCATTAGTAATGCTATTAATATCACCAGCTGTTAGTCGCATCAACTCTACGGAACCAATATCACAAGTATTTTTTGCATCAGGTTGATAAAATAATGCTCTATCAGCAAATCTAGCTAATCCACGTTGATCATAATCACTACAACCCGCAACACCCTCAGCAGTTACATTCACTAAATCTTTCTTATCAGTACCTGTTTGAGCTACCCTCTTCGGATAATAAATAGGTAAAAACGCTGTATACTGGGAAGCTGGAACTTGATGACTTAATATTGTATCCATAGGGATATTAGTTAAATCAATATTTGTCTTATTATCCTTTAAAATCAGATCTGGTAAAGCACATTTACCATTATTGGCCAACGGAAATGCATTATATATTGCACCTATCCCTACATTTTCCTCTTTTGCAGCGTCACCTAATAAATAACGACAAGAGTAAGCACCTTGATTATAAGCAAGAACATTAAAGAGTAGGGTTTTTAATCCAATTTTATCATATAAAAAAGTTGTAAATGCTTTATTTTCAACAATAGTATTGCTTGTTAATGATAATACACTACCATTACTTAATATACTTGAATCATTTTGATTTTCTGTTCCAGCTTTTGTATCACCCGTGAATTTTATTAAATTACCTTTACTAGAGTTAGCAATATTTTGAGCAATTGTATTTGCTTTTAATTCTGTTTTAGGCAATAGACCACAAAATTCAAACATACTTAATGAATTTTCTGATCCATTTTTTATCAAACTACTTGCTGTAAAACTAATATTCCGCTCTAAATAAGTATTATCACTCTTACAAGCCATTGCAATAACACTTCCTACGAAAGCATCATTACCCTCAAATAAACTATTAGAAATTGTAGCAGAAGCATTCAATCCAGCTAAATAAATTGCACCACCTGCGCCAGTAGATGCTTTAGAGTTTAAAATTCGAGTACTTTGTAAGGTGATATTTCCACCAGCATAGATAGCACCACCATTTCCCTGATTAGGTGCAATACCATTAGTAAGTATTAAATTTGTTAATGCTAAAGGATTTTTTCCACCCGTAGTATTAAAAATTCGAGAGTTTTCAGCTTTGATAGTAGTTTTAAGTTCAACTTGTGCAGGGTATTGATTCGCAACATCATTAATCAAAACATTCTTTTCATTCCAATTAGCTGGAGCTGCCCCCCAAATTCTCACCTCTGAATCAGGTATTAGTTCACTTTTTAATGTGTACTCACCGGCTTCTAATTGTATATCCTGCGTATTGGAATAAATATCGGCAACAACACAACCGTGTGCAGATACACGAGTTTTTGCAACTTTCAAGGCTTCTCTGATTGAACAAAGCGAATCTTCTTCATTATCATCATTAAAAGTAGTCACTTTAATTGGTGCTGTTGCACCATTTGTAGCAGCTAATAATGGCATAGCAGAAATAACCATCAATGCTAATAAGGTTTTCTTATAATTTTGCATCTCATCCATCATCCTTGATTATGATTTAAAACGTCTGAATCCAATCAAACCGAATATTATGAAAATCCATCCAAAGTCTATACTACCAACATTTACAGTTTTACTTTGAAAATTATTTGGTGGGTCTTGGACAATCGTCGTAGGAATATCAATATAGTAATTTGAAGGGTCATTAAGCCTAGTGATCGTAGTGATTACACGGATATTAAATTTATCTGCACCATGCCAATTACTATAGGGAACATAAACAATATTACCTTTTAAATCAATGGTCAATTTACCTTTAGACTTTGTTTCAGTTTGTTCAATTTCAAGACAGCCTGGTTGCCATGGTAACCCATTAGAATCTGTGTCTCTCTTAAAGATTATTTTACATGCATCAGGAGCAACCAACTCCCCATCCAACAAACTATTTGCAATACTGAACTTAGCGAGTTGACCATATAAAATATCTTGACCAGCAATTTCTACATCATTACGATTTACGACTAATTCAATTGCACCCAAATCGCATAATTCACTATAAATACTTCGTGCCTTACCTCGCTGATCTGAAGTTTCACAACTAATCGCTCCTTTATTTGTTCCATCACTAAAAATACGTCCTTTATTGATGATTAAAGACTCAGATAATGAATTATAAGAAGTCAATAGTCTTGGTTGAAAAAAACCTAGCATTTGATCTTTAGGAATTGCATATGGGCACAACAATCCTTTATCCTGAGGTAAATCACAATCTCCTTCCATTTGACTACCAGCAAGCAAATCAGTATTTAATAAAAAATTTGGTAGTCCAGCTGGAGCATTACGATCACAATCTATTTCTGTTAAATTACTTTGAATAACTGAAGAGTCATTAGTATCTGCAACACAGTTTTGATTATTTTTAGCTATGATACTGTTTGAAATAAATGCACTATTCTCTAATTTAGCTTGTGTTGTATCAGTGGCAGGGGTTGAAATCCATTTTGGAGCTTGCAAATATAATCCTGAATCATTATAGATCATCGTAATATTATTGATGACCATTCCACCTCGAATATTTGCTACATAACCTCCCTTATTATTAAAAATGGTGGAATTCCTAATTCCAAATGCTCTTAATGTTAAGGCGTTCGAAATCGCAGTATCACTATAAGCATTTTGAACATACAAAATGCTTCCATTTGCTTTAACCTCATTATTACGTATAACTGATTGTGTAATAATATAACGAGGAACTTCACTATAAATAACCCCACCTTGATCAGCCTTATTATCTTCAAAAATAGTATTATTTACACTAACAATTCCTGCAGTTTTTTTATCAGAAAGTAAACCTTTATTATATATAGCCCCCCCCAACTTTGCATTTCCGCCCATCAATCGAGAGTATTGAATTGTTAATATCTCTCGATTTGAAATCAAACCGCCTTCAATTACTTTTTGTGATGATCCTTTTAAATTTAATTCATTCAAGTTAACTACTAATGGGTCTTTTTCAACATCATTATCATCAACAATAAGTAAGCTTTCGGTACCTACCATTTTAATAGTAGCGTTATTTAAACCCTTTTTTGTATCATTAAAGCTTGTGCTAGCAGCGGTTTTAACTGTCATTGCGGCTTTAACTTCAAGTGTTTTACTCAAAGCATATTCTTTATCACGTTCTAGGATAATAATCGATGAAGCATCTTTATTACCGCAACCATGATAACCATTTTCAAATTCTTTTTGGGTACGATTATTTAAGAATGTTACAGCTTCACGTAATGAACAAACGGTATCATCTTTGTCTTCATCAACTAATGTTGTAACTTGAATATCCGCAGAATATACATGTCCAGTAATCGCAAATAAAGCGCAGGCAAGCGTCCGTTTGAGCATACCGTTCTCCTTCTATTTTTCATTTTTCTTAGTATTGCAAACTACAAATTTGCAACGACATTCCTTTGTGCGTACTTTGTCATAGCTGTCAAAATTACTCAAGAAATTTTATGCGATTAGTGATATTCATCAATCAGAGCAAAAATTTGCTTAATCGTTGTATTTGAGAGCTTTGTTTTCTCACCTTTCAACATCTTTTCAAGTTGGGCTAATGTCTGTAATAAAATAGAAGCTTGATGTGGCCCATTACTCAACAAATAATCAATAATTTGTTGGTCAAAATGAATTCCTCGCCTCGTCATAACAGAGTGTAATAAAGCCTGTCGATCCGTATATGAGCTTCCATTTGGTACTTTGACACTCACCGCTTGAGTCAGTCTCGACTGTAAGTCAGGTAATTCTAATTTTAATTCTATCGGCGCTACACGAGATGAAAAGACCAGTTGTCCCTCATGATTATTCATTAAATGAAAAACAGCTTTTTGCCAATGAGGTACACCACTAATTGCATCAATATCATCTAATGCCACTAAATCATAAAATTCTAATGAAGTAATCGCTTCAATGGGTGCATCTAATAATTCTAATAATGAGACTTTTATTGCTCGACGACCTAATTCTAAATATGAATCACAAATTGCAGAGAGTAAATGACTTTTACCTGTACCAGCACCACCATAAACATAAAAGCGATTTACCAGCCCAGTATGTAACTGTCGTATCGCATCAACTACATGACCCCACCCTGGCCCCGAGAAATCGCTAATTCGCGCATCGAGCTGTGGTTCTATATCTAGTTGTAGTTGACGCATATCGTTAATTTGTTCCTCAATTACTTTAGATCATTTGAATGTGAAGTTTCGCTATCTTGAGAGTTTTTAATCTCAATATCAAGTTCTACATCACCAGCATCAACATTTATACGTTGAATTTCACCATGTGGAATACTGACCTCTATTGGAGATCCGTAAAACCGGCTTTTTTCGTAATTATCTCTTGCGTGTTTAAGTAACACGACGATAACAGCCGCTACAGGCAAAGCAATCAGCATCCCTAAAAAACCACCCAGTTGAGCACCAGCTAGTACCGCAAATACAACGGCAACAGGAGATAGACCAATTTTGTCACCAAGTAAGAAAGGCTGCAAAATATATCCTTCGACCATTTGCCCAATCATAAATACAATACCCACTAAAAGTAACTGCATCCAATCAAGACCAAACTGGAATAATGAAGCAATCACGGCCGCGATAATACCAACACCAAAGCCTAGATAAGGGATAATACTGGCCAAACCAGCAATCATTCCAATAATTAAACCAACTTCCAAACCAATAATTTGCAGGCCAACGGCATACACTATTCCTAATAGCAGCATTACGAGGAACTGACCTTTAACAAACGCTCCAAGCACACTATGACATTCACGAACAATCACTAAGGTTGATTCTTCATATGGACGAGGTATTAAACGACGCATACTTTGCAACATTCTTTCCCAATCAAGTAAGAAATAGAATGAAATGATAGGAATCAAAATAAATACGCCACCTAATTGAATAAAATTCAAACCAGATTGTGCTAAACGTAAAGCCATGACTTGAATACTATCTGCACTGTAATTCGTTTGAATGTATTCCATAATTGCTTTAGAAATCTGTTCTGTATCCAACTCCATTGGGACAACATTAAAAGTATGGGATACCCAAGGTAGAAATGTCGCATTTACCCAATGTATACCAGCTGGAATACTATCTCGCGCATAGATTAATTGCTTCCAAACCAATGGAACAAGGAACCATAAAACAACTGTTAAGGTTACGCCAATCCCAACAAAGACGAGACTGATCGCCAACCAACGAGGTAATTTAATTTTTACAAGGACATCTACAAGGGGACTAAAGAGATAGGCAATAAAAAAAGCGCCAACAAATGGTAATACAACTGGTTTTAATAGATACAACACCCAAAGTAGTAATGCGAGTCCTGCGAGGATAAAGATACGACGTAGTACCTGATCTTGCATAAAATCTAGCCTTTTTTCGTGTAATCGTTATAAATGGAAAAAAAATTTAATTAAAGATAGCATTTTCGAGCATAAATAACATAAGAGTTTCGTATATTCAGGTTATAATCTGCCGCCAATGCGGAGACTTCACTATGAGCAACTCAACTTCTACCCCAAATACTGGTTTAAGCTATAAAGATGCGGGCGTCGACATTGAAGCGGGCGACGCACTGGTCGATCGTATCAAATCAGTCGCAAAACGCACTACTCGTCCTGAAGTAATGGGCGGTCTTGGTGGTTTCGGTGCACTATGCAAAATCCCAAAAGGCTATGAAGAACCTGTATTGGTTTCTGGTACAGATGGTGTAGGTACAAAATTACGTTTAGCGTTAAACCTAAATCGCCATGACACAATTGGTCAAGACCTTGTGGCAATGTGTGTAAACGATTTACTCGTTTGTGGTGCTGAACCATTATTTTTCCTAGACTACTATGCAACAGGTCATTTGAATGTTGATGTTGCAGCAAATGTCGTTACGGGTATTGGTAAAGGTTGCGAACTTGCTGGCTGTGCACTTGTTGGTGGTGAAACTGCTGAAATGCCAGGTATGTATGAAGGCGAAGATTACGATCTTGCTGGTTTCGCTGTTGGTGTAGTTGAGCATAGTAAAATTATTGATGGCACTAAAGTAAAATCTGGTGATGTACTGATCGGTGTTGCATCAAGTGGTGCTCACTCTAATGGTTACTCATTACTACGTAAAATTTTAGATGTTAAGAACGTTGATTTAACTCAAATCGTTGATGGTCGTCCACTTGCAGATGTTGCAATGGAACCAACACGTATTTATGTAAAACCAGTACTTGAACTTTGCAAACAAGTTGATGTGCATGCAATGGCACACATTACTGGCGGTGGTTTACCAGGTAACTTACCTCGCGTTCTTCCAAACGGCGCACAAGCTGTCATTGATGAATCAAGCTGGGAATGGTCAGAACTATTCCAACTGTTACAACGTGAAGGTAACGTAGAACGTTTTGAAATGTATCGCACATTTAACTGTGGCGTTGGTATGGTAATCGCTGTTGATGCGAGCGAAGCTGATAAAGCAATTGACCTATTAAATACTCTAGGCGAAAAAGCATGGAAAATTGGTCATATCCAAGAAAATGCTGAATCAGTTGAAGGTGCAGACGAAAAAATTCGCGTGATCTTTGCATAATGAGAATTGCTGTACTTGTCTCAGGCAATGGTAGCAACTTACAAGCCCTGATAGATGCAAATCTATCGGGGCAAATCATTGGTGTACTCTCAAATAAAGCTAATGCCTATGCATTGCAGCGTGCTGAGAAAGCCAATATTGCAACCGCTGTTATTTCACATAAAGATTATCCAAATCGAGAAAGCTTTGACGATGCGATGCATCAGCAATTGCTTGCTTGGGAAATTGACTTAGTCATTCTTGCAGGTTTTATGCGTATTTTAACACCAAACTTTGTCAGCAAATGGCAAGGTAAAATGTTAAATATCCATCCCTCTCTCCTCCCTGTTTATAAAGGGATTAATACACATCAACGCGTATTAAATACTGGAGATCGCCTGCATGGTTGCACCGTTCATTTTGTCACTGCTGAACTTGATGCTGGACAAAGTATTGCGCAATCTGCAATTCAAGTAAGTTTGCATGATACTGTAGACAGCCTATCGCAACGTGTACATAAGTTGGAACATTTTATCTACCCTCAAGTTGCAGAGTGGTTATGTAACGGTCAACTCACTTGGACAAACGGTCAAGCCTATTTCAATAAAAAACCTTTAGAACGACCAATTCAGTTTGCTCAATTCTAAAAATAAAACGCATCTTCGGGTGCGTTTTTTACGTTCTGATATGCTGCTGTGAATTTAGCATACCGACAGTCAATAGATTGAAAAGTATCCAGTTAAATGGCAGCCCAACCTCCCAAAAATAAAATAAATCTACAGGAATAATGAGAAAAAATACAAACCATCTAAAATATTTTTTATATTGCGTTTGATTGCATAAAAATGCAAATAAAACAGGAAATATATCAACAATAAAAAATAACCAAATGAATGGATGTTGTACCAAGCGTCCTGCGACTGTATTTAAACTTAACCACAATAATTCTTGTGTTTGTTGATAATAAAAATACTGCACACCATAGAAAAATAGAATAAGCACCGCATATGCGCCTAAAGCATAAACTTTCCATTTCTTTTCTTTGCAAATTATTTGAATAAATCGCATTTCTTATTTTCCATTTATTCAACCAAGTCTTTTTATAATGCACTTGGTTGAATTTACTATTTTTAGCTTATTTATTAATCAAACTTCTAACTTTTTCCACAGTTTCAATCGGATGCTCTAATGGGAACATATGTCCACCATTAACAACTGAAAAAGGAATACCCAATTTCCGTTTAGCAACTTGAGGAAGTTTTTCTTTTAAGAACACACTATCACGACCAACAACCAAATGAACAGGTACTCTAGGTTTTGGCATAGGTAACCACCACATCGATGGTGTCGTTCTAAACATTGCAACCTCATCCACTTTCGGAATGGTTAAAGTCACTCCACCCTTCAATGGATCATTGCTCAAAGCATGCTGAATATAAGCTTGAAAGCAATCTGCATCAAAGTGTAGATAAAATCCTCTTGAACTCAACAGCTCTGCGGCTTGTTCACGAGACTCCCAATGATCACGGCGACGTACTGATAGACCTGCTGGCGTAATTTTATCGACCAATTTAGGTTTAAACACTTTAGCAAGATGAAAAGCAAATGATGCTTTACCAATAATAAATGGTGGATCCAGCATAATCACTTGAGAAAATAATTCAGGACGACGATAAGCCGCCATCAATGTCAATACAGAACCTAACGAGTGTCCCAAGCCAATTACTTTTCGACCTTGTGATTGCTGCACAATACTATCAATGATTTGATCAACTAAATGCCGCCACCCATGCGTAATTGGATAACGTTTATCAGTGCCAATCTCTGCAACATAAATAATGTCATATTGATCTTTTAACTGCTCAAATAGCTTCTGATAAACTTTAGAAGGAACACCATTGGCATGTGCAAAATGAATCAAAGGTTTCATAAGCTTGTCTTTTAATTTATGTATTGATGGGTCGATTATCTCGCGCTGCAAATGCTTTGCAATTTAAAAGGGAGAACTGCCCAGTTACGTTTAAAAATAAAAAAGGCTGTGAATGATCACAGCCTAGTCTTAATGATTATTGTATTTTTGCGTTTTGTTGGGTTTCTAATTGTGCTGTAAGAGAACTGCTAATCCCCTCACCAATTTTCGTACCCATACGCCCTAAAATAGACTCTAATGGATTACGTTGAACGGTATAATCCACTTTTTGATCTACTTTAAGATCACGCATCAACGTAGTAATACTACCACTACGATCTGCAATCCCAAGTGCAATCGCTTGCTCACCTGTCCAAAATAAACCAGAGAAAATTGCAGGATCATTCGATTTCAAACGTTTACCACGACCTTCTTTGACTGCATTAATAAAGTGTGTATGCACATTATCTAAAACCGCTTGTACATGTGCTTGCTGTGCAGGATTGATTGGTTTCGTCATGCTCAGAATATCTTTATTATTCCCAGAAGTTAAAGTACGGTCTTCAACACCTAGTTTTTGTGCTAAACCACTCAAACCATAATTCGGCATAATCACACCGATTGAACCAACCAAACTTGATGGGTTCACAATGATCTCATCTGCCGCAGAAGCAATATAGTAAGCACCTGATGCACCCATATCACCAATCACAGCATAGACTTTTTTATCTGGATGTTGTTTTTTAAGGTAGCGAATCTCTTGCCAAATCTCATCAGATTGCACTGGTGAACCACCAGGAGAGTTAATATTTAGAACAACAGCTTTGCTTCCATTCGCCTCAAATGCACGATTTAATGCCTTATTGGTATCTTCGCTATTGACTGTAGATTGACTGCTTGACGAGTCAATTGTTCCAACAATATCAACAACAGCTAAATGGTCACTGCTAACATCCGTGGTTGATTTCTCTGCTGAGGTCGAACACCCTTTAGTCATTGCAATCAATACGATAAGTAAATATGCAAAACCTAAGCATTTAAAAAAGATGCTCCAACGGCGGCTACGACGTTGTTCTTCGACAGAAGCCAAAACAGCTTTTTCTAAAATCTGCCATTCTTTGCCTGTCACATTATTGCTATTTGTAGGTTCATTTTGTGGTTTTGGTGGCCAATCGGACATAAGATTCCAATCCAATGTATTGTAAAGTGAATTTATTATATACGCTGATTTATAGAAAACTGTTTAAATAACTTGTTTTAACTTATAATTATTTTATACGTTATACTCTCCTCTTGTAATTTTTTTAATGTTTGATATATGGCACACCCCAAATCAACAAATAGTAATTACCGTCTCATACAATTTCTGAGTCATCAACCACTTCAATTAGGTCGTTTTATCGCAGGTTTTGTTGCGCGATTGCTCAATAGTTTCCAGCTTTCTAAACTCTCAAAAATTATACAATTGAATTTACAGATCGCATTCCCTGAAGCATCACAACAAGAAATAAATCAATTAAAAAAACAAGCAATTAAAAATGAATTAACCTCTTATTTTGAATTTGTGAGCATTTGGGGAGCTTCAAATGAGAAAAATATTCGGCGCATTCACAAAATTCATAATGAGCATTATTTTCACGAAGCCCTCGCAGAGAAAAAAGGACTTGTCCTGATTATGCCTCATTTGGGTACTTGGGAAGTGATGAATGCATGGCTATCCAAACATACTCAAATGACCATCCTTTATAAGCCTGTGAAAAATCCTGATGCTGATCGTTTTGTTCGTGATGCACGTAGCCGTAATCAAGCGAATTTAGTACCCACTGATGAAAGTGGAGTTCGTCAGATTTTTAAAGCATTAAAACAAGGTGGTACAACTGTTATTTTACCTGATCACACCCCTGATCACGGTGGTGAAATGATTAAGTATTTTGGTATTCCATTGGCATCGAGTAGTTTAAGCGCAAAGTTAATTCAAAAAACAAAAGCACGAACTTTATTCCTTTATGCCTTGAGGAATGACCAAGGTGGATTCGACATGCATATCGAGCGTATCAATCCTCAAATTTATGAAGGTAATGCCGAAGATGGTACGCTTATTATTCATCAAACTTTGGAAAATTTAATCCAACGCCTTCCAATGCATTATCACTGGAGTTATAAACGATTCAGTGCAAACCCTAGCCTACACAAAATTTATGATATTGATGTCAACGAAGCTTTAGCAAAAGTTGCTGAAGTTCGTAAGCAAGAAAATATTCAGCTTTAATCCTATAAATATTGTGATATGAAAATATTACAATATTTAAGTTATTTTCTTTCCAACCATTTAATTTGTTGTCTTTGCTGCCTTAGCTCAACCTGACCATTTTCAAAAACAAAACGAATTGTCCCTGCTTCAGCCGTAGTTAACAATGGAATGCGTAGTGCCTGTAGACGATTTTTCAACTCTTGACTGGGATGACCATAACGATTATCAAACCCTGCCGAGGCAATCGCAAGCTTAGGTTTTAAAGTCGCTAAAAAATCATAAGCAGAACTATGTTTACTCCCGTGATGTCCCAAGATCAAAACATCTACTTTTAAATCGGGATATTGTTGCATTAATTTATATTCAGCCTCCCAACCTGCATCTCCCATGATTAAGAAATTTTGATAAGGCTGGACATTTAAAAACTGCAAATACACCACACAGGAATACTCATTTTGCTGATCCTTTGCATGAATAAGCTCATCTGATTTAGGGGATAGAATTTCAACTTTTAGATTTTGATAGGACCAATGCTGACCTTGCTGACAAAATGAGAAATTATTTTTGAACTGCATTTTTTGGTCATATTCATTTGACTGTACTTGAGATATTTCAAAGTTTTTTTGAATAATAGGAAAAGCACCACTATGGTCTTGATCAAGATGAGATAAGATTAAATGGTCGATATGGCGTACACCTTGTTGCCGTATAAATGGAATAACAACCCGCTCTCCTAAACTAAATTTATTTTCATTGTAAGAGCCCCCTGTATCAATCATAAAGATTTGTTCGGGATGTTGTAAAAATACAGCTTGCCCTTGTCCAACATCTAAAATATTTAAAACCGTAGGTTGAGTCTTTACACCTATACATATAGGTAAAAAACAAATCAATGCCCAAGATTTAGGAATCGTCCCCCTCGGCATAAATAAAATAAGCATACCAAGGGTTAGAGATACCATCATTAAGGGTGTATAACTTACCCCATATAAATGCGGTGCAATATGTTGCAAGATGTCTAAAATTGACATCAATATAGATAATAAAAAATCATTAATTTGAAATAAAAACTGTCCTAATGCAGGAATGATGAGCCAAATACATGCAGCCAAAATATCCAATGGCACAACGACGCCACCAAGTAAAGGAATTGCAATTAAGTTACTGACAGGTGCAATCCAAGAAACTTGCTGAAAGAAAATCAAGACTAATGGTAATAAGGCGATAAAGATCTTAGATTGCGATTCAACCAAAACTTTAGCAGCTAAAAATATTTTTTGAGTCCACGTAATAGGCTGATCTTGCGGTAATTGTGCAATGGTTTGATAAACTCTAAGTAGAATAAAACACGCACCATATGACAGCCAAAAACCAGCGGATAGAATACTAAAAGGATCAAAAAACAATAATATACTGGCACTATAGATCAATAAGCTAAATGGACGAATCGATTGACGAAAGAAGAGAAAAATACTTGCAAGCAAAGCAGTCAATAAAGTTCTGATTGCTGGAATCTCAAAACCAACAAATGCCACATACACCAGAACACTGAGTAAAAATGGCAATAATAATAAAATTTGTCTAGGCTGCCATAAGTATAAATGTGGACAGTAATGCTGTATGAGACGTTGTATCAACCAAGACAACATTAATGCAAAAATCAACACATGTGGACCAGAAATCGCTAACAAATGCGAAATTCCAAGCTGTTGAAATTGTTGTTTCAATGTATTGGATAACAGGCTTTCATCACCTGTTAGCAAGGCTAAAAGTAAACCTTTGTGCTGAAGCTTAGATGCTTGTAACATTTGCCGAAATTCTAAACGTTTCATCTCAACGCTTAATAAAAATTTAGCAGAAAAGCTTTGCTGTTGCTTTAAGTGACCTTGATAACCCAAACGGTAAATTTCATCAAAGCTTAAAGGTTGAATAAATTGCACTGAAAATGCAGACATTATATTTTGCTGCAAAAACCATTTTTCCTGATCAAATGCACCCACAACAGCATAACTATGCGCTGGTTTAATTTGACCATGAACTCGATAATAATGACCTAACTTTAAGCTTTGTTTCTGATTAAACTGATATTTGTCTTGTTTTAAATAAAGTAACCAGTTAACAGGTTGCTTATGTCGATTAAGTACTTCAGCAATTTGTTTATGACCATCATCACTCAATTCATCTATGCTTTTAATATAAACAATTGCTTCATAGGATTTTGATTGAAACTCTTTTAATTGCAATCTTTGTTCTAATTCGGAATCTGCAAAATGATATCCTGTTGTAAACAATCCCCAGCTTGCACTGAGTAAAATAAGTGCTTTATAAAAAGGTCGATAAAAATAGGATTCTTTCTTGTATATGCAAAAGCTAAAGATCAGGATTGCAATAGCCAACCAAATCCACCATGTCAGCTCGATAAAATCAAGATGAAATCCCATGACTGCAATACCAGCAATCCAGCCCAATAAAATAATTTTTAACATGTAATTTTTTAATTAAGTTTTTGATTTTTCTGAACGCAAAATTAAAGCCCGTTTTCAGGGCTTTAACAAGAGATTAAACAAAATAAATTATTTTGGATCAATCCATAAACCATCTTGCATATGCAAAATCGAATCTGCTGATTGAGCCAATTGCTCATCATGAGTCACGATTAACATCGCCATATTCAGCTCTTTTTTGAGATCAGTCAGCAATTCAAAAATACTCAATGCTGTTTTACGATCTAAATTACCAGTTGGTTCATCTGCTAATACAACTGCAGGTTTCGTCACTAATGCACGCGCCAAAGCCACACGTTGACGCTCACCGCCCGATAATTCACCGGGTTTATGATCTAAACGATGCGATAAACCGACACGATCAAGTAGATATTCTGCTTGTCTTTTAACATCCTTATAACTACTTTCACTACGTAGCATCAAAGGCATGGCTACATTTTCTAAAGCAGAAAACTCAGGCAACAAATGGTGAAATTGATAAACGAAACCTAAATATTGATTACGCTTATAACCACGCTCTGCTTCGCCTAAATTATCAAAACGCTGCCCTTGTAAAAAAACTTGACCTTGCGATGGTTGCTCTAGGCCACCAAGCGCATGTAATAACGTACTTTTACCTGAACCACTAGAACCGACAATCGAAACAAACTCGCCTGCTTTTACTTGAAGTGATAAACCTTTAATCACTTCAACTTTGCTTTTACCATCATCAAAATGTTTATAAATATCTTTGGCTTCTAAGACGATCTTACTCATAACGTAATGCCTCAGCAGGTTGAACTTTGGCTGCACGTAATGCAGGATAAATTGTCGCCAAAAAGCTCATCAATAATGAAACAGTGACAATTACCGTAACATCTTGCCATCTGAGATATGAAGGCAGATAGTGAACAAAATAGGCATCAAACAAGTTCAAACCTAGAGCAGTATTGAACCAAGAAATAATATCACTAATGGTCAATGCTAAAGTTACACCTAACACTGTTCCTGCAATCGTTCCAATGACACCAATCACCGTGCCTTGTACCATAAAAATTTTAGTGATCATGGACGGTGAAGCACCGAGAGTCCGCAGAATCGCAATATCAGATTTTTTATCTGTTACGACCATTACTAAAGATGAAACGATATTAAATGCAGCAACCACAATAATCAGAACAAGAAGTAAACCCACTAAGGTTTTTTCCATCTGAATTGCATTGAAAAGATTGCCGTGCGTATACGTCCAATTCGATGCGTAGAAATTACTTGGTAATTGTTTCACGATATCATCTGCAACAGATGGTGCGGCAAAAATATCATCTAACTTTAATCGCACGCCTTGCGCACCATCAGGCAAACGCAATAATGTTGATGCATCATTTAAGGCGATATAACCCACCATCGAATCAACTTCTGCACCTACACTAAAAATTCCAACCACTTTAAAACGTTTAAAGCGTGGTACAACACCTGCTGGTGATGGTGTTGCTTCAGGCAGAACTAAGGTGACATTGTCATTTAAACCAAGACCAAGTGCATCGGTCATATCCTTGCCTAGAACAATACCGAACTCGCCTTTCTTCAAAGCATTTAAATCACCTGAGACCATATGGTTTTGGATAATTGAAACTTTCTTTTCATATTTAGGCTCAATTCCGGTCACCATAATCCCTGCAACTTGCCCTTGAGCGGTTAACATCCCTTGCAATTGAGTAAATGGTGCAACACCTGTCACATGCGGATGGTGTTCAACTCTTTTTACAAGCTCAGGCCAATCTGTTAGTATCTGAGTAGAAGAAACTGTGGCTTGTGGAACCATTCCAAGAACACGATTTTTTAATTCACGGTCAAAACCGTTCATAACAGACAGTACTGTAATAAGGACAGCAACGCCAAGGGTTAAACCAATCATGGAAACCAAGGCAATAAAAGAAATAAAATGATTACTTCGCCGAGCACGAGTGTATCTCAACCCTATATACAGCGAAATTGGCTTAAACATACCATTTAGTCCGAGGTGATTTATTATGGAAAATTCACAACATCAGCTTGTTGAAGACAACTCTGAACGTCGAGTGATGTCTCGTATTGATGCTGTGTTAAGAATCAACTATCAAGTCATTCCTGACGACGTTGCGCTGAATGATCCTTATGATTCTCACTTTGTATTGCCACGCTATTTTCTACTACTTGCTGAATTAGATCAATTTGATCATGCATTTCGCTACGAATTAGAACAATTAAATGAAAAAGATCAACAAATTGCTCGCATATTATCCCTTTTCAATCAAAAATTAAATCTGATTACTGGTTCTTTTTACGACAATATCGTGCAATCCCTACTGCCAGTCCCTGAACAAGTTAACTTTTCCGAGAACGGTTTGAGCTTCTTTAGCTCACAAGATATTAATGAAGGAACCTACATTCATATTACGTTGAGTCATCCTGAAAACTACTTTCATATCGCAGCAACTGCTCAAGTTGCTTACAGCTCAGCAGATGAACAAGGTAAATTCCGTATTGGTGCTTACTTCATTACCCTTAATCCACAAGATCGTGCCAAATTAGTGGAAAGTATTCAAGAATCACGACAAACTGAAATCAACCCAAATTAAATATGAAAATGTCGTTTTCATATTTTCAAACGGCGATAGGTATTAAAATCTTTATAAAAATAAAGACACAAACCTAATAGAATGATGCTTGCCCCAACAAAAACTTGTGCAGATAATTGTTCATGATTGAGGTAGGCACCTATGAGTATTGCCAACATTGGGGTCATCACCGTCGTCAGTGACAAGGTGGTGGCTTTCAAATTTTGTACCAACTTAAAATAACAAAACATCGCAATTAATGAAGCCATTACAACGGTATAAGTCAATGCTAACAATGATTTCGTCGAAGGAAAGTGCGTTGGTGCATGTTGCCAAATCCAAGGGAGTAATAATATGGCTAAGATTGTTGAAACCAAAATTGAACCGGTTGCTTGAGCCATCGGTTGGACATCAGCATTGATTTTTTTCACCAGAAAAATAGAAAGCGAATATGCAAAAACACTCATCAGCATGAAAACAATACCTATCGGCTGCACATGCTTTTGACTTCCACTCAGACAAATCATCGCTAACCCAATAATTGAGGTTCCCATCCCCAACCACTGCAAACTCGCTAACTTTTGTTGAAAACCAAATCTTCCAATCAGCCCAGCCATGATCGGAGCTAAGCCAAACATCAATGCAATCAACCCAGAACTTAAATAAGGTGTTGCTGCATAAGTAAAAATTTGGGAACCGATCAAGCTTAAAGAACCTGCGATATAACTCAATAACGCGACTCTATGTCTTGGAAATTCGATTTTTAACAGTAGCAATACAAGCACTGCCAAAGGCAAAGCGATAAAGAAGCGTAAAACCAATGCCCACATTGGGTGTAGATCGGCCACACTCCACACAATTGCTAAAGGTGTGGTCGCCCAAATAAACACAAGCAAACCATAAGTGAGCATTAAATTAATACGTGATGGCATATTCAGCTCAAGAAGCAGTTTTGCGCTTTTGCTTGAAAATCGTTTGATCTAAAGAACTCGAAAACTCACGTTTATCTCGTTCTGAAATAGGCGGTGGTCCTCCTGTTTGGACACCTGCTCCACGCAAAGTATCCATAAAGTCACGTAAATGCAGACGTGCTTTAACATTTGCAACCGTATAAATTTCACCTCTAGGATGAATTGCGATTCCACCTTTTTCAATCACTTGTGCAGCAAGTGGAATATCTTGTGTAATGACAATATCATTTTCATGCATACGCTCAATGATTTCTTTGTCTGCTTGATCTGCCCCACTCATTACCTGAATCGAATTAATCCGTAGAGATGGCGTAATCCCAACATTCTGATTAGCGACAAAGGTAACTTCTAACTGATAACGATCAGACGCACGTAAAATCACTTCACGTAAAATTTTAGGTAAAGCATCCGCATCTACCCATAATTTAAATGGCAGCACGTTGGCACAAGCTCATAAAAATAAAAATATAGTGTAGCAGATTAAGATATAAAGCTTTGTTTATTTATCCATGACACTCTTTTATATCAAAAAACTTATACTTTAATTTTTGTTTCTAAAAATTCCAAATACTTAGCATCATCTTCCATAAAAATATCAAGTCCACCGCCCATATATGCTCTTGTTAACTCATCTGCCGCCTTGTCTAAATCATTTTGCTCAAAATAAAGCTGTCCTAATCTCAAATGTATAAAAGGGTTACCTAAACCATCTGGACATTGCACTGCATTGTAAAAACATCTAAATGCTCTTTCGTAATTATTTAGATAAAAGTGCGTATCTCCTATTGCAACATATATCCAAGTTGAAGCTTCCCACTCTTGATGGTCATCAGGCAATAGTCTCAGCGCTTCAACATATAAAGCTTTAGCTTCTACAAACTTTTGATGAGCAAATAACTTATTACCTTGCTCACACAACTGTAAAATTTCTTGATGAATCCTACTAGGTAATTCTTTGCTCATTACTTAAATAACCAATACATTTTAAAATTTACATACCCAAAATATAGCATGTAACTTATAGAAAGCTAGGTAAGCACTAATTATTTCTAGTGAAATTACACATCCAGACTTGAAAAATGGATGTTATCCTCGATTTAATAGAATAAGTTCAATCTTTTTAGCATCATGCTTTATGAAAAATCAAAACAGTCCAGAAACCATTAAAATTCAAGATCAAAATTTCGGTAATCATGTTGAGCATTGGAACTTACTGACAGATACACCTGAAACTGATGTTCCCAAATGGTTAGGATTGGCACTTGATGCACCTGTCATGCCGATGGGCCTATGTGAAGATGAACAAGAGATGGATCAAGCATTTTGGTTGATTCAGGGACCCAGTGGTCAAGCAATATCTATTAATCAAATTATTGCGGTTGAAAATCAAAAACCACGCGCATTAAAAACAGCCTTCCCAAGTTTTGAAAGTCCTTATAAATATGAGGCAAATATTGAGCGCATTATTACCTGTAATTCGGCTACCCAAGCCGTATTACGTCTAAGCTTAAATAAAAATACGGTTATTTACGCATTTGATAATTTATTCAGTGTAAATAATGCTCAATATGATCAAAATCAAACTTATCAAGTTCAATTTAATGCTTGGGCATATGAATTAGAAACTGTTGCTGAAAATGAGAAAATCATTGTTGATGACCCTGCATCGATTAAACATCATCGTGCTTTAAATGCTATTTTGGCTGAACATAATGGTGTTGCACCAGAAAACTTACAAGAGCTGATTAACGACTGGCAACCACAAACACCTGAAGATCACGAACCTGTAACCGTTGATTTTTCTAAAATGGTGGCATATTTGTATGGTGAAACATTAGGTCAAGAAGATGAAGCTTGGTTCCAAGGTAATATCGTTGGCAAAACAACCATGCAATTTATGCAAGATGAATATACACTGTATGATGTGACCTTAGTTTTAGAAGATGATTTACCTGCAATTTTAATTCGAATTGCAACAAAAAATGATTTGTATAAAAACTTTAACATTGGCGAATATATTCGCGGCAACCTATGGATTCAGGCGAATATTTATGCTAAAACTGGTATAAAGTGACAAAAAATCACATAAATTGCATTTCTAGGCGTTCTAATGAAAATTATACCAGAACAAACGACCACCAGTCTGCTTCATGCAAGTGATCACGGGCTTAAACTTGATGTTGGCGCATTTTGCTTTTTTTTGTTAGGTATGTTTCTAGCTGCGCTCATTTTTCATCATATAGGCTTATTCTGATTATTAGACCAAGATTATATGTATAAAAAAAGCTCTCAATGATGAGAGCTTTTTTTATACTTTATTGCTTAACCATGACGTTTCGCGAACTCATCCATAAAGTTAACTAATGCCTGTACACCTTCTAATGGTACAGCATTGTAAATACTGGCACGCATACCACCCACAGAGCGATGACCTGCTAAGTTAAGTAAATGGCTTTGCTCAGCTTCTTTTAAGAAAAGTTTCTCAAGTGCTTCATCTGCAAGCGTGAATGGCACATTCATCATTGAACGATTCGAAATCGCGATTGGGTTGTTATAAAAATCACTAGAATCAATATAACCATAGAGTAATTTTGCTTTTTCTTGGTTGACTTGATACATGGCATCTACCCCACCCTGTTCAAGTAACCATTCAAATACGAGACCTGATAAGTACCATGCATAAGTCGCAGGTGTATTCACCATTGAATCATTCTTGGCTTGGTCTGAATATTTCAAGATACTTGGAATTTCAGGTTTTGCTTGATCTAATAAATCATCACGCACAATAACGATCGTTAAACCTGCTGGGCCAATATTCTTTTGTGCTCCAGCATAAATTAAACCAAATTTGCTGACATCTAATGGCGCAGACAAAATGCTTGAAGAAAAGTCACATACCAACGGCGTATTAACGTCTGGTACACCTGCAAATTGTAGACCACCAATCGTTTCATTATCCGCATAGTGCACATAAGCAGCATCATTTGAAAGATTCCAAATGCTTTGCTCAGTAATGGCATGTTTTCCATCAATGAGCGTACCCGCTTCAATTACATTGATGTCCCCATAACGTTTTGCTTCTTTCAACGCTTTTTCAGACCAAATACCAGTATGAATATAATCAGCTTTCGCATTCTTGCCGAGCAAGTTTAAAGGAATTGCTGAAAATTGAAGCGATGCTCCACCTTGTAAGAACAATACTTTATAGTTCTCAGGAATGTTCATGAGCTTACGCAAATCCGCTTCAGCTTTTTCCGCGACAGCAACATAGTCACTACTACGATGACTCATTTCCATGATCGACAAACCTTTACCTTGCCAATCCAACATTTCTTGTTGAGCTTTCTCTAAAACGGCAGTAGGTAATGCAGCAGGACCAGCGCAGAAATTATAAGCACGCATGAGTTTTCCCTTGTCAAAGTGAAACAAATTGAAATGGGGATTTAATCATAGATTAGCGAAGGTTGCAGCAGCTTATCGAGTAAATATTTAAATTTTAGTGCAAAAAACATATAAATTTTTTAATCTGCTTTTGATTATTTTGATGCATTTTATTCACTGATCACAGTTTAAATCCCATTCTTCTTTATAGATTAAAAACTCTATTTTTTACAAATTCAATACACCAATTGAAGTGATATAACTATTTAATTAAAAACATAATATTTCAATTTTATAAAAATAATTTAGACTATCCGAGGATATTATTAAATTGCGACATGCTCTTATGTTGAAACGACATGATCGACCGAGCCTTCAGCTCAAACGGTTTCCAAAACAGCTCAGCCTATGTATGAGCCTGATTAGTTGTACCCTATTTTCATTACCATCATTTGCTCAGACCTTCAGTTATAGCCAAGCTGAACAATATGTCGTGCAAAATGCTTATAGTGCTCAAGCGCAACAAGCCTTACAGCAAGCATCGCAATTAGAAATGGAAGCTGTTAAAAATTTAGGCTTACCAAGAATTGATTTAAATGCTCGAGCCTATGCATTTCATAGTGAAACGAGCGTGCCTCTTGAATCAAGTAAACGTCGTTTAGAAAACTCATTAACAAATGGTTTTGATGAAAAATTATCTCAATGGCAAAATGTATTACCTCCCGAAGCCATCGATCAGGTCAGCCAAGGTTTTGATCAAGTTGTTAGCGATGGTTTAAATAAAGTTCCAAATAACTTAGATGTCACTGTTGAAGATCATGATGTTCGTACTTCAGTTTCAATGGTTATGCCGCTATATACAGGTGGAAAAATTAATAGCGCTAAACAAATCGCCACCATTCAAGCAAAACGCTCAAATATTAGTGAAAAACAACAGCAAGATACACAACGTTTCGAAATGATTCAGGCTTATTTCAATGTGCAATTACAACAACAATTAGCCAAGTCAGCACTATTTAATTTGAATGCCATGCAAGAACATTATAACAATGCGCTAAAACTTGAAAAACAAGGTTTTATTAACAAGGGACAGCGTATGCAATTTGAAGTTGCACGCAATAATGCTGAACGTACTTACCAAAATGCACAGTCTAATTTAAAAGCGAGCGAATTTAGTTTACAGAATCTATTACAAACCAAAGAAAGTGTCAGTCTAAGTACCCCACTTTTTGTGAATTTAACTCAGAATCATTCTTTGGATAAATTGCTTGCAAATTATGATCAGAACTCAAGTTTGATTAAAAAACTACAAATAGATACTGAATTAGCCAATGAAAATGTGAAAGTTCAACAAGCCTCTAAAAAACCAAGTGTTTTTGCTTTTGGAGAATACGGCTTAGATAGCAAAGAAAATTGGATTGTTGGTGTGATGGCAAAATACAATTTATTCTCAGGTATAGACAATAATAAAAATATCCGTGCAGCAGAGCTCAAAAAATATGCAGCAGAGCTTATGACTGAACGGACAAAACAAGAAGTCGAAAATGTACTGTATAAATCCTATAGTGAATTAAGTTCTTCGCAAAATAGTCATCAATTACTCTCGCAGAATACCAAAGCAGCACAAGAGAATTTACGCATTCAACAACTCTCATTTAAAGAAGGTATGGGCACTGCAACGCAAGTGATTGATGCACAAAATGCTTTGAGTGCTTTAAAAACTGAAATGGCACTTAACTCATATAAATATATTTTATCTTTAGCTACCTTATTACAAAGCTATGGTTCTATTGATGAATTTAAGCTTTACGTTAATCAACCACGTACTGACTATATCCGCTAATTGGAGAAATTTATGAGCCAGAATCCATCATCATCCAATTCAGAACGTGATACAGATCAAGTCAACCAAACAACAAATGCTCAAACAAAAGAAGCAGCATCTGAGCCTGTTTCTCTAATTGAACATACAGAAAAAGTAGAAGCTGAAACAGCACCTTTGGATAAAAAAATTCCACCGAATAAATCATCTAAAAATGGAAAATTCAAACTTATTGGGTTAATTATCCTTATTTTATTATTCGGTTTAATTGCATATGGTCTATGGAAAGCTTATCAACCTCAGACCATTGAATTACAAGGTCGTGTTGAAGCAGAAACAGTACATATCAGCACCAAAGTTCCAAGCCGTATTGAAGAATTTTACGTCACTGATGGACAACCCGTTAAAAAAGGACAGGCTTTGGTGCGTTTTGTTAGTCCCGAGTTAGAAGCAAAGAAAGAGCAAGCACAAGCAGCGTTACAAAGTGCTACAGCATTTCATTCAACCGTATATCGTGGTGCTCAGCAAGAGAATATCGAAACCTTATACGCTAACTGGCAAGCAATGAAAACCCAAGCTGATTTGGCAGCAACCACTTATAAACGTGGTGAAAATCTATTTCAACAAGGTGTCATTTCTCGTCAACGCCGTGATGAAATGTTAGCCGCCCAAACTTCGGCACGTGAAACTGCAGAAGCAGCTTATCAACAATACGCACGCGCTCAACGAGGCAGTACGGAGCAACAAAAATCAACTGCTGATGCACAAGTGGCTATGGCTCAAGCAGCGGTAAAAGAAGCCAATGCTTTAACCGAAGAGACCAAACTATATTCACCGACTGATGGCACTGTTTCTAAAACTTACGGTAAACCAACTGAGTTGGTCGCAACAGGCATCCCTGTAGTAAGCATTCTTGAAGACCATGATTTATGGGTAAGTTTGAATGTCCGTGAAGACATGTATAGCTCAATTTATAAAACTAAAACTCTGGAAGGTTTTATTCCTGCACTCAACCGTAAAGCAAATTTTAAAGTGAAAAAAATTGATGCCGAAGGTGATTTTGCAACGATTAAGACAACAAGACAAACTGGCGGTTATGATATTCGTAGTTTCAAATTTCATTTAGTACCAGAACAAACCATTCCAGACCTAAAAGTCGGTATGAGTGTTTTATTTAACATTGCAGAGGCAAAATAACCGATGTTTGCAGTAATGCTTCGGGAGTTGTGCTATTTAAAACGCCATAAAGCTGATTTTTTTATGGCGATCATTGCCCCTTTGTTGGTGATTCTTCTTTTTGGCAATATGTTTGCATCGGGTAAAGCTGAGCATTTACCTATCGTTGTGATTGATCAAGATCAAAGTGAAATGAGCCGTAAAGTCATTCATGCACTGAGTATCAATCATACTTTACAAGTAAAAACCATCACCACTAACCAAGATGACGCCGAACAGCTTATTAATAAAACTGAAGCATGGGGATTCGTTTTAATCCCCGATGGCGCAGAACAAAGATTAGTACAAGCACAAGATGCAAAAATTAGTATTGCCTACAATCAATCTTTTTTTAGTATTGGGAATACCATTTCTTCTGCGATGTTGATGAGTACATTAAACGGTATGGCAGATTATATGGGAGAGAGTTACTTATCAAATGTAATCCCCTACTTGGATGTTCCGACTCCTCATATCAAAATTTCTACACTATATAATCCTAATATGAGCTATGAACTGTTCCTTGAGCCGTTCATGGTACCCGCAGTTTTGCATTTACTGCTTTGCTGTTGTGTGGCTTTTGCGATCGGACAGGAATTTAAAAGGAAAACCTTAACTGAATGGGTAAATTCAAAACAAATTATTTCTAGCCTGTTGGGCAAAATTTTGGTCTATGTATTCATTTTTTGTGCGTGGACATGGTGCTGGATGTTTTGGTTAGCGCATATTCGTGGCTACTTTATTGCAGGTTCACTCAGCCTGATTTTGCTTGCACAATTTTTACTTTATTTTTCTTATGCTGTCATCAGTAGCACAGTGGTTTTAGCCACCAAAGATCTACCTAAAACCTTTGGTTTTATTGCACTTTATGGCGGATCATCACCAAGCTTTTCAGGAATTACCCTACCCCTGAATAATGCTCCAGCATTTACTCAATTTTGGTCAATGATTATTCCGTATACGCCTTATGCGAAACTACAAACAGAGCAATGGGTCATTGGTAGTGATATTTCCGTATCTCTCATTCCTTTTGGCATTTTAGTTATTTTCTCTGCTCTTTATCTAGGTTTAAGTATTCGTTTATTGAAGAAAAATATTCAGGAGCAAAATCAATGAAATCATTTTGCTTCTATTACATCCAAACGTTTAAAAATATTGTTGCAAATAGTTCTGTATTTACCACATTGATTGCAGCTGTAATCATGTATAGTTTTTTCTACCCTACTGCTTATAAAGCTCAGTCGGCAGCAGATATACCAATTGTGATTGTTGACCAAGAGCAAAGTATTTTAACTTCAAAAATTATTAGTCAAGCTGCTAATAGTCCACATATTCGAATCACAACAGTTACCGATGACTTCTTAGAGGCTGAGAAACTCGTAAAAAATCAAAAAGCTGAAGGTATTCTATTATTACCAGACAATCTCACCAATAGCTTAAAACGTGGTGAAATGGGCGGAATCGGACTTTACCTAAGTACAGCCTATTTCATTCGAACCAAAGAAGTGGGAATTGGTCTAGCGACTTCAATTGAAGCGAGTTTACAAGAATATTTAGAAAAATTTGGGCATGCTTCTTCATTCCCCCCTGAGATTTCAATTCATCAAATTCCTTTATTTAATACATTATCTGGCTATGGCAGCTATATTTTTCCTGCTGTGTCCAGTCTTATCATTCATCAAACCATATTACTTGGGCTTGCCATGTTGATTGCCAGTTATCGAGAAAAAGGTTGGGTGGCGAAGCGATCAGAATTTTTTGCGATTTTTGCCGCAATATTAACCATCGGATGTTTAGGCTGTCTCTATTTATTTGGCTTTACATTTTGGTTATATGAATATCCGCATGGGGGTAATTTTGGGGGAATGCTATTCGCTGTTCCGATTTATGTGAGTTGTATTATTGGTTTAGCGATGCTAGTTGGTTCTCTGGTCGATATGCCCGAACGTGTTGGACATTTGATTGTTGTGACCTCTGTGCCTCTATTTTTGTTAACAGGTACAGCTTGGGCACATTCCGCTATGCCTGAATGGATGCAATGGTTGGCATGGTTACTTCCTTCTACGCACGGCGTGCAAATGTTTGTGCAATTAAATCAAATGGGTGTCGCAACATCTATTGTTGTTCCTAAACTTATTTATCTTGCGACGGTAGCTGCAATTTTATTAGCATGTTCTTACTATCGCCTTGTGATGATGAAACCAATAAAAAAGGAAGCTGATTAGCTTCCTTTTTTATGATCTTAGATGACTTACGCTTCAGGCGTATCATCTTTCGGCTCAGCGACAACTTCTTCAGAAGTTGCTGCTTGAAGCTCAATACTTTCAACAACGTCGATAGCTTCTAACTCTTCGTCATCTTCTACAGCTTCAATCGAAACCACACCGACTAAGATTTCAGCATCGCTTAAGCGAATTAAACGAACGCCTTGTGCATTACGACCTGTGGTTGCAACTTCAGCAGCACGCGTACGCACTAATGTACCACCATCAGAAATCAACATCAGTTCTTTGCTTTCATCAATTGATACCGCACCGACTAACTCACCATTACGTTCGCTAGTTTTGATTGCAATCACGCCCTTACCACCACGTTTCTTGGTTGGGAAGTCATCCACTGGTGTACGTTTACCATAACCGTTTGCACAAGCACACAGTACTTCACCCGTTTCAGGTACAACCACAAGTGAAACAATGCGACTGACAACAGTTGAATCTGATGAATCATCATTATCATCGCTGTCATCATTTTCAACATCAGCATCTTCAACGTCGATCGTACTGCTTGCCAATTTGACCCGCATACCACGAACACCTTTGGCCGTACGTCCCATCGCACGAACATCTGTTTCAGCAAAACGAATTGCCTTCCCTTCGTTCGAGAACAACATGATCTGCTGATTACCGTCAGTGATTGCAACGCCGATTAAAGTATCTTCTTCGTTCAACTCAATCGCACGTAAACCATTTGAACGAACATTGCTAAATTGTGCTAATTCAACACGTTTAACCGTACCTGATGCCGTTGCCATGAATACATAGTGATTTTCAGGGAATTCAGTCAATGGCAAGATTGCCGTCACAGTCTCATTCGCATCCAATGGAAGCAAATTAATAATTGGACGACCTTTCGCACCACGTGAAGCCTGCGGAACTTCAAACACTCTTAAGCGATACACTTTACCAACATTGGTAAAACATAAAACTGTTGCATGGTTGGATGCCACAATTAAATGTTGAATAATATCATCATCTTTCATCGAGGTTGCAGACTTACCACGACCGCCACGACGTTGTGCTTGATAGTCAGAAAGTGGTTGAGTTTTCGCATAACCTGTTTGAGAAACAGTCAGTACCACTTGTTCTTCTGGGATCAAATCTTCACGGCAGAAATCAACGCCTGATTCAACAATTTCAGTACGACGCCCGTCACCATATTGCTGCAAGATCAAAGCAAGTTCTTCACGAATCACATTCATCAATAGATTAAAATCATTGAGAATTGCTGTTAATTCAGCAATTTGACCTAAGATTTCAGAATATTCTGCATGTAATTTATCTTGTTCTAAACCTGTTAAACGGTGTAAACGTAATTCTAAAATTGCTGCCACTTGCGTTGGTGACAAGCGATAAATCTCACCTGACAAACCAAATGGGCGAGTTGGGTCTTCGCCTTCAATTTCATCTGGACGAACAGAAATCGCACCCGCTTTTTCAAGCAATGCGACCACACCGCCGCCTGCCCACTCACCTGCTTGTAAACGCTCACGTGCTTCAGCGGGGTTAGCAGAAGTTTTAATGGTTTCAATAATGGCATCAATATTTGCCAAAGCAACCGTTAAACCCTCTAAGATATGTCCACGTTCACGTGCTTTGCGCAATTCAAACATGGTACGACGCGTCACAACTTCTTGGCGATGACGAATAAATGCCGCAATAATATCTTTTAGGTTCATCAACTTTGGTTGACCATTGTCTAGACAAACCATGTTGATACTGAACGAGTTTTGAAGTTGGGTATGCAAGAATAAATTATTCACTGCAACTTCTGCATTCTCACCTCGTTTCAAGTCGATTGCGATACGCATACCATCTTTATCAGACTCATCACGAAGCTCAGAAATACCTTCTAATTTCTTCTCTTTGACTAACTCAGCAATACGCTCAATGGTTTTTGCCTTGTTAACTTGGTAAGGAATCTCAGTAAAGACAATCGTAGTACGACCCGTTTTTTGATCTTCTTCGAAGTGATATTTACCACGAATATGCAAACGGCCTTTACCCGTGCGGTAAGCATCCACAATCCCTGATTTACCGTAAATAATACCGCCTGTAGGGAAATCTGGACCCGTAATGTGTTCCATCAAGCCTTCAATCGAAATATTCGGGTTATTGGCGTAGGCTAAACATGCATTCACGACTTCTGTCATGTTATGTGGCGCCATATTAGTCGCCATACCTACCGCAATACCTGTCGTACCATTAATCAAAAGATTTGGAATACGTGTCGGCATGACTTGAGGAATACGCTCAGAACCGTCGTAGTTATCTTCCCAATCAACAGTATCTTTTTCTAAGTCTGCTAAGATTTCATGAGTCAACTTTTGCATACGAACTTCGGTATAACGCATTGCTGCTGCGCTATCCCCATCGACCGAACCGAAGTTACCCTGACCATCAACTAACATGTAACGCAAACTGAAGTCTTGCGCCATACGAACGATTGTTTCATATACTGCGATGTCACCATGAGGGTGATATTTACCGATCACGTCCCCGACAACACGAGCAGACTTTTTGTATGCTTTGTTATAATCATTGCCCAATTCATGCATTGCAAACAACACACGACGGTGAACAGGTTTAAGACCGTCTCTCACATCTGGCAATGCACGAGATACAATTACGCTCATCGCGTAATCTAGATATGAATGCTTGAGTTCGTCCTCAATGGCAATCGGTCTAATTTCCGATACGCTCATGCATACTCCTTGTTTACAAGTAGATGGCTCTACTTGTTTTTATGTATTCAATCTTGCAAAAAATTAGTTCAGAAAATTGAACTAAAATTAAAAAATATAGCGAAAAATTATAGCATAAATGACAGGTTAACTGGGAGTTTGCTAATCTGAAAATAGCATTTTTTTACAATAAAAAATTTATTAGAATTAATAAGTTAAAAATCTAGTTTTCCATTTTTTAGTGAACAGAATAAAAGGTTACTTTTTAATCAAAATAAAGGCATTTTTAATTAAATATTCAATCCAGTTTTTTAAAATCAGCGGTATAAATAGGCACATTCTCTTTGAAAGAAAATTAAGTCTAGCTCCAAGGACTTTGCTGTTAGCTCAAAGATCATGCTGTGCATTTGACCTCGACGGACATAACTAATGGTTTGATGGAATAAAACTTCATCATGTTCATGAATAAAATTTATCAGACTTTGATCATGTTCAATTCAAGCATTCTCTAATTGGGCGAGTTGATTATAAAGAATTTCATCCAAAGTATACGTTGATGCAACAACACCTTTGATACGCTCAAACCAAAGTATCTCTCCTACCAACACATGATTTGCCGTTCGCATAAGGGATTTAAAATAAACTTTACAATCTTGATTTAATTGCTCCTCTGTTAAGCCGATGAGCGTACAAAATAACTTTTGATTTGCCCACTGATTATAATGAGCCAGCATCAGAAAATAGGTCTTAAAAGTACAATTCATCGGCAATGCTCTCATTTATTTATTCTTATTTTTAACATAAAAAAACGCCCCTTTCGGAGCGTTTCAAACTTAATTCAGAGAATTAAAGTTTAGATACCAATTCTGGTACAACAGTGTTCAAATCACCAACTAACCAGTAGTCAGCAACGCTGTTGATTGGCGCTTCTTCGTCTTTGTTGATTGCAACAATAACTTTAGAATCTTTCATACCCGCTAAGTGCTGAATCGCACCAGAGATACCGATTGCTAAATAAAGATCAGGCGCAACGATTTTACCAGTTTGACCAACTTGGAAGTCGTTTGGTACAAAGCCTGCATCTACAGCAGCACGTGAAGCACCTTGAGCAGCACCAAGCTTGTCAGCTAATGGGTCAAGTACTTTGTGATAGTTTTCACCAGAACCTACACCACGACCACCAGAAACAACGATACGCGCAGCAGTTAATTCTGGACGATCAAGTTTCACGATTTCTTCGCTTACAAACGTAGAAATACCAGCATCTTTCGCTTCAGCAACAGCTTCAACCGCAGCAGAACCGCCTTCAGCAGCTACAGCATCAAATGCTGTACCACGAACTGTACCAACGATAATTGCTTCGTCAGATTGAACAGTTGCGATTGCGTTACCTGCATAGATAGGACGCTTGAAAGTATTTGCAGATTCAACAGCAATGATGTCTGAAATCATGCTTACGTCAAGAAGTGCAGCAACACGTGGAAGAATGTTCTTACCCGTTGTTGTAGATGCAGCTAATACGTATTTGTAACCGCCTTTCGCGATGTCAGCAACTAAACCGGCAACGTTTTCAGCCAATTGGTTCGCATAAGCAGCATTGTCAGCAAGTAATACTTTGCTTACACCAGCAACTTTAGCAGCAGCATCAGCAACTGCTTGAGCGCCAGAACCAGCTACTAATACAGTAATATCACCACCGATTTTTTGAGCTGCCGCAACAACGTTTAAAGTTGCACCGTTAAGTGACTGGTTGTTGTGATCAGCGATAACTAAAATACTCATGATTTTATCCTTCTGTATTAGATCACTTTCGCTTCATTTTTCAATTTTTCAACAAGTTCGTCTACAGACTTAACTTGTACGCCAGCTTTACGTTCAGCAGGTGCTTCAACTTTAACTGTTTTAAGTTTAGTACCAGTTGCAACGCCATAGTCAGCAGGAGACTTAGTATCAAGCGGTTTTTTACGCGCTTTCATGATGTTTGGAAGAGCAGCATAACGTGGCTCATTCAAACGTAAGTCAGTGGTGATGATTGCTGGAAGACCAAGCTCAACAGTTTGTAAACCGCCATCAACTTCACGAGTAACTTGTACTTTACCGCCGTCAACTTTAACTTCAGATGCAAAAGTACCTTGACCAGCACCAAGTAAAGCACCAAGCATTTGACCTACTTGGTTAGAGTCATCATCAATTGCTTGTTTACCAAGAAGAATAAGTTCTGGTTTTTCAGCATCAACAACGCCTTTTAAAATTTTAGCAACTTCTAAAGCGCCAATTTCATCAGCAGTTTCAACTAAGATACCACGGTCAGCGCCTAAAGCCATTGCAGAACGAATTTGTTCTTGCGCGTCTTTAGAACCCACTGAAACAACAACGATTTCTGAAATCGTTCCTTTTTCTTTTAAGCGAACCGCTTCTTCCACTGCGATTTCACAGAATGGGTTAATTGACATCTTAACGTTAGTAAGGTCAACCCCAGTATTGTCCGGCTTAACACGAACTTTAACGTTGGCATCAACCACACGTTTTACAGCGACAAGAGCCTTCATGTAATCCTCGGCTGTTCTAAGCAAGTAAATGTAGTGAAGAGCATTCTAACTCTTCGATCGAAACTTTTTAGGTGCCCTATCTTGCAATGTATTTGGCATTTCGGTCAAGTCACAATTTTCGCTATGACTGGAAAAAAGATGAAATGCTCAGTTCACTAATTTTGATGAGTTATTCAGCATATAAATATTGTTATACTTTCAGCACTTATATTAGGCTTTGATTTAGCTAATATTTTATATAATTCAACCACCTAAATTGGCTATATAAAAACACGTACAAAAGATCTGTAACCGATCATTTCTGATAAATCTTAATCCAATTTACATTTTGCAAAAACTTGGCAATAAAGTAAGAATGTCTGTTCAATAAATTGCAACTACAAATAAAAAAAACAGTCGGTTATTAAACATTCAACTTTGCAACATCATGTATCTTTTATGATCTAATTTTACTCAAAAAAGAATACCGCAATTACCATTTAAACATTGGCAATGGACTCCAAGGCTTATGCAAAAAACGTTTAAACCCAAGAAACATTAAATTCTTATGAAAACCACAATTCGGATATTGTTGCATTAAATATTTAAAAGTTTGAAAGGGAATATTTGAACGCAATAATCCTAATGAAAAATCGGCATAATCAGCCTTTCTAAAATGTTCAACTAAGGGATATTCATCACATTCGGTAGCTGTTAGCTTGTGATGCTCCGTAATCATTAAAGCTAGTTCATTTTGCCAATCAGATAATTGATTGATTTCAAGATATTGCCTCATCTGCTGAACAGAGGGTTGAATGTAATCAATCGTTTTTGCTGTCCGAATACCAATATCATGAAAAGCAACAGCAATCGCAATTTTGTCACGGGTTTGTTGGCAATCATCTTGGGCTAGGATTAAACAGCAAACAGCCACACGCTTACAATGATTCAAATAACCTTGATAGTCTGCACCTATTATTGTTTGATATTGAAATAAAATCTTCTCAATATAATTCGCACATTGAATAAATACTTCATTATCCAACGATAAAGCTGTTTCTTGTTGTTCACTCATTTTTTTGTGCTCGCGGATGGGCTTGATCATAGACTTTTGCTAATTGATCAAAATCAACATGGGTATAAATTTGGGTCGTTGATAAATTACTGTGTCCTAACATCTCCTGCACTGAGCGTAAATCACCGCTTGCTGAAAGCATATGGCTGGCAAAACAATGGCGTAATAAATGCGGATGTACATCGACATTAACATCTGCTCTTTGTGCTTGCAATTTAACGCGATTTTCAATTTGACGAGGTTGTAATGTATTTCCTCGTTGTGAGATAAATACCGCCGAATCTGCTGCAAAACTGCCTTGCCATATCCGATAAATTTTAAGCCATTCAATCAAACTTGCTTTTGCTTTGCTTCCAAACGGCACAACTCTCGTTTTATTGCCTTTACCCGTTATACGCAACAATTGTCGATTAAAATCAATATCCTTAATCTTTAACCCTTGTAATTCGGCTAAGCGCAATCCACTGGAATAAAGAAGTTCAAGCATTGCTTTATCACGTAGCCATAATTGTTGTTCGATCGGCTTCTCCGGCGCTGCCTGATCTAGAATCTGATTCACTGTTTCAATATCAATCATCCCTGGCAAAGGACGCGGCTGGCGCTTTAATCGAAAGTCTTCAGATGGATTTTGTTGTAGATACTGACCTTGCTCAGCCCACTTCATAAACTGACGAATTGATGTTAAATGGCGTTGCAGACTACTCGAACTCAATTGATCTTGCTCAACTCGTGTAGCCAAGTATTCCCTCAAATCAGATGCTTCGACATCTTCCAATCGTAGCTTTTTGTATTCACAAAACTTTAAAAAATCGGTTAAATCACGTTGATATGCTGCAATCGTATGCTCCGATTGATTTTGAATAATGCGTTCTTTTAACCACATGGAAAGAAGTTTTGTAGGAGTTTCCAAATTTCTCTCCATCTTGGAATATCGACCAACTTATATTTTAACAAATTTTCTTCTGATTTATCTTTAAACAAATCTCGAAGTATATATAGCTGTGTAATACAATATATTTCAAGTTTTCTGTAGTGCCATCATCATGTCAATGTTGCTTACCCCCTATCTAATCGCAATTACACTTCTTACGATTACTCCTGGTCTGGATACAACACTCATCATCCGTACCGCAACACTTGAAGGCAAAACGAAAGCATTTCAAGCAGCTTTAGGAATTAATCTAGGTTGTATTGTGTGGGGAGTGATCGTGGCCTGTGGCTTAGGTGCATTGTTGATGACTTCGGATCTTGCTTTTAATGCTTTGAAATGGATAGGGGCAATTTACCTAACATGGTTAGGACTTAATCTTATTTTAAAACCTCGTAGCCAACTTGCGAGTTTAAATAATTCAGCAGTGACAACGCAAAATTGGTTTATGAAAGGTTTTTGGGGAAATTTACTCAATCCCAAAGTCGGTATTTTCTATATTTCTTTTTTGCCACAGTTTATTCCACAGTCTGCATCTCCAGTCATTTGGACCATGAGTCTTGTGATGATACATGTAGTAATCGGATTAATCTGGTCAATTTTTCTAATTGCTGCGATGCAGTCCATTTCCGCTTATTTAAAGCAACCTAAATTTATTCGATACATGGATCGTATCACAGGCAGTATTTTTATCTTGTTTGCACTCAAACTCGCCTTTAGTAAAAGATAGATTATAAAAAAGCGCGTTCCAATCAACGCGCTTTTTTCTTAAACCTTAGATCATCAGCCTTGGAAATATCGTAAATCCAAACGCGCATCGTAGACATGCGTGGTTGGACCTGTCATCCACACCACATCACCTTCACGCCATGCAATATGTAACTTACCACCTGCAAGCTGAACTTCAACTTCATTGGCAAGTAAACCACGGCGCATACCACTGACCGCTGCTGCACAAGCTCCTGTACCACAAGCTAAAGTCTCGCCAACACCACGCTCAAACACACGTAACCGAATATGCTTTTCATCAATGATCTGCATAAATCCAGCATTCACGCGTGAAGGAAAACGTGTATGTGATTCTACTTGTGGGCCAATACGCTCAACATCAGCAGTTAATACATCAGGTACGATAGTCACAGCATGAGGATTACCCATGTTCACAACATCAATATTGATACTTTGATTGTCTGCAAGTTCTAGTGCGTATAAGCCTTCAATATCTTCATGTTCTTGGGTAAGAAATGGAATTTCTTCTGGAAGAAATTTTGGTGGTCCCATATTTACACGGACCCACCCATTGGCACCCAATTCAGGCTCAACAATACCCGCTTTAGTTTGTACGCGAATTTTAGTTTTGGTCGTCAGTTGACGCTCATGTACAAAGCGAGCAAAACAACGTACACCATTACCACATTGTTCTACTTCTGAACCATCAGCATTAAAAATTCGATATTTAAAATCAACATCAGGAAAATCAGGTGGTTCAACAATCAGAAGTTGATCAAAACCCACACCAAAATGACGATCGGCTAAACGTTGAATGGTTAAAGTATCTAAATAAGCTCGCTGCGTGATCAGGTCAACGACCATAAAATCATTGCCCAAACCATGCATTTTGGTAAATTCTAAATACATCTCAATTTACTCCTCAGGCAATAAACGTTCTTTTTCCCAAAGTGATTCTATGGTTTCACGTTCACGAATTAAATAGGCTTGATCACCACTGACCATAACTTCGGCAGCACGACCACGGGTGTTGTAGTTCGAGCTCATTACAAAACCGTAGGCACCTGCACCTAATACAGCAAGGACATCATTTTCTTGAAGTGCTAAATTACGCTCTTTACCCAAGAAATCACCTGTTTCACAGATTGCACCAACCAAATCCCAAGTTTTAACTTCAACATCAGGATTTGGATTCACAGATTGGATATCCATCCATGCTTCATATAAAGCGGGGCGAATTAAGTCATTCATCGCTGCATCAATGATGGCAAAGTTACGGTGATTGGTTGGTTTTAATAAATCAACTTTGGTTAATAAAGCACCCGCATTAGCTGAAATACTACGCCCTGGCTCCATATACACTTTCAAGCCCAATTTTTCTAAAGCTGGACGCATGGCATTGGCATATTCAGCAACACTTGGAGGAGTTTCGTCTTTATAACGAACACCTAAACCACCACCAATATCAATATGTTTGAGGTTGATACCCAAGCCTTTCAACTGCTCAATCATGACAATGACACGATCCAAAGCATCAACGAAAGGTTTGGTTTCTGTCAATTGCGAACCAATATGACAGTCAATTCCAACGATCTCTAGGTTGGGTAATGAAGCGGCATATTGATACGTTTCATTCACCGTATCACTTGGAATACCAAACTTGTTTTCTTTCAGACCTGTTGAGATATAGGGATGAGTTTTCGCATCCACATCTGGGTTTACACGTAATGAAATCGGTGCTTTTTTGCCTAATTTTGCTGCTACTTTTTGAATGCGATCAAGTTCAGCATAAGATTCAACATTGAAACACGCAATGCCGACAGTTAATGCTTTTTCAATATCTGCTTCTGATTTACCTAAACCAGAGAACACAATTTTTGATGGCTCACCACCTGCTGCAAGTACACGAGCGAGTTCACCACCCGTCACAATATCAAAACCTGCACCAAGTTTTGCCAAGACATTTAAAACAGCGATATTTGAGTTTGACTTCACCGCAAAACAGATTTGATGATCAATAAAATCAAAGGCACGATGCATATCTAAATAATGCTTCTCAAATGTAGATTTTGAGTAAACATATAAAGGCGTGCCAAATTGCTGTGCGAGCTGATCTAATGAACATTGCTCAGCATGCAATACTCCATTAATGCGAGTGAAACTCATGAAGATGTCCTTATTTACAAACTTAAGGTGAGGTGGTCGGTGATGATGTAACTTGGCGTTCTGACTTTAGATCAGATGAAGCTTCTGCTTTGGATGCTTCATTTTTATAAAGCAGGTATTTTGCACGCTTATCGTGATCCTGATTAGAGGGTAATTGCAACATGCCTGACTGACCACATGCAGTGAGTACCACACTACTCAGTAATAAACCGATCGAACAAATGACTTGACGCATCTGAGCACCTAACTTTTACAATTCGGAGCAGTATAGCGTGATCAACCCACAGGCTAAAGTCTAAACATAAAAAAACGCCAACTTATGCTGGCGTTTTTTTCATTCAAACTCGTCTAGCTTATTTCTTTTTCGCAAAGAAATAACCAATTGCCAAAATAACAAACCAGATTGGGCTGACTTTAAGTGACTCTAAAGTGGTTTCGTCCAAAGCAAGGAAATAAATCGTTGCAAGGAAAAATGCAATGACCGCCCAACAAGTAAACACACCACCAGGAAGTTTAAAAGTTGATTCTGCATGTAACTCAGGACGGTTTTTACGGTAGTTAATATAACTCCACATAATCACAATCCAGACACAAATAAACAGGATCGTTGATAATGTGGTCGCCAAGGTAAACGCGGTAACTTCATCATTGGTTCCTGTTTTTACTTTATAAACAAATTGTACAAATGCACCAATAAAGATACAGATCGAAGAAAAGATTAATGCTTTTGCAGGAACTGCCGATTTAGAAAGTTTTCCAAATAATTTTGGTGCTTGCTTATCCGTTGATAAACCAAACAACATACGACTGGTTGAAAATACACCACTATTCATTGATGACATCACTGAAGATAACACCACCAAATTCATAATAATCGCCGCAGAAGCAATACCCGCTTGTGAGAAGATGTTTACGAATGGGCTGACTTTAGGGTTGATTTGATCCCAAGGTGTTACACACATCACCACAAACAATGCCAATACATAGAAAATAATGATACGAATTGGAATTGAGTTAATCGCTTTCGGTAAGTTACGTTTTGGATCTTGTGTTTCAGCAGCAGTTGTACCGACCAGCTCTACACCGACAAAAGCAAAAATTGCAATTTGGAAACCTGCGAGGAAACCATCTAACCCTTTAGGGAACATACCACCATGTGTCCACAAGTTGCTAATACTCGCCGTTGTACCAACAGCATTAGTGAACCCCGTAAAGATCATCCATAAACCAACCGCAATTAAAACAATAATTGCTGTGATTTTAACCATTGAAAACCAGAATTCCATTTCACCGAATAGTTTTACAGTGACAAGGTTTAATCCCAGTACAAATAGAATCGCAACACTACTAATCAACAATCCGCCCAATGGAGTAAATGACTCACCCCCATTGAAAAATTCAAGATAGTAAATAATGGCTGATAAATCAGCGATACCAATCGTGACCCAACATAGCCAATATGTCCATCCAACAAAATAACCCGCCCAAGGACCGATTAAATCAGTGGATAAATCAATAAAAGATTTATAGTGTAAATTGGATAGAAGTAATTCGCCTAAGGCACGCATGACGAAAAACACCATGATACCGATCAAGCCATAAATGAATAAAATAGATGGTCCAGCTAAACTAATGGTTTTGCCTGACCCCATGAACAATCCCGTTCCGATTGCTCCACCAATTGCAATCAGTTGAAGATGTCGATTAGAGAGACTACGGTGGAGTCCGCCTTGATCGGTTGCTTCACTCAGATTTTGATTCGACATTTTACAAAAAATCTCCAGTATTGTTGTCCGTTAACCTGAAATCGAATCAAAACAATCTGCACCATTATTAGGCATCTTTTTTTAACACACGTTTTTGAAACGCTTTCAGTTCAACAACTTCTGCCTGTATTACTCAATATTTCAAGTGAAATAAAAATTGTATCGGATGATACGCACTAGAATAGGACAATACAATCAAGTCGCTTACAGATACTGTGACTTATTAGGTTTAAAAAAATAAGCAGCGGTAATCGCTGCTTATTTTTATTGAAATATAAAGTTATATTTCGACTACTTAATACTTATTTTTGTTTGTTTTTAATACGTTCTTCCCAGAAGGTTGCATTACGAATGCCGAGCTTAACAGGATCAAAGGTAAACTCTTTAACGCCTGCTTTTTGTTGCTCTTCATAATCTCTCAACGCTTTAATCGTTGGTTTCCAAATGAAGTAAGTGACAATAATACCAATGATATTAATCCAAGCCATTAAACCTACACCGATATCTCCAATTCCCCAAATATAACCTGTTGCACTGATTACGCCATATGAAACAGAAAGAATGATGAAGCATTTGGTGATAAATAATAAAGATGGAGTTTTAGTAATATAACTTAAATAAGTAATATTGGTTTCAGCGATATAGTAATACGCAACAATCGTTGTAAATGCGAAGAAGAATACAGCTAATGCAACAAAGATTTGTCCAAAACCACCAAATACTGTACTTACTGCCATCTGTGTAAATGCAGGAGAGCCAATTTCAGCTGTTGCAGCAACATTCTGTACAATAAATTGACCAGCTTCTAAAGTACCTTGAACATTGTACATTCCAGTAATAAGGATCATAAATGCGGTAGCTGAGCAAACAAATAATGTATCGATATAAATTGAAAATGCTTGTACTAAACCTTGTTGAGCAGGATGCTCTACCTCAGCTGCGGCAGCGGCATGTGGTCCTGTACCCTGACCTGCTTCGTTAGAATACACTCCACGTTTTACTCCCCAACCAATTGCAGCACCAAGACCTGCCATAGGAGAAAAGGCATCAGCGAAAATTAAGGAAATCACACCAGGTAACTTATCAATATTGATAAAGACAATAATTAATGCCATTACAATATAGCCAGCCGCCATAAACGGCACTACAAATTCAGCGAATTTTGCAATACGTTTGATACCACCAAAAATGATGACTGTAAGTAATGTTACAATCACAATTAAAGCGAGTAGTTTATAGGTACCGACATTTCCAAAAACAATTGCACCTTCACCTGTGATTTGTGTGAAAGCATTACCTACTGCATTTGCTTGAATACCGGGTAAAAACAAACCACATGAAATGATCGCGGCAATCGCAAATAAAATACCCAACCAACGCTGACCTAGACCTTTATCAAAATAAAAAGCGGGTCCACCACGATATTGTCCTTGATATTCAACTTTATAAATTTGACCTAAGGTTGATTCAACATAAGCAGTACTCGCTCCTAAAAATGCAACAAGCCACATCCAGAAGACCGCACCTGGTCCACCAAAACCAATTGCTGCTGCTACACCTGCAATATTACCTACACCAACACGACCTGAGAGTGAAACAGCGAGTGCTTGAAACGAAGAAATACCTTGTGCTGATGAGCCTCCTTTAATGAGTAGCCCTATCATATCTTTGATCTGACGAACTTGAACAAACCTTGTTACGACGGAGAAAAATAAACCTGCACCTAAACATAAATAGATCAGAGCTTTGCTCCAAATAATACTATTTATCCAATCAACAATTTCTGCTGCACTCATAAACACCAACCTTTTGTATAATTTTAAAATATATCAATTGATACATTTTCATTTGCCTGAGCATTAGCAATATTTATGCCATTGAATATAATTCTTATGACAACAAATGAGCAAATGCTCAAAGACCTTCCGTGGAAAAGTGAATTTAAAGAATTTTCGACTCAAAAACCTACTATATCTTACTTGTAAAAGTCTTAGATCGTGTTATTTTCTGAGCACTTCCCTTTAACCAGTCAATTACGAAAACACCGTTTAATCTTAATTCCTTATCAAGAAAATGAACGATATTGATCTTTTCCGTAATTACTCTACTTTTTAACTAATTTATCGCAAATTTTCAATTTTATATATGGCAAAAATTAAAACTGTTTATCGATGTGAACAATGTGGTGCAGATCATTCTAAATGGGCTGGTCAATGTTCTGAGTGTGGCGAATGGAATAGTCTAGTTGAAGTTCGACTGGAACCAACAGTTAGTCATAGAGCTCAGCCTAAAATGGGCGGTGGTTATGCTGGTCAAAGTGCTAATATCACAACCCTTAATCAAATCTCAGTTTCACATGAAACTCGTCTACAGACAGGTATTAGCGAATTCGATCGTGTACTCGGTGGCGGTTTGGTTACAGGCTCTGTTGTACTGATTGGTGGTGATCCAGGTATTGGTAAATCAACAATTTTATTGCAAACCGCAACTCACATGGCTAGTAAGAAAAGTTCAGCTCTTTATGTCACAGGCGAAGAATCACTTTCACAAGTTGCCTTACGTGCTCAACGTTTAGATCTGCCCACAGACCAACTCAGAGTTATGGCAGAGACTTGTGTCGAGCGTATATGTGAAGTATTGGCACACGAACGTCCTGCTATTGCAATTCTTGACTCAATTCAAACCCTATATACAGAAACTCTGCAATCTGCGCCTGGTGGTGTTTCACAAATTCGTGAGTCTGCTGCCCTCTTGACTCGGTTTGCAAAGAATAGCGGTACTGCTTTATTCCTTGTAGGTCATGTCACCAAAGAAGGTGCATTAGCTGGTCCACGAGTTTTAGAACATATGGTGGATTGTGTACTTTACTTTGAGGGGCAATCTGACTCACGTTATCGCATGATCCGTGCTGTAAAGAACCGTTTTGGTGCAGTGAATGAACTGGGTGTCTTTGCCATGACAGACAAAGGACTTCGAGAAGTTGCCAATCCATCTGCAATTTTTCTCAGTCGTTATGATGAAGCGATTCCCGGTTCAATTGTCATGATCAGCCGTGAAGGTACTCGCCCATTGTTAGTCGAAGTACAAGCTCTAGTCGATGATGCGCATGGTCAACCTCGTCGCGTTGCATTAGGTCTAGAGCAAAACCGTTTGAATATGCTCCTTGCAGTGATGCATCGTCATGGTGGTGTGCAAACATCTGGACAAGATGTTTATGTCAATGTAGTGGGTGGTTTAAAGATTACCGAGACTGGCTCTGATCTTGCGGTTTTATTGGCTTGTGCATCAAGTTTAAGAGGTAAAGCCCTGCCACAACAATTGGCAGTTTTTGGTGAGGTTGGACTGTCTGGTGAGATTCGCCCTGTACCGAATGGTCAAGAAAGATTAAAAGAAGCGACCAAGCATGGCTTTAAATATGTCATTTTACCAAGAGCTAATGCACCGCAAAAATCTATTGATGGCGTTCAAATCATTGCCGTTGCACGCTTACATGAGGCTCTCACTGAAGCAATGCAATTGAGTGACGAGTTGACATAAAAAAACATATTTTTATAGTTGAAATTACAGGTGAATGCCTGCATAAATACACTTACAAATAGGATTTAAATAGGAATTTTCGATGCAAGTACACCAGCGTGGCTTGATGGCAGCTCTTTTAATGGCAACATTGGTTGCTGCACCACTTGCAGAAGCAAAACGTGCAGGTGGTGGAAAAAGCCACGGTATGAGCAGATCTAGTTCATCTAGCCAATCTTATCAACCATCACGTCAAGCTGCTCCTGCTCAACAACAAACTGCACCTCAAAAATCAGGTCCTGGTGTTGGTTCAATGGTTGCAGCTGGTGTAGCAGGTGCAGCGGTAGGTGCAGTTGCAGCGAATGCTTTAGCTGATGATAAACCACATAACCCAACTGCCACTGATCAGCAAACAGCGAATGCTCAAGCCGCACAACAAGCCCAAGAGCAAGAGAAAAAAAGTGGAGTCCCAACTTGGATTTGGTTATTACTGATCGCAGGCGGTGCTTTCTTTATTTTCCGTAAATTCAGCGGTAAACAAAAAGTAGCTGCAAACAATCCTTATGCGCCAAATAATAACGGTCAAAATAATTTTGGTCGCCAAAATACAGCGCCTGCAGGTGACAATACCAATATTTTTGGTCAATCTGTCGGTGGCGGTACGGCTGCTCCTCAAGCACCATTTGGTGGTGCATCAATGAGTAATGGCAATCAGTTACCAGATGGTACTGAACCTGCTGCGTTCTTACGTGTAGCTCGTCAGCGTTTTAATCATATTCAATCAGTGAATAGTGCCAGTAATATTGAAGAAATTCGTCGTTATTTAACGCCTGAACTTTATTCATCTATGTACAGTGACATTATGGCCAACCAAGACCAAGATGTTGCAGAATTTAGTAATCTAAACGCAATGGTTGTAGATAGGGCTACTGAAAATGGTCAGTACGTTGTTAGCGTACGTTTTACTGGAACAGTGAGCGAAGATTTAAATAGCTTGCCACAACCTTTCACCGAAATTTGGCATTTTGTTAAGCCTGCTGGTTCGCAACAAGATTGGGTTGTTGCGGGTATTCAACAAGCTTAATTGAATTGAACATCATGTAATACATGCAAAGAGCTGTTTCGACAGCTCTTTTTTTATCGATGTTTAGAGATAGAAATAAAAAAAGCCACTCTCTATTTTGGAGAATGGCGGAGTGTAAACCCTAATTTCGATTGCCTATATTTTTAAATAGATTTAAACAGGCAGTTAAGTAAACTGTATATCTCAGTTATCTTAGCGGATAATCAAGAATAAAAATATTCCTCGTTTGGGGAATAAAACTTTTTTTGTAATAGGTTCACGTAGATCTTCTTCGCTTATTTAGGAACAATCATTACTTCAGGCATTCAGGCATTCAGGCATTCAGGCATTCAGGCATTCAGGCATTCAGGCATTCAGGCATTCAGGCATTCAGGCATTCAGGCATTCAGGCATTCAGGCATTCAGGCATTCAGGCATTCAGGCATTCAAATTAGAACAAATCTATTTGAGTTAGAGCCTAATATTCTTGGTTTGTGTCCGTATCTATCGCTATCTTATGACCCATAAAAAAGCTTTGCCGAGGCAAAGCTTTTTAAAATGATTTTAGCTTTAAAACAAATCAAATCATGATACAAACTGTAAGAACAACCAGTATAAGCCACCAGATAAACAAATCGTTGCTGGCAATGTAAATATCCATGCTGAAAGAATGGTTTTCACTGTAGCAAAATTTAAACCAGATCTGTTTGCCACCATCGTACCCGCAACAGCACTGTTTAGAACGTGAGTTGTTGAAACTGGCATACCTAAACCATCAGCAGCAGCAATCGTTGTCATTGCAACAAGTTCAGCAGACATCCCTTGACCATAAGTCATATGATTCTTACCAATACGTTCGCCCACTGTAACCACAATACGCTTCCACCCCACCATCGTACCTAAGCCAAGCGCAAGTGCCACCGCAACTTTAACCCAATTCGGAATATATTGTAGGAATGAATCAAGATTACTACGGTATTCTTTTACCACTTTGGCTTGGTCTTTATCCATTTCTGGCAAAGCTTTCGCTTTATCTAATCGCTTGAAAGTAGTCGTACTCAAATACATATCATTGCGAATTTCACTGACCGCAGCTTCTGGGATCGCTTTAAGATCGCCATAATCTGCAACACGTGTACCTAGGTGCGCTGTCATACTTGCTAATGCAGGTACAACTTCAGCCGTTTGCTCTTTGGTTTGAATATATTTGGTCAATACAGCACGCGCTTTCTCATCTGAAAACTCATTCTGATTTACATTTAAAACAGTTGCTGTTTGAGTTGAAAGTTGCTCAAATGATTGTAAATGCTCAGCATCTAAACTCTTATTCAATGAGTAAGCTAAAGGAACTAGACCAATCAAAATCAACATGATCAAGCCCATACCTTTTTGACCATCATTTGAACCATGTGCAAAACTTACACCAGTACAAGTGAAAATCAAGATCGCACGAATTAATGGTGGCGGTGGTTTATTGCCCTCAGGTGGTTGGAAAAGTTCAAGTTGACGCTTGAAAATTGTTTTCACCAACAAAAATACGATTGCAGCAAATGCAAAACCGATTAATGGAGAAAATAATAAAGCTTTACCAACTTTGATCACTTGATCCATATCAATACCACTTGCTGTACCTGTTGAGGCATTTAACAAGTGATTCATGATCCCTACACCTAAAATCGAACCGATTAAGGTATGTGAACTTGAGGCTGGAATACCAAGAAACCACGTTCCTAGATTCCAAAGAATCGCAGCAATCAGCAGTGCGAAAACCATCGCAAAACCTGCTCCACTGCCAACATTCATAATCAGTTCAACAGGAAGTAAAGCAATAATACCGTACGCAACTGCGCCACTCGCTACCATAACCCCAAGGAAGTTACAGAAACCAGCCCACATCACTGCAACGGGTGCAGGTAATGCATTGGTATAGATGACCGTTGCAACCGCATTGGCGGTATCATGGAAACCATTGACAAATTCAAAGCCTAAAGCAATGAAAAGTGCCGTAGATAGAAGAATAACTGAATATAAACTCAAAGGTGGTACATGCGCTAAGTCAGCACTCACCTGAAAACCAATATAAATAAGTGTTGCAATAATAATTGTTAAAAACACCGGCATAAAAAATTTCGGTGTTGGTACATGTACATTCGTCGATTTTGCCGTAGAACTGGCAAGCGGTGAATCCGAAACAGGAGGAAGATTAGAATTCATGTAGACGGTAAGAGGATAATAAAATCCTCTGTATTGTTTAATTAAATTATGACAATTATATGACAAAGGACTGTCATATGAAGCCAAATTTTCATATTTTTCTTACATTTTTTTGTATTTTTCAAAGAAAAAATCATCTAAATATTCATTTAAACCGTATAAAAACAATACTTTAAGTCAAAAAAATTTTACTCAGAACTATTTGTCTGATTTTGCAACAAACACAACGAAATATAAAACTTAGTTGTCATATTTCAAAATACATGTCGTCTTCTTAGGCATTATTCACCGAAATTATTGCAATTTCATGAAAGTTTTATGACATTTTCCATTTGAACCAATGAATCACCTCAAGCTAATGCTGAAAATACGCGCTTTTTCTGCGCTTCTGTTACAATGCCCCTGCTTTTTTATATTGATTATCTACTGGGGTTCCTTATGTCCACGCTTGCCACCCTAAAATCACTTCTTGCTCAACGCATTCTCATTATTGACGGTGCAATGGGAACGATGATCCAGCGCCATAAATTAGAAGAAGAAGATTATCGTGGTGAACGTTTTGCAGACTGGGCATCAGACCTAAAAGGCAATAACGACTTATTGGTTTTAACCCAACCCCAAATTATTCAAGGAATTCATGAAGCCTATTTAGATGCTGGTGCAGATATTATTGAAACCAACAGCTTTAATGGCACACGCGTTTCAATGTCTGACTATCACATGGAAGACCTCGTTCCAGAGATCAACCGTGAAGCAGCACGTCTAGCACGTGCGGCATGTGACAAATATTCAACCCCAGATAAACCACGCTTCGTTGCAGGTGTACTTGGCCCAACCTCGCGTACTTGTTCCATTTCACCCAATGTAAATGATCCTGCGTTCCGTAACATTACTTTTGATGAACTCAAAGAAAACTATATCGAAGCCACTCATGCCTTGATCGAAGGCGGTGCAGACATCATCTTGATTGAAACTGTGTTCGATACCTTGAACTGTAAAGCTGCGATCTTTGCAGTAAAAGAAGTATTTAAGCAACTTGGTCATGAACTTCCGTTAATGATCTCAGGCACGATTACCGATGCATCAGGTCGTACTTTAACAGGCCAAACCGCTGAAGCGTTCTGGAACTCGGTTCGCCACGGTGATTTACTCTCAATTGGTTTTAACTGTGCCTTGGGTGCGGATGCCATGCGTCCACACGTGAAAACCATTGCGGATGTTGCCGATACTTTTGTCTCTGCCCATCCAAACGCGGGGTTACCAAATGCTTTTGGTGAATATGATGAAACACCAGAACAAACAGCAGCGTTCATCAAAGAATTTGCAGAAAGTGGTTTAATCAATATTACAGGTGGTTGCTGTGGTACCACGCCTGATCATATCCGTGCCATTTACAATGCGGTTAAAGATATAAAACCACGTCAGATTCCTGAAACAAAGCCTGCATGTCGTTTAAGTGGTTTAGAACCATTTAATATTTATGATGATTCATTGTTCGTCAATGTCGGTGAACGTACCAACGTCACGGGTTCAAAAAAATTCCTACGTCTCATCCGTGAAGAAAAATTTGCCGAAGCTTTAGAAGTAGCTCAGCAACAAGTGGAAGCTGGTGCACAAATCATCGACATTAATATGGATGAAGGAATGCTCGATTCGCAAAATGCGATGGTACATTTCTTAAATCTTGTGGCATCTGAGCCAGATATTTCTCGTGTACCGATCATGATTGACTCATCGAAATGGGAAATCATTGAAGCAGGCTTAAAATGTGTACAAGGTAAGCCTGTCGTGAACTCGATTTCCTTAAAAGAAGGTTATGATGAGTTTGTCGAAAAGGCTCGTCTATGCCGTCAGTACGGTGCTGCGATTATTGTCATGGCATTTGATGAAACAGGTCAGGCAGATACGGCTGCACGCAAACGTGAAATCTGTAAACGTTCTTATGATGTTTTGGTCAATGAGGTGGGCTTCCCTGCCGAAGATATTATTTTTGACCCGAACGTGTTTGCAGTCGCAACAGGGATTGAAGAACATAATAACTATGGCGTCGATTTTATTGAAGCCACAGGTTGGATCAAACAAAACCTACCGCATGCCATGATTTCAGGTGGTGTATCCAACGTATCCTTCTCATTCCGTGGTAATGAACCAGTACGTGAAGCAATTCACTCGGTATTCCTTTACCATGCCATTAAACAAGGCATGACCATGGGGATCGTGAATGCTGGCCAAATGGCGATTTATGATGATATTCCCAAAGAACTCAAAGATGCGGTTGAAGATGTTGTACTGAACCAAAACCAGGGTGAATCAGGTCAAAACGCCACAGAAAAACTGCTTGAAGTGGCAGAAAAATTCCGTGGTCATAGTGGCGCACAGCGTGAAGCTGAAAACCTTGAATGGCGCAATGAGTCGGTAGAAAAACGTCTCGAATATGCCTTAGTCAAAGGGATTACTACCTTTATTGATCAAGATACCGAAGAAGCCCGCCTTAAAGCCAAACGTCCACTTGATGTCATTGAAGGCGCATTGATGGACGGTATGAATGTCGTGGGCGACTTATTCGGTTCAGGCAAAATGTTCCTGCCGCAAGTGGTGAAATCTGCACGTGTCATGAAGCAAGCCGTAGCGTGGCTCAATCCCTACATCGAAGCTGAAAAGACAGGAAACCAGTCTAAAGGCAAAGTATTGATGGCGACCGTAAAAGGTGACGTACACGATATTGGTAAAAATATCGTGGGTGTGGTCTTGGGTTGTAATGGTTATGACATCGTTGACCTTGGTGTGATGGTCCCTGCGGAAAAAATTCTGCAAACTGCGATGGATGAGAAATGTGACATTATTGGTTTATCTGGCTTGATCACGCCATCTTTGGATGAAATGGTGTTTGTTGCCAAAGAAATGCAACGTAAAGGCTTTAACATTCCATTGTTGATTGGTGGCGCAACCACTTCGAAAGCACACACTGCGGTGAAGATTGATCCGCAATATTCAAATGATGCGGTGATCTATGTGGCCGATGCTTCACGTGCAGTGGGTGTTGCAACTACCCTGCTCTCGAAAGAAATGCGTGGCAACTTTATTGCAGAACATCGTGCTGAATATGCCAAGATTCGTGAGCGTTTAGCCAATAAGCAACCAAAAGCAGCCAAACTCAGCTATGCCGAATCGATTGAAAATGGTTTCAAGGTGGATGACAACTATGTCCCACCAATTCCAAACACTTTGGGTACGCAAGTCATTACCAATTATCCATTGGCAACACTAGTTGAATATTTTGACTGGACACCATTCTTTATCTCTTGGAGCTTGGCAGGTAAATTCCCGAAAATCCTGACAGATGAAGTTGTTGGTGAAGCAGCCACTGATTTGTATAACCAAGCACAAGAGATGCTGAAAGACATTATCGAGAATAACCGTTTTGATGCCCGTGCTGTATTTGGTCTATACCCTGCACAACGTACAGGCGCAGATACCGTCAGCGTGTTTGATGAATCTGGTCAAAAAGTTACGCATACTTTTGAACATATTCGTCAGCAATCTGACAAAGTCACAGGTAAACCAAACTTATCTTTAGCCGACTTTATTAGTACCTCGAAAGACAATACTGACTATCTCGGTGGTTTCACTGTGTCGATCTTCGGTGCAGAGGAGTTGGCGAATGAATATAAAGCCAAAGGTGATGATTACTCTGCAATCTTGGTTCAGTCTTTGGCCGATCGTTTTGCTGAAGCATTTGCCGAGCATTTGCATGAGCGTATTCGTAAAGAGTTCTGGGGCTATAAAGCCGATGAGACTTTGGGCAATGAAGAATTAATCAAAGAGAAGTATGTCGGTATTCGTCCTGCACCTGGTTACCCTGCTTGTCCTGAGCATTCTGAAAAAGCAGTGCTGTTTGACTGGTTAGGTTCGGAAGCGAAAATCGGTACCAAGTTGACTGAACACTTTGCGATGATGCCACCTTCTTCTGTGAGTGGTTTCTATTATTCGCACCCTGAAAGTGAATATTTTAACGTGGGCAAGATTTCTCAGGATCAGCTTGAAGATTATGCAAAGCGTAAAGGCTGGACACTGGATGAAGCGAAGCGTTGGTTAGCACCGAATTTAGATGATTCGATTGGTTAATTGAATCCCCCTAAATCCCCCTTTATAAAAGGGGGACTTTCACGTATCTAATAAATTACGTGACCGCTCCTCCCTTTTTCAAAGGGAGGTTCGGAGGGATTAGTTTAGTAATTTTATGTTAATATAATTTATATTTCTTAAATAAAAACTTATGACAAATCAAACATTCACTGGAAGTGAACCAACATGGGCTAATGCATGTGTTGGTGATAATGGTCAACCTAATTATATAGAATATTCAAAAGGTTATTCTAAAGCTGCCAATTTACTCTTGAATAACGTTTTGAATACTCGCGGTAAAGAAGTTGACTTATACATTTACCCAATATGCTTCAATATGCGTCACTCTATTGAGCTTAGAATTAAAGAAGCTATTCAAGAAATTAATGAGTTAGCAAAAATTAAAAATGAAAAATTACCATCTTTTGACTTAATTGGCTCGCATGATATCGGCAATATATGGAGCTATTTCAAAGAGAATTCAAAAATCTTAGATATTCGTTTTAAAATGCTGAATGACAAACTAGATGCAACTATTGTAGACATTGCTGAAATAGATTCTACAGGTCAAACTTTTAGATACCCCTTTAACAATAAGCATAAAAAACATCTAGTTGATCAAAAAATCATAAACTGTGCAATTTTAAAAATTAGATTTACTGAACTAGAAAAAAATTTGGATGATCTTATACATTTAATAGATTTATTGATTGATGAATATAAATTAGGCACATTTACATCAAAACTTTCAAGAGCCCAAATTTTTAACTTTGCTAAACTACTTCCTTCATATCATGAATGGTCTAAAACTTCCTTCAAAGAAATAAAAGAAGACCTAAAGTTAAAGTACAATCTATCAAATAATGATTTTTCAAAAATAGTAAATCATATAAGAAATAATTATGAATTAAGCTATAAAATAGGTTTAAATAAAAATTTAGCTTTTTTAAGCGATAGTGATATTTTAGCAGTATGTGACATTTGGGTTACTTACTTTGAGCCAAAATTTAGGGAACTTTATAATCATACAGATTTAGTTTCAGAAGATAATTATTCAGATCAAATAGAAGAATGGATTAAAAGTTCTGAATTACATAAAAAAGGTATGAGTTTATTAGAAAATAATTTATCAGCAGATTATGTCGCTGACCTTAAAGCTTTGTACTATTTATCTATAAACCAGTACCAATATAGCGAAAACTATATATTTCGATTTAAATATTTTCAGAATGAGGCTAAATATAAAACATTATCAGACTCTTTAGATCATCTATTATCTAAAGGTACATTCTTAGAAGGATTATTAAAAAGCCTATTTTTTCTTAATCAAATAGATTTAGCTGAAAAAATTATTAAAATTTACGATTTAGAAACTATTTTCGATTTTATACCTCAAGCTAGGCAGGAAAAAAATTTTAAACATTTTGAATTATTAGGCTATTAAATTTACCTTTACTTGTAATCCTCCCAACCCTCCTTTTAAAAAAGGAGGGAGTAACATGAATCCACTACCACCATCAAATTCACGGCAAGTCCCCCTTTATAAAGGGGGATTTAGGGGGATTCTGGATTGGGCGGTTTGAAATATAAATTCAATAACAACATCAATTTCAGTCAAAACCTGCCTATTATCAAACCTTAGCACGTTTAACCCCAACTGCCCCAAAGCTTGATCTCTCGCCCGATCAGCCTCCAATCCCTCTTCTGTATAGTGCTGCCCACCATCACATTCAATAATTAAATTTGCTTTGGGACAATAAAAATCTACAATAAAATTTAGAATTGGCTTCTGTCTATAAAACTGCAATCCTAAAATCTGTTTACGTCTGATTCTTTGCCATAGTAGTTGCTCAGCATCAGTCATATTGTTGCGTAAATCACAAGATCGCTGTTTTAAGTTCTTATTGTAAGGTTGCATCAATACCTACTGTTTAAAACAGACGCTCAACCTGATCTAAGCATCTCTAGCACAATATATCAACTTGATTTAAAACCTATATCATTTCAATATAGGCTTTTTCAACCTACAGCTCTTTATGCTTCTCAATCAAATCCTCTAGATTCTGATAAACATGCAACACCCGATCTTTATGCGTTCGTGCATGATCCAAACGCTGTTCGGGGTCAACCAAAAGCAAGGTATGACCATCATCAATCAAACGATCAATCCCCTCTAAAAACATCCGTTTACCTACATCATGAATCAGTGAAATCTGGCTCAAATCAATCACGATTGTATTCTTATTCACAGGTTCACACTGCAAAGTCCGTAACAACATTTCCGCTTCAGTAAATTTCAATACACCGCGCAGCACATACACACTTAATGACGCATTTTTCCCTGTCAGATAATGGCTTTGTACAATGGTTTGTGCCGAAGATGTGCCTTCCATCAAATGTAAGCCCATGTCACGTGATAACCGTTCTAAAATATCAATACCACGAACACTATTACCGTGTTCATCTAACTTTGGTGAAAAAGCTGCAATACTGACCTGCCCCGGCAATACACCCAATATCCCACCTGCCACACCACTTTTGGCTGGGATACCAACCGTCGTGAGCCAATCACCAGCGGCATCATACATGCCGCAACTCATCATCACACTGAGGACTTGGCGTACCACTACACGATTCAATAATCGTTTACCTGTTTTAGGATCAATCCCACCATTGGCAAGAACACTTCCCATACGTACGAGATCTTTCACCGTGACCAAAATCGAACACTGACGAATATAGCCATTCACAATATCAACAGGATCGCTCTCCAAAATCCCGACGGTTCGCAACATATACCCTATCGAAAGATTACGATAGGCAGTTTTTACCTCGGACTGATAGACGGCATCATCAAAACGTAGTTCACGCCCAGCCAGTTCGCTCATAAACTCACGTAGAATTTCTGCGCCTTGTAGCCCTTCTTTGATTGGAATCAATGAATGTGTGGTGATTGCACCTGAGTTAATCATTGGGTTTTTTGGACGGCGATCGTTCCCAAGTGAAATCTCATTGAATGCTTCGCCAGAAGGTTCAACACCCACTTTGTCTAATACTGCATCTATTCCAAGCTTTTGTAGTACATAGGCATAAGTAAAAGGCTTAGACATAGATTGAATCGTAAACTCGATCTCATCATCGCCCACCGAATAGATTTCACCATCTACAGTAGACAATGCCAAAGCCAACCGATTGGGATTGGCATTGGCTAACTCAGGAATATAATCGGCTAGACGACCGCTATTATCAGTATCACAGGCATCAATTACGTGTGCCAAATAATCAGGAAGTGGCGTTTTCATGGTTGTCTGCCTTTAAAGATTTAAAGTGTTCATATCAATTAAATTTTATAATACAGAGTACTGATAATATTCAAATTATAGCTTTTGTAATTTTTTTAATGTCTCAAGCAATTGCCAAGGCTCACCATATATTTTTAATGTCTAACCAATAAACCTAACTCACTCGTTCTACAAACAGTATCCCATCCAAATGATCCACCTCATGCTGAACAATTCGTGCAGGGAAACCCTCAAAAGCCGTTTCAATCACTTCACCTTGCAAAGTGTAATAACGCACTTTTATTGCCTGAGCACGTTCAACCTGCCCACGCTCATTTGGTACGCTCAAACAGCCTTCTTCACCCAAACAAGTCGTTTGAGAAAACTCTAATATTTCAGGATTGACCATAACAACGGCATCCATATCAGGTGCATCGGGATAACGTGGATTTGATCGCGAAGCAACGATGATCACACGTTTGGAAATATAAACTTGTGGCGCTGCAATTCCGACACCATTGCGCTCAAGCATGGTACAGTGCATTGCTGAAGCTAATTGCATTAACCATTCACTATTAAATTCACTTGCCGCGACAGGAGCAGCTTGAAGTTCTAAAACACTCTCACCCCGTTGTGCTACAGGTAAAATCACACTCATTAGATGACCTTATTATTTTTGACCAGATAGTGAATTACATACTATTTGATATTAGGTTGAGCTTCTATAATTTTCATTTAAGAATCTTGCCATAGTATATGCGCAATAAAAATAAGGTATGGCAAAACACAATGAACGCAACCCAACTTTTTCTAGGTGTTATCTTCGGGTCGATTGGCTTAGGCTATTTTATGTATGGCAAAAAACAAAAGATGACCGTGCCTTTAGTTTGTGGTTTAGTTCTGATGATTTACCCATACTTTATCGAGAGTACAGCGTTGCTAAGTGTCATTGGCGTGATTCTTTCAATCCTGCCCTATTTTCTGCGTTTCTAAAATAAAAAACTCCCCTTACGGAGAGTTTTCAATCTATTCAGAATTATAGGTTTTTCTTTAATTCTTCTTCTACAATTTCAATCTCTAGTTGGCTAAATTTACGAATTTCGCCTTCTGCATGCTTTTCAAGCATACCACCAATCAAAGGTACTTTAACTTTAACAGTCCAAGTCAGTGCAATGTCTACTTTTTCACTGTTTCCTGTCACCTTGCGTTCAGCTTTTGCTTCTAAAGGTAAGTTTGCGCCTAGCTCTACCGTTGAGGTTAAATTTTTCAAATCGGTAATATCAGAACGTTTTAAACGAAATGCATTTTTTAATAATTTTTTAGCCACATCTGGGATATTTACATCAAGATTATATTCACGACGTAAGGTATAAATATCACCCTTTACAGCCGATTCAATAATTTCTAAGTTTTCACCTGGAATACGTTTACACACTGCTTCATGCAATGAAGTCATAGCAACTAATCTTGAAAAATCTTCAATTGAAACGCCATGAATTGTTTCATTTACCGTAAATTGATGTGCCATTTTTTAAATTTCCGTTTAGTTTTAATTAAGGTTTTATCATCGCAGAAAATTATATCATTCTCATTTCAATCACAGAATCTGAACACGTAAAAATTAATGACTGCTCGGATTAATAATTTTTATTGTAATGATGTCTTATACCTAATTTTACCGTTACTCGTTCCATTCGGCTGATATAGAGATAGTGATTGCCATATTCGATGACTGCATAAAACTGCTCTGCACCATCATCCAATCCTGTGGCTGACCATGTTGTCCCTTGTGGAAATTCATCCAACCATATGGCTTTATAAAAATCTGAAACCGAATCAAATGCCAAATAAGCTTCTGGATCAGCCATAATTTTGGCAGCGACTTGATCAAATTTTTGTTGTTTGAATGCTTCTAAACTGAGTAACACGGATGTTCCTATGCCTAAAAATATGAAGAAAAATTACAAAAATACAGAGATTCTCTTAGACCCATATTTTGCTGAGGGATTTCCTATATTTCTAGATTATTTTCAGCGTTATCATAGGTTTTAGATGATCGTCCCATTTGCTAGAGTGGGTTCAATGTGTTATCAACTGCTTATAATACTTTTATCTTTTACAACGATAAACTATAAGGAGTAAATATGTCTTATCAAAATATTTTAGTCGCGGTTGATGATTCTCCAATTTCTTATGCAGCAGTTGAACATACACTGTCTTTAGCAAAATTATCAGGGGCAAAAGTAACTGTACTCAGCGTGGTGGCTGTTGATCCATATGTCGGTGTTGATTTTTATCAAGTTGCACCAGCCATTACTGATCATTTTATGCAGGCTGAAGCGCATGCTAAAACCCAACTACAAGATATTTCTCAATCTTTCATTCGCGATGGAATTGAGGTTCAAACCAAAATTCAGCATGGTGCAGCGAGTGAAGGAATTATTTTTGTCGCTGATGAAGTCGGTGCGGATCTGATTATTATGGGTTCACATGGTCGTACGGGTGTAAAACGCTTATTACTGGGTAGTGTAGCGCGTGCTGTTTTAACTGAATCCCATATTCCTGTGTTGATTGTGAAACAATAACGATTTGCTTGAATTGAAAAAACCTTGTGTCTCGATACAAGGTTTTTTATTGCCTAAAATTTATTGATATGACCGCCTTGCCCCCCATATTGATGATCTCCAACCCTATTCCATATATTTAAAAGATGTTTCACTCAAACTAAGGCATTGCATTCACTTTCCAATGAAAGCGAGAAGATGACCGTCAATAAAAACAGCATGTTTAAGAATAAGACACGGTTTTACAAGGATGATCAATATGAAACTCAACCCACTGGTGATTGCTCTGTGTGGAATGTGCATGAGTACATTTAACCACGCAGCAGCACTGGATCAATCGGGACAATCTATTCTTCCTTTTCTGGAAAATGGCAATTATGTCGAGGTCAATGCCACAGCTGTTGATGCTGACATTTCAGGAAAAATTCGTAATCGTCCAGAACTGGTCAATGATCCGAACAATCTTAACTCAGGCAATATGGGCAATAGCTTTCAATATTATAGTGCCGCACTCAAGCTGCAACTGACTGATCGAATCAGCTTTGGTCTGCTCTACGACCAGCCTTTTGGTGCCGATATTCGCTATCCGATGCAATCGAATAATACCTTTTCGGACAATAAATTTACCCAGCAAGGTACATCGGTCAATGTTGATACTGAAAGCATTAGCATGATTCTAGGTGTCAATCCTTTTAGCAATTTTCAAGTCTATGGCGGTGCTGTCTATCAATCGGTCAAAGGTGATGTGGCACTTCGTGGCAACTCCTATGGCGAAGCCTTTAATGGCTATGATGCGAAATTTAAACAAAACCATGCTGTGGGCTGGCTGGCAGGTCTGAGTTATCAAATCCCAGATATTGCCTTGAAAGTAGCCGTGACCTATCGCTCTAAAATCGACCACGATATGCAAGTGACTGAAACTATGTTTGGTCAGCCTTTGGAAGTTACCGCAGCAAGTAAAACCAGCATTAGCACACCACAATCCGTCAATATTGATTTTCAAACAGGTGTCTATAAAGACACGCTCGCCTATTCCAATTTCCGTTGGGTCAATTGGAAGGAATTCCATATTCGTCCGACTCAGTTTGGTGCGATGACTGAATATCTGACGACCTTAATCAGTGGAGGAGCTTATACAGGTGGATTTGATCTAGACAGTTATCAAAAAGATCAATGGGCTACGACTTTGGGTCTCGGACATCAATTTACTGAACAATGGAGCGCATCCACTGAAGTGAGTTGGGACTCAGGTACAGGCAATCCTGCATCGACTTTAAATCCGACTAAAGGCGCTTGGGGCGTTGGCTTAGGTGTTCAGTTCAACCCTGCACCGAATTATTTTATTGCAGGTGGAATGAAATACTTCTGGTTAGGTGATGCGGTTGCGGAAGATGGTACGTATTACATCCCAGTTGAAGGTGTTAAGTCGATCGCAGAACAAGCTGATTTTAAAAATAACAGCGCAATCGCCTACGGTCTAAAAATTGGCTATCGTTTTTAATGATTCGACTTAATCAATATGTTGTCTTGTAGCAACACTTTCCACTGTTCCGACTCAACGATTTCCTTGCGTCAAAGAAACTGATTAAATTAGCATCTCGACCATGTTATTTTTACAGTTGATTTGATCGCTAGGAAAAATTCAATGAAAAAAATGTCTCTTATATTTTCTTTGCTTGCATATAACCTAGTTCATCCTTTAACCGCCTTTGCCAATTCAACCGAACCCAAAGAAACGATGGATATTTTTATTGGCACATTAACTGTTCAGGATAAAAAAGCCATTTTAACGCGATGCGATCTTACTCAGAATGAATATGTATTGAAAGATGCCGATTGGTCGAAGCAAAAGGCAGTATCAAGTTTTCTCTCCAAAGCCACGACACTCAAACAGCCGATTTATGCAGAAGTGATTGCGGCTTATAAAAGCGAAAAAGATACCAATATTCTATTGGTCGATTCCATTGAAAATTTGACTGAAGCGAAAAGCTGTCATTTGAGTGATTTATTTTAAAGTTCAGCTGCTCAACAGCCTTTCATTCACGGAAAGTTTGCCATGTCTCAAAAACATGTTGCTGATATAGTTTTAATTCTGAGAATTGAGGAATAATCGCTTCACTCTGCGTCGGTCTTAAAAACACAAAATCATCGACTTGAATATTACAATCCTTCGGTACATTCACCAACTCCTGATTACTACTTCGTCCATACAATGCATGTGGATGCGCTTGTTTTGGATATACATAATTGGCCAGCCAATAGCCCCCATAAATAAACAGTGCCTTACACTTATGTGGCAATTTATCCAATAAAGACATTGATGGTAGCTGGGTAAAAGGTAAAACTTTTAAGACTGGCGATGCAATCCATAAAGCAGGCTGTAAAGCCTTTAAAAAATCACTGTCAAAATCACTTGGTTTTAATAGCATTGAACCAAAAGACAAATCATTACAGACACTTTCAGTGGTATGAAAACTAAAGGTTGGACTACCACCGCCATTAAAACAAAGCTCATCATGCCACAGCGTTGGGAACTGTTTTTGAATCAATCTTTGATAGTTGGCATAGGTCTGCTGCGAACTTTGATAAGCCAGTTCAGGTTTTTTAATCATCGCAGGGATTTTGGTGACATGCGCATCATAGCCCATCAAACCAGAAAGCTTTAAATACTGGGGGTGCTGTTGAATCAACTTTAAAATTTCCGTCAATTGCTGTGCGGACTGTACTCCTCCTCGATGTAAACCAACATCAATCTCAATATTCACATCCAAGCACAGAGAATAGAGCTGAGCGATCTCAAGATACTGTTGTAAGCGTTGCTTGGTATCAATCAGCCATTGAATGTTGGCATTTGACCATTCCGAATGCTGCTCAAAAAACTGATGCACTGCTTGAGCAGGCATTGGTTTACCCAACAGAATATCCGCTTCGGCAAAATTTTCTAAGATCGAAACAAGATGCGGTTGATGAAATACCATAAAGCGTTGTGTATTGATCTGTTCAGATAGCAACTTGAGCAAGTCTAGGCTCGCTAAAGATTTCACCACCAAACGGGCTTTTAAATGTGGTGCATGTGACAAGCGCAGTTGCACATGTTGGATATTTTGTTTTAACGCAGCCGCATCCACAATAAGTTGCGGAATCGCAATACCCTGTTTTTTGAGATCGAGATTGAGTTGTTTAAAATAATGATCCAACATGGCTATACCTTTTTTATTTAATCCTGATCCTAAAAAACCATCTTATACAACGGAATGTCGTCTACAAGCTGTAGCAAGCCAAAGCAACTAAAGCTTTGGCAAAGGCAAGCGTTTAAATACATCTTAGAAGCTTCAAACGTTTCTCAGGCCAAAATCAAAGTAAGTCTAGCTGAAAGCTTAACCCTTAATTGGATGAGAACTCGATATGATTCCGTTAAATACTTTTAACTCATAAAAAATCTATTTAACCTAAAAACAGCTTTTCCAGATAGGGGTTTAAAAACTTGGCTTCTGGGTCAAGCTGCTGACGCAACGCCATAAAATCATCCCACTTTGGATATAAAGCCCGAAGCTGTGTGCTGGTCATATGATGCATTTTACCCCAGTGCGGACGACCCTGATATTTTTGCAAGATTGGCTCAACCACATCAAAAATCAATCGTGGGTCTTGCTTATGATATTGATGCACTGAAATCGAAATCGAGTCCTGCTGATAAAAAGGACTGAGCCAAATATCATCACCCTTCACAAAGCGAAATTCGAGCGGAAAAAAGGTGGCGACTTTATACGTTCTTAAGGCATGCAATACTTCGTCTAAACAAGCAAGCCCTTGATCAACAGGAATCTGATATTCCATTTCATTAAATTTAGTATTTCGTGGTGTCGGAAAGATCTTGCTCGACCAATCGACATAGGTGGTCGGTTTGACAAAGATTCCCAAAAGTTTTTGTAAATAAGGATTCAGTGAAGGAAAGTTTTTGGTCAACTCAGAACATAAAGTCAGTAAAGTATCATCCGATGGAAAGTTCTCTTTGCGTGGCAAAACCTCGTCATCGGTCTCATCCAAGGTTTTCAGCATCAACTGCTTTTCATGGGAAAACACAAAGCACTCGATATGTCGATGCTGATGCTTCCATTGCTGAATATGCTGCTTCATGTCTTCCACAGGACAAAGTTCAATATGTTCTTTGAGTTTATAGCGTGGGCGATTTTGCATAGTGATCTTGGTTAAGATTCCCAAGCTACCCAAAGAAACCCGCCCTGCGGCAAAGATTTCAGGGTTCTCTGTGCGACTGCATTTTAGGATTTCACCTGATGCCGTCAATAACTCAAAAGCTTCAACATAAGCCGAAATACAATGCAAATCGGCTCCTGTACCATGCGTCCCTGTAGAAACCGCACCCGCCAGACTTTGCTGATCAATATCACCCTGATTCATCAAAGCCTGATTGATGGATTGCTGCTGTAAATGCTGATCTAAATCGTATAATCGTGTACCCGCATAAATATTGCTCTGACATCGTTCAAGATCAGTCGATGCAATGCCTGCAATATGATCTAAAGATACTAAGGTCGCATCGGTACACACCAACGGCGTAAAGGAATGCCCTGCACCGACTACCCGTATTTTTTGTTGTGCTTTAACAATGGACTGTAGCTCTTGCACATTGGCTGGTTGTAAAATCTGTTGTGGCTTGGCTTTTTGAAAGCCTGACCAGTTCGTCCAGATGCCTTGTGTTAAATTACTCATACCGCCTCTCCTTGGCTAACGGCAGTTTTTAAATTGCCATGATTAGTGCGTTTTGCGAGTTCGTTTTCTGGAATCGGCTGTGGTCGTGTTATTTCATCGTAATGACGTTTAGTTTTTTCTAATAATAATTGTTCTGCTAATTCTTTGAATTTGCTCTGACAAGCTGCCAATGTCCATTGACCAAATAAGGTATGCCCACCCTCATAAGCTTGCTGTTGGTATTCTTCATAGGTCGTGACATAACCCATATAATCATTGCAGTACGATGCTAACCAAACGCTTTCAATTGAAGCATGTACGGCAAGTGTCTGTTTAACGGTGTCGACCACTCTTCGCCCTGCGATGGTGGTAAATTCTCCCGGACAGCAAATCAAAGCCAATTGACCTAATCGTACAATCTGTAAGGGAACTACACTTGGGACTAAAGGACTGTGCTGAATTGCACCAGCTTTGACTTGTCGGTTCATTTCTGCAATCAACGGATCAAGAATACTCGGCGGAAAACCAATCGGCTGACCTAGAATTTTTTTAGTACCCGCTTCCAGTAAGATCTGTTTTGGTCCTTGAGAGGCATACAGCTGTTGATATTCTGCAAAATCAGCTGCTTTGGGATGCTTAGTTTTTTGTTTGCGAAATTGATCGGCTAAAAACTGCATCCCTTTAATTAAAACTTTTGGCGCACCTAAACCATCGACAGGTGTTCCTGCAAAAAAAGCCGTACCATGGCAAGGCTGACTGGTCTTTGCATGCTTTTGACCCGCTGCAAACTCATCTGGAATCTCAATATTACTCAGGTCTACATAGGACATAACGGCATCAATCTTGCCTTCGACTTTCTGCAAATTTTTAGGAATATTTGATTGTAAGGCTGTCAAAGCCAATTCACTTTGATAACGCCCATTTTGTTGCGCGTATTGATATTCCTGTTCGCCTTTAATCTTATTGCGAATCTTGAGCTGATCTTTGCCATGAAAATGCGGTGATACATCGCCTGCGGTGGCTTGGGCAAAAATCGTGACTGGATTTTGAATCCCTTGCTCAATTAAAGCTTGTTCCGAAAATGCGGCTGCATAACCTTTATTATCACCATCATAGGCGTTTAAAGAATTTCCCAAACAGGTTGCATGTACCCCAAATAAGGAAATCAAGGACTGTAGATGTTGCTCACGATAGAAACCAATCAGCTGCATTTCTCGGTTCAAGGCTAAATGCGTTTCAGCTTCGGTACGTGGTTGAACTTCTGGATTCCGATTATAGGCTTTGATTGAACGATTCCATGCGACAGGTGTCTGTTCTGGAAAATGTTGAACCTCCAAGAAAATCTCGGTGTCTTGTTCAGAAACAATCGCATTTTGAATACTCTGTACAAGTGCCTCTACAATGGCATTTAAATGTTCAGGCACAAAACCCGGTGTCGGCATGTTGTATAAAGCTTCATGCCCACAACCGCCAGGCCCAGAATGGGTATGGGTTGCCATAAGGACCAATTGATTTTCATCAAATGGTGAATCTAGAATTTTTGTGAGTCGCGCTACTGTTTGGCTACGCATCGCATGGGTAATACAACCTACGTCCAGACAACAGATCAGAAGTCGATTGCCGTGTTGATCGACAATGCTCACACTACGTGCAAATAAAGCTGTGCGCTGCTCATAGGCACGATGAGACCATTGCCCATAACCAAACATGGCATAACCTTTCGGTGTTATTTTAATTTGCTGCTTATCCCAACCCACCTGATACATTGGTGCTTTCCTTTTTCAATTCTTTTTCTAACTGTGTTAAAGCATGTTGAAAGTTAATCAAAATTATGCGATACCCAACAGGGTTAAAGACACTTTTCTTTGGGGGGCAAAACGGACTTATGCCTATACGTAGCAGCGATAAAAATGATCAACAGCAATTTATTCCACCCACCATTCTGGCGAGCCTGATCCATTATGCAGAGCAGCAACAGTGGGATTATGCTGCATGGTTTCAGAATTCAGGTTTAGATATTGCACAAATACAGCAAACCCAAGGTGTGGTTCGTTTTAGCCAACTCTGTGATGTTGTTCGTCAAGCCATGACAGCTTATCAACAACCTAACCTAGGCTTAAAACTTGGCAGTAGCGAAGGTCTGATTTCGATGGGGATTTTGGGCTTTGCCATGCAATCCTGTAAAACCGTTGCAGATGCTTTAGACATTGCGCTGCGCTACCATCGGATTTCTGGCAGTGTCTTGAATATTAACTTTTCCATCCACGCTGATTTGTGTGAGCTGGAAGTCACTGAACCCTATCCCTGCAATGAACTGAAAGCCTTTTTCTATGATGAATTATTTAGCAGCATCATTACCTGTTTAAATGCAATGCTAGGTGATCATGAGGATGTCATCAGCCTTGAACTCAGCTATTTCCCAAGCGAATATCAACAACAATATAGCCATATCTTTGGTTGCCCGATACAATTTAACCGTGATAAAAATATCATGCGTTTTAGCACTAGCCTGTTGCAGCGCAGCTTAAAAAATTACAGCCCTGCCAACTACGCAACTGCTATCCAAATCTGTGAGCAGGCCTTAAAAGAAATCGACCAGCTCAATCAAGTCGGCTATGTACATTTACTCGATCATTTGATTGAACAGCATTTACCTGAACGTTTTGAGATGCAGCAAGCTGCTGAACAATTACGTATCAGTGAACGCCATTTAAGACGGCAATTATTATTAGAAGGGCTTAGTTTTCAACAAATTCGGCAAAATGTACTGGAACGTAAAGCTAAGCAATTACTGGAACAGAACCTATCCATAAGTGAGATTAGCCTGCAATTAGGTTTTAGCGAATTACGTGAATTTCGACGTGCCTTTAAACGTTGGACGGGACAAGCGCCTTCGATCTATAAACAAGAGGCTCATTTCTAATTAAATAACACTTTGAAAATTTTGGATTAATTAGTGCTATCTACCATTTTATATAGAACTTTTCTCAGGAATCACTGGTGCTACAGGTCATCCACAACCTGCGTGAGATTAATCAAATGCCATTTCTGCGATTAATTTAAAGAGATGATGGAAGTAAACAGGTTTTGTGGATGACAATGGTTTTGGTTACTTTTGCCGAAACAAAAGTAACTCCAGCTGAAAGCTTATCCAAAAATAAGATGAGATCTCCGTAAGATTCCACAAAGACGATCGAACTATAAAATAAAAAGCTCAGGATTTACCCAAGCTTTCTAATCTAAATAAAGCCTTAACTTGCCGCTTGATAAAACGGCACATCACCATTAATCGTGGCACGATGCATAATTCGATGCGCCTCACCATAATCAAATAAAGCCTTATGCTGTGTGCAACGATTATCCCAAATCGCTACATCACCTGCCTGCCACTGCCAACGTAAATGAAACTGCTCATTGGTGGCATGCGCAAATAAATACTGTAGCAATTCAGCACTTTCAGTCTCATCCAGCTCATTAATACGCGTGGTAAAACCTTCGCTCACAAACAAAATCGGCTGACCCGTTACTGGATGCGTTCTCACCACAGGGTGAACAACAGGTGGATTACGCTTAAAGGTTTCTTCCAGTTTTTTACGCTCAACATCATTATGCGCGAAACGCTCAATCGGGAAAGACTGACGAATGTCATGTGTTGCGGTTAAGCCTTTTAACTTTTGCTGTAAACCTTGATCCAAGGCAGCAAAAGCCGCTGCCCCGCTTGACCAAAGTGTATCACCACCGACAGGTGGAATCTTGATGGCTTGTAATACACAACCCAATGGCGGTTTCTGACTGAAAGTCACATCGGTGTGCCATAGTTCATTGTCACGTAAGTCTTGTTTCCAGCTATCCAATACAATGATTTCAGGCACATTATCAATAGATGGATAGATCGGATGGATGTGCAAAGAACCAAAACCACGCGCAAGCTCAGCTTGTGCCTGAGGTGCAAGCTGCTGGTTGCGGAAGAAAATCACATGATGATCCAGCAAAGCCTGTTGAATTTGTTGCGTAGTATTTTCATCAGCCGTGTTTAAGTCAACATCGTGAATAATTGCACCGATTGTTGGTTTAATAACTTCAATATTTAAGGTCATCTTCTACTACTCACACTTATAACTGTTGGCCATACCAAGGAGATAATTGCTTCTGTAACCAACGCAAAAACAATTCAAAACTAACCGCGACGATCGCAATCACAATAATGCCCAGCACCACGGTATCGGTGATCAGGAACTGTGCCGCAGACTGCACCATAAAACCAATACCGCGATCTGCTGCGACTAATTCCGAAGCCACTAGAGTCGACCAGCCCACACCTAAACCAATACGAATACCCGTTAAAATATGCGGTAAGGCCGTCGGCAGAATCACATGCCAAAACACTTGGGATTGGCTCGCCCCTAAAGACAATGCTGCACGCTCGCGGTTGAGCTGATGGCTGAGTACGCCATGGGTACTGCTGATAATCACAGGTGCAAGGATCGAAAAGAAAATCAAAAGCACTTTAGTGGTTTCACCAATCCCGAACCAGATCACCAATAGTGGCAAATAGGCCAAGGGTGGAATCGGACGCAATAACTCGACCAATGGATCAAGCACTGCACGTACCCATTTGTTTAAACCCATCCATAAACCTAAAGGCACACCAATGGCAATCGCAGCAACTAAAGCCAATAAGACACGAGAAATACTCGCGGCCAAATGCTGCCACAAGGTGGCTTTCATAAAGCCTTGTTGGCTAACTTCAAGGAACTTCTGCCATACCGCTTGTGGGCTTGGCAAAAATAAACTCGGAACAATTTTTAATGCCGTGATCAAATACCAAATTACCAATACGCTCAAAACACTGGAAAGACTGAGTGCTAAACTACGATGATGAATAAAGAAAGCACCAATTGGACTAAAAATAGAACCCGACTGTGCTTGGTTTATCGATTGTAGTTCCTCGACCTTACTCACCTCATAGGCTGTATTCTTTGCTTGCCCTGTCATACAACCACCTCATGCCCTACCTGTTTCTGCACACGCAGGCGTTCAAACAATTGCTCGCGTAATTGAATAAATTTAGGATCAGATTTAATTGCACGGATCGATTCACCTTGCTTATAACGGTCAGCGAAATCCAGTTTTAAAGTTTCGACAATCTTACCTGGACGAGCCGTCATCAACACCAATTGATTACTCAGCAATAGTGCTTCTTCAATGTCATGGGTAATCAGGAAAAAGGATTTATTTTGCTCAATCCATAAATCCAAAACCAACTGCTGCATAGTTTCACGGGTAAAAGCATCAAGCGCAGCAAAAGGTTCATCCAGCAAAATGAATGCCGCATGGCTGATCAGGGCACGTGCAATACCAACGCGCTGTTTCATACCACCTGACAATTCCCAAATATTGGCTTTAGCCACATGACTCAAGCCGACAATTTTAAGAATTGCATCGACTTGCTGTTGAATGTCTTGCGCTTTCAAACCTTTGAGCTGCAAAGCAAAACTGATATTTTCAGAGACATTTAACCAAGGTAATAGCGCATGATCCTGAAATACCACCGCACGGCGTGCATCTGGCGCAGTCACCACTTCATGATCCAGTGTAATCTGCCCCGAACTTGGCTTTTGAAAACCCGCCAAGATGTTGAGCAATGTTGTTTTACCACAACCAGACTCCCCCAAAATCACAGTCAAAGTGCCTTCTTCAATCTTCAGATTGATATCTTGTAATACAGGCACGGTCTGTTTTGGAAAGGTTAAATGAAGATGCTCGGCAGCTAATACGCTCATTTAGATCTCCTATGGCTGTAAGAATTGGGTGGTGACATTACCTTGATAATCAGGTTTTACTTGATCCACCTTGCCTTGGCTTTTGAGGAAAGTTGCTGTGTCGAAAATATTTTTGGCGAACTCACCCGCTAAAGTCGCGTGTTGTTGCTGACCATTCAGATAAATATTGCCTGACAACAGTAAGGGAATATCTTTCACATCAGAGCCTGTCAGCTGAGCAATTTTCTGGATATTGTCCGCATTTTGTTCAAATGCTTTTGGATCCTGCTGATACGCTTCAACTTGTTTCAAGCTGGTTTTTACGAATGCTTTTAAGAACTCTGGATTTTTTTCAGCGAAATCTTTACGAACCACCCATAAATCATAGGTTGGTGCGCCCCACTCGCCGACTTGTTTCGAATCTGTTAATACATGACCACTGGCTTTGACTTTGCTTAATGCAGGTTCCCAAACATAAGTCGCATCAATATCACCACGCTCCCAAGCTGCTGTGATTTCAGGCGGACGTAAGTTAATAATCTTGACTTGGTTATCCGCAATATTCCAATGCTTGAGCGCTGACAATAAGCTGTAATGCGTGGTTGAAACGAATGGTACGGCAATGGTTTTACCAATCAAATCTTGAGGGGTTTTAATGCCTGATTTGTTACTCACCACCAATGCCTCTGAACCGCCTAATTTAGCCGTCACCAGAAATACCTCAATCGGTAAATCACGACTTGCAGCAGCAGCTAGAGGACTAGAACCGATATTTCCGATTACCACATCACCCGAAGCCAATGCATTAACCACATCTGAACCTGCATCAAATTTGCGCCATTGAATTGCTTGATTACTATCACGTTCATAATCACCATTGGCTTGTGCAACCTTGGTTGGATCAACACCTGTTTGATAGGCAATCACCACCGCTTTATTATTTTTAGACTGAACAGGTACAACATCTTTTTGATTTTGATAGACAATAAAAGCAACAATCGCCACAAGGACGATCGCTGTAACAATTAGCGGCTTAGAGTTCTTGATGCCCATAATTAGATGATCTTTCAACAATATAGGCTTATGGTATGCGGCATGCTTTATGATTAAAAATAAGAAAAAGTGCGTTATTTATATTTTTTATCGATATAAACACTTTATTTTTATTATTTTGCAATCAGAAAAATTTATTAAAAGTCATTAATTTGAATTATTAAAGCAATTAAATATATAAAGAAATGAATTGGATTCATTTAGAATCGACAACTTCTTATGGTGTGCAATACAACTCGCGATATTCAGAAAATAAACGCTCTATCTGAGAATAATTATGCAGCAATCTGACCCAATAAAAGCTCTGGACTCTATCCCTTTTTGGCAAGCTTTTTTATTTTGGCTGAAATTAGGCTTTATTAGTTTTGGGGGGCCAGCAGGTCAAATCGCAGTGATGCACCAAGAATTGGTTGAACAGAAACGTTGGATTTCTGAAAAAAGATTCCTACATGCACTCAACTATTGCATGCTTTTACCTGGCCCTGAAGCACAACAACTCGCCATTTATATTGGTTGGTTGATGCATCGAACCGCAGGTGGCTTAGTTGCAGGCATTCTATTTGTGCTGCCTTCTTTATTTATTCTAATTGCCTTGTCATGGATTTATGTACAGTTTGGTGATGTGCCGATTATTGCTGGATTATTTTATGGCATCAAACCTGCAGTCACGGCGATTGTGTTTCATGCAACCTATCGCATTGGCAGTCGCTCACTCAAAAACAATTTCTTATATTTGATTGCCGCTGCTGCTTTTATCGCGATCTTTTTCTTCAATATTCCCTTTCCATTGATTGTATTGAGTGCCGCGATACTGGGCTATTTACTGAGTAAAAAGCAACCACACTTATTTGCAACTCAAAGCACCCATCAAGGCAAGCAAAAACATTATGGTGCTGCCCTGATTGACGATGATACGCCTCCTCCTGCACATGCTATTTTCCGTTGGACTCAACTGACTAAAATCCTCGTTATTGCAGCATTATTATGGTGTATCCCAATCATCAGTTTAACCCTAAGCTTAGGATGGGAACATGCTTATACCCAAATGGCATGGTTCTTTACCAAAGCTGCATTACTGACATTTGGTGGAGCTTATGCCGTATTACCCTATGTTTATCAAGGTGCGGTGAATCACTATGCATGGCTCAGTCCAACCCAAATGATTGATGGATTAGCATTGGGTGAAAGTACCCCAGGCCCACTGATTATGGTGGTTGCATTCGTTGGGTTTTTAGGGGGCTTTAACCATGCCTTATTAGGTGCAGATCATCTGTTCTTGGCGGGTGCACTCGGTGCTGTCATTGTTACATGGTTTACTTTTTTATTTTCCTTTGTGTTCATTCTCGCAGGTGCTCCGATTATTGAATCCACTCATAATGAACTTAAATTTACTGCACCACTTACGGCAATTACCGCTGCTGTCGTGGGGGTTATTCTCAATCTGGCACTGTTCTTTAGTTATCATGTGTTGTGGCCACAGGGTTTCGATCACGCTTTTAATTATGAAGCGGCAATCATCACAATTGCTGCAATGATTGCGCTGTTTAAATTCCAAATAAATGTGCTCTATGTGATTTTCGCTTCTGCACTTTGTGGTTTAGTTCTATACCTATTTGTATAAAAATCCTCACTAGAGTTGATGCATAAATCAACTCTAGTCATTCCAATCTATTGAATATGATGAATTTCCACCGATGCATGCACAATTTCCTCATGAATTGCCAATGCAGCTTTGACTTGATCAGGATTAAGATCAGACATCGTTGTTTCTAATCCAAGAATACAAGAAAATTTGCCTCTTCCAACCTTCCAAACATGTAAATCTGTAATCTCAACTTGTGGAAATTCGGCAATCACCTCTTTAATTTCTTGCACCACAGGATGCCCCATTTCAGCATCGATTAATGTTTTTCCTGTTTCTTGCATAAGTCCCCAAGACCATTTCGCAACCAGTAATGCACCAATAATTCCAAGCAAGGCATCTAAAAAATTCCAGCTAAAATATTTCGCAGCAAATAAAGCAATAATCGCGAGCACGGAAGTCACTGCATCCGCAACCACATGTAGAAATGCGGCTTTTTGATTTAAATCATGATGATGGTGATCATGTGGGTGATGATGATCGTCATGATGATGCTCATGCGAATGATGATGGTGTTCATGCCCACCCTCATGTAATAACCATGCGCAGATCAGGTTGACGATCAGCCCAATGATTGCAATTGGAATGGCCTCATTGAAATGAATGGTAACAGGATGAAATAATCGTTCGATGGACTGAATCCCCATCAATAAAGCAACCACCATCAGCAAAATCGCACTGCTATACCCTGCGAGTATTTCTATTTTCCATGTCCCAAAACTAAAGCGTGGGTCATCGGCATAATGACGTGCCATTCGATAAGCAAAATAAGCTAGACCTAAAGCCAGCATATGTGAACTCATATGCCAACCATCAGCGAGCAATGCCATTGAGTTAAACAACCATCCCCCTAAGATTTCAAACACCATCATGATCGCGGTCAAGATTGTAGCGATGAGAATTCTTTTTTGTGCTAAAGGATTTCCTTGATCAAACTGATGAGAATGACGGCGTTCTAGGTTAGTATGCTGCATTTGTTTTAGCTTTCAAATATACTCCCCCCTAGTATATATTTTTTTGGAAAAAAAGTATGTCTCATCTACACCATGACAAGAAAATTTTAAATCGTGTGAAACGGATTCAAGGACAAATGACGGCCGTAGAAAAGTCCTTATTAAATCCTGAAAGTTCATGTATAGAGGTATTACAGCAAGTTGCTGCGGTCAAAGGCGCAGTCAATGGTTTAATGAATCAACTGATGGAATTGCACTTGAAAGAGCATGTATTAAAAGATGTTGATCATGTCAATGATGAGGAAGTACAGAAATTTCTGGCTTTATTACAGCGCTATTTATAAATACCAGATCTCATGGGTGAGCTGCTCAATCTCAGATTTATCATGGCTGACATATAACATTGGAATGCCTAATTCCTGTTTGATCCTTTGAAAAAAAGGAATGATCTCTGCTTTATGTGCTGCATCCAATGCAGAAAGTGGCTCATCTAATAACAACAATTGTGGCGAATACAGCAATGCTCGTCCCAATGCGACACGCTGTTTTTCCCCGCCAGATAGTTTGATGGGCATTCGCTCAATCAGATGTTCTAACTTGAGTAACTCAATAATATAATCCACTTCAAACTGACGTTGCTGCGGTTGAATATGCTTAAATCCAAACAATAGATTCTGCTTGACGTTTTTATGCGGGAATAACTGCGCGTCCTGAAAGACAAGACCAATACGCCGTTGTTGTGTACTCAGATTAATTTTCTGTGCCTGATCAAACCATGTTTGATTTTTGATTTTGATCCAACCTGCTTGCGGCGTAACTAAGCCTGCAATGCTATGTAAGATCGTGGTTTTGCCTGAACCAGAAGCTCCAAATAAACCAATCACGGGCTGATCAGACTGAAAGCGTTGATCAAGATCAAATTGCCCTTGTTTGAGTTGGATATGACAATCAATCATCGTTAATGCCCACGCTTATTTTTTTGATAACGATTGAACCATTGCGCAAACCACAACGCAAAAAATGCCACAGACAAAGACAAGATAATCAATCGCCATACTGCTGCTTCAGTATCAGGCTGCTGCATCAGACTATACATCGCTAAAGGCAGTGTCCGTGTTTCACTGGCAATATTGCCGACAAAAGTAATGGTTGCACCAAACTCACCCAAACTTCGGCAAAAACATAAAATGCTCCCCACCAAAATACCACTACTGGCAAGAGGTAATGTCACCTGCATAAATGCCCCGAAGGAAGATGCACCTAAAGTTTTTGCAGCCATTTCTAAACGCTGGTCGACCAGTTCAATGGAGAGTCGAATGGATTGTACCAATAAGGGAAAGCCCATCACCGCAGAAGACAACACAGCCCCTTTCCAATTAAAAGCAAACTCTAGACCCAAGGGTGCAAGGTATTGCCCCAAAAGTCCTCGATTGCCAAATAACTGCAATAGCAAATAACCTGGTACGACGGGAGGTAAAACCAAAGGTAAAAACACCACCGTTTCAAACAGAGATTTTCCCCAGAACTCTTTTCGAGCCAAAACCCAAGCAATCAAAATAGCAGGAATCAAACTAAAGATAAGACAGGTTGCTGCCACTTTACATGACAGCTTAAGTACATCGAGTTCTTCAGGAGTCAGCATGATGATTCAGTTACTTACTTACGCTAAAACCATATTTTTTAAATACTGTCTTTGCCTGACTACTTTGTAAAAATTTATAGAATTTCATCGACTCAGCATTCTTCTTGACGAGACCCAACGGATAAATAATCGGTGAATGCGTATTCTCAGGGAATATACCTGCGACGACCACATCTTTACTAATTGCAGCATCGGTTGCATACACAATACCCACCTGACATTCACCACGCGCTACAAAATTCAAAGCAGCTCGCACATCTTCTGTTTCCACCAAACGTGGCTCAAGTTTATCCCACCATCCTAATGATGTAAGCGCTTGCTTTGCATACTTACCCACGGGCACACTTTTGGTATCGCCCGTACAGAGTTTACCTTGAATCACTTTATTCGGATCAACGTTTTTATCCATTTTTAATTTAATTGGGCGGTCTTTCGGGGTAATCACTACTAGATGATTACCCAGTAAATTCACGCGATCACTTGCTGAAACAAGCTGCTTATTCTGTAAATAATCCATCCATTGCACATCGGCCGAAATAAATACATCAGCTGGTGCACCTGCTTCAATCTGCTTAGCTAGCATTGAAGAACCCGCATACGAAGTCTTTACTTTAACTTTATTTTTTTGTTCGTAGATTGCATCTAATTCATTCACCGCATTGGTCAAACTTGCTGCAGCATAGACCGTTACAGACTCATTCGCAAAAACATTGCTACTAGAAAATACGCTACAACCAAAGATAGAACATAAAACACGGATCACTTTCATATTGATCGACATGCCACTTTTCCTCATAAATCGATATATTTTTAAAAACATATTGAAAGATAAAAATATGCTAAAAATAACAGAGATTAGGGCTTTGCTATTCTTAATGGTGTTATGAATCAAAATAAAATCTCACAGCATGATGAAATTCCATTTCACCTAATGTGAGTTCATACCAGTTTGCTACAGAAATTAAAAAAACAGCTCAATCTAGTGCAACCCAAGTTATGAAGCCTTTTCCCCTTTTGCAAAGATCGCATTTTAAAGATTCTAATTTTATTGAAATCAGAACGATAAAATATACTTCATACTTAACGATATATTCTCAAAAATATAGCGATAAGCAAAAGATTTCACTCCAAAAACACAAAAAATATCGTGAAATATGTTTCAGGAACGAATCAGACGAAAAATACTTTCTATATATTTCTAGAGTGTGGACATAGATATTTTTCAATCAGCATCAAGCAATAGCTATGCCAAAAAAATTAGATGATTAATGTAACTCACATAGAAACTGGCTGCTTTTCATTTATCATCACCTGCAACATGGACTAAATATTAATACTAAGTTCCTGACTCCAAGTCGACTCAGGTTGTTGATGAATATGCCAACAAAGATTTTGAACTGATGTCATCAATGCCTTATTTTGGCTATCCCAATCAGGCAGCATACAGTACGCAATATGGATCCCTTTCGGATGAAACTCTCTCGCCAACGATTGTGATAATGCTCGAACACCTGCAAACATGCTTTGACTCAGAAGATCGACATGTGCTGCCATCGTCGGTTGCCCTCCAAGAAAAATCAATGTCCCACCTTGCTGACGAAGCATCTGCTTGATCATGATTTGTGAAACACTGACGGCACTTAGTCCCGTATTTTGCCACTGTTGTTCAATCTGTTGAGTGAAGTCAGTTTCTTTTTGAGGATATGGATGAAAGCTAGGCTGAAATATACATAGTTCAATCTGATGTGCTTGCCATCGAATATGCTGCATCAAATCTTTTAAAGCCGCCTGATTGATTAAGTTCAAAGAGACAAACGTCAATTCAGAATTTTGAGATTCAATCTTTACCGATTTTTGCTTGGCATCATGTAAGACCTGATAAACATGTATTGCTTTATGCTTCTGCTGTTCGATACAAACTTGGCTCAAAGCTTGAATATCATCGCCGAAGAGAACAATACAAGACTGTTGCTTGAGATGTGATTGAAACAATCGTGTGAATATTTTCTTCATCTTAGAATCGCTCCTGATACGGACGTAGATCCAATTCATGTGTCCACAAATCACTACTTTGTTGAAACAGCATCCAATAATTTTCAGCAATTGCTTCGATATTTAAACCACCCGTTCCACGCGTCAACCGAGCCAAACGCCCTAAGCCAAATAAAGCCTTATTGACACGATCACCATCGACCATGCCATCAACCACCACATGCGCCACATGAATATTTTGCGATTTATAGCATTGTGCAAGATTCAAAGCATATGATCTTAATGCTGACTTCCCCATGGTAAAAGCTGCGAAAAATGGTTTTCCTCGCATTGAGGCACTTGCTCCAGTAAAGATCAACGTGCCCTTTTGTTGCTGTTCAAAAATCTTTAGGCTACTTTGCGATACCCAATAGGCAGATAAAAAAGTAGAACGCCACATTTGCGTAAAAAACTGAAGCGACGTTTTTAGGAAAATTGAAGGAACATTACCACCGACATTATGAATCACTGCTGCAATCTGTTCATCTGAATGATTGATCGAGTCAAACAAAATCTGAATTTGGACAGGGTCTTCCGCATCTAAAGATTTCGCGATTGCCGTTCCACCATGTAATCGAATTTCAGCAGCGACATCTTCAACTTTTTGCAAAGTACGCCCGACCACATAGACTTTTAAACCTGCTTGTGCGAAACGTTGTGCCACTGCCGCACCAATGCCTTGCTGAGCGCCTACACCAATCACCACTGCACATGGTGTCGGATTGGTTAGTTTTAAGCTGTTACTTGGCACACTCATAATTGGACAATCCATTGTGCAATATGTGAATAGCTCTTAATTTTAGCACCCCATACTTTACTCGTCCGCACGATTTCCAAAAGCTGTGAACCAACTGCAATATCAGCTAGTGTTTGCACATCCCCAACGAGCCAACCTGTATTGCTTAAAACCAATTCGATGCGTTCTAAATGTCGTATAAACTCAGCTTCAATATCTGCTTTTGCCATACGTCCTGTACCTTGCATTTTTAGTTGCAAACTCAGCGCTGATTTTAGTAACGGTTTCATCAAAATAACTTCATGCTTAGGACGACCTTCAGCACTCATTGCCACAGCATGATTGAATGCTTCAGCATCACTCACGCGGAAATGAATTTCATAAAAATATAGCAGCTCATCCGCCCAATCTTCCCAAAGTTCAACATAGGCGTTTTGCAAAGGATCTGCTGGATATAAACGAGGTAATTCAGGATAAGTCTCATCCAAATAACGAGCGATACGCGTACTGTCTTGAATCCGTTGACCATTAATATCCAATACAGGTACTTTACCGACTTTGCTCAACATCGGCACTTTCGCACCTAGAACCCCATTATAATTGACGGTTTCATAGGCAATGCCTTTGAACTTCAACATTCGAGCAACTTTTTGGCAGAACGGTGAAATTTCCCACTGATGTAAAACAACTGAATTTTTCATTCTTTTTTCCTGTCAATTATTGTGTTTCTTGCAAAATACTTCGGCGAGTCGGAAGCCAAAATACGATAAATAACACCAATATGCTCCAACCTAAAAGCAAATCGCCCAATAGATGTATTTTTTCATTCGGCATGACCAATGCCATTGCTGTCATTAATCCAAAATGACCTATATTTGCGATTGCGGTAAAATCCAAGAATGCGATATTTTTCTCAGGAAACTTGGCAATCTTGAGCAGAAACCATCCCCAAACAACATAAATAATCGAGATCATGGCTTCATAGTGTTCAGCATGTGGTTCTACACCGCCCCATCGAATTAAACGTAAAATCAGTCTTCCGACCTCATTTTTTAATAAATGATCAGTCCAACCAAATAGTATGGCGAATAAAGCAATACCAAAAAAAGAAATAAAACCCAATCCCATTAAAGTCATTACTTTATTGAAATGACGAGCGTAAAAATTGGTTTGCATCTTTCATCTCCAACAATTTATTCTAGTTTCGATTCAGAACCTACATACTGCCTAATACATTGATTAAGTACGGATCACCATATTGGTTGCTGTGGCATGGGCATATAATTTTCCTTCCTCATCACGCAGATAACCTTCAGAAATCACCAAATTGCGTCCAACATTAATCACTTTTCCTTCAGCGATGAGTTTTTTATTAAATGGCATTGGACGGCACATTTTGATGGCTAAATCCGTCGTACCATAACCCTCACCTGCTGCTAGCACGGTATGCGTTGCACAACCCGTCACCGAATCCAATACTGTTGCAGCAAAACCACCATGTACGCCCCCTAAAGGATTGGTATGTCGTTCATCTGCAATCGCAATAAATACAATCCGCCCATATTCAACTTCAGAAACACCCTCCATACCCATTGTTTTAGCAATTCCTGGTGGCGGCACTAAACCTTGTTGAAATGCCTGCATGATTTCTAAACCCGTCATTTGATTTGGAGTTTTCATCTGTTTGATCTCATTTTCTATGTGAAATAAAGTGTTTAAGCAATTTGCTTTGATCTACGCTGTGAAATGGATTGCACAAATTGCTGAATCTTTTCTGCAATCGGCTGTGGTTGACTTAGAATTCCCCAATGCCCTGCGCTCACTTCGGCATAGCGAATATCCTCAACCCACTCCTGCATCCCTTGACTCAACGACAAGGGTACAAACGGATCTTGATTCATCAACAACATCTGCACAGGAATGGTGGTACGACGACGTGAAGGATTTAAAAGTGGTTTTACTAAATTCTGACGATATAGCCCCAAACCGCTCTTTGCATTTCTCAGTTGTGTTGGGCTTGCTTCGACTGTGGTATTTTCTAAATAACCCACAAGCGTTGACCACAACTTATCTAAACCTAAATGCCACGTCAGTTCTGGCAATATCGGCATCTGAAACATCGCCATATAACCAGATGCGGTTATGCGCTTAGCGACATTAAAATAGCCTTGAAAATTTCGTCGAGCCAATTGACGCTGAAACCACCAACCCACATGATCCGCACTCGGTGCTAATGCGGTATAAGACGCAATTTGAGGCTTTAAACGATCCCCTAATACGGCTTCCCAAGCTTGTAAAGCGCCCCAATCATGACCAACTAAATGAACAGCTTGATCTGGACTCATTGCTTGAATGACTTGGGATAAGTCTTGTACTAAATAATCAAAAGCATAGCCTTGCGTGGTTTCAGGAATATCAGATAATCCTGTGCCTCTTACATCATAAGCAACCACATTGAAATCAACGGCTAAACGTTCGGCAACCAACTGCCAGACATCAGCAGCGTCAGGATAACCATGTACCAATACGATTGTTTCTCGATCCGCATCTAAACGCCCCCAATGATAAGCAGCTAAACAGATATTGCCTGAAAGCACATAATGCTTGGTTTTTTCAAAATGATTCATGACTGCACCTGTGTCAAAGTCTCTGCTTTTTGCTGATGAGCAAGTACACCCGCAGATTGAGCCAAATAGCTTTGCGCAAGCTCGGTTGAAGCTTCGTAGAACGGATGATAATTGGGTTTAAAGAACCGTAAACTGGTGGTAAAAAACCATACAGGACCGGGCATATAACCATTTAAATCCGAACGATGCCAAGCCTTCCAAAACGCAGGTCGCCATAAGCTTTTTTGCTGCTTCGGAATCAATGGATCATCTTGTGCAAGCTGAACCGTACCCGCTGCCATCAGGTAAGTAAAAATAGGTGCTGTCACTGCCATCACCGCAATACGCAATAGATAATTTCCAGAAATGTGCTGATAAACATCGTAAGCCACCGTGCGATGTTCAACTTCTTCGGCGCTATGCCAAGTGAATAAATCACTGACCACAGGATCACTCCCACGAGCTTCCCATTCGGAACGAGTCAAAACATATTCACCAATTGCGGAGGTAAAATGTTCTGCAGCAGCCACAAGCCCAACACGTGCATTCAGCCAAGGTCTTTGCCATGATTTCGGTAACTTAAACCCTAAAGGTTTGTCCGCTAATACATGATCAAACAGATTGACGACACGTTTATATTGCTGTTCTACATCAACGCCATAACGAACTAAATATGCGTCAATTGAGCTTTTATGTGCTTGAGAATGAATGGCTTCTTGTCGGATAAAAATTTTCGTATCTTCTCTTAGTTTTTCATCTTCAATCAATGGCAATGCTTTATTGAACATGCGGCAGAAAAAATACTCGCCACGAACCAAGGTAAAACTAAAATGATTAACACCATGACTGGCTAATGGATCTTGTGGAATCCAATGTAAGGGTGAATCATTCCATTCAAATTTCACTTGTCGAGGAATCATCGCCCAACTTGCTTTTGATGCTTGTGATTGCATGGTTTATTCCTCAAAGTTAAGCAGGTAAATGATTTTCGACTTGGGATAATCCAATTTTTACTTTGGTTTTTGCGACGATTTCAGACTCATCGCTGTCATTGGGATGAAAATTAAAACGGTAATAATCTAAAAATTTAGGAATGAAAACTTTATATTTTTCTCTGCCATGTTGTGCAAATTTAAGCCATGATTTTAAGTTTAATAATTGTTGATCACGTTTCAAAAGCACCACTTGATATGCCGTCGACATGACGGTAATCATGGCTAAACTAAAGGTAAAAATAGCAACTCGCGGAATATAAGCAGCCAATCCTTTGCCATATAAATATTCATACATATCATAGGCAACTGCTTTATGTTCTGTTTCCTCAACGCTGTGCCATAACCATAAATTACGGATGGTTTCATCGGTCATGAGTTCATTCACATCTTTCATCATTTCCACCACAAGAACGGCGGTGTAATGCTCCAAACCTACGGTAACCAATAAATTCCATTTTTTGGGAAAGGTTCGCTCAATCGCTTTCAGAATAATCCCTGTGGTTTTTTCTAATGATTCAGGATCTAAACCATACTGCTGCGCACTTCGATGAAATGCATGATGTTCTTTGGAATGCATGGCTTCCTGACCAATAAATGCACCAATATCACGATCTAACTGTTCATTATTTTTAATTCGATCTCGTAAGGCACGAACTGATCGCACAAAATAAGACTCTCCTTCTGGAAACAATGTAGACAAACCCGTGAAATAATGGGTAAACGCTGGCTCATTATTACACCAATACTTGGGCATATCCTGAAACTCATAATCCATACGACGTACTGGGAATGATGCAGGTGTTTTTTGCTTTGATTTTTCTTTCAACACTGACATAGACATAACTCACCTCAAGAATTCATCTTAAAATAGTAAGTTCCAAAAAGGAACTTATGCGAACAAAATAACTATGCTAAAATAGCTTGTCAATAAAGTAGATGTGATGGTGGCTAAAGTTGTCCTAAAATGACAGCTTGCTTCCTCTAAAGACAAACCGATGGTGTAAGCAATGAAATGGCATGAACTCGGCGAAATGAACTGTCCAATTGCAAGGACATTATCCATTTTTGGTGATCGTTGGACCTTGTTAATTATTCGTAATGCTTTTATGGCAACACGACGTTTTGATGACTTCCAAAAACAGTTGGGTATCACACGCCACTTGCTTACCGAGCGTATTAACCGATTGGTTGAAAACAAGATTTTTGAAAAAGTGCTTTATCACGAAGCTCCCAAACGCTATGAATACAAACTGACAGAAAAAGGGTTAGCGCTTTATCCCATCATTGTCTCGATGAGTGTTTGGGGAAATTTATGGCAGAATGAAGATAAACAGTTCCCAGAACTTCGCTACTTACACAAAAGCTGTGGCAATGTCATTCAACCAACGCTGAGCTGTAATTGTTGCGGTCAAAACTTAGATGCTCGTTTGATGTCACCTGTTTATTTCACTGAGAATATTTCATAGTCTATATTCAAGTTTAGCTGTTGATTTAAATGCCCATATTGCTTAATTTAAAAGCTCTCAATCCAATACAATTAAAAAGAATTGCAGTATTCACAAGAACTTTACAACCGAAAAACTATATTCAAATTTTTAAGCGTGAAAGCTTATGCGCTATGGTTTAATTTTAGGTGATCAACTTTCTGAAGAAATCGCTACATTAAAACGACTTGATAAGCATGAAGATGTGATTTTAATGGCAGAACTGGTTGAAGAAACCACCTACGTAAAACATCATCCTCAGAAAATTGCACTCATTTTTAGTGCAATGCGGCATTTCGCCAAACATCTTAAACAACAAGGATGGACTGTTCGTTATCAAGTTTTTGACCGTTCAAAAATAACAAACAATTTTCTTCAATTTCTTAAATCTCAATTAGATAAACAAGATGCAAAAGGTTTAGTCATAACCGAATGTGGAGAATACCGCTTACAATATCAAATCGAAAATAGTTGGGAAAAAGAACTCAACATTCCCGTACAAATCCTTATAGACGATCGTTTTTTCTCTTCGATTCAAGCTTTTAAACAATGGAGTTCAACTACCAAAGTCCTACGGATGGAGTTTTTCTACCGAAAGTTAAGACAGCAAACAGGCTATTTGATGCAAGCGGATAAACCAATTGGAGGAAAATGGAATTTTGATAATGATAATCGTCAAAAGTGGAATGGAACGCCCACTATCTCTCCAGCTTTATATTTTACTCGTGACCAGATTGATTTAGATGTGATCGCTTTAGTTAAAGCAGAGTTTCAAGATCATATTGGTCAAATTGATCATTTCAACTGGGCAACTACACGCCAACAAGCTCTTCAAGCCCTTGATTATTTTATCCAATATCAATTATTCCATTTTGGTCAATATCAAGATGCTATGGTCAACCAACAAGATTATATGTTCCATAGCCTCCTTTCTCCCTACCTAAACTGTGGATTACTGTCACCCAAAGAAGTTGGTGATGCTGCTGAATCAGCTTATTACAATAACCAAATTCCGTTGAACGCTGCTGAGGGTTTTATTCGACAAATACTAGGTTGGCGTGAATTTATTCGCGGCGTTTATTGGCTGTGCATGCCGAATTATCGTGATCTCAATAAATTAAATGCTAAAAGAGACTTGCCCAGCTATTTTTGGACTGCTGAAACAAAAATGCAATGTATGCATGAATGTTTAAGAAACTCTTTGGAAAATGCTTATGCTCACCATATTCAACGTTTGATGGTGATTGGTAATTTCACATTATTGAATGGCATCTCACCCAAGCAAGTCAATGAATGGTATTTGAGTGTCTATGCTGATGCATTTGAATGGGTACAACTTCCAAATACTCATGGAATGGTTTTATTTGCAGATGCTGGTCTTGTTGCAAGTAAACCTTATGCAGCATCAGGTAATTACATTCATAAAATGTCTAATTACTGTCAACACTGCCATTACAATGTAAAAACCAAAACTGATCATGATAGTTGCCCATTCAACAGTTTATATTGGGACTTTCTACATCGAAATCGAGTCTTTTTTAGTTCAAATCCGCGGATGACAATGATGTATAAGCAATGGGATAAATTAGAATTATCTGAACAAAATCGTATTTTAAAACGTGCCTCCCATCTTCAAAATCAAATCGAAGAACTCTAAAAATGCATAAAAAAATACATTTACCCGAGAAAGTTTGTCTAAATTGCCACCTCACATTTTCTTGGCGTAAAAAATGGGAACGATGTTGGAATGAAGTTCAATATTGCTCTAAAAAATGTAAATCACAAGCTAAAATTAATAGTAAAAATCAGGTATCCAACTGAGATACCTGATTAAATTTTAAGAACTTATGGTGTCCGATGAGGAGTTTTGATGAGCTTAGATAAGTCGTAACCTTGTTGTTTAGCTGTTTCAAGGTATGAATTATAAGTAGCGTCATCAATTGTTGGTGTCTTAGAAAGAAGCCATAAATATTTCGTCGATGGCCCACCTACCAATGCAACTTTATATTCAGGATCTACGCGTAAAACCCAATAATCGCCTTTCGTAAATGGCAGCCAACGTAAACCTTTAGGTAAGAAACTAACTTTCAATTTACTATTCCCACTATTAGCAGGATAAGCCACACCTTGTGAACTATCCATTTGCCCTGTTTTAGTTCTACAGCTATTTAAAACCCCGATGGTTTTATCAGGATTAAGTGTATACACAGCAGTCGTATCACTTAGACAGTGTCGTTGAAAATACATTGGCAAATGAGCGATCTCGTACCATTTTCCAGCATATTGATTCACATCAATTTTATCGACAGCAGAGGGTTTTTCAGCATTTGCTTGCATTGGTATTACAACAGCAGTCATTGCAGCAGACAATATTGTCATGCCCAATAAAGTTTTAGCTTTCATTTTATCCTCTTGATTTTATCAAAATTAACTAAACAATTTATAGAGATAAAACCGTGAATAAAATGTGAGATTTACTCTTTATTACATTAAAAAACAATTATTTAACAACCTCAATATTCAGTAAAAATACAGATATTTAATTTTCTAATATGCATCGATTGCGCTGAGATAAAAATTTATATTATTTCATTTAAACAGTCTGGGACATTTCTTGGTAGGTTTTTGGTAGGTAGGAAAAAATTTTAAGCCTTGCATACTGAGCCTACAGTGATGAGATCACTGAATAACAAACAATGGAATATGGAAGAAGGAATCGCTCCATGGCTTTTAAAAATATTGCAGATCAAACTAACGGTTTTTACATCCCTTGTGTATCTCTCTTTGGACCAGGCTGTGCAAAAGAAATCGGTGCGAAAGCACAGAATCTTGGTGCAAAAAAAGCACTGATCGTAACTGATCAAGGCTTATTCAAATTTGGCGTTGCAGACACCATTGCACAATTTTTAAAAGATGCAGGCGTTGACAGCCACATTTTTCCAGGCGCGGAACCAAATCCAACTGACATCAATGTACATAATGGTGTAGAAGCCTATAACGACAATAGCTGTGATTTTATTGTCTCTTTAGGTGGTGGTTCCTCACACGATTGTGCAAAAGGGATTGGGCTTGTTACAGCAGGTGGTGGTCATATCCGTGACTATGAAGGTATTGATAAAAGTACAGTACCAATGACCCCACTTATTGCGATTAATACCACTGCGGGTACTGCATCAGAAATGACTCGTTTCTGTATTATTACCAATACAGATACGCATGTGAAAATGGCAATTGTAGACTGGCGTTGTACTCCGCTCATCGCAATTGATGACCCTAAACTGATGGTGGCCAAACCTGCTGGTTTAACCGCTGCAACAGGAATGGATGCACTTACACATGCTGTTGAAGCTTATGTATCGACTGCGGCAAACCCGATTACTGATGCCTGTGCAGAAAAAGCGATTACCATGATTAGTCAATGGTTACGCCCTGCTGTCGCAAATGGTGAAAATATTGAAGCACGCGATGCGATGAGCTATGCACAATACCTTGCAGGTATGGCATTCAATAATGCATCTCTAGGCTATGTACATGCCATGGCTCACCAATTAGGCGGATTCTACAACCTACCGCATGGCGTATGTAATGCTGTACTCCTGCCTCATGTTTGTGAATTCAATTTAATTGCTTGCCAAGACCGTTATGCAAAAATTGCGGTGCTTATGGGTGTCAACACAGATGGACTCACCGAGACTGAAGCAGCATATGCAGCAATTAATGCGATTCGTGAACTTTCATCATCTATCAGCATTCCATCTGGTTTAACTGAACTTGGTGTGAAAACTGAAGACCTTGCAATTATGGCAGAGAATGCTCAAAAAGATGCATGTATGCTGACCAACCCTCGTAAAGCAACACACGCTCAAGTTGTTGAAATTTTTAAAGCAGCATTGTAATTATTCAAGCTTTCCCCGAAAAGTAAGCCGAATCTCTCCGACCGTCGGCTTACTTGATTTTGGGAATATCCCTGAAAAGGTATTCCCTTTTTTTTAACCAGCCCCACCAATATTTTAACCATTAGATATTTACATCGCTTTTATTCACAAAGTTTAGTTGACTTGCAAACTTAATCTCATCGCTCTCAAACGTTTAATCCAATACGTAAAAATGCTGCATACATAAGCAAAAATTCACTGCCTTTAGTTTCACTCGCTAGACTGAATATGAGAATGTCTAGTTTTGAAATAGGTCTTGATGCTATTGAAAAATACACATTTAGAAAAATACTTGTGCTCTAAACGCAAATACTCAAATGTAAGTACTATAATTGCTATCTAATAACGCTTAGCCATACTTTTAGAGCCTCATAATTAAATGATTTGACTCCAACAATATCAATTATCTGCACACTATTTATTCACAACAAGCAGTATGCTAAGGTGATATCACTAATCATTAAAAACAGTAGAATCAAATGAATAGAATAGTAATTTTTGATAAATTCAATGACCTAAAAAAAATCGCTGCACTCATGTTTCTTGCCCTGATGAGTAGCAGTACTACTTTTGCACAAGACGCCAAAACGGTGGTGTTATTAAATAACGTTAATATATTTAATGGTAAAGATAATAAAATTATAAAGGGCAATGTACTCATCGAAGGTAATTTAATCAAAAAAATTAGCGCTGATGCCATCATGACAAATCGCAGTGGACTGACCAAAATCATAGATGCCAAAGGCAAATACTTAATCCCTGGCTTAATTGATAACCATGCACACCTGATGTTCGACAGTATTCCTCAACAACAAGCATTACTCTCTGATTTTGCATTTATCAATTTATTCGCAGCAAAATCAGCCGAGAAACAATTATTAAGAGGTTTCACGACTGTTCGTGATTTGGGCGGCGGTGCGCTTTCTTTGGCAAAAGCGATAGATAACAATTTAGTCAATGGGCCAAGAGTCTTCGCAAGTGGTGCTTTTATTTCCCAAACGGGCGGTCATGGTGATTTTGGTTTCCCAACCGATGTTCCTCGCAAAATTGGAGAACTGTCTTATCAAGAACGCAATGGTATGGCAGCGATTGCAGATGGCGCAGATCAAGTCTTAATTCGTTCTAGAGAGCAACTACGACAAGGTGCAACCCAGCTCAAACTCATGGCAGGTGGAGGAGTTTCTTCCAACTATGACCCACTCGATGTATCTCAATATACTGAAGCAGAATTTAAAGCCGCTGTCGATGCAGCAGCTAATTGGGGAACCTATGTAACAGTGCATGCTTACACTCCCCATGCAGTGAAAACGGCAATTGATGCAGGGGTAAAATCTATCGAACATGGTCAATTACTCGATGATAAAACAGCAAAATTAATGGCAGAAAAAGGCGTTTGGTGGAGCCTACAACCTTTTCTAGATGATGAAGAAGCAATCCCTTTTCCTGAAGGCTCTGCCAATCGAAAAAAACAGCTAGAAATGACCCAAGGGACAGATAATGCGTATAATTTAGCAAAAAAATATCATGTGAAATTGGCTTGGGGTACAGATTGCTTGTTTGACCCATCTTTAGCAGCAAAACAAGGCAAACAACTGGCTAAAATGACAAGATGGTTCTCACCATACCAAGTGTTAAAAATGGCAACCTACGATAATGCTCAACTGCTCTATTTAAGCGGCAAAAGAAATCCTTATCAGGATGGAAAACTTGGTGAGATATCTGAAGGTGCGTATGCAGATCTCATCTTGGTAGAGGGTAATCCATTGGATAATATCAATTTAGTGGCTGATCCAGAAACCAATTTCAAGATCATTATGAAAGATGGAAAAATCTATAAAAACACATTAGAAAACTAAGTGTAGTTCATATTCACTGTAAAAATAGCGAGACTGCACCAATCATTCTCGCTATTTTTTTCTTAATATTCAGCATAGAAATGAAAAGATAGCATCTGCTTTATACCGTTATTTCAAATAAAAAATTAAGCATAAAAAGTACTGACATTTTGCCAGTTATTACGTTATCAGCATAAAAGTTGACTCATGATATTTTCATGCCGCATAACAGGTTACAAGCTTTTCCAATGACATCAATCATGAAAACATATGGAATTAAAAAACTATCCCTAGGATATATCTCTAAATTTATTTAAAGATTGATGTGCAGGATGGTCTAAGGGTAACAACTCAATTAAGCGTTCAACGGCGTCAATTGCTTCAGGAAAATGAGCAACATGTTTTAGCAATACATCAATTTCTTTGGTTTTAAAAATCATATCACTGAGACGTGATTCAAGACAATCTCGCCATGCGCACAGGAAAGGACTTTCTGTTTTTGATAGGAAAATACCCTTATACAATTGTAGTGCTGATGCAATGTAACCTGAATCGAGTGCCTGCTCGACATATAAGAAATCAGCCTCTACATTTGCCAGTAAACGATAAGGTCGTGAACCCAACATTCCGCCTAAAATATCACGTAATTGCGACATTTCAGCTTTCAAAGTTCCAACACTCACCTTACGTTCGCCATATAAAGCTTGATGCAAGTTTTCCAGATTCAAGCCATTTGGACAAAGTGCCAAGATTGCCAATATTTCGATCTGGCGTGGTGTTAGAACTAAAGATTTATTATTAAACATGACCTGCGGTGAAGTGAAAGCGCGAATATATAAACGCTGACGTTGCTGTTCAATCAGAGCAGTTTGAATAATAGATGCACAACGCTCAGCAGCCAATACACCGAGCGTATTGTGATTTTTCCAAGTTGTAGATAAATCCACGACACCTAACACTTGTTTGGAATATGGGTCAATCACTGGTGCAGCATAACAAACCCAGTCATGTACAGACTCCATATAATGCTCATTTGAAAACACACAACTAGATTGTTGAGTCTTTAAAGACAGCGCTAAGGCATTCGTCCCAACCTCTTCTTCTGCCCATTGACCGCCTGCAATAAAATGTACCTTTTCAGCGGCGCTTTGCATCTGCGTGCTCGATGCGGTCCAAATAATTGTACTCCCAACATCTCCAACGGCGATGACCATAGATGACTGTGCCGCAATATGACTGAGATCATTTGAACAAGCCTCTAATGCTAAATCTAAAGTCGTTTTTGCTTTCTTATGTTGTGCCAATAAAGGAGCTGCCAAGCGCTCCTTTGGAATAGCAGAAGATGCTGAGCGTTGCCAAGAACTGGCAATACTTTGTCCTAACATTTCAGCACTTTGCGGCGACAAACTATTGTGTCGCTTAAGTTGATCAATTGATGTTCGTTGTTGTAATAGGTCTCGTTTTGTAAACATTTGTGTATCCCTTACTAATGACCACGGTTTCCAACCTTTCTCCAACCTTCCCAGTTATATCCTAATCAAATAGCGTACAAAAGTACCTTATACCAAAGCTGTAGATGCTTAACAGATCAATTATAAGCAAAGGAATATATATATGCGTTATGTCGATCCTAATCAACCTGATTCAAAGGTTCAATTCAAAGCTCAATATGAGAACTTTATTGGCGGTCAATGGGTAGCACCTATAAAAGGAGAATACTTCGATAATGTCTCTCCTGTCGATGGCAAAGTATTTACAAAAATACCGCGTTCGTCAGCTGAAGATATCGAACTGGCATTAGATGCAGCACACAAAGCAAAAGCTGAGTGGAACAAAAGTTCACCAACCGTACGTTCAAATATTTTACTTAAAATCGCAGATAGACTAGAACAGAATCTAGAATATCTTGCAGTTGCAGAAACTTGGGATAATGGTAAACCTGTTCGAGAAACACTTGCTGCTGATATTCCATTGGCAATTGACCACTTCCGCTATTTTGCTGGTTGTATCCGTGCACAGGAAGGCGGCATTTCAGAAATCGATGAAGATACAATTGCTTACCATTTCCACGAACCTTTAGGTGTCGTTGGACAAATTATTCCATGGAACTTCCCAATTCTCATGGCTGCATGGAAACTTGCTCCTGCACTAGCAGCAGGTAACTGTGTCGTATTAAAACCAGCAGAACAAACACCTGTAAGCATTCTACTTGTTTTAGAATTAATCCAAGATATTCTACCTGCTGGTGTATTAAACGTTGTGAATGGCTATGGTGTCGAAGTAGGCCGTCCACTTGCCACTAATCCTCGTATTGCCAAAATTGCATTTACAGGTTCAACCCAAGTTGGACAGTTGATCATGCAATATGCAACTGAGAATATTATTCCAGTCACTTTAGAACTTGGTGGAAAATCTCCAAATATCTTCTTTGAAGATGTTATGGATCAAGAAGATGATTTTCTTGATAAAGCACTTGAAGGCTTTGCAATGTTCGCACTCAATCAAGGCGAGATTTGTACTTGTCCCTCTCGCGCATTAGTTCAAGAAAGTATTGCGGATAAGTTCTTAGAAAAAGCCATTGAGCGTGTGAAACGTATCAAAGTTGGACATCCACTTGATACTGAAACAATGGTTGGTGCACAAGCTTCACAAGAACAACAGGAAAAAATCCTACGTTGTATTAACATGGGTCGAGAAGAAGGTGCTGAACTTCTTACGGGTGGTGGTGCTAGACAAGAAGTGGGTGAGGGTTTCTATATCGAACCAACTGTCTTCAAAGGACACAACACGATGCAGATCTTCCAAGAAGAAATTTTTGGACCAGTTCTATCTGTAACAACGTTCAAAGATTTTGATGAAGCCATCAAAATCGCAAATGACACCATCTATGGTTTAGGTGCTGGCGTTTGGGCTCGTTCTGCACATACTTCATACCGCGCTGGTCGAGCAGTTGAAGCAGGCCGTGTTTGGACAAACTGTTACCACATCTATCCTGCCCATGCTGCATTTGGTGGTTATAAAAAATCAGGCGTTGGTCGTGAAAACCACAGAATGATGTTAGATCACTATCAACAAACCAAAAATTTATTGGTGAGTTATTCAACCAAACCTGCTGGATTCTTCTAAAATATGAGTAGCGATATTTACCTATCAGTAAATATCCTAAATCAAATGAAAAGAGCAAGTACTACGGCACTTGCTCTTTTTTTGTCATCTCTATTTCAAGTTTTTTATATTTTATAAACAGCCAAATGATCATTTCCTAAAGTAAAAAAGACGAATCTCAACTCAAAGATTCTGAGTAAGGATTCATCTTTTATGAAAGATTAAATTGTACAGTTAAGCTTTGTTTTTATAAAACATATAGTAGCTTGCATAGCAGGCAATCATAAATAAAACACAGCAGACAAAACCTACTTGCATTGAAGGGTCTGCCACCATACTAATACAAGTAATGACACAGAATACTCCACCTAGAATTGGTGTGAGTGGGAACAATGGTGCAGCAAATTTAAGGTCTTTGACAGTTTTACCTGATTTGATCCATTGTCTACGGAAGTTAAATTGGCTCACACAAATTGAGATCCAAACCACAACCATGGTAAAAGCAGCAACACCTAGTAAATTTTTGAAAATGGTTTCAGGCGCAAATTGTTCAGATAATAAACCAGGAATTGCACCAAACATCGTGACAATAATGGCAATAATTGGCGTACCTGAACGTGTCAATTTAGCAAACACTTTAGGAAGTTGATTCTGCGCTGACAATGACCACATCATTCGAGAAGCAGCAAATAAGCCTGAGTTGGCAGCCGATAAAAGTGCAGTAATAATCACAAAACGAATAATATCTTCTGCATATGGAATACCGATGTAATTAAATACCGTCACAAATGGACTATTACTTACGCCTTCTGCATTGAGTCCTGCCATTTCATAAGGCAGTAATGCACAAATCACCACAATCGTACCAACAAAGAAAATCAATAAACGCCAAATTGCAGCATTAATTGCTTTCGGTACAGTTTTAGCAGGGTCTTCTGCTTCCCCTGCGGCAACCCCAATCAGTTCTGTACCAGAGAATGCAAAATTAACGATCAGCATTGTGGCAAAAATTGGGTAAATACCATTTGGGAACCAACCATGCTCGGTCAATTTACTAAACAGCGGTGCTGACTCATGACCATGATAGGAGATCAAGCCAAAAATAGCGGCTAGGCCCAATGCAATAAAACAGATAATGGTGAGAACTTTAACCAAAGATAGCCAAAATTCCGACTCGGCAAATAACCGAGTGGAACTCACATTCAGCGTAAAGACCAGTGCTGCAAATAATAAGGTCCATGTCCACATGGATATGGAAGGAAACCACTCCTGCATGAGTAAAGCAGCAGCTGTGAATTCAGTACCTAATGTTGCAGTCCACGTCAACCAATACAACCATGTGATCATATAGCCCGTGCCTGGCCCAATATAGGTTCTGGCATATTCACCAAATGAACCCGAAACTGGCATCTGTACTGCCAACTCACCTAAACACAGCATGACCATGTAGGCAATGATACCACCAAGCAGGTAAGAGAGAATCGCACCAACGGGACCTGCCTGTGAAATCACATCACCTGAGCCTAAAAATAAGCCCGTTCCAATTGCACCACCTAATGAAATCATCACCAAATGACGTTTCGTCATGGCACGTTTTAGGGGCTTACCCACTTCCATATTGTTACTCATACACGATCACTCCAACTATCTTTTTATGACAACCTGTCCTTGCTTTCCACTTCATAAAAATGAATATCCAATGGATATTTTTTCCGATCTTTTGTTTTCTACTGAACATCCATATTCAAACTCCGTTTCAGTTCATTCCTTGTTTACATCTCATATAACCGTTCGATGTATCCTATTTCATTTCCTTTAAAACCAGTCCAGCTCTCAAGCCAATCTTCACATTTGGATTTGGAAATAAAACCCAAACTTGCTGATTATCCACGACATAATTGCCTGCTTGCTGAGTTGCAATCAACTCACCTTTCTGAAAGGTTGAGAAATTAGGTGCATCAGCACTTAATTGCAATTGGAAATCGTCACTCTGCTTTAGAACTGAGTCCACCACCTTAAATTGGCGAATAGTTGGCTTCTGTCTACATGGCAAAGCCTGCTCTGAAAGTACCGCACGCAACATTTGGTCTGTACTCGCAAATTCAGATAAATCATTTTGACCAAAAGGCTTAGCTTTGCCTAACTCCAAGGTACTACTCGCTGCCTGAAAGCGTTCAGCAGTAAAATGAGTAAAGGTTTTTCCAACCGCATTGTGATAGACCAAAGCATCGAGATCCGCAGCATTTAAGCTTTGGATCAGGAAGTCATCATAGGGCTGTGTTTGATAGGGAAATAATGCAAATACAGGCAGTAATGAAGCACGAATAGCAGTATGTAAATCGTAATGATAGCGCTGTGCTTCAGCACCACTTTGCTCAAAAAATTGGGCTGTTCGCTGTTCCAATTGAGCTGCACGTTCAGTTTCAGCATCTTGGCGTAAATGCTGATAAGCACCACAGAACATCCGATTCACATCATTTTCAAGATAACGTACACCTTTACGAATCGCTTCAGGATTACCTAAAACAAATAGTACACGCACCGCTAATTTTAAATGCTCAGCAAATAGGTCATTAATGATGTGAGACAATAATTCAATCGGTGCTGTTTCATTACCATGAATTCCAGCAGAAAGCACCATGGTTTTTCTATACACTGTTTTAGGTGTACATTGCAGTAACCCTTCACCTAGCCATTGCCATGTAAACTCAACTGTTTCACCCTGCATTTGCTCGGGTGTCTGTTGCGCTAAAGTCAACGCGAGTAGATCAACCATGTACTTTCATCCTTAAAAGCCTTTCTTTGCTGTTTTATCTTTGGAAGTGATAAACCGAGCCTAAATTTAAAATTTTGGTAAGTTCATCTAGCGCAGTACGGCTCTCAATCAATAGACTTGGATCAGCCAAATCATCCTGCGTTAACTCATCACGGTAATGCTGATCCACCCACTGATTCAATGTTTTGAACAAAGCATCATTCATAAACAAGTTCGGATTGACTGCATTCAGCTCAGCTTCATTTACAGCAACACGTAATCTTAAACATGCAGGCCCGCCGCCATTACGCATACTTTCACGCAGATCAAATACTTTAATGTCGTCAATTGGTGTTCCCATTTGAATCATGTCATTTAAGTAACTCCAAACGGCTGAGTTCTGACGAGATTCTTCTGGTACAACAATGCTCATGCCACCATCAGCACGGGTTAAAATTTGACTGTTGAATAAATAAGTTGAAACTGCATCTTCAACCTTCACTCGACTTTCAGGGACTTCAATCGAAATAAAATCTTGCTCAATTTCAGCCATCTTGTGACGAATTTCATCTAAGGCTGCAGATTGATTTAAAAATGCATGTTGGTGATGGAACAACACCTGTTGGTTACTCACGGCGATCACATCATTATGAAATACGCCTTGATCAATCACGTCAGGATTTTGCTGAATAAATACAGTACGCTTTGCATCTAACCGATGTAAACGTGCAATCGCTTCACTCGCCTCACGTGTTTGACGTGCAGGGAATTTTTGCGGTGCAACTGTACCACCAAGTTGTTGTTGACCGTAAACAAAAACTTGCACGCCAGCCTGATCATAAGCACCGCCTAGACGATTATGATTGGCTGCACCTTCATCGCCAAATAAAGCAGCTTCTGGCAATGCTTCGTGATGCGCGAAATAGACATCATTCTTGAACATCGCTTGAAGAATACGAGTCGTTGTATGATGCTCAATTGATCGATGGAACTTATTATTTAGGTTTGCAGCAGTAAAATGCATTCGCCCGTCAGCACTGTCAGCCGATGGCGATACCGTACACGAGTTCGCGGTCCACATCGATGAAGCTGAACTCAATGATGATAGCAAAGCAGGTGCAGTACGCATGGCTTGAGCAATTACATCAATATCACTACCTGTAAAGCCTAAACGACGCAATGTTGGCACATGCGGACGCTCTTGTGGTGCAAACACGCCTTGTTTAAGCCCTAAGTCTGCAAGGGCTTTCATTTTTTTCAAGCCTTGTTTTGCAGCAAGCTTAGGATTTGATGCGTTATTACGGTTTTTAGTTGAAGCCACATTACCAAATGATAAGCCCGCATAATGATGCGTAGGACCAACTAAACCATCAAAATTGATTTCATAACCAGACATTTTATTCTCCATGTGTCCCGATGCGATCCGTCTTAGAGCACAATGCCCGGTGATAATTTTGCAGGAAGCGTCACGTTATCACTTTCCAATGATGCCATTGGCCAAGCACTATAATCTGCTGCATAAAAGGCACTCGCTCGGTGATTACCAGAAGCGCCTACTCCACCAAATGGTGCTGCACTTGAAGCACCGGTCAATGGTTTATTCCAATTCACAATACCCGCACGTGCTTCAACCAACACACGATCAAATAAATCGCGATCAGGTGAAACCAAACCAACCGCTAAACCAAATCGAGTGTTATTAGCGATGCTTAATGCTTCATCAAAAGTGTTGTAGCGATAAATCGTCGTCAATGGACCGAAGTATTCATCATCAGGAATACCATCGACCTGTGTTAAATCTAAAATACCTGCGGTCAACAATGAACTGTCTGCTTGTGGACGTGTCATTTCTAATAATGGTTTTGCGCCTAAAGCAATCAGTTTAGTTTGTGCTACTAACATTTGTTCAGCAGCACGAGAAGAAATCACACCACCCATAAATGGTTGTGGTTCAGCATTCCACTCACCAACAACTAGATTCTTCGCGACTTCCACAAAACGTTGAATGAAGGCATCACCATTCGCACCCTGCTTGACAATGATTCGGCGTGCACAAGTACAACGTTGTCCTGCCGAAACAAAAGCGGATTGAATAGCTAAATTCACGACCGCATCAATATTGCTTGCTTCATCAATAATGAGGGCATTATTGCCACCCATTTCCAAAGCAAGGATTTTTTCAGGTGTGCCCGCCATTTGCTTATGCAAGTGATAACCTGTATTCGCACTACCTGTGAACAACAAACCATCAATTTGTTCAGCCGCAGCAAGTGCCTCACCTGTACTACGCCCACCTTGTACGATATTCAATACGCCATTCGGCAAACCTGCTTGCTGCCATAACTTTGCCGTTTCTTCCGCAGTCCAAGGGGTGAGTTCACTTGGTTTAAACACTACGGTATTACCTGCAATCAATGCAGGAACAATATGACCATTTGGCAAATGGCCTGGGAAGTTATATGGACCAAATACAGCCAAAACACCATGTGGACGATGACGTAGTGAAGCAATACCATCTGGCATTCTAGTTTCACTGAAACCCGTACGTTGATCATAAGCACGAATTGAAATCGCGACTTTGCCAACCATCGATTGCACTTCGGTCAATGTTTCCCAAAGTGGTTTACTGGTTTCTTGGCTAATCACTTGAGCCAATTCATTTTTATTCTGCTCAAGTAGACTCGCAAAACGTTCAATAATTGCGATACGATCTTCTAAAGGCATACGTGCCCAAGCAGGAAATGCCTGACGAGCAGCAAGACATGCCTGCTCAACATCAGCTTGGCTGGCTTCATGACCTGCCCAAATTTGCTGATTGTTAACCGGGTTGGTTTTACTGAATGCGGTTCCTTGTCCTTGGATCCAAGCACCATTAATTAATAATGCACCTTGTGACATTAGTTCTTCTCCATTTTTTCTAATGCTAAAACACGTACTTGATCGTGTTCAGCAATATTCAGTGCTTGTGCTTGTGCTGCTGTCATCTGCAAAGTGTCACTTTCAGTGATTTTGTTATTGATCAACAACACGCAATAATCTTGGTATTGGTCATTCGCAACCAAAAAATGAGTTTCTGTCGTTTCAACTTGCTCAGTGATTTTAACGTTGAGCAAACGACTCTCTTTGACTGCACGTAGTTCAGCGATATTGGCTTCCAGTGTTGGCCCTGCATCAAAAATATCCACATAACCTTGATATTTAAGCCCTTCTGACATCAACACTTTTGCCGCAGGCAATGTGTGTGGATGTACTTCAGCAATCACAGCACGCGCTTCTGAGGTCAACAAATCAACGTAGACTGGAAATCTCGGCATGAGTTCTGCAATAAACGCTTTTTGTCCTACACCACTTAAATAATCCGCAGCTGCAAAATCCATATTGAAAAATAGATAACCGAGCGAATCCCAAAATGGTGATTGTCCATTTTGATCCGAGAAACCACGCATTTCAGCAATCAATCTTTCTTCAAAAAAAGAACGGAAGGCAGCAATAAACAGAAAACGTACTTTTGATAAAAATTTACCATTTTGGTTTTTGCGGTATTCAGGATCAAGGAACAAAGTGCAGAGTTCACTGCAACCAGTATGATCATTACTTAAAAAAAGAGTATCTAAAGTCTTATACACATTTAAGGCTTTAGAGGCATGCACCTGTTTTGCTACACGGAAGTTGTAAAATGGTTCTTTTAAACCAACTGCAACTTCAATCGCACTCACACCCACAATTTTGTGAATACTGGTATCTTCTAAAACAAACAAATAACTTGCCTCACACTTTTCGGTTAAACCAGCTAAAGTGTGAGTCGTACGTGTAATACGTTCAGCTAAAATTTCTTTGTTTTCTGGTAGGGAGGTCAAGCCAATGCCCGACTCTCCTGCTCTTTGCGCTAAACGATAAATATCATCTAAGTCCCGATGCGCTGCATGTCTAACAATCATCATGGTTAGATGCTCACAACAAGATTTAGAGGCGTGCTAAGGCACGAGCAAAACGATTTAAACCTTCGTCAATATCTTCCATTGGAATAATGAGTGAAGGAGTAAAGCGTACGACATCAGTACCTGCAACCAACGCCAACAAGCCTTCTTCACCCGCTAAGGTCACGATATTTTTTGCTTTGCCTGCATATTCATCTTTCAGTACGCAACCAATTAATAGACCTTGACCGCGGATTTCTTTGAATAAACCATATTCAGCATTGATTTTATTCAAAGCATCGATGAAATATTGATGACGTTCTTTAACGCCGTCTAAAACTTCTGGTGTATTGATAAATTCAAACACCGCACCAGCCACTGCACAAGCCAATGGATTACCACCATAAGTCGTACCGTGATCACCCACCGCATACATGTTGGCATAATGATCTGTAGTAATCATTGCACCAATTGGGAAACCACCACCTAAGGCTTTTGCCGTCGTTAAAATATCTGGAGTTACGCCAGTATTCATATAGGCATAAAGTGAGCCTGTACGACCAACGCCTGTTTGTACTTCATCAAAAATCAGCACAGCGCCTTTCTCATCGCACAACGCACGTAAGCCTTTCAAAAATTCGATGTCGGCTGGTAACACACCACCTTCACCTTGGATCGGTTCTACGATCACCGCACAGGTATTTTCAGTAATAATAGCTTTAGCAGCATCTAAATCATTAAATGCCGTATGCTCGATTCCACCCGGTAAAGGTGCAAAATCTTGAGAATATTTAGGTTGTCCACCTGCTGTTACGGTAAACAAAGTTCGACCGTGGAATGCATTTTTAAATGCAACAATCTGATTCTTATTTGGATTACCACTGACTAAACCGACTTTACGTGCCAGTTTTAATGCTGCTTCGTTCGCTTCTGCACCAGAGTTACAGAAAAACACTTTGTCAGCGAATGTACTTTCAACCAATTGTTTTGCAAGGCGTAATACTGGCTCATTAGTATAACCATTACCAATATGCCAAAGTTTTTGAGCTTGTTCTGTTAAAGCATTCACCGCAACTGGATGTGCATGACCTAAAGCATTAACCGCAATACCACCTGCAAAATCAATATATTCTTTATCGTTTTGATCCCAAATACGAGAACCTTCGCCACGAACCAAAATGAAATTTGCTGGAGCAAAAACAGGCACCATCCAATCATTAAAATTGCTACGTGTAATTGCGACATCGCTCATTTTACTTACTCACTTCCTGTTTGGATATTCAGGCTTGTTGAACACTCAACAAGCCCTTTGCTTTAACTGTATGAATGGTTTTAACCTGGGAAAATACCGCGTTCTTTACGCGCTTTAAGGATACGTTCACAGGCTAAAATATAAGCTGCTGTACGCAAGCTACATTCCTTTTGCGCTGCGGTATTCCACACATCACTCATGGCTTGAATCATCAGCTTGTCGAGACGTTCATTAATTTCGTCTTCGCTCCAGAAATAACTCGCCATATCTTGAACCCACTCAAAATAACTGACCGTTACACCACCTGCGTTACAAATTACGTCAGGAACTACAGTAATGTTACGGCTAACGAATACATCATCTGCTTCTGGATAAGTTGGTCCGTTTGCACCTTCAAGCACAATTTTCGCTTTGAGTTTTTGTGCACGTTCAACCGTAATCTGACCTTCCAATGCGGCTGGAATCAGAATATCCATATCGACATCCCAGAATTCTTCATCCGAGATCACAGTAGCTTCAGCAAAACCTTTCACGCCACCCTGTTCAGCAACATGCTTTTGTAATGCTTTTACGTTAAAACCTTCAGCATTAAAAATTGTGCCTGTGTGATCTTGCACAGCAACAATTTTTGCACCTGCCTGATTAAACAAATAAGCAGCTTCATTACCTACGTTACCAAAACCTTGAACCGCAACTTTGCTACCTTCGATAGGTAATTTGATACGCTCTGCAACTTGCATACCTGTAACAAATACGCCACGACCTGTTGCACGAACACGGCCGAGTGAACCACCTAAATGCACAGGTTTTCCAGTTACAACACCAGTAACCGTATGACCTTTAATACTTGAATAAGTATCCATCATCCAACCCATGATATTGGCATTAGTACCAACATCAGGTGCAGGAATATCAATTTGTGGGCCGATAATTGGGCTAATTTCACTAGTAAAACGACGAGTTAAACGCTCTAATTCACGTGTTGAAAGTTCTTTAGGGTTAACACGAATACCACCTTTTGCGCCACCAAATGGGAGATTAAGCACCGCAGTTTTAATGGTCATCCATGCTGATAACGCCATGACCTCATTCAATTCAACATCTTGGTGATAACGAATACCACCCTTACCAGGACCACGAGAGAGATTGTGCTGTACGCGATAGCCTTCAAAATGACGAATTGTGCCATCATCCATCACGATTGGCACATCAACAATTAGCGTACGTTTTGGTCTTTTCAGTGTGTTGACAAAGTTGCTGAGGTCGGCATCCAAATAAGGTGCTACACGATCTACTTGAGTGAGAAAGGTTTGCCAAGCACTACCATTTTGAGCCGCATATGATAAAGACATCATCTTTTCCTTAATTAATCAATTGTCCCTGTTATCTACAGATTCCCTTACTGCAAAGGTTTCCGCTCACCCCATCGTTCCGTGTCAACATAGATCTCTTGATTCATTCGAAAAAAATGTTTGGGGCTTCGTATATTGATTATTATTAAGAATCAAATTGATTCACAAAATTCTTTATAATGATTAAAATGAATTAATTTTTATCAATTTGCTAATAGCAAGTATCAAAATGAACAATATTGATCATATTCTCTTAGGTTTACTCAAAGATAATGCCCGGATCTCAATTACAGATCTGGCTGCAAAAACACGTGTATCAAGAGCAACGGTACAAAAGCGAATTGAATATATGGAATCGACGGGCATCATCACGGGATATACTGTACGCTTCCGCCCAAATGTGGAAAAAAATATTATCCGTGCTTGGATGAATATCATGGTGGAAGGAACCAAAGCGCAAGCGGTTATTCGTGAATTACGCCTAGAATCAGCCGTTGAACGCCTACATACTACAAACGGGAAATGGGATATTTTGGTTGAATTACAGTCCGACAGTTTAGAAAATTTTGACAAGGCACTCGAACGAATTCGAAATATTTCAGGTATTTACAATAGTGAAACCAGCATTTTACTTTCTACATATAAAACATAATGATAGATGATGATTCACATTAAAATGAATTAACTAGGATGCTCACACAAATTAAATGAGCATCCTTAGATTGAAGAATAATTTAGTTTTTTTTCAAAGTTTTTTTGGTTAGAAAATCTAATGCTTGAGAATAATGCGTTGGTGTAATCCGCTGAATCAAATCTAAAATCTTGGCATCATTCCCAATTAATACTCGAGCTTTATCCTGTTTGACCGCCTCTAAAATGATTTTTGCAGCTTCTTCTGGTGGGGTTTTCAGGACTTTATTAAATGATCGACTAGCCTTTGCCGGATTCATACCCAAAGAACGGATACTGTCACTCATACGAGCACTATTAGCAATATTGGTTCGTATACCACCTGGATGCACACAAGTCGCACTGACACCATTATTTTGCATATTTAATTCTTGGCGTAATGATTCGGTAAAACCACGCACTGCAAACTTTGTTGCGTTATAAGCACTTTGAGAAGGTTGCGCAGTGAGTCCAAATAAACTAGAAATATTAATAATATGCCCTTCACCACTTTGCTTTAAATAAGGCAAAAACTCTTTTGTGCCGTAGACAACACCCCAAAAATTAATATTAAAAATCCATTCCATTTCTTCATAGCTCATCCCTTCTACGGTACTTGCTAATGCAACGCCAGCATTGTTAAAAATCAAATTGATTTTGCCATGATCTTTGAAACTATTCTCCGCCCATTCACGTACAGCTTGCTGATGAGAAACATCTAGTTTGGTTAAAGTGACTTTCACAGGATACTGTTTTACTAAAGATAATGTTTCAGCTAAACCTTGATCATTCACATCACTTAAAGCTAAATCAGCGCCTTGCTGTGCTAATAAAATTGCAAGTTGTTGACCGATTCCAGAACCTGCACCCGTAATTGCAGCAACCTTTTGATTAAAACTTTTCATATGATGACTCTAATTTAATTGATAAAAATTGGCAGCGTTTTGTCTAAAAATGGAATACATCGCTTGATCACCATAAGGTGTAATCATTTCAATATAAGCTTGGATCAAATCACTTAGCGTTGCATTTGCTTTATCCATAGGAAAATTTGAAGCAAAAATGATTCGATCTGGACCAAATACCTGTATTGCATGCTGAATCAATGGTGTTAATAAATTCACCATTTCATAGACGGTTGCAGTACGGTATTGTTGATAAAATCGGTGTCCCAACACGGGCATCATCAGTCCAGAAATCTTGGCATAAACATTTTTTTGCTCAGCCAAAACTGCCAAATCATGCTGCCATTGCTGGAAAATTGCGGCACGTTGTGAAGGTGTTTGACCAGTTTTTTTGCCAATAGCACCAAAAAGCCCTGCGGGTGTTGCCAAATGATCAACGACTATAGCTGTTTGAGGAAATTGTTTCGCTAATTTTGTAAGTTCTGAAATTTGTGTTGAATAAGTCCACGCATCAAAAGATAAATCCATTTTGGCAAGTTGTTCAAAGCCTTTAAGGAATTTTTTAGACTGATATAAATGTGCTTGATCACACCAACGATAAATACCAGAATCCTCATGCCAAGAAGCCATTTTACGAATACCTCTAAATAGAGGGCTGGCATCTTGATGCGCTTTTAAAATCTGTTTAAATTTTCGATCTCGTGGGTCGGCAGTGGCAATAATTGCGCCTAGCTTTAAATTTTGGTCTTTAAAATTTAATTGTTGAATCCATTTGGTTTCTTCGACAACACCAAAGCCTTTATGATGATGCCAATTTGCTTCGACATGTACTACGCTTTCAATCGCATGATGTCGCATATCTTCATGATAATTTTGAGGGAGATAAGGACTCAACGCATATTCAGTTAATCCTAGTGTGTCTAAAAGTGGTTTCGGTTTAACGAATCGCACAACTTTATCCATCACACGGGGATAATTCCCCAAAGCTTTAACCAACAAGGCAGCAGAATGTGGAGTATGGTATGGATCCCATTGATGGATATGCGGATCTATAATTGCAAAATCGAGTTTTTTCATTCCGATACTCTTTCTTATTTCAAAAGATGAACATGTGATGATCATCGTCCCAAATCATCATTTATTTAATTTTTAAAATACGGCTTATTTTTAGAGTACAGAACAAAAATCTATGAATAAAATGATTTATTCTAATGAGCAGCTATGAATATTATTCATTATTTTGAATGGCTGGATGAATATAACCCAAGCAGCATCCAGTAGATGTTGATCATTGTAGCGAAACAGACTCGCAAGCTTAAATTTGCTATATTAAATGAATAGCTAAACAGTCCTATAAATCAGGCTTGAAGCTGATTTTAAAGAAAATATTCCCAAATAATATAGCCTAAACCAAAACCGATAAAAGCATAGAGTGTGATAATAAAAAACACAAAACTCGCATTATTTTTCTTTTTTAAAAAACTCATATTTAGCCCATTCATATCAACCTCGTTATACTTTGAATGAATACAGATGATAAAGGTAGATACAGATTTTATAAAAAAAATATAACAGATAGTTTTATGAGAGTAATAATAAGCTAAAAACCTGAAAGATCATTCAAGATCAGTCAGGTTTTGTCCTAGATTACAAAAGTACATTTACGTTTCAGCAATCAGACTAAATCTGGTTCAATCAAAAAGTAACTCGGCGATAATTTCGATATTCAGGTGTCCAAAAATTATCTTCAATCACATTTTTCAGCACATCATTGCTCATGGGTACTGCTAATCCATCTGCCATAGCAGCTTTTGCAACTTTAAAAGCAATGAATTTGGAGACTTGATGAATGTCATTAATATTTGGCAATAGATCTGCAGCTGCATTTTTTAAACGCGGTGAGCAATCTGCCAATGCTGTGCTTGCAGCCATCAACATTGCATCACTAATATGATTTGCACCACATGCAATCACACCCAAGCCTATTCCTGGGAAAATATAAGAATTATTACACTGAGCAATCGTATAAGTTTTACCTTGGAAATATACTGGTGCAAAAGGACTACCTGTCGCAACGATTGCAGCACCTTGCGTCCATTCAATAATATCTTTTGGCTGAGCTTCTACTTGAGAAGTCGGGTTAGATAATGGCAAAACAATCGGATGTTTATAATATTTAGCTAAAGTTTTAATCACTTCTTCACTAAATAAACCTGCTTGCCCTGATACACCAATCAGAATACTTGGTTTAGCATTTTTTACGACATCAAGTAGCGCAATCTCTTGTCCTGAATATTCCCATTCTGAAATTGCATTCACAGGTGTTGCGAGTTTTTGTTGAAAGTCGAGTAAATTGGGCTGTTGATCAGTCATTAAACCGAAGCGATCAACCATGAAAATACGTGAACGGGCTTCATGATCGCTCAACCCTTCATCCATCATTTGTCTAACGATATGCTCAGCAATACCACATCCTGCTGAACCAGCACCAACAAAAGTAATGGTTTGATCTTTAAGTTGTTTACCAAGTGCTCTAGATGCAGCAATTAGACTGGCAACTGTAACTGCTGCAGTTCCTTGAATGTCATCATTAAAGCAGCAAATTTTATCTCGATATTGAGTCAATAATGGCATTGCATTAATTTGGGCAAAATCTTCAAATTGTATCAACACATTCGGCCAACGTTCACGCACAGCAGAAATAATCTGTTCGACAAATTGGTAATATTGCTCCCCTCTGATTCGAGGTTGCTTCAATCCCATGTAAATTGGATCGTTGAGTAATTCTTGATTATTTGTACCAACATCTATCGTAATCGGTAACGTATAAGCAGGACTAATACCTCCACATGCGGTATATAGAGATAATTTTCCAATTGGAATTCCCATACCACCAATACCCTGATCACCTAAACCAAGGATGCGCTCACCATCGGTAATGACAATCACTTTGACATTTTTCTTATTCACATTATGAATAATTTGATCGATGTATTGACGTTCAGCGTATGAGATGAAAATCCCACGATGACGACGATAAATATCAGAAAAACGCTGGCAAGCTTCGCCGACGGTTGGTGTATAAATGATGGGTAGCATTTCATCTAAATGCTGACTCAATAAATTATAAAAAAGTGTTTCATTTGTGTCTTGAATATTTCTTAAATAAATATGCTTATTCAAGTTATTGTCAAATGACAAGTACTGCTGATAAGAGCGTTGCGTTTGTTCTTCGATGTTTTCGATATTGTTAGGTATCAGTCCATGCAAGTTAAACTGCTCACGCTCTTCAGTCGAAAAAGCTGAACCTTTATTCAAGAGTGGAAGTTCTAAAAGAGCGTTCCCAGCATAGGGAATATATAAAGGTTTCTGGGTTTTACTAGGATTTGCGGGCATACCTTACTCTTTCGATGATCTATCAAATATCAAATTTTCTTTGCTCAAGATGGAATTAAAATCACCTTAAACGAAGTGCATAATTTACACCAATAGACACCTAAAGCTGCATATATCTCAGTATATAAAAGGTGATTGGTTATTTAGAAAATAAATACTCTGTTTAAATTATATCCATCCTGACCGAAACAATCGTAACAATTGGTATGTCACCTTAAGAGCGAAGGGCCAAAATGAAATCACTTAAGCAAACATCACCAGCATGCTGTGTAATGTTTGCTCAATCGTTTAATTAGTTATTTTCTTGTTCATATTCCTGAATCGCTTCTTTAGCAATTCGGAAACTATCTACGGCTGCCGGTACACCACAATAAATTGCGACTTGTAACAGCACTTCACGAATTTTTTCTTTAGGTACGCCATTTCGTAGAGCACCTTTGACATGAAGCTTTAATTCATGTGGACGATTAAGCGCAGAAATCATGGCAAGATTGATTAAGCTTCGCTCAGGCTTGCTCAATTCCTCTCGGCCCCAAACTGCACCCCAACAATACTCTGTGACTAACTCTTGTAACGGTAAACTAAAATCATCGGCATTGTTGATCGAGTTATTCACATAAGCTTCGCCTAATACTTGTTTACGAATGGCTAAGCCTTTTTCAAATTTTTCATTACTCATGCATTCAATCCCCCAAATAAGGTGTATTTGATTTCTAGATAATCTTCGATCCCGTATTTTGAACCTTCACGACCTAAGCCCGACTGTTTGATTCCACCAAATGGTGCGACTTCATTGGAAATTAAGCCCTTATTGATTCCAACCATACCGTATTCAAGCAGCTCACTCATACGCCAAGCGCGTCCTAAATCTTTGGTGTAGCAATACGCCGCCAAACCAAACTCAGTCGCATTTGCCATTTGAATAGCTTGCTGTTCAGTTTCAAACTTAAATACAGCAGCCAATGGACCAAATGTTTCTTGAGTCGCTACATCCATCTCGGCGGTGACATCAGCAATGATCGTAGGTTGATAAAATAATTCACCTGCACTATGACGTTTACCACCAGCAACCAAACGACCTGCTTTGGCTAAGGCATCCGCAACATGGGCTTCAACCTTTTTCACTGCATTAGCATTAATTAATGGACCAATTTCACTCCCAACATCCAAACCATTGCCGATTGCAAAAGCATTGATCTTTTCACTTAATGCAGCAATGAATTTTTCGTAAATTCCTTCTTGAACAAGAAAGCGATTCACACAAACACAGGTTTGTCCTGCATTGCGATATTTAGCAATTAATGCCCCTTCAATTGCAGCATCCAAATCTGCATCATCAAAGACAATAAATGGTGCATTACCACCCAATTCTAGTGAAACTTTTTTCAAAGTTTGCGCTGAACGTTGATACAGTAATTTTCCAACAGGTGTCGAGCCTGTAAAAGTAAATTTCCGCACATCATCACTTTGAAAGATTGCATCGCCAATCGTGACCGCATCACCTGTAATGACAGTAAAAATCTCAGCAGGCACACCCGCTTGAATCGCTAAATCGACCAAAGCCAATGCCGTAAATGGGGTTTCTGGCGCAGGTTTAACGATACAAGGACAACCTGCAGCCAAAGCAGGTGCAACTTTACGAGTAATCATTGCCGCAGGGAAATTCCACGGCGTGATTGCTGCAACAACACCAATCGGTTGCTTGCTCACGATAATCCGTGCATCTGGATAAGGGCTGGGAACAATATCACCATAAACACGTTTTGCTTCTTCAGCAAACCATTCAACAAAGCTAGCAGCATATAAAATTTCACCTCTCGCTTCTGCTAAAGGTTTTCCTTGTTCACTCGTCAAAATAAATGCAAGTTGATCTGCATTTTCAACCATCAAATCGAACCATTTTTTTAAAATCGTTGAACGATCTTTGGCTGTTTTATTTTTCCATGCAGCCCAACCTGCAACTGCTACGTGAATTGCGCGTTCGGCTTCTGCCTTGCCCATATTCGGTACAGTACCAATCACTTCTTGTGTTGCAGGGTTATAAATATCAGAAGTTTGTTGATTATCGGCATCACACCATTGTCCAGCAACAAAGGCTTGTTGATGAAATAATGGCAATTGATTAAGTTGCATACTGATTATCCTATTTAGACTTCGGCATTAATACACAGAACATTTTACAAAACAGTATCAATGTTCTGGTATTAACTAAACCTGTATTATGGCATACCAAATAAATCTTGAAAAAAATTTTCGGTTGCCCGAATGTTATAGCTGATTTTAGAAGTAATAGAATAGCGTTAAGTTGAGTAACTTATTCCATTTACCATCATCCCCAACCGCCAGTGATTTTTCAGTACCACCAATGAAGGGATCATTTTGACTCATAATGTATTCTGCGACCAAAGAAATCTGTTTATGGTCGATTGAAACACCAAGGATATTACGGATTGAATCTTGAGAACCAACCAAATCCTTATTGTATCGACTGTGCATAAAATACGGCGTGATATTGCCAATTTGCTTAACATCTTTAAAAGTGTAGCCAAGATCAGCTGTATAGTAAGTCGCTTTGTTTGCAACATAATATTCGCTGTCATATGAACCCATCAAAGATGAAGTTGCATCAACGACGTCTTTATTACTGACATCATTTTTACCGCCTGTTAAGGTCAGACCTAGATTGCCATAATTGATTTTGCTAAATAATGCCCACGCATTACGTCGACCCGTTTGAGATGTGGTTTTATTGTCAATCTCTGAAGTCCAATATGAAGCACCGACCTGTGTAGTTAAACCTTTTACACCCAGATTAATATCTTGGGTAATACGTCCAACCCACATGTTTTTCTCTTCGATATCGCTTTTCGTAATGTCATCAGAACTTACATAGTTCGCACTATAGCGACCAGACTCTTTGGTTGTCCCTTGATAGTGTCCACCATCAATCGCAAAATATCCGAGATCAAATTTAGTCGCAGTTGGCAATTCAAAGTGATAGCTCAAACCTAAGTTATGCACATCTTCTAGCCCTGTTGTGGTATTGATACTGCCATATAGACTATTGTTCCAAAAACGTCCTGGACCAAATGGAACAGCTTGCATCCCTGCTATGACCTGATCAGTCTCATTTAAATGATAACCTGCATACGCATCAATTAAAGTTGAAAAATCGCAAAGTGTATCGTACTGATAACAACGATATTCAGCATGCCCAAATAGTTTGCCACGCTCATAATCGAGTTTTAATTGTGCAGCACTAAAACGAAGCTGATGCTCTGAAACAGGTTCACCATAATCTTTGTCTTGATAATTGGCACGTACGTAACCAGAAATCGTTAACTTGCCTGAGTCCGCATTGCTGTCACCAAAACTAATTCCAGCATAACTCGGTGTAATGATCGTGGTTAACGCCGTTGCAAACGCGAATTGTAAATAACTTTTTTTCATGTCGAAGATTCCTTTCTGACCACGTTTAATGTTGTGCTTTTACATTGAGTTCTGGACTATTACATTTGATCTTTTCAAGATTGAAGACGTAGTACACAACGGAACTCACCACCAATCCAATTACCCAAGAGATATCTACATCCTGAATGACGTTTGCGAATGGGCCTGTAAAAAAGGCATTGGTGAGGAAAGGAATTTGTATCACGATTCCAATGAAATAGGCCGTTAAAGCTTTGGCGTTAAACTTGCCGTAGATACCACCGTCTTGTGCAAAGATCGACTGAATGTCATAAGATTTCTTATTAATCACATAGAAATCCAATAGGTTAATCGATACCCAAGGCACTAAGATAAACAGTAAGGCAAAAATGACGTTTAGGAAGAAGCTAATAAAGTTGCTTGATGCCCAAAGTGCTGTAAATGTTGCAATAATTAAAACAATAATTGATAGAACAATACGAATATTTTTACTCGGTATCCATTGACCTGCAAAGGTTTGAATTGAAGTAATACACGATAAAACCGCACCATATAAATTCATGGCATTGTGACCTATGATATTACAAAGGAATAAAACCATCAGGATCGAACCGAAAACACCTGTACCCGATTTCACCGCTTCCATCGCATCGGTACCAGAACCAATACTCACCGCCACTGTACCAAATGCCATCGCAAAGATCGTTCCAAGCGAAGCGCCCAAGTAAGTAAAGATAAATGGTTTAAAAATCCCAATCGACTTAGGTAAATAACGTGAATAGTCGGAGGTGTAAGGTGAAAAACTAATTTGCCAAACGGCACATAAACCAAACATGGCAAACCAACCTTTTAGGTTAAATGAGCCTTTGGCAAGTATTTCAGCATTAATTTGTGGCAACATAATCAACAAGCCGATCAGCAATGAGCCGCCCATTAACCATGTGCCAATTTTATTAAAATTATGGATTAGATGATAACCCACTACCCCAATGGTCGTTGCTGCAATTGCACCAATCACGGTTGCTGTTGGCACAGGAATCGCGGGGATAACCGTATGTAAGGTTTTACCTGACAAAATAATGTTGGAAATAAAGAAACCGAGATAAATCAATGTTGTAAATAACACGACCAGTAAGGCACCATAACGCCCAAACTGTGCGCGACTTTGAATCATCTGGGGAATGCCGACTTGAGGTCCTTGAGCAGAGGTCAACGCTAAAATTGCTGCACCAAAGAAATGACCACAACAAATCGCCACTAGCGCACTGATCAAACTCAGGTTAAACGTTAGCATCGACATTGCACCAGTAATAACAGCTAAGGGTGCAATATTGGTACAAAACCAGAGCGTGAATAGATCACGTACTTTTCCGTGACGTTGAGATGGATCAACATAATCAATTGAATTGCTTTCAATGGCGAAAGCACTATTTTCATTTTGGCTCATATCCTTAATCTCTCTTTGAGGACTTCATTTTCCTCAATATCAAATATTTGTGAGAGTAAACTTAGGTTTCACAACCTGCCTGATCAGCGCCATATCCAGATGACCTGACCTATATTTCTCTTGTTTTACAGCGCAATCACATCAATTTTGGGTGATGAAATGACAAAAAAGATCAAGCGAACCTTGTTGATGCTGTTTAAGCCCAACTAAAACGATCTTACTTATGCCGTGATCAGATTTATGTGATTTTGAAATTCAGCTTATTCATATTTTTTCATCCTTGAAATTTAAATCCTAATGACTGTTGTGATGCATTAACGCATCACAAAAGGATCATCAATCGGTTGATCAGATGTACGTAACCACACCGTTTTGGTGGTGGTATAGTCCAACACCGCATCTGAGCCAGCTTCACGACCATGTCCTGATAGACCATGACCACCAAAAGGTGCAAGTGGAGAAACAGCGCGATAGGTATTCAACCAAACAATCCCTGAACGAATTGCTTTGGTCATCCGATGCGCACGGCTTAAATTGTTGGTAAACACACCAGCTGCGAGTCCATAAGGCGTACTGTTGGCTTTTTGAATCGCGTCTGCTTCAGTGTTAAAACTCACTACAGACAAGACAGGACCAAATAACTCGGTCATGACGCAATCAGCTTGTGGTACATCACTACAGTCTAAAATTGTGGGTGGATAGTAATAACCTGCTCTTTCAAGCGTTTTCCCACCTGCCAATAATTTCGCACCTTGCTGAATCGAGCGAGCAACGACTTGCTCAATTTTTTCACGTTGGCGTAAGGTGCACAGAGGACCATATTCCGTTGCCATATCATCAGGCAAACCAATCTTGATACTTTGAACACGCTCAACCAAACGTTGAACAAATTCATCTTTGATACTGTCTTCTACCAGCAACCGTGAACCAGCAACACAGCTTTGACCTGTTGCTGCAAAAATCGCTGCGACTTGTGCATTTACTGCGCTCTGTAAATCAGCATCTGCAAATACAATAAAAGGAGATTTTCCACCTAACTCTAATGAGACTTTGGCAAGGTTCTCAGCAGAGTTGCGCACAATATGGCGTGCTGTTTCTGGACCACCAGTAAATGCCACATGAGCCACGTCTGGATGACTACTTAAAACTGCACCACATTCAGGGCCAAAACCTGTAATAACATTCACCACACCTGCTGGAAATCCTGCTTCGTGCACCAAACGCGCAAAAGCAAGTAAAGGGGCTGGTCCTTCTTCAGAGGCTTTCAGAACAATACTGCAACCTGCCGCCAATGCTGGACCAACTTTAACCGCAGACAAAAATAATTGGCTATTCCACGGAACAATCGCAGCAATGACACCCACAGGTTCACGGATCGTCCATGCTTGCATATCTGGTTTATCAATCGGTAGATAGCTCCCTTCGAGCTTGTCTGCAATCCCTGCATAGTAACGATAATATTCCGCCACATAAGCAATTTGGCTTGACGTCTCACGAATGATCTTGCCTGTATCACTGGTTTCATATTGAGCCAGTTGCGGTGCAGCTTTTTCGATTAAATCAGCAAGTTTATATAACAACTTTCCACGCTGTGAGGCAGTTAAACCTGCCCAAGCTGTATCTTGCAGAGCCTGAGATGCCGCAGCAACTGCACGATTGACTTCATCTGTACGTGCTTCAGGCATTTGCACCCAAACTTGCCCTGTCGCAGGATTGATACTGTCAAATTGTGCAGCACCATCCTCGAATTGACCATTGATATACAACTGGAATTGAGAAGTCATGTCTTCTCTCCTATGCAAATGCAGGCATCACTTCGTTGATCATACGTTGTAACGATGCTTTTTTACGCTCAAAGCTCATTCCTGTATCGATCCAGAATGAATATTCGTTATAACCCATTGCTTCATAAGCTTTTAAGCGATCAATCACTTCTTGCGCCTGACCAATCACATTATTTTTACGCATGGCTTCTGGCGTATAAAATGGATGAGCTGCAATTTCTTCATCACTCAATGGTGCGATTAGACCTTGCGTAATTTCACGCTCATTTTTAAACCATGCGCCAAAATAGTTATAGAATGTATTGATTTCATCTGCTGCTAATTGAGCATCTTCTTCACTATCAGCCACATAGGTATGACGCAATAACATAATTTCAGGACGAGGAATATCAGCAAACTTTTCACACGCGGTATTGAAATGTCCCATCAACTTTTCGACTTCTTCATCACCAAAATGTAATGGTGTGACTTGTACATTACAGCCGTTCTGCACCGCAAATTCATGGCTATTTGGATCGCGTGCTGCTACCCAAATCGGTGGATACGGTTGTTGTAATGGTTGAGGTGCAGAAGTGGTTTTTGGGAACTGCCAAAACTCACCATTATGCTCATAATCGCCTTTCCACAGGTTTTTAATCGCGGGGATCATTTCACGTAAACGCTGACCCGCACTCCATGCATCCATACCAGGCACCATACGCTCATATTCAAATGAGTAAGCACCACGTGCAATCCCAATATCTAAACGACCATTGGTGATAATATCCGTCATAGCAGCTTCACCTGCCAATTTAATTGGATGCCAGAATGGCGCAACGACAGTTCCTGTACCCAAACGTACATTTTTGGTTTTATTCGCAATATCAACCAAGTTAATGAATGGATTAGGTGCAATCGTGAAATTCATCGCATGATGTTCACCGGTCCAAATCGCATGCATACCGCCTTGATCGGCAATTTGGCAAAGTTCAATCATTTCATCATAGAGCTGCTTCTGCGTTTGTTGATCAGAAACACGTTCCATGTGTACAAATAATGAAAAACGCATAGTTAAACTTCCTCTTTAACAATTTGACGAACCGTACCGCTAATTTGATTACCGTAATAGACACCATAAGTTTTAAGATGATTTTCTTTACGATAACGCATCAACATACTTTCTAAAGCGCTATCCACAAAAGTCAGTTGTTCTAAATCATTTAAATTAACAAATTGACCTTTGGTTGCATGTGCGATCGGGGTATTACATAAAAATGCAATATATTGCTGCTGGGTGGTCACATCATCATAGACAGAATAGATAAAGCTTGGTGAGGCTTCTGGCTGATAAGCTGCAAAGATTTTTTCCAGTGCTTTTTCTGCACCGTCTTTTTCAACCATCAAATGTGGCAATGTCCACTTTTGATCCTGTGTCTGTTCAAGCAAGATCTGATTTTCATGTCCAATCAATGCCATCATCATCACTTTCATACTCGAAATCACATCCGTAGATGATTTGGCAGGTGTAAAATAAGCTCCACGGTAATACCCTAAACCAGCAAAGCCTGCTGAGCCAAAATCTTCAACTCTACCAATTAAAATCGCATGATCACCTGCATCTACAACTTGATACGTCGTGCAATCAAACCAAGCACTGACTTGATCTATGACAGGGTTATGAGATGCGCTCTTGGTCCATGCTAAATTTTCAAATCGATCATCACTTGGGCGAGCAAAAGTATTCGAAATATCCTTTTGTTCTTCTGCCAAAATATTAATTGCAAAATGTGAAGCATTGGCAAAGTTATTATAATTGCTTGATGTCTTGGCAATGCTGACCAGCAGCAAAGCTGGGTCCAAGGACACCGAAGCAAAAGAGTTCGCAGTAAAGCCCAATGGTGTTCCATCATCTTTACAGGTGGTTACGACGGTTACGCCAGTCATAAATGAGCCAAAGGCATCACGTAATTCGCGTATTTTATTAACACTATCCATTTCACTCATTATCATATTCCTTCATCAATGTGTGGCAATTTAGACTTGGGTTTCTAACCACGCCTGCATTGCAATATTTACTTGGTCTGGTGCAGTCAAATTCACCATATGACGCTCATTTTCAATCACAATAGCGGTGCCATTTCTCGCTTGGCTTGCCATTTGTACTGCCATTTCTGCTGTTGAATTCGGATCATCAGTTCCAGTTAAAACCAGTGCAGGACACTGAATTTTGCTCCAGTCATCTGCGTAAATTAGATCGCCATGTGCAAATGCCGCATACGCTGTGGTATATCCAGACAAGTCCACATTTTCCAACCAAGACTTGACTTTTCCAGCCGCAATTTGTTCTGCTTCACTGTTACCAAACCAGCGTTGTAGTGGTGTTTCAACGTCAATATGACCTGTTTTTAACTCTTCTGCACGATTCACAACAGCATCACGAGCTTGGCTTGTCCGCTTGTATACACCGTTCAACACCGCCATTCGTTTGACTACATCAGGACGAGTTGCACTTACGCCTGTCGTAATCAATGAACCCATCGAATGACCTGCCAAATTCACTGCACCTAAATTCAATGCTGTAATAAATTCGATCGCCCAATCAACAAATGCTTTTAAAGGTGCATCATCCGCAAGTTTTGTACTTTTTCCATGACCCGGCATATCCACCGAAATCACACGATAATGTTTCGAGAAATATTCGATTTGTGGATACCAAGCGGCTGCTTGCATACCTACACCATGGATGAGAACCAAAGGCTCTCCTTCTCCTTGCTCAAAATAATGAGCAATCCGATTATTTGACAGCTGCAGGGTTTTTGAGATCATGACCTAACTCTTCCAAATCTTGATAACGATCGCCAATACGATGATGTGGACGTCCACCTGTCGCTGCACCAATTACAATCACAATTTCATCGGCAGCAGGTGCATCTGGAATTGCAAATTGAAGAGTCAAATAATGAGAACGGCGGCCTTCATCATTTTTATCCATCATTGGAACAAGAATCGAAGCATTCGCTGGACCACGCGTATTATTAAAAGCGAGATAAGACTTAGCCCCGACCGCATGACGATATGTATTTCCAAAATGTAAGGTATGGATGAGGGCTGATGCATGCTCTAGCTCACCATTCAAACCTACAACCGCACTTTTACCAAATGCTTCTACCGCTTCACCTGAACCGACTTCATCAAGAATCAGTTGAGTTAAATGTTCACTTAGAATCGGAGCAATACGGCGAATCTCAGGTGTTAGGTTTTCGACATAACCCTGACCAGCCCATGGGTTTTTGATCACAGCAGCAGCAGCCACCATTTTTAGCGGTTTTGTTGCTTCTTTATCGCCATCGACATAAGTCGTTTCAACATGAAGAACTGTTTTACGGATTAGATTCATGGCATTTCCTTGCGTGTGAATTTATTTTTGCATTCGTATTATGGTATACCATAATACATAATGAAAAAAAAGCAAGAGTTTGGTATGCTAATTTTCGGCTAGAAACATGTAACAAAATTTTGACTTATTAAAATCAGGAAAGATTAATCATCTATGAATCTTAAAATTGAAAATCCACCTGTGACTTTACGTGAGCTTTGTTTGAATAAAGTACGTAACGCGATCATTACAGGCTATTTCCCTTCTGGAAAAAGATTAGTCGAAAGAAGCTTGTGCGAAGAATTAGGAGTAAGTCGCTCTGTTGTACGTGAAGTCATTCGTTATTTAGAAGCAGAAGGTTTAGTTGAAATTCTGCCAAATAAAGGCCCAATTGTTTCATTATTGGATTGGGAAATTGCATCGCAAATTTATGAAATTCGACTATTACTCGAACAAAGTGCCGTTGCAGATTGCACCCAAAACCTAACTGCTCAAACAACAGAAACGCTGAAAGTATTATTGATTGAACTTGAGCAAGCCTTTGCAGCAGATGACATTAATTTAATTATTTCTACCTCTTCAAAACTTTACGAAACTATTTTTACCACCGCAAAACATCATATTGCTTGGGAAGTAGTACAACGTTTGAATGGTCGGATTAGTCGTCTTCGTGCAATGACCATGAAATCGACGAAGCGAGAAATTTCTGGCTATCAACGTATTAAAAATATGTGTGAAGCAATTTATCTGCACCAAGATCCTGAAAAAGCAAAACAAGCCGTGGCTGAACATATTGCTGAAGCTGCTGCAGTTGCAAAAAATATTTTGAATGCTTAGTGCCTCAATCTGTAACTAAAATGGTTTTTTTAATTTAGAAATAAAAAGGATAAGGAAATGTCTGCTTACTGGATTGCACATGTCACCATTCACGATATGGAACAGTACAAAGAATATATGGCATTAGCTCCCTTAGCATTTGAAAAATATGGTGCTAAATTCCTTGCTAGAGGGGGAAAATCAATCTGTATGGAAGGTATACAGTTTCAACGCCATGTGATTATTGAATTCTCTGATTTGGCAACTGCACAAGCTTGTTATGATTCTGAAGAATATACTAAAGCAAGGCTTGCTCGTGAAAATTGTGCCGAAGTCATGATTAGTATTGTTGAAAGTCTAGATTGATCAAAGAAGAGGCAGCCGAGACCACTGCTGTCCCACAAATATCACAAGAAGAACCTCAATTGAGGTTCTTCTTGCTTATTCCACTTTTTGTCAACACACATCACTCGTATCATCGGCGACTGCTGTACCATGAATGATATGCATGATCATGGCATACGCGATGCTGCCTTTAAATGGGATTTCTGGAAGTTGATCAAATTTAAAAAATTGAGCATCACTAAGCTCATCTTGCTGTAATTCAATTTCGCCCGCTTGATAATCTGCTTTAAATGCAACCATCAAATTGCTTGGAAATGGCCAAGGCTGACTTGCCAAATATTTTATATTTTTAATATGTAGGCCTACTTCCTCAAGTGTCTCACGTCGAACGGCATCTTCTAATGTTTCCCCTACCTCAACAAAACCAGCGATCAAACTATACATTTGCGTTTTATTTCGTGCATTTTTTGCGAGTAGAATTTCATTATCCCCACGTGTAATAATCGTAATGACACATGGATTCACTTTTGGATATTGTGTATAGCCACAACTTGAACAAACCATCGCAAACTGCTCAATGCTCTGGGTGGTTTTAGTTCCACATCGACCACAAAACTGATGATTACGTCGCCATTCAAGTAATTGTATAGCTCGACTTGCTTGCTCAAATTGCATCTTATTCCAAAACTGTACTAATTGACGAATCGGTACAAAATCGAATCCTTCAGGAATAGTTTCATTTTCACATAAATCTCGAGCAATCACTTTATGATCACTTGATAACGCCAGATCGTTATGCAATCTTTCGACTTGAGGAAGTTGGAAATCTTGATCCACTAAAAGCTGCTGTTGTTGAAAAATATAAGCAATTGATAAATTAGACATTACTTTACCTTAGTGATATGCAATTGATCTATATAAATAAAATCTATACTGTAGAATTAGTTATGAACGAAAACTTCTAATTTGTCACTGATCTTATTCAATGATGCTTGTATTGGCGTGAGCAGTAACCACGAGACACTTCAGGCGAACGTAACTGCAAATGTTTTGTCTTACGTCCACTTACTCTCTTCCGCCAAAGCTTAAAGCTATTGGTTTGTAAATGAAGCCGCATAAGTCGGATTACAGCTGATTCATTCAAACCATATTCACGTGAGATCGCTTCAAATGGGGTTCTGTCTTCCCAAGCCATTTCAATAATTCTAGATATATCACCATCGAGATATTGAGCTGTCTGAATCACAAAATCATCCTTACTTTTTAGAATTAAACTCAAAAATTCATGCAATAGATGACTATCAATCATCTTTTATCAGAATTTAAATATTTGGATGATATTAAGATGTTATAGATGAAAAATTTGTGATTTTTTAAGATGAAGTATTATAAGAAAATGATCTAAACAAGGGAGAAATTTAATCTCCCTTAAAACATAAGTGATTGATCTACAATTTTATATAATTCATTTTATACGATAGCGGTCTTTCTAGGATGTAAACTTGCTTAGGCTACTCAGAGATCAAAATTTTTTGACTTAAACAAACCATCGTAAACGGAACAGAATATTTACAGTATTGGATAATTAAAGTTAAGCAGATTAAAAAAAAGCCACATCTGGAAATGTGGCGAAAGGTGTAACTATACTTGTACGGCTTTATCGTATTTTTAAGTTAACTGAATTAGCTTAAATCAAACTGAATTTATCAAACTAAAGAAAGTTCTCTGATCAGTAATGATCATATTAAGTAATAAGACATCTACGTTTTATATAGGATGCAATGGGGTTAAATTAGAGCAGAAAAAGAAGACACTGGTTACTAAGCCAAGAAAGCACTCGTCATCTTGGTCGGCTATTCAGACAGTACAATTCAGCACTAGTCTCACGAATTAGTTTTAAAATTTACTGTGAGATTAATGTCCTAGGCTGTGACATAAAACTACTACAGCAAGCAGCGAAACGATTACATCAAAAATTTGTCTACCACATTCATCACATTGGTTTAGATAAAATTTTATGTATTCAAAGAACAATGACAGACCAATGTTAGGTCAATATTCTTGTTTAAGCTAAACCAAATGCAGAAATTAACTTCAATATTGATTTAAGTCAATTTCGCGATAGATACGAAAAGGATTCAATTCAACTTATCACCATTGCCAATGACCTGCATGATAAACGCTTTGAACCATTCGCTAAAAGCAACAATCGTACTGATATCAATTTCAAGGAATGGAAAAGATTTTTTAAACATATGCTCTATCCTTTGAATCATTACTACTATGAATCAGAGCATATAAAACCATCGGTGGTGTTTCAAAAAGTATGCTGAAACAAAGCAGGTTGAATTTTGATAAAATAGAGAAATGCGAATAACTCTAGAAATCAAATGTCCAACCTGCCTCAGTGACAGTATAAAGAAAAATGGCATCAAAGTAGATGGGAAACAAAACTATCAGTGCAAAGACTGTAAACGTCAGTTTATTGGTGACCATGCTCTGAGCTATCTAGGATGTAATTCAGGCATTACTCGAAAAATATTACAGTTGATGGTCAGAGGTAGTGGTATACGAGATATCGCTGAAGTTGAGCGAATCAGTATCGGTAAAGTTTTACGTACTTTAACCGAATCGACCTACCAAATTCAGCCTAAACAAAGTCATTATGAGTCTCTTGAAGTTGATGAGTTTTGGACTTTTGTGGGAAATAAAAATAATAAACAATGGCTTATTTACGCCTACCATCGAGAAACAGGTGAGATTGTTGCTTATGTTTGGGGTAAAAGAGACTTAGCTACAGTTCAACGATTGAAGACAAAGCTTAAACAATTAGGTATTCACTACACCCGAATTGCAAGTGATCATTGGGACAGTTTCATAACTGCTTTTAAAAACTGCAAGCAAAGTATTGGTAAATTTTTTACTGTAGGTATTGAAGGTAATAATTGCAAAATAAGGCATCGAATTAGGCGCGGTTTTAGAAGGAGTTGTAATTTTTCAAAAAAGATTGAAAACCATTTTAAAGCTTTCGACTTAACCTTTTTTTACATCAATAATGGCTTCATTTAATGTCAGCATACTTTTTGAAACACCACCAAACCATCATTTACCACAACTTTGCTATAAGTTGAAAACAATTACTAAATCAAGTTTCTAGTCAACCAACGGAATTTCAAACTTGGGAATATCAAATGTAATTAAATCCAAAGTTTGATGAGGTATAGGTTGAGGGGTAAAACCACAGATAAAAAAATAAGCCCTTGTAATAACAAGGGCTTATTTCAATATTTGGCGGAAGCGGTGAGATTCGAACTCACGGAGGACTCACACCCTCGTCGGTTTTCAAGACCGGTGCATTAAACCGCTCTGCCACGCTTCCAATGGCGGCTATCATATAAATAAAAATTAGAATTGGCAAATCTTTTATTCAAAATAATCAATCAAATGCTCAAAATAAAATCAAAAAAGTAAAAATTTAAACATTTTTAGATTTTTCATAGCAAATTGAGTTGATATACCACACTTTTTTTCCTAATGGAGTAATGACTTCCACCTCATCATCCATCTCTTTGCTCAATAATGCACGTGCCATTGGAGACTCAATCGAAATATGCTGGGGATGATGATCATAAATTTCATCTATCCCAACAATCCGTAATTTTTTTTGTTCTCCGTCATCATTTTCAATCTCAACCCATGCCCCAAAATAAACTTTGCCCTCTTGCTCAGGCATATAATCGACAATTTTTAATTCTTCTAGACGTTTTCCTAAATAACGGACACGACGATCTATTTTTCTGAGTATTTGTTTATTGTATTGATAATCTGCATTTTCTGAACGATCCCCCAAACTTGCAGCCCAATTTACTTTTTTAGTAATTTCTGGTCGTTCGTCATGCCATAGTCTTTTCAACTCGGCAACCAATAAATCATGTCCAGTTCGCGTAATTAAGTTCGATTTCATGGGTTCAAATACGTTAAAACAACATTCTATTTACAAGTTTTTGCATTGTATTCCTTATTTTAGCATGACAACAGTGTATAAATTTTATTCTTTTTCAAATCATGCATTTGTGAGGTATTTCTCATTTTTTTATTGATCAAAATTTGACAATCCTTTTTTCGGCGCTTAATATGCGCCCCTAAGTTGATTTTGTTTGTTTTTTGTACACTTTGTGAATGATGTGTAACACGAACATCATTTCTCCCATTAATCCTATGTCATTTTGAATGGCGTCATGACTTGCCCACCCTTATTGAATTTATCAACTTTTAAAAGTTAAAGCTTTGTTTTGCTGAACTTTTTGGGCATAAATTACCTGTAGCGGAGACAACATGCACAGTAATTCAAGTTCTGGGTCGAGGCCTAGCCTTAACTCTTTATCTTCTAAACTTTCCTTTCAAACGATGGTATTAGGAATTACAATCCTTCCCTTTAATAGTTTGAACGCAGAAAAATCACATCAATATAATACAGTTGTAACAACCAATACATTAACGGTAGTTGCTGTTGAAAACCCAACAACTGTATTTAAAGACGGGCAATTTTTGCATGGTTTTGGCTACGATTTAGCACGAAATTATGCCCAGAGTTTAAATGTCAAACTCGATTTTAAAACGGTTCCTGATAATGCAACTGCATTAAAATGGATTGCTCAAGGTAAAGCTAATCTTGCTATGACAACTGCAAATTTAGCGGCCATTGAAAGTAAACAACTTGTGTCTTTTTCTGCAAGTTGTGGTGATCAAGCTACTTTAAGTAAAAATGGATTAAATCCTCAGCTCAATTGGGTACTTAAGCAAGCTGATGATCCGTTAACGCTCACTGCAAGTGGATTTGTTTGTCAAAGCAAGCAGCTTGGTACAACCCAACAACTTGCTTCCTTTTATAATCGCAATGTGGTTAAACCTGAAGCATGGTCTACGATTCAAAAAGACCTGAATCAGCGTTTGCCAATTTATAAAGCAAGCTTTAAACAAAGTGCGTCTAAGTATAATTTAGATTGGCATTTGCTCGCTGCAATTGGCTATCAAGAGTCTTATCTTAAACCCACATCGGTTTCTCCCACTGGTGTACGCGGTTTGATGATGTTGACCAATAGCACCGCTCAAGCAATGGGTGTGAGCAACCGATCTGATCCAATACAAAGTATTCAAGGTGGTGCGAAATATTTTGATCTGATGCTAGATCAGTTTTCGAATGTCCCTTATCCAGACCGTAATTGGTATGCTTTGGTCGCCTATAACATGGGACCAGGTGCAGTCAATCAGATTCAAAACCGAATCAAAACCCAAGGAAAGAACCCAAATCAATGGGTAAATTTATATGATTATTTACAGCGTAACCAAGCGCGAAATGGTCGATATAAACAAGCAGTTCAATATGTAACACGTATTCGAACTTACTTAGAACATTTAAAGACCAACAGTCGTATTGATGTCTAAGTTGAAAATAAAAAAGCTTACCTCTCGGTAAGCTTTTTTATGAGAAAATTACTTAAGCAGTTTGCTCAAGTACTTTCTTGAATAAATCTTTTTGTTCTTGGCTTGGCTTCGCTGTTTGTAAAGCCATAAGTTGAGACATATCGCCTTGTACTTTGATCTTACCAGTCATAAACGCTTGCATCGCAGCAGCCATATCAAACTCTAAGAATACTTTACGTAATGTTTCAGCATCCATGTTTAAAGTTGTTTTAGCATTTGCAGACAAACCTTTTTGGATTTTACCAGCATCTAAAGCCAATTCGGTATTACCATCTGCATCTGTTACAACTAAATTAATCGCTAAATTCGCAAGTGTTGGTGGTAAATTTAAATCACCCGCTTCAGCAGTAAGTTTTTCAACAGTTGCAAACCAATCATCAGTTAAAAATGCAGCCATGATTATTCCTCAAATATATTTGTTCAATTTCTTGTGTCATCTATCCAGATAACATTAAATGAAGCAATTTGCTTGTGCCCTGTTATAGCACGTAATTTTTATTTTAGGCTATGGCTTTTTGTACGAAGAATTCACTTTTTCGCTCTTTTTTATAAAAAAAAAGACACTTAAATAAGTGCCTTTTCAAAAAGTTTTACATTTTATTCAGCAGCAAAACTCAAGTTCACTACATCAAGACGATTTTTCATCTCTTCAGGGTCTTTCATATCAAATTCACGTTGCCCATCTAAGGCTTCGAAATCAAACAATTCACGGTCAGCCAATTGTGAAGGCGATACATTCTGTAAGGCGCCAAAGATGCTATGTAAACGTTTTGGATGTTGTTTATCCCATTCACGTAGCATGTCATTAATAATTGCACGTTGTAAATTTTCTTGTGAACCACATAAGTTACATGGAATGATTGGGAACTTTCGTAGATCAGCATATTTAATAATGTCTTTTTCTTCGACATAAGCCAAAGGACGAATCAAGATATTCTTTTTATCTGAAGAAAGAAGTTTTGGTGGCATTGCTTTTAAGCTACCGCCATGGAATAAATTTAAAAAGAAAGTTGCCATAATGTCATCGCGGTGATGACCTAATGCAACTTTGGTTGCACCGATTTCTTGTGCGAAGCCATATAACGAACCACGGCGTAGGCGTGAACATACCGCACAGTAGGTTTTACCTTCAGGCGTTAGGCGTTTAGTTATCGTATAAGTGTCTTTTTCAAGAATGTAATATGGAATGTTATTTTCTTCCATATAACGTGGTAAAACATCTTCTGGGAACCCTGGTTGTTTTTGATCAAGATTCACAGCCACAACATCAAAGTTAATCGGCGCGATACGTTTAAACTGCAATAAAATATCAAGCAACGTGTAACTGTCTTTACCACCAGACACACAGACCATGACTTTGTCGCCATCTTCGATCATGTTGTAATCACGAATTGCATGCCCTACTTGACGACGAAGCTTTTTCAACAGGCGATAATATGCCGAACTCGTCGGAAGCTCAGGCTTAAAATTAAATCCTTGGTTGGACTCCACTGGCGCGTACATAGACGTGATTTACTCATAAACAAAAATACCGCGAGATTTTATCCGATTCCGAAAAGATGCGCACCTAAAGAATTTTTCAATTTCGTGCAATCGTCATATTTAAGTTTCATACTGGTAAAATTCTGACCGAATTATGTCAAAACGGTCTGGATTGCTTACATTTCAAACTTTTCCACAGTTTTCCACAAAAGCTGTGGATAAAATTGTGGATTTCTTCGCTATTGACAAAGTATTTTTATGTGAGAACAAGGCTTACAATCAAATTGATCATTTTTTAACCAATGATTTTTATTCAATAAAAACAATGTTTTAAATATGTCAAGACTTAGATTTTAAAAAAAATAATTTAATTTTTTTTGCTGAACATTCGCACAAATCGACTTGCTTTTTGTAAGACAGTGGAAATAAAAAAATTGTAGCTAAAGTTTTTTTTATGCTTTTTTTTGTTACACTGCTGTGAAGAACTCATGCTCATCTTTTGTGAATATTATAATGATGGACACAACAAAATATATTTTCGTCCTTTTTTTGGGGACAATCGGTTTTTTAAATACGACAGTATCTAGTTATGCTGGTCAAACCATTTATCAATTTAAAGATGATAATGGTACAACTTTACTGACCAATAAAAAGAAAGCTGAATACAATCACCTAAAAGTGATTAAAGCGACCTATTATCCTGATAGCAATATTCATAGCTATAGTAACTGGGGGTCAAGTGAAGCCTCTGTTCTACCAAGTTATAGTCGTAATAAAAATGCTTTTGATCAGATGATCCGTCAAGCATCGCAACAGCATGGCGTTTCAGAAGGTCTGATTAAAGCCGTTATGCATACTGAGTCAGGTTTTAATATTAATGCGCGATCCCCTGTCGGTGCTCAAGGATTAATGCAACTGATGCCTGCAACTGCACGTCGTTTCAATGTGAGTAATGCTTACGACCCTCAACAAAATATTTTTGGTGGTGCGAGATATCTAAGTTGGTTGTTAAAACGTTTTAATGGGGATACACGCCTTGCTATTGCAGCGTATAACGCTGGTGAAGGCAATATTGATAAATACGGTGGAATACCGCCATTTCGTGAAACACAAGATTATGTCCGTCGTGTCACGAGTCGTTTTCAAAATCTCTATTCATCAGGTCTAAGTTCAACTTCGAGTTCTAATAATGCAAACACTCAAGTGATTGCTCAATCGGCAAATTATACATCTTCAAATTCAGAAGCTATGTCCGCACCTAAACAATATAGCCGTCAAATTATCACATTGGCCGATGGTACTTTTACAGATGCACCAGCCACATATACCACAGCCAATGCAACTGCCTCTGCACGAATCCGAGTAAGTGATTAAACAAAGAAATCACTTATTCTCACATCATGATTTTATTTGTTTTTTTCAAATAAATTAGTCGTTTCCCTCTTCTTAAAACACTTCTATTGTTTTATTAGCTTAATGTATCTACGCTCATTTTTTGCTTGAATTTTTAGGGTTCGCCCTGCATATTAGCGTTATGATTTATAATTTGTAAATCAGATCAGTTTTTATTTATAAGAGGATTTTCTCAATGATGCGGATTGGTTTGTTCTTGCTGACCAACCTCGCGGTACTGGTTGTAGCTGGCATTATCTTGTCACTCTTCGGTGTCGGTAGTTACCATGGCGCGGGTGGCTTGAATCTAGGCAACCTTTTAGTCGTCTGTTTTGTCTTTGGTATGGTGGGTTCTTTAATTTCCTTATTCATGTCGAAGTGGATGGCGAAAAAAACCACTGGAACTGAATTAATTGACCCAAATGCTCCTCGTAGTCAAGCAGAAGCTTGGTTACTACAAGAAGTGGCACAACTTTCTCAACGTGCAGGTATTAAAATGCCTGAAGTTGGTATTTTCCCTTCTTACCAATCCAATGCATTTGCGACAGGTTGGAATAAAAATGATGCTTTAGTCTCTGTTTCGACAGGCTTACTTGAGCGTATGAACAAAGATGAACTTCGTGCTGTACTTGCGCACGAAATCGGTCACGTTGCCAACGGCGACATGGTGACCCTTGCATTGATTCAAGGTGTAGTGAACGCCTTTGTGATGTTCTTTGCACGTATTGCAGGTGACTTTATTGACCGTAATGTGTTCGGTCGTGAAGATGGTGAAGCACCTGGTCTTGCTTATTTTGCCATTACGATTGTACTCGACATCGTATTTGGTATTTTGGCCTCTGCGATTGTAATGTGGTTCTCTCGTCAACGTGAATATCGCGCAGACGAAGCTGGTGCACGTTTAGCAGGCAAACAAGCAATGATTTCTGCTCTACTTCGTTTACAGGCAGAGTCAGAAATGCCAGATCAAATGCCAAAAGAAATGAAAGCATTTGCAATTGCGGAAGGTAAGGAACAAGGCTTTAGCTTAGCGGCTTTATTCCAAACTCACCCAACCATTGAACAACGTGTTGCCGCTTTACAGCAATTAAATGTTCAATAATCAGTATCAGATAAATGATAAAGCCTCCGTTATGGAGGCTTTATTTTTGCTTAAAATCTAGTGTGTTTGAAAAGATTGATAAAACTGCCACAGATAACTAAAACCTGCCCAAACTGCAACAAGCAATAAAATTAGTACGGCAATACCCAATAAATCTGGGATACGTAACCAAATCCAACTTACGATCGGATTACGCCAGAAAGCTGAAGTTTTCTGCTTTTGTTCTAGGGATTCATGCAAGAATGGATGCACCACATGAATATCACTGTGCACTTGATATTCTTCACGGATATGGTCATGTACGATTTCCAGTGTCTTGCGACTTGGACGAATAAATACGTCAAATAAGGTACCGACAATCGGTACAAAACCGACCAACATATCCATAATCGCCAGTTTGACCACACCCTTCAATTTATGCTGTGGTACACCGACCTCCCTCGCCTTTTTAAATGCATACAGGGTTAGAATAAAACCTGCGATATCACCTGCAAATGGAATGGTGCTCAGTGCAGCATCGGCTCCAACACCTTGTTTGGTGAACGGAATCCGAACCAAACTGTCCATGGTATTGGCAAATTTTGCTAAATCACGTTCAACAGCAATCGCTTGCTGCTGAGTTAATTTTTTTTGTTCTGTTGGAGCAGTCATTCACTCAACCTAAAAACCATGTTTATGCTTGAGAATAAAGTAGATTTTCCGTTTTGTCGGTACAATTATTATTACCAATCAGAATAAAATCATCGAAGCGATGAATAAATACACCAACACACCTGTCGCATCACAAATCGAGGTGACCAATGGCGCGGAAGCACTGGCGGGATCGAGTCCAGCTTTGTTTAAAATAAACGGTAAACTCATTCCTATTAGACAGCCCATCAATACAATGCCCATCATACTCAGCGCCAAAACTAAAGCTACCATCTCATCACCACGGAAATAACCCAGCAATGACACGGCAACCGCCATAGTTCCCCCTAAACATAAAGCGACCAAACTTTCCCGTCCGAGCAGATGGAACCAGTCTTTAAATTGCACATCACCTGTCGCTAAAGCACGCACCATAAGGGTCGATGATTGCGAACCAGCATTGCCTCCACTTCCCACCAATAATGGCAAAAAGAAAACCAATACCAGATTTTTCGCAATTACATCTTCATAGTGGGCAATACCAATCCCTGACAACAAGCTACCAAACACCAAGAAAACCAGCCAAAAAACACGCTTCTGATAAAGCTGCAAAATGGGTGCTGACTTAATACTAAGTTTAGATGATGCATTGACCGCACCAACTTTTAAGAAGTCTTCGGTGGCCTCTTCGCTGGCCACGTCCATCGCATCATCATAGGTCACAATTCCGACCATCATGTTTTGATGATCGATAATCGGCAGTGCTAATAAATCATAACGTGCAATGGTTTTTGCCACTTCATCTTGGTCTGTATCCACATAAGCGGTTAAGACATTGGTTTCCATGAGCTCATTAATATTTTGCTCTTCAGGCGCAAGTATCAGTTGCTTTAAAGATAAAACCCCGAGAATTTTGCGTGCTTCATCCAATACATAAGCGAAATAAATCATTTCGGTATCAGGAGCTTCGAGACGCAGCATTTTAATCGCATCATTGACCGTCATATTCGGTTTTAAAGTCGCATATTCCGAGCTCATGATTGAGCCTGCCGTTCCCTCTAAATAGGAAGATAGTTGACGTATATCTTCGCGTTCTGCTTGTGCCAAAGCAGGCAACAACGCATTTTGTTGTTCTTGATCCAAACATTTGAACACGTCCGCACGTTTATCCGAGGACATTTCGCCAATAATTTCAGCCAAAATATTTCTGGGCATGGCTTGGGCGAGTTTGACTTGTTCACTGGGAGGAAGATAGGAAAAGACATAGGCACGATCAGATAAATGTGTGAGCAGCAATTGACTTTGCTCAGCAGAAAGCTGTGTTAATACATCTGCAATATCGATGGCTTGAAAGGTTTTAACTGATGCAAGTGCAAGATCAATATGATTATTTTTGAGTGCGTCGCTTAATAAATATAAAAAGTTATTGTAGCTCATTTCTGCCTCTTCACTACAAATCATCTGCAATGAAAGGCTAAACGCAACAAATTATTTTACTGTCGAATAAGAAGCTTCATTCAGATTTTGATGAATATAAAAATGTGTAATTTGGATTAAACTACAACTCTGCGTGTCCATTTAGGGCATTAAACCTAGTTAAACCGTTTATACGGCAGAGCCATACTACAAATATTTTTTTATATTCTCAACTTACACAACAAAAATGAACAATTCATGTCTTAAATGAATCCATGAATAATTCATTTCTATTGCTTGGCTTTCATTATTTTTATTTAAAAATTTCAATTTCTTCTTTAGGTTTAAAGATATTAGCAACCAGTACAAACATAAATGGAATAAATATCAGTACCAACACTGTCCCGAATATCACACCACCTAAAACACTGATACCAATTTCCTGACGGCTTACAGCCCCTGCTCCAAATGCAAAAACCAGTGGAATGACTCCCGCGCCAAATGCAAAAGACGTCATTAGAATAGGACGCAAACGCAGCCCTGCACCTTGTAGTGCTGCTTGAATGGCATTTTTTCCTTGTGTTTGTGCCATCGCTGCAAATTCAACAATCAAAATTGCATTTTTACAGGATAAGCCAATTGTTGTAAGTAAAGCGATCTGAAAGTAAACATCATTTGGTAAACCAAAAATATGGGCAAAAATAATACTACCGCCAATCCCTAAAGGAATTGCGGTCATCACAGCCATAGGAATACGCAGACTTTCATACAACGCGGCTAAACATAGAAAAATAAATGCAATAGAAATTAAATATAGCCAAATTGCTTGATTAATCGATTGCTGCTCTTGATAAGAAAGCCCAGTCCATAGCAAACCTAAGCCTTCTTGTTGGCCCACCAACTGTTCAATATCTTTCATGGCTTGGCCTGAAGATTGACCACTGACAACGTTAGCTTGTAATTGCAAAGCACTATATCCCATATAGCGTTGCACAATGCTTGGTGTCCCACCCCATGATGTCGTTGAAAATGAACTAAAAGGTACCATTTGATTTTGATTATTGCGTACTGACCAGCTATATAGGTCTTCAGGCTTAGAACGAAATGGTGCATCACCTTGTAAAATAACTTGTTTAATTCGACCACGGTCAATAAAGTCATTCACATATGTCCCACCCCATGCGGTCGACAAAGTACTATTAATTTCATTTAGATTTAAACCATTTACCATCGCTTGCTTATGGTCAATCTTCACATTCAAAGTAGCTTTACTATCAGTGGATTGTTTATCTAAGTTTTCAAAACTTGAATATTTTTGTCCCAACTGTTGCAGCTGTTTAAAACTTTGATCGAGGAATTGTTCACCTTGCCCATTGATATCCTGAATCCATAAATCCATTCCATCTGTTGCGCCTAATCCATTTACAGAAGCAGGCAATGTCACATTAATCTGTGCATCGGGAAATTGGCTAAAATATTTAAGTGCTCTCTTGCGAATAGCTTCAGCAGAGTTTTTCTTCCCAGTACGGTTGTCCCAATGATTTAATGAAACAAAGCCTTGTCCAAGATTTTGCCCCGTTCCAGAATTATTTCGTCCGTAACGAATAAGCACTAAATTGACATTTGCTTTTTCATTCTGAAGAAAATACTGACGAATTGCCTCACCGACCTCCTGACTTTTTGAAAGTGGTGCACTATCCACTAATTTAAATTGAACACTTAATATTCCTTGGTCTTCTTTTGGTAAAAAACTACTTTGCAGACTGCTATAGAACAAAGCAAATACGGCAATTAATGCAATAAAAATCACAGATACAGAGATTTTATAACGAAGCATGCTTTGCACTAGAGATAAATACTTATTTTTAAGTGTGTCTATCCCGTTATTGAACCGAATCGCCCATGACTTAGGTTGATGGTTTGGCTTTAAAATCAAAGCACATAAAGCGGGTGTAAGCACCAAGGCGACTACTAAAGATAAGACCATCGCAGCAACCAAAGTGATTGAAAACTGACGATAGATAACCCCAATTGAACCAGCAAAGAAAGACATTGGAATAAAAACGGCTGTTAACACCATGGTAATTCCAATCAATGCACCGCTAATTTCTTGCATAGATTCAACGGCTGCTTGTTTGGGTGACAAATGCTGCTCATGCATAAGCCGTTCAACATTTTCTACTACAACAATTGCATCATCAACCAACAAACCAATCGCAAGCACCAATGCAAAAAGAGTTAAGGTATTAATACTAAATCCAAGTAATTCAAGTACCGCAAAAGTCCCTAAAATCACGATCGGTACAGTAATACTTGGAATAAGCGTCGCACGCCAACTTTGAAGAAAAAGAAACATGACTAAAATAACTAAACCAATTGCTTCGACAAGTGTTTTAATCACCTCTTTAATAGATTCTTGTACAAAGGGAGTATTATCTCTTGGATAAACGATCTTATACCCTGTTGGAAGCTTGCTAGAGAGTTCATCTAAAGTTTGATGAATAAGTTTAGATGTTTGAATTGCGTTGGCACCCGAAGATAAAGAAATGCCAAGACCTGCAGCTGGATAACCATTGATCGTATTAAAAGATTGATAATTTTCTGCCCCTAATTCAATTCGAGCAATATCTTTTAATTGAACAAAACTTCCAGATACATCTGATTTCACAATAATTTGTTCAAAGTCTTGAATCGTCTTTAAACGAGAACCTGCTGTTACTTTTGCATTCAAGTATTGACCTTGAACAACAGGCAAATCTCCGATCGCACCTGCTGCAACCTGTGTATTTTGTGTAGTAATCGCGGTAACGACATCATTTGGAATTAAATTATATTGAGTCAATTTATTTGGATCTAGCCAAATTCGCATTGCATACTGCGATCCAAAAACATCTGTTTCACCGACGCCATCAATCCGATTTAAATTATCAAGGACATGCGTAGATAGATAATCAGACAACGCAATATTATTTGCTTGCCCAGCACTGTCATACAGTCCAATCACCATAAAGGTATCACCCAAGGACTTAGTGACATTTACTCCCTGCCGTTGTACCGCATCTGGGAGACGGCGTATCACGCCACTAATTTTATTTTGTACTTGAACCTGTGCTGTATCGGGATTTGTGCCATTTTCAAAACTAATCGTAATACGGCTACGACCAGCTGCATCGCTGGTTGAACTAAAGTACAGTAAATGGTCGAGCCCTTGGATTTGTTGCTCTAAAACTTGAGTTACACTTTGTTCAACTGTTTTGGCATCAGCGCCACTATAGTTGGTCGATACTGTAATTTTCGGTGGAGCAATATCAGGATAACGTTCAACTGGCAAATTCAGAATTGCGAGTATTCCTAATGCCATAACAATAATGGCAAGCACACCTGCGAAAATTGGACGCTCAATAAAAAATTTAGATAGCATGGCTGCTCATTCCATCGTGGAAACAGTCAATCTTTTCAAAAAGATAGGAAAATAGAGGCTCTTTCAATCTACGATCATTACCGAGGTTTCAAGGAAACACCATCCTTATTAACATATCATTGCAAAAAGCGAAAATTACGGAGAAATAATGGATTTTTTTATTGATCATCAGCATATTTCATCGAAAAAAAATGGGATCAAAAATTTAATTTACTATTCAATCAAATACTTCTTAATTTTAGATTGACACTCCACTTACTTAAACCGATAGTAGCACGCTCCCTGTTGCTCCCTTATTTTTCTAGGCATATATGAAGGCCAGTTTTAAACATTTTAATATTCTGCTCCTAATTCTATTGCCCGCATTAATTACTGGGGGGATACTCAGTATTGCTGGTAATTTGTCTGATGGTCTAAGACTGGGATTTCTTTCTTTGCCAGGTGTAGGTTTAATTTGGCTTGCCATTAAAACACAAAAAAAATATTGGTATGGACTTACAGTTTTATGGTGGTTTGCGACTTGGCTTGATGTACTACTACGTTCGAGTACGTGGTTTTTATTTAATAGTGATAATGAAGCCTATTTTATTATTGAAGCAATTGCTAATACCAGTCAGCAGGAAACGCGGGAATTCATACAACTACACTTAAGCACAATCTTAAGTGTGATTTTTAGCCTACTTTGCTTGCTAATTATTTACAGTATTTCTACTTTCAAACTGATTAAAGCTCACCATCTTGATCAAATGTGGCAGAGTCGAATTTATCGTAGTTGTATCGTTTTACTTGTTTTATTAACAATAACAAGCTATTTAATGAAGCCATCACGTAAAGTTCATCCCATCATTTTTTGGTCAGACTATCAAACAAAACTTCAGGATTTTAAAAATAGAATTAAACAACATCAAAATGTACACCGACAATGGGACATCAGTGCAAAACAAAATTTAACTCTGACAAAAAAACAGGTTGAGAAACAAACACATGTATTAGTTCTTTCAGAGAGTTTAACAAGTCTAAATTTAGGTGTTTGTGGTTATCAACGTGAGACGACTCCAGAATTAGCAAAAAAACTGGATGAGTTAAAAATCTTTTGTAATGCATTTTCACCTTCTCCTTCAACGATTAATGCACTACGTGTTTTATTGACTGAAAGTCCTGCATCTGCACATGATCAATATTCTTCAGAAAGCGTTTTAGCTTACGCTCGAGCAGCGGGCTATAAAATTTATTGGTTAAGCAATCAAGACGATAGTTATTTATCTTCATTATTTGGTTCTTATGCAGATAAGGCTGTTTATAAAAATACACGATCAGGAAGAAGTAGTAATTCATTAGATGAAAAGCTTATTCCCGTTTATCAACAAGCTCTTGCAGATCCAGATCCTAAAAAACTGATTATTCTTCATTTGATTGGTGCACATCCAAATTACCAAGAACGTTACCCATTAGCGTTTAATAAATTTACTGGAGACAGTAATGATGCTGTCGAACTCGACCTCAAGAATCGCAATATTGATCCTTGGGTTCGTTCACTACGCAATGATTATGATAATGCAGTGTTATATGAAGACTCCTTGCTTGCCAGATTTTTAGATGATCTAAAGGCTGATAATAATTCTGACTTTAGATCTTTTATGGTCGTTTCAGATCACGGAAATGAAGTTGGTCATGAAATTGACTATGCTGGTCACAGCCCAAATACAAAAGCAGGATACCAAGTTCCTGTGATTATGTGGTATGACAATATGCAAGTCACGGGTGTCAATAAAGACAAAATGCTCAATACAGCAGAACTCGATAACAATTTAATGCACATCATGGGACTTAAAAATAAAACTGCTTCACCGCAATCTTATTGGTTAGATCGTGATTATCGTTTTACGCCTGAAGTAAATTGGCCTTATTGGAAACAGAAGTCATAATCTTCCTCCATACCCCGCTTTATCAAAGCCTGAAATGAGATATTGAATTTCAAACATTCAGTTGAAAAAATTCATTATTTTCATAAAACGATCACTTAACTGTCATCCACTTGACAAATTTCCACGACAAACTAACGACTTTAATAAAAACATTTGAGCGTCATAATGTTAAAAAAAGCAGTTGTTTGTCTTAGCCTCATCAGCCTTGTGGGTTGTAATGATGACAATAATGATCAAAACAGTAGCACTCAATCGAGTTATCAATTACCGAAAATTTTGGTCATCGGACATCGTGGCGCAAGCGCACTTCGACCAGAACATACACTTGCATCCTATCAAAAAGCCATTGATGATGGTGCTGATTTTATTGAACCAGATTTGGTATCAAGCAAAGATGGCATATTGATTGCTCGCCATGAAAATGAGATCAGCGGCACAACCAATGTTGCAACGCTTCCTCAGTTTGCAGACCGTAAAAAAACCAAGACCATTGATGGCGTGAGTTTAACAGGTTGGTTTACTGAAGATTTTACTTTGGCCGAGCTAAAACAGCTCAAAGCACGTGAGCGTATTCCCCAGTATCGTGCTGCCAATACGCAATATAATGATCAATTTGAAATCCCGACACTCGATGAAATCATTGATTTAGCTGCAAAGCATTATCAAAAAACGGGCAAAATTATTGGTCTTTATCCAGAAACCAAACACCCGACCTATTTCCAAAAACAGAATTTGGCAATGGAAGATACTTTGTTAAAAACCTTATCCAAATACCAATATAGCCGGGATATTGCCCCTATTTATTTACAGTCTTTTGAAGTTGGAAATTTAAAATATTTAAAAAACCAACTCGATTTACATAAGAGTGTTAAGCATGCACAATTGATTCAGCTCTATGATTCACCTGAAGCAAGACCAGCAGATTATGTTGCACAAAACAATCCTAAAACCTATGCAGATCTAGCAACGGCACAAGGCCTCAAAGATGTTTCGACCTACGCCAATGGTGTGGGTCCATGGAAAGTCTATGTCTTTAAAGATGCCGCAATGACACAGACCACCTCTTTTATCGCAGATGCCCATAAAGTCAATTTAAAAGTACATCCTTATACCTTCCGCCCTGAAAATAATTTCCTACCAGACAGCTTAAAATGTAGTAAGGATACGTCCAAAGCAGCCGAGCGTTGTGAGACAGGTTCAATCAAGGAAATGCAACTTTACTTCAAGGCTGGCGTAGATGGTGTATTCACAGATGACCCTGCGCTAGGTCGTCAAGCGGTACAAAGTTATCTCAGTACCTCTAAATAATCCAAGACTCCTAAATAAAGGCAGTTTGACTGCCTTTATTTATGTTTGAGACATCAACTGTTTCTGCTTAACTTGCTCCCATTGCCACCAACCATAAGCTGCTAACAAAACAAAAGCAGCATACAAACCTGCAGTTAAAAATAATTCTTTATAGATAAACATACCGACATAGACAATATCGACAAATACCCAAAGTACCCACGTTGCGATATGTTTACGACTCGTCCAATAGGTTGCCAATAAACTAAATGCAGCAAGTTGCGCATCTAGGATCGGTACAGCAGCATCGGTAAAATGTTTAAGTGTTAAACCAAATAATAATCCACCGATTGCTGCTAAACACATTTGCATCAATACCGTTTTGGCTGCAATTGGTTCGATCCGAATCTCATGGTCTTGGCGTTTACCTTTCAGCCAATAATAAAAACCATAGAAATTAATCAGCATAAATAAGAATTGTAAAATCGTTTCGCCGTATAATTTAAAGGTGAAAAAAAGGTAAGCATATAAAATAAATGCCAAAAAATTAAACCACCAACACCACATATTCCGTTTTATCGTGAGTGCAACACCGATCACACTAATAATAACGGCAATAATTTCTAAAGAAGACAAGAGCAAACTACTTTGAAAATCCGAATGACAACATTATGGAAATATTCTTTATTTAAGCAAGCCAAAAAATCTTGATCTGATGCGCTTCTATTCGCCATATTTTTAAAGCTTTAAAGCCAAAGGCTATTTTTCACTCAAGCCTTATGCTATAAAAATGTAAAGCTTATTTTAAAATTTCTCACATGTTGATTCGCAAGGTTTCACCCACTCGTCTTATTCACATTAAGGATTGCATTCCCGCCAATCCAATGTGGCGACGTGTCTGCATTTTTATGCACGGTGACTTTGCATATCTCTTTCATCCGATGACAATTTAACAAGCTCATCATTTGAAAAGTACAGGTCGCCTCAAGAGCGACCTTTTTTATTGCCTTCATTTTTAATTACTCAAATACAGCGTTGCAATCACAACGACAACAGGAGCATTTCCATGACACAGTTTCAGCAAAAGAATTTTATACAAACGACACAGATTCAACCGACTGTAGCCCCTACTTACCCTCGCCTAGCTACAGTCGGTCAATTTATTGCAGTTGTGCTGATCTGGTCATTTACACCATTAGCAGCCGTCTGGACTGTGCATGAAATTCATTGGGCTTGGGGTTTATTTCTTCGATTCAGCCTCGCCATTCCACTTGCGTTGCTTTGTCTGTTTTATTTCAGACTTAAACTTATCTTGAACTTTAAAGCCATGATGAGTTATGCGGCGGGTGCGCTTGGATTATTTGGTTCAATGGCTTTTTGCTATATGGGTGCAAGTAAAGTCTCATCAGGAATGATCTCGATTATTTATGGAACGGCACCTTTATGGTCTGGCTTGATTGCGGTTTTTATTTTAAAACGTGAGCATTTTCTAAAACGCCAATGGTATGGGCTAATAATTGCCATTTTAGGCTTATCTCTCACGCTGGGCATAGGTTCTGATCACATTCAAATGGATATCATTGGTGTTAGCTATGAAATTATTGCCGTCTTACTTTATGTGATCTCCATGTTTCTCGTTGCAAAAATTGGTGCGGAGATTCACCCAATTATTCAAACGACAGGATCAACGCTAATTTCATGGTTTGGCTATCTGTGTTTATTACCCTTCTTTATCGCTCAAGCACCAGTACAGTTTCCAAGTCTACAAGTCAGTCTTGCTTTGTTGTATAGCGCAGTATTTTCATCAGTTTTGGCGATGATTTTTTATTTCAATCTGATTCAAAAACTCAACCCAACCACAGTCATGTTAATTACAATTATCACCCCCGTATTGGCAAATGTATGGGGCATATTTTTCAATCATGAACCACTGAACTCACACCTAATCTTAGGTTTAATTTTCTTGTGTGCAGGGTTATTCTTATATGCTTATCGTTCCAACTCACGTCAGATAAAATAGAACAAAACTGGTAGGTCGGTAAAATGACCTATCCTTTTATAGTCTCGGCGAGTTTGACACAGTAAACTACACACCATCCAGTTAGAATTTCCCACAGATTTGCTCAAGGATGAAAGAATCTATGCGTTCAAATATTTTATGGCTTTGCTTTGGCATTTTTTTGCTATTACAAGGTTGTGTCAATGCGACAATTCAACCTCAAAAAATTCAATCGCAACCAACAGAATTAAAACAACGTTATTTTCAAGCAAAAACAATCACATCTGATGGAACAATCATTGCCTTTACAGTGTATCAACCTCATTTAAAAGCAGGACAAATAGCTCCTTTGCTGCTACATACCCATGGTTTTGGTTTATCTCGAATGAAAAGACCAGAATTAAGCTTATATGGTTTTTTACTTCCGACTGGTCAAGTAGCCAAAACAGCGTGGAAAAATGGCTATTGGGTAATCAGCTATGATCAACGTGGTCATGGAAATAGTCAGGGTAAAATCCGCTTAACCGATCCCGAAAAAGAAGCTCAAGATGTGATTAGCATTATGAACTGGGCTGAAAAAAACTTACCACAACTGGCACAAAATCAAAATGGTGTTCGTACAGGCATGATTGGCGAATCTTATGCAGGCGGTGTGCAATATATTGCTTCTGCTTTAGACCCTCGCTTACAAGCAATTGTACCAATCACAACTTGGTACGATATCGTCGATAGCCTTGTACCCAATGGCGTTCCAAAAGGAGATTGGCTAAGTTTCTTAAATTTGATTGGGGATTGGTGGAATTGGAACAAATTTGATCCAGAACTTAAACAAGCTTATCAAGATACCCAACAAGGTCAGTTGAAACAATCAACTTATGATTTTCTAAAGACACATCAAGCCAGTTGGTTTTGTGAAAATGCTCAAGCGCCAAAAGCAGATGCGCTCATTATCCAAGGCTTTAGAGATGTATTATTTCCTTTTAATGAAGGCGTTAAAGCGGCTCAATGTATTCAGAAAGCGCAGCATGAAGTCCATTTACTCGGCGTACAAGGCGGACATTTACAACCATTTGCACAGCATTCTCCATTGGGTGATACTCCTTTTTGGTATATTGGTAAATCTGTCACCTGTGGAAATAAAAAAAAATATAAATTACAAGACACGATCGTGGGATGGTTTGATCAAAAACTCAAAGACCAAGCCACAACAAATGATTTACCTGAGTTATGTGTTGATAAAAGCCCCGTTCAGCAGCTCAGAGATTTAGATGCAACGACACATTACACCTTAAATAAAACTTGGATTGAACCTCAGAATTCGCAAGCTGTGTTTGCTCCGATCCATACAATAACTGAATTGGCATATATCACGGGTACACCACAACTCACTTTAAAGATCGAAACGCCAAATAATAAAGTAGAACCAACACTGTTTATTTCTATGGCCATTAAATCTGGAAAAACGGGTAAATATGCTATTTTAAATGATCAAACAACAGCATTGAATCCAAGCAAAAAACATACTTTTGACCAAGTTATTTCTAATAAAGATTCAGCATCGAAAGAAAATCAAACTATTGAATTACCTAGTATTAATGGACGTTTAAATAAAGGCGATACTTTAGGCTTACTGATTCAGACCGAAAGTATTTATTATCAAAAAATTAAACAACCTAAAATTGAAGCATGGATTTCAGGTCAAATTACTTTACCTAAATTTTGGAGTGATATTTCAAATAAGGAATAATTATAATTTCTAAACATCGAGAGTGAATTTTACCACTCTCGATTTGCAATCAATTGTTCCATTTCAATCTCAAAATAACCTGCTTCTTGCACAATCATCATCATAGCTTCAGCAATGAAATCCGCAGCCGTATCATCTAAACTTGAATCTAAGTCTTCAAACTGGGGTTTCATCTCATTAATTGCGATCATTGTATGATGAGCAAAATGATATATTTCTGCTTCAGTTAAACCTGAACGACTCACCTTTTTGGAAAAGTATTTAATCTGTTGTTTAACTTCGGCAACGAGAATATCAGGATAATATTCATCATCAAACATGGGGAGAAGGAGATCTTCGAACATAAATAAAATAATATGCCAATAAAACGCCATGCTTATAACATAATCTCATACAAATCACGATATTTAGACATAAAAAAAGCGATCTTTCCGACCGCTTTTTAAAAAGATAATTTAGTCTTTTTTAGCGCTTAAACTTCTTGCGATCTTGGCAAGCTCTATAAATTCCTCACGCATTTGGTAAGGATCTGGTTTTGCAGATTGCTGAGCTAACTGAATAATTTGATCCCAGCCCATAGCAGCATTGTATTGCCCACCTTTTAGCTGCTGGGCATAGGAAGCCACTGCAATGGCAAAACGAGTATCGCTATTGGCCTGAGCAAGGGACTTACTTTGCGCTTTTACAGCTTGGTTTAAAAGAATGCTCTTCTCTTGATTTGGCAATTTATAGCGCAAATTTACAAACGCATATTCAGATTTTTTCGTTGCATCTGTTTTTGTCGATGCCTGATAACGTGAATCATTGAGCCAGCCTTGCTGCCCCACTGGAATAATTTCATAAATTGCCGTAACGTTATGCCCTGCCCCGATATCGCCCGCATCAACTTTATCATTATTGAAATCTTCCTGTTTCAACATCCGATTTTCATAGCCAACTAAACGATATTCTTTTACCGTAGCAGGATTAAACTCCACCTGAATTTTTACATCCTGAGCAACCGTTGCCAGTGTTGACGAAAGCTGACGTTGTACCACTTTTTTCGCTTCATTTTTATTATCAATATAGCTGTAATTACCATCTCCTGCATCCGCCAGTTGCTCCATCAACTGCTCATTATAATTTCCTGTCCCAAAGCCCAGTGTCGTTAAAGAAATACCACTTTTACGTTTCTCAGCCACCATCCCTTTTAAAGTACTAAAGTCAGTAATACCTACATTAAAGTCACCATCAGTTGCCAATAAAATGCGATTGATTCCATTCTTCACAAAGGCTTTTTCAGCTTGTTTATAAGCCAGTTGAATTGCCTGTTCGCCTGCGGTTGCCCCACTTGCCTGTAATTCATTAATGACGGTTAAAATTTTGTCTTTTTGATCACCAGAAGTGGGTGCTAAAATGAGTTTCTCACCACTAGCATAAGTAATAATCGTGACTTTATCTTGAGGTCGCAATTGCTCGGTCAATAATCTAAGAGTTTGCTTAACCAATGGTAATTTATCTGCTGCATCCATACTACCGGAAACATCAACCAAGAATACCAAATTGGCTGGTGGTAACTGTTTGGTTGCCAAGTCTTTGGCTTGAATCCCGATTTTGATCAGTTTGGCATTTTCTTTCCACGGTGAATCAACAATTTCAGTCGTGACCGAGAATGGGTGAATGCTGTTTGGCTGCGGATATTGATAATCAAAGTAGTTAATCATTTCCTCAGCACGAACCGCATCGACTGGTGGCAAACGCCCATCATTCAGGAAACGGCGGGTATTGCTATAACTGCCTGTATCGACATCAATGCTAAAAGTTGAAACTGCCTGATCTGCAACCCTATAAATAGGATTGACCTCATTCTTTTGATATTTTTCAGTATTCTGCTCTAGCCGCACGCTTTCTGGACTAGGCATTGCCGCCATGTACGCAGCAGGAGCAATCATCTTTCGGGTACTATCCGCTGCCATATTAGACATAACCAAAGATGCAGGAGCGACTACATGGCTACGTTCCTTTACGGGATTACCACAGGCGATCATCATGGAACTTAGCAAGGTTAAGGTCAGTATTTTTGTAGATTGATGCATCATAAAATCCCCCAATTTTTATGTCTTTTAAATGAATGACGAGATTGCAGTGATTGTATGCAAAAAGATAAAGATACATCGTATTGGAATGTATTTTTATCTTCATTATTTCTCTGTAATTATTGAGCTAAACGCATCGCATTCCAAACTTTTATCGCATCGCTTGTGGCTTTAACATCGTGCACTCGAACAATACTAGCGCCCTGCTGAATACTCAGTAGATGCCCCATGACACTTCCAAGCGCACGTTCCTGTGCAGGTACACCATTCAATGCCTCACCAATGAAACGTTTACGTGACAAGCCAGACAAGATTGGATACCCCATCCGATTCAGCTTCCAAAACTCATTGAGTAATCGAAAATTCTGTTGTGCGTTCTTGGCAAAACCGAAACCTGGGTCGATAATAATATTTTCTTTGCTTACTCCGACTGCAATTGCTTGATTAAGCCGCTGCTGTAATTCATGAATCACATCTTCAGTCACATCCTGATATTGATCCAACTGATTCATATTGGTCGGTTCACCACGCATATGCATCAACACCACAGGAATATTTAATTCAGCCGCCGTTTCTAAAGCTTGTGGACGAGTTAAAGCACGAACATCATTCCAGATATGCGCACCTGCTTTCACGGCAGCTCGAATCACCTCAGGCTGACTGGTATCAATCGATATGATCACATCATACTTGGATAATGCTTCCACCACAGGAATTACACGCTGAATTTCTTCTTCTAGCTCAACGGGTGATGCATTTGGGCGAGTTGACTCTCCACCAATATCAATAATGCTTGCACCCTCTTCCATCATCTGCAAAGCACGTTGAACCGCCTGTTCTTTATGATGATGCTGTCCACCATCACTGAAAGAATCAGGGGTGACATTGAGAATACCCATAATCTGTGGTTGGGATAAATCCAATGTAAAACGACCACATTGTAACTGCTGCTGTGGTAATGGCATCAACTGCATTATCAAAAAACTCTTAACACTTTACGAATCACTTTAGTTTAACAAGACTATTCTGTGAACATTGTTGATTTATTTTCAGGTTGGCTAAAATAAGAACAAAAAAAGAGCCGCTCTTTAGCGACTCTCTTTGATTTCAACCATTAACCCATTGCTGGTAATGGTGGTGGTGTAGATGGACCATCTTTTGGTGGTTCAAATGCAGCCACTGGATTTTCAGGAATATAGACCTTAGGTGGTTGTGGTTCACGACCTTCCATGATGTCACGGATTTGGTCACGATCGATGGTTTCCCATTCCATCAACGCTTTCACCATTGCATGTGCGATATCTTTGTTATTTTCCAAAATATCACGAGCAACTTTATATTGTTCATCCAAGATACGACGTACTTCTTCATCAACTTTTTGCTGAGTTGCTTCTGAAATTGTACGGCTACCCACATTACCAAAGAAACCACTTTGGTTTTCATCTTCATAAACCATTACACCAAGAGCATCAGACATACCATACTTGGTCACCATTGCACGCGCCATTTTAGTTGCACGTTCAAAGTCGTTTGATGCACCTGTCGACATTTGATTAATAAACACTTCTTCGGCAATACGACCACCAAATAAGATTGAAAGCTCATTCAACATCTTATCTTTGTAATGGCTGGTTTGGTCTTGCTCAGGCAACTGCCAAGTTACACCTAATGCCCAACCACGTGGCATGATTGTCACTTTATGCACAGGGTCTGTACCTGGCAAAATTTCAGCAACAATGGCATGTCCAGCTTCATGGTAAGCCGTCGCACGACGTTCTTCTTCACGAATCACCATCGATTTACGTTCTGGACCCATGTAAATCTTGTCTTTTGCATCTTCAAAGTCATGCATATCCACCGTGTTTTTATTACGGCGAGCAGCAAACAACGCAGCTTCGTTGACTAAGTTCGCAAGTTGCGCACCTGAGAATCCTGGAGTACCACGCGCAAGGACTTTAACATCTACACCTGTAACCGAAGGAAGTTTCTTCAAATGAACATTTAAAATCTGCTCACGACCACGGATGTCAGGTAAACCAACCATCACTTGGCGGTCAAAACGGCCTGGACGAAGTAATGCTTTATCAAGTACATCAACACGGTTAGTTGCTGCGATGACGATCACACCTTCATTACCTTCAAAACCATCCATCTCAACAAGCATTTGGTTCAAGGTTTGTTCACGCTCATCATGACCACCTCCTGTACCAGAACCACGATGGCGACCAACAGCATCAATCTCATCGATGAAAATGATACAAGGTGCATGACGTTTAGCCTGTTCAAACATGTCACGAACACGTGAAGCACCGACACCAACAAACATTTCAACGAAGTCAGAACCTGAGATACTAAAGAATGGAACTTTAGCTTCACCAGCGATTGCTTTAGCCAATAATGTTTTACCAGTACCTGGAGGACCAACCATCAATACACCACGAGGAATGGTTGCACCAAGACGTTTGAACTTAGAAGGATCTTTCAAGAAGTCAACGATTTCAACTACTTCTTGCTTGGCTTCATCACAACCTGCAACATCAGTAAACGTAATCTTAATCTGATCTTCAGATAACATTTTCGCTTTTGACTTACCAAAACTCATTGGGCTGTTTTTACCACCAGCGCCTCCACCCATATTACGCATAAAGAACATGAATAATAAGATGATCAGTAATACAGGGAAGCTTGCAATGAGAAGTTGCATCAAAATGCCTTGACGTTGCGGCGCAGTACCTTCAACGACTACATTCTGTTTATTCAAGCTTGGAAGCAATTCAGTGTCTTCTACTTGTGGACGAACCGTTTCAAAAGAAGAACCATTGGTTTTTTCACCACTAATGTTTAAACCGTCAATTGTGACTTGTTTAATTTGCCCAGCATTTACCGCTGCAACGAAATCAGAATATTTCATCGCTGCAGGCTTATTGCGGTCACTGACGTTGCTAAAAATCAAAATCAGAACACCGAGTATGATGAGCCACAATACGGCATTCTTGAAGTAATCGCTCAAGGCTTTATTCCCATATCAATCTAATTTGATCATACCTAATCTTGGCTGACCTTCACAAAAACAGCAATGAATTTGCGTTGCAAAAAACTTAAAAGGTACAAAATGCACAATTTTTAACAACTTGGCAAGTACACTTTTATTGCAATGCCTTTTTACGACCTTGACCAATCAAAAAAACTTCTTTTGATCGAGCACGAGATGCCGCAGGTTTGGCTGTTTTTAATACATCAAAACTATCGACCACCTGTTTTCTAAACTCATCAAATCCTGAGCCTTGGAACACCTTAACAATAAACTGTCCATTTGGGCCTAAAACTTTTTGAGCAAAATCTAATGCCAACTCACATAAGTAAATCTGGCGTGGTTGATCGACAGCCCTATTACCTGATGTATTGGGGGCCATATCTGAAATTACAACGTCTACTTGACGCCCATTTAAAATATTTAACAATTTTTCGAAAACTTCTTCTTCTCGGAAGTCGCCTTGCAAAAATGTCACATCTGGAAGAGCGTCCATTGCGAGAATATCTGAAGCAATTACTAAACCATTTGATCCAACCAGTTTACCTGCAATTTGCGACCAACTTCCGGGTGCTGCACCGAGATCAACAATTGTCATGCCCGGTTTGATCATTTTATATTTTTCTTGGATTTCAAGTAACTTGTACGCTGCCCGTGCGCGATAACCCTCTTTTTGTGCTTTCTTTACAAAAGGATCATCCAAGTGCTCTCTCATCCACACACGGCTGCTTTTCGACAATTTTTGATTGGTAATGCGCGTCGCCATAACTCACTAAATTTCAAAAAACTTCTGATTGATCATTGTACGTGAAAATTACTCCCATTACAGTACGGTTGTAGTTCATTCACACGAACTTTTACAGATTTTTTCCGATTGCCATGATTGGCTATTTGCCTAATTTTCACATATTTGTTTCAAGTGCCTGTCTGCTAAATCTATCTTAGAAACGGGATGCAAGTTATACTAGGTCGTTTTCCCAATTAGGTATTTTTAATGGCGGCTTTATCTATCCATGAACGTAAGCGTTTACGTCAAATTGGCCACGCACTTAATCCAGTTGTAATGATTGGTGGCCAAGGTCTTACAGAAAACGTCATTGAAGAAACTCATCGCGCACTAAATGATCATGAACTCATTAAAGTGAAAATTGCAGGTGAAGATCGTGATGCACGTGCCGCAGTAATTGATGCGCTTGTTGAAGCGACAGGTGCTGAATCTGTACAAAAAATTGGTAAAATTGTTTTGCTTTATAAAAAAGCAGCAAAACAAAACCAGCATCTTTCTAATTTAGTTCGTTTTGCTCACTTAAGTAACAAGTAATCAAAATGGCAAGTTATGAACTTTCCGCTTTCGATCGCTTTAATGCTATTACTGTCGTTGGAGCAATTGAGCAACAAACACCAGCGACATTAAATGTTGGTTTTTGGGTTCGTGATCCCAATCAGTTTCTGATTTACCCAGATCAAGTCAAGGCTCATCCTCGCCAAGACTTTTTATGGGAACAGACTTGTTTTGAGATTTTTATTGGTGTGAAAGATGAAGATTTTTATCGTGAAATCAATCTCTCTCCCTCTCAAGCTTGGCAAGCCTATCAATTTGAAGAATATCGCTTCCCAGAGGATATGCCGCCCGTTGCTGCATATGACATTGAGTTGAACCATTTGCAACGCACACATTATGGTTTAAATGTCAGTCTAGATTTATCTCAATTTATGCAACAGAATAAATTGAAATGGTCTGACTTATATTTAGGTTTAAGTGCGGTTTTTAATACCACGCAAGGTAATCACTATTTTGCAATGCAACATAGTAGCCCACAAGCTGACTTTCATAATAAACGCGATTGGTTACATCAATTTTAATCATAAAAAAGCGAGAAATAAATTTCTCGCTTTTTTAGCTCTTCTATCTGCAATTAACTTGCGCGCACTTTATTCCAAGCTTCAACCGCTTGTTCTTTGGTACGCTTAAAGCTACCAACCAAAGTATCTTTATGCTTCACTGAAATTTGACTAATGTCATCTTTCAACTCTTTGCTGACCTTCGTTAAATCTTCAATTAAAGCATTTAACTCAGTTTTTAATGCATTGGTTAATTCAACTAAATTACCTTGTGATGAATTCAGTTGAGTTTTAATAACATCAATACGCTGCAAAATGTCTTGCTTAATTTGTGCAAGCTGATTTTGGATATTTTGGTTAAGTTCTTTCGCTTCCGCCTCAATTTTTTCTTGGGTTTCAGCCAATACTTCTTTCACTTGCTCTTGAGTCTCAGCAATCACTTCTTTCGCTTGTTCCTGAGTCTCAGCAATCACTTCTTTCGCCTTCGCTGTTTTTTCAGCTACAACTTCTTTCGCTTTTGCAGTTTTCTCAGCAACCACCTCTTTCACTTCTGCCGTCTTTTCAGCAACAGCTTCTTTGACTTCAGCGGTTTTCTCTGCAACAACTTCTTTTGCTTTCGCTGTTTTTTCAACCACAACTTCTTCAGTTGCTGGTGTAGTTTGATTATCAGCCATTGTGTTTCCCCTCTATATTGTTTGTTGATTTTTTGGCTAAATATAAGATAAAACGCTTTACTTGTAGACTATGAAAAAATTGTTAGACAATTTGCATAATATCTCATGATATAGATAGAAGAATGATTGATTTGGCAATAGACATAACAACAGTCAAACTTATAAAAGAAAAACTACAATTACTCGCTTTAACCAATAAAACAGATAGACTTTTGAACTACTCATGCGTATAATGCGCTGTTAAGTTACAAGCGAGCAGACTGGAAGGAGGGGCATGTTTTTAAAGACAGCCTACCTTTTTTTATGTCTTCTCGCTTTTTTACAGCCCTATTTTTGTGGTTTTAGTTCAGGAGCTTTGGTTTGAGCACCCCCGCCATTTTAGCCCTCGCAGATGGAACGATCTTTAAAGGAACGTCTATCGGTGCATCGGGAAGTACGACTGGTGAAGTCGTTTTTAATACAGCCATGACTGGCTACCAAGAAATTTTGACTGACCCAAGTTATGCGCAACAAATTGTGACGCTGACTTATCCCCATATTGGAAATACAGGCTGTAATAGCGAAGACGTTGAATCTGGTCGCATCCATAAAGTATGGGCGAACGGTTTAATTATTCGTGATCTTCCTTTATTACATAGTAATTTCCGTGCAGAACAATCACTCAGTGAATACTTGGAACAACATAATGTTGTTGCAATCGCTGATATTGATACGCGTAAATTGACACGTATTTTACGTGACAAAGGCGCGCAAAATGGTTGCATCCTTGCTGGTGAAAATATCACTGAAGAAGAAGCAATTGCAAAAGCACGTGCATTCGGTGGTTTAAATGGTTTAGACCTTGCAAAAGAATGCTGTGATCCTGAAGGCTTTGAATGGACTGAAGGTTCTTGGACTTTAGGTCAAGGTTTTAGCCAACCAGAATTTAAATTTCATGTTGTTGCATACGATTATGGTGTCAAAACCAACATCTTACGTATGCTTGCAGACCGTGGTTGTAAACTCACTGTTGTGCCTGCACAGACCCCTGCTGAGAAAGTTCTCGCTTTAAACCCAGATGGCGTGTTCTTGTCAAATGGTCCTGGTGATCCAGCAGCATGTGGCTATGCGATTGAAGCAGTAAAAACGATTGTTGAAACTACGACTTTACCTGTATTTGGTATTTGTTTAGGTCACCAAATTTTAGCACTTGCTTCTGGCGCGAAGACCATGAAAATGAATCATGGTCATCACGGTGCAAACCATCCTGTACAAAATCTTGAGAATGGTACAGTGATGATTACTTCTCAAAACCACGGCTTTGCTGTCGATGAGAGTACTTTACCTTCAAACTTAAAAGTAACGCATCGTTCGTTGTTTGATGGTACAAACCAAGGTATTCATCGCACTGACAAACCAGCATTCAGCTTCCAAGGTCACCCTGAAGCAAGCCCTGGTCCACATGACTGTGCTCCATTGTTCGATCATTTCATCGAACTTATTGAAGCATCTAAGAAGTAATTAAGGAGCGAATAATGCCTAAACGTACGGATATTAAAAGCATCTTAATTATTGGTGCAGGTCCAATTGTGATCGGTCAAGCATGTGAGTTTGACTACTCAGGTGCACAAGCATGTAAAGCACTTCGCGAAGAAGGCTATCGTGTTATTTTGGTGAACTCTAACCCAGCAACCATTATGACTGACCCTTCAATGGCGGATGCAACGTATATCGAGCCAATCACTTGGCAGACTGTTGCTCAAATCATTGAAAAAGAACGCCCAGATGCAGTCCTCCCAACCATGGGCGGTCAAACTGCATTGAACTGTGCGCTTGCATTAGATGCCAACGGTGTTTTAGAGAAATACAATGTTGAGTTGATTGGTGCATCAAAAGAAGCGATTGAAAAAGCAGAAGATCGTAAACTGTTTGACATCGCCATGCGTAAAATCGGTTTGGAATGTCCTCGTGCCGATGTTGCTGAAACCATGGAACATGCACTGGAAATTCAGTCACGTTTCGGCTTCCCAGTGATCATTCGTCCATCATTTACGATGGGTGGTTCTGGTGGTGGTATCGCATATAATAAAGAAGAATTTATTGAAATCTGTGAACGTGGTTTCGATCTTTCTCCAACCAAACAATTATTGATCGATGAATCTTTAATTGGTTGGAAAGAATACGAAATGGAAGTTGTTCGTGATAAAAACGACAACTGCATTATCGTTTGTGCGATCGAAAACTTTGACCCAATGGGCGTACACACTGGTGACTCAATCACAGTTGCTCCTGCTCAAACATTGACAGATAAAGAATATCAAATCATGCGTAATGCATCGGTTGCTGTTCTTCGTGAAATCGGTGTTGAAACAGGCGGTTCGAACGTTCAATTCGGTATTAACCCGAAAGACGGTCGTATGGTTGTGATCGAGATGAACCCTCGTGTTTCTCGTTCATCTGCGCTTGCATCTAAAGCAACAGGTTTCCCGATTGCGAAAATCGCGGCAAAACTTGCGGTTGGTTATACCCTTGATGAATTGAAAAATGACATCACAGGCGGTATCACACCTGCAAGCTTCGAACCAGCTATTGACTATGTTGTAACCAAGATCCCTCGCTTCAACTTCGAAAAATTCCCACAAGCTGAGCCTGTATTGACGACTCAGATGAAATCTGTGGGCGAAGTGATGGCAATTGGTCGTAACTTCCAAGAATCAGTACAAAAAGCACTTCGTGGTCTTGAAGTGGGTGTCAGTGGCTTTGATGAAAAAGTTGAAGTTGGTGCTGCTAATGCCAAAGAGATCATCTTAAAAGAGCTTAAAGTTCCTGGTCCTGAGCGTATTTGGTATGTCGCTGATGCATTCCGTCATGGTTTCTCATTAGATGACGTATTTGAAGCAACTAAGATCGACCGTTGGTTCTTGATCCAAATCGAAGACATCGTCAAAACTGAAGCTCAAGTAAAAACTTTAGGTTTTGGTGATTTAAACGCTGATAATATTCGCTCATTCAAACGCAAAGGTTTATCTGACCTTCGTATCGCTGACTTGATGGGTATTTCACAAAAGCAATTCCGTAAACAACGTTGGAACTTGGGTGTCTACCCAGTTTACAAGCGTGTTGATACTTGTGCTGCCGAATTTGAATCTGGCACAGCGTACATGTACTCAACTTACGATGAAGAATGTGAAGCGAATCCATCGAACCGTGACAAAATCATGGTGATTGGTGGTGGTCCAAACCGTATTGGTCAAGGGATCGAGTTTGATTACTGCTGTGTACACGCTGCGCTTGCAATGCGTGATGACGGTTATGAAACTATCATGGTGAACTGTAACCCTGAAACGGTTTCAACTGACTATGACACTTCAGATCGCTTGTACTTCGAACCTGTAACACTTGAAGATGTACTTGAAATCGTACGTACAGAGAAGCCTAAAGGCGTAATCGTACAGTACGGGGGTCAAACACCATTGAAATTGGCACGTGCTTTAGAAGAAGCAGGTACACCAATTATCGGTACATCTCCTGATGCAATTGACCGTGCAGAAGACCGTGAACGTTTCCAACAAATGATTCAACGTTTGCAACTTCGTCAACCGAACAACAGCATTGTAAAATCTGCTGAAGAAGGTATTTCAGAAGCAGCGAAAGTCGGTTATCCATTGGTTGTTCGCCCATCTTATGTATTGGGTGGTCGTGCAATGGAAATCGTCTATAACGAAGATGAACTTAAACGTTACCTTCGTGAAGCAGTTCAAGCATCGAATGAAGCCCCTGTCCTACTTGACCGTTTCCTAGATGATGCAACTGAAGTTGACGTAGACTGCGTATCTGATGGTAAAGACGTTGTGATTGGCGGTATCATGCAGCACATCGAACAAGCAGGGATTCACTCAGGTGACTCAGCATGTTCAATTCCTCCTTACTCACTTTCACAAGAAGTTCAGGATGAAATGCGTCGCCAAACTGTTGCAATGGCAAAAGAACTTGGCGTAATCGGCTTGATGAACGTTCAGTTTGCAGTAAAAGGCAACGACATTTATGTACTCGAAGTGAACCCACGTGCATCACGTACTGTTCCTTTCGTATCTAAGTGTATCGGTGAGTCTTTAGCAAAAGTTGCGGCACGTTGTATGGCGGGTCAATCTTTAGAATCCCAAGGGTTCACCAAAGAGATCATCCCGACTCACTTTGCAGTAAAAGAAGCTGTATTCCCATTTGCTAAATTCCAAGGCGTTGATCCAATGCTTGGGCCTGAGATGAAGTCTACAGGTGAAGTCATGGGTGTAGGTCAAACATTCGGTGAAGCATTCTACAAAGCAGTACTTGGTTCAAACGAACGTTTACCTGGCTTACCAACTGAAGGTGAAGTGAAGCATGCTTTCTTATCTGTACGTGAATCAGACAAGAAATACATTGCCAACATTGCTAAACAGTTAATTGCTTATGGTTTCAAACTTGTTGCAACTAATGGCACACATCGTGTTCTGAAAGAAGCAGGCATTGAATGTGAAGCTGTCAACAAAGTCACTGAAGGTCGTCCACATATTGTAGACCGCTTGAAAAATGGTGAAATTCATCTTATTGTCAACACAACTGAAGGTAAACAGGCTCAATATGACTCTGCGATGATCCGTCGTGCTGCCCTTCAAGGCAAAGTGTATTACACTACGACGATTAATGGCGCAGAAGCTGTTTGCCAAGCATTTGCTGTGAAATTGCCAATGGATGTATACCGCTTGCAAGATTTACAAACTGTAGGTTAATTCTTTACCGATAAGTCCCGCCACCTTATCGGTGGCGGGCTTTTTCTTTTTTTTAATCCTGTATTTTCCCAACCAATTTAGAGGGACTGAAATGCAACGTTATCCTATGACTCCTGAAGGCAAGGTTGCCTTAGAGAAAGAATTACAACAGCTCAAAACAGTGGATCGCCCACGTATTATCCAAGCGATTGCGGAAGCTCGTGAGCACGGTGACTTGAAGGAAAATGCTGAATATCATGCTGCTCGTGAACAACAAGGTTTCTGCGAAGGTCGTATTCAGGATATCGAAGGTAAATTGGGCGCAGCTCAAGAGATTGATGTCAAAACCCTTGAACAAAATGGTCGTGTTGTGTTTGGTGTTACGGTAACGATTGAAAACCTAGACACTGAAGAGCGTAAGACCTATAAAATTGTAGGTGATGATGAGGCAGATTTTAAAATCAATAAAATCTCAGTGAACTCACCGATTGCCCGTGGTCTTTTAGGTAAAAGCGAAGGCGACGAAGCAAAAATTCAAACACCGCAAGGTGAAGTTGAATACGAAATCGTCAGCGTGGAATATCTTTAATATTCTAAACTGAATTAGCCCCTCTATTTGAGGGGTTTTTTTTCTCAGTTATTTTTCTTTTGTTAGCTTTTAAAAGCTTAGTATTCATTTTCACTCCTAAGAGTTTTAATCATAATCTATATTGCGAGATTTTAGAAATGAACGACTCTTTTCAATCTGTGGAATAAAAGAATCTTTCATTCCAACTCTTTCATCATCCATAAAGATGCAAAGGAAATATACCCAGTCGGTATCATCCATTCCTATTGCTTTATCAATGACTCGATCAAAAGAATCTTTTAGTTTATAAATATCTATCTCAGCTAAATATCCATACAAAATTCTAGAGCCAGGCCAATTTATATCCATAAAACCCTCTAATAACTGATCTAAGTTTTCTTCTATGATTTCTCGTGGAAGATATGGAATCATCATCGTTAAATTTTCCCATTCAGAACCACCATACGGTTGAATTAATGCAGAAAAATGTAACTCTTTACTTTTCAATTTTCCTTTAATTTCAAATACTAAATTAATTAAATCATGTATATATAAAGGTTTTTCACCAATAATTTTTAAAATTGAACTTTCATTTATTGGTTCAATCATTAACATTTATCCTTTTGTTATAAATCAGATATTATGTATTTATAAATGAATTCAGTTCAATATTTTTTATTCTTTTCCTTTAAACTCATAATTTTATTGCCAATAACATCGATTAAATTAAATATGCAAAATTTACTCAATTATATCTAAAATAAATTTTTAACCGATTGAATGGTTCTTTTTTTTCAAGAGCATCCTATTTCTAAATACAATAAAAATGAAATAAAGAAATGCAAGATCGACTGATCATTAGCATTATGTATGCGATCATTGGAATAATCCTATGGATTGCTGTTGTAATCGTATGAGCTTTCCATATCATTCTTATGACCAATCCAGTACGCTATATGCTATTCTAGACTTTGTATTTACAATCAAATTCAATGTTTTTGATTTTGTTTTAGAAATTTTTCTTTAACTAGCGTTCTCTCCTGATATAAAAGCTATAATAGCGCGGATTTCTTTTAGTATTTTGCATTAGTTATGGATTCATTGATCAACTCCCCTGTTCAACATTGGTGTGAATTCGAATTTATTTCCAAAACAGTAAAAAATCCAAATATCCATATCAAAGGTAATTATTCTTATTATTCTGCTTATTGGGATCAGGGCTTTGAACGTTGTGTGGTACGTTATCTACATGACAAACCTGCTACATCTAAAAAACCAATTGATCAACTGTATATTGGCAATTTTGTCTGCTTTGGTGCTGAATGCGTGATTATGATGGGTGGCAATCAATTACACCGTCCTGATTGGATTTCGACCTTCCCTTTTGATACCCGTAGTTTCTTGCCTGCTGGTGATACTGTAATTGCTGATGGTTGCTGGATTGGTAGCCGCGCCATGATTATGCAGGGAGTAAAATTGGGTGAAGGTGCTATCGTGGCAACAGGTGCTGTGGTTACCCAAGATGTACCGCCTTATGCAATTGTTGCTGGTGTTCCAGCCAAAGTTATTAAATACCGCTTTGCCTCAGCTGATATAGAAAAATTGCTTTCACTTAAACTCTACGACCTAGACGAAAAGCAGATTTTAAAAATGCGTGAACAGTTGCAGGCTGATGATATTAATCAACTTTCTCAGTTTCTAAAAATTGATAAGAAATAGCTACTTAGTATAATTCTAATACAGCAGATGATCCTAGACAGTATCGTGGACAACCGATCCCTCTAAATTCTTGAAATATTTCTGTTCAAAGGCTTCTGGACTTAACCAGCCATTTGCAGAATGCCTTCTGATTCGATTGTAGTAAACTTCAATATACTCAAACAAGATAGCATTTGCCTCTTTTCTCGTAGAAAATACACTGCCATGTACTACATGCCCCTTCAGGGTATGGAAGAAGCTTTCGGTCACTGCATTGTCCCAACAGTTTCCTCGTCTAGACATGCTTTGAATACAGTTATTCGTCAATAATAGCGCCCTAAAATCACGACTACAGTACTGACTACCTTGATCCGAATGCACCATGACACCCGTTGGATAACCCTGACGAGCCATTGCATAATTAAACGCATCACACACCAATTGGCGGTCTATTCGATGGCTGGTTTGCCAACCCACAATACGACGGCTGAATAGATCTAGCATCACACATAAATACAGCCAGCCTTCTTTAGTTCGGATATAGGTAATATCCGTTGTCCAAACTTTATTAGGCTGAGTAACTGTAAATTGGCGATCCAACAAATTTGATGCTGTAGACAAACGATGGTTTGAATCAGTCGTATGCTTGTATTTACGTGCAATCCTACTACGTAAACCAAGCTTTTTTAGCATCCTTCCAACGGTACGTTCGCTCATGCGATAACCTAAATCACGCATGTCATGTACCAATGACGGTGCACCCAAGCGCGCATGATGCTGCCAATATACAACTTTTAAATCATTGTATTTCTGCGCTGTATTGGTCTGGCGTTTTCGCCAGGCATAATAGCCTGAAGTGCTGACATCTAGGCATTTACAGACAGAAGACACAGTGACTTCATTTATATCCATATCTTGAATTACCGTGTACTTTTCTTGGCATGATCTGTCAGAAAGTACACATGCGCTTTTTTTAAGATGTCATTGGCTTCCTTGAGCTGTTTGACTTCTTTTTCTAATTCCAAGATCCGCTGTTGTTCAGGAGAAAGTTGACGTTTGCTTGAACCTACTGGATTGGCTTCACGAATCCATTTATCTAAGGTTGAATAACCCACACCTAATTTATGGGCGATTGCAGCTATAGGCTCGTGGGAGTTTGAAAGTGCATGATCAATTGCTTGCTGTTTAAATTCCGGACTAAAACGTTTAGCCATTTCTTGGATCTCCAAAGATTGAAGTTACGTTATCTTTAGAGGGACATGCTGTCCATTATTTTGGCTAGGATCACAATACAAATCCAATTCAGATTTTATATAGTAGCCATCCAAAGTAATTTCTTTGACTTTTTCAGACTCATGATTTTCTAACCTAGCAAGAAAGAGAGCAATATGTAGCCAACATGTTTTCTCAAATAAATTCAAACTGAACCAATACTTTTCGCCACATTCATGATTTAAATATTTATAAATCAATTCTTTTCTTTTAAAAAAAGAGTCTAAATCAGAATATTCTTTATCACTATAAATTTTTTCTAATTCTTCCTTATTATCATAAATGACAAGATCATTTTCTTTATAAGAAAAATCAAAAGTAAAATATAGGCCATCCTTAATACTCTGACTCTTCCCCTCTTGATTGCAAGTTATTAAAATTCCGAAGTAATCATGTTTTTTACTATGAATTAATAATTTTAAATCCATCATTTCTTGCAGAATAATTTCTGACAAACAATTTTTAAAAATAATCTTCTCACTATCATAATAAAAATCATCAACAATTAAAGTATAAATTACATGCTCTATTTCATTTTCAAAATCATGTTTAAAAAAATTACTTTCATTTCTTGTTTGATCATTTAGCATCCAGAATTTTGTAAAAATTAACTATTCTTATATCTATATCAGATATATAAAATAAATTAGCAACTACCTTATGTAGGTTACTATTTAAATGTTTTTTTGAAAAATATTCCTATAAATTTACTAGGTTTTATTTCATGAAAAATACAGGTAATATAAAAACATAGATCCTAATTTTCACAAAAAACATAAGTTTATTTAATTTAAAATTGTAATAATAAGGAGTAATAACCATGTCTTATCAAAAAATCTTGGTTGCAATTGATGACTCTGAAATCTCCGATAATGTCATTCAACAAGCAGCTCAACTTGCAAAAGCCCTAAATAGTGAAATCACTGTGGTTGAAGTGATGACTTTAGATCCATATTTGGCAGATGCATACCTTAGACTCGGTCAAAGTAATGAATTAATTGAACGTGTTCGTAGCTACGTTCAAGAAAATTTAACGAAAGCAGAAAAGAAATTTGAAGCTTTGGGACTGACAGTCGCAACTCAAGTGTTGGAAGGCTTCTCTGTAAATGGGGAAATTATCAGTGCTGCAAATAACTTAGGTGCTGATTTAATTATTATGGGATCACATGGTCGAACTGGTTTCAAAAAATTTATCTTAGGTAGCGTAGCTCAAAAAGTATTAGGTGAAAGCCATATCCCTGTTTTGGTTGTACGTTAAATCTTCTAATTTTTAGTTTAATACAACATCGTAACCCGCCTGAAACCTTAAGTTTCAAGCGGGTTATTTTGATTATTGAGTTTTTAATTCAATAGGTTTTGCTTTTTGTAAAACTTCTTTTGGTAACTCAGTCGTAGAAACGATTGTCAATGACTGTGTATTTGCTTGAATAGTTTCTTTCTTAAGATCATTCAGTACAACATTGGTATCTTTAGTACTTAAGCTATACATTGCACCTGTTGCAGGATCGATAATTAATAAACCTAATACCCCACCAAATAATAGATTCCCAACATACCAACCATTTACGTGCGCAGAAATATTAACAGTTTTGGTTTCATAACCTTCTTTTTCAAACACTACAGTGTATTTTTCAGGAACAAAGAAGCCTGAACTTCTTTTTAAACTTACAGTCGCAGGTGCTTGTCCTACATGAACTTTTTTACCAGCTTTATTTAAAATCGTAATATTACTTAATTCGGGTGTGCTCTCAAATGTCATTGTTTGAGTTCTTCCTGACATGATAGTTGCGCATCCAGATAAACTGAGAACAGCAATCCCACACATAACAGCTAATTTTTTCATTTAAGTACCAATTATACATATGTATTCTTTATGTACAATTATTGTAAAATAAAATAAAAACAACAGCAATGATATTTATACAAACCAGTCTGTTTATTTTTATATTAAGGCATCCAACCAAAGATTTTCAAATTAACCTTAGCATTGATTAAGTAAACTCCTTCTTGCTCCAACAAGCTTTGCTGTATGTTATTTCCATCTTCATCTATACGAATGACACTAATCTTTCCCTGTGAATTAATCACTCGATACCAAGGGATTTCACTGCTCTTATCTAAATGCTTCAAAACATAACCGACTAAACGTGCATGCTTAGGCAAACCTGCTAATTTTGCAATTTGACCATAGGTCGCTACTTTTCCATATGGAATCAAAGCGATAACCTCTAATATCTGTCGATGTAGTTCATTAGCATCTTGCATAAAATAACCTATAAAAATCTGATACTATGATTAAAGCGACACTAAAAAGCTTAAACAAGAAATAAAATAACTTATGTATTTAGAGAATAAAAATGCAGCTAAAAACAGTTTTCTTCATCATATTTTATCTAAGCATCAATCTCTCTTGCTCAACTAAACAATCATCTCATGTTCAAATTACGCCTTATCGATACCCAATAGACTCAAAAGATCATCTACCAATCGTATACGTTAGTTTTATTTTTACCATCAATCGACCACAAGCTAAATTATTAGATACTCAACTACAAATGTATAAAGAACTAGAGATTTTAAATCATTACTTTGTAGATGAAAAAAATCAAAAAATATTTAAATTTAAAATTAATCACTACCTCTCATACCAAGACTTTACAAAGAAGAAATGCGATCTCACAAATCAATTAAATCAAGCTTCACCGCTAATCACTGAGAATCTCCCGAATGCTATAGGCACTTGTTTTCCCCACAGAAAAAGTAAAGAGGTTCTATTTATTATTTATGATTCCTATACTGAGAAACTTAAATACAGTGACATCACCAGTTGGGGATTTAGAAATCAAGGTCGTCCATTCATGTTGATTGATTGGGAACGTTTAAATTATCAAACTCAAGCAGCATCTATACATGAGATGGGCCATGCTTTTGGTTTGGGGCATGTTTGCGCGCCAGATGCAACAAAAACAACACCTACCAATATTATGACCAGTTACGATTGTAAACTCGGAAGTGGAGGTTTACGTAATTTAGGTTTCACCGCAGAACAACTCAGCATCATTTTAGATAATTATTATAAATATCCTTAGAAGTTCATCTCGATATAGTGCCCTAGATGGTCTTTCCCTTCGAAAAAGTCCTTTTGAGTCAGCCGTGTGGTCAAATTTTCTTTTGCCTGTTTAAACTGAATATCAGTCACTGCACAAGGCTGCCAAAAAGTTTCTAGGTTATTTGTATATATAGGATAAAGCTTTATTAGATTTTCGATTAGATTAATCTTGACAATGAGGCCATAGGCTAAAGCCTGATATTTTTCAAATTCCCCGTTACTATTAAATACCCCGTTTCCAATCCCCAAAATAACAGGTTTATGATTAATTTTTTGAATTGGTTGAATCGTATGCGCACCATGTCCAATCACCAAATCAACGCCTATTTTAGTCAAAATATCTGCCAATTTTTCTTGATCAACTTCTGTTGTTTGGAAATCTTGCCCCCAATGACAAATGACAATAATTTTATGCGTTGGATGGAGCTGCCTATATTGGATGATCTGCTCAAATAAAATCGCATTTAAACAAGCCACACCTGCACGATTACCAAGTGCATAAAAATCATAATCTTGATAAGCACTCTCTCTATGCCAATACCCATTAAAAATAGCAACATTTTGCTGTTGAGTTTGTATTTGAAAATATTGATGAGCTTGCTGCTGATTATTCCCTGCCCCAATCCAATTTATCTCACTTTGATCTAACACCGCTAAGCTATGAGTTAAGCTTTCAGTGCCATAATCTTTTAAGTGATTGTTCCCAAGACACAGTGCATTGATATGAATACGCTTAAATTCAGTCAGTGTTTGCTGTGAGTCTGCACCCAAGATAAAATCTTTTTTTCCGTGTAAAGGCGAATATTCATCTAGGTTAAAGACAGCTTCAAAATTGGCAATATTAAGGTCATCTTCAGCAAAAAATTGTTTTATCCTTTCAAAAGAATGCTGATAACCATAACGTTGTAAAGCATCATCAATACCCTTTGCTTTTCTTCGTTTTGTATAGTATTCCCCAAAATAAGTATCGCCAATAATATTAATACAATGACTTTTCAAAGAGATTTTCTTTGCAGGCAATAGACCTGAATTAAAATAATGATAATAAGGTACTAAATGATCAATACGATGGATATCATCCAATAATTGAAAGATGCCAATATTCTGATTTTTATTACAATAAGTGAAATAATATTTTTTATATTTTCTAGTTATACATAAAACAGCATCTAACTGATGACAGGTAAATAAAGAGCTAATTGGTCTAATTTTTTGACTACCAATACTCAGTTTTTTAATGAATACTTGTCGAATCAAATCAATCGGCATACTAAAAATAGCTCGGGCTAAGACATATAAATTTTGAATCGTATTCGTAATATAAGTTTCAGAAGATATGTCTATTCCAAATGTCTTGGCTTTTGAAATAATTGTTTTCTGTGCTTGCCTACCATCACCAAAGATATATTTAGCAATGATCAAACTGAGTTCGTAGCTCTGGGTAAAAACTAAATATTGTAGTAAAAATCCTAATTCATATGAATCTTCAACTTGAGTCAAATCAAGCGGATATAATTGAAACTGTTGTGAGATTGGAATTTTATTAGTCAATTTGAGTTCATTTTTTTGGATTTTTTCAAATATCAAAAGTAATAATACCCAGTGTGTACAATTCCCTTCAATTTGAGTGTGCCAAATAGCATGCTTAAAATTTTCTTGTCTTATTTGAATGATTATTTTTATTTCTTGAGGTACATCCATAATTTAGCCTCAATTATTCAATCTTGATAATGCTGAACATAAGCAACATAGCCTGAAAGATTATGCTCTTGATCATCAATGCGAATCCGAAAACGATCATGCCGAACATAAAAGGCATTTAAGATTTTATCTGGGCATGCCATGTACATTGCCACTTCAGGATAGAAAAAACCAGTACGCTGAAACTCAGTGCGAAACTCGATTAATTTTTTTAAATCTTCAAATTGCGATTTTGCAAATAACTCATGTAATTCTAAATTTCGCACCCGACATACCATTTGATAAGCAGCCATCATCATTTCTAATAAAGTTGCATATGCTGTTTTACGATTACGAATAAAAATCATATGTCTTAAATAATTATTAATCCCAAATTGAAAATATTTTTCTTCTGGACAAATTTTAGTGAGTTCATTGGTACAGTAACTTAACCAATGATCGTGATAACGCTCATATTTCTTTTCAATAAATTGTTCAAACATCAATTGAACAGTTTCTAATAGTCGCGGATCACTATCAAGCTGATACAACCGTAAAAGTGCGAGCGCAGCTTCACCATCATAATAAATGATGCGAAATTTTTCTTTGATTTCATAACTTGGAAAACTCAGCACATGAGTTGTTTCCCCTTGTTTATCGATCATAGATAATATGCCATTCGCCAAAGCCTTTGCATATTTTAAATAAGACTGATCCCCAACCATACTTTGATATTTGGTCAGCATTAAAATTGCGGCTGCATTTGCACCTAATTTAATTTCATCAAGTTGATTCAAATCAGCGCCATCTAACATATAAGCGAGATCATCATCTTTTTCGACGTAAAAATTTGTCAATGCATAATCAATTGCAGACTGAATTTTACTCACCACGTTTGGTTGTAAATCTAATGCCAAGGTCTCAATCAAAGCATAAGTCGTCGTACAATGTCGGACTGTGTTGTAGCTACGAATTTCTCGGTCATACGCTGGAAAAAAACCGTAAATAAAGCGTCCATTCGTTTGGATTTGTTGAGACAAAAACTCAGCATTTGCTTTAATCATTTTAGTAAAATGTTGTTGCTTAGATTCGGTTGAATAACGAACCCCATTTTCAGTAAAACACGTTTGTAATGGTATCAATTGTCCATTTTCGTAAAACACAGCATGAGTATCAAATGTCCATATATCCTGAATTTCATTGATTTTTAGCGCAACATTGTTATCTTGATATTTTTTTATAATCGCAATATTGAGATTATTTTGATCAAAAAAATTGGGCGTGTCATAACTTAACCCTCGGATAATCGCTTTGCCATATAACTCTTGTTCTAAAAAACTAATCTTAAAATTCTCATCAAAACTGATGCCCTTACGATAATGATTATTATGAAATTGATTCTTTAATGTTTGCTCAATCCCATACCATGTTTCTTGTTGAATATTACATGCAATATCAAACTTTAATAATTCAGCTAATTTATTATTACTTGTGAACTGCCGATCGAGAAATTCAAAAAGTTCTTTTTCAAGAATCGGAAAGGTTGAAAACGATGAGTTCCAGACCTGACAGCGTTCTGTCTTTTCTCCATATGAATAGAAAAGTACCGTTTTATCTAAGTTTATATATTGTTGAACTTGTTTGATGTATCCAGTCAATTCGTATTTGAGCTTTTCAAGCTCTAAAGCTGTCACAATCGTCATAGTATGTATTGTTAGAATTTTTAATTATTTCAATCAAGATACCACATATTTTTATGCTTTTAACAAAATCAAAAAAGAGAACCCTAGGGTTCTCTTTTTTAGAAATTAGTGTTTAAAGAACATGAAGTTGATTATTCGCAATCAAATCATTCAATGTTGTATCGACATCAATGGTAAGCAATGTCACGCTACTGTGAGCAGCACCGCCTGCACCATCTCTATCAATGCTAATTGTTGTTGTAGTGCCATCTGAACTTACACTCACAAAACCTGCTAACGAAGCAGCACTTCCGTTTCCTGTATATCCAACTAGAAGGTTAGAAATATCGATAATATCTGCATTTGGATCTGTTGCAGTATTACCCTCATGAAAACCATTCCAAGTGTCATGACCATTACCACCTGCATTGTCAGCATTATTCAACACATTAAAGATTAATGTATCTGCACCACCCGTAGCACTTTCCAATACATCATTACCAGATGTACTCGTAACGATATCATTTGATGAGCTAAGATTGAAGTGTTGTCCTAAAGAGATGGTCAATGTTGATTGAACTTCAGTTCCATCAAAAGACACCAGTTTATAATCGATTACATCTGTTGCAGATGAAACCACAATGTCACGTTGATAATAATATGAACCATCACTGTACATGTACAATGTGCCTTCGCCCGTATCAATACTTTGACCAGCAGCTAACTCATATAACCCAGAAACAGGATTTAATACATATAACTGAGTACCGACTGTAACATCAGCAATACCGCCAAGTGTATCTCCTTCTAAGATGTTTCCATGTATCCAATCGGCTGTAGGACTTGTATTGGTAAATTGATCAACATAAGTAATATTCACATCAGCATTTGTACCAATCAACATCACAGCACCACCAATTAATGGGGTTTGGATTCTTGTTTGTACACGATAGTTACCTGCGATCAAATTCAAACTTGATAGGTCTATCGATGCAATTTCACCTAATGCTAGAACAACACCAGTATGAACATCGGTGGTTACATTTACCCATGTTGCTGGACCTGTTTGTCTTTGTAGTGCTAAGGTTACATTGGCATTACCTAGGCCTAAGGCATTGACACTTAAGATTCCAGATGGGTCCATGCTATTGGTTAAGGTAAAGGCCCCACTTGTATAAGTTTGCGTTGTTGCAATAACACCTAGTGTGTTACCACTCGCATTAAAGAAGTTATTGTTGACCACATTTTGTACATCCACTAATGAAGCTGCTGTATCAGGATTTGCTTGTGGAGCAGGAATAACCGCATCTAACGATGGATCAATTGGGTCCCATGTGAAGCTCACATCATTAGAACCGATTTGAATATGTAATGATGCAGTGCTATCAGCTAACCCATTGGTAGGATCAGACAAGGTATAAGTGAAACTATCAACCTTACCAATGTTTGCAGGATTCACAACTGGTTGATAACTATAGCTACCATCAGAATTAATGGTCAATGTACCATAGTTGCCGACAATCACCGTTGGAACACCCACAGTCACATTCAAGCTATTACTATTGCCAACCTCAGAAGAAGCGATATGAGTCACTGTTGTGGTTGATGTAATGAAATCATGATCATAGTTCATACCATATAGCGCAGAATTATCATCTGACATCACATTACCTGTTATCGCTGCACCAGTAATAACTGGAGCTTGGGTAATATCACCATGATTTAAAGTAATGTCTGCAGTCACGCTACCTAGAGCAGTCAGTAAAGTATTACTTTCCATAAACAAGGTGTATGTGCCAGCAGCTAAGTTTTTAGCTTCGAACTGAACTGTTGAGCCAAAGATACCTAATAAATCAAGCAAACCGTTGTTAGAACTATCTGCAACTACAGTGCTAGAACCATCTGGGTTAGTTCGAGTCAGAACTACGTGAAGACCATCAAGTAGTGTTCCAATAGAACCAAAGTTCACAGAAATTACAGCGTCGGTCAGATTACCTGGATCAACCGTAAAGTTTGCCGAACCACTTGAGCTACCAATCACTAATCCACCAACACCCAATAACCAACTATAACTAATTGCATTATTGAGATTTTCAACTGTTACTGGATACTGATAATCAATCGAAGCCACATCAACATTACTGAATGCATCTAAAGGTAATGGATCATTAATGACTGCAGGTTGAGATGGGTCTGCTGCATTCCAAGTCATATCAATCGTATTACTATCAAGATGTACATAGAATGTTGCATCCGAAGTATCACCAGTTATTGGATCAAATAGTGTGTAGGTAAATTGATCAACTTGACCAAGACCAGCCATATTTGCAGTTGGTGTATAAGTATAGTCACCATTTGGATAGATCACTAAACTACCGTAAGTTCCAGTAATCGTTGTTCCTGCTGGATCGATTGCGATGCTATTTACTTCACTGATGACCGTATTTGTAGTGGCAATATCAATATCACCATTCGTATTTGGATCTGAAATTAGATTGCCATGTACGGCTACAGCTTCATAACTATCAATAATATGTGGATTATAAACATCCATCGTACCAGTCAGAGTACCACCGAGGCCAACTCCGATAAGTCCGTCATAAGCCATAAATGCTCGATATGAACCTTCAGTTAAACCACCTATTTGTGCTGCTGGTGTTGAACCTAGTAATGTCAGATCAATGAACGAAGCATTTGTTCCACCAGTTATGGATTCCCACTGACCAGTAATATCATTGTATTTTTGAACAACGACTGTGTAATCACCTAATGCAGAAGCACCAAGTAAAGTACTGAAGGTGAAAGTTGCAACCCCTTCTAAATTATCTGCGACCGAGAATTCAATGGCATCTGTTCCAAGTAATTGGAAGTCAAGCCCAGCCAATGAAACGAGCGCGAGATAAGAAGAAGAACCTAAAGCAGCATCATTTTCCACTAACAATGGTTGAGGATCTAATTTAGCTTCTATTAAGTTATCAGCAGCTCTAATTGAACCAAGATCAATGTAAAGCGTCGCTTGAGCCAGATCTCCTGTTGCAGAATCAAGTAAGGTGTAATTGAACTGTTCTGTTTGTCCAATACCTGCACCATTAGGAAGTGGTGTATAGATATAACTACCATCTTGGTAGAAGGTAATTGAACCATAATCACCCGAGATAGTCGTTCCTGCCGCGCCAATTGAAACACCATCTACACTAGTTACATAAGTCGTTGGTGTTACGATATCGACATCACCACTAGAGTTTACGTCAGTAATTACATTACCTTGTGCATCACCAAGTTCATATCCACCCATTTGGGTCAAGTCATAAACATCCATTGTGCCAGATAAAGTACCGAGTACACTTGCACCGAGTAACCCATCAAAAGTCATAAAAGCACGATATTGTCCTTCATCTAAACCTTCTAGGATGGCACCAGGTGTTGCACCTATACCTAATAAACTTAAACTAATCAGAGAAGCATCACTGTCTCCATGCAATGACTCCCATTGACCAGTTGTCGTATTATATTTTTGAACAACTAGAAGGTAATCAGATAACAAGCTCGCATCAATTAAGGAACTATAGGTAAATGTTGCTGTTCCTTCTTGATTTGCACCGACCGTGAAACCTACTGAATTTGCTCCAAGTTGAAGATCTAACCCAACCAATGAAGTAAGGATGAAATAGCTTGCACTTCCTAATGCTTGATCATTAACCACCAATAAAGGTTGTGGGCTGATCACAGCATTATCAAAATTATCAAATGCTGCTAATGGATTTGCATCGACCGCTAAAGTACCTGTATCTAACCCAACATTTCCTGCTGGATCAGTTGCGGTTACAGTGACCGTATAACCTCCATCAGCTAAGGATGGCAATGTATTGTCAGCTAATGTCCAAGTTCCATCACCATTGTTAGTCGCTGTGTAATTTATACCATTCACAGTGACAACAATTGTTGCTGTTGGATCATCAGTCGTACCTGTTAATTGAGGCGTAGCATCATTAGTCGTTAAATCATCAAAGGTTACGGTTGGTGCTGTCACATCAATCGTTAATGTGCCCGTATCTGTTCCGATGTTACCTGCAGTATCAGTAGCAGTTACAGTCACTGGATAAGCTGCAATCGCCAACAACGGTAAGCTGTTGTCTGCTAAGGTCCAAGTCCCATCACCGTTATTGGTGGCGGTGTAGTCGGTACCGTTCACGTTCACCACCACGGTCGCGGTTGGGTCATCTATGGTACCGCTAAGCGCTGGGGTTTGGTCATTGCTGCTGAGATCGGTCAAGGTCACCACAGGCGCTGTAGTGTCCACAGTGTAGCTTTGGCTGTCGTTGACGCTGCTGCTGTTGCCCGCAACATCGGTGAAGCTGACATTGGCATCGACCGTCAAGTCGTTGTCATTGACCAAGTCACTGCCGCTGACATCCACACTCCAAGTCCCTGCAACGGTGTCTACGGTTGCAGTGTAGTCATTGCCATTCACCGTCACGGTAACTACCGTACTGCTTGCATCCGCTGGGATTCCAGTGAGCACCCCGGTGAGGGTCACGGTCGCAGCGCCTGCCTCTGTGCTGTTCAGTACGTTATCCGCAGTGATCGCATCAATGCTAAACACTGTCGTAGTGGTGCTTGGTGGCGTTAAGTCTATGCTTAAGCTGCCGGTATCTGTACCCACATTGCCAGCTGTGTCTGTTGCCGTCACGGTGATTGGGTAGTTCGCTTCTGGCAAGCTTGGTAAGCTGTTGTCTGCTAAGGTCCAAGTCCCATCACCGTTATTGGTGGCGGTGTAGTCGGTACCGTTCACGTTCACCACCACGGTCGCGGTTGGGTCATCTATGGTACCGCTAAGCGCTGGGGTTTGGTCATTGCTGCTGAGATCGGTCAAGGTCACCACAGGCGGAGTTAAATCAATTGTGATCGTACCTGTATCGGTACCGACATTGCCTGCTGCATCGGTAGCCGTGACGGTAATGGTGTGCGGTCCATCCGCAAGGTTTGCCAAGCTATTGTCTGCTAAAGTCCAAGTACCATCGCCATTATTGGTGGCTGGATAATTCACACCATCTACATTGACCACGATGGTTGCTGTTGGGTCATTCACTGTGCCCGTCAAAGCTGGGGTTGCATCATTGCTCAACACGTCATCGACATTCACCATGGGTGCAGTGACATCACTCGAGACGGTGCCGCTGGCTGGTACTGAGGTATTGCCTGCTGAGTCTGTCGCAGTTGCGGTAACTGTATCTCCGTTGGTTAATCCACCCGGATTGGCTACAGTCCATGCCCCAGTCACTGGATCAGTCGCTGCTTGGGCAGTACTGCCATCTGGGAAAGTTACCGTTACAGTTGAACCCGGTTCTGCTGTACCGATGATCGGATCTGTTGCATTGATTGGATCAAGGAGTGGTGCATTCGGTGCAGTGGTATCAATCGTTAATACCGCGGTATCCGTTCCAACATTGCCGGCTGCATCGGTAGCCGTGACGGTAATGGTGTGCGGTCCATCCGCAAGGTTTGCCAAGCTATTGTCTGCCAAGCTCCAAGTGCCATTGCCATTGTTGGTGGCTGGATAATTCACACCATCTACATTGACCACGATGGTTGCTGTTGGGTCATTCACTGTGCCCGTCAAAGCTGGGGTTGCATCATTGCTCAACACGTCATCGACATTCACCATGGGTGCAGTGACATCACTCGAGACGGTGCCGCTGGCTGGTACTGAGGTATTGCCTGCTGAGTCTGTCGCAGTTGCGGTAACTGTATCTCCGTTGGTTAATCCACCCGGATTGGCTACAGTCCATGCCCCAGTCACTGGATCAGTCGCTGCTTGGGCAGTACTGCCATCTGGGAAAGTTACCGTTACAGTTGAACCCGGTTCTGCTGTACCGATGATCGGATCTGTTGCATTGATTGGATCAAGGAGTGGTGCATTCGGTGCAGTGGTATAATCGTTAATACCGCGGTATCCGTTCCAACATTGCCTGCTGCATCGGTAGCCGTGACGGTAATGGTGTGCGGTCCATCCGCAACGTTTGCCAAGCTATTGTCTGCTAAAGTCCAAGTACCATCGCCATTATTGGTGGCTGGGTAGTTCACGCCATCTACATTGACCACAATGGTTGCTGTTGGATCATTCACTGTACCCGTCAAAGCTGGGGTTGCATCATTGCTCAACACGTCATCGACATTCACCATGGGTGCAGTGACATCACTCGAGACGGTGCCGCTGGCTGGTGCTGAGGTATTGCCTGCTGAGTCTGTCGCAGTTGCGGTAACTGTATCTCCGTTGGTTAATCCACCCGGATTGGCTACAGTCCATGCCCCAGTCACTGGATCAGTCGCTGCTTGGGCAGTACTGCCATCTGGGAAAGTTACCGTTACAGTTGAACCCGGTTCTGCTGTACCGATGATCGGATCTGTTGCATTGATTGGATCAAGGACTGGTGCATTCGGTGCAGTGGTATCAATCGTTAATACCGCGGTATCCGTTCCAACATTGCCTGCTGCATCGGTAGCCGTGACGGTAATGGTGTGCGGTCCATCCGCAAGGTTTGCCAAGCTATTGTCTGCCAAGCTCCAAGTGCCATTGCCATTGTTGGTGGCTGGATAATTCACACCATCTACATTGACCACGATGGTTGCTGTTGGGTCATTCACTGTGCCCGTCAAAGCTGGGGTTGCATCATTGCTCAACACGTCATCGACATTCACCATGGGTGCAGTGACATCACTCGAGACGGTGCCGCTGGCTGGTACTGAGGTATTGCCTGCTGAGTCTGTCGCAGTTGCGGTAACTGTATCTCCGTTGGTTAATCCACCCGGATTGGCTACAGTCCATGCCCCAGTCACTGGATCAGTCGCTGCTTGGGCAGTACTGCCATCTGGGAAAGTTACCGTTACAGTTGAACCGGTTCTGCTGTACCGATGATCGGATCTGTTGCATTGATTGGATCAAGGAGTGGTGCATTCGGTGCAGTGGTATCAATCGTTAATACCGCGGTATCCGTTCCAACATTGCCGGCTGCATCGGTAGCCGTGACGGTAATGGTGTGCGGTCCATCCGCAAGGTTTGCCAAGCTATTGTCTGCTAAAGTCCAAGTACCATCGCCATTATTGGTGGCTGGATAATTCACACCATCTACATTGACCACGATGGTTGCTGTTGGGTCATTCACTGTGCCCGTCAAGGCTGGGGTTGCATCATTGCTCAACACGTCATCGACATTCACCATGGGTGCAGTGACATCACTCGAGACGGTGCCGCTGGCTGGTACTGAGGTATTGCCTGCTGAGTCTGTCGCAGTTGCGGTAACTGTATCTCCGTTGGTTAATCCACCCGGATTGGCTACAGTCCATGCCCCAGTCACTGGATCAGTCGCTGCTTGGGCAGTACTGCCATCTGGGAAAGTTACCGTTACAGTTGAACCCGGTTCTGCTGTACCGATGATCGGATCTGTTGCATTGATTGGATCAAGGAGTGGTGCATTCGGTGCAGTGGTATCAATCGTTAATACCGCGGTATCCGTTCCAACATTGCCGGCTGCATCGGTAGCCGTGACGGTAATGGTGTGCGGTCCATCCGCAAGGTTTGCCAAGCTATTGTCTGCTAAAGTCCAAGTACCATCGCCATTATTGGTGGCTGGATAATTCACACCATCTACATTGACCACGATGGTTGCTGTTGGGTCATTCACTGTGCCCGTCAAGGCTGGGGTTGCATCATTGCTCAACACGTCATCGACATTCACCATGGGTGCAGTGACATCACTCGAGACGGTGCCGCTGGCTGGTACTGAGGTATTGCCTGCTGAGTCTGTCGCAGTTGCGGTAACTGTATCTCCGTTGGTTAATCCACCCGGATTGGCTACAGTCCATGCCCCAGTCACTGGATCAGTCGCTGCTTGGGCAGTACTGCCATCTGGGAAAGTTACCGTTACAGTTGAACCCGGTTCTGCTGTACCGATGATCGGATCTGTTGCATTGATTGGATCAAGTACTGGTGCATTCGGTGCAGTCACATCCACACCATAGCTTTGGCTATCGTTAACTGTGCTGCTATTCCCTGCCGCATCTGTGAATTTCACAGTGGCATCAATAACTTTATCTCCATCTGCCAATAAGCCACTGCCCGGTACATTCACACTCCATGTACCATTCGCAGTGTTTACAGTCGCGTTATAACTTACGCCATTCACAACCACCGTCACTACTGTAGTCGCTGCATCGGCGGGGATATTCGTTAACGTCCCTGTAATGGTGACATTAGCTGATGATTCAGCAATATTGATCACATTGTCCGCAGTGATTGGATTGATGTTGAATCCAACATTATCTGTTACTGGGCTAAGCGTATCGACTATTTCTGTCGCTGGTTGTGATGGGTTTCCTGCTGGATCAGTCGCAGTTGCGGTAACTGTATCTCCGTTATTTAAACCCGGATTTGGCACAGTCCAACTACCGTCTGGTCCCGCAACTACAACTGCTGTACCCCCACCCGGGAAAGTTACCGTTACGGTTGAACCCGGTTCTGCTGTACCGGTGATCGGATCTGTTGCATTGATTGGATTAATATCTGGTGCATTTGGTGCAGTCACATCCACACCATAGCTTTGGCTATCGTTAACTGTGCTGCTATTCCCTGCCGCATCTGTGAATTTCACAGTGGCATCAATAACTTTATCTCCATCTGCCAATAAGCCACTGCCCGGTACATTCACACTCCATGTACCATTCGCAGTGTTTACAGTCGCGTTATAACTGACACCATTCACAACCACCGTCACTACTGTAGTCGCTGCATCGGCGGGGATATTCGTTAACGTCCCTGTAATGGTGACATTAGCTGATGATTCAGCAATATTGATCACATTGTCCGCAGTGATTGGATTGATGTTGAATCCAACATTATCTGTTACTGGGCTAAGCGTATCGACTATTTCTGTCGCTGGTTGTGATGGGTTTCCTGCTGGATCAGTCGCAGTTGCTGTAACGGTATCTCCGTTATTTAAACCCGGATTTGGCACAGTCCAACTACCGTCTGGTCCCGCAACTACAACTGCTGTACCTCCACCCGGGAAGGTCACGGTCACGGTTGAACCCGGTTCTGCTGTACCGGTGATCGGATCTGTTGCATTGATTGGATTAATATCTGGTGCATTTGGTGCAGTCACATCCACACCATAGCTTTGGCTATCGTTAACTGTGCTGCTATTCCCTGCCGCATCTGTGAATTTCACAGTGGCATCAATAACTTTATCTCCATCTGCCAATAAGCCACTGCCCGGTACATTCACACTCCATGTACCATTCGCAGTGTTTACAGTCGCGTTATAACTGACACCATTCACAACCACCGTCACTACTGTAGTCGCTGCATCGGCGGGGATATTCGTTAACGTTCCCGTAATGGTGACATTACTTGATGATTCAGCAATATTGATCACATTGTCCACAGTGACTGGATTGATATTGAATCCAACATTACTTGTATTCGGTGGCATAGTATCTGTAGGATTATTATTATTTCCACCACCGCCTGCAGCCGCAGCAATACCACCGGCTGCAAGAGGGATAGCCCATAACCAAGGGCTCAATCCGGCTTCATGATAAAGTAAGGGTTCAACAGATTGAATTGATTGAAAAACAAAATCTGAAACTGGCGCTTGTGCAACTTCAGGAACTGCTGCTGGTGTTTCTTCTAAATAAACTGCACCTTCATGGTCAGAATCACTATCTGCATCTGCATCACTATCTGCATCTGCATCATTTTCCGCATCTTTAAATCTTGCCCAAATGAGCTGACCATTTTCCCCTTGAAATACAAGGCTATTATCTAAGCTAGCACTCTCGCTGAAGAAATTTTGAATTACGATCATTTCTCCATTTTTTAATAGAACAACAGCATTCGTTCCATCTCTTTTCACTGCCGAAATATCAGTTGTAGGAATCTTAACTAATACAACTGTCGGCTCAGAAGATGATAGTGAAGCTGTTTTTGCCGTCGTATTTACAAGGATTTTATGACTTTCCTTGGAAATAATTTGTATTTCAGCCATGATTAAACTCCTTATTATAAGTTATTAATTTCCAACTAGTTTTTAATTAAGTTGTTACTTTAGATTTAAGTTATTGTTTCTAGCAACATACTTCACAACATTACTTTAAATCAAATATAAAAAATGTTAAATAGCTCACAAAAACCATGTATTAAACAATTACATTGACACAATTAATTACAGCAAAATAAACAATTGATTTTTAAATAAAAAATATTTAAAAAACCTTTTTAATAGTTATTAAAATTACATTTCTTAATAAATATATAAAATAATATTAATTAGTTCCTAAAAAGAATTTTAAGATCGGTTAAAATAATTTTTAGAAATTTTAAAACCATAATATAAAAAAGCCTTTAATATTAACTAAAGGCTTTTTATCAAAAGAATAAAATATAATATTAAAAATTATTGGGATTTTCTAAACGTCTTACTTCATCTCTTTTATTTGGGTGGTGAACTGTTGCCACACCATCATCCGATTTTTGATCTAATAGAATTTCTGGATTGTAAATTGTTATTATTTCTTTACCTAAAGCATCTTCATCAACGATATATTTAAAACCACGTCGGTTCATTTTATTACACATCTGTTGATAAAAACCTTTTAGCCCCTCTGTTTGCTCATTTGGATTATAATAAAAAGTATTCATGACAGCGGGTAAGCCTAAGCCACACACAACACCAGATAAAAGTACACTAATAAAAGTATATCCAATTAAAATACTGCTATAAGGACTGAGCTGAGGAATGTTCGCAACAGCTAAAATTAAAGCCAATGAAATACCCCCACGGACGCCACCCCATGACAGAATAGTTAAGCTACCATTGTAACTTTTGTATCGAAATGAAGGAAATAAAGCAAAAGCTGAGAAATTCGCTGCGAATCGTGAAAAATGAAGAATTAAGAAAGAAACAATTCCACCAATAATTAAATTTACACTTAAATCTAAAATAAATAATTCTAAACCAATCAATGTAAATAGAAATGAATTAATAATGCCTTCAACTGTATGCCAGAAATGATTTACTTCACGAATTTCACGTTGTTCACGGATTTCTTGCCATTTATTCCCAACAATTAAACCGCCAATTACACAAGCAATTGGCGCAGATGCATGCGCAAATAACGCAACTAGATATGAACCACTCGCAAGTAATGCAGTCGTTAAAATTAGCGACTCCATCTCATGCTTACCACGCAATAACCGCAAAATTCCAAAGCCAAATGCGAAACCAATAATCACTGCGACAAAAATTTCATATAATAATGTTTCAACAGTCGCAAGCAATGAGAAGTGCTCACCTTGTAAAACTTTCAGTAAAGTCATGAACAAAGCGATACACATCGCATCGTTAAATAAAGATTCACCTTCTAGTTTTACAATCAAGTGATGAGGTGCACGAATGGAACTTAATACGCCTTTAATTCCAATGGGATCGGTTGCTCCCAAAGCCGCGCCGAGGAGCAATAAAACTGAAATCGGAACAGGATAGCCCACTGCCCATTGGAAAAAATATAAAATTCCCGCATAAAAACCGGCACATAATACTAAAGCAATCGTTGCTAATATACTGATTGGCTTCCAGTAATTACGTAGATCTGAAATTTTAAACTTTAAAGCAGAAGACGTTAGGATAAAGCAAATTACACCATTAATTAAAAAATCATAAAAATCAATTTCGCGTACTGCGGCTTCAATATTATGAATATTAATCGTAATAAACTCATTTCCATTTAATAAACTCGCTCCCCACTGTAAAATAAAGACAAAAATTGCTGACACAATTGGTACACCAATTGCCTGTGGGAATCCTAAAATTCTTTTATTAAAAATGGTCGTTGCAATGGATAATGCAAAAATTACGGTTAATGCCTGTAATAGAAAATAATTCCCCATACAACCTCTTACTTATTTTCAATAAGATACGTTACTTAAATTTTAAAATTTAATGCCGATAAAATTTATGAATGGATTATTCTAAAACTGAGTGGAAAATTAGTGTCTATACAGCAATTTTTTTATTTCAAAAGAGATAACTTAGATGCAGTAATAAACCCATCATCCTCAAATCAGTATAGACAATTTAATTTTACGTTAATTTTTTTTATAAATCGTATATCTTCCGTATAAAAATCAAGGACAAATATTCATCATTTTTACTTAAAAGTATCACATTGATTGATATCTCCAGATTTCAGACCTTGCTGAAACCAATGCGTTCGTTGTTCACTACTACCATGTGTAAAACTATCGGGAACAACCTGACCTGTAGCACTACGTTGTAAATAGTCATCGCCAATTTTCTCGGCAGCATCCATCGCTTCTTCAATATCACCCTGTTCTAAAAATTGAGTGCGCTGTTGATTCTGATGTGCCCAAATACCAGCAAAACAATCCGCCTGTAATTCTAAACGGACAGAAAGCTGATTTCCTTGTGTTTGGCTAGCTTGTGCACGTGCTTGCTGTACTTGACCAGAGATGCCCAATAGATTTTGAATATGATGCCCAACTTCATGCGCAATGACATAAGCCTGCGCAAAATCCCCTGCTTGATCTTGACGAGAAAGTTCTGTCTGATTCTGCTCACCAGAAATACCCATTTGCTGGCGCATATCTTTAAAGAAAGCAGTATCGATATAAACTTTTTGATCCGCAGGACAATAAAACGGCCCCATTGCTGCTTGTGCCCTACCACAAGCTGATTTATCGACACCGCTAAACAAAACTAAGCGTGGTGGCGTGTAAGTCATGCCAAGTTTTTGAAAAATCGGAGTCCAAGTATCTTCTGTATCCGCAAGAATAGTTCCAACAAAATCACTTGCCTCTTTCTGTTCAGCAGTTAAATTTTGTGGCGCAACACCCTCTTGCGAAGATTGGGCACTGGTAACCGCTTGAGTCGCTTGATAGGCTTGTTGTGGATCTACTCCAAAAAACTTCCACGCAACAAATGCAACGATCAAACCTATAATACTGATTCCACCTGCTTTTGCTCCGCCACCACCACGACGATCTTCAACATTGGTACTGACACGACGACCTTTCCAACGCATATTAACCTCACATATGATAATGATGGTGATTGAGCATTTTATTTATACAGATGCTTTTGACCAAAATTTTTGAATAAGCATGACAACCATTAATACAATAGCACCTGCAATAAAGCCGATTCCTAGATTAATCAAAGTTGGTGTTAAGGCACCAATAATTGAACCAAAACTTGGAATCAACTCTAAATGGTCAACAGTTTTTTCAGTAAAATGATGTAATAAAGGAACTGTATGCGAAATAATTCCACCACCTACCAAAAACATTGCAACCGTTCCAACAATAGATAATGTTTTCATTAGAATAGGAGCAAATGCGAGTAGACCACGACCTATTTTATTTTTAAACGCTGATGCTTGTTGTGTTAAATATAAGCCTAAATCATCAATTTTCACAATCATTGCAACAAAACCATAAACACCTACGGTCATTACGATTGCAATCACACTTAATACAGTCACTTTAGTCATAAATGCTGCTGTTGCAACTGTACCTAACGAAATCACCACAATTTCAGCAGATAAAATAAAATCGGTACGAATCGCACCTTTTACTTTTTCTTTTTCAAACTTGTCTAAATCTATTTCGATCTGTTCCAAGCTTTCATTGGCTTCCTCAGCTGTTTTTGCTTTTTTATGCTGGAGCATGTGTACAACTTTTTCTACTCCTTCATAACATAGAAATAAGCCGCCAATCATTAATAAAGGATTGATTAACCAAGGTGCAACTACGCTAATCAGTAATGCTAATGGAACCAAGATAAGTTTATTAACGAAAGAACCTTTAGCTACGCCCCATACCACAGGCAACTCTCGATCTGCGCGTACGCCACTGACTTGCTGCGCGTTTAGGGCTAAATCATCACCCAACACCCCTGCTGTTTTTTTTGCAGCCATCTTACTCATGACTGCAACATCGTCTAAAATCGTTGCAATATCATCGAGTAATAACAGTAAACCACTCGCCATTTTTATTTCCCAGTTTGTATTTATTTCGCTATTGTAGAATTCCTCAATAAATTCACAACATTATTTTAAGAAAAAGTTTAAGCAATCGCTGACGAAAAAATTTTATTTCCCGTACAATAATATCCATCTTTATATATATGAAACTACTGAATCTTGGAATATATCATGAGTAATGCTGATCAACGTCCAATCATCTTGACAGGCGACCGCCCTACTGGACAACTTCATCTTGGACACTTTGTTGGCTCATTACGCTCTCGTGTTGGTTTACAAGACAGTCATCATCAACACCTTTTATTAGCAGATGCTCAAGCACTCACTGATAATGCTGATAATCCAGATAAAGTTCGCAATAACATTCTTCAAGTTGCATTAGATTATTTAGCGGTTGGTATTGATCCAACGAAAACAACGATCTGTGTCCAATCATGCTTGCCTGCTCTCAATGAACTGACCATGCTCTATCTGAACTTTGTGACGGTTGCTCGTTTAGAACGCAATCCAACGATTAAGTCAGAAATTCAAATGCGTGGTTTTGAAAGAGATATTCCTGCTGGCTTTTTATGTTATCCAGTAGCTCAAGCAGCAGACATTACCGCATTTAAAGCGACTGTAGTACCTGTTGGCGAAGATCAAATCCCAATGATTGAACAAACCAATGAAGTTGTACGTCGTGTTAACCGCCAAATTGGTCATGACTTATTACCTGAATGTAAAGCATTATTATCAAATATGGGACGTTTACCTGGTTTTGATGGTAAAGCTAAAATGTCTAAATCACTCGGCAATACGATTGTCCTGAATGCTTCTGATAAAGATATTAAAAAAGCAGTCAATGCAATGTACACCGATCCAAATCATTTACGTATTGAAGATCCAGGTCAAGTCGAAGGCAATATTGTATTTACTTACCTTGATGCGTTTGATCCAAATAAAGAAGAAATCGAAGAACTAAAAGCTCATTATCGTCGTGGTGGTTTAGGTGATGGTACGGTGAAAAAACGCCTAGAAGGTGTACTCAAAGAATTGATTCTACCGATTCGTGAACGCAGAGCTGAACTCGAAAAAGATCCTGATTATATTATGGACATTTTAAAACATGGTACAGATAAATGCCGTGACATTACTCAGCAAACATTAGATGAAGTGAAAAGTGGATTAGGTTTGTTTAAATTCTAATTTACGTTACTTTTATTGCAAAAAAGCCTAGTATTTAGGCTTTTTTCATGTAAATATCTTATTTAAATTTAGTTTTAGACCTCGGTAACAACCCGATAACTAACAATTTCTGTCACTTATTAACATCCATTAACACTAGTTTACATGAATACTTATGAACTATGTCAGGTTTTTTTGTACTATAGCCAAGTAGATTAGTAAACACTAATCTCATGACATTTCTCCTTTCAACCGAAACTGTCTTTGCAGATTCGTTGTTCAACGCAATGACCACCCCAATCATTGCGTTTTTTTTGTCTTTAATAATATTAATGATTTGGGTTGAAATTAAATCAAGTTACATTTAATCTTATAAATGATTTATTTTTATAAAAATTTTATTAATTATCTCTAAAAGAAATAAGAGTAATACAAATGATATGGGATTTATTAACACATCCATCAAACATTGTTTTTAGTATTTCATTAATGCTTTGCCTATTTATAGGTACTCTAGAATTAATTTTATTATTATTTGGCGGTAGTAGTAGTTTCATTGATCAATTTTTACCAGACAGTCTAGTTGATGTTGATCATGGTGATATTTCTATTGAACATACTGACGGTATTTTTACTCAGCTTTTAGAATGGCTTTATCTAGGAAAAGTTCCTCTTCTCATTTGGTTAATTATCTTTTTAACGGTCTACTCACTCACAGGCCTCATTATTCAGGATATTTTTTTCCACTTAACCGAGCATTATTTATCTGCTTGGATCATTGCTCCTATGTGTTTATTTTTATGTATGCCACTAGTGAGAACAAGTGCAGCATTGATCAGTAAAATTATTCCAAAAGATGAAACCACAGCTATTCATAGTGATGAGCTGATTGGTCGTACAGCACAAATTATTTTAGGACAAGCCAAACAAAACTCCCCTGCTCAAGCTAAGGTAAAAGATCAATTTGGTCAAACCCATTATGTCTTGGTTGAACCTGAGTTAGATATTATTTTTTACCAAGGTCAAGATGTGATTTTGACCCAAAGAACAAAAATTGGATTCCAAGCAATTAACGCTTAATTTGTATATTAATTTAATGAGGGATTTTAAATGTTGAATTCAGCATTGACTGAAATTTTAATCATCACAGGTATTATTTTTGCAGCACTCATTTTTATTGGCGTTGTGATTGCTCGCCTATATACCCGTTCTAGCAAAGAAGTATCTTTTGTGCGAACAGGTTTTGGGGGTGAAAAAGTTATTCTGAACGGAGGAGCAATTGTCCTTCCTGTTTTACACGAGATTATTCCTGTGAACATGAATACGCTGCGCCTCGAAGTTAAACGGGCAGCAGATCAAGCCTTGATCACGCGTGATCGTATGCGTGTCGATGTCATGGCTGAGTTTTATGTTCGGGTAAAACCGACCGCTGAGTCAATTGCCACAGCAGCCCAAACACTGGGTCGAAAAACAATGTCTCCTCAAGAATTAAAAGACTTAGTTGAAGGTAAGTTTGTCGACTCTTTACGTGCCGTTGCTGCCGAAATGGCAATGGAAGAACTACATGAGAAACGTGTTGATTTTGTTCAAAAAGTTCAACAAGTCGTATCAGAAGATTTATCTAAAAATGGTTTAGAACTTGAAACTGTTTCTTTGACAGGTTTAGATCAGACCAGTTTTAAATTCTTTAATCCACAAAATGCCTTTGATGCAGAAGGTTTAACCAAACTAACTGAAACTATTGAAGATCGTCGTAAAAAGCGTAACGACATTGAACAAGATGCTGATTTAGCAATTCGTGCAAAAAACTTACAAGCAGAACGAGCACGTTTAGAAATCTCTCGTGAAGAAGAATACGCGAAATTACAACAAGAGCGTGAAATTTCAATTCGTAAAGCAGAACAAACTGCTGAAATCGCATCACAAGAAGCAGGTAAAAAACGTGAAGCTGAAGAAGCCCGTATCGCTGCGGAACGTGAAGTTGAGTTGAAACGTATCGCCTCTGCCCGTGATGTGGAAAATGAAAATATCCAAAAGGCACAATTGATTCAAAAGGCGCAGGTTGAACAAAAGAAAACCATTGAATTGGCTGAGCAAGATCGTGCCATTGCCATTGCTGAAAAATCTCGTGCTGAATCAGAAGCCAAAGCCCAAGCTGACAAAGCCCGTGCTGAAGCGGTTAAAGCAGAAGAAGAGGTTGTAACTGTACGCGAAACTCAACGTGCCGAACGTCAAAAAGCGGTTGAATTGGTTGCTGCTAAACAAACTGCTGAGAAAGAGGCAATTGCCATTACTGTTGCCGCCGATGCAGGTAAAAAAGCCGCTGCGGATGAAGCGGAAGCTGTTCGTATCGCTGCCGAAGCGGATGCTGAAAAAATTCGCTTAAAAGCGAAAGGTGAGGCAGATGCAAAAATTCTACTTGCTCAAGCGTTGGAAAAACAATACCAGGTTGATGCGGAAGGTGCGCGTGCGGTGAATGAAGCCGCCAATACCCTTTCTGCTGAGCAAGTGGAAATGCAAGTTCGTTTGGCATTGTTAAAGCATTTACCAGAGATTATTCGTGAAAGTGTTAAACCAATGGAAAATATTGATGACATCAAGATTTTACAAGTGAATGGTTTAAGTAACTTTACAGGTGGCGGTGCCGTCGGTAGTGATACAGTTGAAAATGGTCAAACTTCTTTGTCTGATCAAGTGGTGAATAGCGCCCTACGCTACCGTTCACAGGCACCACTGATCGATAGCTTAATGAATGAATTAGGCTTACAAGGTGGTGATATAAATGGTTTGACTCAAGGGTTAAAACCAAAAGCGGAATAAATGTATATACGCCATTTATAGCGCTCTTTTTTCAATGGAGACCGAAATGCCGAATGTTCGGTCTCCAATTATTATTTTAATTCCCCATTTAGTTATACCAATCTGCTTAATTTGTGCTGTAGGGTGCGACGGTAATCGCACCATGAATTTTTAAATATTTCAAGGGGCTAATTGACAGTCAAGACGATATCTACATAAACCTTAATTGAATTACGATAATTGGTATTAGATTGTAAATGCAACATCTTGATGGCTTACTTCTTTAACTTCCCAATTGTTGATTAATACTCCTAACCCATGTTCTGGCTCCCATGAACACTCAAAAAGCAAACCAATAGCCTTATCTTGTGGCTCAAACTCACCTATGTAAACACCAACAGAAGTTAGTAGCTCTTTAAGTTGGAATGTGTTTTCTACTGAGGGAACGAGATGGGCAAAATCTTCACCAAACTGATCTTTCAAATCCACCCAACAGTCGTGATAATAAGCCAATATGCTTTCAAAGACCTGTTTTTTCAGTTCTTTTTCTTTTTCAAAAAATTGATAAGCTAGATTTAATTGCCATTCTTCAATCACTCCACTTTCAGTAGGAATGGTTAAAGTGACTTCTTTTTCAAAAATTTCACTCACATAAGGAATGATATATCTACCATATTTATCTGGCTCAATTCCTTCCAGTGATATATCCATAATCGTTTCCATTTAACGTTCCAGAAATTAGATGTCTAATTTAAAATACTTCCTTACTAACATTTCAATTTTCTTAAAAATATAAAAACATCAAATATCAACTTAATATATTGTTATCATTAAATTTATCTAATTAATACTATCCCATAATTTGGGCAAATGTGTCAGTAAATGCAACTCCATCCATTGAACTCACCACTACGCTGTGCCCCCAAAACATGCTCTCATCATCATAAAAAAAGTCAAACGTATTACCAGTTACATTAACCGCCAAAAGCGTCAGTTTTTGTATGAATTCGCTAGGTGTTAGTTTAGGATTGAAAATCTCCTTGAGCGTTCCATCTTCTTGCACCTCATCATATTCATTCCAGCCATCATTATATGTATCTGTCAAATCTTGTGCTGCAACCAACTTAGCTTTAGTATCAAACTCTTCCAGACACTTGACTAATGATGCCGCAACATCAACAGCCTCTTCAAAAGAAATCTCATCGGAGCTAATATTAATTTTAACTGTACTCCCGTAATACGGGATATGCACCTCACCACCATCTTCACCTAATGCAATTTCACCAAGTATTTCATGCCTCATAACTAACTTTGCCCCATCCCATTGCTTGTAGCAATCTCTAAAAAGACTTATGCACAATAGATTAAACATTACCTCTGAATTCATAACAAGCATTACACAACACAGCAATAATCTCCCAACAAAAAACCCCAATGTTTCCATCGGGGTTTTTCAGATCAAAATCTAACGAATTACGCTAAACCTTTCTCTTTTAAAACTTGCAACATAGTAGAACCAAGCTCAGCTGGACTACGAGTATAAGCCATTCCCGCTCTTTCAAATGCAGCGAATTTCTCTTCAGCAGTCCCTTGACCACCAGAAATGATCGCACCTGCATGACCCATACGCTTACCTTTAGGCGCAGTTACACCAGCGATGTAACCTACGACAGGCTTAGTCACGTTAGATTTGATAAATTCAGCAGCTTCTTCTTCCGCTGTACCACCGATCTCACCGATCATGATGATTGCATCAGTATCTGGATCGTCTTGGAACAATTGTAGCGCTTCGATTTGGTTCATACCCGGAATTGGGTCACCACCAATACCGATACAAGTAGACTGACCTAAACCAAGCTTCGTTGTTTGAGCAACTGCTTCATAAGTCAATGTACCTGAACGTGAAATAATACCAATACGACCTGGTTGGTGGATGTGACCCGGCATAATACCAATCTTACATTCACCTGGCGTGATTACGCCTGGGCAGTTAGGGCCAACTAAACGCGTACCATTGCCGTTGCTTTCTAAGTAGCGTTTTGCTTTCAGCATGTCAATCGTTGGAACACCTTCAGTGATCACAACAATTAAGCTAACACCAGAATCAACCGCTTCAACAATTGAGTCTAAAACAAATGGAGCTGGTACGTAGATCACAGTTGCATCAGCATGTGTTTCACGAACAGCATCTTTCATCGTGTTGAATACAGGCAGTTCAAGATGAGTCGTGCCACCTTTACCTGGAGTCACACCACCAACAACTTTTGTACCGTAATCTAAAGCTTGTGCAGAGTGGAAAGTACCGTTTTTACCAGTAAAACCTTGTACCAATACTTTAGTGTCTTTATTAATTAATACGCTCATGATTGATACTCCTTAAGCTTTCACTGCAGCTACAACTTTTTCTGCGGCATCAGATAAACCATTCGCAGAAATTAATTTCAAACCAGATTCATCAAGTAACTTCGCACCTAACTCAGCATTGTTCCCTTCTAAGCGAACAACAACAGGCACAGTAACGTTTACTTCTTGAACCGCTGCAATAATTGCTTCAGCAATCATGTCACAACGTACAATACCACCAAAGATATTGATTAAAACACCTTGTACAGACGTATCCGCAAGGATGATTTTGAACGCTTCAATTACACGCTCTTTGGTTGCACCGCCACCAACGTCAAGGAAGTTTGCAGGCTGACCACCATAAAGTTTGATGATGTCCATCGTTGCCATTGCAAGGCCAGCACCATTCACCATACAACCAATGTTACCTTCTAGAGCAACATAGTTAAGATCAAATTCAGATGCTTTTAATTCACGCTCATTCTCTTGAGATTTATCACGTAAAGCAGCAACTTCTGGTAAACGGTATAGCGCATTCGAGTCGATCCCTACTTTGGCATCAACACATAAGATTTCGCCATTCTCACGAACAGAAAGTGGGTTAATTTCAAATAAAGCAAAATCATTTTCGACGAAAGCGTCATAAGCAGCCGTCATGATTTTCACAAACTGACCAACTTGTTTATCTTTTAATGCTAATGCAAATGCAACTTCACGTGCTTGGAAGGGTTGTAAACCAACTAACGGATCAACTTCAACTTTAATAATTTTTTCAGGTGTTTCTTCTGCAACCTTCTCGATTTCTACGCCACCTTCGGTAGAAGCCATGAACGTAATACGACGACTAGAACGATCTACCACTGCACCTAAATACAACTCACGTTCAACGGGATAAACATCTTCTGCAACAATAATACTATTTACTGGCTGACCATTTGCATCTGTTTGATATGTTACAAGACGCGTACCAATAATATTGTTTGCAAATTCGATAACATCTTCTTTTGATTTCGCAACTTTTACACCGCCAGCCTTACCACGACCACCAGCATGAACTTGTGCTTTCATTACAGCAAATTTACCACCAAGCTGTTCAAACGCAGCAACGGCTTCATCTGCATTTGTTGCCAAGATACCTTCCTGTACTGGCATACCATATTTTTTCAATAATGCTTTAGCTTGATATTCATGTAAGTTCATTCAGTTACCTACCATGTTGTTTATAGTGTCATTCATATAGTCTAGAAATATTATTAATTATAGACTGTTATAAGTTATATTAAATGATGGTTCTTATATCAACCATCATTAATTAAAAAGTGTGGCGAACCACACTTATTTTGTTATTTACGTTTACGTTGAATCGCGTGGATGGCACGACCATCAACAGCAAGCGCGGCTTCATGGACAACTTCTGAGAATGTTGGATGACCAAAAGTCATTAATTGTAGGTCTTCAATTGAAGATACAAATTCAAGTGCGATCATACCTTGATGTACGATATCAGATGCATTTGGACCTACAACGTGCATACCTAATAAACGGTCAGTTTTTGCATCAGCAACGAACTTCACAAAACCAGCAGTATCACCAGCAGCCAACGCACGACCATTCACCGCAAATGGGAATTGACCTGCTTTAACTTCGTGACCTTTTTCAGCAGCTTGTTCTTCAGTTAAACCAACCCAAGCTGCTTCTGGGTGTGTGTAAATAACGCTGATGATGGTGTCATAGTTCACTTGAGCAGCATGACCGTGTATACGTTCAACAGCCATTACGCCCTCTTCCATTGCTTTATGTGCAAGCATTGGACCGCGTACTAAGTCACCAATTGCGTAAACACCTTCTACAGATGTTTGGCATTGATCATTTACATCAACCAAACCACGTTCAGTCAATTTAATGCCAGAATCTTCTGCCAATAAACCTTCTGCATACGCTTTACGGCCTACACAAACGATTAACTTGTCAAAAACTTGTTCTTTGTCTTCACCAGCTTGGTTGTATTTAACAGTCACTTCACGACCATTAATTTCACTACCAGAAACTTTTGCACCGATACGGATCTCTAAACCTTGTTTCTTCAAGATTTTTTGATATTCCTTCGCCAATGCTTTGTCTGCCATTGGTAAGAATGCATCTAATGCTTCAAACACAACAACTTCTGATCCAAGACGACGCCATACCGAACCAAGTTCTAAACCGATAACACCTGCACCAATCACACCAAGACGTTTAGGAACTTCTGGGAATTTTAATGCACCAGTAGAATCAACAATTAAGTCTTCATCAACAGGTGCTACTGGAATATTTACAGGTACAGAACCAGTCGCAAGGATGACGTACTTTGGTTCTAAAACCTGTACATCACCTTCAAACGGTGTGAATTCTACTTTTTTACCTGCGAGTAATTTACCAGTACCTTGTAACCACTCGATACCATTACCTTTAAGTAATTGAGCAACACCACCCGTCAATTGATCTACAACTTTGTCTTTACGTGCCAACAAAGTGTCTAAATCAAATTTAACTTCACCTGTCGTGATCCCGTGTTCAGCAAGCTCATGAATTGTTGCTTCGTAACGGTGAGAAGAATCAAGCAATGCTTTAGAAGGGATACAACCCACATTTAAGCATGTACCACCCAAAGATGGCTTACCGTTGTGAATACGTTTTTCGATACAAGCGACTTTGAAACCAAGTTGAGCTGCACGAATCGCTGCTTCATAACCACCAGGTCCACCGCCAATGACAACAAGATCAAACTGTTGAGACATTTTTCTATTCCTTAAATCTCCCCCTAACCCTCTCTTTGCAAAGAGGAGAAATACCGTGACTGGTAGTCCCCCTTTATCAAAGGGGGATTTAGGGGGATTTAAATATGTTAAAGATCAAGAATGAGTTTAGCTGGTTCTTCTAACAATTCTTTAATTGTTACCAAGAAACCTACAGCTTCTTTACCATCGATTAAACGGTGGTCATAAGAAAGTGCTAAGTACATCATTGGCAAGATTTCAACTTGACCATTTACCGCCATAGGACGTTCTTGGATTTTGTGCATACCCAAAATTGCCGTTTGTGGTGTATTTAAAATCGGTGTAGATAACAATGAACCGAAAGTACCACCATTAGTAATCGTGAACGTACCGCCAGACATTTCTTCAATCGACAATTTACCTTCACGCGCTTTAGCAGCATAAGCCCCAATACCGTTTTCAACTTCAGCGTAGTTCATACGATCTGTATCACGAAGAATTGGTACAACTAAACCACGGTCAGAAGAAACTGCTACACCGATGTCATAGAAACCGTGATAAACAATATCATCACCATCAATAGATGCGTTTACAGCTGGATAGCGTTTTAATGCTTCAGTTGCCGCTTTAACGAAGAAAGACATAAAGCCTAAACGCGCACCATGACGTTTTTCGAAAGCATCTTTATATTGCTTACGCATTTCCATGATTGGCTTCATGTTAACTTCGTTGAACGTTGTTAACATTGCAGTTTGTTGTGTAGCTGCCAATAAACGCTCAGCAACACGCTTACGTAAACGTGTCATTGGAACACGTTTCTCGATACGCTCGCCGACAGCAACGCTTAATGGTTGAACTGATGCAGCAGGTTTAGCTTGATGGCTAGCAACATCTTCTTTAGTGATGCGACCACCACGGCCTGTACCTTGTACGTCAGCAGCATTGATACCAGTTTCAGATAATGCTTTACGAACTGCAGGCGCTTGGTTTTGATCAACTGCTTGAGTTGATGCAGCTGCTGGCGCAGATGCAACTGGAGCAGCTGCGGCTGGTGCAGCAGCTTCAGGAGCAGCGGCAGCAACAACACCAGCTTCGAATTGAGCAATCACTTCGTCAGAAAGAACTGTATCGCCTTCACCTTTGATGATTGCAACTAAGCTACCATCAGCTGGAGCAACCACTTCTAAAACAACTTTATCGGTTTCAATGTCACAGATCACTTCATCACGTGATACAGGTTCACCTACTTTCTTGTGCCAAGTTGCGATCGTACCGTCAGCAACTGACTCTGGAAATACCGGTGCTTTAATTTCGGTTGCCATTATTTAGAATCTCCTGATTGTTCAACTTCAATCGCAAGTGCGTCATTGATAAGCTGAGCTTGTTGTTTTGCATGCAAGTATGGCGAGCCACAAGCAGGTGCGGCAGATGCGTCACGACCAGCATAGCTAATACGAATTTGTTTACCTGATTTAAGAACGTCTTCATATAAACGAGGAACGATAAATAACCAAGCACCTTGGTTCTTCGGCTCTTCTTGTGCCCAAACAAGCTCTTGAATGTTTGGATACTGAGCCATAACCTCAGCTAAGCGTTGTTCTGGGTAAGGATACAATTGTTCAATACGAACGATCGCAATATGGTTTAAACCAAGCTCACGACGTTTTTCGAGTAAATCGTAGTAAACCTTACCACCACAAAGAACTAAACGAGTCACATCAGCTTTATTGATTTGATCAACTTCATCGATCACTGTTTGGAATGAACCGTTTGCTAATTCATCTAAAGTTGAAGTCGCAAGTTTATGACGAAGTAATGATTTTGGTGACATTACGATCATTGGCTTACGAATCGGACGAACCGCTTGACGACGCAATGCATGGAAAATCTGCGCTGGTGTTGTCGGTGTCATCACTTGCATATTGTCTTCAGCACAAAGCTGTAAGAAACGTTCTAATCGCGCAGATGAATGCTCTGGACCTTGGCCTTCATAACCGTGTGGTAACAACATTGTTAGGCCACACACACGCTCCCACTTGGTTTCACCCGAAGCGATAAATTGGTCAATAACAACTTGCGCACAGTTTGCGAAGTCACCAAATTGTGCTTCCCAAACGATTAAGCTTTTTGGCAATGTCGTTGAATAGCCATATTCAAATGCAAGCACTGCTTCTTCTGACAACAAAGAGTCATAGACCGCAGTACGTGGCTGATTTTCTTTTATATGACAAAGTGGAATATAAACCGAACCATCGACTTGGTTATGTAATTTGGCATGGCGGTGCGAGAATGTACCACGACCCACATCTTCACCCGTGATACGCACAAGGAAGCCATCGTCAAGCAAAGATGCATAAGCTAAAGTTTCAGCAGCACCCCAGTTCAGTGGCATTTCACCTGTTTGCATCTTCACGCGATCTTCGATCACTTTCTGAACTTGACGTTGTAATACAAAACCCTCTGGTAATGTATTCATTTTCAAACCTAGTTCTTTTAGACGATCGATGCTAAAAGTTGTATCCCAAATATCTGTGTATTCATGACCTAAATATGGCGACCAATCTACAAACATCTTTTTGTTTGGTTCAGTCACCAAAGCATTTGCAACGTGATTACCTGCTTCTAAATCAGAACGATAACCTTCCACCATTGCATCTGCACTAGCACGGTCAAGTACTTTTTCTTGAACCAATTGATCTGCATACAAGGTACGTGTTGTCGCTTTCTTGTTGATCACTTGATACATCAAAGGCTGAGTTGCAGATGGTTCATCTGCTTCGTTATGACCACGACGACGGTAGCAGAACAAGTCTAAGATCACGTCTTTACGGAAAGTATGACGGAAATCATGTGCAAGCTGAGTTACGAAAATCACAGCTTCAGGATCATCACCATTCACATGGAAAATCGGCGCCTGAATCATCTTCGCAACGTCAGTACAATACTCTGTAGAACGTGTATCACGCGGATCAGAAGTTGTGAAGCCCACTTGGTTATTGATCACGATGTGAACGGTACCGCCCACTGTGTAACCACGTGTTTGTGACATTTGGAAGGTTTCTTGGTTTACACCTTGACCCGCAAATGCAGCATCACCATGTACAATCACTGGAAGAACGTCATCGCCGCCAATATCTTTACGACGAACTTGACGTGCACGAACCGAACCTTCAACTACAGGGCCAACAATCTCTAAGTGTGATGGGTTAAACGCCAATGCTAAGTGAACTTCGCCACCCGGAGTCATTACGTTTGAAGAGAAACCTTGGTGATACTTAACGTCACCAGAACCTTTTTTATGTAGGCTCTTGCCTTCAAATTCACCAAAAAGATCCGCTGGGTTTTTACCCATGATGTTCACAAGAAGGTTGAGACGACCACGGTGTGGCATACCAATCACAACTTCTTTACAACCAACGCTGCCTGCACGTTGAATGATTTCATTCATCATTGGAATAAAAGACTCACCGCCTTCTACACCAAAACGTTTCGCACCAACGAATTTATTACCAAGATATTTCTCTAAGCCTTCCGCAGCGGTTAAACGCTCCAAGAAACCTTTTTTCTGATCATTGGTGTAATTGAATTTACCGCGAGCACCTTCCAAACGTTGTTGAATCCAACGCTTTTCTTTTGTATCAACGATATGCATGTATTCTGCACCGATTGAAGAGCAGTAAATTGCTTCCATGGATTCAACCATTTCAGACAATGTCGCTTCTGCTTTGCCAATCGCGAGGTTACCTGTATTAAATACAGTATCTAAATCAGATTTAGTTAAACCGTGTGCAGATAAATCAAGATCTGGAACTTCTTCGCGTTTCGCAAGACCTAATGGATCAAGTTTGGCTTTTTGATGACCACGGTTACGATAAGCAGCAATCAGTTGTAATACACCAATTTGACGACGCTCATGTTCTGTACTTACAGTGCTTTGTACAACAGGTTGAACTCGGTTTGAATTACGACCCAAAAGGAGGAATTGCTCGCGCACACTACCGTGTGGTTGATCACCTTTAGGGTATTTATCGAAATATTCACGCCAATCCTCTGACACTGAGGTTGGAGAAGTTAGGTACTGTTCGTAAAGCTCTTCAATATACGCTGCACTATCAGCGGAAAGTTCAGTGTCAAGACGCAGTGCGTCAGCAACTTCTTGCATTTTTGGACCCATTTCCTATTGCAAAAAATAATACAGGTTGCCTTTTAAGCACACCCATGATTCATAGTATCAAATTGGTAACATGACACTACTACTCAAGATCATCCAACCTTGAGACATTATCACTACACATCAGGAGTATTCCTTTTGATGTAATAAATGAGCTATGCACTTTCAATTCAAAGCACATAACTCATCCTTATACTCGATGAAATCGAGCAATTTTTTGCAAACCATTTTAGAAAAATTAACAAAAATATTAACTTTTCTAAATTGACTTTAACCCAAACTATATCCATACAATTGGTAAGCATTAGAGTGATATAACATCAGGAATATGCTTATTTTTTGCTTCAGGTCGTGGCGGAAATCGTACCATGTTCTCATGTACGAATTGATTTTTTTGACACATACCATCTATAAAGCAGCGAAATACACATTCTTAATTATATTCTAATATACCGCCCTTTTTATAATAGTTGCACCTTTATCGACCAAAGTTAAAGATTTTCTACAATTCTTGCACAAACATTATGCAGAGCGCCTAAAAATAGATCATTCATTTTTCTTATTAATCCAAGTCATTTTTCTTAAGCTCAAAATTTATAAATTTTCAAGACTCAATAATATTTTTAAGGACTCGATAATAAACCTTGCAAGCCCACCAACATAGAAAACTATTTAACCAAAATAAAAAAGGGAGCTTTTAAAAGCTCCCTTTTCACATGTCAGAAAACTGTATTAACCAGCTTGGTCTAACAACATATTACGAATGTGACCAATTGCCTTCGTCGGGTTTAAACCTTTAGGACATACAGACACACAGTTCATGATCCCTTTGCAACGGAACAAAGAGAATGGGTCGTCTAAACGAGCCAAACGCTCTTGTGTTGCCGTATCACGAGAGTCAATGATAAAGCGATATGCATTTAACAATGCAGATGGCCCGAGGAACTTATCAGGGTTCCACCAAAATGATGGGCATGATGTTGAACAACATGCACAAAGAATACATTCATACAGACCATCCAAGTGTTCACGTTCTGCTTGAGACTGTAAACGCTCTTTCGCTGGCGCTGGCTGATTGTTAATCAAGAACGGTTGGATTTTGTCATATTGATCGTAGAATTGATTCATATCTACAACCAAATCTTTTACCACTGGTAAACCTGGTAAAGGACGAATCACAATCTTCTCTGGTAAATCGTTCAAGTTCCACAAGCACGCTAAACCATTTTTACCATTGATGTTCACACCATCCGAACCACAAATACCTTCACGGCAAGAGCGACGGAATGTTAATGACTCATCTTGCACTTTCAACGCAAGTAACGCGTCAAGCAACATACGGTGCTTATCGGTTAACTCAAGTTTGAAAGTTTGCATGTACGGCGCTTTATCCTTATCAGGATCATAGCGGTAGATTTCGAATGTACGAGTGCCTCTACTCATCTTTGTTCTCCCGATTAGAATGTACGTGGTTTAGGTTCAATTGCTTCAACCGTTAACGGGCTGAAACGTACCGGCTTATATTCAAGACGGTTGTCTGATGAATACCATAAAGTATGCTTCATCCATTCATCATCACGACGACCGTAAGAATAAGTTGGATGATCAGGTGCTAACTCATAGTCAACAACTGTATGTGCACCACGACATTCTTTACGTGCAGCAGCAGAAATCAAAGTCGCTTTCGCAACTTCATATAAGTTTTCAACTTCTAATGCTTCAACACGTGCAGTGTTAAATACTTTAGATTTATCTTTCAAATGAATATTACGAACACGTGGTTCAATCGCAAGAATTTCTTTTACACCTTTATCAAGCAATGCTTGAGTACGGAATACACCCGCGTGATCCTGTACGATGTCACGGATTGCATCAGCAACTTCTTGTGCATTCTCACCCGTAGTTGAATCATCTAACTTACGAATACGCCCTAAAGTATTTGCTAATACATCAGTTGGAAGCGGTTGGTAATCATCACCGTGATGTTTAGTCACATAATCAATGATGTGTTCACCAGCAGCTTTACCAAATACTACAAGGTCAAGCAATGAGTTAGTACCTAAACGGTTTGCACCATGTACAGATACACAAGAACATTCGCCAATTGCATAGAAACCTTTCACAGGTTTTACGTAATCGCGCGTACCTTTATAGGTATATTCTTTCGTGTCTTTATCATAATGCGCAGAGAATTCACCCTCTTCCACACCATGAGGCACAACCACTTGACCATGAATATTCGTAGGAATACCACCCATTTGATAATGGATCGTAGGTACAACTGGAATTGGCTCTTTCGTACAGTCAACGTTTGCGAACTTCTTACCAATCTCAAATACAGATGGTAGACGTTTCATAATCGTTTCAGCACCCAAATGCGTCATATCTAACAAGATATAATCCGCCTTAGGACCACAACCACGACCTTCTTTAATTTCTTGGTCCATAGAACGTGATACGAAGTCACGTGGTGCCAAGTCTTTTAAAGTTGGTGCATAACGTTCCATGAATGGTTCGCCGTCTTTGTTACGAAGGATACCACCTTCACCACGACAACCTTCAGTTAACAATACGCCTGCGCCTGCAACACCCGTTGGGTGGAATTGCCAGAATTCCATATCTTGTAATGGAATACCTGCACGAGCAGCCATACCAAGACCATCACCCGTATTGATATACGCATTGGTAGATGCACGGTAAACACGACCAGCACCACCCGTAGCAAATAGAGTCGCTTTTGCTTGGAATACTGCAATATTACCTGTTTCTTGATCAATTGCGGTTACACCAAGAACATCACCCGCTTCGTTACGGATCAAGTCCAAAGCAATCCATTCAACGTAAAACTGAGTACCCATTTTTACGTTGCTTTGATACAAAGTATGAAGTAGCGCATGACCTGTACGGTCAGCAGCAGCACACGCACGTGGAACTGCTTTTTCACCATAGTTTGCTGAGTGACCACCAAATGGACGTTGATAAATCGTACCATCTTCGTTACGGTCAAACGGCATACCTAAGTGTTCAAGCTCGTAAACAACTTTTGGCGCTTCACGGGTCATAAACTCGATTGCGTCCTGATCGCCTAACCAGTCAGAACCTTTAACCGTGTCATAGAAGTGATAATGCCAGTTATCTTCTTGCATGTTACCTAACGACGCACCGATACCACCTTGGGCAGCAACTGTGTGCGAACGTGTTGGGAATACTTTGGTCAATACAGCAACTTTTAAACCAGCTTGAGCAAGTTGGTAAGAAGCACGCATACCTGAACCACCACCACCAACGATCACAGCGTCAAATGATAAGGTCTGAATATTCGAATAATTTTCTTTAGAGATAATCGCCATGTTCTATTCCTATCAATTTGCCCAGAAAATCTGGATACCCCAGATTGCGTACACAAACACTGAAATAATGACAGCAGAAGTCAATACAAGGCGTAAACCTGAAGCCGAAGGCCCCATTTGACGAGTCGTTACATAATCAGTAAAGACTTGCCACATACCAATCCAAGCATGAGCAACAAGTGACAATACGGCCAATAAAGAGAAAATCTTCATTGGTAGAGTCAACATAAAGCCAGCCCACTGTTCGTAACCAAATCCGCTATTACACAAGATCCAACCGAACATCACCACAGTATAGGCAGCTAAAACCACAGCACTAACACGCTGGATATACCAATCGCGAGAACCTGAACCTGTTAAACCTGTAGCACTTTTCATCAGAACATAATCCATACAAATGCCGCGAGAATACCGATCGCAGACAAGATCAATGAAATAGTAGCTGCAATACGACCGCTTTGAAGTTCCTCAGCAAAACCAAGGTCAGCAAGTAAATGCTTTACCCCAGCAATGAAGTGAAAAATTAAGCCAGCTACAAATACCCATACGATGAAACGTACACAGATATTTCCGAAAACGACATTTTTAACGTAGTCAAATCCTTCTGGTGAAGATAAAGATTTATCCAAAATCCATAAAAGAACAGCGACTAATAAGAAAACGATTACACCTGATAAACGGTGTAGAATTGATGCAATAGCCACGGGTGAGCGTAAATTTACCGCTAACACCTGACCCATGGACAAATTGACAGGTCTGTTGCTTTTCACAGCGGGCATCCTGTAGGTAGAAACTCCATCCGGAGTTTGTTTGAATTAATTCAAAGGAAAGCTGGCATAGTCAGGCAAGCATAATGCACGCCTAACCTATATAACGACAACGAATTATAAAACGTGAAATATCAAAATACAAACAATCAGTTTTCGCTTTAGTCGAAAATTCAATGAAATAAGAATCATTCACATTTAATGCGTATATAAGCTGCGCTGGAAACCGCAATAGAACCCAATATATTACTGTTATATAAAAATAAAACATGAGTTATTATTTTTTAGTTTACTAAATTTTTTGTCAAAATTATTTCTAATATATTTCAATAACACTCCGCTAAATGTCTAAAAATTAATCAAAAACTACAATCTTAAATATAGGCGAAAATAATACCCCTCATTTATATATTAAATATCAGGGATCAATAATCTGTTTCCTCATACTAGATACTCACAAAAAATAAGCTATTTTTTATACAATTAATCGCACCACAATGAATCAATTATGACTCGATATATAAAACTTTTAATCTATTTTTTAATGGATAGTTAATTCTAAACCCTGAGATATATAGGCTTTTGAATTATGGTAAGTATTTATTTTTTAAGCACCAAAATATAACTCGGATAAAAATTTACTTACAATTGTACTGGTGCTTCATTTTTTTTATGCACCTCAAACCTGATTTGACATATTATACTCGACCGATGCTGTGATTTTACTCAATTTTTTCTTTGATACTGAATGACTAATTGACTGCAATAACGTTATTTTTTATCCCTAAGTATAATTGACAAAATTTTAGTAGCCACTAATCTTATAGCAAATTTTGACACCGTCTGATTCGCATACGACAAGATTAGGATTTCGAGTCAGATAATCATTCACCAGGACAGGAGATCTTTGAATGTCTGCAGCAACTGGCAAAAAAGCCGTATTACAGCTTGATGGCAAAGAAATTGAATTACCAATTTACAGCGGTACATTGGGCCCAGATGTAATTGACGTTAAAGATGTATTGGCATCTGGTCATTTTACTTTCGATCCTGGTTTTATGGCGACAGCTGCTTGCGAATCTAAGATCACATTCATTGATGGTGACAAAGGTGTGTTATTACACCGTGGCTATCCGATTGATCAATTAGCGACTCAAGCAGACTATTTAGAAACTTGCTACTTATTATTAAATGGCGAGCTTCCAAATGCTGAACAGAAAGCAGAGTTTGATGCTAAAGTTCGCAACCACACTATGGTTCATGACCAAGTAAGCCGTTTCTTTAATGGTTTCCGTCGTGATGCTCACCCTATGGCAATTATGGTTGGTGTAGTAGGTGCATTATCTGCGTTTTATCACAACGGTTTAGACATCGAAGATGTTAACCATCGTGAAATTACTGCAATTCGCTTAATCGCGAAAATCCCTACGCTTGCAGCGTGGAGCTATAAGTACACTGTAGGTCAACCATTCATTTACCCACGTAATGACTTAGGTTATGCAGAAAACTTCTTGCACATGATGTTTGCAACTCCTGCTGATCGTGACTACAAAGTAAATCCTGTTCTTGCACGTGCAATGGATCGTATCTTTACGCTTCATGCTGACCACGAGCAAAATGCATCTACTTCTACAGTTCGTCTTGCTGGTTCTACTGGTGCGAACCCATATGCATGTATCTCTGCTGGTATCTCTGCACTTTGGGGACCTGCTCACGGTGGTGCAAACGAAGCTGTACTTAAAATGTTAGATGAAATTGGTAGCGTAGAAAACGTTGCTGAATTCATGGAAAAAGTGAAGAGCAAAGAAGTTAAACTCATGGGCTTCGGTCACCGTGTTTACAAAAACTTCGATCCACGTGCGAAAGTCATGAAACAAACTTGTGACGAAGTACTTGAAGCTTTAGGTATCCAAGATCCACAACTTGCTCTTGCAATGGAACTTGAAAGAATTGCGCTTTCTGATGAATACTTCATCAAGCGTAACTTATATCCAAACGTAGACTTCTATTCAGGTATCATCTTAAAAGCGATTGGTATCCCAACAGAAATGTTTACTGTAATCTTCGCGCTTGCACGTACAGTTGGTTGGATCAGCCACTGGTTAGAAATGCACAGCGGTCCTTACAAGATCGGTCGTCCACGTCAGCTTTACACAGGCTCGACTCAACGCGACATCCAACGTTAATTTTATTTTTAAAATTAATGTTAAAAAAGCTGCCAAATGGCAGCTTTTTTATTAGAAACAGTATTCATCAAAATGAATTAACGCCCCCAATCTACATCTTTTGCATACGGCTCAACCATTTTAATACGCTTTATATTTTCTTTCTCAATTTGAGTTAGACGTGTATCCACATTGGTATAGCAAGGCATATACCAATCATATTGCGAAAATGTAGTTGCCCAATTTTTGTTCTGAAAAGCATAACCATGACGTGCATAAATTTCATTACGCATATATTGCAACTGCCCTAGAGGCACTTGTAAATCAGCATCTTTCAACAAACGCACAGAAGCATCAGGAAACTCACCTTGCCCTTTTGCATATTTACATTGCTGCGCATTTAAACTAAAAAATTTCGGTTTCACCATTTTCGTTGTAGACAACCACTGAGCTTCAATCGGTGAAGTATTACCCTTATATTCTAAAATAAACTGACCAACACTTACCCCCTGTCCAATTTCATTTAAAGTCAAAGTGTGATTCAAGTCAGTTTGCTGAATTTTCCCTTTAAAATTTAGTTGCTTACCATTTAACAGACTATAACCTGTAATATCACTGCCTTTTTGCTGCATGAACAAAGAAATTTTTTGCTCATCGTTATATAACCCTGTCCATGAAGGTGCTATTTGAGGGGATTGTGCTAAAGTCAGCGTAGTGCTTGATAAAATAGCAATCGCAATTAATAATTGTTTAGGCTTATTCATTTTAATGCTCTCATCTAAAAAAACTATTTCAATTATTTTGCTTGCACAGCATATCAGTGATCAATATTTATGTGGAAAATACTCAACCGATTCTCTCAATTGATCATCATATTAGTTTTTGGCTATCTATCTTGGTTAATGCTTAAAATCTGCCTGAATTATTTCCCTTGGTCGGATAGCACCAATTTTTTAGTTCTTAAGCAAGATGTCGTACACACTCAGCCTTGGCGCTTTGCATTTCAAACTCATGTTATCACTAGCAGCTTGGTATTATTGGCAGGTTTTACCCAATTCTCACATTCAATTCGTAATAACACACCACGTTTACATCGCTGTGCAGGCTGGCTTTATATTGTTGCAACACTTGGAGCCGCCTTGCCTAGCGGCTTCATTCTTGCAATCTCAGCAAATGGCGGTTTTAGTACCCAAATTTGCTTTGTGATTCTAGGATTATTATGGGGAACAAGTACCCTATTTGCACTTTATTATGCTTTTGAAAAAAAATGGATTGCACATCGTAACTGGATGATTCGGAGCTTTGCTTTAGCCTTATCTGCATTAAGCTTAAGAACATGGAAACTTGCACTTTACCAAATTCAACCCTATTGGGATTGGCTTACACCAATCCACATTTATCAGCTTGAAGCATGGTTAGGCTGGACGATCAATCTATTAATCGCTGAAATAGTTATTTATTGGCTAACTTTTCGTAAAAAATCTTTTTAGATCTCATCTTCTTCTAGGGCACGTAACAAGGTTGCACTGATACCATCCGCACGTAACCATGCCAATTCATAACTCGCCTTAGCCAAAGCCAACACACGACGCTCAAACTCATCCCAAATGGGTTTAACCTGTGAATCTGTAATGCCTAGCCCACTATCATGTGCCAAATGCTTATTCTTCTCGCAAATTTTCAAAGCATGATACAACTTCCGCCCTGTAGTGGCTGTCTCTAAGACACGAATATGTTTACTGTGAATAAAACCTTCAATATGTTGAAGATTGGCGTGAGGTAGCAAAGGCACCAAAATTTGATTCAGCTGCGCATCTAAGCGCTTCCACACCATGAGCCTTTGCTCTGGCGTATAAGTATTCCATTGAATCACTTCATGATTGAAACGGCGACAACCACGACAAACCAGATCACCAAATACCGTTGAACAACGTCCTGCACAGGGGGTCAATGATGGAATTCGACGATCGTTACTCAAAACCAACTCCTTTAAAACCATATTTGTTTTATGGCTTTCTCGCTTATTTTCAGATTTCGCGCTAAAATGTGCGCCTTATTTTTCTATCTTAATACATTTGGAGTTATCCATGAACGCTACTGTAGAACAGCTTGCACCTGTAGAACAGCAAGCGACCAATAATTGGGTTGTTGCGGCACTATATCAATTTAAAGAAGTTTCAGATGCAGCTGACCTGCAACAACGTCTTTTGAACTTAGTGAAGAGCATCAATTTATGTGGAACTCTGATTGTAGCGTCTGAAGGAATTAATGGAACTGTTGCTGGCGACCGTACCGCGATTGATACCGTTCATCAATTCCTTTTAAACGAAGGGTTTAATGCAATGGAATATAAAGAGTCTGAAAGCTCTGAGAAACCATTTCGTAAAATGAAAATTAAACTTAAAAAAGAAATTGTCACTTTAGGTGTTGAAGTTAAACCACGTGATTTAGTGGGTCACTATCTAGACCCTAAAGAATGGAACGATTTAATTAGTCGTGATGATGTGATCCTGATCGACACTCGTAATGACTATGAATACAAAGCTGGTACATTTAAAGGCGCGATTGATCCGAAAACTGAAAGTTTCCGTGAATTTCCTGAATATGTAAAACAAAACCTTGAACAACATAAAGACAAAAAAATTGCGATGTTCTGTACAGGCGGTATTCGTTGCGAGAAATCAACGTCTCTACTTCTACAAGAAGGCTTTAATGAAGTTTATCACCTCAAAGGCGGTATTTTAAAATATCTAGAAGAAACCCCTGCCGAAGAAAGTATGTGGGAAGGTGAATGCTTCGTATTTGATGGTCGTACGGCGGTGACTCACGGCGTTGAAGAAGGTGAAAATATTAAGTGTCACGCTTGTGGATGGCCACTTACTAAAGTTGAAGCTGAATTACCAAGCTATGAACACGGCGTGTCTTGTGTTTACTGTATTGATAAAACTACGGATAAACAAAAAGCTGGCTTCCGTATGCGTCAGTCACAAATTGCAGCGGCAAAACGCAAACGCCTATAAATTAGTATAAACATTTAATAAAAAGCCTTAGCTCAAACTAAGGCTTTTTTATTTTAATCATCAAGATTATTAACCAATACATCATTGAGAGTTATTTAGACAACCATTATTCTAAACCCTAACTCACAAATCACATTTAGGCGCTATGGGACTGGAAGACTGGGTATTATCCATCATGGAGAAACTAGGATACTTGGGTATCGCATTCTTAATGTTTCTTGATAATATTTTCCCACCGATTCCATCCGAAATCATTATGCCATCCGCAGGTTATACTGCGGCAAAAGGTGAACTGACTTTAATCGGAGTGATTATTGCTGGTAGTATCGGCTCACTTCTAGCCGCGGCATTACTGTATTGGATGGGTAGAAAGATCCCGCAACACCACCTTTTTACTCTTGTAGAACGCTACGGAAAATACCTCCGTATTAGTGTTGCTGATCTTGAAAAATCATTGGTTTGGTTTGAAAAATATGGACATAGAATCGTTTTTTTTGGTCGTATGGTACCTGCGGTTCGCTCTTTAATTAGTATCCCAGCAGGTATGAGCAAAATGCCTTTTAGTAAGTTCATGGCTTACAGTGCTGCAGGTACAATTCTTTGGACCACTCTTCTTGCCTATGTTGGCTATCATTTTAGTGAAAATCCAGCATTGATGAGTGCTATTACACAACGTATTGGCACTATTATTTTAGCTATTGCAATAGCATACGTACTTTGGTTCTTAATCAAGAAATTCTATTTATCAAAAAATAGTAGATGACATTTTCAACTCTATTTAAATGAATACTGAGGTTCAAATAATGCAACATGATTTTTGGCATGACAAATGGCAAAACAATAATATTGGTTTTCATCAAGACCAACCTCACGCCCTACTCACCCAATATTTTAGATCATTAGATTTAAAGCCTCATGCTCGTATTTTTGTTCCACTTTGTGGTAAAAGTTTAGATATAAGCTGGCTAATAAATCAGGGTTATCAAATAGTTGGTATTGATCTTAGCCCTATTGCAATCCAAGATCTTATTTCAAATTTAGAGTTGAGTTTTAAAGAGACGGAATCAGGTGAATTGACTCACTATCAACATCCTCAAATTGAATTATTCGTTGGTGATTTTTTTCAATTAACAGCACAACAACTTGGGGATATAGATGCTGTTTATGATCGAGCTGCTCTAATCGCTCTTCCACCACAAATGCGAAGCCAATATACACAACATTTGTTAGACATTACAAAACAAGCACCTCAGCTATTAATTAGCCTTGAATATGATCAAAACCTACTTCAAGGACCGCCGTTTTCCGTTCCTGAACATGAATTAACTGAGCATTATGCAACGCATTACCAAATTAAATTATTGGAAACGATAACAGAGAATCTTAAGGGTAAAGTAATCGCCCATGAAAATGCTTGGTCTCTGAGTAAATCACCACAAATAAACTAAATAGTGCAGACGCATATCAAAGGATTGAAAGTGATCTCGACTTGATGCTTCCTCAATCACAAAAACCTTAACTCCCAAACGAGATATAAAAAACGTCCTCTAAAGGACGTTTAATATTTAATTTGGTGTCAAATTATGCATTACTTTTGTAACTACATAAGATGTAGCATCACGCAGGCGTATGGTACATGAGATAAATTTCGTTCAAATTATCAGGAATTTCTTCCGCTAATTCATCCATCAATTGACCATTACGACGGAAAGACTCCATTTGAGGATCTTCTTCATCAATGCCACTAAACACCATAATTGGTAAAGTTAAATCAACCAATTGTTCTTCAAACTCTGGAGCAAACCATGCCTCTTCATTCAAGAACATTGCATCAACAAAACCAACGCTCCAATCACCTAAACTTGAATCAACATCTGCTTCTTCAATTTCAAAAGGGAATTCAATTCCGTTTTCATTGGCTAAATCTTGACGAATAGACTCTAACCAAGCTTTGATTTGTTCAATGATTTCACTAGGAACTTTCTTTTGGTTACTCTCAAAAAGCTCATCCAACCAACGATCAAATTTTGGACCAACCGCGATAGCACACAAAAAGCCATGAGTCGCTGCAAAATCTAAACCGTGCTCATTTTGATCACCGTCAAGAAAATTACTCAATAAGTCTAAATCTAATGTGCTCATTTTATGATCCAAATTTTAAATACATCGGCAACAGCATAACATTTTCAAACATAAAGTCTTAGCAATTTCGCTTCACTTTAGTCATCCAAATCATCGTCGTCGAAATCATAATCGAAATCTTTTAATTCTCGTTCTAAACGGCGTTGAGCGAGTAGATCATCAATCAAACGGCGCTTTTCTAATGATTCTTTGGCACTGATTTTGCCTGATGACTCATCAAAACCAACATCATCCTCACCGTAGTTATCATCATCTAATTCGAAATCTGTAGAAGACACTAACAGTACCTCTAAATGAAAAAATATAAATGGGTCTAGCCGCTATTTATCGGTCTTATCCAACCTTGTCAAGTTTTATTTGATTTTTTCACTATAAAATGGTGTTTTGTACTTTTTTTAATCGTTTTTTTTGTGTATTTATATTCTAACAATTGTAAAAATGAAAAAATTCTTGAATAGGAATTCTCTGCTTGAAAAATTATGACACACCCCCATATTTAAGAAACTACAGTTCAATCCAACCTATTTTTTATTTAAAGCGAGCGGATCAAATCCAAAACATTCCTCGTGAATTGTGCTATCATGCACGGTTTTTCACCGCCACAGATTCAACAAAAGAGTAAGCAAAGATGAGCGATATGAATTCCCCTACTTCGCAAGTAGCGGCTCTGATTAGCCGAGGCAAAGAACAAGGTTACTTAACTTACGCTGAGGTTAACGATCATCTACCAGACTCAATTACGGAAAGTGAGCAGATTGAAGACATCATCCAGATGCTTCAAGACGTTGGTATTCCAGTGCATGAACGTGCACCAGAAACTGATGACACCATGTTTGGTGAATCTACTGAAGCTGCAGACGAAGTCGCTGAAGAAGAAGCTGCTGCCGTATTAGCATCGGTTGAAAGTGAGCCTGGTCGTACCACTGACCCTGTACGTATGTACATGCGTGAAATGGGGACAGTTGAACTTTTAACACGTGAAGGCGAAATTAGCATTGCAAAACGTATCGAAGAAGGTATTCGTGACGTTTTACATTCAATTGCTTATTGGCCAAATGCTGTTGAAGTCGTTTTACAAGAATATAATGACTTTTTAACAGGTGAGCGTCGTCTTGCCGATATTCTTTCTGGCTACTTAGACCCAGAAACTGATGATGACATTCCAGAAGTACTGGAAGAAGAAGCAGAACTTGAAGAAGCTGAAAGTGCTTCACCTGCGACAAAAGATGTAAAACTTGATGATGATGACGAAGACGAAGAATCTGAAGGTGATGATGATTCTGAAGGTGAATCTGGACCTGACCCTGAAATTGCTAAAGTTCGTTTTTCTGAACTAGAAGCTGCTTGGAATGATACAAAAGCAATTGTAGCAAAACATGGTCGTAATAGTGACGAAGCAAAAGCTGCACTAGAAGCTTTAGCTGCTGTCTTTATGATGTTTAAATTCACACCACGTTTATTTGACATCATTTCAGAAATGATTCGCGGCACACATGAACAAATTCGTACCAATGAACGTGAAATCATGCGTTATGCAGTGCGTCGTGGTCGTATGGATCGTAATCAATTCCGTACAACTTTCCCTGAACAAGAGTCAAATCCAGCTTGGTTAGATGAACAAATCGCGAAAGCCCCTGCTGAAACCAAAGCACATTTAGAAAAAGTGCGTCCTGACGTATTGGCATTCCAACAGAAGATTGCCGATATTGAGAAAGACCTTGGTTTGAACGTAAAAGATATCAAAGATATCTCTAAGCGTATGGCAGTTGGTGAAGCAAAAGCACGTCGTGCCAAGAAAGAAATGGTTGAAGCAAACTTACGTTTGGTTATTTCAATTGCGAAGAAATATACCAACCGTGGCTTACAATTCCTTGATTTAATTCAAGAAGGTAACATTGGTTTGATGAAGGCTGTAGACAAGTTTGAATATCGTCGTGGTTATAAATTCTCGACCTATGCAACTTGGTGGATTCGTCAGGCGATTACACGTTCGATTGCCGATCAAGCGCGTACTATTCGTATTCCAGTCCACATGATTGAAACGATTAACAAGATCAATCGTGTATCACGTCAACTTCTTCAAGAAATGGGGCGTGAACCGACACCTGAAGAATTAGGTGAACGTCTTGAAATGGACGAGGTTAAAGTTCGTAAAGTACTTAAAATCGCAAAAGAACCGATTTCGATGGAAACACCGATCGGTGATGATGAAGATTCACATCTTGGTGACTTCATTGAGGACTCAAACATCACATCTCCAGTCGACGCTGCGACCTCAGAAGGTTTAAAAGAAGCGACTCGTGAAGTGCTTGAAAATTTAACAGAACGTGAAGCTAAAGTGTTAAAAATGCGTTTTGGTATCGATATGCCAACCGACCATACTTTAGAAGAAGTGGGTAAACAGTTTGACGTAACACGTGAACGTATCCGTCAGATTGAAGCGAAAGCGTTACGTAAACTTCGCCACCCTTCTCGCTCTGAACACTTACGTTCATTCTTGGAAAATGACTAATTGATGGGAAGTTTTGAGTGATGGTGAGAGCCACCGTTCAAAACTTGAAATTAAACATTCCATCCCCATCTAGTTATTAGATCATAAGCGCCTGCACTGATGCAGGCGTTTCAAATTAAGAGGTTGCTCATGTTAGACCGCACTCCTTCTCGTGAATTACAAGAACATCTTTGGGTTTTCCCAATGGACTATCCAATCAAATTGATTGGTGATGCTGGGGATGAACTTCGAGTGGCTGTTGTTGATATTTTGCAGAAGCACTTCCCTGAATTCGATGGTGGTACAGTAAAGATACAACCTTCACGTACAGGTAAATACCATTCTTTGACCGCACAATTACGCTTCGAAGAATTGGAACAAGTTCATGCGCTATATGCTGATCTTGCAGCCTGCCCTTTAATTAAGACGGCGCTTTAAAAGATTAAGGGCGTACAATAGTACGCCCACTCATAAAATTTCATTTCAAATACTAAATCAATAATACATGAAGCTAATCCTAATTGTTTTCATCATTTTAATATGGAGTTTTGCTTGCTTCTATGCTGGTTCTTTCAGTATGCAATTTCATCAAAATTTATGTTATAGCGAAACGCTATCTATCTTAGGTGAAAATTCTATAAAAATATCAAATTCAGGCGACCCAATAATATTTATAAAATGGGCTAAGTTTATTCATAACCTTCCTATTGCTGGATACGAATCAAACTGTGCAGAAATACTTGAACATGTAAAGCAAGGCGTTAAAAATGAGTTCTAAACCCTCCTTAATCGTTCGTTGTTTCAATGATCTACAAGACTACACAGCTCGTTTTGAAGCAATGAAAGACTTCACAACCAATCGCGATGAAACCACACCCGATGAAGTTTGGTTATTACAACATCAAGATGTTTTGACTCAAGGGCAAGCAGGTAAAGTTGAACATATCCTTACGCACAGTAACCTTCCAGTTGTCCATACTGATCGCGGGGGACAGGTCACTTGGCATGGTAAGGGTCAACTGGTCGCATATTTTTTGATTGATCTAAACCGTCTAAAATGGCATGTCCGTACATTAGTCAGCTTTGCTGAGCAGGTCATGATCGATCTACTCAAACAATACAATATCGAGGCTTACGCTAAGCCTGATGCACCAGGTGTGTATGTTGATGGTCGTAAAATTGGATCTTTAGGTTTTAAAATTCGCCGTGGTCGTAGTTACCACGGTTTAGCCTTAAATATTGATTGTGACCTAAGTGGTTTTCAAACCATTAATCCTTGTGGATACGCAGGTTTAGAAATGGTACGCTTGCAAGACCTGCTTGAAGATTACCCAAGCTTTGAGCAACTTTGTCATGATTTTATTAGCTATTTACAAAATACGAATTTCTTTCATGACCTTGTAGTCAAATCTGAATAAACTACTTTTAAATTCCAAAGAAATAAATTAGAGTAATTACTCTAAATTTGCTTTTGCATAATTTTAACAAGGGATACGCGAGTGATTTCGACCAAAGCAGTGAAGCCCACTTTGCAATTTGCCTACGTAAAACTCATGATGGATGTCGTCGGTCGTGGTTTAGTAATGGCAAGCCAAGTGGATGAAGAAGTACAACAGGAAGTCTCTAAATTTCCAGTTGGCTTTGTACTTTCAATGAATGTTTTCCCAAATGGTCCTGCATTTATTGCACGAGTGACCGAAGAAAAACAATTAGAGCTTTTATCCAACTATAAAGGCAAACCTGATTTAACAATTACCTTCAAACATTTAACTCATGCTTTTCTGGTATTTTCTTTCCAAGAAAGTACCGCTCAAGCATTTGCCAATGACCGTATGATTGCGGATGGTGATGTTTCAAGCGCCATTCGCTTAGTGCGTTGTTTAAATAAAATGGAAGCGTTAATTCTACCTAAATTGATTGCCTCACTTGCTGTGAAACGCTATCCAGCTGAATTAACATTCAAAGAAAAATTCACTGGCGCAAAAAATATCTACCTCAAAGTCGCACAATCATACTTCAAACGGAGCGCATAACATGGCTAAGCCTTATTACGAATTTTTCTGTCCTGTAAAAGTAATTGCTGGTAACGCCGCGTTAGAGCACATCCCTTTTGAACTTGCGACTCTAGGCGCAAAACGCCCAATGATCATTACCGATAAAGGCGTACGTGCAAATGGTCTACTCAGCCCAATTGAAGCTGCTTTTAGCACCACAGATGCTGTAATTGGTGCAATTTTTGATGATGTTCCACCCGATTCAAGCTTGGAAGTGGTACGCGCAGCAGCACAACTATATCGCGAAAAAAAATGTGATGCGATTATTGCGATTGGTGGTGGTTCGGTTATTGATACATCGAAAGCAACTAATATTTTAGTTTCAGAAGGTGGCGATGATTTATTGCAATACTCAGGTGCGCATAACCTACCAAAACCATTAAAGCCATTCTTTGTCATTCCGACAACCTCTGGTACAGGTTCTGAAGCAACAATGGTTGCTGTCGTTTCTGATACGCAAAAAAATGTCAAACTTGCATTTGCTTCTTACTACCTCATGCCACATGCTGCAATTCTTGATCCGCGCATGACACAAACATTGCCACCACACCTAACCGCAATGACAGGTATGGATGCACTAACTCACTGTGTTGAAGCTTATACCTGCTTAGCAGCGAATCCTTTAAGCGATGCTTATGCAAGCGCGGGTATCAAGAAAATTAGTGAAAACTTATTTAAAGTTTTAGACAACCCAAGTGATGCCCAAGGTCGCTTAGAACTTGCTCAAGCATCAACAATGGCTGGGATTGCATTCTCGAACTCAATGGTGGGCTTGGTACACTCACTCGGTCATGCCTTAGGTGCTGTTGCTCACCTACCCCATGGTCTTTGCATGAACTTATTCTTGCCATATGTGCTTGAATACAACAAAGAAGTCAATGGCGCCAAGATTGGTGAATTATTATTGCCACTTGCTGGTGCAGATATTTATGCACAAACGCCTGCAAACTTACGTGCAGATAAAGCCATTGCAACGATCTTAACCATGCGTGATCGTTTATTCACGCTGACTAAACTTCCTCGTACTTTACGTGAAACAGGTAAAGTGACTGAAGCTCAGTTAGATGAAGTTGCTGAAAAAGCATTAAATGATGGCTCAATCATCTACAATCCAAAAGAAGCAAATTTAGAAGATCTTCGTGCAATTTTGCAAAAAGCATGGTAATTCATTAAGTTAAATAAATAATTTAATGTATCAAGCCCCGATATCAATCTGTTATCGGGGCTTTTATATTTTGAATGAATCTTTATTCATCTATTTGTCTACCTATTTGGCAAAAAAATTGCTAAAACAAGCATAAAAGTACTGACAATTTATAACAAACTACGATAAATTGGCGCACTTCTATTTTCTGTAGCAGGGATCATTTTCGTCTCAAATGATCCTTAAACCATAGCTGATCCTTGATCAACGATTATGAGGATAACGCCGTTGACAAATACTTCTGGGACTCCATCGGTAGCTAAACTACAAAAAACGCTTGGTCTCTGGCACATTATCATTATTGGCTTGGCCTATATTCAACCGATGACCTTGTTTGACACTTTCGGTCTGGTATCAGAAGAAAGCCATCATCATGTTCCAACCTCTTATATTGTGGCATTGATTGCGATTTTGTTTACATCGCTAAGCTATGGGCATATGATTCGCCGCTATCCATCTTCAGGATCGGCTTATACGTACGCACAAAAATCAATCCATCCCAATGTTGGCTTTATGGTGGGCTGGTCTTCTTGGCTTGATTATTTACTATCGCCAATGGTAAATATTATCTTGGCAGGAATTTATCTTGAAGCCTTATTTCCAAATGTAAATCATTGGATTTGGGTAATTGTATTAACAGCCTTTATGACTGGTATCAATTTACGTGGCGCTCGTTTTGTTGCAAACTTTAATAGTCTGATTGTTTTAGTGCAACTGATTGTCATTGGGGTGTTTACGTACTTAGTCTATAGCAAATTACAAATGGGCTATAATGCTGAAGGCCTAATTACTGCAGAAACACGCTATCAACTTTGGAGCTTACAACCGTTCTGGAATGAGCTAACCTCTATTGGTGCGTTAATTACAGGTGCGACTTTACTGTGCTTTTCATTTACAGGTTTTGATTCTCTAAGCTCTCTTGCAGAAGAAACCAAAGATACTGAAAAGACCTTACCAAAAGCGATTTTCTTGACAGCATTATTCGCAGGTGTAATTTTTATTATCAGCACCTACTTTATGCAAATCTATTTCCCTAATGATCCAAAGAGCTATTTCCAAGATGTCGCTGCAACACAGCCAGATATTTTATTATTGGTGGGTGGTTCGCTGTTCCAGTCTTACGTTTTAGCGTTTGCAATTGTGACTGTCATGGCATCTGGTATTTCGGCTCATGCCGGCGTATCTCGTTTAATGTATGTAATGGGACGAGATGGTGTCATTAATAAGAAAATCTTTGGTCATATTAGCCCAAAGAACTTCACCCCTTCTTATAACATTATCATTGTCGGTATTGTCGCCTTAGCTGCTGGACGCATGAGTTTGGATATTGTGATTTCAATGATCAGCTTTGGTGCTTTGATTGCATTTACTTTTGTAAATCTCTCAGTAATTTCTCGCTATGCACTGCGTGATGGTCGAACCAAAAATATCAAAGATATCTTCAACTTTGTTATTATTCCATTGCTAGGCTTTCTGAGCGTTTTTGCAATGTGGTTAGAAATTGAAGAGACCGCGCTGAAATATGGTTTATGGTGGGCAATGTTTGGTGTTTTATATTTAGGCTATAAAACCAAAGGCTTTAAATATAATGCCCCTCAACACAATGAACACGAATAAAATCATCTAAATCTAAAAAGGCGCTAAATGCGCCTTTTTATTAACTCAAAAACTTAGCTGTGCAGTTTTTCAACAATTGATTTAACACGTTCCGCATACAGCTTCGCTGTTTCTAAGTCCCCTGTTGGAATCTCATCTACACTCGCATCAGAAGGTGATTGAACCAGTAAACCAACAGAACCGCCTAAATTATTCACATCTTCGCGTTTTGCAGCTTTGGTATTGGCTGGAAGTAAACCTAAACTCACCCAAATACCACCATGCTGAGAAGCTAAGGTTTGTAATTGAATTAATGTCACTTGTTTATCACCATTTAAACTCGCACTGTTTGTAAAACCTGCAAAAACTTTATCTTGCCAACCACGCGTGAACCATACCTTTGAGGAAGCATCAGCAAATTTCTTAAATTGCCAAGGTGCTGTTCCCATATATGTAGGTGCACCAAATACAATCGCTTGGGCATCATTTAACGTTTGCCAGTCTTGCTCTGTAATTTCACCGTTCTGATCGATTTCAATTAATGTAGCATCAATCGGTTGTGCAAAAGTTTGTGCAATTACTTTGGTGTGACCATAACCAGAGAAATAAACCACTGCAATTTTTGTCATGAGATGATCCAAAATTTTTTAAAAAGTTCGATTTAATGATATATTTTAGAAACTAGGTGTCAATTAGTTACCAATAGGTAACTAGGTGTGCTAAATGAATAAATCGAGAGTTAAAAACATGAATCAGGCATTAAAATATAATATTTATCAACAACATTGCCCTGCTCGATTATTTTTTGAAAAAATTGCAGATAAATGGGTTTTGTTGATCATCAATATACTTGCAAAAGAAACTCAGCATTTTAATTTACTCAAAAAAAGTATTCAGGGTATTTCCCCAAAAGTGCTTTCACAAAAACTAAAAATGTTAGAACGAGATGGATTTATTACAAGACAAGTACAAGATACTGCACCCATTCGTGTTGATTACTCATTAACCCCACTCGGCTTAGAAGTCGCAAAAATGGCATATCAATTAAAAGACTGGGCAGAAAGTAATATTGAACAAGTCATTTATGCACAGCAACGTTTTGATGCAATACAAGAACAATAATTCTAATCATTCAGTGAGGTGTGTATGTATCCACAGCCTTTAATTGCAGTAGCTGATGTCGAAAAAACCAGTCAGTGGTATCAAACAATACTTGGTTTAGAAAGCGGACATGGTGGCAGAGAATATGAACAATTGTTGTTTGAGCAGCGTGTGGTGTTACAACTGCACCAATGGCAAGCTCATGACCAGTCATATATCGGTGACCCCAAACGGCTGATTGAAAATGGGGTTTTATTGCGATTTGAAAGCACTTAGATTGATGAGATTGTTCAAAAATTACAAACTCATCAAATCGAAATTTTAGAAGGACCAAAATACAACTCTAACGCACACCATCGAGAGATTTGGTTTAAAGATCTGAATGGTTATACCTTAGTTGTTGCAAGTCCGTATGGTGATCTCTAACCAAAGGAATTAAAGTTGTTTAAAACCCTGTTGTCTCCAAGCTTCATAGACGATTACCGCAGTCGCATTAGAAAGGTTTAAGCTTCTTGAGTTCTCAGCCATCGGCAAACGAATCCATTGTTCTTGCGGAAACATGAGACGGACTTGCTCAGGCAAACCCCTTGTTTCAGGTCCCATCAGCAAAGCGACAGGACGATTAAGATCAACGGTGTGCGGTGTCGCTGTACCTTTAGTAGTCAGTGGAAAAACATGCTCAACACCTTTGGTTTTTAAATCGGCAAGACAGAGTTCGATATTATCCCAAATTTGCATTCTTGCCCATTCGTGGTAATCCAAACCTGCTCGCTTCAATTTCTTATCGTCTAGTTCAAAACCTAAAGGTCTCACTAAATGCAATTGAGCACCTGTATTGGCACACAAACGAATAATATTACCTGTGTTTGCAGGTATTTCTGGTTCGTATAGGACAACATGAATCACAAATTTTCTCTACTATTTAAATTCTCCAAATCTATTTATTAAATAGATCTGGAATGATGACAACGCCATAATGGAATTTTATTGCCATTTTAACTGTTCACGCAGACTGACCACTTCACCAATAATGGTTAAAGTCGGTGCTACGATATGATGCTCAGATACTTTGGTCGCTATATCCGCTAAAGTTCCAACAACCACATTTTGATCTGGCGTGGTACCTTTGGAAATAAGCGCAACTGGCATATTTGGACGCTGACCATGAGCAATCAGTTGCTCACAAATGCGTTCTAAACCGACTAAGCCCATGTATAACACCAAAGTTTGGTTTTCATAGACTAGCTCTTTCCAAGGAAGTTCTGGTGATCCTTCTTTAAGGTGTCCTGTTAAAAAACGTACGCTTTGCGCGTAATCACGATGCGTGAGTGGAATACCTGCATAAGCAGAACACCCAGACGCAGCTGTAATACCTGGCACAACTTGAAATGTAACATCAGCTTCAACTAATTCTTGAATCTCTTCGCCACCACGCCCAAAAATAAATGGATCACCACCTTTTAAGCGGCAAACACGCTTACCCTTTTGCGCATATTCAACCAACAAAGCATTAATACCATCTTGTGGGACTGAATGATTAGAACGTGCTTTACCGACATAAATCTTTTCAGCATCACGACGACACAATTCTAAGATTGGTGCAGAGACCAAACGATCATAAATCACCACATCAGCTTGTTGCATCAAGCGTAATGCTTTTAAAGTCAGCAACTCTGGATCACCGGGACCCGCACCCACTAAATAGACTTCACCTTTCGGTGCAGTCCATTCTGTTAAGGCTTGTTCAATTAAATTATTTGCTACCTCAAGATTGTCATTAAAGACTTGTTCTTTTAGTGGGCTTGCGTATAAGTTTTCCCAAAAAATACGACGCTCATCTGGATTCGCAATTTTTTCTTTCACCTGTTTACGCCATTGACCAGAAAACTCAGCTAATTTACCCATACCATGTGGAATAGAACTTTCTAACTGTGTACGAATTTGACGTGATAAAACAGGTGAAGCTCCATTTGAAGCCACAGAAATAACGAGTGGTGACCGATCAATAATTGCAGGCACCATAAAACGACAATTTGGAATATCATCCACGCTATTGACGAGAAGATTACGTATCTCACATTGCTCAAAGACAGCTTTATTCACATCAGGCTGATCTGTCGCTGCAATCACTAAGCGATATGGCGTTGCTAAAATATTTACAGAAAAAGGCGCTTGGATATATTGCCCCAGTGACTTCTCAACTAATTGTTGCAAATCAGGCTCAATCTCTGGTGCAATCACATCAATAATCGCACCAGCTTTGACTAACAAGTTTGCTTTGCGGTAGGCAATATGCCCACCACCCACAATCAGACAACGTTGCTGCTGCAACTTTAAAGAGATTGGGAAAATTTCCACGATACGCCTCTATATTTTTTAGATCTGATTGAGTTAAAGCAAAAACTATGCACAAATTCGATGCATTTTAGTCGATGTAGCTAATACCGCCCATATATGGACGTAAAACTTCTGGAATTTCGATTGAACCATCAGCACGTTGATAGTTTTCCATCACTGCAAGCAAAGTACGACCTACAGCTAAACCTGAACCATTCAACGTATGCACTAATTCGATCTTCTTCTGATCTACGCGGTAGCGTGCTTTCATACGTCGTGCTTGGAAATCGCCCATGTTTGAGCAACTTGAGATTTCACGATAGGTATTTTGGCTTGGCACCCATACTTCTAAGTCATAAGTTTTGACTGCACCGAAGCCCATATCACCACCACAGAGCAAAATCTTACGATATGGCAAACCAAGTGCTTGCAAAATGCCCTCTGCATGTGCAGTTAGGTCTTCAAGTGCCTGCATTGAGTGCTCTGGTTTTGAAATTTGCACCATTTCGACCTTATCGAACTGATGTTGACGAATCAAACCACGCGTATCACGACCATAAGAGCCAGCTTCACTACGGAAACATGGAGTATGTGCTGCATATTTCAGTGGCAAACGATCTGCATCTAAAATTTCATCACGCACAAAGTTGGTGACTGGCACTTCAGCAGTTGGAATCAGGTAATATTCTTTTTCACCTTGGAGCTTGAATAAATCTTCTTCAAACTTTGGTAATTGACCTGTACCACGCAAGCTATCCGCATTGACCAAATAAGGTACATACGCTTCGGTATAACCATTTTTAAGCGTATGTGTATCTAACATAAACTGGGTCAACGCACGTTGTAGACGTGCCAAAGGACCTTTAAGTACGCTGAAACGTGAACCTGTTAATTTAGTTGCTGTTTCAAACTCAAGACCGCCCATCCACTCGCCAAGATCGGTATGATCTTTGATTTCAAAATCAAATTGACGTGGTGTGCCCCACTTTAAGATTTCTAAGTTATCACTTTCATCTTTACCTTCTGGAACAGATTCATCAGGTAAGTTTGGAATCGCCAGTGATTTTTGCTCTAGTTCAGTTTGCAACTCAGCAAGCGCAACTTCAGCAGCTTTGATTTCATCTCCAATGGCAGCCATACGTGCCATAATTTCAGATGCATCTCCGCCCGACTTTTTGATTTGACCAACTTGTTTTGCACCAGCGTTACGTTCAGCCTGTAAATTTTCAGCTTTGGATTGTAAATCTTTACGGCGAACTTCTAAATCAGCCCACTCTTGTGCATTAAGCTGAATACCACGTTTTGCTAAAGCAGCATTGACTGCTTCAATATTATTTCTGAGTAATTTTGGGTCGATCATAATCAATCATGAATAGAGAAAAAACTGGCTATAGTGTAAGGCTTTAACCTAAAAAAATACAGCGATTGGCAATAAACTATCAGCATCTATAAACAATGTTTAGATGCTGACTAACAACTAATTTGGCTCTTTAGGTAAGCTTGGTAAATATTCAGCCTTGATAAATTTTTTGGCTGAATAATATGGTAAAGTTAACTCACTCATCCCTTCTGCATATGAAGCTAACTCATATAGAGGATAAACAAATACAATACCATTTACTCCATAATAAAAATTATCACTGACTTGCAATTGATCTTTCTTAATTTGGTGACCATCTAACCAGTTTTGATTAGCTGCATATAACTCATCACGAAGTTTTTGATTCATTTCAGGTTTCAATAACTCTGCAACAGTAATATGTTTCTTATTCGACAAATTAAAATTTACAAATTCTTGATGTGACATACCATGCGCAGCACCAGCTGAATATGAATAAGTCTGAATTGCGAAAGTCGCTAAATTATAATTCTGCCCCACGAAACGCACATAGGTGCTGCTTTCACTAAGCGATGGTTGATCAGCAGGCACTTTTACTTTTTGATCAGCAAGATTAGAAAATGCATTTGGCTCTGCTTTTTTCATACGATTGAGAAAATAATCATCAATCCATTTTTGATTGGTTTCCACCGTTTGTAAGTCATATTGGGTACAACCATCCTCCAAACAGACTTTTTGTTTGGGTATTTTGACTGCAACGACTTTGGCTTGGATCAACGGAATGTATACTTTGTCCTTTTCATTAGTTGTATCTTTTTTAGGTTGGCAACCTGTTAATGCAATAACTGTCAGGATAGGAAGAAGCGGAATAATTTTTGATAATTGTGAAGAAGTCATCGTCATGCAAGTCTCTGATGTTTTTCTTCACTATACAAAGCCTTGTCCTGAGATGAAATTAAGAAATGTATCCAACTTTCACAGAAAAGCCGCAACATGTGCGGCTTTTTGAATAGGTAAAGAATTACTGATCAATAATATCCGTACCTTTCGGTGGCGTGAAATTAAATACTGATGCAGGAATAGTTGGATTAACTTTTACATTAGTAAAGCGAACATTCGTTGTTTGACCTAAAGAATCTTGCAAGACCATTAAGTTAGGTGCCTTATTTGCACCAAAACTAATCGTTAAACTTTGGAATGCTCCATCCTCTTGTTTTGGATACAAAGTATAATAAAGCTTACTACGATCAGGCTGCGTTACGCGATAAGATTGCATAATCTGATTGGTATTCCCAGACAGTAAAAGCGCTGGGGTATTCGCAATTTGATCATCCAAACTTTGACGTACTGCTTGTTGAAGATCAGGATCATAAATCCAGACTACTTTACCTGTAGTCACAATCGTTTGTTTAGCAGGACTTGTGGTTTCCCAATAAAACTTTCCAGGTCGTTCAACTTTCATTGAACCTTTAAAAGTCTGGTTCATATGTTGTGCAGTTAAACCTTTTTTCTGAACTGCTTTATTACTCGCAGCTACTTTGGTACTTTGTTCAAAATCTGCTGTGAATCTTTGTAAGCCAGAGAGTTGTTGAACCAAACTATTCGTCGCCTGCTGAGTCGATGCAGCCACGGGTGCAGCAAATACCTGACTACTCACAACAGGAGCAAGTGTAGCTACACTTAAAGTTGTTGCATAAGCGATTTTTTTTACGAAATTCATAAAATGAACCTTCTATCAGATTTTTACTGTTATGACGACATCTTACTGTTTTTGATCATTTAAAAAATGAAGAAAAGCATTGGTTTTGTTTAATTCGTGTCGCAAAGTTCTGCATTATGTATGAAGTTACAGCCTTTATGTAGAAATTGTAATAATAAAAGTGCTTAGCGATAAAGATTAAAGAAGCGTACATTTTTAATGATTGTGTCTAAAATAAGAAACTGTTTATCAACAGCATGCTAGACGAAAAATTAGATTTTGTTAGTCTACTATAAGCCCCATTTAGAAGTAAAACGAATGAAAAGCCTTGCCTTTATTCACCGTAATGATACCCGCTTTGCCATCGGTGACTTTTATCCTGCTCTTTCCGTATTTTCCTATCAAGAGTTAGGTAATACTACTTCACCTTTTTTACTCTTAGATCATCTTGGCCCTGGTATTTTAGAACCTAAAAGTAATAAAAAAGGTGTCCACGAACACCCTCATCGTGGTTTTGAAACCGTGACCTTCGTTTTTGCTGGGGAATTAGAGCATCAAGATTCAATTGGGCATAGGGGGATTATTAAACAAGGTGATGTGCAGTGGATGACAGCTGCCTCTGGAGTACAGCATATTGAACATTTCAGCCCAGAGTTCAGAGAGCAAGGCGGCTATTTTGAAATGGTGCAATTATGGGTCAATTTACCCGCTAAAGATAAAATGTCACGCCCTCGCTATCAAAGCTTATCGAATAATACGATTCCAAAAATATTATTAGAACACGATGCTGGTTATGTGCGTATTGTTGCAGGGCAATTTGAAAATATTCAAGGTATTGCTCAAACCTTTAGTCCAATGAATGTGTTTGATGTTCATTTAAATAAAGGACATCAAATTATTCTGCCAGCAGCTCATGGAGATACAACATTAGTTTATTTACGTCGCGGTAAGGCGCAATTTGCTGAAGATGAAGACCTTTTAGAGGAACAAGCCATCGCGATGATGTCTAGTTTTGAGACCGATGTTTCAATCACCGCTTTAGAAAATTGCGACATCTTATTTCTATCTGCTCCACCTTTACAGGAACCTGTTAATGGGCATGGTTTTTTCGTAATGAATAGTTATGAAGAAATTCTACAAGCCTATGAAGACTTAAAAATGGGTGTGTTTGGCAAGTACTGAACTAATGATCTATTTCAAAATGAAGAGCAATAAAAAACCCGCTAAAAGCGGGTTTTTTTTGAACCATTAAAGCTTAAGCTTCAACAGTTACATAGCGACGGCCAAATTGACCTTTCACTTCAAATTTTACTACGCCGTCAGCAGTAGCAAATAAAGTATGGTCACGACCCATACCAACATTTGCACCAGCGTGGAATTCTGTACCACGTTGACGAACGATGATGTTACCAGCAGTTACAGTTTGACCACCGTAAACTTTAACACCTAACATCTTAGGATTCGAATCACGACCGTTCTTCGTCGATCCACCGGCTTTTTTAGTTGCCATGTCTATTTACTCCTGAGTTAGCCTGCGATACCAGTAATTTTCAACTCGGTAAACCATTGACGGTGACCTTGTTGCTTACGGTAGTGTTTACGACGACGCATTTTGATGATGCGGATTTTGTCGTGACGACCATGGCCAACTACTTCTGCAGTTACTTTTGCGCCAGCTACTACTGGAGCACCGATTTGAATGCTGTCACCGTTAACAACCATCAATACGTCATCAAACGTAATAGTTGAACCAGTTTCTGCTTTCAACAATTCTACTTTAAGGGTTTCACCCTCAACAACACGGTGCTGTTTACCACCGCTTTGGATTACTGCGTACATAATGTACTCCAACATGCCCGTGTCGTCGTGTCGATAAAGGGATATACCGAGCTTAAAACGAACGCCACTGGGGTTATACAAGGGGACAAATTTTAAGTGAAAACTGATCAAACAACAAGTCATTTTGCACAAATGCAAAGATATTGATAAGTTGCTTGGATTTTTTAATGAAATCAATTAGATTGATGTCGGCTTGTTTTGATTGATTCTGATCAAAATTTGAAATACATTTTTTAAAACAAATTGCGACAATAACAAACTGTGTTTTTACAAAGTCATAAGTAGAGTGATAACGGTTGGTAGAGAATTTCTTTTTTTGCCTAAATTAAAACCAAAAAACTCACCGTCTTGTTGTAAATCACAGATTACATGACTTGTATAACTGTTTAGCAATAAATTAATTGATACACTTGGCAACATTATCCACCTATACGAGGTTTTCCTTCATATGGTTATCGATTTCAAGCAAGACATTCTCTCCCCTGTTGCGACAGATTTTGCTGCGATGGATCACCTTATCAATGAAGGTATAAGTTCTAAAGTTGGTCTTGTTATGTCTGTCAGTAAACATGTCGTTGAAGCTGGCGGTAAACGCATGCGCCCAATCATGTGCTTACTTGCCGCTCGTGCTTGTAATATCGCAAATATGGAACAAGCTCAACACTTAGCTGCCATTATCGAAATGCTGCATACAGCGACCTTGGTGCATGATGATGTCGTTGATGAATCCAACTTACGCCGTGGTCGCCCAACCGCAAATGCCACTTGGAATAACCAAACTGCGGTTTTAGTCGGTGACTTTTTAATTGCACGTGCTTTTGATTTATTGGTCGACCTCGGCAACATGACTTTATTGAAAGATTTCTCAGCTGGAACATGTGAAATTGCTGAAGGTGAAGTCCTTCAACTACAATCACAACATCAACCTGATACCACTGAAGAAACCTATCTCAGAATTATTCACGGTAAAACTTCGCGTTTATTTGAGCTTGCAACAGAAGGTGCAGCAATTTTAGCTGGCACTGAAGAATATCGAGAGCCTTTGCGTCGTTTTGCTGGTCATTTTGGTAATGCCTTCCAAATTATTGATGATATTTTGGACTACACCTCTGATGCCGACACATTAGGTAAAAATATTGGTGATGATTTAATGGAAGGTAAACCGACTTTACCGTTAATTTCAGCATTAGCTCATTCAACTGGAGATGATCATGCGATTATTCGTCGCAGTATCGCGACAGGTGGTATCGAGCATTTGGACAAAGTCATTGAAATTGTTCACAACTCAGGCGGCTTAGACTACTGTCAAAAACGTGCCCAACAAGAAACGGATGCAGCTTTAGAAGCGCTTAAAGCGCTACCAGATAATGAATATCGCCAAGCACTGATTAATTTGACCTTAATGGCCTTACATCGACTTCAATAATTTTATGAGTGCCTATGCATTTAACTTTATCTGATTTATTTTTAAAAATGCAGGAACAGCTTGATCAAAACCAAGCTGTTTTAGATGAAAATATTATCATCGAATTAATTAACTGCTTACGACCAAAGAATCCAAAGGATGCGGACGAAGTTAAACAACAGATTCAGGGCTTCATCAAAATATTATTATTGACGCCGACGTCTGCACTCCTATTACAAAATTTCTTACTCAAACTGATTAGCCAATACAAACAGATTAGCTTGTATGCTGATAGTGGTATTCTTTCATTAGATGGCTTTTGGAATCAGCTGAGTCAACGCCTTGGCGCGCACTTTCTTCCATTGGTTGAAGATGGTCAGCAGTTAAAGACTCTTATTAGGAAAGTATTTCACCAAGAAACAGATAGTCAATGGCTTGATCTGATTGAGAATCAAGACTGGATCACTTTATTTAATCTGTTAGCCGAAAACCAAAGTAATACGATTGAAAAACAAATTTCTAAAAATGAGTTAATCAAAGCGATTACCGTTTTGTCTTATCGAATCAGCGGTATAGGTTTATATCCTGAATTTATTAATGCTCAGCCAGATATTATTGAATATGAATCTCCATTCTTAGTTCAAAATCGAGAAATTGTTGAGTTCATCGAAAAATATAAAAAACAAATTGATGATCAAGATGCTGTTGTTGTAATGCCACCACCTGATGCATCTCAGGCATTCGTGATGCTAGATCAATGTCGTGAAGTCGTGCTCAAAATTCGCCGTGCAACTAAACGTATTGGTGTGAGTGTTAGCTTAACCTATTTATTGTCTCTACTTGAGCAAGCAATTGATCGTATTGAACTTTTATTGAGCTTATTGGCAAGTAAAAATGAGGTACGCTATCTTGCACTGGGTGAATTACTCACTGACTTAACCAAAGCACATTATGATGAAAAAAGTGTTCGTCATTTACTCAGTTCAACCAGTGAACTGATTGCATTACAGGTCACTGAAAATGCGAGTAAAACAGGTGAACATTATGTAAGCACTGATAAAGCTGGCTTTTTGGGTATGTATAAAGCAGCAGCTGGTGCTGGTGCAATTATCGCAACGATGGCCACTTTAAAGATTTTGACTGCTCGTTTAGTGCTCGCACCTTTTACACATGCATTTTTATATAGTATGAATTATGCATTAGGCTTCATGCTTATCCATGTCTTACACTTTACCGTTGCGACTAAGCAACCCGCGATGACAGCGGCAGCACTTGCTGCAACAGTACAACATCAGAAAGGCAGTAAAACAGCTCAAATTGCTGAATTGGCTGCTCTGATTATCAACATTATTCGAACTCAATTTATTGCTATCCTCGGTAACATTTCGATTGCTATACCAGTAGCAGCTTTAATTACTTTTTTATGGCAATACAATCTACATGAACCTTTGCTTTCATCAACAAAAGCAACCAAAACCTTACATGATCTAAATCCGTTTACTTCGTTAGCTGTACCCCATGCTGCAATTGCTGGAATATGCTTATTTTTCTCAGGACTACTTGCAGGCTACTTCGATAATTTGGCGATCTACCGAAAGGTTGGTCCTCGCTTAAAACAACACCAGCGTTTGAAACGCTGGATGGGACAACAGCGTTTAGATAAATTTGCCAATTATATTGAAACCAATCTTGGGGCTTTGGCTGGTAATTTTCTTTTTGGCATCATGCTTGGCAGTATGGGGACGATTGGTTTTATTCTTGGTTTACCTTTAGATATTCGACATATTGCCTTTGCCTCTGCCAATTTTATTCAAGGTCTTATGACCATCGGCAGCCCTGATATTGGTTTAATCATCGTGTCTTTTTTAGGGGTTATGCTAATCGGCCTAACTAACTTATTTGTCAGCTTTACCTTGACAATTATTGTTGCACTTCGTGCCCGCCGCGTCCGCTTCGCTCAATGGAAACCACTTGCAAAATTAGTGATGACTCATTTCTTAACTCGGCCAAGTGACTTTTTTTGGCCCCCTAGTCAACCTGTACACTTAGAAGAACAAAATAAAACTGAGCAAAAAATGAGACATTAATCGAATTTTGTTATGTTTTTTTAATGAAGCTTATAAAAATATGAAAATGAAATTATCATAAAATTTCAAGACTTGACCAAAAGTGTACTCACGAGTACACTTTAAAACATTCGATAACCCTGAACAATGGTTAAGCAAAAAATGAGGTTCGCATGCCGTACCTACTGCTTTGTATTGGTTGCTTTTTTTTAGGATTGGGTGTGATTGGGTTCATTTTTCCAAACACATCAAATCTAGACCTTTTTAGTGTTCAAGCTTTTTTTGAACACCGTTCATTGATGCTTAACAACGTGACAATTCTACTTTCTCTGTTAGGTGGGATGCCATTTTTATTATTTTTAACCACTTTTTTGTGTCTTTATCAAACTTGGATTAAAAACTATAAGAATGTGATTTTTATCACTTTGAGTGTGGGTGGAAGTATTGTGATTGGTTGGCTTCTGAAATGGAGTATTGATCGACCAAGACCCTTGGAGTTTTATCACTTAGTTCAAAGCTATGGCGCATCATTCCCAAGTGCCCATAGCCTTTATGCAGCAACCCTTGCGAGTTTAATGATGTTATTGCTTCAGCAACATAAATATCGCACGAGTGTCATTTTAGTATCTACGTTATGGTTTATTTTCATGGGGATATCTAGAGTTTACGCGGGGGTTCACTTTCCGACTGACGTACTTACGGGTTGGGGAATTGGATTGATTTGGACTTCATTGCTTTGGTTTTGGCTGTATCAAAGCAATTTCAGCAATAATTTGTTTTTAGATAAGAAATCTAAATTGAGGTGGAATAATGATGTCGGCTAAGCTTTGGGCACCTGCCCTGACTGCTTGCGCATTAGCAACAAGCATTGCGCTTGTTGGTTGTAGCAAAGATCCTAAAAATGCACAGCAAACTGCTGCTGCACAAAAAATGCCACCTCCAGAAGTCGGTGTCATCGTTGCACAACCACAAAGCGTTGAACAAAACGTTGAACTTTCGGGTCGAACATCTGCATATCAAATTTCAGAAGTTCGTCCACAAACAGGCGGTGTCATTTTAAAGCGTTTATTTGCTGAAGGCAGTTATGTACAAGCAGGTCAAGCACTCTATGAAATTGATGCGAATACAAATCGTGCAACTGCTGATAGTGCTCGAGCAACTTTATTGCGTCAGCAAGCAAATCTAAATGCGCTACGTGTGAAAGAAGGTCGTTATCGTCAATTGGTTGGAACTAATGCTGTTTCTAAACAAGAATATGATGATATCAATGCTCAAGTTCAACTCGCTGAAGCAGATGTCGCAGCATCACAAGCAGCGCTTAAAAATGCTGAAATTAATTTAGGTTACTCAACTGTTCGAGCACCTATTTCAGGACAATCGAGTCGTTCATCAGTTACCTCTGGTGCTTTAGTTACAGCAAATCAAGCAGATCCATTAGTGACAATTCAACAACTTGACCCAATCTATGTTGATATCAATCAATCAAGTGCTGAACTATTGCGTCTGCGCCAGCAACTTAGCAAAGGTAGTTTAGACAATAGCAACAATACTCGGGTCAAAATTACACTTGAAGATGGTTCAGATTATCCATTAGAAGGACAACTTGCATTCTCTGGCGCTAGTGTTAACCCAGAAACTGGTACAGTGACTTTACGTGCGGTATTCCCAAACCCAAATCATCTGTTATTACCAGGTATGTATGCAACTGCAAAAATTTCTCAAGCAGTTCTACCGAATGCTTACTTGATTCCTCAAGCGGCTGTAACACGTTTACCAACAGGTCAAGCAATCGCACTGATCGTAAATGCGAAAGGTGCAATTGAAACTCGCCCTATCACAACAGTCGGCGTAAAAGGTCAAGATTGGATTGTGACTGAAGGCCTAAAAGTTGGTGATAAAGTTGTAGTCGATGGCGTTGCTAAGGTCAAAGAAGGGCAGGAAGTTTCTGCTAAGCCTTATCAACCACAAGCAAAAGCACAACAAGATCAGAATGCTGCTCCTCAGGCAAGCGAACAAAAGCAAGTCAATTCACCAAAAGCTGAACAAAAAGCTACTTCACAAGCTTAAGGGGTAGATTGCATGGCTCAATTTTTTATCCATCGCCCGATTTTTGCATGGGTGATTGCGCTGGTCATTATGTTGGCGGGTATCCTTACGCTGACAAAAATGCCCGTTGCGCAATATCCAACAATTGCTCCCCCCACGGTAACGATTTCCGCAACTTATCCTGGGGCATCTGCTGAAACAGTTGAAAATACAGTTACCCAAATCATCGAACAACAAATGAATGGTTTGGATGGCTTACGTTATATTTCTTCAAACAGTGCAGGTAATGGTCAAGCATCTATCAATTTAAACTTTGAACAAGGTATTGATCCAGATATTGCTCAAGTTCAAGTTCAAAACAAACTTCAATCAGCTACAGCACTATTACCTGAAGATGTACAACGTCAAGGGGTACGAGTGACTAAGTCTGGTGCAAGTTTTATGCAAGTTGTTGCATTTTACTCGCCAGATGGCAGCTTAACTGGATCAGATATTAAAGACTATGTAAACTCAAACATCTCTGAACCACTTAGTCGTGTTGCAGGTGTCGGTGAAGTCACTGTATTTGGTGGTTCTTATGCAATGCGTATCTGGTTAGATCCAGCGAAACTGACTAGCTTTAATCTCACACCTTCAGATGTTGCTGCGGCTATACGTTCACAAAACGCTCAAGTTGCAGTAGGTCAATTAGGTGGTGCTCCAGCAGTTCAGGGTCAAATTTTAAATGCGACTGTCAATGCACAAAGTATGTTGCAAACACCTGAACAGTTTAAAAACATTTTCCTGAAAAATACGGCTGCTGGCGCACAAGTTCGCTTGAGTGATGTGGCACGTGTTGAATTAGGCTCGGATAATTATCAATTCGATTCTAAGTTTAATGGTAATCCTGCAGGTGGTGTTGCAATCAAACTTGCAACAGGAGCAAATGCACTTGATACAGCAAAAGCTGTTGAGAAACGTTTATCAGAGCTTCGTAATAACTATCCAACAGGTTTAAAAGACAAACTTGCGTATGACACAACACCCTTTGTTAAACTTTCGATTGAAAGTGTAGTTCATACGCTGATTGAAGCAGTTATTCTTGTATTTATTGTGATGTTCCTGTTCTTACAGAACTGGCGCGCAACCATTATTCCAACGCTTGCTGTACCCGTGGTGGTATTGGGAACATTTGCCGTAATTAATATCTTTGGCTTTTCGATCAATACGCTCACCATGTTCGCAATGGTACTTGCCATCGGTCTATTAGTTGATGATGCGATTGTCGTCGTCGAGAACGTCGAACGCGTCATGCAAGAAGAGCATTTAGAACCTGTACCTGCAACTGAAAAGTCAATGAGTCAGATTTCTGGTGCTTTGATTGGTATTACCAGTGTATTAACAGCGGTATTCGTACCAATGGCATTTTTTGGTGGTACAACTGGGGTTATTTATCGCCAGTTCTCAATCACTTTAGTCACTGCAATGATTTTATCTTTAATCGTTGCATTAACCTTTACCCCTGCCCTTTGTGCAACGTTGTTAAAACAACACGATCCAAACAAGCCAGAAAGCAACAATATTTTTGCACGCTTCTTCCGTTGGTTTAACCGTAGCTTCGATAAACTATCAGTGAAATATCAAGGTGGTGTCAATCGTATGACACACCATAAGATTTTCTCTGGGATCATTTATATCGTAGTGATTGCTGGTTTGGTTGGTCTATACAAAGTGTTGCCATCTTCTTTCTTACCAGAAGAAGACCAAGGCGTAGTTATGACTTTAGTTCAGTTGCCGCCAAGCGCTAGCTTAGAACGTACTGATAAAGTTATTACCACAATGACCGATTACTTCCTGCATAAGGAAAAAGATCATGTTGATTCGATCTTTACCGTTTCTGGTTTCTCGTTCACTGGGGTCGGTCAAAATGCGGGTCTCGCCTTCATTAAATTGAAGGACTGGAGCGAACGTACCACACCTAAATCACAAATTGGTGCGATTATTCAGCGTGGTATGGCACTCAATATGATTGTAAAAGATGCTTCTTACATCATGCCATTACAATTGCCTGCTATGCCAGAATTAGGCGTATCATCAGGATTTAATATCCAGTTGAAAGATGTCAGTGGTCAAGGCCATGAAAAACTGATTGCGGCAAGAAATGCAATTTTAGGTATGGCATCACAAGACAAACGTCTTGCAGGTGTTCGTCCGAACGGTCAAGAAGATACACCTCAATACAAAATCACTGTTGATCAAGCGCAAGCTGGCGCAATGGGTGTCAGTATTAGTGATATTAACAGCACCATGAGCATGGCTTGGGGTGGCTCTTATATCAATGATTTCGTTGACCGTGGTCGTGTCAAAAAAGTTTATGTCCAAGGTGAAGCAGATACTCGCATGATGCCCGAAGACCTAAACAAATGGTATGTACGCAATAACAAAGGTCAAATGGTTCCATTCTCAGCATTTGCTAAAGGCGAATGGACGTATGGTTCACCACGTTTAGAACGTTATAACGGCGTATCATCTGTCAACATTCAAGGTACACCTGCACAAGGTGTCAGCTCTGGTGATGCAATGTTGGCAATGGAAGAAATCATTGGAAAGTTACCATCAATGGGCTTACAAGGTTTCGACTATGAATGGACAGGTTTATCTTTAGAAGAACGTGATTCTGGTAATCAGACACTTCCTTTACTGATTCTTTCGTTATTGATCGTCTTCCTATGTCTTTCTGCATTATATGAAAGTTGGGCGATTCCAATTTCTGTATTGTTAGTTGTACCTTTAGGTATTATCGGTGCCTTTACATTGACATGGTTGGGTATGGTGATTAAGGGCGATCCAAACCTGTCCTTTAATATTTACTTCCAAGTCGCGATCGTAGCAGTCATAGGTCTTTCTGCCAAAAATGCAATTTTAATTGTAGAATTTGCTAAAGAATTGCAGGAGCAAGGTGAAGATCTATTTGATGCAACCTTACATGCTGCAAAAATGCGTTTACGTCCAATTATCATGACTACACTTGCTTTTGGTTTTGGTGTTTTACCATTAGCGTTAGCAAGCGGTGCTGGTGCTGGTAGTCAGCACTCAGTCGGTTATGGTGTACTTGGTGGTGTAATTTCTTCAACACTTTTAGGTATCTTCTTCATCCCTGTGTTCTTCGTGTGGATTCGTAGTATCTTTAAGTACAAACCTAAAACTTTAAATACTCAGGAGCATTGATCGTGATGCAAACTGTTTGGTCTATTTCCAGTCGTGGCATTGCAATCTCTGCACTCGCGCTCTCTTTGGCTGCCTGCCAAAGTATGCGCGGGCCAGAGCCTGTTGTGAACACAAATACTCCTGAAAGCTACGCGTCTTATGGTAATGCTTCTGGAAAATCAATTGCTGAACAAGGTTATAAAGACTTTTTTGCTGACCAACGTTTATTACAGGTCATTGATTTGGCTCTTGCTAATAACCGCGATTTACGTACTGCTGCATTGAATATCCAAAAAGCTCAACAGCAATATCAAATCTCAGAAAATAATCAATTGCCAACAATCGGAGCAAGCGGTAGTGCTGTGCGCCAAGTCAGCCCTTCTCGTGATCCGAATAATCCTTATTCAACTTATCAAGTTGGTTTAGGTCTCACCTCTTATGAGCTTGATTTCTGGGGACGCGTACGCAGCTTAAAAGATGCGGCTTTAGACAGTTATCTTGCAACTCAAAGTTCACGTGATGCAACGCAAATCAGTTTAATCAGCCAAGTCACTCAAGCTTGGTTGAATTATTCATTTGCCAGCGCACAACTCAAACTCGCAGATCAAACCCTCAAAGCGCAACAAGATTCATTTAATTTGAATAAAAAACGTTTTGATGTGGGCATCGATAGTGAAATTCCTGTGCGTCAGGCACAAATTTCAGTTGAAACTGCGCGTAATGACGTTGCTAACTACAAAACACAAATTGCTCAAGCGCAGAACTTGTTAAACTTGCTTGTTGGTCAGCCTGTTCCTCAGAACTTGCTGCCTCAACAACAAGTGACTCGTATCACTCAGCAAAATGCGTTAAGTGCAGGCTTACCAAGTGATTTGTTAAATAATCGTCCTGACGTGAAAGCTGCCGAATATCAACTCAGTGCTGCTGGTGCGAATATTGGTGCAGCAAAAGCACAATTATTCCCAACCATTAGTTTGACTGGTTCGGCAGGTTATGCATCAACTGACTTGAGTGATTTATTCAAATCAGGAAATGCGTTATGGTCTATTGGACCAAGTATTAACATGCCAATCTTTGATTGGGGTACACGCAAAGCGAATGTGAAGATTTCTGAAACGGATCAAAAAATTGCACTTGCTAACTATGAAAAGTCAGTACAGTCTGCTTTCCGTGAAGTGAATGATGCACTTGCAACGCGTGCCAATATTGGTGATCGTTTAACAGCTCAACGTCGTTTAGTTGAAGCAACAAATACGACTTATAAACTTTCTAATGCTCGCTTCCGTGCAGGTATTGATAGTTACCTAACCGTATTAGATGCGCAACGTTCAGCATATTCGGCTGAGCAAGGTTTATTGTTGTTACAACAAGCGAACTTAAATAGCCAAGTGGAACTCTATAAAACGCTTGGTGGTGGTTTAAAAGCCAATACAAGTGAAACTGTAAATCCACAACCTTCTAGCGCACAAATTCACGCCGCTCAATAATTTTGATTATTTTCGGTTTAAAAGCTCACTTCGGTGAGCTTTTTTTATTGCAACACATGCAAATTTTTCTTATCTTCAAAGATAGCATATCAATGATTTAGACAAATACTATGTTATTAAGCAGTTTAGAATCTATGCCTGGGCATACTATTTTACGTCAGTTAGATGTTGTTTATGGCAGCACCGTTCGTAGTAAACACGTTGGTCGTGACCTAATGGCTGGTTTGAAAAACATCGTGGGTGGTGAGCTGACAGGTTATACAGAATTACTTGAAGAATCTCGTCAAGAAGCAACTCAACGTATGATTGATAAAGCACGAGGTTTAGGTGCCAATGCTGTTGTCGGAATCCGTTTCTCGACCTCAAATATCGCTCAAGGTGCATCTGAACTCTTTGTCTATGGAACAGCGGTCGTCGTCCAGCCGATTACACCAAAACTTCCTGATCCATTTAACGCTTAGGCATGTCTATGAGTGGATTAATTTTTCAGGTTATTCTTTTCTTGATTCTATTTTCAGTCGGTTGGGGATTTGGTCGTCATATCGAACAAAAACATTTACGTGAATTAGATGAAAAAGAAAAACAATTTGCCCATATTCGGATTGATACCAATCGATTTGTTGAAATATCAGCAAAGGGGCAATTGGTGAGTAGCAATGTCGTCATCTCACATGATTACTTTAAATATGTACTTGCCAATATTCAGAATTTTTTCGGTGGTCGCCTGACCAGTTATGAAAGTGTAGTTGAACGCGCACGTCGTGAAGCCATGCTTCGCCTCAAGCAAGAAGCAGATCGAATAGGCGCAAACCATATTATGGGAGTTCGTCTCAGTACCACAGAATTAGGTATGCAGGGTGGTATGGTTGAAGTATTTGCTTATGGTACCGCGATTTTAAATAAATAAACTGGCTTCAGGATTCTGTGCTAATGCTTGCTTAATGATATCTGCTGTTTTGTATCGGACAAACTCTAGAGCCATACCATTTTGTTGCACTGCTTTTAAACAAATTTCTTGAGTTTGTTGTTTCACACAAGAGAGTAACAAACCATTTAGAGAAACTGCTTCCAAACAAATTAAGTCTGTTTGCTCACGAACATATTCAAAACCATTACCATAATGATTTTGTATACAAAACAAACAAATTTCTTCAGTTTGCTCATGGACATATTGCAAGTAAAATTCATCTTGAGCAACTGCTATTCGACATAGATCGGGCGTTTGCTGTTTAACAAAATATAAAGCTAGACCAAAACATTCAACAGCTGCATAACAAATTTCTTCAGTCTGTTCAGGCACAAACTCAAGTGCACTACCTGTTTTTTTTACGGCAATTAAACAAAGCTGCTCAGTACGATTAGGGATAAACTGTAATAAATGACCATCATATTTAACAGCTGTGAATGCCATTTCATCATCAATAAATTGGGCAAAACATATAGCTTCTGGATTTTGGAAAATCGCAGCTCGACAAATCTCCAAACTTTGTATTTTGACAAACTCTAATGCCAACCCATCATTAGCAACGGCTTCAAGTACAAGCGCTTTGGTCTGTTGATCTATATATTCTAAAACCAAACCATTTTGTTGGACTGCAAGCAATAACATTTCAGTGCTAATATTTTTTACATATTTAATCGCATAGCCTGTTTGTGCAAGTGCAACTTTACAAATATCACTTGTTTGATATGGAACAAATTGTAAAGCCATACCATTTTGCTGAACTGCAACTAAACTAAGTGCTTCTGTCCTTTGCTCTACTGGGATTAAACCCAAGGCATAACCATCTGCTTTTACAGCAGCATATAAAACGTCATTAGTTGGATCAGATAGAAATTGTAAAGCTAAGTAATTCTGTTGAACTGCTATAATTTGCATCTCTAAGTCTGGCTGCACCACAAATTGTATTGCTCTACCGTCGAATTGTAACTGGTTAATAATTTCATTACGTTTTTGAGACATTAATAAACCTTTTAAAATATTCACTCCGCAAAAATCGCTTGCCAATAGTAATAGGTTTTTTCTTCCCCATTCTCTAACTTAAACTCGTATGACATCTGACGCGTCTCAATAATTTCAAACTCAACAGGATGTTTGAATAAACCACCAGCATAAGCAAAAGTATGATATTCACCATTCTCACCACAAAGATCGACTTCACTTGGCATCCTCTCAAGCAAAGCAGCATCAATATCTTGACCAATAAACGACTCATCGAGCTTACTGGCATCAGTCACAATAATTTTAGTTTTAATACCTGAGTCTAAAAAATCTTGCATCACTTCGTTCGAATTAAGATTCCAGATCGGTTCAACGACTTCAATCCCTAAAGGATGCAAACGATCTTCTCGATATTTGCGTACATCGCTCAGGTAAATATCACCAAAGATAAAGTGTTCAACACCTTGCGCTTTAAAATGATTGGCAGCATCTAACATACGCTGCTCATACACAGGCAGATTTTTGGGTAAAAATACAGGATAAAGTGGAATCCCAATACTTTCAGCTTGCTTCATCAATAATAAAAATGGAATCGCATGCATGGAAGACAATTCAGTTTCTTCATTTACTGTAGTTAATAAGGCAACTACCTCAAATTCATCCTGCTGTAATACTTTATACAATGCCAAAGATGAATCTTTACCACCACTCCAATTGAAAACGGCTTTCTTGCGCTTATTCACACTCATTTCACTTTCATTTTGCGAATCATCTTATACAATAAGTTTGGTGATAATCGAGAGACCAAGACACCCAATTGTTCTTTTTTCCCACCAACAACAATATATTCATCTCCTGCCATCAAAGATTCAACGACACGTTCTGCAAATACATCTGCTTCTAAACCATTTTCAATCGCTTCATCTTGATGCCCTTGTGGTTTGCCCTCACCATTTAAAGCATTAAATGAAACATTAGTTTTAACAAAACCAGGAAAAACCACTGAAACCGCTATTCCCTCTTTAGCGACTTCCGCACGTAAACTATTGGCCCACATGTGAATTGCAGCCTTAGCCGCAGAATAAGTCGCGCGATACTGGGTTCCTAAAAGACCTGCCACACTCGAAATAAACACCACCCGACCTGATTTTTGTTTGAGCAAAGTTGGTAATACAGTTTTGGTAAAGAACACTTGTGAGAAATAATCCACTTCCATGATGGCACGTTCAGTGTGCATACTCGTTTCTTCAATCAACGCGCGCTGACTCAAGCCTGCATTATTAATCAGCCAATCAATACGTCCTTTGGTTGCGAGAACTTGTTCATGTGCATGGCGGACTTGCGCTTCATCGGTAATATCAGCAGCGATTGAAAGATGCTGTTCAGCCTTAAGTAAACCCACTCGAACCGATTCCAACTCATCATAACGGCGTGATGTCAGTACAACTTGAGCACCTTGTAAAGCGCACTCTCGTGCCAAAGCTTTACCTAAGCCCGAAGATGCACCTGTAATCCATACGACTTTATTTTCAAGACTTTTAAGTTTCGCCATGTCATATATCTCCTTTATTTATGCAGGGTGACGCATAAATTTAAGAAAGTAATCTACATAAGTTGCCGCAACCTGTTGATCAAGTTGAGTACCTAATTTCTCTAAACGCTTATACCCTAAATGGGTCGTCATATTAATTACGCCATTTAAAGTTTTATCGACTACGAAATTAAATTTTAAACTCTTTTTCGGCTCACGAATTAAATGAGTGACACCTACATCAATCACTTCTGTCAGTAACTTCAGTGAATTGGCAATTTCCCGACTTTCCCCTTCAGCCAATTTTTGACTCGAAGCTTTAACCTGTTGAGTCAACTGTTGCTCAATCGGATAAGTCATATATACCGACTCATCTTCAACTCGAATTGTTTTAGATAAATATTCAACCAATGGAACTAGACGATCATTACCAAAGAATGACACTGACCATGGCATATATTTTCGGATTGCTTCTAAAATCTGCTGAATCACTTTTTCAGATTCACCTGTGAGTGAGTGATGTTGATTGTCTTGTAATAGCACCATAAAAACTTGTTCTATCACTTCACATGCAATTTCAGATAAAACTGCCCCCAAAGCATTTGCTTGGCTTTCTTTACTACCTTGTAAGAGCTGCGTACGGATATGAGCAAATCGCGCGTATGTATCGGCATGAATATTTAAAAAAACGTCAGTTTTCATTCTAATAACCCTATTCTAGATTCCATAAAATAAGGGCTTATTAAATAAGCCCTTATTCACCCTTAGATTCTGTTTTTCTTTCATTTTTGGCTTTTCAAGTGCTGAATTTACCACATTCTATTCACGATCAACATGCATAAATGCCAAAAAGTGATTAACGCAATCTGATGCAGTATTTGGATCTACTTGGTTACTCATTTTCTCTAAACGCTTATAACTGAGTTGTGCCGTTATATGAATCACCCCATTTAAAGTTTTATCCACCACCTTATTGAAATTTAGGCATTTTTTTGGTTCACGGATTAGATTAGTTACACCTAAGTCTACAATCTGAATCAAAGTATGGAACACATCAGCCATATCATTGATTTCGTTGTTTTTGATCTGTGCAACTAACGCGTGGCCTGTTGCACTAGGTTTCGATCAATTGGATAAGATACATAAACTTGCTGATCATGATATTTAATCATATTATAAAAATAGTTCACAAAAGGACAAAGCCGTTCATTACCAAATAGTGCGATTGACCAAGGCATATATCGACGTACTGCACCAATAATTTGTTGAATTACTTTTTCAGATTCAGTCTTATATTTCTGCGATATCGCTGTAGGTTGAGTATTTTGAATCAATAATACTGAAAAAACTTGTTCTACGATGTCACAAGCAATTTCTGAAAGTACTTCACCTAGAACTCTAGATTGACTCGCACTCGTTCCATCATTGAGTTACTGATGAATCGTCTCAAACTTATCATAAGTTACTTCATTGATTTTTAATAGAATTGAATAACTCATCGTAACCGTCCTGTTTTAAGTTTTAATATTTTTATATCGTTGTTTTATGCTTAAACATTTTTAATTATGTGATGTAACACACATAAATCTAACTTTTTTCAAGAAAAAAACAACTGTTTTCATCGACTTTTTTTGATGAAAATATTCATCATTTTTTTGCTACAATAGGTCTAATTTTTTATTCAATTTTAATCTTCTGTACTATGACTGACGCTCAATCTGCTCAAAATATTGCAACTACTTACGATCCAACTGAGATCGAAAAGAAGTGGTACCAAATCTGGGAACAACAAGGTTATTTCAAACCCTCAGGTCAAGGTGAATCATTCTGTATCATGATTCCACCACCGAACGTCACAGGCAGCTTGCACATGGGTCATGGTTTTAACAATGCCATCATGGATGCTTTGACTCGCTATAACCGTATGTCTGGTAAAAATACCTTATGGCAACCAGGTACTGACCATGCAGGTATTGCAACACAAATGGTGGTAGAACGTCAGCTTGGCGCACAAAACATCAGCCGTCATGACTTAGGTCGTGAAAAGTTCATTGAAAAAATTTGGGAATGGAAAGAACAATCTGGTGGTACGATTACTCGTCAAATTCGCCGTTTAGGTTCTTCTGTTGACTGGTCACGTGAACGCTTCACCATGGATGAGGGTTTATCCAATGCGGTGAAAGAAGTCTTCGTTAAACTGCATGAAGATGGCTTAATTTACCGCGGTAAACGTTTGGTAAACTGGGATCCTAAATTACAAACTGCCCTTTCTGATCTTGAAGTAGAGTCTGATAAAGAAGAAGCAGGCTCATTGTGGCATTTCAAATACTTCTTTGAAGATAAATCACTCCGCACGCACGATGGTAAAGATCACATTGTTGTCGCAACTACACGTCCTGAAACTTTATTAGGCGATACTGCGGTTGCAGTTGCACTGGATGATGAACGCTATTCACACCTCGTTGGTCAGAACATCATCCTGCCAATTACAGGTCGTGCTGTTCCTATCGTTAAAGATGAATATGTTGATAAAGAATTCGGCACAGGCTGTGTAAAAATTACGCCTGCACATGACTTCAATGACTATGAAGTCGGTAAGCGTTGTGAATTGCCAATTATCAACATCTTCAACAAAAATGCGGAAGTATTGGCTGAGTTTGAATACATCGCTAAAGCAGGCGAGCAAATTTCTAAAACCATCGCTGCACCAGCAGACTACATTGGTTTAGAGCGTTTTGCTGCACGTAAACAATTGGTTGAACAAGCTGAAGCTGAAGGCTGGTTAGACCAAATCCAACCGTATACGCTTAAACCACCTCGCGGTGACCGTTCAGGTGTGATCGTTGAGCCATTATTGACTGACCAATGGTATGTCAAAATTGCACCACTTGCTGAGCCAGCGATTAAAGCGGTGAAAGATGGTGACATCAAATTTGTACCTGAGCAGTACAGCAACATGTACATGGCATGGATGAACAACATTCAAGACTGGTGTATTTCACGTCAGCTTTGGTGGGGTCATCGTATTCCAGCTTGGTACGATGCTGAAGGTAATGTATTCGTTGGTCGTGACGAAGCAGAAGTTCGTGCCAATAATAACATCCCTGCTGATGTTGCATTGAGTCAAGATGAAGATGTATTGGATACATGGTTCTCTTCTGCGCTTTGGACATTTTCAACTTTAGGTTGGACTGGCGACAAAGCAAAAGATGCGGAAAACTATTTCCTCAATACCTTCCACCCGACTGATGTGTTAGTGACTGGTTTTGATATTATCTTCTTCTGGGTTGCACGCATGATCATGATGACCATGCACTTCATGAAAAATGAAGATGGTACGTCTCAAGTTCCGTTCAAAACTGTCTATGTACATGGTTTAGTTCGTGATGGCGAAGGTCAGAAGATGTCTAAGTCGAAAGGTAACGTACTTGACCCACTCGACTTGATTGATGGTGTAGATCTTGAAACTTTAGTACAAAAACGTACGACAGGTTTGATGAACCCGAAACAAGCAGCGAAGATTGAAAAATCAACCCGTAAAGAATTCCCAGAAGGCATTCAGGCTTACGGTACAGACGCCGTTCGTTTCACCTTCTGTGCACTTGCGAACACGGGTCGTGACATCAAGTTCGATATGAAGCGTGTTGAAGGTTACCGTAACTTCTGTAACAAAATCTGGAACGCAACCCGTTTCGTATTGATGAATGTTGAAGGTCAAACCGTTGGCCAAACTGCTCGCCCTGATCTTTGGGAGTTACCAGAGCAATGGATTATCAGCCGTTTGCAAAAAGCGGAAGCTGCGGTTCAACAAGCCTTTGCAACCTATCGTTTAGATTTAGCTGCACAAGCGATCTACGACTTTATTTGGAATGAATACTGTGACTGGTATGTAGAACTGACTAAGCCAGTGCTGAATGATGAAAATGTATCGGTTGAACGTAAAGCTGAAGTGCGTCGTGTACTCCTTGCTGTGATGGAAGCATCTTTGCGTCTTGCACATCCGTTGATGCCGTATTTGACTGAAGAAATTTGGCAAACCCTTGCGCCTAAACTTGGTATCTCAGGCGAAAGTATTATGCTTGCGCAATACCCTGTTGCGAATCCTGAACGTGTAAACGAACAAGCCGAAGCGGACATGCAATGGTTACAAGGTTTGATTGGTGCGGTGCGTAACATCCGTGGTGAAATGGGCTTAGGTAATGCACGTCTATTACCAGTGCTGCTTCAAAATACCACTGATGCTGAAAAATCACAGATCACACGTATTGAAGCGTTGTTCAAAGCTTTAGCTAAAGTAGAAAGCATTACTTTCTTGGCTGATGCTGAGCAACCACCATTGTCTTCTTCTTCTGTTGTGGGTCATGTGTCTGTATTTGTTCCAATGAAAGGTTTAATTGACCCGAAAGCGGAACTTGGTCGCCTACAAAAAGACTTAGACAAAGTGCAAAAGCAACATGATCAAATTGCAACTAAATTGGGCAACGAAGGTTTTGTGGCGAAAGCACCAGCAGCAGTTGTTGAAGGTGAAAAAGCGAAATTGGCTGAGTTTGCTGACCAGCTAGCGAAGATTAAAGCGAATATGGATCAGATTGCAGCACTTTAAGCAGTAGTTTGATTCAAAAATCCCCTCTTAGTGAGGGGATTTTTTTGTAAGTATTGGTGTTGAAATTGTATAAGTTGTCACCATAAAACATGTAATAAAATAAATATGAGAATTACATGACTAAAGATCAGCTTTTAAATGAGATCGCAATAAGTGGTTATTCAACTAGTTATGGAAAAGATAAATGTTATTCAACTTTTGATCTAGCCAATAAAACAATCACACGTGTTGGTCTTGGTTTACTAGTTTTAAGTATTTTTATGCTCGGATACCAAAGTTTAAATGGATTTGTTGCATTAGCTATCGCAGGAGTTGTCGGCGGTGTATTAGTCATGTATATGGAAAAATACAATGATAGCAAATACTTAACACAGCATCGCAATTACAAGATATTGAGCGTGATCTAAAGCAACTATTTTACGATGTAAAAAATGCTTCTCCCACTCAAAACATTTCTACATATGAACAACAATGGATAACTTTGGACAATCATCAAAAAAATTTAGCTATTGAAAAGCAAATTTTTGGAAGTGATTGGTATGCCCATATCAAAATGTTTTGGACTAAAAAAGTTAACACTCAATGGTTTACCGACGAATTAAAACTAAAATTTTTCTTTGATAAATTACCTTTTTCATTTTTTGTTCTCTGTGTTGCGATTTGTATTCTGATTCTTTTGTTAATTATTGGTTTTTATATTGCTAATCATTTAGTAGCTAATGGTCATGCTCAAACATATTTACAAATTTTTAAAGGAATCTGCAAATGACAACGGCATCTTTATTTAAAAGATTTATTGAAAACATCCAAATTCAAAATATTAATGTCATTTCTGAAAACTATAACAAAGTAACTAAAGCGTTAAATGAGTACTACTATGAATCTGAGAGCACTTCTACTCATTGTCGCCAAATTGGGTCTTATGGACGAAAAACTGGGATCAATGGTATCAGCGATCTTGATATGGCATTTGAACTACCAAAATCAATTTACGATAAATTCAATGCATATTCATCAGGTGGACAAAGCTCATTATTACAAGATGTGAAGAAAGCCATTCAAAATGCATATGACCATGACCAAGTTAAAGCAGATGGTCAAATCGTGGGAATTGATCTAGATGGTTTCCGCATTGAAGTTCTACCAACATTTTATTTAAACACAAATGATGACGGTACTTTGGATTATGACATCTATACTTTCCCAGATTCCAATGATGGTGGACGTTGGAGAGAAACCAAACCAAAACTTGAAATAGAAGAGACTCGAAGACTAAATGATGAGTATGGTCATAATACTTATCGTCATTTATGTCGCATGGTTCGAGCATGGAAAAACCATGTAGGTGTTAAATGTTCAGGTCTTTGGATTGATACACTAAGTTATAATTTTCTAAAACAATCTGAGATTTATAAAAATATTAGCTATAAAACTTATGGTGATTTGGTAAAAGACTTTTTTAAATATTTATTTGACCAATACGAGCTTTCACCTGATCAAAAAATTTGGAAAGCGCCAGGTAGTAAGCAAAATGTGCATGGTTCATGGCAGAATCATAGAAAAATCAAAAAGGCTTATCAATTATGCCTTGAAGCTTTAGACGATGAATCTCTTGCTAATGAGAAATGGTCAAAAGTATTTGGGGTGAACTTCCCTGAAGAGGAATTAGAGCAACTTCACGAAAGTTTCATTGTGCGTAAGAAAGCTCCAAATGAACGGTTTATTGAACATGTTTATAATGGGAAAGTTGATATTAGAAACTATCTATCTATTGATTACTCTATTAGTCAGGAATCAAGAACTTGGAAAATGCTTAAGAAAACTTTGTCTAATTATAAAGTTCCTATAAGCAGAAATTTGGAGTTCCACATCAGGGATACAGATGTAGAACCACCATATCAAGTCAAGTGGAAAGTACGTAATATTGGTCCTGCTGCCGTATCAAAAAATCAAGAACGTGGCGCCTTACAAGATAGTACTTTCGGAAAACATAAAGATTCTCGTCTTCAAGAAAAATCTAGTTTCTGTGGTGAACATTGGGTTGAATGCTACATTATAAAAAATGGTGTATGTGTCGCTCGTGATCACGTAAGTGTTCATATCTAGTAACCCTCTCCCATAGGGAGAGGGTTGGGGTGAGGGTTACTTAAAGCACCCCATGCCCCAACAACATCTCCACCCCACTCACCTTCTTCATATGCTTTAAACGCTCTTTTTCCCACTTCAACTGATGCTTTAACTCAGCATAATCTGCATCTATGGCTTTATACACATCCCCAATATGCAGATGCTCAGCTTTTACTTTTTTCGCCAACTGAAAAGAATCTAAAATCTCATCAATTTGGCTTTCAAGCTGCTGACTCTGTGCATCCAAAGCTAGTTTATAGAACTTCACTTGCTCCGCTGATAACTCTTTAGCTCCAACATCTTTGTTCTGCTCAAACTGTAATTGAAGTTTTAATAAATAAAACAAATCCTGCTGTTCATAAGCCTGACTTGCCTGCTGAAATAACTCAGTTTTTTCTTCCTTCTTGGTCTCGTCTCGCTCACGGTCAGGATGAATCATCGCAGCAATTTTCAAATAGACTGTTTTCAACGATTGCGCTGCCATCTGCTCAGCTTGTTCACGTTTCTGCTGTTGTCTGAGCTGTTTGGCTTGTTCTCTTGCCTGTTGCTGCTCGACAGCATATTGCTCAAAATCATCTTCTTCTAATTCTATATTTTGATCAAATTTTTCATTAAGTTCGAACTTAACGGACTGTACTTTTTTATTCTTTTTAGCCAATTGCTGAGCATGTTGCTGATAAAAAGTATTAATCTGCTTCACTAGCTCTAATCGTTTTTCATTCAACATTTTAGAACGCTTTAACATTTGTGCAAGTTGAGCAATTTTTTCATCCAGTTGCTGCATATCCGCTTTGGAAAACTCATGGCTGTGTAACATATTCCAAATTTGTTCTAACTGCTGAAATAATATTTCATGGAGTTCGCTATACACGGGTAAAAGTTTTTGCCGTGTATGTTGCTGAATTTCAGCTTGGGCATTTTGCCATGCCGCAAGACTAACTTTTTGCTGTTCGATTTTATCAATCAAGCGATTCAGTTTTTTCTGCTGTGGTGACTGTTCAGCCCTTTGCTGTAAGCTAACTTTGAGATCAAAGGACATACTCATCTGCCTAAAAAATAAAAAGTGTAGCAATAATCAGATAAGGAAGGTAGTAAATCACCCTTTGAATATAATCACGTAGGGGCATCGTATTGTCGCTCAGATTTACACCAACATGGCTAGATCGTGCGATTTCGTTCTTAGCGACAATAAAAACGTCCTGTTTTCACACAAAATGCACCACTTATCACCAAAATTACAATTTAATTTCTAAATTGGTGCATTTTTTGCATTATATTTTCTATTAAATTGAGCTATTTCAGAATAGCTTGGGGTTTTAGATTTACTAAATCCATTTTGGTGCAAAAAACGAATCAATTATTTGCATAAAATATGGTTTAGCACTTTTTTTGAGCATTAATATGCAAAACGTAGATCTATTTTTCTTACTGCTCGGTGCAGTACTCGTATTAGCAATGCATGCAGGCTTTGCATTTTTAGAGCTTGGCACCGTACGCCACAAAAACCAAGTGAATGCGCTCAGTAAAATCCTTACTGATTTTGCAATTTCAGCAATCGCTTACTTTTTTGTGGGTTACTGGATTGCCTATGGACAAAACTTTTTCCATGCAGGCAGTGCTTTAACAGCAGATCATGGTTATAACTTGATGCGCTGTTTCTTCTTACTCACCTTCGCAGCAGCGATTCCAGCAATTATTTCTGGCGGCATCGCAGAACGTGCCAAAATGCGTTCACAAGCAATCGCTACTTTAATTTTGGTTGCTTTAATCTATCCTTTCTTCGAAGGCATGATTTGGAATGGCAACTACGGCTTTCAAAAATGGTTAGAGACCTCTTTTGGTGCAAGTTTCCATGACTTTGCAGGTTCAGTCGTTGTGCATGCAATGGGTGGCTGGATTGCATTAGCTGCAGTGATTTTACTTGGCGCGCGTCATGGTCGTTATAAGCATGATGGTCGTGTGAGTGCACATCCACCTTCATCGATTCCATTCCTTGCTTTAGGCTCATGGATTTTAATTGTCGGCTGGTTTGGCTTTAATGTCATGAGCGCACAGCGCGTTGATGCCATTTCAGGATTAGTTGCGATTAACTCACTCATGGCAATGGTCGGCGGTACATTGACTGCAAACTTTATGGGTAAAGATGACCCTGGTTTCTTACACAATGGCCCACTTGCAGGTTTAGTTGCAATCTGTGCAGGCTCGGATATTGTGCATCCAATTGGTGCATTACTAATTGGTAGTGCCGCAGGCGGTATGTTTGTTTATCTATTTACTTATACTCAGAACAAACTCAAAATCGACGATGTGCTTGGTGTATGGCCTTTGCATGGTGTGTGTGGTGCTTTCGGGGGTATCGCAGCAGGTATTTTTGGTCAACAAGCATTAGGTGGTTTAGGCGGTGTATCTATTATTTCGCAAATCATTGGAACTGGCTTAGGTATTATCATTGCACTTGTTGGTGGTTTTGTAATCTATGGTATTTTGAAAGCCACAATTGGTATTCGCCTCTCTCAAGAAGATGAATATCGTGGTGCAGACCTTTCGATTCACAAGATTTCAGCCAATTCAGAAGAATCAATGTTCTAAACTGTAATGTTTAAAGCGGCAATCAAGCCGCTTTTTTTATGGATATTTAAGAGACAATTAAGCTTTAAAATATTAAATAGCAGCATGATTTTTCCGCCCAAACTGCATGCGCTATGATCTTCAAAACCCGCTTTTTTTTACTCACAAGCTCTTTATTGTGCATCAGTTTTTTTATCCTGTTATTTCTGTTTCCCGTTGGCGGAGCAATAGATCTATATTTGATTCAACCATGGGTCGGAACTTTTGGTGAGTTTGCATTAAAAGGTGATTGGTATCTTGCAAAGCTAAATCATACTTATGTCAAAAAAGTTTTAACTATTGTCTATGTAAGCTTTTTCCTACTGTGGATCGCTTCTTTTAAAATAGAAAAATTCAAAGCGAAACGTTGGCAGTATGGCTATATGTTTTGGGTCAGTATGTTATGTACATGCATTATTGGTCTAATGAAAGCACAAGCTGCTCACGCTTGCCCATGGGATATGACCCATAAGACTGTCACAGGTTTTATTTGGGATTTTTCAGCAACTGCTGGACATTGTTTTCCAGGTGGTCATGCAAGTACAGGTTTTGCCTTAGTTACAGGCTATTTTCTTTATCGCCTCGATCAGCGTAAAAGAGCTTGGTTTTATTTATTTGCAGGTGTATTACTTGGCTTCGCAATGGGCTGGGCACAAATGATGCGTGGTGCACATTTCCTCAGTCATAATTTATGGACAGCTTGGTTTTGCTTTGCTATCAATGTTGTGGTCTATATGATCACGTATAAACGTCATTTAGCTCATGCAGCGGCTAATTCTGTAACGCAAATGAGTCCTGATATGATAAAGTGAAGCTCTACTCGCATGGGCTTCATGCATGATCACGATATTCACTTAGGTACTGTTTGCTGCTGATGGATGACTTTCAAAATTTCTTAGAAACCACTTTAACTAAGCAACAATCTTCCATTCAAGCCTATGATCTAGGTTCTCATAAAGTATGGTTAAAGAAAGCATCTGAACGTCACGGTTTATGGCTTTACACGCCATTGAAGTGGTTAGCAAAAATATTTAATTTAGGCGCAATTACTCCAGTTCCAAATCAAGGTGGTTCTGCTGCAATTGAATGTGAATACAATCGGATTCAAACACTCAAATCTTTAGGTGTTTCTACATCGAATGTTCTTGCAGTTTCAAAAAAAGGAATTTTGCTTGAAGACATCGGATCACAACATCAAAGTAGCGTCTCACAACTAGATCAAGCATTGGCTTGTCAAAAAGATATTCTTTCAAAATCATTATTATTTAGCCAAGCTATTCAAGCTATTCAAGCTATTCATACTAAACAAGGCTATTTAAGCGAAGCATTCGCTCGCAACATTCTTGTCGACCAAAATCATCAGTTTAGTTTTATTGATTTTGAAACTGACCCGCATGAAGTCCTGAGTTTACATGATTGTTTTGTTCGTGACTGGTTGCTATTTATTTTTTCTACAGCCTATCATTTTGAATTTGAACAATTAGCTGATGCTAGCCAAATCCTTTATCGTGCATTACTTGCCGAACCACAAGTATATAGTGACATTTGTAAAGTTGGGAAACGCTTAAAATGGGTTCTGAATTTTAATATTAGCAAAGTGGGCAATGATGGCAAACGTATCCAAAAATGCGTTTTATTCTTACGTTATTTAAAAGAGCAATCAGAAAAAAATACGTAATTTTCAAATAGTCCTTCAATACAAATGCAGTGCTTAATGTCACGATTAAAGTTTTTTAGGTAAGCGAACTAAAACTGAGAGTCCTCCTAGATCAAGACTTCGAGATAGGACTAGGCTTCCCCCAAGTCGCTGCGTGGCTTTATCGACAATTGAAAGTCCGAGACCACTGCCCACTTCTAAATGATGGTGCACTCGATAAAAACGTTTTAGAACTTTATCGTATTGTTCAGCATCAATACCGACACCGCTATCTTCAATTTGAATACAAGCAAAATCGTCACTGTCACTGTAAACCGAAATGTTAATAATGCCTTGATCTGGCGTGTACTTAATCGCGTTATCAATCAGATTAAAAATAATTGAATGTACAGTTGATTCAAGGCTTTGCATTTCTATCAAATCGTTACGTTCAAAACCCAAGTCAATTTCTTTTTGCATTGCAAGATTAACAAGCTGTTCAACGCAATTGAGTGCGACATCATTAAGACAAAATTGCGTATTCGGTTCTATCAGACTTAATGCAACATCTTGTTTTGCTAAAGCTAAAAGCTGCGTCACCAAATGCTGAATACGCGCTAAGCCTTTACTCAAATTTTGCAATGCTTCATGTTCAGGAAATTGGCTAATCAGGATCTTGGTCTGTAAATTGAGTGCAGTGACGGGTGTTCGTAATTCATGTGCCGCATCTGCTATAAACTGTTTTTGCTCGGTTTGAGCATGTTGAATTCGTTCAAATAAATGATTCATCTCTTCAATGGTTGGGATCAACTCTTGAGGATAATCATTGCCATCAATGGGCGCTAAACCATCTGAATCACGTCGCTTTAATTCTGTTTTGAAATCGTCGAGAGGTTTTAAACTCAAACGAATGATAAAGGCTAAAACTACAATCGCAAAAGGCAATAAAATGATATAGGGAACAAACATACTCCCTGCCAATTCCCAAGCAAATGATTGGCGAACATCTTCCTGCTGACTAACTTGTATTTGATAGTCTTTTAAAGGAATGACGTAGACACGCCATTTGCCTTGTGGCGTTTCTTGGCTATAAAAACCCGCTTGTTTTACAGGCGGAATGAGTAAGTGTGTTTGATGCCATAAATGACTTTGATCTTTATAAGCCCAAATATCAACCAGCAAATCTTCTTCGTGATATGTGCGATGCAGTTCAACTTTACTCGCAACACTCGTTAAAGGCTGAGCTGTCGAACGCTCAGCCATATATTGCATTTGTGTATCAAGAATCTCATCAACTTCATGTAAAGCTGTTTTATAAGCGGTAAAGATTAATAAACATCCAAGCAGTAAACTAAAGACCGAAGTTCCCCAAATCAGTCTTTTTTTCAGTGAGTATTGCTTAGATATTTTCATAAATATTTATGATTGTCCCAGTCGGTAACCCAAACCACGGATGGTTCGAATAAAATCTTTACCTAGTTTTGCACGTAAGTGATGTACATAAACCTCTATGGTATTACTGGTCACCTCACTATCAAAATCATAAAGCTTATCTTCAAGATTTGCTTTGGAGAAGATTTTATTTGGATGGCTCACAAGCGGAATTAAAATTGCCCATTCACGGTTTGATAACTCAATCTGTTGCCCTTTGAAAGTCGCCAAATGCTGCTCGACATCAAGAACCAAATCACCATTTTTCAATAACTGCGATTGATTTTTAAGTTGTGCTGTTTCTGCATGACCTCGACGTAATAGTGCATTAATTCGTGCCAATAACTCATCGAACTCATAAGGTTTAATCAAGTAATCATCTGCCCCCTGATTTAACCCATCTACACGATTTTGTAATTGATCCCTTGCTGAGATAATCAGTACAGGAAGTGAGCTACGCTGACGGATTTGTCTCAATACCTGCATACCATCCATCATGGGTAAACCTAAATCAAGCAAAACTAAATCAAAATTATGCTTTGCTAATAAGGACAGCCCATCTACGCCATTATTGACCCACTCTACCTCGAATTGATGGTAGCGCAACAGAGTCAATGTTGACTCTGCAATCATAAAATCATCTTCGATCATCAAGATTTTGGTCATGACTTTATCTCACCTTATGGGTTGGAACATGTCGCTAACATGTCATTTTTAGGGTCAATCACCTTGGTTTTGACATCAAGTAAACTCAACATCGTCGGAAACAAATTGTCTTGACTCAATTCACTCTTATTTTGCTTCGCTAAACATTTCATTTGTTCTGGAGCTTGTTTTTTCCAAAGATCGGAGAACCACATAAACATTGGAACATGGGTTTGTTGAGTCGGGGCAATTGCATAGGGTGCTCCATGTAAATACATGCCACTTTCACCTGTTGATTCACCGTGATCCGATAAATACCACAAGCCTGCTTCGTGCTGTGTTTGGCCTTTTAACGTTTCAATCAATGAGTCCAAAACATAATCCGTATAAAGCAAGGTATTATCATAACTATTCACAAGTGCATCACGCGAACAACCTTGAATCGCATTGGTATCACATGTTGGTTTAAAAACTTTAAATTCTGCAGGAATACGTTTGTAATAGGCTGGACCATGGCTACCCATTTGATGTAGTACCACTAAGCGTGGACGCGTATCATCTTTAGGAATTGTTGCAAGATATGCTTTCAAGCTATCAATTAAAATATCATCAAAACACTCTTCATCTTTACACCATTTCTTTTGAATTGGCTCTGGAATCTTAAATTGTTCAACTCGATCACAAGTTCCCTTACAACCAGAATTATTATCAATCCATGTCACTTGATAACCTGCACGTTTTGCAATATCGAGTAGACCTTCACGATGACTTGCAAGTCGTTCATCATATTCTTTACGTGGCATACCAGAGAACATGCATGGTACGGAGACAGCTGTCGCTGTGCCACAAGAACTCACTTGAGCAAAATTAATTAAATCCTGTTTCGCAAGCTTCGGATTGGTATTCTTAGCGTAACCATTCAAAGAAAAGTTTTCTGCACGTGCCGTCTCACCCACCACTAAAACCATCAATTTGGGTAAAGCAGCAACATCTGCTTTCTGCATTGAAGCATCTTCACCATAAGTCAATAATGGTAAGTTTTCTTTAGGTGCTTTCTTCTTATAATATGAAGCAAATGAAGCAATCATATTTTGCGGTGAGATCATTCCCTTCAAATCACGGTTTTCACGGAATATCGCTGCAAAATCAACGTAAAAAACAAACAATAATCCACCAACCAAAGCCAATGAAACAATTGAAGCAATCACTTTTTTTACAATTTGACGCAGGATTGGTTCAGGCTTTAACTTCACCATCAAAATTGCAATGATGGGAAGCACTGTCATTCCTAATGTCCATACAACCAAATGCCAAGACCATGTATCACGTGCTTCAGCAACATCTGTTTGCATTAAATTTTGCACTTGATCTGATGTAATTAAAACACCAAGTGTATTCACAGTATATGAAGCAAAGCCACCAATAAAAACTAAAGCGATGGCTATTGGTTTTGCTGTCCATTTCCAGTTAAAAAGCTGAAAAATAAAATGATAAGCTGCAACAACTACAATGACGGATGCTGCGACAAACATTCCCGCTTTTATGCCAGTATAAGGCGTAAGCGATTGGATTTTTTCATAAAAAGCAAAGTTAAGAAAAATACCTAGCCATATTGCAAGCAATAGATTAAATGCAAACAAGGATATCGATTTGGTCTTGAGTTTCTGTAGGAACATGATCTTCACAGTCTGAAAATAGATTTCTTAACTTGCTTAAGATAAGAATAAAAACTTAAAAATGACTTAAACTAAATAATTGAGAGTTAACAAAACAATGGATCTATATCTAGGCATCAAAGCATATGTCAAAATAATTCATTCCAAAACAATGAATTCCATTTACTTTTCATCTAACATTTGTCTTAATGTTATTGTCGAAAATCATTTTATTCAGTTAAATGATTATATTACAACATAATAAAATAGAAATAAAAAACACCCCCTAAGTCAAACTTAGGGGGTGTTTTTAGATACGAGATATTAGAATTTAAATTCTAAACCTAATCCTGCTACAGGTTGCTTATCTTTTTTGTCCGCTTGTTCAAGCGTTAGATAACCCGCATAACCGTATGTTTTAACTTGTTTGCTAAATGCATAGTCAGCACCAGCAATCACTTGTTTGGCTTTAAAATCTGCCGTGTTGTTTTTAAAACTGGTATCATTTTGGCTATATTGACCTTTTACCGTCCAATTTTTTGCTTGCGGAATATTATATTCAGCACCAATTAACCAACCTTGAGTATCATCAATATTTTCAGATCCGGCAGCATTGCCTGATGCTTTTTCTACTTCCGAAGTTTGATAAAGAGCTTTTAATGCAAGCCCTTCAATAGGGGTAACTTTACCAATAACTCGAAGAGTATTTGCTGCAGCCAATAATTGATCACCAGCAATCACTTTTTCAGCAGCATTTAAAAAGCCACGACCTAAGAAGTTACTTGGAATTGCTTTGTCATAACCAAT